>NZ_JACCDB010000002.1 GCF_013432195.1 Tepidicella baoligensis | reverse complement strand
AGCGCGAGGGCAGGCGGTGTCGACCCGGGCGGCAATGGCCGCGAAGTCGATCAGTTCGTCCATCGCCGCCAGGTTGGCGATGAAGCCGCCGAGCTTGGCTTGACGCTGGTCTTGCACGAACAGGTCAGCGCCGGGTTGAGAGCGCCAGAAGGACGAGGGCTTGATGCGCGGTGTGATCATGGGCGACATCATGCCGGCTCACGGGCTGCAAGGGGGAGGGAGGTTTCGAGAAGTGCCCCAAAGGCACTTGGGCTGGCTCGCCCCAACTGCTTCACCTCATCAGGTTCCGCCTGGGAACTCCAGGCAGAACCGGGTCCTGCCCTGCGCGGACGTCACGCTGATCGATCCTCCATGGGTTTGCATAATGGCGCGGGTAATCGCCAATCCCAGCCCTGCGCCGTCGGTTTCCGGATGTGACCGCGATGGGTCAGCACGGTAAAACCGATCGAACAGGCGCGGCAGTACCCTCGGGTCGATGTCCTCGCCGGTGTTCTCGACGCTCACCCGGGTGGCTTGGGAAGACTGGCTGATCTCGATCGTGACCTCGCCATGTGGCGGGGTGTGGCGCAGCGCGTTCGAAAGCAGATTGCTCAGGGCACGGCGGAACATCAAGCGATCACCGACGATCTCGCCCTCACCACGCTGAGCCAGTCTGACGCCCTTCTCCTCGGCGACCGCCTCATAGAACTCGATCAGGGCGTGCGTTTCCTCGGCTGCCGAGAAACGTTCCCGGTTCGGCAGCATCATCCCGCGTTCGGCCTTGGCCAGGAACAGCATATCGGACACCATGCGGCCCAGACACTGCAGTTCCTCGGCATTGGAAGCCAGGATCTCCCGGTAGGTATCGGCATCCCGCCGGGTAGCCAACGCGACCTGGGTCTGGGTCAGCAGGTTGCTCAGGGGGGTGCGCAGCTCATGCGCCAGATTCGACGAGAACTCCGACAGTCGCGTGAACGCGTCTTCCAGCCGGTCCAGCATCTTGTTGAGTTCGTGAGCCAGATCGGCCATTTCGATGGGTACCGCCTCGACGGGCATGCGCTGGTGCAGCCGCTGGCTCGTGAGCGTGGTGGCTCTGGATTTCATGGCACGCAATGGCGCCAGCCCCTTGTACGCGGCAAACCAGCTCAGCAAGCCACAGATGACGATCGTCACGACGGCATAGGTCATCAGGGTGCGCCGCAACTCCAGCATGAACCGTGTGTGATGTGCCGTGTCCATGGCAACGAGGATGTCCAGCCGCGTCGTCGCGTCATAGGCGGGAACAGCCTGGAAACGCATTCCGCGAAACGCTCGCCCTTCGTCGGCCCAATGCTTCAGCGCGTCGTTGCCGTTGCCTTCATCCGCCGGTGACAGTTCGCGCGGGAGGCGAAATCCTTCGGACTGGAAGAGCGTTTCACCTTTCGAATCATGGACGCTGACGTACAGCCCGTGATGGTGGCTCAATGCCTCACGCAGCAGCCACTTGGCGTCCTCGGCCGAATTGGATCGCGCCAAAATATCCTCGATCAGGTGCTGCTTGTCCTGCAGCGCCATGTGATCCAGCTCGATGAAATGCCGCTCGGATGCAGCGATGACCAACAAGGCCAATCCAAACACCACAGCCGCAGCCGCCAACGTAAAGAAGAGGGTGAGCCGGGTCGTCAGTGACAGGGAGCGAAACATTCAGCGCTCCTCCGGTGCTTCCAATACGTAACCCATGCCACGTACGGTGTGGATCAGCTTGACCTCATGACCCTCATCAATCTTCGCGCGCAAGCGCCGGATGGCCACCTCGATCACATTGGTATCGCTGTCGAAATTCATGTCCCAGACCTGCGAGGCGATCAGCGAGCGGGGCAGGACCTCGCCATGACGGCGCATCAGCAGTTCCAGCAAGCCGAACTCTTTGGCCGTCAGGCTGATCCGTCGCCCGCCGCGTGAAACGCGTCGGCGCAGCAGGTCCAGTTCGAGGTCGGCCACGCGCAGCACGGTGCTCTCGTTGCCACTGCGCCCCCGGCGCAGGATCGTGCGCACGCGGGCCAGCAATTCGGCAAAGGAGAAAGGCTTGACCAGATAGTCGTCCGCACCGAGTTCAAGGCCTTTGACCCGGTCTTCCACCTGATCGCGTGCGGTCAGGAACAGCACCGGCATCTGCAGGCCGCGATGGCGCAAGGACTGCAGTACCTGCCAGCCGTCGAGGCCGGGCAGCATCACATCCAGGATGACCAGGTCGTACTCGCCCTGCAAGGCCAGGTGCAGACCATCGGCGCCGTCTTGCGCCAGATCGACCACGAAACCCGCTTCGCTCAAGCCTTGTCGCAGGTAGTCGCCCGTTTTGGGTTCATCTTCGACGATCAATATCTTCATGAGGGTGCTCGGCCGTATCGAATAGCCGCTAGTGTGACGATTTTGGGTGCACCTGACATGAAGATAACAAAAATGTAATCGGACGAACAGCATCCTGACAGGGGTGGCTCCATAGCATCTCACCCACGACTTCAGTAACTCATCGCGAGAAGCCCATGCCATCTTTGAGTCCGTTTCATTTGCCATTGCCGTTGATGCCCTCGCGGCGGCGCTTCGTGCGCGGCTTGGTCGCCGGCGGCGTGATGGTCGGCCTGTCACCCTGGGTGCGTGCTGCGGCGCAGGGGCTGGCCGACACGCGCACGGGTGCGGCGCCCGTGCTCAGCGGCACGAACATCGACCTGGTGGTTGCCGAGTCGCCGGTCAACTTCACCGGCAGGCCAAGGATGGCGACCACCATCAACGGCTCCATCCCGGCGCCAACGCTCAAACTTCGGGAAGGCGACACGGTCACCATCCGCGTCACCAACCGCCTGCGCGAGGCCACCTCGATCCACTGGCACGGGATCATCCTGCCCTACCAGATGGACGGGGTGCCCGGCATCAGTTTTCAGGGCATCCCCCCGGGCGAAACCTTCACCTACCAGTTCCGTCTCGAACAAACCGGCACCTACTGGTATCACTCGCACTCCGGCATGCAGGAGCAGACCGGCATGTACGGGGCCTTGATCGTCGAGCCGCGTGAGGCAGACCCCATCCGCGCCGACCGCGACCATGTCGTGCTGCTGTCCGACTGGACCGACGAAGACCCCATGCGGGTGCTCGCCAAGCTCAAGGCGCAAAGCGACTACTACAACTTCAATCAGCCGACGGCGATCGATTTTTTCCGTGACGTGGCCGACATGGGGCTCTCCCGCGCACTGGACAAACGTGCGATGTGGAACCACATGCGGATGAACCCGACCGACCTGGCCGATCTCTCGGGGGCGACATTGACCTACCTGATGAACGGCGTCACCCCTGCCGGCAATTGGACTGGCCTGTTCCGGCCGGGCGAGCGCGTGCGTCTGCGGTTCATCAACGGCGCGGCCAACACCTTCTACGACGTGCGCATCCCGGGGCTCAAGATGACGGTGGTGCAAAGCGACGGGCAGAACGTCGAGCCCGTCACCGTCGATGAGTTCCGCTTCGGGCCGGGCGAGACCTACGACGTGATCGTCACGCCCCGAGAGGACGCCTACACGATCTTCGCGCAATCGATGGATCGAACCGGCTTCGCCCGCGGCACGCTCGCGGTGCGCGAGGGCTTGAACGCCGCCGTGCCTGCTCTCGATCCCGTCGAATGGCTCACCATGGCCGACATGATGGGCGCGATGGACCACGGCGCGATGGGGCATGGCGGCTCGGCCATGGGCGCGATGGACCACGGCGCGATGGGCCACGACATGCCGGGCATGAAGCACGACATGTCCGGCATGAACCATGGCGCGATGGCCATGGATCACGGCCAGCACGCGATGCATGGCATGACAGGCGGCGCGATGGCCAAGCCCAGCGCCACGGTCCGTCACGCACGCACGGAATACGGCCCAAGCACGGATATGCGGGTGGACATGCCGCGCACCAATCTTGACGATCCGGGCATTGGCCTGCGCAACAACGGCCGGCGCGTGCTGACGCTGGCCGACCTCAAAACGATCGGCGGCCCTCTCGATCCTCGCGGGGCCGAGCGCGAGATCGAGCTGCACCTCACCGGCAACATGGAGCGCTATACCTGGTCGCTCGACGGCCTCGAGTTCGGCAAGAGCACGCCGGTGCACCTGAAGTACGGCGAGCGGGTGCGCGTCATCCTGCACAACGACACGATGATGACGCACCCGATGCATTTGCACGGGATGTGGAGCGAGGTGGAAACGCCCGACGGGCAGTTCCTGGTGCGTCGCCACACCGTCCCGGTTCAACCCGCGCAGCGCGTCAGCTTCCTCGTGACCGCCGACGCCCTGGGTCGCTGGGCCTGGCACTGCCACCTGATGTTGCACATGGACATGGGCATGTTCCGCGTGGTGGTCGTGTCATGAAACTCATCCAAGGACGATTCTCGATGAAACCCCGTTCTCTCTTCACTGCGGCGCTGGTGTTGCTCGGTGCGGCACCCGTCTGGGCGCAAACAACGATGGAAGGCGGCGGCCATGCCGGGCACCCGGGCACGGCTCCAGCCCCAACGCGAGCCGAATCGCCCGCGAGCGCCACCATGGACTACGGCAGCATGAACATGCAGGGCGGCCCCGCCCCCGCCGATGCCCGTGATCCGCACGCGTATTCCAATGGCTTGACTTTGGAGTCGGGCCCTTACGCACTCCCCGGGCCACGGCAACTTCGGCTGTCCGATGAACATGCGTTCGGCAGCGTGCTCCTCGATCGCCTGGAGCGCGTTTACACGAAGGACGGGAACGCGACCGCCTATGACGCGCAAGCCTGGTTCGGCGGCACCTACGACCGCCTGGTCCTCAAGGCCGAGGGTGACGTCGCCAAAGGCAAACTGGAGGAGGCACGCACGGAGGTCCTGTGGGGCCATGCGATCGCCTCGTACTGGGACACCCAACTCGGGGTGCGGCAGGACAGCGGCACGGGGCCTGACCGGACCTGGCTCGCTTTCGGCATCCAGGGGCTCGCGCCGTACTGGTTCGATGTCGATGCCACCGCCTACGTCGGCAGCTCGGGACGCACGGCGCTGCGCCTGTCGGGCGAGTACGAGCTCCTGCTCACCCAGCGCCTGATTCTGCAGCCCCGCATGGAAGTCAATCTGTATGGCCAGCGCGATGAAGCGCGTGGTCTGGGCAGCGGTCTGGCCGATGCGGCGGCAGGCCTGCGCCTGCGTTACGAGTTCTCGCGCCAGTTCGCGCCCTACGTCGGCGTCGAATGGGCTGGCAAGTTCGGACAGACCGCCGATTTTGCGCGCGCCGAAGGACAGCGTACCCGGGAAACGCGTTATGTGGCGGGTGTGCGGCTGTGGTTCTAGAAGCCGCCACGCGCAACTCCGATCTTATTCACCAACCCTAAGGAGAAACCGATGATGAAGAAAACCCTGAGCGTTTTGATGCTGAGCGCCTTGCCTGTGTTGGCGCTGGCCGGTGGGGACCATCAGGGCGGCCATGGCATGGCCGGGCATGACATGCAGGGCATGCACGGCATGCACGGTTCGATGCACGGGGACACATCACCCTCCGAAGTCGGCAAACCAGGCGATCCCGCCAAGGTCGACCGCACCATCGAGGTGGTCATGGACGACTCGATGCGGTTCACGCCGGCGAACATCGCGGTCAAGAAGGGCGAGACCATCCGCTTTTTCGTCAAGAACACGGGCAAGGTGCCGCACGAAATGGTGATCGGCTCAATGAAGGAACTCAAGGCGCACGCCGAGATGATGCGCAAGATGCCCCAGATGCAGCATGCCGAGCCGAACATGGTGACGCTCCAGCCTGGCCAGCGCGGCGGGCTGGTTTGGCAGTTCGATCAGCCCGGTACGGTGGACTTCGCCTGCCTCCTCCCCGGCCATATGGAAGCGGGCATGGTGGGCAAGATCGTCGTCGAATAAGCAGCGTCACCGGGGGTCCTTGTCATGCACCAAACCGTTGATCAACCGTTCCCCCGGCGGCGCAGGCTGCTGCTGGCGGTGCTTGCGCTGAGTCTTCCCTCCCTGGCACCAGCCGCCGCACCGCAGACGCTTGCCGTGCAGGTGTGGAAGGACCCGAACTGTGGGTGTTGCAAGGACTGGATTACCCACCTGGAGAAAAGCGGATTCCGCGTGAGTGCCGTCGACCAGGGCAACAGCGCAGCCCGCACTCGCCTCGGGATGCCGCAGAAATTCGGTTCCTGCCATACGGCCCTGATCCAGGGCTATGTGATCGAAGGCCACGTACCCGCAACGGACATCCAGCGGCTGCTCAAGGAAAAGCCCCAAGCCCTGGGCTTGGCGGTGCCGGGCATGCCCATTGGTTCACCCGGCATGGATGGTGTCGCCTACGGAGGACGCCGTGATGCCTACAAAGTCTTGCTGGTTGGGAAAGACGGAGCAGCGCAAGTTTTCGGTTCTTATCCGTGAAGAAACCATGCACTGACCGTGTGCCGATTGGATCCATGAGGCGCAGCAGCGGTCTTGCAACCTGGAACAGGAGGCCGGCGCCGACCGCGCCGATCCTCGATGAAGGGAACACCGCGATGAACGCGACTGACCAAGAACACCTCCACGACACGCGCGGCCAGTCCGGCCTGAATCGGCGCATGAGGACCGCGTTGCTGATGGTTGCCCTCATCGGCGGCTTCTATCTGCTGCGCGAGCACTGGAGCCATGTCGCAGGCAATTGGGTATACTTGTTGCTGCTGGCGTGCCCGCTGATGCACCTGCTGCATGGCCACGGTGGCGATGGCGGGCATGGTGCGCCGCCCGACAAACCCGCCAACAGGGAGGCGTGAAGTCATGGACCTGCGATCAGACCACGAACACCGCCGACAGGCCCATGACCACCCGAGCGCACTGCAGTGGGCCGAAGGTCTGAAGGACCCTGTCTGCGGCATGGACGTTACCGCGCAGTCCGAGCACCACGTCGAGCACGCAGGCCGACTCTTTTACTTCTGCAGCGCCAAGTGCCGGGCGAAGTTCGTCGCCGAGCCGGCGCGCTATGCCTACAGCGGCCATGAGCCTTCGTCTGTCGAAGCGCCGGCGCTGGCGGCAGGCACGATCTACACCTGCCCCATGCACCCCGAGATCCGGCAGGATCACCCCGGCTATTGTCCGAAGTGCGGCATGGCGCTGGAGCCGGTGCTGCCGGATCTCGAAGGAGAAGAGAGTCCCGAGCTGCGCGATTTCCAGCGCCGCTTCTGGTACACCCTGCCGCTGACCGTCATGGTCACTGTGCTTGCCATGTTCGGCCACCAGTTGCATTGGTTCGAGGCGCGCACACAGACCTGGATCGAACTCGTTCTGTCCCTGCCCATCGTCCTGTGGGCGGGCTGGCCGTTCTTCGTGCGCGGCTGGCAGTCCGTGGTCCATCGCAGCCCGAACATGTGGACCCTGATCGCGCTGGGCACCGGGGCGGCGTTCGTCTACAGCGTGGCGGCGACCGTGGCCCCACAACTGTTCCCGGACTCGTTCGTGTCCATGGGACGGGTCGCGGTGTACTTCGAGGCGGCGGCGGTGATCATTTCCCTGACCCTGCTGGGGCAGGTACTGGAACTCAAGGCGCGTTCGCAGACCTCGGCCGCCATCAAGTCCTTGCTCGGACTGGCCCCCAAGACCGCCCGGCGCCTTCGCGACGATGGCACGGAAGAGGACGTGCCCCTGACGCACATCCATGTCGGCGATCGGCTGCGCATTCGACCCGGCGAAAAGGTTCCGGTAGATGGTACGGTAATCGAGGGCAGCAGCGCTGTGGACGAATCGATGCTGACGGGGGAGTCCCTGCCCGTGACCAAGCGGGTGGGCGACAAGGTCATCGGTGCGACGCTCAATACCAGTGGCGCGCTCGTCATGGTCGCCGAACGTGTCGGCTCGGCGACCATGCTGTCCCAGATTGTGCAGATGGTGGCGCAGGCGCAGCGGTCCAAGGCGCCGATGCAGCGCATGGCCGATGTCGTGGCGGGCTATTTCGTGGTCGCGACGGTGTTCATCGCCGTGCTGACCTTTTTTGCCTGGGGCCTGTTCGGGCCGGAACCGCGTTGGGTTTTTGGCCTCATCAACGCCGTGGCTGTGCTGATCATCGCCTGCCCCTGCGCGCTGGGCTTGGCCACGCCCATGTCGATCATGGTGGCGACCGGGCGAGGGGCTACGCAGGGGGTGCTGTTTCGCGATGCCGCCGCGATCGAGAAAATGCGCCAGGTCGATACCCTGATCGTCGACAAGACCGGTACATTGACCGAGGGCCGGCCGCGCTATCAGACGACGATCCCAGCCGAAGGCTTCACCGCCGGCGAAGCCTTGCGACTGGCTGCCAGCCTCGACCAGGGCAGCGAGCACCCGCTGGCGGAAGCCATCGTCAACGCCGCGCGCGAGCAGGGCCTGGTGCTCTTACGCGCCGAGGAGTTCGACTCGCACTCAGGCATCGGCGTGCGCGGGCGCGTCGATGGACATGCCGTGGCACTGGGCAACACCGCGCTGATGGAACAGCTCGGTGTGGACGTGCGGCCATTGGCCGAGCGGGCGGAGGCGCTGCGCACCGAGGGGGCCAGCGTCATGTATCTGGCCGTCGATCACGCGCTCGCCGCAGTCCTGGCCGTCGCCGACCCGGTGAAGAAGACCACACCGCAAGCGCTGGCGTCGTTGCGCGCGGAGGGCTTGCGCGTCGTCATGGCCACGGGCGACGGTCTGACCACGGCCAAGGCCGTGGCGGCGCGCTTGGGCATCGATGAGGTGCATGGCGAAGTCAAGCCCGCCGACAAACTGCAACTGGTGGAGCGGCTGCAGCGCGAGGGGCGTATCGTTGCGATGGCTGGTGACGGCATCAATGATGCCCCGGCCTTGGCAAAGGCCGACGTCGGTATCGCCATGGGCACCGGCACCGACGTGGCGATGAACAGCGCACAGATCACGCTCGTCAAGGGTGACCTGCGCGGTATTGCGGTGGCGCGCGCCTTGTCAGTGGCCACGGTCCGCAACATGAAGCAGAACCTGATGTTCGCCTTTCTCTACAACGCACTGGGCATTCCCATTGCGGCCGGCGTGCTGTATCCGCTCACCGGTTGGCTGCTTTCACCGTTGATCGCCGCCCTGGCAATGAGTTTCAGCTCCGCATCGGTGATCGGCAATGCGCTGCGTTTGCGCGGCGTCCGTCTTGTCTGAACACGAGGATCGTCGCGCGTGCCGTGGTGGGTGCTGGGCGCACACCCAGATCGCTGGGTCTGTCGTATCGGTTGCCACCCGACGTTGGACACCTGATCCCTATCGAGGCCTGGAATGCTCTCGACCACGGCACCTGAGCCGCCTCACACCGATACCGCACTTGGCGCCCAGTCGGCATCGCCATAAGCACTTGCACCGATGTGGCGATGAGTCCGCGCCCCGCCCCGGTGAGCAGGAATGCATTGAGATTGGCACACGATTAATCCCGATCCCATCCCGAATGGAATCTGACATATACGTAACGGCCGTCTCATCTTCCCGTCAGCGGTGGCTTCGCAGAATACATACTGTGCAGTCGCACAAGGCATTGACAGAAATGCCTTCACGTTTGATTGAAAGGAGTGTAGAGATGAAAGCCAGGATTACCGCTGTTGTCGCCGCCACCGTGCTGAGCGCCATCGTAACCCCATCGTTCGCTGGTGACGCGGCAGCGGCCAGCGCCAAGAAAATGTTCCTCCTCAAGGACGGTGGAACCCTGTATGTATTCGAGGACGGCAAGATGGCGCTGGAAGACAAGTTCGGACGGGCTATCCACCTGAAAAAGGGGCAATCGCTCGAAACGGTCGATGGCCAGAAGATTACAGCCAACGGCAACGAGGTCGCTCGACTCGATTTTCTTCTCCGTAAGGGTCATTCCAACCGTTGACTACTCGATTCAATTCGTGAACTGCACGCCAGCGGATGTCGGGCCAACTCGTTGACCAACACGCGCTGGCGGGCCATCGGTCATAGCTGGGGCTAACCACTCGATGGTAGGCTGCGACGCTACCGGTCAATCGGCGCCGCACAAGGTGAGAGTCCGCCCTGCATTGACTGACCGGCGTTCATTGCCGAGGCCATTGCGTCCACAACAACCCGCAGGATTGCCCGGGATTGCTCAATCGTTGAGAGAGTGGGTTGGATTCCGGTCGCGTCTGCACCACCAAACTTCTGCGCCCAACCTCTATCGGTTGGGCGTTCTCATTTCCGGGTTCCCCGGCGCCACGCGAGGTTCAGCGCCGATCTGCCTATGCCACGCCGTGGCGGCCCGGCGTCCTGAAGTCGCCCAGTTCGACTCTCTTCTGCTCTCAGTTCTCTCAAAGCCTGCGCTCGGTGCTGCTGGCAGTACGGGCAGCGTGCGATCGACCTTGCCCCTGAGCGGTCGTAGGGATCGATGTAGGCCGTGCATATCTCCCGTTGGCAATCAGCGCCACACGCCACCTGGCCGCCAACGCGGCGCGCGCGGCGATACGGTGGCATCTGGCAAGAAGTGAGGTGGATGAAGTCGCGTCGGAGTCAGTGACGCCGACAGCTCCCGCAGCCGTTCGATACGCGCGGCAGTTGCAGGGTGTGTCCGTAGCCAAGAGGGCTCGGGATGGCCCCATCCCGGTAGCAGCCAGGCACGCCAGGAACGGCTGACTCGTTCGATTTTCGCCAGCGCAAGGGCGAGCCCATCTGGATCGCCGGTCAGCTCTGCTGCCAGTCGGTCGGCGTCGAACTCGCGCACCCGCGACAAGCCGAGCTGAGCCAGCAGCGCCAAATGCGGCGCGACCGCCAGCAACAGCAACGCGGGCCAGTTTACGTCTGCGAAGCCCAAAAGCAATGCTGGCAAACTCAACAAGATCGCAACTTGTCCGAGCAAAGCCATGACATGTGTGAGTCGGCTGATGGAGTCCGCCAGCCCCATCACACGCAGGTCCTTGTTGGCGATGTGAGCCACCTCATGGGCAACGACTCCGATGAGCTCGCGCGGCGTGAGGCTTCGCAGCAGCCCATCGGTGAGCACAATGGCGGAGCGATGCTCAGAACCGGTGGCAAAGGCATTGACCACGGCGCTGGGGGCGTAGTGTGGTACCGGCACAGCAGGCAAACCGGCCCGCGCCGCCAGCTCGTGTACCAGGGCCCATAGATCGGGTGCTTCGCTCGGGTGCAAGGCACGTGCACCATAGAGCCGCAGGGTCAGACGCGACGCAGCGGCTGGCTCGAGCAGCAGCGCAAGGCCAGCTGCTGCCAGTGCCAGCCACAGCCCCATGTCGCCAAAGAGCAGGCTGCCGACCATGGTGGCGATGCCGAGCAGGGTTAAGACCAGTAACGCGGTTTGCAGACGGTTGAGCCAGCGATGCCGCGACCAAGCCCCTCCGATGTCGCCACAATGACGACTGCTCACTCAGGTTCTCCATCGGTCACGCTGTTGGCGCGCTCGCGCAGCAGCCAGTGGGTTGCCTCCAAAGCCAAGGGCGTACCCGTCAAGGCGGCCATTTTGCCCGGGCTGACATCAAGGGCGAGAATCACGAATTTTCTCGCGAGCGCGATCAGGATCACCGTCTTGACCCGGATGATGTCGTCGCGGCGCAAAGCCACGTGTGTGATCGAGTGCTTGAACTCCATCGTTATCTACGAGGATCATACCTCGAAGCTGCAGCCGCCGACGATGCGGAGCCCCGAGCAATTCCCAGATCTGCTGATGGCTGAAGATCTACAGGGGCAAGCCGGTCACGTGCGCAATCTCGTGCGGATCCCTCAGGTTCGATCCGGTCGGGCAGACAACGAGCCAGGGCATCTTCATCAACCGGGGCCAAAGGTCTTCGTCCATCTGGCTGGACCCCCGAAATGGCGCGATGAAGCAAAAAAAAGCCCGGTCGTGGCGACCGGGCCTGAACCACCCGTTGAGGGCAGAGGAGACAACTGACAATGGGGGGTATCCCCAGGTGATGCAACGCCAGTACAAACGGCGATTGCATACAATGGCTCCAGTATAAGCCGGACATTGTTGCAATGCAACATCCCCCGACGTCCGACTGTTGTTTTTATGGAGAAATGCCTCGTGGAATGCACTGTGACCTGGACCGGTGGTGCCGGCACCCGATCCGCAATGGGCTTTGTCGCAGAGACCGGCAGTGGCCATGTCCTGACCATGGATGGTGCCCCCGATGCGGCCAAACCCGAGAATGGTGGCGCCAACCTGGCGCCGCGACCGATGGAAACCGTGCTGGCGGGTACCGGAGGGTGTACGGCTTACGATGTGGTGCTGATCCTCAAGCGCGGTCGGCACGACGTTCGGGGCTGCAGTGTCCAGCTCACCAGTGAACGCGCCGATACCGACCCGAAGGTTTTTACCCGGATCCACATGCATTTCAAGGTCACGGGCAGGGGCATTCCGGCTGCGGCGGTGGAGCGGGCCATCGCCATGAGCCACGACAAATACTGCTCGGCCAGCATCATGCTCGGCAAGACGGCGAAGATCACCACCAGTTTCGAGTTGGTGGAAGCCTAAGACCTGTCTTGGATGAGCCCGTGGCTGCGGGACCCGAAGGCTGGGTGGCTGGGGCATGCGCACAGGCCCCAGCTTTGCTACGCCAGGTTCAGATTCGGTGGGCGACGGTGGTCATGACCTTGGCGGCCAGGCGCATCAGACCCTTGACCGGGGTGGGCAGTTCCACCGCACCGGCGTGCTGTGCATGGCGTGCATGACGGATTTCGTCTTCTTTCATCTGCGCGACGATGGCGCGCGAGGCGTGGTCGTGGGCCGGCAGGCGGTCCATGTGGCCGTCGAGGTGGGCTTCGACCTGGCGCTCGGTTTCCACCACGAAGCCCAGGCTCACCTTGTCACCCAGACAGCCGGCCACCAGACCGATGCCGAAAGCACCGGCAAACCACAGGGGGTTGAGCAGGGAGGGGCGGTCGCCCAGCTCGTCGAGCCGCTGCTTGCACCAGGCGAGGTGATCGGTCTCCTCCTGCCCGGCGGCTTCCAGGTGACGGGCGAGGCGTTCCTTGTGGGCGGTGTTGCCAGGGCCCAGGCGGGCGGCCAGGGCTTGAGAGGTGTAGAGTGCCTGGGCGCAAATTTCGCCCACGTGGTTGACGCGCATCAGCGCGCCCGCTCGGCGCTTGTCCTTATCGCTGAGGGGCTGAGCGTGGGCCTGCAGGGCGTCGGGCACGGCGGGGCAGGCGCGGGCCGCGCGGTGGGGGGCGAACAGCGTGCGCAGGGCGGTGTCGGCGGCGATCAGGTGGGCATCGACGAAAGAGGTCATGGCAGTGCTCCTGGGCAGGATTATCCCTGCTCGCCCAGCCGGTGCAAGCGCTGGCGCACCAGTTCGATGTGGTGGCGCAGGGCATAGAGTTCGTCGGTGTAGGCCAGCGGCAGGCTGATTTTTTCGGCGCGGTGTTCCAGGTCGTCCAGCTCGCGTAGCAGCCCTTCGATGGCCGCCACCTCGGCTTCGGCCCGGGTTTCGATGTCGCGCAGCTCGGCGTACCAGCGGAACACCCGTGAGCGGATGCGGAAGTTGTAGAGCGGCGGCAGGATGCGCGACAGCGGCAGCACCAGCGCGATGATCAGGCCCATGGCCAGCCACATGCGTTCCACCAGATTGGCCAGCCAGAACGGCAGGTAGCGCTGCAGCAGCGGCTTGCCGTTGCGGATGGCGCGTTCCGCTTCCGGCGAGGCGGGCAGCTCGCCGAGTTGGAGGTTGGGGTATTCGCGCGCGCGGTTGAACCAGCCCGGTGGGCCGTGCAGATCCAGCGCGGTCTGTGCGAACAGCTGCAGGATGGCGGGGTGGGTCTCGTTGCGAGTGACGAGGCTGGTGGTGGACGCCACCAGGTGCACATCCTGCGCGGGCCGGTTGGTTGCCAGGTCCACCACGCCCTGGGGCAGTACCACGGGGGTGAGGAAGCCGAAGCGGCGGGCGTAGGCCTGGGCCTGCTGGAAGTTCATGAGTTGCACGCCCGGCGTCTGCAGCAGCATCTGCACCAGCGGGGATTCGGGGGCCGAGGCGAACACCAATGCATCCACTTGCTGTTCCAAGAACGCCACGGTGCCCGGCGTCTGGGCCAGTTGGGTCAGGTGCAGGTCGGTGGGCTCCAGCCGGTTGGCGTCGAGCAGGCGATTGAACAGCTGGGGAACGCCGCTGCCTTCGGTGTCCACGCTGACGCGCCAACCGCGCAATTCGGTGAGGGCCGACACCTGGTCGCTGCCGTTGAGGCGTTGCGCCGATGCCTCGTGGTAAAACAGCCAGAGCGGCTCCACGAACAGGCTGCCCAGTGTTTGGAAGCGGTCTTCGTCGTCCCGCTGGAGGTGGCCACTGCCACCCTGCACAAAGGCGAGGTCGGCGTGGCCGCTGCGCAACAGCTCCACGTTGTCGGCCGAGCCATCGCTCGGCAGCAGTTCCACGGTGATGCCGTAGGCGCGCAAAGCCTCGGCATAGCGTTGGCCGAAGGTGTCGTAGGCACTTTGCTCGGGGCCGGTGGCCAGCACCACCCGTTGGGGCGGGTTGGGGTCGAGCCACCAATAGGCCAGCCAGAGCAACCCCGCCGTGAGCAGCACGAAGGGGCCGACCGAGGCCAGCAGGTCGCGCAGCGACAGCAGGGAGAAGCGGAGTCGGGGCATGGTCCCCCAAAGCTTACTGCATGGGCTGGAGTTCCATGACGGTGTACTGGCCATTGACGCGGTCGGCGCTGAAGCGGATGCGCTCGCCCACCTTCACCCGCTCCAGCATGGCCGGGTCGCTGACCTGGAAGAACATGGTCATGGGCGGCATGTCGAGGTTGGGGATCGGGCCGTGGCGCAGGCTCAGCCGGTTGCCGCGCACGTCGATGCGGCGCACCTCGGCTTCTGTCCAAGGGCGGCCCTGGGAGTCGGTGGGGGTCGGGGGCGCGGGGGCGGCTGCGGCTTGGGCGGGGCGGTCGCCACCGGTCGGCTGATGGTAGGAAGCAAACACCCGGCTGCTGCCGTCGCGCTGCACCAGCAGCACGTCGTAAGGGTCCTTGCGGCCGCCGTATTCCGGGCCGTCCATGCCAGGGCTGCCGATGGGCATGCGTGGCACGCTCAGGCCCAGGGCCTGGGGCCGCTCCTGGAGCAGCCGGTGGATGTCGGCCGCCGGCACGTGGCCTTCGATCACGTAGCCGCCCACCTGGGCCGTGTGGCAAGAACCAAAGGCTTCGGGCATGCCCAGGCGGCGCCGCGCAGCGAGGTTGCCGGTGTCGTAGGCGCGCACCTTAAAGCCGTGTTCCTGCAGATGGGCGATCCAGTCGTTGCAGCAGCCGCAATTCGGGTCTTTCCAGACCAGCACCTGGGGCTGCCCGGACTGGGCCAGGGCGGCCACGGGCCAGGGGCTGGCCAGCACCGTCAGGGCCGTGGTGAGTAGGGTGCGTCTTTGCATGGTCAGTTCCCTCGGGTCAGCGTCGCACGGTGATGGTGCCCTTCATGCCGGCTTCGAAATGGCCGGGGATGAGGCAGGCGAATTCAAACGTTCCGGGGCGGTTGAAGGTCCAGACGATTTCGCCCCGTTGGCCCGGATCCACATGGGCCATGTAGGGTTCGTCGTGTTCCATGTTGGGGTGTTTCTTCATGAGCTCGGCGTGCGCTTTCAGTTCCTCGGGGGTGCCGATCACGATCTCGTGCAGCACTTGACCGGCGTTGACGGCCACCAGTCGCACGGTTTCCCCGAGTTTGACATCAATGCGGTCGGGGAAGAAGCGCATGTCGTCGGTCATGCGGATTTCGATGGTGCGGCTGACGGCCTGGGCTTCGCCCGCGATGCCCCAGGGTTTTTGTTCTTTGACCGGGGCACCCTGTCCATGGCCGTGATGGCCGGCATGCCCGCCGGGGCCGTGGGCGGATGCAGGCAGATGCAGGGCCAGCCCGAGGATGGCGCTGGCGAGGGTCGCGACGTGGGGGTGTTTCATGAGGGATCTCCTGGCAAGGTTCAGTGATGGGCATGGCCTTGGGGCCGGCGCACTTGGGGCAGGGCCTGCGAGGCCGAGGATGGGCCGCTGGCTGCAGGGGGGCGGTGGGCATCCGGCACGGGGCCTGGGTATTCGTAGGCCACGGTGCCGCTGGGGTATGCATAGTGGCCAGGATCCGAGTAGTCGTCGGGGGCCTGATCGGCACGCACCTTCAGCAGGGTGAACATGCCGCCCATGCCGATGGGGCCGAACTGGCCATGCCCGGCCATCATGGGGAAGGTGTTGGGGGGGAGCTCCATCTCCATTTCCTTCATGTCGTACATGCCGCGCTCGCCCATGACCATGTAGTCGGGCACGATACGCTGGATCTTGCTCACCAGACCGCGGTGGTCCACCCCGATCATCGTGGGGGCGTCATGGCCCATGGCGCCCATGGTGTGGTGGCTCTTGTGGCAGTGCAGGGCCCAGTCGCCGGGTTCGTCGGCGATGAACTCGATTTGCCGCATCTGGCCCACGGCGATGTCGGTCGTCACCTCGGGCCAGCGCGCCGATTTCGGCACCGGGCCGCCGTCGGTGCCGGTGACCTCGAATTCGATGCCGTGCACGTGGATCGGGTGGTTGGTCATGGTGAGGTTGCCCACGCGGATGCGCACGCGGTCGTTCAGCCGGGCCACCAGCGGGTCGAGCCCCGGAAACACCCGGCTGTTGAAAGCCCAGATGTTGAAGTCCAGCATGGTGTTGATGTTGGGCGTCTTGGCGCCGGGCTCCACGTCGAAGGCGTTGAGCAGGAAACAGTAGTCCCGGTCCACCTCGTTGATGAGGGGGTGACGGCCTTTGGGGTGCGTGACCCAGAAGCCCATCATGCCCATGGCCATCTGCACGGCTTCGTCGGCGTGCGGGTGGTACATGAAGGTGCCGGGTCGGCGGGCCTCGAACTCGTACACATAGGTCTTGCCCACGGGGATGGCGGGCTGGTTGACGCCGCCGACCCCGTCCATGCCGTTGGGCAGGCGCTGGCCGTGCCAGTGGATGGTGGTGGGTTCGGGCAGGCGGTTGGTGACGAACAGGCGCACGCGGTCGCCTTCCACCACCTCGATGGTGGGGCCGGGGCTTTGGCCGTTATAGCCCCACATGTTGACCTCGAAACCGGGCGCGACTTCGCGCACCACCGGTTCGGCCACCAGGTGGAACTCCTTGACGCCGTTGTTCATGCGAAAGGGCAGCGTCCAGCCGTTGAGCGTGACGACCGGGCGGTACGGTCGGCCGGCGCCGGTGACGCCGGGCGGGGTCCAGGGCGGGGCGGTTTCGGGCCCCGTGGCCATGACGGGTTCAGGCAGGCCTGCGAGGGCGGCACGGCCCACGCTGGCCGAAGCGGCGGCGGTGAAGGCGCCGGCCAGCAATGCGCGATGGAAGAATTGGCGACGTTGCATGATCAATGTCCTTGGTCGGCGGCAGCGGCCGCGGCGGAAGTGGAACGAGGGGCAGCCCCGGTGTAGGGCAGGCCATCGAGCACGGCGCGCAATTCGGCCCAGGCCAGGGCGGCCCCCAATCGGGCCTGCTGCGCCTCGTTGACGGCCTGCAAACGGGCGCGGGCGGCGGCCAGCAGGTCCCAGGTGCTTTTGAACATGCCGTTGTAGCGTTGCAGCATGTCCTCCTCCAGGGCGGTGTGCAGGCGGGCGGCTTCGGCCGCGTGGTCTTGCGCCAGCCGCTGGGCGGTCTGCCAGGCGCTGTGGGCAATGCGCACATCGGCGCGGATGCGGCGCTCCAGTGCCTCGGTCTCCAGGTGGGTTTGCAACGCCTTGTCCCAGGCATGGGGCCAGCGCTGTGGGCGGTCGAAGCCTGGCAGGGGCTGCGGCCTGCCGCTGGCCGGGTCGGCCGCCGTGGCCTGCCGTATGGCCGTCAGCAGCGGCTGCAAGTCGCCCACCGCCTGACGGGCACGATGGGCCTCCAGCGCCTGCCAGCGCCACAGGGGGTGGTTGTCGAGCGCGGTTTGTTCCAGCGCGTCCAGCGTTGGGGGATCGTGGGGGGGCAGTGCCTCGGCTGGCAGGTCCGCCGGCAGGCGTTGCGCGAGCACCTCCGGTGCCCATTCGGCCCCGGTGAGCCGCCACAGTTCGATGACCGCGGCCCGCTGCGCGTGTTCGGCCAGTTGCCACTGGGCCTGGGCGTCGAGCAGGAGCAGGCTTTCGCGCTGTTGCCGGGCCTGCGGCCAGTTGCCGACCCGGGCCATGCGCAGCGCCAGTTCATGGCCGGCAAGCGCTGCTTCGAGCACTTGCCGGTGCGTGGCCGCGGCGTGGCGGGCCGCGATGGCCTGCAGCCAGGCGCGCTCCACCTGCAGCGCCAGTTCGCGCTGGCGCAACTGCAGTTGCGCGCGCTCGCGGGCGTTCAGTCCGGGCAGGGCCAGCAGATCGGGGCGGGTCCGCTGCGCGGCGACGATGGCTTCGTGCAACGTCCAGAGCGCTGACGGCGCTGGGGCTTCGGGGGAGGGGGTGGGCAGGTGTTCGGCCTCCCAGCGCAACAGGTCGATGTGGCCGCGCTCGAAGCGGCCGACGGTTTCATTGGCCTGGCGCCAGTCTTCGATCGGCGCGACCGTCTCGGCCCGCACAGGCAGGCTCAGCAAGCAGGCAACGACCACCAGCCAGGGCAAGCCCGGCCGGGCGGTGATGGGGGGCCCGGGCAGTCGCCGGGCAGGGTTGAGGGACATGGGCAAACCTCCAGAAGACACGGACACATGACGTTCATGCGGCACTGCAGGGCACGCATGGACGCACTGAGGGTGTGGAGGTCAGAAAATGGGCGGTTTGAAACCGGGTTCAGGCTCGACGCTGGCCAGCGACTCGACCAGGCTGGGTGGGGCGTGGCGCATGGGCCGACTGCCTTGGGCCGGATGGGGCGGGGCGAGCCAGTAGGCGTTGTGGCAGACGTCGCACAGCAGGCACAGCCCATGGTGATCCGGGCCGGCTCCAGACGAATCGCTGTGGGCACGCGAGTCCGCCATCTGCCCGTGGGCGTGGGCCGGTTCTGCGGTGGGCTCCCCATGGCAGGCCGCCTGCTCGGTGGACCCCAGTGGCAGGGACACCATCTGCAGGGCCATGGCATCCGCTGCCCACAGCCGCCAAGGCAGGAGCACCAGAAGCAGACACAAGACCCAGCGGCGCATGACGACTCAGAGGCTGTGTGGCGATTTTAAGTTCCCCGACCCGAGGACAGCCGCTGCGCCGCCTTGTCGATCCAGAGCTGCAGACTGTCGATCAAATCCTTCTGGCTGAAGGAGCAACTCTCTTCGGCGAACAGGGCGCTGGATTCCAGCCGGTCGAGCAGGTTGTGCCACACCTCGCCAAAGGCCGCTGGCAGCTGACTCAGCAGTGCGGCGGGCGCCTGGCGGGCGGCTTGCACGAAAGCATGCAGGCTCAAACGGCCGGCCTGAAACTCGGCCAGTTGCCGTTGCAGTTCGGACAGCACGGGGTCGGAATGGGTCACGGGCGTGGCAAGATCAATGACGGACAGGGCCAGGACGCCGGGGGCTCCAGCGAGGCAGTAAGGTCATGGCGCTGGCCAACACGAACAACGCCCCGAGCCAAGGCAGATGCACGAAGCCGACCCATGGAATGGCCGCCCCGCCCAGCGCCGCCCCTACAGCGGTGCCAATGTACACCATGGAGGCATTCACGCTCATCAGCATGGGGGTTTGTCCCTGTCCCTGTTCGGCCAGGCGGGACTGCTGAGGCGTCATCATGCCGAAGCCGCAAACCGCCCACAGACCAAAGAGGGCGGCTGTCCACAGCGGATGGCCTGCGGTCAGGGGAACGGTGGCCATGCAGGCCAGCAGGACCAGAATCAGCCAGCGCAGTGCCCGACGGGGGCTGAACAGATCGCTGGCCCAGCCGCCCAGCAGGGTGCCGGCCACGCCGCCCAGCCCCAGCACCATGAGCGTGGCACTGAGTTGCGTCGGGGTCAGGGGGTGCAGCGCCATGAGGATGGGGCCCATGTAGGCCGACACCATGAAGATGCCGCAAAAGTACAGCAGTGTCAGGCTCAAGGTGAGGAGCACCTCGCGTTGGCCGAGCAGGCGGCCCAGGCCCTTGAACCCCTCGCTGGCGCCTCCCACGTGCCGGGGCACGCAGCGGGCCACCAACACACACATCAGCAGCCCCAGGGCGCCCACGGCGGCCAGTGGCCAGCGCCAGCCAAAGGCCAGGCCGAGCCAGGCCCCCATCGGCATGCCGAGCACATAGCTCAAGCTCATGCCGAGAAAGGTGCGCGAGAGGGCCTTGCCCCGTTGCTGGGGGCGCACCAGGGTCACGGCCACGCCGGCCGCTACGGGGGTGAACACCGCCCCCATGCCCATCAGCACCCGCCCGGCCATGAGCGTGGACAGCCCGGGGGCCAGGGCGCATGTCCAGGCCCCGAGCGTGAACAGCCCGAGCGCCCACACCATCAGCCGTTGCCGTGCCCAGGCGCCAGTGCGCCACATGATGAGCGGGGCCAGCAAGGCGTTGGCCAGGGCATAGGCCGTCATGGTCTGGCCGGCAGCGCTGACGCTCACGCCCAGCCCTTCCGACAGGGGCCCCAGATAGCCAGACAGCCCGAATGCCCCGGTGCCGATGACGAAATTGCAGACGGCAAACAGCCACAGCACCGGGGGCGGTGCCGTGGCGGCAGTGGGGGAGGCAGCGGTGGCGCCGGCAGACATGGTGGCCCATCATAGGCCAGGGCCGCGCGGCCCGCTGCCACCGGCGCGACTGCCGCAGCGCAGTCCGCCTCAGTGACCCAGGATCTTGGAGAGGAAGTCCCGGCTGCGCTCGTTTTGCGGGTTGTTGAAGAACTCCTCCGGCGTGTTCTGCTCCACGATTTGACCCTGGTCCATGAAGATCACCCGATCGGCCACGGCCTTGGCAAAGCCCATCTCGTGCGTCACACAGAGCATGGTGATGCCCTGGTCGGCCAGTTCGATCATCACGTCCAACACCTCCTTGATCATCTCGGGGTCGAGTGCGGAAGTGGGTTCGTCGAACAGCATGATCTTCGGCGTGAGGCACAGCGCGCGGGCAATGGCCACGCGCTGTTGTTGACCGCCGGAAAGCTGCAAGGGGTACTTCTTCGCCTGCTCGGCGATGCGCACCCGCTCCAACTGCTGCATGGCCTTTTCCTCGGCTTCTTTCTTCGGCACCTTGCCTACCCACATCGGGGAAAGGGTCAGGTTTTCCAGCACCGTCAGGTGTGGGAACAGGTTGAACTGTTGAAACACCATGCCCACTTCGCGCCGCACGCGGTCGATGGCCTTGATGTCGTCGGTCAGTTCAATGCCGTCCACGATGATCTGGCCCTGCTGGTGCTCTTCGAGCCGGTTGACGCAGCGGATCAAGGTGGATTTGCCCGACCCCGAGGGGCCGCAGATCACGATACGCTCGCCCTTGGCCACGTCGAGGTTGATGTCACGCAGCACATGGAAATCGTTGCCGTACCACTTGTTGACATTTTTGAATTGAATGATGGGGTCTGACATGTTGGAGTCCTCGCGCCCGCCTCAGCGGGCCTTGCTCTTGACGAGTTGCTTTTCCACCCACAGGCTGTAGCGCGACATGGAAAAACAGAAGGCGAAATAGACCAGGGTGATGAACAGGTAGGCCTCGATCTTGAACGGCCGCCAGACGGCGTCGGAGTTCAGGGCGATGCCCAGGGCACCGGTCAGTTCGTACAGCGAGACGATGGTGACCAGCGAGGTGTCCTTGAACACCGAGATGAAGTTGTTCATCATGCTGGGCACGGTCATGGCCAGTGCTTGGGGCAGCACGATCTTGCGCTGGGTTTGCCAGTAGCTCAAGCCCAGGGTGGCGGCGGCCTCGATCTGCCCCTTGGGGATGGCCTGCAGGCCGCCACGCACGATCTCGGCCATGTAGGCGGCCGCGAACAGTGTGATCCCGATCACCACCCGCACCAGCACGTCCACCGTCACGCCCTGCGGCATGAACAGCGGAAACATGAACGAGGCCATGAACAGGATCGAGATGAGCGGCACCCCGCGGATCAGCTCGATGTAGGTGATGCAGATGCTGCGGATGATGGGCAGGTGGCTGCGCCGGCCCAGGGCTACCACCACCGACAGCGGGAAGGCCAGAAACAGCGACAGCGTGGCCAGCATGACCGTCAGCGGCAGGCCGCCCCACATGTCGGAGCGCACGGGGGTGAGCCCGAACCAGCCGCCGCCCATGAGCACGAAGAACGCGCCCAGAATACCGACCCACATCAGGGCGAGCCAGGGTTTCCAGAAAAACCGCATGCAGCTCAGCACCAGGCCGCTGACCAGGATCAGCGTGGCCAGGATCGGGCGCCAGTGCTCTTCGTAGGGGAAGCGGCCCCAGAGGATCAGACGGTATTTCTCCGTCACGACGCCCCAGCAGGCACCGGAGCCGCGGGCTTCCTGGCAGGCCGTCACATCGGCCGAGAAGACCGCGTTGAGCAGACCCCACTGGAACACACCGGGGACGATGTAGATCGCCAAACCCAGCAGAAACAGGGTGGTCAGGGTGTTGGACGTGCTGCCAAACAGGTTTTTGCGTGCCCAGGCCACGAAGCCGGATTGCTTGACCGGCGAGGGGCGGGGCGCGATGGGGGTGAAGGTCTCGGCCATGTGTCAGCGCTCCTTGATGGCCTTGCGGGCGTTGTACCAGTTCATGAAGACCGACGTGGTCAATGACGTGGACAGGTACACCAGCATGATGATGGCGATGCACTCGACGGCACGACCGCTTTGGTTGATGGCGGTGTTGGCCACCGAGACCACGTCCGGGTAGCCCACGGCCACGGCGAGGGAGGAGTTCTTGGTGAGGTTGAGGTACTGGTTGGTCATCGGGGGGATGATGACGCGCAGCGCCTGCGGCAGGATCACCAGTTTCATGGTCTGACGCGGCGTCAGGCCCAGGGCCGATGCGGCCTCGGTCTGCCCGTGACTGACCGACTGGATGCCGCTGCGCACCACCTCGGCCACGAAGGCGGCGGTGTAGGTGACCAGGCCGATGAGGACGGTCAAGAATTCGGGCGTGGCGCTGTAGCCGCCGTCGATCATGAAAGTCTGCTTTTCCGGTACGCTCCACTCGGTGGGCATGCCGCCGACCAGCCAGCCCACCAGCCCCAGCACCACCACCAAGGCCAGCGGCACCCAGACCATGTCGCCTTCCTGGCCCGTCTGCTCGAAGCGCTTGAACATGCGCTGGCGCCAAATCACGGCCGCTGCCAGGCCACCCAGCAAGCCCCAGTAGACCCAACTCCAGCCCACCCCACGCGCCGGGATCGGCATGGTGAAGCCATCTTTGCTCAGGTAGAACAGATCCCACAGGCTCCAGGCGTTGGCAAACGGTGGCAGGATCTCCACCATGAAGATGTACCACATCAACAGTTGCAGCAGCACCGGCACGTTGCGGAACAATTCCACATAGCCGTAGCAGAGGCCGCGGATCAGGCCGTTGCGCGAAAACCGCCCCACGCCAACGAGCACCCCGAGGATGGTCGTCAGGATGATGCCGAGGATGGCCACCTTCAGGGTGTTGAGCACGCCGACCCAGATCGCCTTGCCATAGCTTTCGCTGGGGTCGTAAGGGATCATGGTCTGGCCGATGTCGAAACCGGCCGGGGTGCTCAGGAAGTCGAAGCCGCTCGGGATGCCCCGGGCCGCCATGTTGGTTTGTGTGTTGTGTGCCAGGAACCAGATCCCCAGGGCCACCAGGACGAGTGCAATCGCCTGGAACAGCAGGCCGCGCGTGGCGCGGCTGTTGAGGGACCAGCGGTTCGTGGTTGGGTGTGTCGGATGTGTCACCACCACCTCACTGTCTGAAAGTCATGATCGGAAACAAAAAACCGGGACATGAGGCGCCATGTCCCGGTTCGATGGTCGATGGAATTACCGGACCGGCGGGGCGTACATGATGCCGCCGTTGTTCCACAGGTTGTTCAGGCCGCGCGGCAGGCCCAGCGGGGCAATGTTGCGCTCGAACGATTCACCGTAGTTGCCCACGGACTTGATGATGCGGTAAGCCCAGTCCTTGTCCAGGCCCAGCAGGCGACCGGTGTCCTCGTTGCCAGCGCCCAGCAGACGGCGCACGTTGGGGTTGGTGGAGGAGGCGCGCATCTGGTCCACGTTGGCGCTGGTGATGCCCAGTTCCTCGGCTTCGAGCATGGCGTACAGCGCCCACTTGACGATGGCGAAGAACTCATCGTCACCGCGGCGCACGGCCGGGCCCAGCGGTTCCTTGGAGATCAGGTCGGGCAGGATGACGTGGTCATCGGGACGCTGGGCGTTGTTGGCGCGGTAGGCGGCCAGACCGGAGGCGTCGGTCGTGTACACCTGGCAGCGGCCGCTGAAGTAGGCGTTGGTGGCCGAGGCGCTGTCGTTGAACACCACGGGGCGCAGGTTCAGGTTGTTGGCGCGCGAGAAGTCGGTCAGGTTGAGTTCGGTGGTGGTGCCGGACTCGACGCACACGGTGGCGCCACGCAGGTCCTTGGCGCTCTTGACGTTGAGGCTCTTGGGCACCATGAAGCCCTGGCCGTCATAGAACGTGACGCCGGTGAAGTGCAGGCCCAGCGAGGCGTCGCGGGTCAGCGTCCAGGTGGTGTTGCGTGACAGCATGTCGATCTCGCCGGATTGCAGGGCGGTGAAGCGCTGCTGGGCGGTCAGCGGAACATAGCGGACCTTGTTCGCGTCACCCAGAATGGCGGCGGCCACGGCCCGGCAGACGTCCACGTCGATACCGCTCCAACGGCCCTGGCTGTCGGCTGCGGAAAAGCCGGGCAGGCCCTGATGGACACCGCACACGAGCGTGCCACGGTTCTTGATGGCATCGAGGTCTTTGCCGGCGTGTGCGGGGGCTGCCAGCAGAGCAGCTGCGGTGGCGACGGCAGCAGAGGTGATCTTGAGCGTCTTGCGAATCATGACTTGTGGTTCCTTCTGTTTCGTTGATGCGGCCGCCACCCTCTTGGGGCTGTTGCGGCCTGCCTGAACTGTAGTGAAGTTGGCTGCGGAGCAGCATCGGGGTTTACCTGATGCCGCGATGAAAAATTTTCATGACGTGACAGGAAAACCCACATAAGAAACCAAGCAATCGGCGTGCCAGACCGGGCCGATGCCGATGTGGGGCGGCGAGTACAGGGCAAGGCGTGTGCTTGCGGCCGGCGTGTGGCCGTCTCGTGCGAGACAAACCGGCGGGTTGGCCCGGTGGGCAGCGCCGCCTCGCTGCATTACCCTGTCTTACCCTGTCGCCGCTGCCGTGACAGACCGCAGCGCAGACCGCAACCTCATGCACCAACAAGGAGACCGACGCATGCCCTCCACACAAGCCCTGCACCATGCGGTGTGGCCGCGCCGCTTGCCGCACGCCATCACGGTACCCCGGACTTCCCTCTGGTTCAACCTGGAAGCGAATGCCATCCGCTACCCGGACAAGCCGGCCACCGTGTTTTTCGACCAGGTGATCACCTACGCGCAGCTCCGCGATGCCGCTTTGCGCTTGGCCGCCTGGCTGCACCGGCAGGGAGTTCGCGCGGGAGACCGGGTGATCCTGCTGATGCAGAACTGCCCCCAGCACGTGATCGCCTACTATGGCATCCTGCGCGCCAACGCGGTGGTGGTGCCGGTCAATCCCATGAACAAGGCCGATGAACTGGGTCACTACATCACCGACCCCGGGGCGCGTGTGGCCATCGTGGCGGCGGACCTGGCCGACGAGCTCCTCCTGGCCAACCAGCGCCTGCCCGAGGGGCAGCGCCTGCAGCGCGTCCTGTGCGCCCATTACGCCGACCTGATGCCTGCCGATGCACTCGCTGGCGAGGCGGCTGATGTTCCGCCTGCCTGGCGCGAGTGGCTGGCCCGGCGCCATCCGTTGCCCGAGGTGCCAAGCGGGCAGGCCCACGACTGGGCCGAGGCCATGGCCTGCACGGCCGCGCCGCCGGAGCATACCGCCGGTCCCGATGATCTCGTGGTGCTGCCCTACACCAGCGGCACCACGGGTCTGCCCAAGGGCTGCATGCATCCGCACCGCACCCTCATGCACAACGCCGTGGCCAGCACCCTGTGGGGCAACGGCAGCGCCGAGAACGTGGCGCTCGTCGTGGTTCCCATGTTCCACATCACCGGCATGGTCATCGGCATGCACGGCAACATCTACGCCGGGGCCACGATGGTCATCATGCCGCGCTGGGACCGTGAGCTGGCCGGCCGGCTGATCTCGCGCTGGAAGGTGACCCACTGGGTCAACATTCCCACCATGATCATCGACCTGCTGGCCAGTCCGAACTTTGCCAGTCACGATCTCACCAGCCTGGTCTATATCGGCGGGGGAGGTGCGGCCATGCCCCAGGCCGTGGCCCAGAAGCTGCTCGATCTCTACGGCCTGCGCTATGTCGAGGGCTATGGCCTGACCGAAACCGCCGCTCCTTCACACAACAACCCGCCGGATCATCCCAAACAGCAGTGTCTGGGCGTTCCCTTCATCGGCACCGATGCGCGCATCGTGGACCCCCAAACCTTGCAGGAGTGCCCGGTGGGTGAGCAGGGTGAAATCGTGATCCACGGGCCCGAGGTGTTCGACGGCTACTGGCAGCGCCCCGATGCCACGGCCGCTGCGTTTTTTGAGCTGGATGGCAAGCGCTTCTTCCGCACCGGCGACCTGGGGCGCATGGACGAGCAGGGTTACTTCTTCATCACCGACCGGCTCAAACGCATGATCAACGCCAGCGGCTACAAGGTATGGCCGGCCGAGGTGGAGGCCCTGATGTTCAAGCACCCTGCGATTGCCGAAGCCTGCGTGATCGGCGTGCAGGACGCTTACCGCGGCGAGACGGTCAAGGCGGTGGTGGTGCTGCGGGACGAGGCACGCGGGCAGGTGAGCGAGCAGGACATCATCGACTGGTGTCACGAGCACATGGCCGCCTACAAGGTGCCGCGCATCGTGGCGTTTGCCGACGCGCTGCCCAAGAGCGGCAGTGGCAAGGTGATGTGGCGCTTGCTGCAAGAAGCCGAGGCCCGGGCACGGTAACATGACCGCATGCATGCACCTCCCAACGGACCGGCTCGGTTGAGACGGCTGTGGCAGCCTCGACATCCGCTGTTCCGGCTGATGCTGTTGTTCAACGTTTTGTCTTCCGGCATGGCCTGGACGCTGCATCTGGCCCGCCCAGAAGGGGCGCTGCTGTGGGTCTTGACCCTGCTGGCGCTGGGCAACGCAGGCGCTGGGATGGTGCTGTTGTGGCGGCTGTGGCAGGACACGGCCACCGGCCCCGAAGAGAGGCAGCCCGATCAGACGCAACCCGAGCGGCCCGATGGCCGCGCACCCTGAGGAAATGACGATGTTCAAAGCCTGGATGATCACCCGCACCGACGCCGAGGGTTACCGCTGTACCTTGAGCGATCTCGACGAGAGCCAATTGCCCGCGGGCGACGTAACGGTCCAGGTGGAGTGGTCCACCGTGAATTACAAAGATGGTCTGGCGCTCACCGGCCGTTCGCCGGTGGTGCGCCAGTTTCCCATGGTGCCGGGCATCGACTTGGCGGGCACGGTCACGGCCAGTCGGCACCCGCGCTGGCGCGAGGGCGACCGTGTGGTCCTCAATGGCTGGGGCGTGGGGGAAACCTGGTGGGGAGGGCTGGCGCAGAAGGCTTGCGTCCAAGGTGATTGGCTGGTGGCTCTGCCGCCAGGCCTGACCACCCGGCAGGCCATGGCCATTGGTACCGCCGGCTATACCGCCATGCTCTGCGTGCAAACCCTGCAGCGGCACTGGGCGGAAGCGGGCGTGGCGCCTGGCAGCGGCGAGGTGCTCGTCACCGGCGCCGGGGGTGGGGTGGGCAGCGTGGCGGTGGCCCTGCTGGCGGCGCTCGGACATACCGTGGTCGCTTCCACCGGGCGGCCGCAGGAGGCCGATTACCTCAAGGCGCTCGGGGCGGCGGAGGTGATCGAGCGGCAGGCGTTGGCAGCCCCTGGCAAGCCCTTGCAGAAGGAGCGCTGGATCGGCGTGGTGGATGCCGTGGGCAGTCACACCCTGGCCAATGCCTGCGCCAGCACGCGCTATGGCGGGGCGGTGACGGCCTGTGGTCTGGCCCAGGGCATGGATCTGCCTGCCACTGTGGCGCCCTTCATCCTGCGCGGCGTGACCCTCTACGGCATCGACAGCGTCATGGCCCCCATGTCCCGGCGCGAAGTGGCCTGGGCCCAGCTCGACGCCCTGCTGGACCGCCATCGCCTGGAGCAGATGACGCGCGAAGTCCCCATGGCCGAGGTGGCCGCGCTCGGCAGCCAGATCCTGGCCGGGCAGGTTCGCGGGCGGGTGGTGGTGAACGTCAACGCTTGAGCCTGTTGCCTGGGCGCGCTGGGGCCGTCTGGCTCAGATCGGGGCGTTTTCTGGCGAGTGTCTGGGTTCTGCTTTCGGGGCGAAACGCCGCCCCATCCATCCGGTGAAAGGCAAAAACATCAACGCCACGCCAGCGTTGAAGGCGAGGTTGGCAATGGCCACAGCCTGTGAGGGGGTCTCCCCCACACGCACCGCCCACTCCCCGAACGCCGTCACGAAGGGCAGGATGAGCACGACGCCCACTGCGTTGAACATCAGGTTCATGACCGCTGCCCGTTTCGCGAACGCATCCATGGGGATGCTGGCGATCAGGCCGGTGGCCGTGGTTCCCAATGTCGCACCGACGACGATCGCGACCGCGCCCATGGGGTCGAGCACCCCCTGCTGCACCAGCACGATCGCCAGCCCGCTGACCACGCTGCTGGATTGCAGCAGCACGGTCATCAACACCCCCATGATCACGCCCAGCCAGGGTTCCTCGGCGCGGGCCAGCCATTCGAGCACCCAGGGCGACTGGCGCAACGGCTCCAGCGAGTCACCGATCAGGTCCAGCGTGAAAAAGATGAATCCGAAATAGAAAATGGCTCGCCCGACGACGCGGATGGAAAACGGCAGCATCGTCAGGATGCCACCCAGCACGATCAGGTAGGGGCCGATGTGGGTCAGCTTGAACGACACCAGCCAGGCGGTGGAGGTGGTGCCGATCTTGGCGCCCAGCAGCACCGCCAGACTGCTGGCAAAACTGAGGGTGCCGGCGTTGACCAGTGCAATAACCAGCGCCGACACCGCACTGCTCGATTGCACCACCGCCGTGACGGTGGCGCCCAGCAGCAGGCCACGAAAGCGGTCTCGCGTGGCCATGGCCAGCCAACGCGGGAGCTTTTCCCGTCCCACCGTCTGCAATTCCTGGCTGAAGTGCTCCAGTCCGTATAGAAACAGCAGCAAGGCGCTGAGCACCAGGATGAACACCTGGAACTCACTGAAATCGAGTTCTGCGAGCATGGTCGGCATCTTGCCACGTTTGGCCGGTGTGTGCTGCCCCACCCGGTGGCCAGCCGGGCGGTGCTCGGTTTCAGGTGGCGGGCACGATGTGACGGTAGGCGTGCCAGGTGGCGTGGCCCAGCACCGGCCCGACGACGAGCAGGCCCAGGAACGCGGGCAGCATGGCCAGCAACACGAGCATGGTGATGAGCGCACCCCACCACAGCATCACCCCCGGGTTCTGCAGACAGGCCCGGATGCTGGTCAGACCGGCCGAGATCGCGTCCACCTGTCGGTCCAGGATCATGGGGATGGAGATGACGCTGGTCACGAAAATAAGCCCGGCGAAGATCGCACCCACCACGGTGTAGGTGATGAGGAATTCCAGGTTTTCCACGCTCAGCAGCATCTTGAGCAGGTTGGCCGTATCGGGCATGGTGTTGAACGTAACCGCGAACACCACCAGAGAGGCGCGCCCCCAGAGCATCTCCAGGATCAGCAGCACGCCGGCAAAGATGGCCATGGTGCCCTTGGTGGGTAGCCAGGAGGTCAGCGAGGCGCGCAGCGACGGCTGTCGGCCCTGTTCCAGGGCGCGGCTGGCATCGTACAGGCCCAGGCAGAGGAACGGCCCCATCAACAAAAAGCCGGCGCTCAGTGCCAGCACGTAGGCCGGCGCTTCATGCAGCACGATCCACAGCGCATGGCCCATCAGGAAGAAACAGGCGCCGTAGAACAGACCGATGCGTGGGCAGCGGACGAAATCCCGCCAACCCAGCGCGATCCAGCGCAGCGGATCGCGGGCGGAGAGCTCGGCCAGCGTGAGGGCGAACACCGACGCGCTTTCGGGGGGCGAGCCGCCGGTGTGCGGTTCGGTGGCCGGCTGGTCGTGAGTTTCAGGGCTGGGCTCGTCGGCTGGCTGGGTCGGGTTCATCGGTCTCCTCGTCACCGGGGTCATCTGATCTGGGTACAGCGTAGCGAAAAGCGGCATGGCTGTGTAGCGTGTTTACCCGGTGGGGCATGGTGCTGACCTGGGCCGGGCTACACTTCGCGGCCATGAATGCCCATTTTCTGCCCCCCTGCGTGCCGCTGAGCCGCCTTGACGATACCCTGGCCCAGCAGGGCTATGCGCTGATGGATGCGCGCTCCGTCCAGCAGTGGCTGGGGCTGGAGCCGCAGGCGCTGGCCGCCTTGCAGCCCAGCTGGGACGACCTCCCAAGCGACCGTTATCTGAAGGATGGGGGGCGCTACCGCAAGCGCCGTCACAGCTGTTTCGTGGTCGATGGTACGACGGTACGGCAGGCGCCGCATCGCGCTCACTGGCAGCCGGTGGAATACAACGCGCTGCATGGGGGCATGCTGCGCTGGTTCGAACCGGTGGACCCGGCGGTGGTGGCCACGCCAGCGTGGCAGCGCCTGCTGGTGCAGACAGCGGCGGTGACTTCGGTGCTCAAAGGACCGCAAACCTGGTACATCGAGGCGCATCAGTTCCGCATCGATACCACCGACGGCATTGGCCGGCCCACGCCCGAAGGGGCCCACCGCGACGGCGTGGATCTGGTCGCGGTATTTCTGGTGGGGCGGCATCGCATCAAGGGCGGCGAGAGCCGTGTTTTCGAGGCCCATGGCCCCAACGGGCAACGCTTCACCCTGACCGAGCCGTGGTCGTTGTTGCTGCTCGACGATGCGCGGGTGATCCACGAAACCACGCCAATCCAGCCTCAGGAGGCTGACGAGCTGGGCTGGCGCGACACGCTGGTGCTCACGTGCCGCGCCGGAGGGTTCCAGGGCGACTGAGCCGCCCCTGCTTACATGCGTTCGAAGATGGCGGCAATACCTTGTCCGCCGCCGATGCACATGGTCACCAGGGCATAGCGGCCGTTGATGCGCTGCAGCTCGTGCAGGGCCTTGACGGTGATGAGCGCGCCGGTGGCCCCAATCGGATGGCCGAGCGAAATGCCCGATCCGTTGGGGTTGACCTTGGCCGGGTCCAGTCCGAGGCCCTTGGTCACGGCGCAGGCCTGCGCGGCAAATGCCTCGTTGGCTTCGATCACGTCCAGGTCGTTCACGCTCAGGCCGGTGCGTTTGAGCACCGCTTGCGTGGCAGAGATCGGGCCCACGCCCATGATCTTCGGGTCCAGACCGGTATGGGCGTAGCCCACCAGGCGCGCCATGGGGGTCAGCCCTCGGGCCTTGGCCGCACCCGCCTCCATCAGCACCACCGCGGCGGCCGCATCGTTGATGCCGCTGGCGTTGCCGGCCGTCACCGTGCCGTTTTCTTTCAGAAACACCGGCTTGAGTTTGGCCAGATCGTCGAGTTTGCAGCCAGGGCGGAAGTGCTCATCGGTGTCGAATGCCACCTCGCCCTTGCGGGTTTTGAGCATCACCGGCACGATCTGGCTCTTGAACCGGCCTTCCTGTGTGGCGCGTTCGGCCCGGTTGTGGCTTTCCACCGCCAGCGCGTCCTGCATCTCGCGGGTGATGCCGAACTGTGCGGCGACGTTCTCGGCGGTCACGCCCATGTGGATGTTGTGGAACGGGTCATGCAGGGCGCCGACCATCATGTCCACCAGTTTGGCATCGCCCATGCGGGCACCGAAACGGGTGCTGAGGCTGGCGTAAGGGGCGCGGCTCATGTTTTCGGCGCCGGCACCGATGGCGACGTCGCAGTCGCCCAGCATGATGGCCTGGCTGGCCGAGACAATCGCTTGCAGGCCCGAGCCGCACAGGCGGTTGACGTTGAAGGCGGGGGTGGTCTCTGGGCAGCCGCCGTTGAGCGCGGCCACGCGCGAGAGGTACATGTCCCGGGGCTCGGTGTTGACGACATGGCCGAAGGCGACATGGCCCACGTCTTTGCCCTCGATCTGGGCACGCGCCAGGGCCTCCCGCACCACGAGGGCGCCGAGTTCGGTGGTGGGGGTGTCCTTGAGGCTGCCGCCAAAAGTACCGATGGCGGTGCGCACACCGCTGAGGACAACGACTTCTCTGCTCATGGGGGGTTCCTTGTGTTGATGGGAAAGAGATTCCGGCACCATCTTAGCGGCTCGCAAGGTCGATTCAACCGGTCAGTCGGGCCAGTACGGTGAGGCGATCGGGTCGGCTCGCCTCGAAACGGGTCAGAAACACTTCGCCCATTCCTGGGGACAAACTGGTGACGGCAGTGATGTTGACCTGGTGGGTCACCAGCATCAGATGCCCTGGTGCGCACCATAAAGCAGCACGTTGGAGCAGCTCCTGCGTCTGTGCGGCCGCGCTGCCGTGACCCTGGAAGAACGAGTTGAGCGCCGGCCAGACCCGATGGGGCGGATAGTGCGGATCGAAGGCCAGACGTGCGGTATCGATGCAGCGGCACCAGGCGCTGCTGTAGACCGCGCTGAGCCGCACGCCCCGTTCCCGGAAGCGTTCGCCCAGCCGTTGTGCGGCTTCGCGGCCCGACTCGCTCAGGTTGCGCTGGGTGTGGCAGTCGTCGAGCCGGAAGCCGGGTGGATCGCCCACACCGGCAACGGTGGCGGCGTGTCGCATCAGCAGCACATAGCCACCTTCTCGGGTCAGCGTCCAGAACCGTTCATCCTCCCGTGCTTGGCCAGTAGAGTGGGTAGTGGCGGCGTGTACCCAGAGTGTAGGAAACGATGCCAGCGCGGCCGCACCAGCCAGGCAACACAGATGCCGGCGACGGTGGCGCGGGTTGGTGGCCAAGGTTCAATCCCTCGCGTCGGCCACGGGGTGGTCGCCGAAGTCCGGTCGGGCCAGGTAGCCGAGCACCTGGCGGGCGGCCGCTTCGGGTGAGGCCAGCAGCCCCTGCGCCTTGAGGTCGAGGAAGCGGTCGAGGTCGGGGAAGGCTTGCGGGTCGCCGGCGCGCAGGTGGGTTTGCATGTCGGTGTCGATCACGCCCGGCGCCAGCGAGACGATGCGTGCACCGTGCGGCCGGCGCGCCTCGTCGAGCGCGGTGCAGCGGCTGAAATGGTCGAGTCCTGCTTTGGCGGCGCAGTAGGGCGCCTGCCCGGCCATGGGACGGCGCCCCAGCCCGGAGGAGATGTTGAGCACCTTGCGCGGCCCTTCCCAGCCATGCGCTACCCACGTGCCCGTTGCTCTCAGGAAGGCTGCGGTGAGCATCATGGGGGCTTCGAGGCCGACCCGTAGGGCCCGGGTCAGTTCATCGGCCGGGCAGTCGTCGATGGGGCCGATGTGGGGGATGACCCCGGCGTTGTTGATCAGGGAGGCGCTGGACAGGCCGGGGGTGTGCAGGCTGTGCAGCCAGCGTTCGAGGCGGTCGGCGGCCTCGGCGGTGTCCGCCAGGTCCTGCGCCCATTGTTCCAGGTGCCCGCCGCGGGCCATGGCCTGTTGGGCCAGATCGTCGCTGGTGTGGCGCGAGATGCACAGCAGCAGGCTGTCAGGGGACAGAAGCTGGTGCGCCATGGCCTGCCCCAGGCCGCGCGACGCCCCGGTCAGGATGGTCAGATGCCGTGGAGGGTTCACTGGGTGGGCTCCGTCGTCGTGTCGGGAAAACATTGTGCATCACCGGCCTGTCCCCTGCTGACCCATAATCGAAACCCCCATGTGGATCGACAGCCATTGCCATCTCGACGCCCCGGAGTGGACCGACTCCGAGCGCTGGCGCGTGCGCGAAGCCGCGCGGCAGGCGGGGGTCCGCCTGTGCGTGTGTCCCGCCGTCGAGCGCGCGAACTGGGACACGGTGCGCGACTGGGCCCACCGCACCGGCGATGCCTATGCGCTCGGCATCCACCCGCTGTACGTGCCCCAGGCCGATGAGGCCGATCTGCAGGCCCTGGACGAGCGGTTGGCCGAGGCCGTGGCCGACGAGCGGCTGGTTGCCGTGGGCGAGATTGGGCTCGATTTCTTCGTGCCGGCCTTGTGCGAGCCCGAGATGCGTGACAAGCAGCACCGCTTCTACCGGGCCCAGTTGCGGCTGGCGCAGCGCCACGGCCTGCCGGTGATCCTGCACGTGCGCCGTTCGGCCGATGCCCTGCTCCAGCCCTTGCGGGCGCTGGCGGGGCAGGGGGCGGCGGCGCCAGGCGGGATCGCGCATGCGTTCAACGGCAGCCTGCAGCAGGCACAGGCTTTCCTGTCCCTCGGGCTGCGTCTGGGCTTCGGCGGCGCGGTCACCTTCGAGACCGCCCAGCGCCTGCGGCGCCTGGCCACCGAGCTGCCCTTGTCGGCCCTCGTGCTCGAAACCGATGCCCCGGACATTCCGCCCCAGTGGCTGTACGTCACCGCCGCGCAGCGGGCCGCTGGTCGGCCCCAGGAGGTGAACACGCCGGCTGAGCTGCCGCGCATCGGGGCAGCCATCGCCGCGCTGCGGGGCGTGGCGCCCGAGGTGTTGGCCCAGGAGGCGGCCCGCAACACCTGCGCCGCCCTGCCTCGGCTGCAGCGGCTGTGGGAGATGGCATGAGCGAGCGGTTGCTGCGCGGGCTGGCGCCGGTGCTGGACGCGCGGACCCGTCTGGTGGTGTTGGGCAGTTTCCCCAGCGTCACCTCCTTGCGCGCGCAGCGTTACTATGCGCACCCGCAAAACCATTTCTGGAAAATCCTGGCTGCCCTATGGGGTGAGTCCTTGACCGACATGCCTTACCCCCAACGCATCGATCGCTTGCTCAGCCATGGCCTGGGCGTGTGGGACGTGTACGCCGCCTGCGAACGCGAAGGCAGCCTCGACAGCGCCATCCGCCATGCGCAGCTCAACGACCTGCCGGGTCTGCGCGAGCGTTGCCCCCAATTGCAGGCGATCGCCCACAACGGTGGCGAGAGCTTCCGCCACGCCCGGCACACCCGTGCGCTCGGCCTGCCGGTGTACCGTCTGCCATCGACCAGCCCGGCCAACGCGAGCTGGAGTTTCGAGCGCAAGCTCGCCGCCTGGCGCGACGTGTTCGGCCGCCATGGCCTGCTCGGAGACGCCGCATGAGTCGCGACCCGGTTCCAGGGCTGCCCGGCGTCACTCTGTCGGAGGATGGTGAGGTGCGCTACCTGCACCTGGGCACCGAATGGATCCAGGGCACCATGCGGATCGACAAGCCCTTCGATATCGAGCTGGAATACGTGCAGCGCATGATGGCCTGGCTGCTGTTCGTCGAGCCCGACTCGGTGTCCAACCGGCGCGCCCTGCAGCTCGGGCTGGGGGCAGGAGCGCTCACCAAGTTCTGCTTCAAGAAGCTGCGCATGGACACCACGGCCGTGGACATCAACCCGCAGGTGATCGCGGCCTGCCGCACCTGGTTCAAGCTGCCACCCGACAGCACCCGGCTGAAGGTGATGTTGGGCGATGCCGCCGAGGTGGCGGCCTACACTCCCTTCCACGGCACCGTGGACGCGCTGCAGGTCGATCTCTACGACGACGAGGCCGCTGCCCCCGTGCTGGACAGCGTGGACTTCTACGCCGATTGCCGCCGCCTGCTCACGGACGATGGCGCCATGACCGTCAACCTGTTCGGCCGCCAGGCCAGCTACGAGCGTTCGCTCGGGCACATCCGCGAAGTGTTCGGCGATGCGGCCGTCTGGGCCTTCCGCCCCACGCGCGAAGGCAACACCGTGGTGCTGGCCCTGCGCACGCCGCAAAGCCCCGATCGCACCCAGCTGCTGGCTCGCGCAGAGGCGGTACAGACCCGTTGGGGGTTGCCCGCACCCAGGTGGCTCAAGGTGTTCAAGCCGCTGCAAGGTTGAAATGGCCAACTTGACGCATCCTCGTCACCTGACGTCCGGGCTGTTGCTGGCAGCGGCTGGGTCTGTCGCTTTCAGCGGCAAGGCCATTATCGTGAAGCTGGCCTACCGCTACGGGGTGGATGCGGTCACGCTCATCATGTACCGCATGCTGTTTGCGTTGCCCCTGTTTCTGGCCATGACCTGGTGGGCCACCTACCGCAGCCCGCGCCCGGTGGAGCCCCTGACCCGGCGCGACTGGCTGGGCATCCTGGGGCTGGGCTTCAGCGGCTACTACCTGGCCAGTTTCCTGGATTTCTGGGGCCTGCAGTACATCAGCGCCAGCCTGGAGCGGCTCATTCTGTACCTCAACCCCACGCTGGTGCTGTTGCTCGGCTGGGTACTTTACCGGCGGCGCATCACCGGTCGCCAGGCGGGCGCGATGGCGCTGAGCTATGCGGGCGTGCTGCTGGTGTTCGGGCACGAGGTGTCGTTCGACGGCTGGAACACCGCCCTGGGGGCCGCGCTGGTGTTCGGCAGCGCCGTCAGCTACGCGGTGTACCTCGTCTACAGCGGCGAAATGGTGCAGCGCCTGGGTTCGCTGCGGCTGGTGGGCTGGGCCACCACGGTGGCCTGCGTGCTGTGCCTGCTGCAGTTCGTGCTGCTGCGGCCGCTCTCGGCGGCCGTGGTGGCGCCCGAGGTGATCGCCCTGTCGGTGCTCAATGCGGTACTCTGCACGGCGGCACCGGTGGTCATGGTGATGATGGCCATCGAGCGCATCGGCTCGGGTCTGACCGCCCAGACGGGCATGGTCGGTCCGATGTCCACCCTGATCATGGGCGTGCTGATTCTGGGCGAACCCTTCAACGCCTGGGTGCTGGCCGGCACCGTGCTGGTGTTGGCCGGGGTGTTGTGGGTGAGCCGGCAGCGCTCGTGAACGGTTTGATTGGCATAGGAGACGAACGATGGATCTGGGAATCGCGGGCCGCTGGGCCCTGGTGTGTGGGGCCAGCAAGGGCTTGGGGCTGGGGTGCGCACAGGCACTCGCCCAGGAGGGTGTGAACGTGGTCATGGCGGCGCGCGGGGCCGAGGCTCTGGTCCGAGCGGCCGATACCCTGCGCGCCGACACCGGCGTGCAGGTGCTGCCCGTGGCTGCCGACGTGACCACGCCCGAAGGCCGTGAGGCCTTGTTCACGGTGGCCGGCGGGCCGGGGCGTTCGTTCGACATCGTGGTCACCAACGCGGGAGGGCCGCCGCCGGGCGACTTTCGTCAATGGGACCGAGAAGAGTGGATCCGGGCCGTGGACGCCAACATGCTCACGCCCATCGAGCTGATCAAGGCCACCGTGGACGGCATGGCCGAGCGGGGGTTTGGCCGCATCGTCAACATCACCTCCAGCGCGGTGAAGGCGCCGATCGACATCCTGGGCCTGAGCAACGGAGCCCGCAGCGGCCTGACCGGGTTTGTGGCCGGGGTGGCGCGCAGTGGCATCGCGGCCCGGGGCGTGACGATCAACAACCTGCTGCCCGGCAAGTTCGACACCGACCGCCTCCGGGCCACCCAGTCGGGCGCGGCCCAGAAACTGGGCAAGTCGCTGGAGGAGGTGCGTGCCGCACAGATGGCCCAGATCCCTGCCCGGCGCTTTGGCTCGCCGCAGGAGTTCGGTGCCATCTGTGCCTTTCTGTGCAGCGTGCAGGCGGGTTACATCAACGGGCAGAACATCCTGCCCGATGGCGGTGCGTTCCCCGGGACCTTCTGAAGCCGCCGAGCCTTGCCGGGCGCTTCAGCGCTCAGCGCCGGGACGACACCACGATCCCGGCGACGATGAGCGCGAACGCCACCCCATGGAATGCCTGCGGTGCCTCGCCCAGAAAGGCCAGTGACATGAGTGCCGCGAAGAGCGGGGTCAGGTTGCTGAAAAAGCCCGCCAGCGTGGGACCGGCGCGTTGCACGCCGGCGCCCCAGCAGCGGTAGGCGAGCAAGGAAGGGCCAATGGCCACGAACACCAGAATGGCCGCCAGCGCCCAGCTCCATTCGATGTGGCCTTGCCCCTGACTGCTCAGCCAGATCCACTCCCCAGTCGTGAGCACCGAGGCGCTGACCAGGCCCAGCGCCGTCTGGGCCAGCAGGAAGGCGGCCCAGTCGTTGCGGATGTCGCTGGCCTCGTCGGGCTTCGTCAGCAGCCAGCTGTAGGTGGCCCAGACGAATGCGGCCAGCAACATCCAGGCGTCGCCAGGCACCAGTTGCAGATCCCGCAGCCGAGCCAGATCGCCCTGGGTCAGCACCACCAGCACCCCCAGCAGTGAGCAGCCCGCGCCGATGAGCGCGACCCGACGTATCGGGGCCTGGAAGAACAGCCGTCCCACCACCAACATCCACACCGGCATGCTGGCCGCGACCAGGGTGACGTTGATCGGGGTCGAGGTGTTCAGCGCCAGGTACTGCAGCATGTTGTAGCTGGCGATCGACAGCAGGCCCAGCAAGGCGTAGCGTTTCCAGTGTCGCCACAAAGGGCTGTCCCGGCGCAGCACCCAGCCGGCCAGCGGCAACAGGATCAGCAACACCAGCACCCAGCGCAAGAAGTTGAAAGTGACGGGCGGAATCCAGGGGGCGGCGATGCGGCCCACCACGGCATTACCCGCCCACATCAAGGGGGGGACGATGAGCAGGCCGACCGTGGCCAGGTTCAGAGGGGGGTGCGAAGCAGACATGGGCGCCACTGTAACAAGCCGGACATGCCTGATTGGTCATGGGGCTGCAAAGCTGCCGTGTTCGTGGCACCATGCGGGTCGTTCGATTCGAGGAGATATCATGCCCATCACCACCAGTCGCGCCGTCGTGATCGACCAGCCCGGTGGCCCCGAGCAGATGCATATCGTGCAGGTGCCCGTGGGCGAACCCGGCCCGGGCGAGGTGCGCATCCGGCACCACGCCATTGGCCTGAACTTCATCGACGTGTATCAACGCTCGGGGCTGTACCCCTTGCCGCTGCCGCTGCGGCTCGGCATGGAGGGCGCCGGGGTGATCGAGGCCGTGGGGGCAGGCGTGAGCCACTTGCGCGTCGGCGACCGCGCGGCCTACGCCAGCCAGCCCCCCGGCAGCTACTGCGATGTGCGTGTCATGCCCGCCATGAACGTGTGCCGCCTGCCGGATGCCATTTCCTTCGAAGAAGGGGCGGCCATGATGCTCAAGGGCCTTACCGCCCAGTACCTGCTCAAGCACTGCAAACCGGTCGAGGGCCTGCAGCCTGGCGACTACGTGCTGTTCCATGCCGCCGCGGGTGGCGTGGGACTGATCGCCTGCCAGTGGGCCCGGGCTCTGGGCCTGCAACTGATCGGCACCGCCGGTTCGGACGCCAAATGCGAGCTCGCCCGAGCCAACGGTGCGGCCCATGTGATCAACTACCGTACCGAAGATTTTGCGGCCCGGGTGAAAGAGATCACCGGTGGCAAGGGCGTGAAGGTGGTGTACGACTCGGTGGGCAAGGACACCTGGGACTCATCGCTGGATTGTCTGGCGCCGTTCGGCCTGATGGTCACGTTCGGCAACGCTTCAGGCCCGGTGCCTCCATTCGCCCCGGCGGTATTGGCGGCCAAGGGGTCGATCTATGTCACGCGCCAGACGCTGTTCAGCCACATCACCAGCCGGGAACGCACCCAGGCCATGGCCGATGACCTGTTCGCAGTCGTCACATCGGGTCAGGTGAAGATCCATGTGGAGCAGCGTTACCCGCTGGAGCAGGTGCAGCAGGCGCACCGCCACCTTGAAACCCGCCAGACGACGGGCTCAACGGTGTTGATTCCATGAGAGTATCTCGTCTGGGGCACGCCGGGCCTGGCGCCTTCTGATCTGGTGTAGCGCCGGATAGATATACTGCTGACTTGATGCCGGTGTTTAGCGGCAGTGGCAACATCTTGGGCAAATAGGCTAAGTACATGGGTGAGAACCCGTCCATTCGGCGTGTTGGGCCGATGCACCCTCTGGACGCACAACGCCAGCTAGGAGACGCGTTGTTGCGTCTTTTGTTGCTGCTTTATGCGGGTGTGGCCGTCGCCATCGGCCTGGCATTCGAGAGCCCCGTGATGCCGTTGAGCAGCGTGCTCGGCTGGACGCTCCTGCTCACTTTGCCTGGATTCTTCGCCAGTTTGGTTTGGCGGGGCAGTCTGGGGTCCAGGTTGCTGATGGCTTTGTCATTGGCCGCGTTGGTCGCGCTGCACATTCAACTCAGCGCTGGCATGGTCGAATTCCATTTCGGCGTGTTTATGACCTTGGCTTTGCTCATGGTCTACCTTGACTGGCGTCCGATCGCGCTGGCAGCGGCCTTTTTTGCCGTCCATCACATCCTGTTCGACCGCTTGCAAGCGGCCGGTTTCGGCGTGTACTGCCTGACCCAGCCCCATCTGGGCATCATCTTCATCCATGCCGCTTACGTTGTGCTGCAAACGGTGTTTGAGATGATCTTTGTTACAAAGTTGTCCAGAAATGTCCGGGACAACGCTGAAGTGGCATTGCTGGCCAAACACCTCAGTGACGGCGACCAGGTCGCGCTGAATGTTGAAGGGGTAGAGGTTCGAGCGCCTCTGGCTGTTGAGCTTAGAGCCATTCTGGGGCGTATGGCGTCCATCATGGCCACGGTGCGTCAAACCAGTGACCAGATTCTGACGGCCAGTGCAGAAATCGCGTCAGGTAACCGGGACTTGAGTTCACGCACGGAAAGTGCGGCCAACCATCTGGCGACCACCAGTTCCAGCATGGATGCCCTCACTGCAGCCGTTCGCGAGGGAGCTACGACAGCGCAACAGGCCAGCCGTTTGGCGGGGGAGGCGGCGGGTGTTGCCCAGAGAGGTGGTGCCGTGGTGGACGAAGTGGTGCAGACCATGGACGCTCTCCATGCCGACAGCCGCAAGATGGCGGACATTATTGCCGTCATCGACGGTATAGCCTTTCAAACCAACATCCTGGCCTTGAATGCCGCCGTCGAGGCGGCGCGGGCGGGAGAGCAGGGTCGAGGTTTCGCAGTGGTCGCTGCCGAGGTGCGTGGCCTGGCTCAGCGCAGCGCCCAAGCAGCGCGGGAAATCAAACACCTCATCGACGAAAGTGTCGGCAAGGTTGCTGGGAGCAATGAGCTGGTCCAGTCGGCGGGCGCAACCATGCGCGACGTGGTCCAGAGTGTGCGACAGGTGTCTGACATGCTGGCGGCGATGGCGGCCTCAGCCAGCGAGCAGAGCGACCGTATCGCTGAAGTCAATGCCGCGGTGGGTGAGTTGGACCGCACGACGTTGCAGAACGCGGGGCTGGTTGAGCAGAGTTCGGCGGCCGCCGAAAGCCTCAGGGAGCAAGCCCAGCGACTCGCACAGATGGTGACGGTGTTTCGCCTGACGGCGTAGCGAATTCAGCGTGCTGAAGCCCGTTCGCACCAGTACGCCAGCTCTTGGTGGCGCAGCGGCTCGCGAATGACTTGCAGCCCCGTGAAACCATGGAGGGCGCTGGCCGAAGTGTCCGGGAGAAACAGCGCTTGGTGCATCAGGTAGGGCTCACCCGAGAAGACGCCGTAGGTACGCACCTTCACCCCTGCTCCTGGCTCAGGGGGCAGGCGGTTGATGACTTCCATGACGAAAGAGGCGCCCTCCAGCAGGGGACGAACCTCATCGGTATGGCCAGTGGGAGGCACCGAAAAGGTGCGGGTGGCACCGGCAAAGGTGACGTGACACTGGATCGTTTGCGCCCCCAGGCTGGTGGCCAGCCACAATGCGGCCAGGCCCGTCCAACAGGCCGGTGCAACCCGCCGCCGTTGGCCACGGATCGCTGCGGCCTGGGGGGCCTGTAGGGCCTGTGGCAGAGCGGACGATGGCTGGGCGGTCATGCAGTACAGGGGGTGGGCGGTGGGGTCAGCGGGAGCGCCTGACGCGCAGGATCTCGTCCAATATTAACCCGATTGCACCGATGGTGATGGCGGTATCGGCCAGGTTGAACGCCGGAAAGTGCCCGCCCCTGAACACGGGTTGCAGCCAGCGCCAGTGGAAATCCAGCATGTCCACCACGTAGCCGTGCACCAGACGGTCGATCACGTTACCCAGGGCACCGCCCATGATGCAGGACAGCGAGAAGGCAAAAAGTTTCTGATTGTGGTGTGCGCGCAACATCCACAGGATGAAAACCGTGGCCCCCACGCCGATGGCGGTGAAAAACCAGCGTTGCCAGCCTCCGGCCGTGGCCAGGAAGGAAAACGCCGCGCCGGTGTTGTGCACCCTCACGATGTTGAAGAACGAGGTGACCGGCGTGGATTCTCCCAGTTGGTAGAAGCTCACGATCCACCATTTGGTGGCTTGGTCGGCGAGCAGGATGGCGAATGCCAACCCGAGCCAGACCAGCATGCCCTTGGAGGAGGGTTTGCCCATGTCGCGCTCGGGCTCAGGCCACGGCGCGGGCTTCGCCCGCCCCGTACAGGTTGCTGGTGCAGCGGCCGCAAAGCTCGGGGTGGGCTGGATCGTGCCCGACGTCGTCGCGCCAGTGCCAGCAACGGCCGCATTTGCGGGCGCGCGAAGGCGTCACAGTCACCGCGAGTTCCGGACCCGCTTGCAGGCTAACCGCTGAGACGATGAGGACGAACTTCAGGTCTTCGCCCAGGCTTTGCAGCAGCGCCAAGTCTTCCGCGCCCACGGTCAGTACCACGTTGGCCTGCAGGGAGGAGCCCACCTGACCCGAGGTGCGCACCTCTTCGATGGCCTTGTTCACCGCTGCGCGGATGTCCAGCACCCGACTCCATTTGGCCAGCAGCGCTTCGTTGGGGGTGCCCAGGTTCAGGTAGGTTTCGGTGAAGATGGACGGGGTGTGGCCCACCAGCGCCCAGGCTTCCTCGGCGGTGAAGCTCAAAAAGGGCGCCATCCAGCGCAGCATGGCATGGGTGATCTGGTGCAGCGCGGTCTGTGCGCTGCGGCGTGCCAGGCTCTTGGGTGCCGTGGTGTAGAGGCGGTCCTTGAGCACGTCGAGGTAGAAGGCGCCCAGGTCTTCGGAGCAGTACACCTGCAGTTTGGCCACCACGGGGTGGAACTCATACGCGTGGTAGTGAGCCAGCACCTCGGCCTGGAACTGTGCCGCGCGGGAGAGCGCGTAGCGGTCGATCTCGAGCATGTGCTCCAGCGGCACGGCGTCGTGCTTGGGATCGAAGTCGCTGATGTTGGCGAGCAGGAAGCGCAGCGTGTTGCGGATGCGGCGGTAGGCGTCCACCACGCGCGCCAGGATCTTGTCGTCGATGCCCAGGTCGCCGGAGTAGTCGGTGGAGGCCACCCACAGGCGGATGATTTCAGCGCCCATCTTGGAGCTGACCTGCTGTGGGGCCACCACGTTGCCCACGCTCTTGCTCATCTTGCGGCCCTGGCCGTCCACGGTGAAGCCGTGGGTCAGCAGGCCTTTGTAGGGCGCGCGGTCGTACATGGCGCAGGCCGTGAGCAGCGAGCTGTGGAACCAGCCGCGGTGCTGGTCGTGGCCTTCCAGGTAGAGGTCGGCTTCGGGGCCGCTGTCGTGGCCGGCCCCGGCGTGGCTGCCCTTGAGCACCGTGGTGTGGGTGGTGCCAGAGTCGAACCAGACTTCCAGGATGTCGGTGCTCTTGGTGTAGCGCGCCGGGTCGGCGGGGTCGCCGATGCGCTGCAGGATCTCGGCCACGCCGAGCTGGCTCCAGGCCTCGATGCCGCCTGCTTCCACCACCTCGGCGGCCAGGTCGATGATCTCGGGTGTGCGCGGGTGCGGCTCGCCGCTGTCCACGTGCAGTAGGAAGGGCAGCGGCACGCCCCAGCTGCGCTGGCGGCTGATGCACCAGTCGGGCCGGTTGGCGATCATGTCGCGCAGCCGGGTGCGGCCGTTCTCGGGGTAGAACTGCGTGTGCTCGATGGCCTCCAGTGCGAGCTGGCGCAGCGTTTTGGCAGCCTTGTCTTTGGTGAAAATGCCCTCGCCTTCGTCCATGCGCACGAACCACTGCGCCGCGGCGCGGTAGATCACTGGCGTCTTGTGGCGCCAGCAATGCGGGTAGCTGTGGGTGATGGTTTCGGTGGCGAACAGGCGGCCATGCTCGCGCAGCGTCTCGATGATGACGGGGGCCGCTTGCCAGATGTTCATGCCACCGAACAGGGGCAGGGCTTCTTCATACTGGCCGTTGCCCTGCACGGGGTTGAGGATCTGGTCGTAGGCCAGGCCGTGGGCGACGCAGGAATTGAAGTCCTCCACGCCGTAGGCGGGCGCTGAGTGCACGATGCCGGTGCCGTCGTCGGCGGTGGCGTAGTCGGCCAGGTAAATGGGGCTCAGGCGGTCGTACCCGGGGTGGACGTGTGCCAACGGGTGCTTGAAATGGATCATCTCCAACGCGCGGCCTTGGGCTGTGGCCAGCACGGTGCCTTCCAGCTGGTAGCGTTCCAAGCACTTGTCCACCAGCGACTCGGCCAGCACCAGCAGGCCGCGCGGCGTCTGTACCAAGGCGTAGGTCAGTTCGGGGTTGAGGTTGAGCGCCTGGTTGGCCGGGATGGTCCAGGCCGTGGTGGTCCAGATGACGGCAAACATGGGCTGCTGCTCCAGCCCGGCGGTGTCGGCATGCGGCAGGCCGCTTTGACCAAAGAAGGCGTGCAGCAGCTTGGCCGGTTCGGCGCACAGGAAGCCCACGTCCAGCGTCTGGCTCTTTTTGTCCTGGTATTCGATCTCGAACTCGGCGAGCGAAGAGCCGCAGTCGAAACACCAGTACACGGGCTTCAAGCCGCGGTACACGAAGCCGCGTTCCATCACGCGCTTGAAGGCACGGATTTCGTTGGCTTCGGTGGCGAAATCCATGGTTTTGTAGGGGTTGTCCCACTGGCCCAGCACGCCCAAGCGCTTGAAGTCGGCCATCTGCTGGGCGATCTGCTCGGTGGCGAAGGCGCGGGCCTTGGCCTGCATCTGGTCGCGGCTGAGGTTGCGGCCGTACAGCTTTTCGATCGCATTTTCAATGGGCAGCCCATGGCAATCCCAGCCCGGAATGTACTGCGCGTCAAACCCGGCCAGCTGGCGTGCCTTGACGATCATGTCCTTGAGCACCTTGTTGACCGCGTGGCCGATGTGGATCTGACCGTTGGCATAAGGCGGTCCATCGTGCAGGATGAACTTGGGCGCGCCCACGCGGGCTTCACGCAGGCGCTGATAGATGCCCCGCTCTTCCCATTGCTGAACCCAGCCGGGCTCGCGCTGGGGCAGGTTGCCGCGCATGGGAAAGGGGGTGTCGGGCAGGTTCAGGGTGTTGCTGAAATCGGTGCCGGAGGGGGCGGCGTTGGCTTGTGCGTCGGACATGGTGGATACGCGGAAATTCTCGACAGGCTCGGCCCGCTGGCGCAGGAAAGGAAACCGTAGGCTGCCTACCCCGAGCCTGTCCAGGGGCTTGCAGCGGGAGCCAGGCGGGTATGCCGGGCCACAAGCAGGCGTCAAATTCGGTCGCGGGTGGTCTGGCGGCGCACGGCGGCATGGCTGCCGGCAGCGTCGTGGGTGCCACTGGCGGCGTTCAGGCGGGCCTCGAACCAGGCACGCGCATCCTCGCAGTCCCGGGCGATGCCCTGGGTCAGGGCGTCCAGACTGTCGTACTTGAGTTCGTCGTGCAGTTTGTGCAGCAGCTCCACCCGGATGATTTTACCGTAGGCCTCCCCCGGGGTGGGCGCACGCTCCAGGGCACGCTGCACCCGTTCTGGCCACTCCAGGCAGTGGGTTTCCAGCAGCACGCGCCCGCCGTTGGTGTCGTTCGGGTCCAGCGACGGGCGCACGCCCAGGTTGGCGACACCGGGCAGCGGGGGGGCGTCGGGGTCTGGGTCCAGCCCGTGTACCTGCACCACGAAGATGCCGCTGGCTGCCGGCTTCCAGTGCGAAAAGCGCAGGTTGAGCGTGCGAAAGCCATCGCCTGCACCGCAGCGGCTGGCACCGAGGGTCCGTCCCAGCTTGCGGCCATGGACCACGTGCCCGGTGATGCTGTAAGGGCGGCCGAGCAGCGCCGCCGCATCGTCCATACGACCTTCGGCCAAGGCGTCCCGAACGGCCGAGCTGGAAACGCGCAGCCCATGCACCTCGTAGCTCATCATGCGTGCCACGTCGAAGCCCAGTCGGGCGCCGGCGGCATCCAGCAAGGCGTAATCGCCCTGACGCTGGGCCCCGAAGCGGAAATCGTCACCCACCAGCACGTATTTCACGCCCAGCGCACGCACCAGCACCTCGTCGATGAAGGCCTGCGCCGGCAGGCTGGCCAGGGCTTCGTCGAACGGCAGGATCACGCACTGCTCCACGCCGCAGGCACGCAGCTCGTGCAGCTTGTCGCGCAAGGTGGCGATGCGCGCGGGCGCCAGTTCGGGTTTGTGGAATTTCGCGGCGAAGTAGTCGCGGGGATGGGGCTCGAACGTGAGGGCGCAGCTCGGCACGCCCCGGTGGCGCGCCTCGTTGTGCAGTAGGGCCAGCATGGCCTGGTGGCCACGGTGCACGCCATCGAAATTGCCGATGGTCAGGGCGCAGCCCGATTCCCGCGCCTGGGCGTGGCGCAGCAGGTTGTTCAGGCCTTGGATGATTTTCATGCGACGGATCGGGGAAATGACACCAGATGCCGCAGAGCCGACATCAAAGCGCGCTATATTGACACAAGTTCAACGCACGGAGGTTCGTCTTGAAGGTGTTGAAGTTGTCGGCGCAGGGCTTGCCCCAGTCGTGGATCAGCCTCGAAGAAGCGGTGCTGCATTACGCCGCCGATGAGGTGCGCTGGGAAATGGGGCAGCAGGTGGCGGTGTTCCGGGGCGGGCACAACGCGGTCACCGGCCGTCAGTCGGTGATCGAGGTCAACTCCATCATCGGAACCAAGGGCGTGCCCAACATCAACCCGTTCGACCTCAAGCCGTCGCTCAGCAACGCCAAACTGTTCGCCCGGGACCGCAACGTGTGTGCCTACTGCGGTGGCCGCTTCCACGAAGACGACCTGACCCGGGAGCACATTCTCCCCCTGGCGCAGCAGGGGCGGGACCATTGGATGAACGTGGTCACGGCGTGCCGCTCCTGCAACCACCGCAAGGGCAATCGCACGCCAGAGCAAGCCCGCATGCCATTGCTCTATGCCCCCTATGTGCCCAGTCTGTGGGAAGACTTCATTCTGCGCAACCGTCGCATCCTCGCCGATCAGATGGAGTTTTTGATGGCGCACCTGCCACGCCATTCCCGGTTGCACGCCTGAGCGAACACCGAGCCGCCCCGCCGCTCAGGCGGGGCCGAGCCCTCTCGAAATGCTACGATCGCTCCCACATGGTGACATAGGAGCGACCCCGTGACCACAACCCCTTCCGGCCAGCATCGCTGGCGCTTTTTTCGCTCGGGGGGCTTCGATCAGGTATGCATCGAAACGGCCGACGATCTGCGCCACCTGGGAGAACTCGACCAGAAGCTTTGGGCCGTGCTGGCCTGCCCGACGGCCGGGCTCGAATTCGACGAGCGCACGTTGCAACTCATCGATGCGGACGGGGATGGCCGCATCCGAGCGCCGGAGTTGTGTGCCGCCGTGCGTTGGGTGTGCGAGGTGCTGCGCGATCCCGGTCTCCTGTTCGAACCGGGCGACAGCTTGCCGCTGGCGGCGCTGGATCATCGTCACCCCGCAGGACAGGAGCTGCTCGCAGCGGCCCGTGAGGTGCTGGTGCGGGTGGGCCGGGCCGGAGGCGATACGCTCACCATGGAAGACTTGGCCGATCCGGCCCGCCTGTTTCCGCCGAATCGCTTCAACGGCGATGGCATCGTGCCGGTGGCGCTGGCAATGGACGATGCTGTCCGCGCGCTGATCGAGCAGGTCATCGCCACGGTGGGGGCGCAGACCGACCGCAGCGGGCAGCCCGGTGTTTCGGCCGACACCCTGGAGGCCTTTTGGGCGGCGGCCGAGCAGGTCCAGGCATGGCAGGACCAAGCCCGTCACGATGCTGCCCAGATCCTGGCTTTCGGTGACCGAACGCCCCAGGCGCTCAACGCCTTCGATGCCGTGCAGGCCAAGGTGGAGGACTACTTCACCCGTTGCCGCCTGGCCGCCTTCGACGAGCGCGCCGCCGAGGCGCTGAACCCCGTCGAGAGCCAGTATGCCGAGATCGCGGCTCTGGCCCTGAGCGATGCACGCCAGGAAGTGGCCGCGCTGCCGCTGGCCAAGGTCGTGCCAGGCGGCGCGTTGCCGCTGGTGGATGGCATCAACCCTGCCTGGCAGACCGCGATGGCGGCGTTGCGCGAGCAGGTCGTGACCCCGGTGCTGGGAGAGCAGACCTGGCTCACGCTGGCACAGTGGCAGCAGCTCAGTGCCCAGTTGACCGCCTACCGGGCCTGGTTGGCCGCCAAGCCCACCACGCCCGTGGCCGATCTGCCTGCCGAGGCCCTGGCCGATTTGTTACAGCCTGGCACCGTGGCGGCTCTGCGGACGCTGATCGAGCAGGACGCCCAGTCCGACACCGACGCCACCGCTGTGGACGGGCTGGACAAGTTGCTGCGCCTGCGCCGCCATCTGGTCGTCCTGCTGCGCAACTTCGTCAACCTCAGCGATTTCTATGGTGGCCAGCGGCAGGCCGTGTTCCAGGCAGGCAGGTTGTATATCGATCAGCGCAGCTGCGACCTGTGCCTGCGTGTGACCGACATGGCTCGCCACGCGGCGCTGGCCCCATTGTCTGGCACCTATCTGGTGTATTGCCAGTGCGTGCGTCAGGGTGAAGCCCCGATGACCATCGTGGCTGCGATGACCGGCGGCGACACCGATGAGATGATGGTGCCTGGGCGCAATGGCGTGTTCTACGACCGCGCAGGGCGTGATTGGAACGCCAGCGTGGTCAAGGTGGTAGAAGCCCCCATCAGCGTGCGGCAGGCCTTCTGGACCCCTTACAAACGCGCGGCCCGCATGCTCGGGGAGCAGATCCAGAAATTTGCCGCAGCGCGCGACCAGGATGTCGAAGCCCGATCGGCCGCCGGGGTTGCCCAAGTCGGAGCACCAGCCCAGGCGCCTGTCCATGGCACGCGGCAGCAGGCCTTCGACATCGCCAAGTTCGCCGGGATCTTCGCCGCCATCGGGCTGGCCTTGGGCGCTTTGGGCACTGCGCTGGCAGCGGTGGTTTCCGGTTTCCTCAGCCTGCCGGCTTGGCAGATGCCGCTGGTCGTGCTGGGCATGGTGCTGCTGATTTCCGGGCCGTCGATGCTGCTGGCCTGGTTCAAGCTGCGCCAGCGCAACCTGGGCCCGATGCTCGACGCCAACGGCTGGGCGGTGAATATCCGGGCCCGGATCAACATACCATTTGGAGCCGCCCTGACCGGGGTGGCCGCGTTACCCGCCGGTTCCAGGCGCTCGCTGCATGACCCCTATGCCGACAAGGCCAGCCCCTGGCCGTGGCTGATGCTGTTGGCCGTGCTGCTCGGGGCGGTGTTCTGGGTACACCGGCAAGGTTGGCTGTAGGCGGCATGAACCTGCGCGGCCTTCAGGCGAACACGCCGGCCGTGTCCTGCATACGGGCCGACACCTCGCCCAGGTGATGCAGGGTGTCGCCCCAGGTCATTTCGAGCTGGGTCAGCGTTTTGAAGTAGTGGCTGACGATGTACTCGTCGGTCACGCCGATGCCGCCGTGCAGCTGAACAGCCTGCTGGCCGATGAAGCGCATGCTTTGTCCCAATTGCACCTTGGCGCGGGCGAGTGCGTGGCGGCGCTCGCCGGTCGGGGCATTGAGCTTGAGGCTGGCGTAGTAGCTCATGCTGCGCGCGAGTTCGAGCTGCATTTTCATGTCGGCCATGCGATGGCGCAGGGCCTGGAAGCTGGCGATGGGCACGCCGAACTGTTTGCGGGTGTTCAGGTAGTCGGCGGTCACGGCCACGGTTTGATCCATCACACCGATGGCGTAGGCGCTGCTGGCAGCGATACCGATGTCCACCGCGTGTTCGAGTGCGGTTTGCCCGTCGAGCGTGACGAGTTGGGCCGGCGTGTCGTGGAAGGTGACTTCGGCCGCGCGGCTGCCGTCCTGCGTGAGGTAGCCGTTGGTCGATGTGCCTGGCGCGCCCCTGGCCACGAGGAACAGCCCCAGGCCCTGGTCCGCCTGCGCGGGCACCAGCCAGGCGTCGGCTGCGTCGCCCGCCGGGACCACGCTCTTGCGGCCGGTCAGGGTCCAGCCGTCACCCTGCGGCATGGCGCGGGTATGAGCTGCGCCCAAGGTGTAGCGCAGACCACGCTCCTGATGCGCCAGCACCACCAGTGCCTCGCCCGAGGCGATGCGGGGCAGCCATGCGGCTTGGAGGTCGGTGCTGGCGTAGCCGCCGAGTACGCCCGAGGCCACCAGTGTCTGTGCCAGCGGCTCCAGCACGATGCCACGGCCCAACTCCTCCATCACCACCATGCCTTCCACCGGGCCCATGCCCAGGCCGCCATGTTCGTCTGATACATAGAGACCGCACAGACCCAGCTCGGCCAGTTCGGCGTAGACGGCCCGGTCCAAGCCACCGGCCGCCACGATCGCCCGGCGGCGCTCGAAGCCGTAGCCTTTGTCCACCCAGCGGCGCACGGCATCGCGCAGCTGTACTTGTTCGTCGGAAAAATCGAAATCCATCTGTGTACTCCTCAACCCAGCACGGTCTGTGCCACGATGTTGCGCTGCACTTCGTTGCTGCCGCCGTAGATGGTGGTCTTGCGCATGTTGAAATAGTTGGCGGCCAGTGGCGCGTTGGCCACCACGCCACCGGGGAAGTCGCCCTGCCAGCCGGCGTCCATGGCCTCGAAAATGAAGGGCAGGCTGAAGGGGCCGGCGGCCAGCATCATGAGTTCGGTATAGCGCTGCTGGATCTCGCTGCCGCGGATCTTGAGCAGGCCGGCGATGTCCAGGCTCTGCTTGCCGGACTTCTCGGCGCTGAGCACGCGCAGCACCAGCATTTCCAGCGCCACGATGTCCACCTCCAGCAGCGCGATCTGGTCGCGGAAGCGCGAGTCGTCGTACACCCCCTCGGCCTTGGCGATGCGCTTGAGGCGCTCGAGCTCGCGCTTGGCGCGGTTCACGTCGGCGATGTTGGTGCGCTCATGGCTCAGCAGGTGTTTGGCATAGGTCCAGCCCTTGTTCTCCTCGCCGATCAGGTTTTCGACGGGGACCTTCACGTTGTCGAACCAGACCTCGTTGACCTCGTATTCGCCGTCCAGCAGCTTGATGGGGCGCACGGTCACGCCAGGGCTCTTCATGTCGATGAGCAAAAAGCTGATGCCGGTCTGCGGCTTGCCTTCGGTGCTGGTGCGCACCAGGCAGAAAATCCAATCGCCGTACTGGCCCAGGGTGGTCCAGGTTTTTTGCCCGTTGACGATGTAGTGGTCGCCCACGCGCTCGGCGCGGGTTTTGAGCGAAGCCAGGTCCGAGCCGGCACCCGGTTCGCTGTAGCCTTGGCTCCACCACACCTCGCCGCTGGCGATGCCGGGCAGGAAGCGTTGCTGCTGCTCGGCGTTGCCGAAGGCCATGATGACGGGTGCCACCATCACCGGACCGAAAGGCACGATGCGTGGGGCGCCGGCCAGTGCGCATTCTTCTTCGAACAGGTGCTTTTGCACCGCATTCCAGCCCGGGCCACCGAACTGCTTGGGCCAACCATAACCCAGCCAACCCTTTTTGCCCAGGATCTTGGCCCAGCGCTGCATGTCGTCACGGGTCAGGCGCTGGGCTTTGTGCACCTTGTCGGCAATGTCCTGGGGTAGGTGGGCACGCACCCAGGTGCGGATCTCGTCGCGGAACGCCAATTCTTCCGGCGTGAAGGCCAAGTCCATGGGGTCTGTCTCCTGTGAGGGATGAGTCAGCCCATGTTTTAGCACGCCCGTTCGATTGTGGCTTGTCCGGGCGGTGACAGCGTGTCCAGGCCGAGAAAGGCCAGCCGCATGGGTTGGGATGATTACACTGGCGGGCTTATGTCTCAGATGAATCGCAAAAGCATCGTCGTGCTGATTTCAGGCTCGGGCTCGAACATGCAGGCCATTGTGCGTGCCGCGCAGCAACGTCAATGGGAGAGCCGTTGGGGTGCGCGCGTGGTGGGGGTGGTGAGCAACCGCCCTGAAGCCCCGGGGCTATCCTGGGCGCGCGACCAGGGCTTGGTCACCCGCATCGTGGACCACAAAGCTTACGACGGCCGTGAAGCGTTCGACGCCGCCCTCAGAGAGGTGGTTGACGGTCTGGTGCCGGACGGGCGCCCCGATCTCGTGGTGCTGGCGGGCTTCATGCGCATCCTCACACCGGGTTTTGTGGCCCACTACGAGGGGCGGATGCTGAATATCCACCCCTCGCTGTTGCCAGCGTTCCCGGGCCTGCACACGCACCGGCGGGCCATTGAAGCGGGTTGCCGCTTCGCCGGCGCCACGGTGCACCGTGTGACTGCGGAACTGGACCATGGCGAATACCTGGAGCAGGCGGTGGTGCCGGTGCTGCCCGATGACACGCCCGAAACGCTGGCTGCCCGGGTGCTCACACAGGAGCACTTGATTTATCCGCGCGCCATCGAGCGCTTGTTGGCCTCGCTGTGAAGCCAGGGGGTCAACGCAGAGCGTAAACGGCTGCGCCCAGCGCCACCAGCGCCACGGCGGCCCAGCCCAGCCGGTCGATGTGTTTGTGCAGCTCCGCTTCCATGCGGGCTCCGCCCCAACGCATGAAGGCCGCCACCAAAAAGAACCGTGCGCCGCGCCCCACCAGGGAAGCGGCCACGAACGGCAGCAAGGCCATGGACAGCACGCCAGCGGCGATGGTGAATACCTTGTAGGGAATGGGCGAAAACCCGGCGATGAACACCGCCCATATGCCCCATTGACCAAACCATGCCAGGGCTTGCTGGTACCCCGCCCAATAGCGGGGCTGCGTCTGCAGCCAGGGTTCGACCAGGCCAAAGGCGTACAAGCCGATGCAATAGCCCAGCAGCCCACCCAGCACCGAAGCGATGGTCGTGATCCCAGCCAGACGCCAGGCCCGGTGGGGTTGGGCCAGGCACATGGGGGCCAGCATCACGTCGGGCGGGATGGGGAAAAACGACGATTCGGCGAAACTCATCCCCCCCAGGTACCAGGGCGCGTGTCGGTGCCGTGCCCAGCGCATGGCCCGTTCGTACAGGGGGGCGAAGATTTTCATGGCGAAGGGGTCTTCAGACGGCCTTGTGGAACACCAGCCCCGCGTGTTCGCGCATGGCGTGGAACTGGATTTTGGGCCAGTTGGCCTCGACCGCGCGCAGCGTGGCGTTGTGGTCCACCAGGATGGCGGGCGCGTCCACCGCGTCCCAGGCCATGCGGTGGATGTTGGCGTCAATAAAGCGTTTCAATTCCACTTCGCCGCCATTTTCCGGGGGGCAGGTGACCCAGCGCGCCACCTGGTAGGGACTGTGGGTGATGCGGGCCTTGACGCCGTATTCCGTTTCCAGCCGGTGTTGCACCACTTCGAATTGCAGTTGCCCCACGGCGCCCAGCATGAGCACGCTGCCGGCCATGGGGCGGAACACCTGGATCGCGCCTTCTTCGCCCAGCTGCGTGAGGCCGGCCTTGAGTTGCTTGGTGCGCAACGGGTCGGCCACCTCCACGCTGCGAATGATTTCCGGCGCGAAGAAGGGCAGGCCGGTGAATTGCAGCGTCTCGGCTTCGGTGAGCGTGTCGCCCAGTTGCAGCACACCGTGGTTGGGAATGCCGATGATGTCACCGGCATAGGCCTCGTCCAGCAGCTCGCGGCGCTGGGACAGGAAGCTCACCACCGTGTTGGGGCGCAGTTCCTTGCCACTGCGCACCACCTTGAGCTTCATGCCGCGTTCGAAGTGGCCGCTGGCCACGCGCACGAAGGCGATGCGGTCGCGGTGCGCCGGGTCCATGTTGGCCTGGATCTTGAACACCACGCCGCTGAACTTGGGCTCGGTGGGTTCCACCATGCGCTGGATGGCAGGCTTGGGGCCGGGGGGTGGGGCGAGGTCCACCAGCGCGTCGAGCACCTCGCGCACGCCGAAGTTGTTGATGGCCGAGCCGAACAGCATCGGCGTCTGCCTGCCAGCCAGGAATTCGGCTTCGTCAAAGGCCGGGCTGGCCCCTTCGACCAGCTCCAGTTCGTCTTTGGCCTGCTGCCACTCCAAACCAAAGCGTTTCGCGCATTCGGGGTTGTCCAGTCCGGCCAGCACTTCCTCATCACCGCCCACGCGGTCGGCGCCGGGGTCGAACACCCGCATCTGGTTGCAGCGGCGGTCGTACACACCGTGGAACAGCTTGCCCATGCCCACGGGCCAGGTGAAAGGCACCACCGTCATACCGAGTTCGCGCTCGATCTCGTCCATCAGGTCCAGCGGCGCCTGCACCTCGCGGTCCATCTTGTTGACGAAGGTGAGGATGGGCGTGTTGCGTGCGCGGCAGACCTGCAGCAGGCGGCGCGTCTGCGGTTCCACGCCGTTGGCGGCGTCGATCACCATGAGCGCGGCGTCCACGGCGGTGAGCACGCGGTAGGTGTCCTCCGAGAAGTCTTGGTGGCCCGGGGTGTCCAGCAGGTTGATCACGCAATCGCGGTATTCCATCTGCATCACGCTGGAGGCCACCGAGATGCCGCGCTGCTTTTCGATTTCCATCCAGTCGGACGTGGCGTGGCGCGCGGCCTTGCGCGCCTTGACGGAGCCGGCGATCTGGATGGCCCCCGAGAACAGCAACAGTTTTTCGGTGAGGGTGGTCTTGCCCGCGTCGGGGTGGGAGATGATGGCAAAAGTGCGGCGCCGCCGCACTTCGGAAACGATGTCAGACATGGGGTCCGATTATCCCGCACCGGCCGTGCCATACCCGACAATCGAGGCCATGCATCCCCCTGTGTTGAACGACCTGGGCGCCACCCTGATGGCCCGGGTCCTGACCTTCGAACACCCGGCCGACGCCACCGTGGCCCAGTTTTTCCGCGAGCATCCCAAGCTGGGCGCGCGCGATCGCCACCTCCTGTCGGATCAGGTCTTTCATGCCCTGCGCGCGTTGCCCTTGCCGGGGTGGCTGGAGCAGGCTCTGCGCAGCGAAGTGGGGGCCGGTTACGAGGCCCTCGTGGCCGCTTTGGGCCAACCGGCCCCGTTGGATCTGCGCGTCAACGGCCTCAAGGCCAAGCGCCCGGCCGTGCGCCAGCAACTGCTGGCCGCCGGCGTGGAGGCTGCCGACACGCCATATTCGCCCTGGGGGTTGCGGCTGCAGGGCAAACCGTCGCTGCGCGCTGTGCCGGCCTACCGCGACGGCCTCGTCGAGGTGCAGGACGAAGGCTCGCAACTGCTGGCCCTGCTGGTGGAGCCCAAGCGGCACGACACGGTGGTCGATTTTTGTGCCGGCGCCGGGGGCAAGACGCTCGCCCTCGGTGCCCTGATGCGCAACCAGGGCCGGCTCTACGCCTTCGACACCTCTGCCCACCGGCTCGAGGCCCTCAAGCCGCGGCTGGCCCGCAGCGGCATCACCGATCTCCAGACCATGGTCCTGGCCCATGAGCGGGACGAACGGCTGCAACGCCTGGCCGGGAAGGTGGACCGGGTGCTGGTGGACGCCCCCTGCTCGGGCCTGGGTACCCTGCGCCGCAGCCCCGACCTGAAGGCGCGCCGAAAGCCCCAGGATGTGGCGGCTTTCAGCGACCTGCAGGCGCGCATCCTCGCGGCAGCGGCCCGGCTGGTGAAGCCTGGCGGGCGGCTGGTCTATGCCACCTGCAGCCTGCTGCGCCAGGAAAACGAACAGATGGCCGAGGCCTTCAGCGCCGCCCACCGAGATTTCGTGCCCCTCGACGCCGCCGAACGGTTGGCGCACGCCGGGGTGGCGAAGGCCGACACCTTGTGCCGCTCTGGATATTTGCGTCTGTGGCCCCATCTGCACCAAACGGATGGTTTTTTTGCAGCCCTCTGGCAGCGCAGGCCCTGAGCCTCAGGGACGGCCCTGACCGGGGCTGCCCTTGCGGCGTATCGACGGACGCACCGTGTGACCGAAAAAAGCTTGGTGTTTTCGGGTCTCGCCCCTAAAATCCTCCGGGGTTTGCTGTAAAGGCATCCCATTGTCACCCTTCGGGGTGTGTGTTTTCTCGTGTGAAAGTGTGTATGGTTTCGATGGAATCCGGCTGGAATGGCCTCCTGACTTTTCTGGCCGATGGCCTCACCGGCGCTGCCTGGTGGCAGGTCCTGATCGTGGCGTTGGTGCTGACGCACATCACGATCGTCAGCGTCACGTTGTATCTGCACCGGCACCAGGCGCACCGTGCCCTGGATTTGCATCCGGTGGTGTCGCATTTCTTCCGTTTCTGGCTCTGGCTGACCACCGGCATGGTCACCAAAGAATGGACGTCCATTCACCGCAAGCACCATGCCAAGTGCGAGCAGGAGGGCGACCCGCACAGCCCCCAGGTCTTCGGCATCAAGAAGGTGTTTTGGGAAGGGGCGGAACTCTACCGCGCCGAGGCCAAGAATGTGGACACGCTGGAGCGCTACGGCCATGGCACGCCCGATGACTGGATCGAACGTCACCTCTACGCCCGGCACTCGCGTTTGGGGGTGAGCCTGATGCTCATCATCGACGTGGCGCTGTTCGGTGCCTTGGGGTTGGCGGTCTGGGCGGTGCAGATGGTGTGGATTCCGTTCTGGGCGGCGGGTGTCGTCAATGGCATCGGGCATTTCTGGGGCTACCGCAACTTCGAGGCACCCGACGCCAGCACCAATGTTTCCCCCTGGGGCATCATCATCGGGGGCGAAGAGCTGCACAACAACCACCACACCTACCCGACCTCGGCCAAGTTTTCGGTCAAGCCCTACGAGTTCGACATCGGTTGGGTTTACATCAGCGCGCTGGCCAAACTGGGCCTGGCCAAGCCCAAGAAAACGCCGCCCAGGCTCGCGTTTGGCGACGTGAAGCCTGTGGCCGACGAAAAGACGTTGGAAGCGATCATCGCCAACCGCTACGAGGTGATGGCCAGCTATGCCCGCGAGATGCGCGCCGCGGTGCGTGCCGAGCTTGAAACCCTCAAGACACGCAGTGCCGATGCGTCTATGATCAAGGCTGCCCGCCGCTGGCTGCACCGTGACGACGACAAGGTGCCGCCGCAGTACAAGGCCAAGATCGAGAAAATCCGCGCCGAAAATCCCACCCTGGCCCAGATGCATGCGATGCGCGAGGAGCTGCGCCAGCTCTGGTCCAACACCTCGGTGACCCGTGAACAACTGGCCAGGGACTTGCAGGCCTGGTGTCACCGTGCGGAAGCCAGCGGCATCGCCGCTTTGCGCGAATTCTCTCTCCGCTTGCGTGCCTTGCGCCACGCCTGATCGGGCATCGGGGCGCCTCCTGCCAGCTCTCAGGAGGCACCCAACCGCTGGATGAGACGGATCCCTGCTCGAGGATGAGCGCGTCGCGCAAGTGAGCGACACCGCTTCGCTGACGCCTTCACTGCCCCGCGCACCGTGGGCTGGCCGCACAGGCGTTTTGCATGGGTGAAAACCGTCACAATGGCGCCCCATGGAATGGCTTTTTGTCACACTGGCCTCCGGGTTGGCCGGCTTTGTGGATGCGATCGTGGGCGGTGGCGGGCTGATCCTGGTGCCGGCGCTGTTCGCGGCATTTCCGCACGCGCATCCGGCCACGCTGTTCGGGGTCAACAAAAGTGCTTCGGTGTGGGGCACGGCTGCAGCGACCGTGCAGTACGCCCGTCGGGTGGAGATGCGCTGGTCGGCCCTGCTGCCGGCCGCTGGGGTGTGCTTTGCCGGCGCCATGGCCGGTGCCTGGCTGGTCACCGTGGTTTCGCCCGATTTTCTGCGCCGTGTGTTGCCTTTGGTGCTGCTCGTGGTGCTCATCTACACCCTGGTCCGCAAAGAGCTGGGGCGCCACCATCAGCCGCGTTTTCAGGGGCGGCAGGAAGCGCTGGCAGCCAGTGCGCTCGGGCTCACCATTGGCTTTTACGACGGCTTCTTTGGTCCGGGGACCGGCAGTTTCTTCGTGTTCTTGTTCGTGCGCTGGCTGGGTTACGACTTCTTGAACGCCAGCGCATCGGCCAAACTGCTCAACACCACCTCCAACCTGGCGGCGCTCGGGCTGTTCGCCTGGAAAGGCCATGTCTGGTGGCACATCGGTCTGGCCATGGCGGTGGCCAATGTGCTGGGCAGCCTGTTGGGTACGAAGCTGGCACTCAAACACGGTGCAGGTTTCGTGCGCGGGGTGTTCATTCTGGTGGTGACGGCACTGATCCTCAAGACCGGCTGGGATGCCTGGGTCATGATGCCCTGAGGGCAGCCAGGCATCCCCAGGCGCTCAATCGCTGCCTGGCCAGGGCACTTCGCTGATCGGCCGTTGCTGTCCGATCGGGGCGGCCGACTGACCTTTCTGGGTGGCGGCGATGTCTTCCTCGCTGGGGTAGAGCCCGAGCAGCAGGTAATCGAACACGCGCCGCGCGATCGGGGCTGCACTGGCCGATCCGAAGCCCGCGTTTTCCACGATCACGGCCAGCGCGACGGTGGGTTCTTCCACGGGCGCAAAGGCGACATAGAGCGAATGGTCGCGCTGGTGCTCGGCCAGTTTGGCGGCATCGTAGCGCTCACGCTGACCGATGCTCACGGCCTGGGCCGTCCCGGTCTTGCCGCCGCTGCGGTAGGGTGCCCCAGCGAACACCCGGGCCGATGTGCCCTCCGTGGTGACTGCTTCCATCGCATCCAGTACCGCGCGCAGATGCTCCGGCCGGTAGCCGAGCGGCGTACCGGCCGCCCGATAGATGGGGCGGCCTTGCCGGTCTTGGGGGGTGTGGATGCTGAGCCCGAGGTGTGGTGTGTGCCGCACCCCGTGATGGGCCAGGGTGGCCATGGCCGAGGCGAGTTGCAGCATGGTGAAGCTGTTGTAGCCTTGGCCGATCCCGACGGAGATGGTCTCGCCCGCATACCAGCGTTGCTGCTCGGGCCGCTTGAAGGTGCTGCGTTTCCAAGCCGGGCTGGGCAGGATGCCCTTGGCTTCGCCCACGAGGTCGATGCCGGTGTGTTGTCCGAAGCCCAGCGGCTTCATGAAGTCATGGATGGCGTCGATCCCCATCTCGTTGGCCAGCGTGTAGTAGTACACATTGCTGGACACCACGATGCTGCGCCGCAAATCCACCATGCCGAGGCTGCGCTCGCCCACGCTGCGGTACCGGTGGTTGCCGAACACCCAGAAGCCGGGGTCGTGGATCGTGGTGGAGGGTTTGCGCGACCCGGTTTCGAGTCCGGCCAGCGCCATGAAAGGCTTGTAGGTGGAGCCGGGCGGATAGGTGCCGCGCAGGGCGCGGTTGAGCAGCGGCCGGTCGATGGATTCGTTGAGCGCCCGCCAGCTCTCTGCGTCGATGCCTTCGACGAACAGATTGGGATTGAAGGTGGGCATGCTGACGAATGCCAGGATGTCGCCGTTGCGCGGGTCGATGGCCACCAGCGCGCCACGGCGGTCGCCGTACAGGCGCTCCACCAGGTGTTGGAGCCGGGCGTCGATGGTGAGCCGGACCGAATCCCCGGGGACCGGGGGGGTGATCTCCAGGCTGCGCACTGCGCGGCCGGTTGCCGTGGTTTCGACCCGCTCGAAGCCGGTGGTGCCGTGCAGGTGTTCTTCGTAGCTCTGCTCGATGCCCAGCTTGCCGATGTGGTCGGTGCCCCGGTAGTTGCTGCGCCGCTCTGGCGGCCAGTCGGCCATCATCTCTTGTTCACGCTGGTTGATCCGTCCCACGTGGCCGATCACATGCGAGGCCGTTTCGCCGAGCGGGTAGTGGCGCAGGCTGCGGGCCTGGATCGTCACACCCGGCAGGCGGTAGAGATGGGCCGCCATCACCGACATTTCTTCCGCTGTCAGACGGGTTCGCAGCGGCAGCGAGTCGAAGCGTCGTGATTCCGCCACCAGGCGCTGGAAGCGGCGCAGGTCGCGGGGGCTGATCTCGATGAGTTCGGCGATCGCATCGAGGGTTTCCTGGAGGCGCCCGGCTTGTGCGGGAATGATCTCCAGGGTGAAGGTGGGTTGGTTGTCTGCCAGGACCACTCCGTGGCGGTCCAGGATGCGACCGCGCGGCGGGGGGATGGGCAACACCGCCGTGCGGTTGCTCTCCGCCTGGGTCAGCAGGGCCTCGTGTCGCAGAATCTGCAGCACGTACATGCGCGCGCCGATGAGCCCGAGCGCCACCAGCACCACACCGAGCGCGATCCACACCCGCAGGCGGAACCGCTGCAGTTGGCCTTCGATGTTTTGAAGCTCGGTCATGCGCACCCGTGGTCAGATCGGGCGATTCTCGTCCGGGTCGTGGGCGCGTCGCTGGGGGGCCAGCAGCAACATGGTTGCCATTGGCCACAGCAAGGCCTCGAAGCCCGGCGCCAGCAAGGCAGGCCAGCCCGCCCAGCCCGAGCCGGCCATGCCCCGGGCCAGCCATTGGAGGGCGTGCGTCACGGCGAACAAGGGCAGCACATGCAGGGCTTGCCTGGGCAGGTCGAACCACAGCACGCGGCGGTGGATCACGATCGCCAGATAGCTCAGCACCGAATAGGCCAGTGCGTGTTGGCCCAACAAGGAGCCATGGTGTACATCCAGAATGAGGCCGAAGGTGAAGGCCGTGCCCACGCCGATGCGGCGCGGCTGGTGGATGGTCCAGAACGCGAGCGTGAGGGCCAGGAAGTCTGGCATCCATGGCGAGCGCCCAAGCAACGCGATCTGGACCAGCATGTTCAGCGACAGCGCCCCGACCAGCGTGCCCCAGATGAACCAGGGGTTGGCCGGCAGCAGCAAGGCCTGACCGGTGCGCATCATCATGACGCCGCCTCCCCGTCGCCCACCGGCATTCGAGGGCGGCCAGCCGGGGCCACCACCAGCACATGCAGGGTGTTGTCCATCCGCGCCATGGGTTCGGCCTCGATACGGGCGAATCCGGTGTCACCCACGGCCGAGACGTGCGTCACCCTCGCCACCGGCAGCCCCGGCGGGTACACGCCATCGATGCCGCTGGTGGTCAACACGTCGCCCGGCTCGGTGTCGGTGTTGACCGACTCGAAACGCAGTTCCAGTCGACCACCAGGCATGCCATAGGCGAGGCTGCGCTGCCCCGTGCGGGTGTTGATCACGGGGATCGCCTGCTGCCGGTCGATCAGCAACCTGACTTCTGCCGTGGCCAGATAGACGCGGGTGACCTGCCCCAGCACGCCGTAGCCGTCCATGACCGCCGAGCCGGGTTGGATGCCGTCGCGCTGGCCGAGGTTGATGACGACCTTGCGCGAAAACGGGTCGGGCACTTCATACAGAATCTGGGAGCCCTGGGCCCCCGTGGGCAGCCGCTCCTGCATGCCCAGCAGGGCTCGCAGTTCCCGGTTTTCCTGGGACAGGTGCTCGACGATGGCGGCGCGTTGCACCTGGCGCACCAGTTCGGCGCGCGCTTGTGCGGCTTCCTGCTGGGCCGCCTGCAGGCTGCCCAGGTACTGGCCGGACCAGCGCGCGGCATGCAGGGGCTGCAGCGCCAGCCATTGCAGCGGGTAGATCACGGTGGCCACCACCTGCCGCACCGGCTCGGCCCAGTGGCGCTTCGCGTCCACCACCATCAGCAGCGAGGCGATGGCGCTGAGCACCAGCAGCTTGGACAGCGCCGATGGCCCCTGCTTGAAAAAAGGGGGGGGCGTGCGGTCAACGGTTCCCAGCGGCATGGCCGGTGGCGGGGGTGATTATTCGTTGGTGAAGATGCTGCCGCCCAGGCGGTCCATCTGGTCCAGCGCCATGCCGCAGCCTTTGACCACGCAGAGCAGGGGCTCCTCGGCCACCAGCACCGGCAGGCCGGTTTCCTCGCAGAGCAGCCGGTCCAGATCGCGCAGCAGGGCCCCCCCACCGGTCAGCATCATGCCGCGCTCGGCAATGTCGGCGCCCAGTTCGGGCGGGGTCTGTTCCAGCGCCGTTTTCACCGCGCTGACGATCTGGTTGATGGGGTCGGTCAGGGCTTCCAGCACCTCGTTGCTGGAAATGGTGAAGCTGCGCGGCACACCTTCGCTCAGGTTGCGGCCCTTGACCTCCATTTCCTTGACTTCGGAGCCAGGGAAGGCGCTGCCGATGTGCTTCTTGATGGCTTCGGCCGTGGGCTCGCCGATCAGCATGCCGTAGTTGCGGCGGATGTAGTTGATGATGGCTTCGTCGAACTTGTCGCCACCCACACGCACGCTGCCTTTGTAAACCATGCCGCCCAGACTGATGACGCCCACCTCGGTGGTACCGCCGCCGATGTCCACCACCATGGAGCCGGCGGCCTCGGCCACCGGCAGTCCGGCACCAATGGCTGCGGCCATCGGCTCTTCGATCAGGTAGACCTCGGAGGCACCAGCACCCAGGGCGGACTCGCGGATCGCGCGCCGTTCCACCTGGGTGGAGCCGCACGGCACGCAGATGATGATGCGCGGGCTCGGCTTGAGCATGGAGCGCGGATGCACCATCTTGATGAACTGCTTGAGCATCTGCTCGGTGACGGTGAAGTCGGCGATCACGCCGTCCTTCATCGGGCGGATGGCCTCGATGTTGCCGGGTACCTTGCCCAGCATGGCCTTGGCCTCGTGGCCCACGGCCTGGATGGTTTTCTTGCCTTGCGGCCCGCCTTCGTGGCGAATGGAGACCACCGAGGGCTCGTCGAGCACAATGCCTTTGCCGCGCACATAGATGAGCGTGTTCGCGGTGCCCAGGTCGATGGCCAGGTCGGTGGAGAAGTGCCGACGGAAAGATTCGAACATGTTGGGTTGTCCTGTACGGCCTGCCCGGGTCCGGCTTGCGCATGTACGCGGGCAGCGCCGGGAGAGAATTTGGCGTTAAATCGGGATGATTTGACGAAAAATTGGCCTGAAAAGCGGTGAGTTTCAGACCGGCTCATCAAACCTAAGATAATACCCTATCGCCCGTGTATCTCTTGGCCTTGCTGGGAGGCGAGGGCGCATTCCTCTTCGGTTTTTACACACGGTTGCAATCTGACCGTGAGCTCGAGCAACATCACATGTCCCTGACCTTGCAAGACATCGGGCGCATTGCCCATCTCGCGCGCCTGGAACTCTCCGAGCCTCAGGCGCAGGCCATGCAGGACCGGCTCAATGGCTTCTTCGACATCGTCGAACAGATGAAGGCGGTGGACACCACCGGCGTGGAACCGCTGGCCCACCCGACCGCCGTGTTCGACCAGGTGGCGCTGCGCCTGCGCGACGACGTGGTGAGCGAACCCAACCAGCGCGAGGCCAACCAGGCCAATGCCCCGGTCGTGGAAGACGGGCTGTTCCTGGTGCCCAAGGTCATCGAGTGAGGCGAGTGAACAAGACATGACCGAACTGCACCAACTGGATCTGACGGCTCTGTCCGCCAAGCTCGCCGCGCGCGAGGTGTCGAGCGTGGAGGTGACCCGTCACCTGCTCGACCGCGCGAAGCAGCACGCCCACCTCGGCGCCTACCTGACCTTCAACGAGGACGCCAGCCTGGCGCAAGCGCGAGCGGCCGATGCCCGCCTGGCCGCCGGCGAGCGCACCCCGCTGTTGGGCGTACCGCTGGCGCACAAGGACGTCTTTGTCACCAAGGACTTTCCCACCACCGCGGGCAGCAAGATGCTGCAAGGCTACCGCAGCCCGTTCGACGCGACGGTGGTGTCGCGCCTGGCCGCGGCGGGCGCCGTGACGCTGGGCAAGCTCAACTGCGACGAGTTCGCTATGGGCTCGGGCAACGACAACTCGGCTTACGGCCCGGCGCACAACCCCTGGGACGTGAGCCGCGTGCCTGGGGGGTCGTCGGGGGGCTCGGCCGTGGCCGTGGCGGCGCGCCTGGCCCCGGCGGCCACCGGCACCGACACGGGCGGCTCCATCCGCCAGCCCGCCAGCTTCACCGGCATCACCGGCATCAAGCCGACCTACGGCCGCTGTTCGCGCTATGGCATGGTGGCCTATGCCTCCAGCCTGGACCAGGCCGGTCCCATGGCGCGCAGCGCACGCGACTGCGCCGTGCTGCTCAGCGCCATGGCGGGGCCCGATCCGGATCGCGATTCCACCAGTCTGGACCGCCCCGCCGAGGACTACACCGCCGGCCTGGACCAGCCACTGGCCGGATTGAGCGCGGCCACGGAGAGCCAGCCGCTCAAGGGTTTGCGCGTCGGCCTGCCGAAAGAGTTCTTCGGCGCAGGCTGCGCCGCTGACGTGGCCGCGCCCATCCGTGCCGCGCTGGCCGAAGTCGAAAAGCTGGGCGCCACGCTGGTGGACATCTCCCTGCCGCGCACCGAGCTGTCCATCCCCGCCTACTACATCATCGCCCCGGCCGAGGCCAGCTCCAACCTCAGCCGCTACGACGGCGTGAAGTTCGGCCACCGCGCCAAAGACTACGCCGACCTGCTCGACATGTACAAGAAGTCGCGCAGCGAGGGCTTCGGTGCGGAAGTGCAGCGCCGCATCCTCATCGGTACCTATGTGCTCAGCCACGGCTACTACGACGCTTACTACCTCAAAGCGCAGCAGATCCGCCGCCTGATCGCGCAGGACTTCCAGGCCGCGTTCCAGCAGTGCGACGTGATTGCCGGGCCGGTGGCGCCCACGGTGGCATGGAGGATCGGCGAGAAGTCCGACGACCCGGTGGCCGCCTACCTGGCCGACATCTTCACGCTGCCCGCGTCGCTGTCGGGCCTGCCGGGCATGAGCGTGCCGGTGGGTTTTGGCGAGGGCGGCATGCCGGTGGGCCTGCAACTCATCGGCAACTATTTCCAGGAGGCGCGTCTGCTGGGCGTGGCCCACCATTTTCAGTGCGCCACCGACTGGCATACCCGCGCGCCGGCCGGATTCTGAAAAGGCAGATCCAACATGAGCCAAGCACAAGCTTCCCTGCTGGTGCAGGGGTATGAAGTCGTCATCGGCTTCGAGACCCACGCCCAGCTTTCCACGAACAGCAAAATCTTCAGCCGAGCGCCGGTGGCCTTTGGCGCCGAGCCCAACACCCAGGCCTGCGCGGTGGACCTGGCCCTGCCCGGCACACTGCCTGTCATGAATCGCGGGGCGGTGGAGCGCGCGATCCGGTTTGGCCTGGCCGTGGGCGCCCATGTGGCCGAGCGCAGCGTCTTCGCGCGCAAAAACTACTTCTACCCCGACCTGCCCAAGGGCTACCAGATCAGCCAGTACGAGACCCCGGTGGTGCAGGGCGGCGAGGTCAGCTTCTACCTGGAGACCGGCAAGGGCGCTGACGCGACCCGGGAGAAAAAAACCGTGCGCCTGGTGCGCGCGCACCTGGAAGAAGACGCGGGCAAGTCCCTGCACGAGGACTACCACGGCATGACCGGCATCGACCTCAACCGCGCCGGCACGCCGCTGCTGGAGATCGTGACCGAGCCCGACATCCGCTCCAGCGCCGAGGCCGTGGCCTACGCCAAGGAACTGCACAAGATCGTGACGTGGATCGGCATCTGCGACGGCAACATGCAGGAGGGGAGCTTCCGCTGCGACGCCAACGTCAGCGTGCGCAAGCCGGGCCAGCCGCTGGGCACGCGGCGTGAGATCAAGAACCTGAACTCCTTCAAGTTCATGCAGCAGGCCATCGACTACGAGGTGCGCTGGCAGATCGAGCAACTGGAGGACGGCCACGCCATCGAGCAGGCCACCGTGCTGTTCGACCCCGAGACGGGCGAGACGCGCGCCATGCGCACCAAGGAGGACGCGGCCGACTATCGCTACTTCCCCGACCCGGACCTGCCGCCGCTGGTGATCGAGCGTGAGTGGGTGGAACGTGTGCGCGCCGCCATGCCCGAGCTGCCGCGTGCCATGGCCGAGCGCTTCGTGCAGCAGTACGGCCTGCCCGAGTACGACGCCACCACGCTCACGCAGAGTCCCGCCATGGCCGCGTATTTCGAAGCCATCGCCCAGGCCTGCGGGCAGCCCAAGCTGGCCAGCAACTGGATCATGGGCGAGGTGTCGCGGCGCCTCAACGCCGAGGAACGCGACATCGCCGAGGCGCCCGTGAGTGCGCTGCAACTGGCCGCACTCATCAACCGCATTGCCGATGGCACCATCAGCAACAACGCGGGCAAGCAGGTGATGGATGCGCTGTGGGGCGGTGAAGCGCCAGTCGGTGAACCGCAGGCCCAGGTGGATGCCCTGATCGAAGCCAAGGGCCTCAAGCAGATGAACGACAGCGGCGCGCTGGAGGCCATCATCGACGAGGTGCTGGCCGCCAACGAGAAAAACGTGGCCGAATACCGTGCGGGCAAGGACAAGGCGTTCAACGCCCTGGTGGGCCAGGTGATGAAGGCCAGCAAAGGCAAGGCCAACCCGGTCCAGGTCAACGAACTGCTCAAGAAGAAGCTGGGCTGACGCCGCCCGCAGACGGCATCAGCGAGCCGCCTGGTCCCGTTCCTGCCACAGCCGCTGCAGCACGGCGAGTTCCTCGTCGAAACGCTGGTGGATCCGGTTCAGCTCGCGCTGCTGATCGGCCAAATAGGCTTGTTGAGAAGCCATTTGCTGCAGGTTGTCCGCCTGTCGCTGCTTCAGCCATTCCGGCGCCTTGCTCGGGTCGCGCTGATAAAACTCCATTTCGTTCAGGATGTCGGCGCGCTGTTTTTCCAGTTCCTGCTGACGCAGTTGCACCGCCTCGATGACCGCCTCGATCTGCCGCACCGCCTCCAGCCGTGCCCGCTGGTGGGTCTGCGCATTCGGGTAGCGGATGAGCATGGCGTGTTCTTTGCGGCGCTCCTCGGCTGCCCGGGCGCGCGCCTCGTTGTCGGCGCGCTGCCGCGCCTCGGCCCGTGCGCGTTCCTCGGCCGTCATCGACGGCGGGATCACCCGGCGCACGGTCCCGCTCGGGTTGAGTTCGTTCTGTTCGCGGTCCAGGCATGCCACGATGAGCCGGTCCGACGTCAGGCGCCGACCCTGGGCATCCACACAGCTGTAGATGCTCGCTCCCTGGGCGAATGCCCAGCCGCTCAACACGGCGGAGCTCAGCATCAACCAGCGGGGACAGCGGTGTGCATGGGTCATGTTCGGCGGTGACTGGGAGTCAATGGACGCCGTAGCGGTCACGGTAGGCCTGCACCCGGGCCTGGTGCTGCCCCATGTCCTCCCCGGCGTGACGTTGCAAATAGTGCAACAGATCGGCCAGCTTGGCAATGGCGCACACCTGCAGACCGAGCTGCTCGCGCACGTACTGCACGGCGCTGTAGGGTACGTCGTGCACCTGGCCGTCGCTGCCCAGCTCGGTGGCCATTTCCTGCCGGTCCAGCGCAATGGCCACCGCATGGGGAGTGGCGCCCGCAGCCCGGATGAGCGCGATCGACTCGCGTGCGGCGGTGCCCGCGCTCATCACGTCGTCGATGATGAGCACCCGGCCTTGCAGCGGGGCGCCGACCAGGGTACCGCCTTCGCCGTGGTCCTTGGCTTCCTTGCGGTTGTAGGCAAACGGCACGTTATGGCCTTGGCGCGCCAGTTCCACCGCCACCGTGGCCGCGAGCGGGATGCCCTTGTACGCCGGGCCGAAGATCATGTCGAACGCGATGCCGCTGGCCAGGATGCGTTCGGCATAGAACGCGGCGAGGCGTCCGAGCTTGGCGCCATCGTCGAACAGGCCGGCGTTGAAGAAGTAAGGGCTCAGGCGGCCGGCCTTGGTCTTGAACTCGCCAAAACGCAGCACGCCCGATTGGACGGAAAATTGCACAAACGCTTGCGCCAGTTCATCGACGGGCGCGACTGCTTCAACCTTCATGGGGAACATCCTTGTTTCGACTGACCAGCCTCAACCTCAACGGCATCCGTTCCGCCACCGCCAAGGGGCTCGAAGAATGGGTCGCGGCCACTGCGCCCGATTGTATGGGGGTGCAGGAGCTCAAGGCCCAGGCGCCGGACGTGGAAGGCCGCTTCGACGCGCTGGCCGGCCTCCAGGGTTATTTCCACTATGCCGTGAAAAAGGGCTATTCGGGCGTGGGCCTGTACAGCCGGCACGAACCCAGCGATGTCGTCGTGGGCATCGGGGAGCCCGAGTTCGACGACGAGGGCCGCTACGTGGAGCTGCGTTTCGACACACCGGCGCGCAAGCTCAGCCTCATCAGTTGCTACTTTCCCAGTGGCTCGTCCGGCGACGAGCGGCAGGAAGCCAAATACCGTTTCCTCGATCGCATCTACCCGTGGCTGACCGCCCTGTGCGCCCAGCGGGAGGTGTTGATGGTGGGCGACGTGAACATCGCCCACCACGAAAAAGACCTGAAGAACTGGAAAGGCAACCTGAAGAACAGCGGCTTTCTGCCCGAGGAGCGTGCCTGGATGACCAAGCTGCTGACCGAAGGCGGTCTGCAAGACGTGTACCGCCGCTTGCACCCGGACGAAACCGAGGCGGCCTACACCTGGTGGAGCAACCGGGGCCAGGCCTGGGCCAAGAACGTGGGCTGGCGCATCGATTACCACCTGGCCACACCAGCCCTGGCGGCCACCGCGCGCCGGGCCAGCGTCTACAAGGACCAGCGCTTCAGCGACCATGCGCCGCTGACCATCGACTACGACTTCACGCTGTGACCCGGCCGCTCGACACCTCGGCGCTGGATGGGGTCAGGCGTTCGCAATCCCGCTCGCCACATGCCCAGCCGGCACATGGCGCGCTGCATGCTCGATGTGGCCGGTCTGGTCGTCGAAAAAGAAGTCGGGTTCGAATTCGCGCAGGAACTCTCCCTTGGGCAGACCGCCCAGGAACATGGCTTCATCGACTTCGATGTTCCAATTCATGAGCGTGCGGATGGCGCGTTCGTGGGCTGGGGCGCTGCGGGCCGTGACCAGTGCGGTGCGGATGCGCATATGGGCCGTGCCGGCATTTTGCAAACGGTGCAGCGCTTCCAGCAGGGGTTTGAACGGTCCACCCTGCAGGGGCCGGCTGGCGTTGCTGAGTTCGTGGGCCTGGAAAGCGCTGAGCCCCTGCGACTGAAACACGCGCTCGGCTTCGTCGGAGAACAGCACCGCATCCCCGTCGAAGGCGATGCGCACCTCGTGCGGGTGGGCGTCGCTGGCCCGGACCGATTGCGGATACACCTGCGCCGCTGGCACGCCCGCGTCCAGGGCCGAACGCACGTCGCTCAAGTGGGCCGAGAGGAACAGGTTGGCCCGCAGCGGCCGCAGATAGCGCCAGGGCGACTGGCCCCGGGTGAACACGCCGCGCTGGATGGTGAGGCCGTAGTGGCTGGCCGAGCGGAACACGCGCATGCCCGACACCGGATCGTTGCGCGACAGGATCACCACCTCGACCCGCTGCTGCTCGGGTGTGTTGAAGCTCAGGAGTTTGTGTACCAGTGAGAACGCCACGCCGCGGCCGGCCGGTTCATCGAGCCGTTCGAGCTGCAACTGCATGTAGGCGCGGTCGTCGGCCTGCTCGAATACCTCGTTTTCGGCTTCGAAGTCGAACAGGGCACGGGACGAAATGGCCACGACCAGTTGGCCGTCGAGAGTGATGGGCATGGTGCCGGCATTATTCCACCAACCGCACCTGCCAAGTCCCGAATTCGCAGGCCGTGGTCGGCCAGTCGCGGGCCTGCAAGGGCAGGGCCCGTCCCGACAGGCTGACCTCCACCGCCCGGATCACGCCCGCGTGGGTGAACCACACCACCCGCCGCGCGCCTGCGGCTCGTGCCTGCTGCTGACAGGCGAGCAGAGCGCTGCGCACCCGCTCCAGCAGTTCGGCCACGTTTTCGCCGCCGCCCGGGCGGTGCAGGTGGAAGTTCGCGTTCCAGGCGTCCAGTTCGGCGCGGGGGATGTCGTCCCACCGCCGGCCTTCCCACTGGCCGAAATCCATCTCGGACAGCCGGGTGTCTGGGTGGGCTGCGGGCAGGCCCAGTCGGGCGGCAGCCTGAGCCAAACTGGCGGTGCGGCTGGATGGAGAATGCCAGGCCAACGCCGGAGGGGGCGGTGTCTGCTCGGCTGACCAGGCCCGGCTCAGGGCTTGCGCGGCACGTTGTGTCAGTGTGGTGTCGGCGGGCACGTCCAAGCGCCCATAGCAGATGCCCGCAGGCACCGTGACCCGGGCATGCCGGACCAGCCAGAGTTCGAGTGGTGGGGTGCTGCTCATCGGGCGCCCATGGCCAGTGCAACCGCCAGATAAAACCCGATTTCGCTGACCTGTTGAACCGCGCCCAAGCCGTCGCCGGTAAAACCTTGCAAGCGCTGCTTCAGGCGCCAGTGGACGACCACCCAGCCGAGGGCGGAACCGAGCAGGCCCCACAGCAGCACCGTGGCGGTGCGTTCACCGCTTTGCAGGCCGCCCAGCCACGGAAGCGGCAGGGTGTGTGCCCAGGCCAGCGCCACGAGCACCGCCAGGCCACACCAGAGTGCCCCCGCCATCAGCGCGCGCGGACTGATCTGGTCGGCCAGGGGCTTGGATTTGCTGCCCGCCGCATCACCCACATGCGGCAGCCATCGGATGGTCAGCAACGGCCAGGTGCGCGATGCCACGTGCGCCAGCCCTATGGCCAGCAAGGCGCCGGCCAGCGACATTTGCCCCAGCACCGCCAGCAGCGCCACCTTGGCCAGCAGGGCCAGCACCAGCGCCATCGCCCCGAAGGCGCCGATGCGTGAATCCTTCATGATTTCCAGCACGCGCTCGCGCTGCTGGCTGCCGCCCAGACCGTCGGCCACGTCGGCCAGGCCATCTTCATGGAAGCCGCCGGTCAGCAGCACCGTGACGATGGTGCTGAACACGGCCGCGACCCAGGTGATGCCAGCCACCGGGGGGAGGTGCCAGCACAGCAGACCATAGACGGCCGCCGCCACGCCGCCCACGATCCAACCCACGCCGGGAAAGTGCGCCGCGCTGGCGCGCAGCATCGCGGGGCTGTAGCCGACCCACCGCGCCAGCGCGCCCGTCACGGGGATGCGGGTGAAGAATTGCAGCGCCAGCAAAAAGTGTCGGACGGGTTGCATGGCCTGCACCTGCGTTCAGCGTTTCAGGAACAGCCGGTACAGCGGGTTATGGGTTTCTTCCACATACGGGTAACCCAAGGTATCGAGGAATTTCTGGAAGGCCTTGTCATCTTGCGCGGGCACCTGCAAGCCGACCAGGATGCGGCCATAGTCCGCGCCCTGGTTGCGGTAGTGGAACAGGCTGATGTTCCAGCCTGGCCGCATGAGGCTGAGGAATTTGAGCAAGGCGCCCGGTCGCTCCGGGAACACGAAGCGCAGCAGCCGTTCGTCCTGGGCCAGCGGGGAGCGCCCCCCCACCATGTGGCGGATGTGCTCCTGGGCCAGGTCGTCGTGCGTCAGGTCCAGGGTGGCGAAACCGTGCTTTTCGAAGCTGGTGGCGATCTTGCTGCTTTCCCCCTTGCTGTGGGTGGTCAGGCCCACGAAGACATGGGCTTCGCGTTCGTCGCTGATGCGGTAGCTGAACTCCGTCACGTTGCGCGGACCGCCAGGCAGTGCACCAATGGCCTCCAGGAAGCGCTTGAAGCTGCCGCGCTCTTCGGGCAGCGTGACGGCGAACAGGGCCTCGCGCTCCTCCCCGACCTCGGCGCGTTCGGCCACGAAGCGCAGGCGGTCGAAGTTCATGTTGGCGCCGCACAGGATGGCGGCGTAGGTTTCGCCTCTGGTTTTGTGCTCGGCCACGTACTTCTTGATGGCGGCCACCGCCAGCGCTCCGGCGGGCTCGACGATGCTGCGGGTGTCCACGAAGATGTCTTTGATGGCGGCGCAGACGGCATCGGTGTCCACCGTCATGAAGCCGTCCACCAGCTCGCGGCTGATGCGAAAGGTCTCCTCGCCCACGAGCTTGACGGCGGTGCCGTCGCTGAACAGGCCGACGTCGGGCAGCGTGACTCGCTCGCCGGCGGCCACCGACCGCATCATCGCATCGGAGTCGTTCATTTGCACGCCGATCACTTTGACTTCGGGGCGCAGCGCTTTGATGTAGTTGGCCACGCCGCTGACGAGCCCCCCGCCGCCGATGGCCACGAACACCGCGTCGAGCCGCTGGCTGCCCAGGCTCTGCAACTGGCGCAGCATCTCCATGGCGATGGTGCCTTGGCCCGCAATCACGTAGGGGTCGTCGAAGGGGTGCACGAAGGTCAGCCCTTGCTCCTTTTCCAGCCGCACGGCGTGCTGGTAGGCGTCGGAATAGCTGTCGCCATGCAGCACCACGTCGCCCCCGAGCGCCTTGACCGCGTCGATCTTGACCTGGGGCGTGGTGATGGGCATGACGATGACCGCGCGCGTACCCAGCTTGTGCGCACCCAGTGCCACTCCCTGTGCGTGGTTGCCTGCCGAGGCGCAGATGACGCCGCGCTGCAATTGCTCAGGCGTCAGGTGCGCCAGCTTGTTGTAAGCGCCACGCAGCTTGAAGCTGAACACGGGTTGCTGGTCTTCGCGCTTGAGCAACACCTTGTTGTGCAGGCGCCGGCTCAGGTTTTTGGCGGGTTCCAGAGCCGATTCGACCGCCACGTCATAGACGCGGGCGGTCAAGATGAGTTTGAGATAGTCGGCGGGCGACAGCGCCGGGGACGGGGTGGATCGGGATGAGGGCATGGGAGGTGTGCAACGTGCGGTCGCGCAGAATGATACGCCTGTGCCGGACACCTCCCATCCGGCAGGTAGCGATCAGCCAGCCGGAGACGGGTGGTTCGGTTTCTGGATCGGGCGCGGGCGGCCCTGGTCGTCGATGGCAACGTAGGTGAGGGAAGCTTCGGTCACTTTCACGAACTGGCCCTGTGCGCGGAAGCGTTCGGCAAACACCTCCACCTGCACCGTGATCGACGTGTTGCCGATGCGCGTGATGCTGCTGTAAAAGCTCAGAATGTCGCCCACCCTGACCGGCTGCTTGAAGATGAACTGGTTGACCGCCACCGTGGCCAGGCGCCCTTGTGCCACCCGGGCAGGCAGCACCGAGCCGGCCAAGTCCACTTGGGCCATGACCCAGCCGCCAAAGATGTCGCCGTTGGCGTTGCAGTCGGCCGGCATGGGGATGACCTTGAGCACCAGGGTCTTGTCGGTGGGCGGCGTGTCGGCAGCCCGGCAGGGGAGATCGGCCGGGTCCGTGCCGGCCGGCGCAGTTGGGGGCAAAATCGGAGCGTTCATGTCCTGATTGTCATCCATGCGCGACTTGTCTTCCGCCGGTGTCGCCCCGCACGCGACCGCGCCCGTTGCCGCTCGCCCCGGCACGCAGGCGGCTGCCCGCTCCGACTGGGGGGTGTTGCGTCGCTTGCTGCCCTACCTGTGGCAGTACCGCTGGCGGGTGGCGGCCGCGCTGGCCTTCATGGTGGTGGCCAAGCTCGCCAACGTGGGGGTGCCGCTGCTGCTCAAGGAACTGGTGGACAGCCTCACCCCCGCGCCCGGCCAGTCCATGCTGGGCCTGCCGCCGGGTAGTGAGGCTTTTCTGGTGGTGCCGGTGGGTCTGCTGCTGGCCTATGGCTTGCTGCGCTTCTCCACCACGCTGTTTACCGAGTTGCGCGAGCTCATCTTTGCCAAAGCCACCGAAGGCGCTACTCGAGCCATCGCCTTGCAGGTGTTCGGTCACCTGCACGAACTGAGCTTGCGTTTCCATCTGGAACGCCAGACCGGCGGCATGACGCGCGACATCGAGCGCGGCACGCGCGGCGTGCAGTCGCTGATCTCGTATTCGCTCTACAGCATCCTGCCCACGCTGCTGGAGGTGGCCTTGGTGCTGGCGCTGCTGGGCTTCAAGTTCGAGCTCTGGTACGTGTGGACCACCTTGCTCGCACTCACCGTCTATGTGTTCTTCACCGTGAAGGTGACGGCCTGGCGCACCCAGTTCCGTCGCCACATGAACGAGATGGAGTCGGCCAGCCAGACCAAGGCCATCGACTCCCTGTTGAACTACGAAACGGTCAAGTATTTCAACAACGAGGCTTTCGAAGGCCGGCGTTACGACGAGGCGCTGGAGCGCCTGCGCCGCGCCCGGCTGAAAAGCCAGGTCACGCTGTCCATGCTCAACGCCGGGCAACAGCTCATCATCGCCACCGCGCTCGTGGCCATGCTGTGGCGCGCCACCGTGGGTGTGACCCAGGGTGAGATGACGCTGGGTGATCTGGTCATGATCAACGCCTTCATGATCCAGCTCTACATCCCGCTCAACTTCCTGGGCGTGCTGTACCGCGAAATCAAGCAGGGCCTGACCGATCTGGACAAGATGTTCGCCCTGCTGGACCAGGAGCGCGAGATCGCCGATGCCCCCGGCGCTCAGCCTCTGCGGATCGACGGCCCGCCCGAGGTGCGTTTCGAGAACGTGCGCTTTGCCTATGAGCGCGAACGGGAAATCCTGCATGGCGTGAGCTTTACCATTCCCCCGGGCAAGACGGTGGCCGTGGTGGGGCCGTCGGGCTCGGGCAAGTCCACGCTGGCGCGCCTGCTCTACCGCTTCTACGACGTGGGCCGCCCCGGCGACCCGGCCGACGGATCGGAGGGGCGCATCACCATCGCCGGGCAGGACATCCGCACCGTCACCCAGGCCAGTGTGCGCCAGGCCATTGGCATCGTGCCGCAGGACACGGTGCTGTTCAACGACACCATCGAGTACAACATCCTGTACGGCCGACCCGATGCCGGGCACGACGAGGCGGTTCGTGCGGCCCGGGCTGCGCACATCCACGACTTCATCGAGCGGTTGCCCAAGGGGTATCAGACCATGGTGGGTGAGCGAGGGCTCAAGCTGTCGGGTGGAGAAAAGCAGCGGGTGGCGATTGCGCGTACCTTGCTCAAAAACCCCCCCATCCTCATCTTCGACGAAGCCACTTCGGCGCTGGATAGCGCCAACGAGCGGGCCATCCAAGCAGAACTCCGGCAGGTGGCCCGCGACAAGACCACGCTGGTGATCGCACACCGGCTGTCCACCGTGGTGGATGCGCACGAAATCCTCGTGTTGGAGCACGGCACCATCGTCGAGCGGGGCCGGCATGCCGAACTGCTCGCCGCTGGGGGCCGCTATGCCCAGATGTGGGCCTTGCAGCAAAGTGGAGGAGACCTGGCCGATGGACACCAAGTGGCTTGAAGATTTCGTCAGCCTGGCCGAAACCCGCAGTTTCAGCCGTTCGGCCCAGTTGCGCCACGTGACGCAGCCGGCCTTCTCCCGCCGCATCCAGTCGCTGGAAGCGTGGGCCGGCACCGATCTGGTGGACCGGTCCTCCTACCCCACCCGGCTCACCGCGGCGGGGCAGACGCTGTACGAGCAGGCGCTCGACATTCTGCACACCCTCCAGACCACCCGCAGCATGCTGCGCCAGCACACGGCGGTGGCCAAGGACACGATCGAGTTCGCGGTGCCGCACACCTTGGCCTTCACGTTTTTTCCCGCGTGGCTATCGGGGCTGCGGCAGCGGCTGGGCCCGGTCAAGAGCCGGCTGATTGCCCTGAACGTGCACGACGCCGTGATGCGCCTGACCGAAGGCAGTTGCGACCTGCTGCTGGCCTACCATCACGCCTCGCAACCCATTCAGCTCGATACCGAGCGCTATGAGATGTTGTCACTGGGCCACGAGGTGCTGGCCCCTTACGTCAAACCGGATCGGAACGGACAGCCGCTGCACCGCCTGCCCGGCACGCCAGGGCAGCCCGTGCCCTTTCTGGCCTATGCACCCGGTGCCTATCTGGGGCGTGTGGTGGATTGGGTGCTGCGCCAGTCGGGCGAATCGGTGCATACCCAGCGCGTGTACGAGACCGACATGTCCGAAAGCCTCAAGGCCATGGCCATCGAGGGTCATGGGATCGCGTTTTTGCCGACCAGCTCGGTGCAGCAGGCCCTGGCAGACGGACGGCTGGTGGATGCCGCTCCGTCCGGCGATACTTGGCGAGGAGCCATGGAAATTCGCCTCTACCGCGAACGGCCCAGCGAACGCCCCGGTGGCCGCAAAGGCAAGCCTGTGGCACAAGCGTTCTGGGCCGATGTCGAGCGGCACGTGAACGTATCCACTGCACAGGGCATGGGCACTCAGCAGGAAACTCCCTGAACGGGTATCATGTTCAGCATGCGTAACCTGCTCCACCCGGCCTGCATGGCGCACCAGCCCCTGGTGTGCGGCCGGTCTGTGGCCGCACACCTCTGAGCCCGGCGGTCGCGTCACCTCTCTCATCGTTTCGCGCCCCTCCAGATCGCCGGGCTTCCAGGCGCCTCAGGGCCCTCGGCCCGATTCGGAGCGTGTTATGCCTTCTTTGCCTTCTTTCGACCGAACCTTGACCGAACTCGACCACGTGCGGTTGCACAAACTCATGCGCCAGCGCCCGGACGCCATTCCCCACGGCATTGCGCACACCCTCACAGAGCTCATCGATACGGCCGACGTGGTGCCCTCGCGGGACATCCCCGCCGAGGTGGTCACCATGTATTCCCGGGTCCGACTGCGTGACCTGACCCAGGGGGGTGAGCGTGTGCTGACGCTGTGCTACCCGGATGACGCCGAACCCGAACGGGGATTCGTGTCGGTGTTGTCGCCCGTGGGGGTGGCCCTGCTGGGTCTGACGGTGGGCAGTCGCGCCCGCTGGAACGCTCCCGATGGGCGGATCGGTGAAGCCGAGGTGCTCCAGATCCTGTTTCAGCCTGAAGCCAGCGGCGACTACACCCTGTGAGGGACATCCGGGTCGTCCCATGACTTGGATGAGGGGTTTGGCGTCAGGCGCAATGAGACAATAGCGCCATGAGCGCCCCCTCCGAGACTCTCACCATCACCCGCCCCGACGACTGGCACCTGCACGTGCGCGACGGGGCTGCCTTGCACACCGTGGTGCCGCACACGGCGGCGCAGTTCGGCCGCGCCATCATCATGCCCAACCTCAGGCCGCCGGTCACCACCGCCGAGCAGGCGCTGGCGTACAAAACCCGCATCCAGGCGGCGGTGCCGGCCGGCGTGGCCTTCGAGCCGCTGATGACGCTGTACCTGACCGACAACCTGCCGCCCGAGGAAATCGCGCGAGCCAAGGCCGCGGGCGTGGTGGCCTGCAAGTTGTACCCGGCCGGCGCCACCACCAACAGCGACGCCGGCGTGACCGACATCCGCAAAACCTACCGGACGCTGGACGCCATGCAGCGCGAAGGCGTGTTGCTGCTCGTTCACGGCGAAGTCACCAGCCCCGACATCGACCTGTTCGACCGCGAGGCCGTCTTCATCGAGCAACAACTGGAACCGCTGCGCAAGGACTTTCCGGGCCTGAAGATCGTGATGGAGCACATCACCACGAAGGAAGCCGCGCAGTACGTGGCCGAGGCAGACGGGCATCTGGCCGCCACCATCACGGCGCATCACCTGCTGTACAACCGCAACGCCATCTTCGCCGGTGGCATACGCCCGCACTACTACTGCCTACCCGTGCTCAAGCGCGAGGCTCACCGCCAGGCGCTGGTCGCCGCGGCCACCAGTGGCAGCCCTAAGTTCTTTCTGGGCACCGACAGCGCGCCGCATCCGGCCCACCTGAAGGAGCATGCCACGGGTTGCGCCGGCTGCTACACGGCCCACGCCGCCATGGAGATGTACGCCGAGGTCTTCGACACGGCTTGCGCGCTCGACAAGCTGGAGGGTTTCGCCAGTTTCTTCGGTGCCGACTTCTATGGCCTGCCGCGCAACACCGGCACCCTCACCCTGCGCCGGGAGAGCTGGACTCCGCCCGAGAGCTTTCCTTTCGGCGAAGCCGAGCTCAAACCCCTGCGCGCCGGTGAAGCGCTGCCCTGGCGCGTGGTTTCCTGAAAAACCGGTGGGGCCGAGGAAACCGTGGTCTATGAAGCGCAGGGGCGTCCGATCGCAATGCCTTGGCACTCACCTTGGATGACTCCCTGGCGCGTCCTGGGGGTGCGTGTGGAGCGGGGCCTATCGGGTGGCCTGCCGGGCGTGCTCAATGCCTCCGGCCTGGCCCCGGTGCGTTTCGTGCCCCAGGCCGCCTTGCCCGAAGGGCTGGCCTACGAAACGTACATCCACGCCACCGGGTGCGTGCCCACACGCGACAACCTGCACGATTTTTTCAACGCCTTGTGCTGGATGCGCTTCCCGCAGACCAAGCGGGCCCTCAACCGCCTGCAGGCACAAGCCATTCGGGATGCGGGTGGCGTGCACGCCACCCGTGGACCGCTGCGCGATGCGCTGACCTTGTTCGACGAAAACGCGTTGCTGCTGCAGGCTCCCGAACCCCTGTGGCAAGCCTTGCGGGAACGGGCGTGGTCGCGGCTGTTTCTGGGCCTGCGCCCGCTCTGGAGTCGGGCGCAGGCCGTGACCTTCGGCCATGCCCTCACGGAAAAGCTGGTGGCCCCTTACAAGTCGATCACGGCCCATGTGCTCTGCCTGCCCGTGCCGTGCGATCTGCCCGGTGACAGCGGCTGCGGCGCGCACCCGTGGGACGACTGGCTGGCCCCCCGACTCAGCGCTGAGTGGCTGGCGAGCAAACCGTACACACCGCTGCCGGTGTTGGGCATTCCAGGCTGGTGGGCCGCCAACGAAGCAGCGGCCTTCTACGCCGACACCGAGGTGTTCCGGCCACCGCGCACGCAACGGGCCCGCGCTTGAGATCCGTCACACGGTCCCCATGTCCTTCAGGTACAGTGTCCCCTCGCTTTTGGGGAACCTGGGCCGCCGGCCCTGGTCTGAGTGGAGCCCATTCTTCTGGAGAATCAACACCTATGAAACGCATACTTTTGCTGGTCTTGACCAACATCGCCGTGATGGCCGTGTTGTTGATCACCACCCGCATTCTGGGCGTGGACCGCTTCCTCACGGCCAATGGCCTGGACATGACGGCGCTGGCGGTCTTCTCGCTCGTCATCGGCTTCGGTGGCGCCTTCATCTCGCTGCTCATCTCCAAGCCGATGGCCAAGTTCAGCACCGGCGCGCGCGTCATCAACCAGCCGCGAACGGCCGATGAAGCCTGGATCGTCGAGACCGTGCGCCGCTTCGCTGACAAGGCCGGCATCGGCATGCCCGAAGTGGCCATCTACGAGGGAGCCCCCAACGCCTTCGCCACGGGGGCCTTCAAAAACTCGGCCCTGGTGGCCGTCTCCACCGGTCTGTTGCAGAACATGACGCGGGAAGAGGTCGAGGCCGTCATTGGGCATGAGGTGGCGCACATCGCCAACGGCGACATGGTGACCATGACGCTGATCCAGGGTGTGATGAACACCTTCGTGGTGTTCCTCAGCCGCGTCATCGGCTATATCGTGGACAGCTTTCTGCGCCGCGGTTCGGACAGCCAGGGCGGTCCCGGCATCGGCTACTTCGTGACCACCATCGTGTTGGACATCATTCTGGGTTTCCTGGCTGCCATCATCGTGGCCTGGTTCAGCCGTCAGCGTGAATTCAGGGCCGACGCCGGAGCCGCGCAGCTCATGGGCCGCAAGCAGCCCATGATCAACGCCTTGGCTCGCCTGGGCGGGTTGCAGCCGGGTGAGTTGCCCAAGGGTATGCAGGCACTGGGCATCACGGGCAGCTTGGGCAAGCTGTTCTCCACCCATCCGCCGATCGAGGAGCGCATCGCCGCGCTGCAGCAACTCTGATCGCGTCACCCGGGCCGGTGTTCAGCCGGTCCGGCTTGGCATCACATGGACCCAGTCGCAGTCCAGCCGCACCGACAGCGACTGGCCCTGGGTCAACCCCTGCCGGTGCGGTCCGGAGCGTGCGATGCGCAGCGCCACGCCAGCCAAGCCGTCCACCCGCATGTCGGCGAGGGTGGTTTCGCCGAGGTTGCGCACCGCGGTCACCGTGGTCTGCAGCGTGACTTCACCCAACGCCGGTCCTTCGGGGTCGGTTGGCATTTCTTGCCCCAGGTGTAGGCCGTCGCCCTGGATGATCCAGCTCACGTCTTGGCCGAAGCCGAGTCGCTGTTTGTCGCGCACCCGCAGATGCACATGCGTCGGGTGCCCGTCGGGCGTGAGCCATTGCAGCCAGCCGGCGCGGTCGGCCTCGTCCTGCGGCGACTGCGGCCCGATCCAGCGGCCACGGAAACGGTTTTGCACGCCGACCAAATCGGCCACCCGGGCGTTGCGCGGCGAGCGGTAAACCCGTGCGGGTGTGCCCTGCTGCAGCACCTGGCCTGCATCCATCACCACCAACTGGTCGGCCAAGTGGCGCGCTTCGGTCAGGTCGTGGGTCACGAGCACGATGGGAATGTGCAGCTCTTGTCGCAAATCGGCCAGCAGGTCGTACAGCCCTTGCCGGTTCATCTGATCCACGGCCGAGAAAGGCTCGTCGAGCAGGAGGAGCCGTGGCTCGCGCGCGAGCGCACGAGCCACCGCGACGCGCTGCTGCTGTCCGCCTGAGAGGTGGGCGGGCCGGCGGGCTTGCTGATCGGCCGACAGCCGCACATGATCGAGCCAGTGGGCGGCTTTCGCGCGCCGCTCACGGGCGGGCAGGTGCAACAACGACAAGGCCACGTTGTCCAACGCGTTCAGATGGGGCATGAGCGCATAGTTCTGGAACACCAGACCCACGTGCCGTTGCTGGGGCGGCAGGCAGATGCCGCGCTCGGTGTCCAGCCAGGTCGTGTGGCCTACGGTGATCCGCCCTCGTGCGGGTCGCATCAAGCCGGCCAAGCACCGGAGCATCGAAGTTTTCCCTGCCCCGGATGGCCCCACCAGCGCCAGCAATTCCCTTGGCTGGCAAGCAAACTGGCCATGCAAGGGCATAGGCCAGTCCTGCTCGACCTGGACCTGCAAGGCAGCGTCGGGCAATGTCTCTGGCGGCTTCATCGCGTCCTGATCATCCGTGCCGTGGCAAAGAACGATGCTGCCACGGCTGTCAGCGACATCAGCAGCAGAAACAGGGCCATTTGGTCTGCACTCGCGAGATCGAAGGCCTGTACCTTGTCGTAAATGCTGATCGCGATGGTCTTGGTTTCTCCGGGGATGCTCCCGCCCACCATCAGCACCACGCCGAATTCTCCCAGGGTGTGTACGAAGGTCAGCACCATGGCTGACAGCAGACCAGGCCAGACCAGGGGCAACTCGACACGGATCAAGGTCTGCCAGCCGTTCAGCCCGCTGACGGCTGCCGCTTCCCCGAGGTTGGCAGGGATGGCCTCGAAGGCGCGCTGGATGGGTTGCACCATGAAAGGAATGTTGAACACCACCGAAGCGATCAGCAGGCCCAAGAAGTTGAAGGTCAGCCGGATGTCGAAGGTGTCGAGCAACCAGCGGCCCAAGGGAGAGCCAGCGCCCATGGAGACCAGCAGGTAGTAACCCAAGACGGTCGGGGGCAGCACCAGAGGCAGCACCACGGCGGCTTCGACCAGGGCTTTGCCTTTGAACGAGGTGTACGCCAGCCAGCGCCCCATCCACAGACCGATAGGCAGGAGCACCAGCAGCGTGACGGTTGCCAGCTCCAGGGAGAGGCGAAGGGCTTGCCAGTCCATGGTTTCAGGCTGGATTACTGCCTGGGCATCTCGAAGCCATATTTCGTCATGATGGCTTGTGCCTCGGGCGTGGAGAGGTATGCATAAAAGTCGCGAGCGGTTTGGGGGGCGTCTTTGGTCAGCACCATGCGTTGCGCCAGGCGTTTGTGCCAGTTTTCTGGAATCAGGGCGAAATCCCCCAGTCTGGCCACCTGTGGTGATAAGGCCAATGAGTAGGCAATGATGCCGCCATCGGTCGCGCCAGAGGTGGCGAATTGGGCCGCCTGCGAAATGTTTTCGCCATAGACCAGTTTCGGGACGATGGCCTCCCAGAGGCCCTGGGATTGCAAAGCCTCTCGAGCCCGCATGCCGTAAGGCGCATGATCGGGGTTGGCAATGGCAAACTTTTTGAGTCGGCCGTCTTGAAGGGCCTCAGCAAGATCTTTGAGCGTGCCGTCGGCTTTCAGAGATGAGCCTTTGGGCACCATGATCCCGATTCGACCATAGGCATAGAGTTGTCCTCTGTCCAGGGTTTTGCCCGCATCGGCCAGCTTGAACACGAAGTCCTCGTCGGCCGACATGAACAGGTGAAATGGGGCTCCTTGCAGTATTTGGGAGTAAAAATTGCCCGACGAGCCAAAGACGAGACGCAGTCGTTGCCCGGTGGCCTGTGTGAACCGTTCGGCCACCTCTTCGATGGCGAATTTCAAATCTGATGCAGCGGCCAGCGTGGGAACGGGTGCCGCTTGAGCATGGGAATGTGTGGAGGCTGCATACACGCTCAGCGCAGCCAGCAGCGGGAGCATAAAGTGACGACGGGTATGCATGTGGAAACGGGCTGGAAGACGAACAGGCTTCGATATTCTAAATAAAAGATATCGGTGTTTTGAATAGCCTTTTGTCGGGAATATCATCGCGCCATGAAACCCAGCTTGAACGTATCGCCTCTAGAGGCGCGCACGCGCTTTCGCCTCCAGATCAAGCATGCGGTGGCCATCGGGCCGGGCAAGGCCGATGTGTTGCAGGGCATTGCCGAAACCGGCTCGATTGCCGAAGCCGGGCGTCGGCTCGGCATGAGCTATCAGCGTGTGTGGTCGCTCGTCGAGGCGATGAACCGCGACTTCGTCGAGCCGCTGGTGCTCAAGCAGCGGGGTGGGGCATCCGGTGGCGGCACCACCCTGACGCCCATGGGGCAGCAGGTGTTGCGGCTGTACCGCGAAGTCGAGCGGCAGGCGCAACAAGCCATCGAGGCGCCGCTGAGTGAATTGGTGGCATTGATCCGTCCAGACGCTCATCCGTAAGCCAGGGCGGCGCGTGCCCCGCGGTCGGGCGGCGGGGGCTGTACGCCCAGCGCATGGCAGGCCAGTGCCTCGGCCACCCGCAGGCCATCGACCCCGGCCGACAGGATGCCCCCGGCATAGCCGGCTCCTTCCCCAGCGGGGTACAGGCCGCGCACGTTCAGGCTTTGATAGTCGTCGCCTCGGGTGATGCGCAGCGGTGAGGAGGTTCGGGTCTCCACGCCGGTCATCACCGCATCGGGCATGTCGTAGCCCTTGATCTTGCGGCCGAAGGCGGGCAGGGCTTCACGCATGGCTTGCACCGCGTAGGCCGGCAGCACCTCGGCCAAGTCGCCCAGGCGGACCCCCGGTTTGTAGGAGGGCAGGACCGTGCCGAAGGCGGTCGAGGGGCGCTGGGCCAGGAAGTCACCGACGAGCTGGCCGGGCGCTTCGTAGTCGCCCCCACCGGCCTCGAAGGCACGGCTTTCGAGTTGGCGCTGGTACACCACGCCTGCCAGCGGATGCACCCGGCCTTGGGCGTGCAGCCACGCGGCCTCGGCGGCGTAACGGGGGCCGTCCTCGCGACCGAAGGCGGCTTCCCAGGCCGCGGCGTCCAGAGGGTAATCTTGGGGATCGATACCGACCACCATGCCGGCGTTGGCGTTGCGTTCACTGCGCGAATACTGGCTCATGCCGTTGGTGACCACACGGCCGGGCTCGCTGGTGGCCGCCACCACGGTGCCCCCCGGGCACATGCAAAAGCTGTATACCGTGCGCCCATTGCTGGCGTGGTGCACGAGCTTGTAGTCGGCAGCGCCCAGCAGCGGGTGGCCGGCGTGGCGGCCCCAGCGCGCGCGGTCGATCACGCTTTGCGGGTGTTCGATGCGCACCCCAATGGAGAAAGGCTTCGGCTCCAGATAGACCCCGGCGTCGTGCAGCCAGGCAAAGGTGTCGCGCGAGCTGTGTCCGAGGGCCAGCACCACGCGCTCGCAGGCCAGCTCGAAGTGCGCGCCGCTGGCCAGGTCTTCCACCTCCAGGCCGCGCAGGCGCCAGGCGGGCCAGCCGTGGCCCAAGGCCGTTTCGCCGGGCGCCGGCTCCAGCCGCACGCCGCAGACCCGCTGCTGGAAGCGGATGTCGCCGCCCAGGGCGATGATCTTCTGGCGCAGCGCCTCCACCACTTTGACCAGCTTGAAGGTGCCAATGTGTGGGTGGGCCATGTAGAGGATTTCCGGCGGCGCGCCGGCGTCCACAAATTCCTGCATGACCTTGCGGCCCAGAAAGCGCGGATCCTTGATCTGGCTGTAGAGCTTGCCGTCGGAAAACAGGCCGGCGCCGCCTTCGCCGAATTGCACGTTGGATTCGGGCGTGAGCACTTTCTTGCGCCACAGGCCCCAGGTGTCCTTCGTGCGCTGGCGCACCGGTTTGCCCCGTTCCAGCACGATGGGCTTGAGCCCCATCTGGGCCAGCGCCAGCGCCGCGAACAGGCCGCACGGCCCCAGGCCCACCACCACGGGGCGTTGGCACTCATGGGTCGGCCAGCCGGCAGGTGCCTGGGCCAGTGGGTGCCAGCGCATGTCGGGCGTGGGCTGAATGTGCGGATGCCCCGCGTGGCGTGCCAGCAAGCCGGCCTCCGCAGCAGGGTCCACGAGTGTCACGTCCACGATGTACACGGCCAGCAACTCGGGTTGGCGCGCATCGAAGCTGCGTTTGTGCACATGCAGGTGGGCGATGGCTGTTTCAGGCACGCCCAGGGACTGCGCGGCCAGGGTGATCAACGCCGCGACCGGGTGTGGGGTGGGCAGGCGGTCGGCATCGGTTTCGGCGGGCGCGTCGGCGGCCCGGCGCTCCTCGACCGGCAAGGCGGACAGTGGCAGTTTGAGTTCAGACAGGCGGATCATGTGTGGCTCGTGTTCATCAAGCAATCGGTGTCGATGATACGCAATGGTCGAGCCAAGCTGCGATAATGTTCATGTGAAGTCTGCCAGACCGCCGCTGGCGCAAGGCCCGAAAGGGCGCGCTGGAGGAACGTCCGGACTGCACAGGACGGCGTAGCAGCTAACGGCTGTCCACCGTGAGGTGAGGATCAGAGCAACAGAGACGAGTCCCCATGAACCATCCGCTGCGGCGGCAGGAGCGTGGGGGGTGAAACGGGCAATCTCTACGCGCAGCAACACCAAGTAGGCCAGCCACGGGAGCAGGGCAACCTCTTCCGACCTTGTGGTTCCGCAAGGCGAGCTGGCGGGTAGGTGGCACCGAGCCGTGTGGGCGACCCACGGCCCAGAGAAATGGCGGTCACATCGGGGCAACCCGATGCACAGAATCCGGCGTATCGGCAGACTTCACGCTTTACCCTTGCGCGGTTCTTGGGCCTATGATTGGCGTTCAGCAACCGTGATCACCGCATGTCTTCGTACCGTCGGTCATTCCCAAGCCGCCAGCCCCGCCCCCTGGCGTGGAGGGTCGCATGCTTTCTGGTGCCGGTTCTGTCTTGGGCGCTCGCGACCGGTGCAATGGCGGCCCAGGCCTGGGCCATGCCTATCGAGGCTGAGGATCCCGTAGGCGATCACCGTCCTGTCCTCACCTTGGGTGTGTTCGCCTTTCGGCCGAAACCCATCATCAACGAGCGTTTTGCCGAACTCGGTGAATACCTAAGCCAGCATCTGGACGGTTACCGGGTGCGTGTCAGCGCCTTGACCGACACCGAACTCGAGCAGGCGATGGCCGAAGGCGTGCTTGATTTCGTGCTCACCAACCCTACCCACTACGTCATCCTTCGGGAATACGGGAAGCTTTCCGGTGCGCTGGCCTCGATGGTGCTGCGCGACGGCCAGACCCCCGTGTACGGGATCGGTGGCGTGATCGTGCGGCGTGCCGACCGAGGTGACCTGAATGGGTTGCGCGATCTGCGGGGCCGTCGCGTGGCAATCGCTGGCAAGACATTTCTCGGTACCTACATGGCCCCCGCTGCCGAACTCGTGCGTGCCGGCATTGCGCTCGATTCGATCACCTTCATCGAATCGGCCCAGCCGGTGGATCAGGTGATCACGGCGGTACTGGAGGGTCGGGCCGACGCAGGCTTTGTGCGGACCGGTGTGCTGGAGGACCTGGAGCGAGAGGGACGGCTGCAGTCGGGTGATCTGACGGTCATCCATCCTCAGCAGATGCCCGGCTTTCCCTACCGCTTGTCCACCCGGCTGTATCCAGAGTGGCCCTTCCTGGCGGTAGCACATGTGCCACCCGCGGTGTCGCACCGTGTGGCTGCCGCGTTGCTGTCGTTGCCAGCTTCCCACCGCGCGGCCCAACAGGCAGGCATCTACGGATTCACGATTCCGGCCGACTATTCTTCCGTCGAGCAGGCCATGCGGGATCTGCGCATGGTGCCTTTTGACAAGGTGCCTCCCCCGGCGTGGAGCGACGTGTGGCAGCGTTACCGGCCCTGGATCGTCACCCTGGGTGCGGCTGGTGTCCTGGTGCTTGGATTGGCTCTGGTGCTGGCATGGAATATGCGCCGGCTGATGCTGGCCAAAACCCATTTGCAGGCCGACCGGGTCAAGTTGCGCGCCCACCAGCGGGAGCTGGACCGGCTGGCCCATTACGATGCCCTCACGGGTGTACCGAACCGGAGGCTGTTGGAGGAGCGGATGAGCCGGGCCGTGGCCAGGGCCCGGCGCAGTGGTCGCCTGCTGGCGGTGTGTTACCTGGACCTTGATGATTTCAAACCGGTGAACGACCGTCTCGGGCATGCCATGGGAGACCGCTTCCTCATCGAGATCACCCGGCGTCTGCAGCAGGGCTTGCGTGCCGAGGACACGCTGGCCCGTCTGGGGGGCGACGAGTTCGTGATTCTGCTGGGTGATTTGCAGAACGACACCGAATGGGAGGGCGTGCTGCGCCGCCTGATGGAGCAGGTGCAGCAGCCGGTGGTGATCGAGGCGCACACGGCTACGGTATCGGTCAGCGCGGGTGTGACCCTGTTCCCGCTGGACGATGCCGACCCGGATACCCTGCTGCGCCACGCCGACCAGGCGATGTACCGGGCCAAGCAGGCGGGCCGCAATCGGTTCCATCTGTTCGACATGACCGAAGACCGCGAACTCCAGGTCCAGCAGGAGCAGGTGTCGCGGCTGGGCGAAGCCCTGCGCCGCGGTGAATTCGTGCTGTATTACCAGCCGCAGGTCGATCTGCGCACGGGCACGGTGCTGGGCGTGGAGGCGCTGATCCGTTGGCAGCATCCCCAGCAGGGCCTGCTGCCGCCGGCCCAGTTCCTGTCGCAGCTCGCGGGTACGGCATTGGAAATCGAGCTCGGCCAGTGGGTGATCGACACCGCATTGCGCCAGCGCGCCTGCTGGCGTAGCGACGACATCGGCCTCTGCGCACGGGCTTGTGTGAGTGTCAATATCGAGGGCAGCCTGTTGCTGCGCCCCGGCTTCTCCCAGTGGCTCGCCGAGCTGTTGCAGACGCATCCTGCCGGCATGGCCCGGTGTCTCGAACTGGAGGTGCTCGAATCCGTTGCGCTGGCCGATGTGGCCACGGCAGCCAGCGTCATGGTGGATTGCCGGGCCCAAGGCATTCGTTTCGCACTCGACGATTTCGGCACCGGCTATTCCTCGCTGGCGTACTTCCGCACGTTGCCGCTGGATCAGGTCAAGATCGACAAGGGCTTTGTCATCAACATGCTGGACCAGCCGGACGACCGTAATATCGTGGAGAGTGTCACCTTCCTGGCCCACGCGTTCCAGCGGCCGTTACTGGCCGAGGGGGTGGAAACCCCTGAGCACGCGGCGTTGCTGCTGCGACTGGGATGCTATCTGGCTCAGGGCTACGCCATTGCCCGACCCATGCCGGCACAGGCGCTGGCCGGTTGGCTCGAGACCTGGCAGCGTGACCGCCCTTGGCTGCAGTGGCAGGCCCAGGCGCAGGCGGTCACAGATTGAACGCGCCCAGGCTTTGGATGCGCTCCACATGTGCCAGCAGTGAGCGTTTGGCCACGGGCCACAGGCGTTCGGGCACGTCGTCGTAGGCCAGTCGTACCCAGTCGTCGTGCGTGCCATGGGGCAAGGTCCGCATGGCGGCGGCGATCTTGGCCTCCCGCTGCAGCCGATGCCGCTTGAGTTGCGCGATCGCCTCCCGGGCCTGGCCCAGCACATAGCCGTGGGCGGGGAGGATGAATTCGATCTGGTGTTCGACGCAGGCTTGGTCGAGCCGGTCCAGTGAGCGCAGGTAGGCGTCCATGTGCCCGTCCGGCGGGTCGATGACGGTGGTGCTGCCGTTGAGGATGTGGTCGCCGCTGAAGAGCAGGCCGTCCTCCTCCAGCACCAAGCAGATGTGGTTGGCGGCGTGTCCCGGTGTGTGCAGGACGCGCAGGGTGTGGGTGGTGGTCCCGTCGCGGCTGCGCAGCGTCAGCCGTTCGCCGTCGGCCAACGCCCGGTCGGGGATGAAATGGCTGTGGGCGCGGGCCGACGGGGCGCTGGGCAGGCCCAGGATCGGGGGGCGTGGGCCGTGGCGGGCGCACAGTTCCTGCAGCAACGGAGCACCGGGCGAATGGTCAGGGTGTGAATGGGTGCAGACGATGAAGCGGATGTCGCCGCCAGCCGCACGCCACAGACGCTCCACGTGGGCGGCGTCGTCAGGGCCGGGGTCGATCACGATGTGGCCGCTGCTGGGGTCGCCGACCAGGTAACTGTTGGTGCCGGGGCCGGTCATGAAGCCGGGATTCGGCGCCGTCAGGCGCTGGACGTTTTTCAGCAGGCCGACCGGATGGTCGCTCTGCCAGTCGAGGTGATGGAGCATCTGACCGTCTGGGCAGGTGAGGGCCAGCTCCCCGAACGGGGCTTCGTGCTCCATGTAGCGAGCCTCCTGGCCCGCCAGCCAGCCGGCGCGCGGACAACTGGTCCACAGCGGTTCGTCGCTGGCGGCGCAGGCGTCCAGAATGGCTTGTACGGTCGGGTAAGCTTGCAGCCGTTGCAGCGTTCGCACAGTCGGATAAACCATGAAGAAGTTCCCCTGTTCGTGCCGCGCGAGGGCGCTGGCGGGGCGCACCCAGACCGGCTCGAACTGTTCCTGGTCGTCGGCCACAGGCGTTTGGCCTTCAGGCATGCGAGCCACGAAGAAAGACACGTCAAAGCGCCGGGGGAGATCGCGGTCGGTGATCCAGCGGGCCAGCAGGTACACCTGATCGGCGGCGAGTCGCCACCCCCTGGCCTGGCATTGCGGCAGCAGGGGGTCGCGCCGTTGCAGCGTCGCCAGATCGTCGGCGCCCACCCAGCGGCCATCGGCATGCCGGGCCAGCAAAATCCCCAGCTCCTCGAAGCTTTCGCGGATGGCGGCCATGGTCTGCGTCAGCGGTGTGCCGCGCTGGCTGGGCCGGTGGTCGGCCAGGGCGTGGCCTTGCGCATCGCTGGCATCGATCACGCCGCCCGGGAACACGTAGGCGCCAGGGGCAAAGCTGGCATCGGCGGCGCGGCGCGTCATCAGCACTTCCGGGCCCTCGGGCGTGTCGCGCAGCAGCAGCACGGTGGCGGCAGGGCGCAAAGGGGCGGGCGTCTGAGGCGGGTGCAGCTGTTGCGAGGCGCGGGGCATACGGGTGTCTCCTTTAGAGGCGGTCGATGGTGGTGACAATGGTAATCGTCTGTAACCAAACCGGCCCGGTGATGTCCACGGTCGGGCCATGCTGGAATAATGTCAAACTGTGCATACAGCAAGGAGAATGACATGCGCAATGTACTGTGGGCCGGCGTGGCGGTGGTGGTCATGGGTGCGGCGGGCTGCGCCAACATGTCCGAAGAACAGCAACGGGGCACGACGCGGGGCGCGGCCATAGGCGCCGCAACGGGGGCGGTGCTCGGCGCCGTGACCGACGGCAGCAAAGGCGCAGTCCGAGGCGCCGCCATCGGCGCTGGTGTGGGCGCGGTAGGGGGGCACATCTGGTCCACCCGCATGGAGGAACAGAAGCGCCAGATGGAGGCCAGTACGCGCGGCACCGGCGTGGAGGTGGTACAGACTGCCGACAACCAGCTCAAGCTCAACATCCCGAGCGATGTATCGTTCGCGGTGGGCAGCGCCGACATCCAGCCCAACTTCCGTCCGATTCTCGACACCTTCGCTCAGGGCATGCTGCGCAACCCGGAGGCCCGTGTCGTGATCATCGGCCATACCGACAGCACCGGCTCGGATGCGATCAACAACCCCCTATCCGTCAACCGGGCCGCCAGCGTGCGCGACTACCTCGCTGCGCGTGGGGTGCCCTTGTCGTCGATGTCCATCGACGGACGGGGCTCGCGCGAGCCCATCGCCAGCAACGACACCGCCGAAGGCCGCGCCCGCAACCGCCGTGTCGAGATCTTCATGGCCGAACCCGCGCGTTGAGTCCGCTGCGGCCTGCCCGATAATGGCGCCATGCGGATTCCATTCACGAAAATGCAGGGCGCGGGCAACGATTTCGTCGTGCTCGACGAAACGCAACGCCTCTATGGCCTGACGCCTGCACAGTACCGCTTTTTGGCCGACCGGCATTTCGGTGTCGGTGCCGACCAAATCCTCAGTGTGCGCCCGGCACCTCACCCCGGGGTCGATTTCGCCTACGTGATCCACAACGCCGATGGCGCCGAGGTGGAGAACTGCGGCAACGGTGCGCGCTGCTTTGTGCGTTACGTCCATGATCGCGGTCTGGTTGACCGGCGCCAGGTCCGGGTTCAGGTGCATGGGGGTGAGATGACGCTGCGGCTCGACGACGACGGCCGTGTCACGGTGGACATGGGGCCTCCCGTGTTCGAGCTGCCCCGCATCCCGTTCGAGCCCCAAGGGCTCACACCGCGCTTTGCCGGGTCCTGGGAGGTCTGGCCCCTGCCGCTGGCCTGGATGGGTGGTACCGCCGAGGTGCCGGTGTCGGTGCTCTCCATGGGCAATCCGCATGCCGTGTGGCGAGTCGATGACGTGGCGGCGGCCCCGGTGGCTGACTGGGGGCCACTGATCGAGCGCCATGCCTGCTTTCCCCGGCGCGTGAATGCGGGCTTTGTGCAGGTGGTGGACCGTCGCACCGCCCAGTTGCGGGTGTTTGAACGTGGCGTGGGTGAGACGCTGGCTTGTGGTACCGGCGCCTGTGCGGCCGTGGTGGCCGGCATCCGCCATGGCTGGTTCGACGAGCGGGTGGAGGTGCATCTGCCCGGCGGCATCCTCACCATCGCCTGGGCCATCTCGCAGGGCCTGCAGGCTCCGGTCCTCATGACCGGCCCGGCCGAGCCCGTGTTCGAGGGCGTCATCGACGTGCCCGACATGACCTGACTTTCCCCGACCTCGGAGTGCCTCTTGGATACCCACAGCGCCGTCCCCCCCATCACCGAAGACGACATTGCCCAATTCCTGGTCAATACCCCGGGCTTTTTTGAGCGCCATGCCGAAGTGCTGGCCAGCGTGCAGCTGACCAGTCCGCACGGCCAGCGCGCCGTGAGCTTGCAGGAGCGGCAGGCCGAGATGCTGCGCGACAAGATCCGCCACCTCGAACTCAAGGCCGCCGAGATGATACGCCACGGTCAGGAAAACGTGGTGATCGCCGACCATCTGCATCGCTGGACGCGGGGGCTGTTCATGGTGCGTGAGCCGGCCGATCTGCCGCAGGCCGTCATCGATGGCCTGCGCAACGAGTTCGATCTGCCCCAGGTGGCGCTGCGCTTGTGGGGCCTGCACCCGGACTGGGCGCAGGCTCCATGCTGTCAGGGGGTGAGCGCCGATGCACAGGCCTTTGCCCAGTCGCTCGCCCAGCCCTACTGTGGACCCAACCCTGGGCTGGAAGCGGCGGGCTGGCTGACCAAGCCGGAAGCTGCCGCCTCTCTGGCGCTGATGCCGTTGCGGCCGGCGGCCGAAGAACCGGCCTTCGGCCTGATCGTGCTGGCTTCAGACGATCCCCGACGTTTCCACGCCCAGATGGGCACCGACTTTCTGCGGCGCATCGCCGAGCTTTCGGCGGCGGCCCTGTCGCGCTTGTTGCCCTGAGGGGGCTTGCCAGGCGGTGTGCATGAGCGACGTACCCGACGCCACGCTCATCGATCGCTACCTGGAGCATGTGCGGGTCGAGAAGCGGCTCGCGGCACGCACCCAGGCACTCTACGCCCAGCATCTCGAGACCCTGCGCCGGCGTTGTCAGGCATCCGGTCTCTCGTGGTCGGCGGTGCGGCAGGCGCATGTGCGGCGCTGGGCGGCCGAGTTGCGTGCGGCGGGCCAGCATCCGCGCAGCGTGGCGCTCATCCTCTCGTGCTGGCGTGGTTTCTACACCTGGCAAGGGCGTCAGGGGTGGATCGATCAGCATCCGGTGCAGGGGGTTCGGGCACCCAAGGCTGCCAAGCCCTTGCCCAAGGCGCTGTCGGTGGAGGAGGCGTTGCGGCTGGCCGAGCACGAACCGGCGTCGTCCGTCGGAACAGGCTGGCAGGCAGTGCAGGACCGCTGCATCGTCGAGATGCTCTACGGTTGCGGCCTGCGCATCGCCGAACTGCTCGGCCTGGACACGCGGCACAGCCCCCAGGCTCGGGGCTGGGTGGACCGGGCGGCGGGCGAAGTGCATGTGCTGGGCAAAGGCAGCAAGTGGCGCACGGTGCCGCTGGGCAGCGCCGCAGCCAAGGCCCTTTCGGCCTGGCTGGCCGTGCGTGAGCAGGCCGCCCCGCGCGAGACCGACGCGCTGTTTCTGGGTGCCCGAGGCGCACGCCTGACGCCTCAGGTGGCGCGGCAACGCCTCAAGGCCTGGGCGCTCGGCTCGGGTTTGGCGACCCGGGTGCACCCGCACATGCTGCGGCACAGCTTTGCTTCCCATCTGCTGCAGTCCAGTGCCGACCTGCGGGCCGTACAGGAGCTGCTGGGCCATGCAAGCATCGGCACGACCCAGGTCTATACCCGGCTCGATTTCCAGCATCTCAGCCGCGTGTACGAGGCAGCCCATCCACGAGCGCGCCGCACCGGCAAATAACCCTACTCGGCATGGTGTTTTGAGGTGTGGGTGTGCCCCCGGGGATCAGAATGTCGTCTCTGTTCATATAGAAAACCGAGGAGCCTCTCATGAAAGCCTGGATCACAGCCCTGAAAACCCTGTTGCTGAGTGTGATGTTCAGTGCATCGGTGCACGCCAGCGAACCGGTGAAAGTGGTCTATCACATGAGCGAAGGCATTCCTCAGGCCACACGCGGGCTGAACAACATCCGCAACCACCTGGCGGCGGACCCCACGGCCAAGATCGTGGTGGTCACCCACGGCCTGGGCATCGATTTCCTCATTGAGGGAGCCGCCAACCAGGCCGACCAGCCTTTCGCGGGCGCGATTGCCGATTTGTCCGCCAAAGGTGTGCAGTTCCTGGTGTGCAACAACACCCTGGTCAGTCGCAAGCTCGATCCGGCGAAGATAACAATGGAAGCGAAAATCGTGCCCTCCGGCGTGGCCGAGGTGGCTCGGTTGCAGGCCAAAGAAGGCTTCGTGTACCTGCGCCCCTGAACACATGAATGCATGAGGGCGCGCCGTCACAATAGCGCCCCATGAAAACCATCCGACTCAAGCCGGGTAAGGAAAAATCCTTGCTGCGGCACCACCCCTGGGTATTCGACGGCGCCATCGCCAAAGGCGGAGCCGACCCGGGCGAGACGGTGCGCGTCGAAAGCCACGACGGCACCTTTCTCGCCTGGGGCGCGTACTCGCCTGCTTCACGCATCCGCGTGCGGGTGTGGAGCTTCGAGCAGGCCCAGCGCATCGACGCGGCTTTCCTGCGCGAGCGCTTGCGCCAGGCCATCGGTTTGCGGGACATGTGGCGGCTACCCAGCAACGGCGTCCGGCTGGTTCATGGCGAGTCGGACGGGTTGCCGGGCCTGGTGGTGGACCGTTACGGCGATACGCTGGTGGCCCAGTTCACCAGTTGCGGCCCCGAGCGCTGGAAGCCGGTGCTGGCCGATGCCTTGCTGGAGATCACGGGGCTGCAGCGCCTGTACGAACGCTCGGATGCGAGCGCCCGCGCGCGGGAGGGGCTGCCCGAAGTCACCGGCTGGCTGCGCGGCACTGGCGAGACAGCGCTGACGATACAGGAGCACGGCTGGCGCCTGGGGCTGGACGTGGCCTCGGGGCACAAGACCGGTTACTACCTCGACCAGCGCGACAGCCGGCGCGACTGCGCCGACTGGGTGCGCCGCCTGGGCCTGGGCGAGGTGTTGAATGGCTTCAGCTACACCGGTGGGTTCACCGTGGCCGCGCTGGCTGGCGGGGCCCGGCATGTGACCTCCATCGATTCTTCCGGCCCGGCGCTGGAGCAGGCGCGGGCCAACGTGGCCCTCAACGGGTTCGACCTGTCGCGCTGCACCTTTCTGGACGCCGACGTCAATGCCAGCCTGCGCCGCTTCCAGGCCGAGGGCCGAACGTTCGATGCCATCGTGCTCGACCCACCCAAGCTGGCGCCCACCGTGGCACACGCCGAGCGTGCCGCTCGTGCCTACAAAGACCTGAACCGCCTGGCCCTCCAGTTGCTGCGCCCCGGCGGGGTGCTGTTCACCTACTCCTGCTCCGGGGGCATCGGGGTGGAGCTGTTCCAGAAAATCGTGGCCGGTGCGGCGTTCGACGCCGGGGTGGACGCGGCCATCGTGCAGCGTCAGGGCGGGGCTGCCGACCACCCGGTGGCGCTGGCCTTTCCCGAGGGCGAATACCTCAAGGGTCTGGTGGTGGTGCGGCGCCGCTGAAGCAAGCCCTTGACAGCCGCACTACACTGTGCGTGAGCGGGGCTCAAAGGCCCCGCGATGTTGTTTGACCGATCTGATTTCCCCTCTATCATGGCCCTTATCCCCGCCACCATCCTCACCGGTTTCCTGGGTTCCGGCAAAACCACGCTGCTCAAGCGCGTCCTCAGCGAGGCCCACGGCCAGAAGATTGCCGTCATCGAAAACGAGTTCGGCGAAGAGAACATCGACAACGACATCCTCGTGGCCGACACCGAAGAGCAGATCATCCAGATGAGCAACGGCTGCATCTGCTGCACCATCCGCGAGGACCTGCGCAGCACGCTGTCGACACTGGCCGCCAAGAAGCGCAAGGGCGCGCTGGATTTCGAGCGCGTGATCATCGAGACCACCGGCCTGGCCGATCCCGGCCCGGTGGCTCAGACCTTCTTCATGGACGACGAAGTGGCCGAAAGCTTTCTGCTGGACTCCATCATCACGCTGGTGGACGCCAAACACGCGATGCAGCAGCTCGACCATCGTTTGGAGGCGCAGCGTCAGGTGGGGTTTGCAGACCAGATCTTCATCAGCAAGGCCGACCTGGTCGACGCCAACGAGCTGGACGCACTCATGCACCGGCTCAAGCACATGAACCCGCGCGCGCCGGTCGAGACCGCGCATTTCGGCGCGGTGCCTCTGAGCCAGGTGCTCGATCTGCGCGGCTTCAACCTCAACGCCAAGCTCGACATCGACCCGGACTTCCTCAAGGCCGACGAGCATGGGCACGATCACCACGATCACAGCCACTGCGACCATGACCACGGTCACTGTGCACACGAAGGGCACCACCACGACCATGCCCACGGGCATCATCACCATCACGACGATGATGTGAAGAGCTTCGTCTATCGTGCCGATCGGCCGTTCGACCCGCTCAAGCTGGAAGACTTCCTGGGTGCGATCGTCCAGGTCTATGGCCCGAAGCTGCTGCGCTACAAGGGTGTGCTGCACATGAAAGGGACCGAGCGCAAGGTCATCTTCCAAGGGGTGCACCAGCTCATGGGATCCGATCTGGGGCCCGAGTGGAAGCCTGGCGAGGCGCGACAGAGCAAGATGGTGTTCATCGGCATCGACCTGCCGCGCGACATCCTGATCCAGGGCCTGGAACAGTCGCTGGCCTGACCCCGCGCTGACCCCGTGCCCGGCAGGACGTACAATCGGCCGCGTCCGGATCCTACGTCCCCTTGCAACCCACGACAACTTCAAGCAAGATGGGGCTCGCGGGATCCATCACGGCCGCCTCGGCGGCCTCAGAGAGGAGTATCGTCGTGAAAGACACAGCCAAGTCGCCTCCCGCGACCCAGCGCACAGCCGCTGGCAAGAGCCCAGCCCGTTCCAGCAAGGCGGCTGACGCGCAGGCTGCCCCGGTCAAGACGTCCGCCTTGCGAGCTGGCAGCGAGGTGAAGGTCGCGGCCGTCAACAAGCGCGCCGAGCGTGCTGCCATGCAGGCGCAGATGAGTCAGTCCGTTGCTCCCTCCCACCACCCCGACGCGGCCAAGGCCACCTTCACCCCGTCCCAAGAGCGTGACATGACACCGATCTCTCCCGCCCCCATCAAAAAGGACCCCAAGCTGGCCAACAACTGGAAAACCAAGCCGGTGGATCAGTTGACGGACGCCGACGTCCTGGCCATGCCCGACAGCGAGTACATGAACGAGGTGCAGCTTGCCTACTTCCGGCGCAAGTTGGAACAACTCAAGCGCGACATCCTCATCAACGCGGGCGAGACCACCGAGCACCTGCGTGAGGAAACCGTCGTGGTGCCCGATCCGGCCGACCGTGCCACCATCGAAGAGGAACACGCGCTCGAGCTGCGCACCCGTGACCGCGAGCGCAAGCTGCTCAAAAAGATCGAGCAGTCCATCGCGCGGATCGACTCAGGTGACTACGGCTACTGTGACGAGACCGGCGAGCCCATCGGCGTGGGCCGGCTGCTGGCCCGACCCACGGCCAGCCTGTCCATCGAGGCGCAGCAGCGTCGCGAGCTCAAGCAGAAGCTGTTCGGCGACTGAGACGAGGTCGAGCCCGGGAGCGATGCCAGTCGCACCGGGCCGAATCGCCATGGGCAAAGGAGAAACGGGTTCCTCCGGGCTGCTGTCCAGGCTGGCGCGCTTGGTGCGCCATCCGACGCTGGACTGGGGTGAACTCGACCAGCGCGTGCGGGGCGTCCACGAGGAGCGCGAGGCGCTGAAGGCGGCGATCCTGCGCAAGCGCCGCAACGACAAGGTCCGCCACCAGGAATTGAACCACCTGCGCGCGGTCTTGCAGGCGCGACGTCAGATGCCGTCCGTTGCATCATCCGGTGGCACGGGGGCGAGCGGGCAGGGCGCATCGGTCCTGCCGTCCTCGTTCCAGCAGGCATCGTCCGGTGATGCGGACAAGCACCGGACCATCGAGCAGATCGCCCGCATCGAGCAGCAGATGTCCCAGAACTGGCTGCGACGACGCCGGCAGGGCGAGCCTGGTGGCCTACACATCGGCAGTGGCACCACCATCCCGGCCCGTCTGGAAGGTGGGGTGACGCAGCCTGCTCATCTCGGTGCCCGGGTGGAGCTTCTGGATGCGGAAAGCATCCCCATCGACGTGGTGGCCAGCGACCCCAACGCACCCGGTGCCGACCTCATGGAGGCGTTGGCCCATCCGGCGATCGCGCAAGCGGCCGTTTTGTTCGCCAACGGCGAGATGGAGCGTGCCGAGCAAGGTCTGCGTGCGTTGATGGCCCAGGAGGTGCGATCACTCACCGCCCGTGTGGCAGGGTTGGCGCTGCTGGACCTGTTTCATGCCCGCCGCGACTTCGAAGCGTTCGAAGAGTTCGCGGCCGAGTTCGCCGAACGCTTCGGGGTGCCGGTGCCGCGTTGGCCCATGGCCATGCCACCCTCTCAGGTGTCGGAGCCTGCGCCGGTGTCGGCGGGGCACAGCGGCAGCGGCGGGTGTTGGACCTGTCCGATGTTCCTCGACGAAGCGGCGGTGGCGGAGTTGGAGCGCGTCATCGCCGAGCCGGGAGCGGTCAAATGGATCGACTGGGCGGGACTGCTGTCCGCCGATTTGCCGGCGGCACGGGCGCTCTGCCAAGCGGTCGATGGCTGGTTGATGCGTCCGATCGAGTTTCGCTTTCTGGGGGCAGCGGTGCTGCGGCGCCGCCTCAAGGCCAGCACCCCCTCGGGTCGGCGGGAAAACGATCCGGTCTGGTGGCTCTTGCGCTTGGCCCTGCTGAGGTTGATGCGACGGCGCGACGAATTCGACCTCGCCGCGCTGGATTACTGCGTCACCTATGGGGTGTTGCCCCCCAAATGGTCGCAGCCGAGGTGTGGCTTCGAGGCGGTGGACAGCCTGCCGAGCCCGCCGCCCGGCCTCGATGTGCATGAATGGCCCGCCGTGGCCACCACCATGCTCGGTAGCGAGACGATGTTTCCCCCGGCGCCCACGCAGGTGTCCTCGGAATGGCCGACCACCTTGCCGTCCGTTTCCGGTGCGGCCGTGCAACTGGCCGGCACCCTACAGGGCGATATGCCCGAGGCCCTGGCTGCCCTGGACGCGGCGCTGCAGGGGCATGCGCCCGGCAAGGTCTTCGCGGTGGATTGTCAGTGGCTGGATCGCCTCGATTTGCCGGCCGCCAGCACCTTGATGCAGTGGCTCATGGCCGCCATGACCAAGGGGGTGCAGGTGGAGCTGCGGGGCGTCAGCCGCCTGCTGGCGGCGTTTTTCCGTGTGGTGGGTATTGACGAGGCGGTCAGCGTGCGCCTGCGACAATACTGAACATGGAACACAAGGACTCTTCCCTTTTTTACGGCACCACCATCGTCTGCGTGCGCCGCGTCACGCCGCAGGGTGTGCAGGTGGCCATCGGCGGTGACGGCCAGGTCACGCTCGGCAACATCGTCGTCAAAGGCACGGCGCGCAAGGTGCGCAAGCTCTACCACGGGCAGGTGCTGGCCGGGTTTGCCGGCGCCACCGCTGATGCCTTCACGCTGTTCGAGCGCTTCGAAGCCAAGCTGGAAAAGCACCAGGGCCATCTGGTGCGGGCCGCCATCGAGCTCACCAAGGACTGGCGCACCGACCGGGTGCTGCGCCGCCTGGAGGCCATGCTGGCCGTGGCCGACAAGACCGCCAGCCTGATCATCACCGGCAACGGCGACGTGCTGGAGCCCGAGCACGGCATCGTGGCCATCGGCTCGGGTGGCGCCTACGCCCAGTCGGCGGCCAAGGCGCTGGTCGATCACACCGATCTCGACGCTGAAACCATTGTCCGCCAATCCCTCGCCATTGCGGGCGAGCTGTGCATCTACACCAACATGAACCACACCATCGAGGTCCTGTAAGCATGTCGTCTGCCATGACCCCCCAGGAAATCGTCTCCGAGCTGGACGCCCACATCATCGGCCAGACACAGGCCAAGCGCGCCGTGGCCATTGCGCTGCGCAACCGTTGGCGTCGCCAGCAGGTGGACGAAAAACTCCGCCCCGAGATCACGCCCAAGAACATCCTCATGATCGGCCCCACTGGCGTGGGCAAGACCGAGATCGCGCGCCGCCTGGCCAAGCTGGCCAATGCGCCCTTCATCAAGGTCGAGGCGACCAAGTTCACCGAGGTCGGCTACGTCGGCAAGGACGTGGACAGCATCATTCGTGACCTGGTGGACATGGCCGTGAAGCAGACGCGCGAACAGGCGTCGGCCAAGGTGCGCGCCCGCGCCGAGGACGCCGCCGAAGAGCGCATCCTGGATGCGCTGATACCGCCACCGCGCCTGGGCGACGGCGAGGTGGACCGCGACAGCACCGCCCGCCAGGTGTTCCGCAAGAAGCTGCGCGAAGGCCAGCTGGACGACAAGGAGATCGAGATCGAGGTCTCCGCCATGCAACCCCATCTGGAGGTGATGACCCCGCCCGGCATGGAAGAGATGGCCGAGCAGTTGCGTGGCATGTTCTCGCAGCTCGGTGGTGCCAAGCGCAAGACGCGCAAGCTCAAGATCGCGGAGGCGCGCCAGCTGCTGATCGACGAGGAGGCCGCCAAGCTGGTCAACGAGGAAGAGATCAAGCTGCAGGCCATCCACAACGCCGAGCAGAATGGCATCGTCTTCATCGACGAGATCGACAAGGTCACCAGCCGCAGCGAAGGCCAGAGCACCGGCGAGGTGTCGCGCCAGGGGGTGCAGCGCGACCTGCTGCCGCTGGTCGAGGGCACCACGGTGTCCACCAAGTACGGCCCGATCAAGACCGACCACATCCTGTTCATTGCCAGCGGGGCGTTCCACCTGAGCAAGCCCAGCGACCTGATTCCCGAGCTACAGGGGCGTTTCCCGATCCGGGTCGAACTGCAATCCCTCTCCGTGGCCGACTTCGAGGCCATCCTCACGCAGACGCACGCCAGTCTGGTGCGCCAATACCAGGCGCTGCTGGCGACCGAAGGCGTGACCGTGACCTTCACGCCCGAAGGCATCACCCGTCTGGCGCAGATCGCCCACGAGGTGAACGAGCGCACCGAGAACATCGGCGCGCGCCGCCTCTCCACGGTGATGGAGCACCTGCTCGATGAGGTCAGCTTCGACGCTGTCAAGCTCAGCGGGCAGACGGTGACGGTGGATGCCGCCTACGTCGATGCCCGCCTGTCGGCGCTGAGCCAGAACGAGGACTTGTCGCGCTACATCCTCTGATCGAGGCCGCTGTTCGCATCCCCGGAGGGTTAACCCGATGTACCCGGGGGCTGTTGCGTGCTAGCGTTGAGTCACGTGGCGGGAGACGGCCCGTCGAGCGGAGGACGTGATAACGATGTCGATCAGATCCTGTGGCCGAACCCACTGTCTACCGGGCGCGGTTTTGCCCGACTGCCGGGTGCGACAGACCCGGTTGGAGGCCGTTCCCGGCACCCTGTTGATTCCGCTGGCCGCCCGGGCCTACGGTGCGCAGCTGTACCCTTGGCTCGAATGCGCGGACACGCAGGCCCGGCATCTGCTCGATTGTCTGGGCGTGGACTGTGCCCCGCTGTTGCAGGATCGGGTCGCGGTGCTCAACGTACTGTGGCGCACCCGCGTGATCAAGGCGTGGGCCGAAGCATTTTTCCAGCAATACCCTGCCGCCACCGGCGTTGCCCTGGGGTGTGGACTTTCACACTACTTCCAGTGGCTGGACAACGGAGCGAACCGCTGGATCGATGCCGATTTGCCCGAGGTGTGTGCATTGCGCGCTGCCCTGCTGCCCCCGGCCCGCGACCGGCGGATCAACGCCGAGGTGGATCTGTCGCGCCCCGGTTGGTGGGACACGCTGCGCCTGCCGGCTTTCGATGCAGAGACGCCGCTGTTCCTCATCTGCGAGGGCGTGCTGATGTACTTGCCGCCGGCACAGGCGCAAGCCATCGTGGCCGAGTATGCGGCGCACGCTCCGCCGGGGTCCGTTTTCGTGCTGGATGCCATCTCTCATCTGGGCGTGGGCCAAGCACGGCACAGCCTCAGCGTGGGCCCCACGGGCGCCGAATTTCGTTGGGGATTGCGGCAAACCGATGAACTTCTGGCCGTCCATCCGCGTCTGAGACTCGCCGAGTCGCGCAGCGTCTCCGAATGCTACGGCTGGATGGGCTGGGCCGCCGAGATGCTGTGCATGCCCTGGTTCGGCGCGCCCCTCTACTCTTTGGTGGCGCTGACGGTCGGGCCCCGTTGATCGTTCAAGCACAGGAGGATGTTTCGTGAGCCAACCCGTGCTCGCTGCTCTCGTTTTGGGCTTCGCGGCTTGGGCGACAGCCTGGGCCGAAGCCCCGCTTCGTCTGACGCCGGCCGAGCAGGCCCGCCTCGATGCGTGGGAGACGCATCGAGCCCACGCCGTTTCCCATGCCAACCTGCACGCCTCCCAGGAGGCCCTCGATGAACTGGCCCATGTGCTGGACGGGCATCCGCGCGTGCTGCTGGGTGAGGATCTGAGCGGCGCCTGGAAGTGTCGGACCGTGCGGCTTGCGCAGGCGCGGCCCGTGACGCTGTTCCCCTGGTACGACTGCCGGATCACCGAAGATGCGATGGGCTTGCGGCTGGAGAAGTTGGGCGGGGCATGGCGCAGCCATGGGCGGCTGCATCCCCGCAGCGACCGTGACATGATCTATGTCGATGACGCCCAGCGCCAAGTGGCCGTCGTGGTGAGCCCACTGCCTGATCGCTTGCGGTTGGAGTTCCCTCGACCCCGCCCAGACGTGACGCTGGAAATCCTCGAACTGCGCCGCTGAACCCCTGCTGGAGAGCCGCTTTGGGTTGTCGTGGGCCATGTCCCAACGCATGGCCGAGCACCTGCGTGATGCCACCCGAAAGCTCAAACTCTTTGCGAAGATGAACCGCGCGCTGAGCCGTGAGCTCTCGCCACCGGCTGCCCCGGATGGCGGCTCTTCCTCGTTCGGCGATCCGGCCAATCCTTGAGGCCTGGTGTGCCGGTGTCGCTCGCGTGGGCGGCAGGTCGGATCAAGCTTAGAAATCACTTCCACATTAAACCCTAAGTCTTTATTTATTGAGGGTTTTTGCCTTGATTCGGCCTTCGATTCGGGCTCTAAGTCTTTGATTCCATTCGAAAAAAAGCGGTGCGGTGGTGTGCAGGCGCCCATTTTGGTGATACAGTGGAAAAAAGTGTCATTAAGTGGTGAAAAGTGGGTTTCAAGGCCTGACGATCGTGTTCCAAGGTGCTTCCTCTCTCAGTCTCGATGCCAAGGGTCGGCTCTCAGTGCCGACCCGGCATCGCGACGTCCTGAGCGCCACGGCAGGCGGCCAACTCACCGTCACCAAGCACCCTCATGGCTGTCTGATGGTGTTTCCCCGCAACGAATGGGAAAAATTCCGTGAGCGCATCGCGGCCCTGCCCATGTCGGCCCAGTGGTGGAAGCGCATCTTCCTGGGTAACGCCATGGATTGCGAGATGGACGCCAACGGGCGGGTGCTGATCTCGCCGGAGCTGCGTGCCGCTGCCGGACTCACCAAAGAGGCCATCCTGCTGGGCATGGGCAACCATTTCGAGCTCTGGGACGCGGAGGCGTACGCGGCCCAGGAGGCCGAGGCCATGCAGGGCGAGCTGCCCGACGCCCTCAAGGACTTTTCTTTCTGAGGCCCGGCGGTGCAAGCGTCTTACACACATTGCACCGTCTTGTTGAACGAAGCGGTCGATGCCCTTCACATCCAACCAGACGGTCACTACATCGACGCGACGTTCGGTCGTGGCGGGCATTCGCGGCTCATCTTGTCGCGCCTGTCGGCGGCGGGCCGGTTGACGGTGTTCGACAAGGACCCGCAGGCGGTGGCGGTGGCGCGCGAGATGGCCGCCGCTGACCCCAGGCTGAGCGTGCGCCACGAGGGTTTCAAGGCGCTGGGGGAGCTGGCTCCCGCCAGTGCCGACGGCATCCTGATGGACCTCGGGGTGAGTTCCCCCCAACTCGACGACCCCAAGCGGGGTTTTTCCTTCCGGCACGACGGGCCGCTGGACATGCGCATGGACCCCACCCGGGGCATGAGCGTGGCCGAGTGGCTGGCCGAGGCCGACATTGCCCAGATGGCGGAGGTGATTCGTGAATACGGCGAAGAACGGTTTGCTCAACAGATTGCAAAGGCGATTGATCGTCGCCGACAGGAACGGGGCCCTGTTCGAACCACCGCCGAGCTGGCCGAAGTCGTGGCTGGCGCGGTCAAAACCCGCGAGCCGGGCAAGGACCCTGCAACGCGCACATTTCAGGCTCTTCGGATTTTCATCAACGCCGAGCTTGAGGAGCTGCAACAAGCGTTGAATGCCAGTCTGCGGGTGCTCAAGCCGGGGGGCTGGTTGGTGGTGATCAGCTTCCATTCCCTGGAAGACCGCATCACCAAGCAGTTCATGGTGCGCCATTCGAAAGCGGTCTACGACCGTCGCGCGCCGTTTGCGCAGCCTCCAGCCATGGCGTTGGAGCAGGTGGGCCGGGTCATGCCTTCGGATGACGAGGTGAGCGCGAACCCGCGTGCGCGCAGCGCGGTCATGCGTGTGGCCTGCCGCACCACGGCTGCTGCGGAGGGGGTGGCATGACCCGGCTCAATCTCGTGTTGCTGTTGGCGGTGCTGGCCAGTGCGTTCTACCTCGTGCACCTGCAGTACGAGTCGCGCCGGCTCTATGTCGCCATGGAGCGTGCCCGTTCGGTGGCTGACCGGCTGGCGGCAGATCATGAACAGCTCGTGGTGCAGAAGCGGGCCCAAGCCACACCGGCTCGCGTGCAGCAATTGGCCGTCAGTCAATTGCAGATGCGTCCCGCCCATCCTGGCATCACCGAGTACGTGCATTTGCCGGCCCAAGGCGGCACCGATGGGGCTGCGGCCGGGCAGGTGCAGCGTCTGCTTGGGCCCGCGCCGGCGGTGGAGGGGCGTCCATGAGGCGCGGCATCGCCTACGGCTCCAGCCCCTTGTTGACCAGTGCCACGCCAGTCTGGCGCAGCCGGCTCATCGTGGCGGGTTTTGCGTTGGCGTTTCTGGGACTGGCGGGGCGTGCCGCCTATGTGCAAGTGTTCGGCAACGAGTTCTACCAGCGCCAGGGCGAAGTGCGTTTCGCCCGCACGCTGGAATTGCCGGCCAACCGGGGGCGCGTGTTGGACCGAAATGGGTTGATCCTGGCCACCAGCGTGGTGGCGCAAAGCGTCTGGGCGATTCCGGAGGACGTCGACCGCAGCCATCCCAAGCTGCCCGAGATGGCCCGGCTGTTGGGCATGTCGATGACCGAGCTGAATCGCCGGCTCGATGCCCACCCCACCTTCGTGTGGATGCGGCGACAGGTGGATGAACCCGTGGCACTGCAGGTGCGCGACCTGGGCATACGCGGCGTGTATCTGCGCAAGGAATACAAGCGCCAGTACCCCGAAGGGGAGGCGGCCGCCCATGTGGTGGGGTTCACCAACGTGGAGGATGTCGGCCAGGAAGGGATCGAGCTGGCGTTCAACGAGCGCTTGTCGGGCCGGCCGGGCTCGCGCCGGGTGATCCGCGACCGTCTGGGGCGCGTGATCGAGGACGTGCGGGAGGCCATTCCTCCGGTCGATGGGCAGGATATCCAGCTGTCCATCGACAGCAAGATCCAGTTCTTCGCCTACGAGCGCTTGCGCGATGCGGTTCGGGAGCACAAGGCCAAGGGAGGCAGCATCGTGGTGCTGGACGCGGTCACTGGCGAAGTGCTGGCGCTGGCCAACTACCCGAGCTACAACCCCAACCTGCGGCGCAACCTCAGCGGGGAGCAATTGCGTAACCGCGCCCTGACCGACACCTTCGAGCCGGGCTCCACGGTGAAGCCTTTCATCGTCGCCCTGGCACTGGAGCGCGGGCTGGTCAAGCCAGATACCGTGGTCGATACCAGTGCCGGGCGCATGACCATGGGCGGGTTCACCATCAGCGACGTGAAGGACTACGGACCTCTGACGGTCAACCAGGTGATCCAGAAATCCAGCAACGTGGGCACGGTACGGTTGGCGATGCAGATGCCCGCACGCGACATGTGGGAGACCTATGTGCAGGCGGGTTTTGGTCAAAAGCCGCAGGTGCCGTTTCCCGGAGCGGTCAGCGGACGGTTGCGGGCTTACAAATCCTGGCGCCCGGTGGAGCAGGCGACCATGAGCTACGGCTATGGCCTGTCCACCTCGCTGTTTCAGTTGGCGCAGGCCTATACCGTGTTCGCGCGCGATGGTGAGCTGGTGCCCGTGACCTTGTTGCGCAGCGACGAGAAGGCCAAAGGCGTGCCGGTGTTCAGCGAACGCCATGCGCTCGCGGTGCGTCGCATGCTGGAAATGGCCACTGGCCCCGGCGGGACGGCCCAACGCGCGCAGACCGTCGGGTATTCGGTCGGTGGCAAGACGGGTACCGCCCGGGTGCAGGAGGGCAAGGGGTATGCGGCACGTCGCTATCGCAGTTTTTTCGTGGGCTTCGCTCCGGTCGAGTCGCCACGGGTGGTGGTGGCCGTCATGATCGACGAACCCAGCAATGGCCATTATTTCGGCGGCGTGGTCGCCGCTCCGGTGTTCAGTGCCACGGTCCAGCAAACGCTGCGGGTGCTGGGTGTGGAGCCAGATATGAGCGTACAGCCCCACATCGTGGCCGAAGTCGTGGAGGAGCCCTTTTGATGAGGCACCTGACCCATGCCGCCGAGGCAGCCGCATGGCTGAAGGAGCACCAGGCGCGGCGTCTGGTGTGCGACAGTCGGCAACTGCAGGCGGGCGACGCATTCGTGGCCTGGCCCGGCAGCGGGCAGGATGGGAGGCGTTTTGTCAACGCGAGTTTGAGGGCCGGAGCCACTGCGTGCCTGATCGAAGCCGAAGGCGCCGAGTTGTGGGGTTTCACCGACGACCGCATCGCCGCCTTTGCCGGCCTCAAAGGTTGGGCCGGCGAGATCGCAGCGGAGTTCGCTGACCATCCCTCACGACGCCTTCGAACCGTGGCCGTGACCGGCACCAACGGCAAGACGTCCACCGCCTGGTGGTGCGCCCAGTGGTTGTCCGCCGTGGGCCATCCGGCGGCCCTGATCGGTACGCTCGGGGCCGGCGTACCCCATGAGGCGTTGCAGCCCACCGGGTTCACCACGCCCGATCCGATGACCTTGCAGGCGCTGCTCAAACGCTTCGTCGACGAAGGTCGGCGCACCGTGGTGATGGAGGCCTCTTCCATTGGGATCGAGGAAGGCCGCTTGAACGGCACGCACCTGCACACGGCGGTGTTCACCAACCTGAGTCAGGACCATCTCGACTACCACGGCACCATGGAAGCCTACTGGGCGGCCAAGCGCGCGTTGTTCGACTGGCCTGGTCTGCAGGTGGCCGTGGTGAACCTGGACGATGCGCATGGCCGGTCGCTGGCCGATGAACTGGCCGCTCGCACGCCCGCCATGACGCTCTGGACCGTGTCCGTGGACGAGGCAGCGCCCGGGCATCGTGGCGCCAGCTTGCGCGTGGCCGAGCGTGCCTGGACGGCCACCGGTTTGCATTTCGTGGTCGAGGAGCAGCCTTCGGGCGAGCGCGTGGCCATGGCGCTGGGTGTGGTGGGTGACTACAACCTGTCCAACCTGCTGTGTGCATTGGCGGTGCTGCGTTCGGGGGGGGTGTCGCTGGCCGACGCGGCCCAGGCCAGCCATGCCCTGACGGCGGTACCCGGTCGCATGCACGCGGCCTGGGCCGATGGGCCTGCCGATCTGCCTCTGGTGCTGGTGGACTACGCCCACACCCCCGATGCGCTCGAAAAAGCGCTGCGTGCCCTGCAGCCGCTGGCGGCGCACCGGGGTGGTCGTCTGTGGTGCGTATTCGGCTGCGGCGGGGATCGTGATCGCGGCAAGCGCCCGCTGATGGCCGCTGCGGCCGAGCGCGAGGCGGCACGACTGGTGCTGACCAGCGACAACCCGCGCAGTGAAGACCCGTTGCAGATCCTCTTCGACATGCAAGCCGGGCTCACCGAGCCCGTGCGCGCGATCGTGGAGCCGGACCGTGCCGAGGCGATCCGGGAGGCGGTCAACATGGCCGATGCGCGGGATGTGATCCTGCTTGCCGGCAAAGGGCATGAAGATTACCAGGAGGTGGCGGGGGAAAAGCGCCCGTTTTCCGACGTGGTCCAGGGCCGTCAGGCGCTGCAGGCCCGCTGGCAGTCGCAGCAGGGAGGAGCCGCATGAACACCTTGGCTGAACTGTTGCCGTTGCTCTCGGGTGCCCGTGTGATGGGCAGCCTGACGGCGCCCATCGAGCGGGTGCATACCGACACCCGCAGCCTGCGTCCCGGAGACCTGTTCGTGGCCCTGCGAGGCGAGCGTTTCGACGCGAACGACTTGTTGGTCCAGGCCAAGGCAGCCGGTGCGGTGGGCGCCGTGGCCGAGCGCGGGCTCGGCCAAGCCGGTCTGGGGGGGGTCGAGGTGCCGGACGCCCGGCGTGCCCTGGGTGAACTGGCTGCGATCTGGCGCAGGCAATTCCATTTGCCACTGGTGGCGGTCACGGGCAGCAACGGCAAAACCACCGTCACCCAGATGATTACCGCCATCCTGCGTGCGGCGGTGGGGGATGCCGCATTGGCGACGCAAGGGAACTTCAACAACGATATCGGCGTGCCCCTGACCCTGTTGCGTCTGCGGCCGTCGCACCGGCTGGCCGTGCTCGAACTCGGGATGAACCATCCAGGCGAAATCGCTGCATTGGCTGCCATGGTCCAGCCCAGCGTCGTGCTGGTCAACAACGCGCAGCGCGAGCACCAGGAGTTCATGGCGTCGGTGGAGGCGGTGGCGCGGGAAAACGCCAGCGCTTTCGACGCGCTGCCGGCCGAGGGCGTGGCGGTGTTTCCAGCGGGGGATGCCTACAGCGGCCTGTGGCGGGAGCTGGCGGCGGGTCGCAAGGTGTTGACCTTCAGCGACGCCGACCAGCAAGCCGACGTGTTCGCGCAGCAGGCCGTGTGGGTCGATGGGGCTTGGTCGCTGGAGATCGCCTCTCCGGCGGGAGCCTTTCAAGCCCGTGTGCGGGTGGCGGGCAGGCACAACGCGCGCAATGCCCTGGCTGCGACGGCGTGCGCACTTGCCGTGGGCATTGCACCGCAAGCGATCGCTCGGGGGTTGTCGAGCTTCGAAGCAGTGGCGGGGCGTTCCCGGACCTTGCCCCTCGCGCTCGATGACCGCACGCTCACGTTGGTGGACGACAGCTACAACGCCAATCCGGATTCGGTGTGCGCCGCCATCGATGTGCTGGCCGAGCTGCCAGCGCCGCGGGTGTTGGCGTTGGGCGACATGGGCGAAGTGGGAGACCAGGGATTGGTCTTCCACGACGAGGTCTTGCGTCATGCCCTCGACTGCGGTATCGAGCATGTGCTCGTCACCGGCGCGTGGATGGTGCAGGCCGCAGCCGGGTTGGCGCATGAAGGTGCCGGGCGGTTGCGCAGTTACGGCGACATCGAACCCCTGATCGAGGATGCGCTTGCTTTGCTGCCAACGGCGGGCAGCGTACTGGTGAAAGGCTCGCGCTTCATGCGCATGGAGCGGCTGGTGCAGGCCTTGCAGGGCGCTGGTGGCTGCGTCACGACACAGGAAGGAGCATCGCATGCTGCTTAGTCTGGCTCTCTGGCTGCAGGGCTTGGGCCCGGAGTTCGGTTTTCTGCGGGTGTTCCAGTACCTGACGTTTCGGGCCGTGATGGCGGCGATGACTGCCTTGCTGGTCGGCATCGCGGCGGGGCCTTACTTCATTCGCCGGCTCACCGAGCTCAAGATCGGCCAGCCCATTCGCGGCTACGCCATGCAGACCCATTTGAGCAAGAGCGGCACGCCCACCATGGGGGGTGTATTGGTGCTGTTTGCGATCACGCTCTCGACCCTGCTGTGGTTCGACTGGAGTAACCGCTTCGTGTGGATCGTGCTCGCGGTCATGCTTGGCTTCGGGGCGATCGGCTGGGTGGACGATTGGCGCAAGGTGGTCAACAAGGACCCGGAGGGCATGCGTTCGCGTGAAAAGTATCTCTGGCAGTCCGTCATCGGCCTGCTGGCGGCGTTCTACCTGGTGTTTGCGATTTCCGAAGGCTCGAACGAGCGTGTGTTCCGCCTGTTCCTGGAATGGGTGCGGTCGGGTTTCAGCATCGATTTGCCCGAGCAGACCGGCCTGATGGTGCCCTTCTTCAAGGAGGTGAGCTACCCCTTGGGCGTGTTCGGGTTCGTGCTGCTCACCTACCTGGTGATCGTGGGCTCCAGCAACGCCGTCAACCTCACCGACGGCCTGGACGGCCTGGCCATCATGCCGGTGGTCATGGTGGGGTCGGCCCTGGGCGTGTTTGCCTATGTCACGGGCAATGCGGTGTTCGCGCGCTACCTGCTGCTGCCGCACATCCCGGGCACGGGCGAGGTGCTCATCTTCTGCGCCGCCATGGCCGGCGCTGGGCTGGCCTTCCTCTGGTTCAACGCCTACCCGGCCCAGGTGTTCATGGGCGACGTCGGGGCGCTGGCGCTGGGCGCAGCGCTGGGCACCATCGCGGTCATCGTGCGGCAGGAGATCGTGCTGGCCATCATGGGCGGCATCTTCGTGGCCTCGGCCGTGTCCGTGATGCTGCAGGTCACCTGGTTCAAGTACACCAAGCGCCGCTACGGCGAAGGCCGGCGCCTGTTCAAGATGGCCCCGTTGCATCACCACTTCGAGAAGTCCGGCTGGCGCGAAACCCAAGTGGTGGTGCGCTTCTGGATCATCACCATGCTGTTGTGCCTGATCGGCCTGTCCACCCTGAAACTGCGATGAAACACGCCTTGCCGCCGCTCAACGATCGCCACGTGCTGGTGCTGGGGCTGGGCGCCTCCGGCCTGGCCATGGCGCGCTGGTGCGCGCTGGCCGGTGCCCGTGTGACGGTGGCCGATACCCGCGAAGCGCCGCCTCACGCATCCACCCTGGATACCGAGTTGCCGGGCGTGCGGCGGGTGCAGGCTCGCTTCGACGAGACGCTGTTTGCCGCCGAGCCCTGGGCGCTGGTGTGCCGCAGCCCCGGCATTGCCCCGGCCCAGATGGAGGGGTTGCAAGCCGCCGCTGCTGCGGTGGGCGTGCCCGTGGTGGGCGAACTGAGCCTGTTTGCACAGGCCTTGCGGGCGCTGGCCGAGCCTTCGGCAGAAACCGCCCCCGATGCCGCACCGTATCGGCCCGCCGTGTTGGCCATCACGGGCACCAACGGCAAGACCACGACCACCGCGCTCACGGCCCACCTGTTGCGCGAGGCGGGCTGGTCGGTGGCGATGGCTGGCAACATCGGCCCCACCCTGCTCGACGAATTGCGCCAGGCGTTGCAAACCGGCGCCTGGCCCCAGGCCTGGGTCCTGGAACTGTCCAGTTTCCAGCTCGACGGCGTGAACGATTTCGAGCCCACCGCCGCCACCGTGCTCAACATCAGCCAGGACCACCTGGACTGGCACGGCAGCATGGCGGCCTACGCCGAGGCCAAGCGCCGGATTTTTGGCCGAACGGGCCTGATGGTGCTCAACCGCGACGATCCGATGGTCATGGGCTGGCAGCCCCAGCCCGTGACCGTGCGGGAAGGCCCACGCACGCGCACGGAGCCGGGGCGCCCCTGTGTGACCTTTGGAACCGAATGCCCTCGCCGCGCCGGTGACTGGGGGCTGGAGGTGGTCAACGGCATGACCTGGCTGGTACGGGCCCTGCCGGTGGACGACACACGGCGCAAGGGCCGACACGCCGGCGAAGAAGAGGCAACCTACCTGCAACGGCTGATGCCGGCGGAGGCCCTGCGCATCCGCGGCCGCCACAACGCCAGCAACGCGCTGGCCGCGCTGGCCCTGGCCACCGCGGCCGGAGTTCCCTTGGCACCCATGCTGCACGGTCTGCGCGACTACCGGGGTGAGCCGCATCGGGTCGAGCCGGTGGGCATCGTCGGTGAAGTGGAGTACATCGACGACAGCAAGGGCACCAATGTCGGGGCCACGCTGGCGGCCCTCAACGGGCTGGGGGCCGAGCGCAAACTGGTGGTGATCCTGGGCGGCGACGGCAAGGGGCAGGACTTCGAACCCCTCGCGGCGGCCGTGGCCCGGCATGCGCGTGCGGTCGCACTCATCGGACGCGATGCTCCGGCGCTGCGCGCCGTGCTGGCGCCCACCGGCGTGCCGCTGTCCGACTGGGCCAGCCTGCCCGAGGCCGTGCGCTGGTGTGCCCGACAGGCCCGGCCCGGTGACGCGGTGCTGCTGTCCCCCGCCTGCGCGAGTCTCGACATGTTCCGCGACTATGCCCACCGCGCAGCCGTGTTCGTCGAGACCGTGCGCGAGTTGCAGCACGAGGAGGGCACACCGGCATGAGCCAGCCACGCCTCTTGCATCCCTTCAGTCGCCTGACCCGCTGGTGGGGCAGTGTCCGCACCGCCCAAGACGCAGCCCGTGACTGGGTGGGCGATCTGCCGGTGCGGCTGTCGAGCCGGGATTACGCGCGTGGCCGAACCGCCGTGGTGCGTGAGATGGGCTTTGACCAGACGTTGCTCTGGGTCATCGTTGCCTTGCTCTGCTGGGGCCTGGTGATGGTCTATTCCGCGTCCATCGCACTGCCCGACAACCCGCGTTTTCGCAACTACAGCCACGAGCATTTCGTGCTCCGCCACGCGATCGCGATCTGCATCGGAGCCGTGGCCGCCTTGCTCGCCTTTCAGGTGCCCATGAGCCGCTGGGAGCAGTGGTCGCCCTGGCTTTTCTTCGGCGCACTGGTGTTGCTGGTGGTCGTGCTCATTCCCTTCATCGGTAAAGGGGTGAACGGGGCCCGCCGCTGGATTCCCCTGGGCGTGATGAATTTCCAGCCGTCCGAGCTCGCCAAGCTCGCGATGGTCATGTATGCCGCAGGCTACATGGTGCGCCGCATGGAGGTCAAGGAGCGCTTTTTCCGGGCGGTGGCACCCATGGGGGTGGCGCTCGGTCTCGCCGGCTTGCTGCTGCTGATGCAGCCCGACATGGGCGCCTTCATCGTGATCGCCGTGATTGCCATGGGCATCCTGTTCCTGGGAGGGGTCAATGCGCGCATGTTTTTCCTCATCTTTGGCCTGCTCACGGCGGTGTTCGCCCTGCTGATCCTGAGTTCACCCTGGCGCCGTGAACGGGTGTTCGCCTACCTGGACCCGTTCAGCGCCGAGCATGCTCTGGGCAAAGGCTATCAGCTCTCGCACTCGCTGATTGCGCTCGGGCGCGGCGAATGGTTCGGTGTGGGATTGGGGGGCAGTGTGGAGAAGCTGCACTGGCTTCCCGAGGCCCACACCGATTTCCTGCTGGCCGTCATCGGCGAGGAGTTCGGGCTGGTGGGGGTGCTGATCCTGATCGCCCTGTTCATGTGGATGGTTCGGCGCATCATGCAGATCGGGCGGCAGGCCATAGCGCTGGATCAGGTCTTCGCCGGCCTGGTGGCTCAGGGCATTGGCCTGTGGATCGGTTTTCAGGCGTTCATCAACATCGGCGTGAACCTGGGGACCCTGCCCACCAAGGGACTGACGCTGCCATTCATGAGCTATGGCGGATCGGCGATTCTCATGAACATCGTGGCCATGGCCGTGGTGCTGCGCATCGACCATGAAAACCGCAAGCTGATGCACGGAGGCCGGGTATGAGCAAGATTGCCTGTGCGCTCGTGATGGCCGGTGGCACCGGTGGGCACATCTTCCCCGGCCTGGCCGTGGCCGAGGCCCTGCGCGCCGAGGGTTGGCGCGTGCACTGGCTCGGTGCGCCTGACAGCATGGAGGAGCGGCTGGTAACGCCGCGCGGCTTTGCATTCGAACCGGTGGCATTTGGCGGCGTGCGTGGCAAGGGTCTGCTCACGCTGGCCCTGTTGCCGGTGCGCCTGTTGCGGGCCTTCTGGCAGAGCCTGGCCGTGGTGCGGCGTGTGAAGCCCGACGTGGTGTTGGGCCTGGGCGGCTACATCACCTTCCCGGGCGGCATGATGGCGGTATTGGCGGGCAAGCCCTTGGTGCTGCACGAGCAAAACGCCGTGGCCGGGATGGCCAACAAGGTGTTGGCCAGAGTCGCTGACCGGGTGTTCACCGCCTACCCCCAGGCACTGGCCAAGGGCGAGTGGATCGGCAATCCGTTGCGTGCGGAATTCCTCCAGCAGCCTGTACCGGCGCAGCGTTTTGCCGGTCGCACCGGCCCGCTCCAGGTGCTGGTGGTGGGCGGTAGCCTCGGGGCCAAGGCCTTGAACGACATCGTCCCGCAGGCGCTGGCGTTGATTCCTGCCGAGCGGCGTCCGGTCGTGACGCACCAAAGCGGCGAGAAGCAGATCGGCGCCCTGCAGGCGGCCTACGCACAAGCCGGAGTCGAGGCCACCCTGACGCCTTTCATCCAGGACACGGCGGCAGCCTTCGCCGCTGCGGACGTGGTGATCACGCGCGCCGGCGCCAGCACCGTCACCGAGCTGGCCGCGGTCGGAGCGGCGGCCATTTTCGTGCCCTTCCCGCACGCCGTGGACGATCACCAGACCCACAACGCCCGCTTCTTGGTGGATGCGGGTGCCGCCTGGCTGGTGCCACAAACCGAACTCACGGCCCAGGGGCTGGCCAGCATGCTGCAGGCTTTGACCCGCAGCGACCTCCAGGCCCGTGCCGAGAAGGCGCGCGCCCTGGCCCAAACCGAGGCCGTGCCTACCCTTGTGCGGGCCTGCCGCGACCTGGCCCAACATCCCCTAGCCTCAACGGGAGGCCATGTATGAAACACGCGATCCGCCACATTCATTTCGTCGGTATCGGTGGCGCAGGCATGAGCGGCATCGCCGAAGTGCTGCTCAACCAAGGCTACACCATTTCGGGCAGCGACCTGAGCGACAGCGCCACCACCCGGCGCTTGCAGCAGCTCGGAGCACGCATCCACATCGGCCACGCCGCGGCCCACATCGAGGGGGCCGACTGCATCGTCACCTCCACCGCCGTCACGGCCGACAACCCCGAGGTGGCGGCCGCGCACGCCAAGCTTCTGCCGGTGGTGCCGCGCGCCATCATGCTGGCCGAGCTGATGCGCATGAAAAAAGGCATCGCCATCGCCGGCACCCACGGCAAGACCACCACCACCAGCCTGGTGGCCAGCGTGCTGGCCGCCGCCGAACTGGATCCCACCTTCGTCATCGGCGGGCGACTCAACAGCGCGGGTGCCAATGCACGGCTCGGCTCGGGCGAATACATCGTGGTCGAGGCCGACGAGTCCGATGCCTCTTTCCTCAACCTGCTGCCGGTCATGGCCGTCGTCACCAACATCGACGCCGACCACATGGACACCTACGGCCACGATTTTGGCCGGCTCAAGCAGGCGTTCGTCGATTTCCTGCACCACATGCCGTTCTACGGCGCTGCCATCGTGTGCGTGGACGATCCGAATATCCGCAGCCTGCTCGGCGACATCCAGCGCCCCATCACCACCTACGGTGTGAGCGAGGACGCGCAGGTGCGAGCGCTCGATATCCGCGCCATCGGTACCCAGATGCATTTCCGCGTACAGCGCCGCAACGGGGTGAGCTTGCCCGATCTGGAGGTGGTGCTGAACCTGCCGGGCCAGCACAACGTGCTCAACGCGCTGGCGGCCATTGCCGTGGCTGTGGAGCTGGGCGTGCCCGATGCCGCTGTGCTCGACGCGCTGGCCAACTTCAAAGGGGTGGGCCGGCGCTTCCAGCGCTACGGCGAGGCGCCCCTTCCCACTGGCGGCACCGCCACCGTGGTGGACGATTACGGCCACCACCCGGTCGAAATGGCCGCCACCTTGTCCGCCGCACGCGGGGCTTTTCCTGGGCGCCGCCTGGTGCTGGCCTTTCAGCCGCACCGCTACACCCGCACGCGCGACTGCTTCGAGGATTTCGTCAAGGTCATCGGCCAGGCCGATGCGGTGTTGCTGTCCGAAGTCTATGCAGCGGGCGAAGCGCCCATCGTGGCAGCCGACGGCCGGGCCCTGGCCCGTGCGTTGCGCGTGGCCGGGAAGGTGGAGCCGGTGTTCGTGGATGACATCGCCGCCATGCCGCAGGCCATTCTGGACAACGCCCGCGACGGCGATGTGGTTCTGTGCATGGGGGCCGGCTCCATCGGTGCGGTGGCAGGTCAAGTGATCGCTCTGGCGACGGCCGGGGCAGACAAGCAGGTGAGCGCATGAGCGCAGCAACAACGATCGATCCGAAAGCCCTGGGCAAGGTGGCCGTGCTCATGGGCGGGCATTCCGCCGAGCGCGAGGTCTCCCTCATGTCGGGCACCGGCGTGCTGGAGGCCCTTCGGCGTGTGGGGGTGGACGCCCATGCCTTCGACCCCGCCGAGCGGGACCTGGGAGAACTCCGGCGCGAGGGCTTCCAGCGGGCCTTCATCGCCCTGCATGGGCGCTTCGGCGAAGACGGCACGGTGCAAGGCGCCCTCGAATTGCTGGGCATTCCCTACACCGGGCCGGGTGTGCTGGCGTCCAGCGTCTCCATGGACAAGGTGATGACCAAGCGCATCTGGCGTGCCGAAGGCCTGCCCACGCCGGACTGGCGGCAGGTGGCCAGCGCCGCTGAGACCGAAGCCGCTTTCACCGCATTGGGCGCCCCGATGATCGTCAAGCCCGCGCGCGAGGGGTCCACCATCGGCCTGACCAAGGTCACCGACGCTGCGCAGTGCGCCGAGGCCTATGCGCTGGCCGCCCGGCATGACCCCGAGGTGCTGTGCGAACAGTTCATCAGCGGCGACGAAGTCACCTGTCCGGTGCTGGGCACTGGCGCACAAGCCCGTGCCCTGCCGGTGATCCGCATCGTCGCGCCCGGCGGCAACTACGACTACGAGCACAAGTACTTCACCGACGACACCCAGTACATCGTGCCGTGCGACCTGCCGGCTGGTGAGGAGGCCGTCATTCAGGCCCTGGTGCTCCAGGCCTATCGGACCCTGGGTTGCCGGGGTTGGGCCCGTGCCGACGTGATGATCGACGCCCGCACCCGCCAGCCCTATCTGCTGGAAATCAACACCTCTCCCGGCATGACTGGCCATTCGCTGGTGCCGATGTCGGCCCGTGCCGTGGGCGTGGATTATGAAGCGCTGTGCCTGCAGGTACTGGCCAGCGCCGCTCTCGACAACCCACTGCCCTCAGGAGGCCGGGGCTGACCATGGCCAAACCCCTCGTCATACCCCTGGATGTCCGCCTGATGGGCTGGGCCGCGAACAGTTTGTTCGCGGTGCTGCTCGTCATGGGCCTGGGGACGGTGGCGTGGTGGGTGGCGCGCCAACCGGTTTGGACGCTGACCGGTATCACGGTGCTGGGGGACGTCGAGCACCAGAGTGCGGTCACATTGCGTACCCATCTGGGCTCTCGCCTGGAAGGGACCTTTCTGACCGTGGATCTGCGGGAGGTGCAACGCCTGTTCGAGGCCGCCCCCTGGGTGCGCCAGGCCCGGGTGCAGCGGGAGTTTCCGAACCGTTTGCGTGTCGTGCTGGAGGAGCACGAGGCCGTCGCGTGGTGGGGCGAGGCGGGCAGCGGGCGCCTCGTGAACAGGTATGGAGAGGTGTTCGAAGCCAACCCGGAGGATGTTCCTGCCGATCGCTGGAGCGAACTGGCCGGTCCGGCAGACCGTGCCGCACAGGTCTATGCCCTGTATCTGGCGCTGGCCCCCGTGTTCGAACGCATGGGGCGTGAACTGGACCGGCTGGAACTCAATGCCCGCGGCAGTTGGAAGGCGGTGCTGGATGGCGGCACCCGACTCGAACTCGGGCGTGGCGAGCCTGAGGCGATCGTGACCCGTGCCCAGCATTTTGCCAGCACCGTCCCCACCCTGGCGCTGCGTTACGGCCAGCGCGAGATCGAAACCGCCGACCTGCGCTACCCCAACGGCTACGCCCTGCGCATGCGCGGCGTGACCACCCTGACCGCCCCCCCGCCGGCCCGACCGGCCCCTCCCACGACCCGATAAACGACAGCACCCATCATGCCCAAGGAATACAAAGACATCGTCGTCGGCCTCGACATCGGCACCGCCAAGATCATGGCGGTGGTGGCCGAGGTGCAGCCAGGCGGAACACTCAAGCTCGCCGGGCTGGGCGTGGCGCCCAGCAACGGTCTCAAGCGAGGGGTGGTGGTCAACATCGATGCGACCGTGCAAAGCATCCAGCAGGCGCTGAAAGAGGCCGAGCTCATGGCCGATTGCCGCATCGCCCGTGTCTATACCGGCATCACCGGCAGCCACATCCGCGGCATCAACTCCAGCGGCATGGTGGCCATCAAGGACAAGGAGGTCATGCCGGCCGACGTGGCGCGGGTCATCGAAACCGCCAAGGCCATCAACATCTCCACCGACCAGCGCCTGCTGCTGGTGGAGCCACAGGAATTCATCATCGACGGCCAGGAAGTCAAGGAGCCGATCGGCATGAGCGGCATCCGGCTGGAGGCCAAGGTACACATCGTCACCGGCGCCCAGAGCGCGGCCGAAAACATCATCAAGTGCGTGCGCCGCTGCGGCCTGGAAGTGGACCAGCTCATGCTCAACCCGCTGGCCGCCAGCCAGGCCATCCTCACGGAAGACGAAAAAGAACTCGGTGTGGCGCTGGTGGATATTGGCGCCGGCACCACCGACGTGGCCATCTTCGCCGGCGGGGCGATCCGGCACACGGCGGTGATCCCCATCGCCGGCGACCTGATCACGAACGACATTGCCATGGCCTTGCGCACCCCCACCAAGGACGCCGAGGACATCAAGGTGGAGAGTGGCTGCGCCAAGCAGTTGCTGGCCGATCCGGACCAGCAGGTGGAAGTGCCGGGGCTGGGCGATCGCGGGCCGCGCCTGCTCAGCCGTCAGGCACTGGCCGGGGTCATCGAGCCGCGCGTGGAGGAGATTTTTGCGCTGGTGCAGCAGGTGATCCGCGAGTCGGGCCATGAAGAGCTGCTGTCCAGCGGCATCGTGCTCACCGGCGGCAGCGCCGTGATGCCGGGCATGGTCGAACTGGGCGAGGACATCTTCCTCAAGCCCGTGCGGCGCGGCATGCCCAAGTACACCGGCGTGCTCAGCGACATGGTGGCGCAGCCGCGTGCGGCCACCGTCATGGGCCTGCTGGAAGAAGCCCGGCTGGCCCGCCTGCGGGGGCACAAAGTGGCCCAGAAAGTCGGCTCGGTGGGCTCCGCCCTTGGGCGTCTCAAAGACTGGTTCGTGGGGAATTTCTGATGCAGCACCAGCGCACGTTCCAGCGGCTGCGCCGCCGCACCCATTGCAATCCCCGTGAGGCGCACGTCCGACGAAGTCACGGCGCCAATGCGCCGCCTGTTTGATCCCCCCGGTTTTGTTGTTCCCACGTTTGTTCAGGTTTTCACGAGTTCAAGGCATTCAAGGAGTATTCACATGAGCATCGAAATGATCGAAGTCGAAGAATTCAACCGCGGCACCCAGATCAAGGTGATCGGCGTCGGCGGCGGGGGCAGCAACGCTGTCGAGCACATGATCCAGAGCCATGTGCAGGGTGTGGAGTTCATTTGCGCCAACACCGACGCCCAGGCCCTGGCCAGGACGGCCGCGCACCGCGTGATTCAGCTGGGCCAGACCGGTCTGGGCGCAGGCAGCAAGCCCGAGAAGGGGCGCGCCGCTGCCGAAATGGCCGAGGCCGACATCCGCGACGCTATCCACGGCGCTCACATGCTCTTCATCACCGCTGGCATGGGCGGGGGTACCGGGACTGGAGCGGCGCCTGTCATCGCCAAGATCGCCAAGGACATGGGCATTCTCACCGTGGGCGTGGTCACCAAGCCCTTCGACTGGGAGGGTGGGCGCCGCATGAGCAACGCCGATGCCGGTCTTGCCGAGCTGGAGCAGAACGTCGATTCGCTGATCGTGGTGCTCAACGACAAGCTGCTCGAAGTCCTGGGGGACGACGTCACCCAGGACGAGGCCTTTGCCGAAGCCAACGACGTGCTCAAGAACGCCGTGGGCGGGATTGCCGAAATCATCAACGTCGAGGCCTTGGTGAACGTGGACTTCGAGGACGTGCGCACCGTCATGGGCGAGCCCGGCAAGGCCATGATGGGCACGGCGGTCGCCAGCGGCCCGGACCGCGCCCGGATCGCCGCCGAACAAGCCGTGGCCTGCCCGCTGCTGGAAGGTGTGGACATGAAGGGTGCCAAGGGCGTGTTGGTGCTGATCAGCGCCGCCAAAGGCTCTCTGAAGCTCAACGAGTCCAAGCTGGCCATGAACACCATCCGTGCCTTTGCCGCGCCGGACGCACACGTCATCTATGGCACCGCCTACGACGAGTCCCTGGGCGACGCGATCCGCGTGACCGTGGTGGCCACGGGCCTGAACCGTGCTGCCGGCGCGCGCCAGCCCTTGACGGTGGTGCAGTCGCCGGCCCAGGCCTTGCGCACGGGTACCGACAACATGCCCTTCATTCCCACGCTCAACCAGGCCGTGGGCGGCTCGGGTTTGGCGCAGGCCACGGGCGTGGGGCACGCTTCGGTCGGTGGCAATCCGGCGGTGCCCAGCGTCTGGCGCACCCGCGACCGCACCTCGGCGGCGGCCAAGGTGGACGCGCTGTCTTCCGGTGGCATGGACGACTTCGAGATTCCCGCCTTCCTGCGCAAACAAGCGGATTGAGGGGTGTAAAGCTACACAGCTCAACCCCATCTGAGGCTTGCAGTGCTCGCCGTACCCCAGTACGGCTGCGCGCTTCGGCCGCACCTGGGCTGCTCGCTACGCTTTCCATCCCCTCAATCAATTCTTGCTATGAAGGGTATGAAGACGATTTCCAGCAAAGTCGGCGTCGAAAACCTAAAATCGTTTGCATGATTGCGCAACGTACCCTCAAGACCCTGACCAAAGCCGTGGGCGTGGGCCTGCACAGCGGTCAACGGGTCGAGCTGACGCTGCGCCCGGCCGCGCCGGACACGGGCATCGTGTTCCGGCGTGTGGACCTGCCCGAGCCGGTGGACATCCCGGTCAGCGCCACCGCCGTATCCGATACGCGGCTGGCCTCCACCATCGCCAAGGGCGGAGCCAAGGTGCACACCATCGAGCACCTCATGAGCGCCTGTGCCGGCTTGGGCATCGACAACCTGATCGTGGACATCACGGCCGAGGAAGTGCCCATTCTCGATGGTTCCGCGGCATCGTTCGTGTACCTGATCCAGAGCGCTGGCATCGAGTTGCAGAAAGCGCCCAAGCGCTTCATTCGCGTGCTCAAGCCCGTGGAAGTGCGCGAAGGAGAGGGGCGTCAGCTCAAATGGGCCCGGCTGGAGCCTTACCACGGCTATAAACTGAGCTTCGAGATCGAGTTCGACCACCCGGCCGTCAGCGCCACGGGTCAGCGTGTGGAGTTCGATCTGGGGCAGGGCCAGTACGCCCGTGAAATCGCCCGCGCCCGCACTTTCGGTTTCACCCGAGACGTCGAGACGATGCGCTCCCACGGCTTGGCCCTGGGAGGAGGACTCGACAATGCCATCGTCATGGACGATGTGAAGGTGCTCAACGCCGATGGCCTGCGCTATGCCGACGAGTTCGCCAAGCACAAAATCCTCGATGCGATGGGCGACCTCTACATCGTGGGCAAGCCTTTGCTGGCCGCTTACAGCGCCTACCGCAGCGGCCATGCCCTGAACAACCAGTTGCTGCGAGCCCTGCTGGCCGAGCCCGGAAGCCACGACATCGTGACCTTCGAGCACGACGCCCGTGCACCCAAGGGCTTTGCGCAGCTCGCGATGGCGTGGTGAATCCCGCCGGTCAACCCATGTTTCTGTTCCGCTTTCTTCTGTTCACGTTGCTCGGGGGAGCGGCCATCTGCTTTGGATTCTACATCGCGACCGGCAAAGACCATTTTCGCCGCTGGGGCATCGTCATCCTCAAGTGGACGCTGATCGCCGCGTTTTTCTTTTTCGGGGTGCTGATCATCAGCCGCATCGTCTGAGTGGCCTGGGCAGGGGGGCGTGTCTGGGCCTCATACCGTCCGCTGCGCGGCCAAAAATCGGCCCAGACACGCCCCCCTGCCCAGGCCCTCAATAGCTGCGGCCAGCCTTGTAGGCCGCATGCGTGCGTGCCTGCAGCGGACTGACCTGATTGATGGCCGCCGTGGTGCGTGCCACCTGGGCGTGGGTGATGCACAGGCCCAGCGCATCGGCCGCGTCCTTCCCCGGCAGGCCGGGCAGATTCAGCAGCCGGCGCACCATTTCCTGCACCTGGGGCTTGGCGGCCTTGCCATAGCCGACCACGGCCTTCTTGAGTTGCAGCGCCGTGTACTCGCTCACCGGCAGGCCGTTGGCCACCAGGGCGGTGAGGCAGCAACCCCGCGCCTGCCCGAGCATCAGCGTGGCTTGCGGGTTCACGTTCACGAACACGATTTCGCACGCGGCCACGGTCGGTCGGTAGCGCTGAACCACCTCGGTGATGCCCTGGAAGATCACGCCCAGCCGTTCGGGCAGCAGGGCGCCATCGTCGGGCGTCGTGCGGATGGTGCCGCTGGCCACATAGCTCAAGTGGCCACCGTCCGCATCCACCACCCCGAAGCCGGTGGCTTGCAGGCCGGGGTCGATGCCAAGTATGCGCATGTTCATGCGGCGATCATCTCACGGCAGTTGCACCGCCCCCATGCGGGCCACGATGGTGTGGGTGCGCTGGTTCAGGTAACTGGAATAGGGGTTGCGCTGAAAGCGTTTGGGCGCCGGGAGCATCACCGCCAGGCGCGCCGCCTCGTGCGGGTTGAGGCGCGCCGCCGGCTTGCGGAAATAGTGTTGTGCCGCCGCCTCGGCCCCGAAGATGCCCTCGCCCCATTCCACGTGGTTCAAGTAGATCTCCAGAATGCGTTCCTTGCTCAGCAAGGCTTCCAGCATCCAGGCCAGCACCAGTTCCTGCGCTTTGCGTGCCATGTGTCGTTCACCCGAAAGCAGCAGGTTCTTGGCCAGTTGCTGGGTGATGGTCGAGCCCCCCACCAGTCTGGGCGCCGTGGCGCGCGATTGCGCGCGAGCCTGCTGGCGGGCATTGCGTTCCCGCGCCGTCTCCAGGGCCTGCCAATCCACACCCCGGTGGGAGGTGAAGCCGGCGTCTTCAGAGGCGATGACGGCACGCTTGAGGTGCGGGGATATCGATTCGTAGGGCACCCAGGTGTGGGCCCAGCGCCAGGGTTGGCCGCTGGTGGCCAGCCGCCATGCCTCGGAGCGCTGGAAGGTGGTGCTGGAAGGGTCCAGCACGGCCAGGGTGGCGATACGCCCCAGGAAGAACAACTGCAACCCGAGCGCCGCCACCGCCACCCAGAGCAGCCAGCGTCCCAGAAACCGCAAAGCCTTTTTCATCACTGGGCGCTCAGTCGGGTTTGCAGGCCATCGTCGCGGGTGAAACGAAAGCGCGACACCACCACGATTTGGTCAGCCCGCCGGCGCATCTCATGGCTGAAGCGGCCGAACGACAGACTGCGCACGATGGCTTGGGCGCGGCTGTCGAGTGCGGGTTGCCCCGAGCTTTGCACCACCTCGGTTTCCAACACCCGTCCGTCGTGGTTGACGGTGATCACCATGGTCAGCTCGCCGTAGAGCTTGCGTCCCCCCACCTCGGGAAAGTTGGCCGTGCCCCGGTCCTCGATGCGGCGGCGCAACTCGTCGTAATAGATCGCATACACCTCTTCGCGCGTGGACGGACTGATGTAGCGCTTGCGCGGTCGCGCGTTTTCCTCGTTGATGCGTTTCTCGATTTCGGCCAGGGTTCGCACCAAGGCCTGTCGGCGCTGCTCGCGCTCTTTCCAGTCGGCTTCGCGGGCGTTGCGGGGATCGGGCACCGGCAGGGCCGCCAGCTGCTGCCGCAACTGGGCCAGCAGGCGGCTTTGCTGCTCTTTCATCGCTTCGATGCGGCGCTCCTCTTCCTCGAGCACCTCACCGAAACGGGCCTGTGGCGAAGGAGGCAGTGGCGAGGTGGCGCGACCCTGCTCCACCTGGCCTCCGCCGGCCAGGTTGGCTTGAGCGATGGCCTGGGCCTGGTCGGGGCGTTCGTCGCTGCGGGCGTTGACCAGGACGACCTCCAGCGGCGTGTCCTGAAACACCCGCTCGAAGCGCTGCGGATCGACGAAGCGAACCGTCAGCAAGGCGGCATGGGCCAGCACCGACAGGGTCAGCGCGATCTGCAGGGTGGTCAGTTGGCGGAGCAGCTTCACAGTCGATGATTATCCGACCACCGGGTGCCGCAGGCGGAGTGAACGCTCGGGAATCAGTCCGCAGGGGTTGCAGCGGATGGCGGGGCCGTGGGGGTGTCGGTGTCGGCGGCTTCGTCCACATCGACCGCGATGGTCAGCGAGGTGGCGAGTTCCAGCTCGTCTTCGGTCTCCTCGTCCAAGGTGTCTGGCGCGGCGTCCAGCCGTGCCAGCACGGTACCACTGACTTCGAGCGAGATGGTGTCGATTTGCCCCAGCCGCACCTGCACATGGGCCCCGCGCTGCAACCCTTCGGCCCCCAGCACGCTGAACACCAGCGGCAGGGTGTCGGCGCGCACCAGGTTGTCCTTGATCACGGTGGCCGTGAGTTCGGTGATGCCGTGTTGTTGCAGGTAGCGCAGCGTCCAGTAGCGTTCCATGCCGCTTTGGAACTGGTTGTAGGCGGTGTAGGCGGCATCGAAGGCGCTGATGACGGCGAATAGCGTCGTGTCCTTCGGCTTGAAAGGCGCGGCCAGCGCGGCGGTGGCGCCGTGGCGTACGCAGGCGATGATCTGCCACTGGTTGACCAGGTCGGTATAGCGGCGCAGGGGCGAGGTGCTCCAGGCGTAACACTTCACGCCGATGCCGGCGTGGGGCAGCGCCTTGGCGCCCATGCGCACCTTCACCCCTGGTGCCAGGCTGGCCTGGCTGCGGTAGATGCCGGGCACACCGCTGTCGGCCAGCAACTGGCCCCAGGTGCTGTTGGCCAGAATCATGGCTTCGGCCACCATCAGGTCCAGTGGCGCACCGCGCGAGCGGGTGCCGATGATCACGGTTTCGTCGCCGTGCGGCTCGTCGCCCTGCATGCCTTCGAGTTTGAAGGTGTAATCGGGCCGGGTGAAGGTTTCGGGCTTGCCCCGTACCGCTTCGCGTCGGGCCTTGCAAGTCAGCGCCAGCCGGTACAGAAAGGCGAGTTCGGGGCGCAGCGCCACGAATTCGTCGGGCAGTGGCGCGCCGGGCTCGGCCGCTGGATCTTGCAGCCATTCGGCGGTGATGGCCTGGTCGAGCTGGTCGTGCCGCAGGTTGTGGGTAATGGGCACCTGCTCGATCCGGCTTTCGTGGCGCAGCAGGGTCAGGTCGGCTTCGTTGAAAGTGAGGTAGAGCGACAGCGCCGGGCGCGGCCCGCCGGCTTCCAGGGTGTAGGTCTGGACCACGGCGTCGGGCAGCATGGTCACCTTGTGGCCGGGCATATAGACGGTGGACAGGCGTTGGCGCGCGACCTCATCGATCGGGCTGCCGGGCTGGATCGCCAGCGCCGGGGCCGCGATGTGGATGCCCAGCGTCACTTCTCCGCTGCCCAAACCCTGCACGCTCAATGCATCGTCGATTTCCGTGGTGCTGGAATCGTCCACCGAAAACGCCTGCACGGCCGCCAGGGGCAGTTCGTCCGCGACGGGCGGGGCCTGAAGGTCTGGGAAACCCGTGCCCTTGGGAAAGTGTTCAAACAAAAAGCGCTGCCAATGGAACTGGTAGGCGTTGGAGATGGCCCCCGCTTTTTGCAGCAGGGCCAGCGGGGCCAGGTGCGTTTCGCGGGCGGCATGCACTACGGCCTTGTATTCGGGCGCGTTCTTGTCGGGCTTGAAGAGGATCTTGTAGAGCTGCTGGCGGATCGGTTCCGGGCAGCTGCCCGCCGCCAGTTCGGCCGCCCAGGCGTCGATTTGCGCCTGCACCTGTTTTTTCTTTTCAATGGCGGCCAGCGCCTGCTGCAGGATGTCGGCCGGGGCTTTTTTGTAGCGGCCCTTGCCCGCGCGGCGGAAGTAGTGCGGCGCCTCGCTCAGGCGCAGCAGGGCCGCCGCCTGCTGCTCCAGCGTGGCTGGGTGCTGGAAGTAGTCGGCGGCCAGGTCGGCAAAGCCGAATTCGTCTTCGGGTGCGAATTCCCAGGCGAGATCGAGGTCGATCTGGGGTGCCAGCGCCTGAGCGCCCGCCATGAGTGAGGCAGGCGCGGGCTTGTCGAACTTGAGCAGCACATTGGCCGCCTTGACCTTCACGCGCTTGCCCGATTCCAGCTCCACCTGCAGGGAGCTTTCGGCCTCAGACAACACTCGGCCGGTCAGGAACTTGCCGGCTTCATCGAACAATGCAAACAAAACGGGACCTTCAGTAGCCATCATGGACGCGGGCAGCCCTGCGGGGGAGGCCGCCCGAAACCATCAAGTGTACCGGCCCCCTGTTGCAGTGGGGATTGCAGGCGGGGTGGCACGCCGGTTCAGGTGGCGGTGGCCGTGGGTGTGGGGGCCTTCAGGGTTTTGACCAGGGCGTTGAGCAGCACGGCATACAGTGGCAGGAAGCACAGCAGGCTGATGACCAGCTTGGTCACATAGTCCACCGCGGCGATTTCCACCCAGTGTTCGGCCATGAAGGGGTCGCTGCTGTGGTAGAACGCCACCGAGAAAAACAGCGCGGTGTCCAGCAAGCTGCCCAGCACCGTGGAGGCCGCCGGGGCCACCCACCAGGCGCGCACCTGCTGCAGGCGGGCAAAGACCGCAATGTCCAGCCACTGGCCCATCACATAGGCCACGAAGCTGGCCAGGGCAATGCGAAACACGAAGCCGTTGAATTCACCCAGGGCGGCCACACCGCCAAACGCTCCATCGTGGAACAACACACCGACGGCGTAAGAGGCCAGCAGGGCCGGAATCATGACCCGCATGATCACGCGGCGGGCCACTTCCTGCCCCAGCAGACGCACCGTGAGGTCGGTGGCCACGAAAATCAGCGGAAACGTGAACGCGCCCCAGGTGGTGTGAAAACCGAACAGCTCGAACGGCAACTGCACCAGGTAGTTGCTGGCGATGATGAGCGCGATGTGGATGGCCGCCAGGGCCGGCAGTACGGAGCGGGCGCGCAATTCGGCGGCGCCATGGGGGGAGGTCATGGAGGGGTCCTTTTTTTTGAAACAGGATGGGGGCGAGGGAACCCATCGATGGAAGCTGCATGGGGTTGTAGCCTATGAATTTTAGCAGCGCTGCGAAGTGAGTGGCTTTGTTGCCGCGGAGGGTATCGTGGCCACTATCTGGGCGATAGGCCTCACCCAGCAAGTCCCGGTGCTGCTGCCCGACACCGACCTGCCCAGCGACCAGGCCCTCTACCAGGCCAATCGAGTCTTGCCAGTCGTCTCGATTGACAGAACTGGAGTTATGCATAAAACTAGACAGATGACTGGTTTGATTGGAGGGTGTTATGCATACATGGCCCGTGCAAGACGCGAAAGCGCGTTTCAGTGAGTTCCTGGATGCCTGCTTGCAGGAAGGTCCACAGATGGTGACCAGGCGGGGTGCCGAAGCGGCCGTGCTCGTGCCCGTGCAAGAGTGGCGGCGATTGCAGTCGGCAGCGCGGCCTTCCTTGAAGCAGTTGCTGCTGTCTGACCAGGCGCGTGTAGACACGATCGCCCCTGCCAGAGGACACGCAAAGCGCCGCAAAGTGGAGTCCGTGCAGTGACGGCGGGCAACTACCTGCTCGACACGAATGTGGTTTCAGAACTTCGCAGGCAGCGCCCGCACGGGGCGGTGGTTGCCTGGCTGGAATCTCTGGACGATGCGCAAATCCATCTTTCTGCCGTCACCCTGGGGGAAATACAGGCGGGCATCGAGTTGACGCGAGAGCAAGACCCTGGGAAAGCGAGCGAAATTGAAGCCTGGTTGGAACTGGTGGCAGGGGCCTACAACGTCTTGCCCATGGACGCGGCCACCTTCAGGGCCTGGGCCCGATTGATGCACAGAAAGTCCGACACGCTCTACGAAGATGCCATGATTGCGGCCACCGCAAACGTGCATGGACTGACCGTGGCCAGCCGAAACGTAGCCGACTTCAAGGCGCTGGGGCTCGAGGTTTTTAATCCGTTTGCGCCCATTGAATGAGGTGTGAGAATCTGCTTCGCCATGCTGCGCGGCCACGTACCGTTTGGCGCAGATTTCATGTCGGAACGGACCACAAGGAACGGACTACAATAGAGTCCACCACAGATGCCGGATAACGAGAAGCAGGTGCTTTACCCATGAGGCCCCGATCGATCAGGCTCTTGCTGTTGTGGGGGAGTCCATATATGGTTATTCGGGATGCGACAGTTAGGCAGTTCTCCGACCCGCTACGACTGGTATACCTAAGAACTGACCCATCGCCTTTTCGTGAAGGACACCGGCCAACTTAACTTGTACTCCGCCAGTTGGTGTGATGTGGACGATAAACGGGAAGTTCGGAACCGTGCCGCGATCTACGCCAACGAATTGCGCGTTGAACATTTCGCCATTGTTGAGCTTGATGCCTTCGTGGAAGCCCGTATCGCACATGGACCCAGACTTATACTCAACACGCACTTCATCTGCTTTGTTGTGCAGCAAGAACAGGAAATGCGATATCGGCTCAAGGTAGTGCTCTGCGTGACACTCAACGACCGTCGCCGGACCCTCCTGGTAGGTATACGCACGCAGGTTAGAGAACTCCTGCGGTCCCGGGGCGAAGGTATTACGGCCTTGTGATACGTCGACAATTTGCCGCAGCGCTACTTCCAGCCCTTGACCGAAGAGATCGATGTACAAGCTTTGGAGGAGGATCGGGGGCATCAAGCAGTCATCAAGCTTGACCGGGATTAGCTTTGCCTGCCCCTTCGCGGCTTTCAGCACGGCGTTCTGCCACTCCAGCTTCACCATATTGCTTTGCAAGCTGTTCCTAGAAACGCAGAACAAAAAAAGTTCACAGGCTTCCAAGCCCTCATTCATTCGATCGACGATACCGTCCCCGGGTTGGATGGACCATGAATCGTAGAAGACCTTGTCTTGGCCAAAAGTGTCCCGAAGTCGCAGAGCAATCTGCTCAACGAGGGGTTTGTCTTTATGGTTATGGGACAAAAAGATCAAGTGAACTCCTCAGAAGTGCCTAACGTGTAGCTATCCGGCGACCGGAAGCAAGCGAAGCTTGCTGTAGGGCGTCCGGGTTGAGCGCAGGGTTATGCCTTAACGCCAAAACCTAGCCCCCTCATTAACCATTTACTGGTGCGTTTATCTAGCGGTTCTGCACGCCCTTTGAAACCACGCATGTCTCCAAGGGGCTTAAAACCGGCGATATCATTTACCTCATTGTTGAATGCTTCTGCGTATTCAAGGACGTCAGCAATGGCGCCGCGAAGTTCACTATCGGTTGCGGCCTTACCATGAATGACCTTGTCTCTTGTAGTTTCTGCGTCAGCCATGAGATCGGCCGTTGCTTTTGGCAGCGCACGACCAAATACGTTTTTGTAGAGGTCTTTGAATCCGTCTCGTGTAAGGTGTTGGTAATTCATAACACGACGGGCAAATTCGGCCTCGCAACGATGAATCTTAACAACCCCGCCATAAAGCGCTCTATTCTGCGCTTGCTCGATTTTTAGAAAGACATATGCAATAGCGATTTCATATGGAAGTCCATCAGCTATTAGCTGCGGCAAATGCCCAAAGTGGTTCTTCACTTGATCGGATTTCGCGTCGTAAAGCTTTTGTAACGCTTTATATGTTGGGACAATCGCCATGGGGGCTCCTTGAGGGATAACGTCCGAGTTCAGCGGCGCGCCGCTTTTTGCGCGTCCGCTGGAACGATTTGTTGGGCGCTTTCCAATGACCGGCTACTCGCGTCTATCGCAGAAGAATTAGCGCACCTTGTCCTAGCGATGTGCTTTTCGACTTTGCTTTATTGATTGACTCTAATGCACAGATTGTCTCGCCAATAAAGTAGTTGGCATGGCTATTGTTCAGCTTGTCAAATACACGTTTTACAGTGTCATAACTGTGTCCATCAAGGAACCGAAAGACCGATGTTGCGAGATATTCATGATTCATTTCAAAAGTCAGCCACTTCCTCTTCAAAGCTTCAGCGGCAAATCCTGTTGTATTTGACCCGCCAAAAATGTCGAGAACAACATCTCCGTCGTCAGTCAGCATCTTGATAAAAAACGCAGGGAGTTCCGAAGGAAAACGAGCAGGATGACGTTCAAGTCCGAGTTCTTTGCAGAGCCGAAGATAGCTTGAGTTGCTATCGGTGTTCGGTATTGAAAGAAGGTTGGATGGAATAGCCCCTCCATTGTCCTTTCCAAATCCGGCGCTAATGTCATGACCTGAAGGGCGTTTTTTTGGCGTGTAGAAACTTTCGGGGTCTTCAATCAACTTCTTCATCCGATCAGAATATGGAGCCAGCACTTTCCGAACGTCGGCTTTTGGAGAGTCGGTCTTGCTAAACCACCACACAGTGTTGACGGAATCCTTTGCCCTGATCTTTCGTTTGTTTACCCATTCAATTGGCGACGGCAATTTAGCCGGATTGAACCAATAGAAATCTTCGGCCAAGTGAAATCCAATCTCGTCGCAGAAAGCCAGAAGTACGCGAAAGTTATACAGAGAGCGTGATGGCATCCCAGAGCGGTATGCTCCCCCTAAATCGAGAACGAAGCTCCCACTTTCCTTGAGAACTCGAAAAACCTCTTGACCGAATGGTTTAATCCATTGCACATACTCTGTTTCATCAACGTTGCCATAGGTCTTTTGACGCCGAAGTGCGAACGGCGGTGATGTCATGACCAGATCAATGCTGGCGTCTGGTAACTCCTTGAGAAGCTTAAGCGAATCACCAACATAGGCTTGACCGTTGGTGGTGTAGTAAAGCGGTTTGTTTCGCATATCAGTATTCCCTCAGGTCGTTGACCCAGCTTGCCACAATCTGCCACAAAACACTTGCGGCGAAATAAACTTCCGGGTCTGTCTTACAGATTGCCTCAACTTCGCCCTGAACGAACTTCTCTTTACCATAGCCAACGATGTAGCTCATCCATCTTCTAAGGTTCTCATCAGCTCCGACGACCATTTCTGATGGATTGAACTTGCCAGTTCGAGCAAGCACCCATGATAGGCCATCGCGCTTGGCGGGGTCGCCGCTTTTCAAGAGATCGATCAAGTGAGGAATTTGTGACTCGGCAATTCGCAGAAGCGCACGTGCAGCTTCAACTTTGATTTCTAAGGGGCTTGAATTAAATGTATCAACAAGTGCAGTCGCAGAAGTCTTGGTAAAGAATTGGCCAAGCGCCCAAGCTGCTCCAGCGCGTAGTTCATCGTCACGTTGCGAGTCCTGCAACACTTCGATTAATAGTTGTTCGCTCCGGCTCTTGGGTATTTCGGATGCAACGATGACCGTTTCAAGCTGTGTTTCAAGGGGAACGATCATGGCCGAGCTACGCAGCTTGTTCTCAATGAACTCCCATCCGTTTGGATCATCAAAAGCGGCCAGCGCAGCGGCAGCCTCAAGCTGGACGTAAATATCTTCGTCGGCATCAGTCATCCTTGATTCGAGCGCCGATTTAGCTGTCGTGTAGCCTCTGTACCGCAATGCTTTTGCTGCGGCGTACCGTTCGCTCAGGTTGACACTCAAGAGCTTGTCAACGAAATAGGCTTCGTCAACCGACGCAGGGCACTGAAGCGCGGTGGTTACAGGAACGACTGCTGCGACTATCTGATTTGCCTCGACGGTTTCACCAACTTTGACCTGTGGCAGCAAGGTTATCTTGCCTTTGCTCCGGCTCATCTGAATAGATTGTCGCCGCGCCTCTGGAATAGAGGCCAGGCTGATTCTTCCCGCTTCCACTGCTAGAACAACTGATCGCTGGTTTGCGGCAGCACATGTCCACATCACCCGAATTTCGGAGCCTTCCTCAACTCCTTTCGGCTGAGTGATGGATACCTGTCCTGCGGCGAATGCTTTCCGCATTTCTCTAACGCTGACGAAGTGAACAGGTGAAATTTGTTTCAAGTCTATCGGGGAATCGTCTTTTTGCTCGAAGACAACGATTGAAACAATGTCATCGTCACGCATGCCTGCATCCCATGCGCGCTTCGGGTCATTGAGGGAATGAGACATTGATATTTCAAGCTTTGTCTTGCCACGGGACTCGAATCGTATGCCTGTGTTCAAACATAGAATATCGGGAACGCGCACCCGCTTGATCTTGATCTTCTTCCAGATTTTGAAGCCTGTGGAACCACGCTCAAGTTCTATGGGATTGAATCCTATAGCCTTCAGCCGATTGATCGTTGAGTTTGTGCCAGCGGCACCAACAGCGAGTTTCCTCAGAAAACTATCGTCACTCTTGAAGTTATTTGCCACTGTGCTACCACCGTAATTTCTTTCGAATGTCCATTATACTTGCGCGCGCTACCCTGACGCCCAACGTCTAGTATGCACCCATTCGGGTGCATACTCAAAATCAGCATAAGTGGCGTATAACACAACCCCCTCCCTGGTGAGCATCAAAGATAGGCACCTCAAACGGTGCCGAACACGTCAGAGATTTACACCGCATCTCCAGCCAAGCCAACCATGGCACCGAAGCAACTGCACTGTGGGATCAGTGGTTTAGCGTTGGCAAAACTTGTGCATTTTTAACACGTTTGTCTCTGTGGCGGCAATCATCAGGCGGCTGCCTTCCTCATCAGCCGGGCTCAACCAACCCCCCGCACCACCTCCAGCGCTTCTTCAACCCGCTCCACCGCGTGGATGGTCATGCCTTCGAGCGCCTTGGCCATGGCCGTGTCGCCCTTCTTGGGCATGTTGGCCTTGGGCACCACGGCCACGCTGAAGCCCAGCTTGGCCGCTTCTTTCAGCCGCTCTTGCCCGCGTGGGGCAGGGCGCACCTCGCCCGCCAGGCCCACTTCACCAAACGCAATGAAGCCCTTGGGCAGGGCCTTGCCGCGCAGGCTGCTGGTGATGGCCAGCATCACCGCCAGGTCGGCCGCCGGCTCGCCGATGCGCACACCGCCCACGGCGTTGACGAACACGTCCTGGTCCATGCAGGCCACCCCCGCGTGGCGGTGCAGCACGGCCAGCAGCATGGCCAGGCGGTCGCGGTCCAGTCCCACGGAGAGGCGCCGCGGGCTGGGGCCGCCGCTGTCCACCAGGGCTTGGATTTCCACCAGCATGGGCCGGGTGCCTTCCAGCGTCACCAGCACGCAACTGCCGGGTACGGGGGCGGCGTGTTGCGAGAGGAAAATGGCGCTGGGGTTGCTCACGCCCTTCAGGCCTTTTTCGGTCATGGCGAAGACGCCAATCTCATTCACCGCGCCAAAGCGGTTTTTGATGGCGCGGATCAGCCGGTAGCTGCTGTGGGTGTCGCCCTCGAAGTACAGCACCGTGTCCACCATGTGTTCCAGCACGCGCGGGCCGGCCAGTGCGCCTTCCTTGGTTACGTGGCCCACCAGCACAATGGCCACCCCGCTGGCTTTGGCCGCGCGCGTCAGGTGGGCGGCGCATTCGCGCACCTGCGCCACCGAGCCGGGGGCCGAACTCAACTGGTCGGAATACAGCGTCTGGATCGAGTCGATCACGGCGATGGCGGGTTGCTTGGCGTCCAGCGTGGCCAGGATTTTTTCCAGCTGGATTTCGGCCAGCACCTTCACCTGGCTCTGTGCCAGCCCCAATCGGCGCGAGCGCAGGGCCACCTGGGCGCCGCTTTCTTCACCGGTCACGTAGAGCGTGTCCAGCCCGGCGCGTTGCAGGGCGTCCAGTGCCTGCAACAGCAGGGTGGATTTGCCGATGCCGGGGTCGCCGCCGATCAGCACCACGCCGCCTTCCACCACGCCGCCGCCCAGCACCCGGTCCAGTTCACCCAGGCCGGTGGGGGTGCGGGCCACGTCGGCGGCCTCGATCTCGCTCAACACCGCCAGTTCGGCGGTGGGGGCCAGGCCTTTGTTGCCCGCGCTCAGCCGGTTCTTGCTGGCGGTGGGGGTTTCGGCCACGGTTTCCACCAGGCTGTTCCAGGCGTTGCAGTGCGGGCATTTGCCCAGCCAGCGCGGGGTGGTGCCGCCGCATTCGTTGCAGGCGTACAGGGTCTTGTCTTTGGCCATCGGGTGAGGTCAAATCAGTTGCAAGTGAGCGATCACTTCGTCGATATGCTCGTCGAAATCGCTCAGGGCATGGTCGCTGCCTTCGAGCAGTTTCAGGTGTACGCCCGGGTAGCGGGCCACCATCTCGCGCCAGTCCAGCAACTCGTCGCCTTTGGCGATGATGGCCAGCACCCGTTCGGGGTGGGGCAGGGTGCCGCAGGCCAAGGCGCGCAGCTCGTCCACGTATTCGGGACGGAAGAAAAAGCGCTCCTCGGGGTTGTGCCACGCGGTTTGCTCGCCGATGTACTTGGCCAGGTCGCGCGCCGGGTCCACAGCGGGGTTGAGCAGCACCGCGCGGCAACCGGTCTCCAGCGCCACCCGCGTGGCATAGAACCCGCCCAGCGAAGACCCGACCACCGCCATGTGCTCGCGTGGCCAGTCCGCGATGTGCTGGCGGATTGCATCAAACGCTTGCCGAGGCGATGGGGGCAGCTGCGGGCAACACCAGGTCACGCCAGGGTGATCGCGCCGCAGGCGCTCGGCCAATTTCACGGCCTTCATCGAACGGGGAGATGAACGAAAACCGTGCAGGTAGAGCAGGTGGGTGGTCCCGCCAGGGGTGGTCGCATTCATGGGCAAAGGATAATGCAGACCATGGCCGTTGTGATCGAGAAACCACCACTTTGGCGCCGGGTGTTGCCGGCGTTTCAGGGCTTTGACTGGCCGTTGCTGGCCGTCGTGTTGTTGTTGAGTGCCATGGGGCTGGTGGTCATGTATTCGGTGGCGCACGAGCTGCCGGGCCGTTTCCAAGCCCATGCCCGTAACATGGTGATTGCCGTTGGCGTGATGTTCGTGGTCGCGCAGGTACCGCCCCAGCGGCTCATGGCGCTGGCCGTCCCCCTGTACACGGTGGGTGTGGCCCTGCTGATTGCGGTGGCCCTGTTCGGCATCACCAAAAAGGGTGCGCAACGCTGGGTGAACGTGGGCATCGTGATTCAGCCGAGCGAGATCATGAAGATTGCCATGCCGTTGATGCTGGCGTGGTGGTTCCAGCGCCGCGAAGGCCAGTTGCGGGGGCTGGACTTTCTGGTGGCGGCCGTGATTTTGGCGGTGCCGTCCTTTCTGATTCTGCGCCAGCCCGACCTGGGGACCACGCTGCTGGTGGTCGCCTCGGGTTTGTTCGTCATCTTCTTGGCGGGCCTGAGCTGGAAGTTGATCGTGCCGCCGGTGGTGTTGGGGCTGGTGGGGGTGGTCACGCTGATCGTCATGGAACCCCACTGGTGTGCGCCGGGGGTGGACTGGCACATTCTGCATGAATACCAGCGCCAGCGCGTCTGCACCCTGCTGGACCCGATGAAGGACCCGCTGGGCAAGGGTTTCCACATCATCCAGGGCACGATCGCGATCGGCTCCGGCGGTTTGCTGGGCAAAGGCTTTTTGCAGGGAACGCAGACGCACCTGGACTTCGTGCCGGAACGCAGCACCGACTTCATTTTCGCCGCCTTCGCCGAGGAGTTCGGCTTTATCGGCGTGCTGGTGCTGCTGGGGGCCTTCTGGTTCCTCATCTGGCGTGGCCTGAAGATCGCGCTGGAGGCGCCCACGCTGTTCGCGCGCCTGCTCGCCGGGGCGTTGACGCTGATTTACTTCGTCTATGCCTTCGTCAACATGGGGATGGTCAGCGGCATTTTGCCGGTGGTGGGTGTGCCCTTGCCGTTCCTGAGTTACGGAGGCACCGCCATGGTGACGCTCGGTGCCAGTTTGGGCATCCTCATGTCGATCGCCAAATCGAAGCGGCTGGTGCAGACTTGAAGCCGTGTTCCTACAATGACGGCATGATTGCACGCGAACCCACCTTGGCCCGTCTGGCCACTGCCCACGACCTGCTGCTGGCCCCCTACGGCCTCGACGAAACCCATTTGCGCCGCGCGCTGGGCGAGATACTGGCCCCTGGCGTGGACGACGCGGACCTGTATTTCCAATACACCCGTTCCGAAGGCTGGAGCCTGGAGGAGGGCATCGTCAAGACGGGCAGCTTCAGCATCGACCAGGGGGTGGGGGTGCGCGCCGTCAGCGGCGACAAGACCGCCTTTGCTTATTCCGATGACCTCTCCTGGGCGGCCTTGCAGGACGCCGCCCGCAGCGTGCGCGCCATCGGTGCCCAAGGCCAGAGCCGGCGCGTGAAAGTGGGTGCCCGCAAGGTGGCCAAGTCGCGGGCACTCTACGGCGCTGGCGACCCCATTGCCTCGCTGGACAGTGCCGCCAAGGTGGCCCTGCTGGAACAGGTGGAACGCCGGGCCAAGGCCCGCGACCCGCGCATCGTGCAGGTGATGGCGGGTCTGGCCAGCGAATACGACGTGGTGCTGGTGGCGCGTGCCGATGGCACCCTGGCCGCCGACGTGCGCCCGCTGGTACGCCTCTCGGTGACCGTGATCGCCGAACAGAACGGGCGGCGCGAGATCGGCTCTTCGGGTGGCGGTGGCCGTTTCGGCCTGGACCGTTTCGACGACGCCCTCATCGACCGTTACGTCACCGAAGCCGTGCAGGCCGCGCTCACCAACCTCGACAGCCGCCCCGCCCCGGCCGGCGAGATGACCGTGGTGCTCGGCCCCGGCTGGCCCGGCGTGTTGCTGCACGAAGCGGTCGGCCACGGCCTGGAAGGCGACTTCAACCGCAAGGGCAGCAGTGCGTTTACAGGCATGATCGGCAAGCGCGTGGCCGCCAAGGGTGTGACCGTGCTGGACGACGGCACCATCAGCGACCGGCGCGGCTCGCTCAACGTGGACGATGAAGGCTGTGCCACCCAACGCAATGTGCTGATCGAGGACGGCATCCTGCGCGGCTACATTCAGGACAGCCTCAATGCCCGCCTCATGGGGGTCAAGCCCACGGGCAATGGCCGCCGGGAAAGCTACGCTCACCTGCCCATGCCGCGCATGACCAACACCTATATGCTGGGTGGCGACATGGACCCGCAGGAAATCATCGCCAGCATCAAGAAGGGGCTGTATGCCACCAATTTCGGCGGCGGGCAGGTGGACATCACCAGCGGCAAATTCGTCTTCAGCGCCAGCCAGGCCTGGTGGGTGGAGGACGGCAAGTTGCAGTACCCGGTCAAGGGTGCCACCCTCGTGGGCAGCGGCCCGGAGTCGCTCAAGAAGGTCAGCATGATCGGCAACGATCTGGCGCTCGACAGCGGGGTCGGCACCTGTGGCAAGGAAGGTCAGAGCGTGCCGGTGGGCGTGGGTCAACCCACGTTGCGCATCGAGGGCCTGACCGTGGGTGGCACCGCTTGAGGGCGAGGTTCGTTCGTCGCATCCGCCCCACAAGCAGGGCCAGTTGTCAGCGCCTTGTCATGAGGTTTGTGGTACATTGGTTCACATGAAAGCCGCTCGCTTTTACTTTGCCTATTTTTGGTTCTCACGCGTCACCGACGGAAGAGAGAGCTGGATCTGGCCCTGAAAAGCGCAAAGCCTCCCCCCAACCGTCGGTCACCACCGGCGGTTTTTTTTTTACCCCCCATTCTTTCACCATTGGTTTTTTCAGGAGTTCACGATGAGCAAAGCCGCCACCGCAGCGACCGATGTCTGGTATGCGCGCCCCTCCGACCGCACCGGCCAGACCGACGACCAACGCATCGAGGACATCACCGTGCTTCCCCCGCCTGAACACCTGATTCGCTTCTTCCCCATTCGCGGCACCGCAGTGGAGCAACTCATCAGCGACACCCGCAAGAGCATCCACCAGATGTTGCATGGCAAGGATGACCGCCTGCTGGTGGTCATTGGGCCGTGCTCCATCCACGACCCGGCTGCGGCCATGGATTACGCCCGCCGGCTCAAAGAGATGCGCGACCTTCACAAAGACACGCTGGAAATCGTGATGCGGGTCTATTTCGAGAAGCCACGCACCACCGTGGGGTGGAAAGGTCTGATCAACGATCCCTACCTGGACGGCAGCTTCCGCATCGACGAGGGCCTGCGCATCGCACGCCAATTGCTCATCGAGATCAATCGCATCGGCTTGCCAGCCGCCAGCGAATTCCTGGACGTGATCAGCCCGCAGTACATCGGTGACTTGATCTCCTGGGGAGCCATCGGGGCCCGCACCACGGAAAGCCAGGTGCACCGCGAGCTGGCCTCGGGCCTGTCGGCACCGATCGGTTTCAAGAATGGCACCGATGGCAACATCCGCATCGCCACCGACGCCATTCAGGCCGCCAGCCGGGGACACCATTTCCTGTCGGTGCACAAGAACGGCCAGGTCGCCATCGTCCAAACCAAGGGCAATCCGGACTGTCACGTCATTCTGCGCGGCGGCAAGGTCCCCAACTACGACGCCGACAGCGTGGCCCAGGCGTGTGCCGATCTGGAAGCCGCCAAGCTGCCAGCCACGCTGATGGTGGATTGCAGCCACGCCAACAGCAGCAAGCAGCACGACAAGCAGCTGGAGGTGGCCGCTGACGTCGGCCGGCAGATCGCAGGGGGATCGCGTCGCATCTTCGGGGTGATGGTGGAAAGCCATCTCAAGGCCGGGGCCCAGAAGTTCACGCCCGGCAAAGACGACGTCAACACGCTGAAATACGGCCAGAGCATCACCGACGCCTGCATCGACTGGGACCAATCCGTGCAGTTGTTGCAAGGCTTGTCCGATGCGGTGCAGGCTCGCCGGAGCAAAGCCGTCGGCAAGGGTTGATGGACGGCGGCCGCGACGGCACAATCGGGCCTACCCGACTGAGTATCCATACCCACAGGAGTCCTGATCCATGCGCAGCCAAGTCATCGTCAGCTGGGGAGACGCGAGGCGTTACACCTTCGATCTGGAGGAGGTGCAGCCCATGCCGCACGAGATGGCGCGCGCCTGGCTGGACCAGCAGTTCACCGATCTCGGTTGCGAGCCTCTGCGCCTGACGGGCAAGGTGCTGCTGGCCGACAAGGTGGTGGCCATTGCCCAGGCGGTGGGCGAAAGCCGGTTCGCCGAGGAGGCCTACCGGCCGTGGGCTCAGGTGTTTGCCAAGGCCGTCAGCGCCATGCTGGCCAAGCCGGTGGTGCACATCGACGTGCCCAGCCTGACCGTCAGCTACTGACGCCGACGGTGCGCCAACGGCGCTGCAGGGCGTCCAGCAGCTTCTGGTGGATGCCCCCGAAGCCGCCATTGCTCATGCACAGCACCTGATCGCCGGGCAGGGCTGCATCCACCACCTGGGCCACCAGGGTGTCGATATCGTTGGCGACTCGGGCCCGGGGGCCCATGGGGGCGAGCGCCTCGGCGGCATCCCAACCCAGGCCCCCGCTGTGGCAGAAAGCCAGATCGGCGTGTTCCAGGCTCCAGGGCAGTTGTGCTTTCATGGTGCCCAGCTTCATGGTGTTGGAGCGCGGCTCGAACACGGCGAGAATGCGGCAGCGCTGCGCTGCCGTCTGGTCGAGCTGGCGGCGCAACCCGTCCACCGTGGTGCGGATGGCGGTGGGGTGGTGGGCAAAGTCGTCGTACACGGTGATGGCATCTGCCGGGGTGTCCACCCGTCCGCGCACCTCCATGCGGCGGCGCACGTTCTGAAACCGCGCCAGGGCTTCGCAGGCCTGTGCCACCGGCACGCCCAGGTGTTCCGCGGCAGCGATCGCGGCCAGGGCATTGAGCTGGTTGTGCTGGCCGCTCAACGCCCAGCGCACCTGCCCGCATCGCTCACCATGGTGCAGTACCGTGAAGTCACCGGGTTCACCTTCGGCCGTGAAGTCGCTGACCGCGGCGCCAAAGCTGCGTTGCTCGCTCCAGCAGCCCTGGTGCAGCACCCGCGTCAGGCTTTCTTCCAGCGCGTTGTACACCACCCGCCCGCTGGCCGGCACGGTGCGCACCAGGTGGTGGAACTGGCGTTCGATCGCGGCCAGGTCGTCGAAGATGTCGGCATGGTCGAATTCCAGGTTGTTGAGCACGGCCGTGCGTGGGCGGTAATGCACGAACTTGCTGCGCTTGTCGAAGAAGGCGGTGTCGTATTCGTCGGCCTCGATCACGAACGGGGTGCCCGCACCCAGCCGTGCCGAAAGCCCGAAGTTCAGCGGCACCCCTCCCACCAGAAAACCCGGTTGCAGGCCCGCCGCTTCGAGGATCCAGGCCAGCATGGCGGTGGTGGTGGTCTTGCCATGGGTGCCGGCCACCGCCAGCACGTGCCGGCCGTGCAGGATGTGTTCGCTCATCCACTGGGGCCCGCTGGTGTAGCGGGCGCCCGCGTCGAGGATGGCCTCCATCAGTGGGAACTTCGGCGAGCCGTCTGGCAGTCGGGCCCGCGACACCACGTTGCCCACCACGAACACGTCGGGCTGCAGCGCCATCTGGTCTGCGCCATAGCCTTCGATCAGCTCGATGCCGAGCGCGCGCAACTGCTCGCTCATTGGGGGATAGACGCCGGCATCGCAGCCGGTGACACGGTGTCCGGCTTCCCGTGCCAGGGCTGCCACGCCGCCCATGAAGGTGCCGCAAATGCCGAGGATGTGTATGTGCATCCCCGCATTATCGGGGCGCCAAGGAGGCGGATCAGGGACAATCCTCCCCATGAACACGCTGCAGCAGGAAATTGCCCAAGCCGCGGCCGCGCTCGTGGTCGATGAAGGCATGGACTACGGTCAGGCCAAGGTGCGTGCGCTCAAGGTGCTCGGCCTACCGTCGCGTACCGCCCTGCCCGGTAATCCCGCCGTGGAGGCCGCCGTGCGTGAACACATCGCCCTGTTTCATGCCGACACGCAACCCCGCGAGTTGCGAGCCCTGCGCGAGCTGGCCTTGCTGTGGATGGAGCGGCTCGCCGAGTTTTCTCCCCTGGTGGGCGGTGCGGTGTGGCACGGCACGGCCACTCGCTTGAGCGATATCTACCTGCAGGTCTTCAGCGACGACCCCAAGGCCGTGGAGCTCGCGCTGATCAACCGCAATGTGGAATATGATGCCACCACCGTCAAAGGGCTCCACGGCCAGCCGGTGGAGGCGCTCAGCCTGCAGGTGCGCTGCGAACCCTTGCAGGACTGGGTGGGCCTGCACCTGCTGGTCAACGACGGCCGTGCCCAGCGGGGTGCTCTGTTGCCCGACGAGCTGGGCCGCAAGCCCCGTGGCGATGCCGTGGCCCTCAGAAACTTGCTGGACGCCAGCGAATCCGATACCCCATGAACAAACGACATTTTCTGACCGGTGGCGTGGCCGCCGTGGCCGGCTTGGCCGGGGCTGGCTGGGCCTGGTGGCGTTTTCAGCCGCACGCGGTGCAGGACGGCGCCCTGCAAGCCCTGTGGCAGCACACCTGGGACAGCCCCGAAGGCCAGCCCGTGGCGATGCAACAATTCAAGGGCCGCCCGCTGCTGCTCAATTTCTGGGCCACCTGGTGCCCACCCTGTGTGGAGGAGATGCCTATGCTCAACACCTTTTACCGGGAGCGGCGTGCCGATGGCTGGACGGTGCTGGGGCTGGCGGTCGATCAGCCCAGCGCGGTGCGCCAATTCCTGCAGCGTTGGCCGGTGGATTTCCCGATCGGCATGGCCGGTCTGGGGGGTACCGAGTTGAGCAGACAACTGGGCAACCCGAACGGGGGCCTGCCCTTTACCGTGGTATTCGACGCCCAGGGTGAAATCGCCCACCGCAAGATCGGGCAGGTCAAGCCCGAGGACCTGGTGGCCTGGGCTCAGCCCTTGTAATGCAGTTCGCCGCGTTGCAGCGCCTGGCCGAACGTGTCGGCGGGGACCGCATGCGAAAACAGAAAGCCTTGGAAGTGGTCGCAGCCCAGGGCCCGCAGCCGCTGATGCTGATCGACGCGCTCGACCCCCTCGGCCACCACCTGCATGTGCATTGCATGCCCCATCTGGATGATGGCCGACACGATGGCGGCATCGGCCTCGTCTTCTTGCAGTGAGGCGATGAAGGTGCGGTCGATCTTGAGCGTGTGCAGGGGGAATCGTTTCAGGTAGGTGAGGCTGGAGTAGCCGGTGCCGAAGTCGTCGAGCGACAGGTGAACCCCCAGATCGGCCAGGGCCTGCAGGCGGGCCAGCGCCTCCTCGGCGTCTCGGATCAGGATGGATTCGGTGAGCTCGAGTTCGAGCAGGTGCGCCGGCAGCCCATGTGTGCGCAGGGCCTGCGCCACCCCGTCCACCAAGCCGGCTTGCTGAAACTGCAGGGCCGACACGTTCACCGCCACCTGGCACGGTGTGCCCTGGCGCAGCCACGCCGCGGCCTGTCGAATACCTTCTTCCAGCACCCACTGGCCCAACTTCACGATGAAGCCGGTCTCCTCGGCCACGGTGATGAACATGCCCGGCAGCACCAGTCCTTTGTCTGGGTGGTTCCAGCGCACCAATGCCTCACAGGCACGCAGCTCGCCGGAACGGACACAAACCCGTGGTTGGTAGTGCAGCACGAACTCGTGACGCTCCAGGCCCTCACGCATGGCATGGTCGAGCTGGATGCGCGACAGCAGGTCGGCATTCATCTGGGGACGGTAGAAACGGTAATGACCTTTGCCACGATCCTTGACCTGATACATCGCCGTGTCGGCGTGTTGGATCAGCTCGTCGAGCGTCTCGCCGTCGCTGGGGTACATGGCGATCCCGACGCTGCACGACAGGTTGAAACTCATGCCCTCGATTTCGACCGGCCGGATCACCGCATCGATGATGCGTTGGGCGGTGATTTCGGCGCCGCTTTCGTCGGCGTCATGCAGGTGGATGACAAACTCGTCGCCGCCGAGTCGGCACAGCGTGTCGGTCTGGCGCAGACATTGCTTCAGCCGGGAGGCGATCTCGATCAGGACCATGTCGCCGAACAGATGGCCGAGCGAGTCGTTGATGCTCTTGAAGCGGTCCAGGTCAAGGAACAGGACGGCAAACCCCTGTCCGTTGCGTTCGGCCACGCGGATCGCGTGATTCACCCGTTCGGTGAGCATCAGCCGGTTGGGCAGCCCGGTGAGGGCGTCGGTATAGGCCAATTGCTCGATGCGCTGCTGCGCCGCCAGCTTTTCCGACAGGTCCTTGACGAACAGGATGGTGTTGAGCGGATGACCATGGGGGTCTTTGAGCACCACCCAGGAGGCCTGAAGCGCCACCGCCGACTGGTCTGACCGGCGATACCAGATCTCCCCTTCCCAGAATCCGGAGTGCTGTAGCCGCTCATTCAGGTCTTGCTGCCAGCGTGGATGGGAGGGGGAGTGGAAGAGATCGGGCGCGGGCCGGCCACGCAGCTGGTCGGCGCGGGCGTGCGTCAACTGCTCCGCAGCCGGGTTGCAGGTGAGGATGCCGAAGGCCGGATCGGTGATGAAAATGGCATCCAGGCTGGACTCGAAGACCTTGGCCGCCAGTTTGAGCTGGGCTTCGGCCGCGGTGCGTTCGGTGATGTCGCGAAACACGTACACCCGTCCGATGGGCCGCCCCCGCGCGAGCTGGGGTTTGGAGATGCGCTCGATGACCCTCCCGGTTTGCAGGATCAGCACATCGGTGGCTTCCAGCATGGGAGCGCGCAGCAGTTCGCCGATCTTGCGCTGGTAGTCGATCGCCTCGGTCACCTGGCTGGCCAGCCAGGTGTAGATGGACGAGTCGTCTTTTTGTATGAGCAGGTTTTCGGGGATGCCCCACAGCTGCGTGAACAGGCGGTTGAAGGCGCGGATGCGTCCATCCAGGTCGCAAACCAGGATGCCGTCGGCCGTCGATTCCAGCGTGGCGCGCAGCTCGGCCAGCAGCTCCTCGAGTTTCTGTTCCGTCTGGTGTTGCAGGGTGTGGTCCTGCATGGCCACCAAGTAGAGGAGTTGACCGTCCGGGCTTTGCACCGGTGTGGCGTGACGCAACACCCGTACGGTGGAGCCGTCTCGACGACGCAGCAGTGTCTCCGAGTGCAGTGTGAGCCGTTCCCCGCTGCGCAGGCCTTGCCAGAACAGCAGGTCTTCCGGGGAGGCCGACAGCTCCAGCACCGAGGCGTCCACCAGCTCGTCGCTATCGAGTTGCTGCAGCCGCGCCGCCGCGGTATTGGCTGCCACGACGCGTTGGGTCGCGGGATCGACCAGCCAGATCGCTTCCAGCAGATGATCCATGAAAGCCGTCCAGTCCCGCGGGATCATGCCATGGTCTCCGACACCTCCGTTGCCTGTGCGGCGCGTTCGAAGTAGTAGCAGATGCGCTGCCGGGGCGATAGATAGGTCAGTGCTGCCCGGGGCAATTGCTCGATGCGCAGGCTGCGCTGGATGCCCAGGTCCTCGTGTTGCTGCAGATCCAGCAGCAGCGCGTCCTCGCAAGCAACGGTGGTGTCGTACACCATGACCCGGGGTTTGAGCGGCCGCGACGAATTCACCGAGATCACCAGCGCGTAGCGCTCGTCGGTGAGCTGCACGACGGAGCCCGGCGGGTACACACCCATCATCCGGATAAAGGCGTTGAGCGTCTGCTGCTCGAAACGTGGCTTCATGGTCGCGAAGATCAGCGACAGGGCTTCATGGGGCGTCAATGCCTTCAGGGGGTTGGGCGGGTTGCACAGACCGTCGTAGCGGTTGATCAGTGCCAAAATGCGCGCTGCTGGCGACAGTTGAGCTTCATGGAGACCCTTGGGAAAACCCGAGCCGTCGGCCGCTTCATGGTGTTGGGCGATGGCCAGCAACGCCGCCGTGGACAGCCCCATGCGTCGGCCCCAGGCCACGCTGTGCATGACATGCTCTTGGTAAAGCTTGAAATGGGCGCTGGTGAAGCTGTCGTCACGAAAGCGCACGCGGTCGGGCAGCTCGACTTTGCCCACGTCGTGCAGCACGGCAGCCACGCCCAGCGCTTCGAGCTCCTCGGCCGCCATGCCCATGGCGCGTCCGAGCAGCAGGCTGAGCACGGTCACGTTCATGGCGTGTAGGGTGGCGCGGTCGCCGTGCCCTTCGGCGAGCAGGCGCAACACGGCGTCTTCCTGGCTGGGGATCTGTGTCACCATGCCCTGGATCAGCCGAGCGCAGGCTTGGCCGGCTTGTTCAGGCGCCGTTTGAAACTGGTCGAGCACGGCCTTGACGGCGCGGCTGCTCTCGGCGCAACGGCGCTCGCATTGCTGGAGTGCCTGCCGTTGCGCGTCCAGTACGCTCTGGTGGTGTGTGTCGCTGGCTGCCGAGGGGGCGGGCGCGACGCTGGCCTCGGTGGCGGGGGTGCCGGCTGCATCCGCCGCTGCCTGCGGATGATCGGCAGGCGCGGTGACCACCGGGTCGCTGCGTTCGGGCGCGTAGCGCACCTCGGTCAGCCCCAGGCTGCGGATGGTTTCGATCTGGCGCAGGCTCGTGATCTTGAAGCTGCTGCGCGCGAAGGGGTGATCCATCCATCCGAGATCGAGATGGACGTAATGACCCACGCGCAAATCGGCCACCGCAATCCGCGGAGGGTTGTTGTGGGGCGTGGGCGGGAGTTCTCCCTGTGCGGGCGCATTCATAGAATCTCGGGGCATTATCGCCAATCTTCAGGCCTTCCCTGTAAAGTGTAAAGTCCGGGTTTGAGATGGAAATTCCATGTACGTCCCCTTCCCGTTGGATCAGATCGCTTTGCGAGAGCCGTTGCCGGTCAATGTCTGGGACCCGAACGGCGTGTTGTTGCTGCGCCGTGGCGAGGTGATCCGTGACGAAGCGCACCGCGACCTGCTCCAGACCCATCTGCCGATGGTGGACGAGGAGGAATACCGGCAATGGACGTTCCGTTACACGGCGGCGATCGACCGCAAGCTGCGTGACAACGAGCGCCTGGAGGCGATTGCCAGCGTGACCCGGCCCATGGGGGTAGAGGTCGAACGGGTGAGCCAGGCACCCGAAAGACCCCTGGCGGAACTCTGGCCTGACCTGCACGCCGTCCTCAGCCTGCTGCTGCGCCAGGGCAGCGAAGCCGGCGATTTTCTCGCTCGCCTCCAGGGCGTGGAGCGCCGCCTGCTGCATGCCCTGCGCTCGCGCGTGGACGACAGTCTGTTTCTGCTGGTGCAGATGCTGCACGACCGCTCCATGGGGTACAGTGCCAGCCACGCCTTGCTTTGCGCCGTGGTGTGCCGGCTGGTGTCGGGCCAGATGGGCTGGCCGGAGCCCCAGCGGCAGAGCTTGTTGCGGGCCAGCCTGACGATGAACATCGGCATGAGCCACCTGCACGACGCGCTGGCCGTCCGACCGGGCCAGCCCACTGCAGAGGAGCGCAAGGTCATCGATACACACCCTTTGATCGGTGCCCAGATGCTGCATCGACTGGGGGTGACGGACGATACCTGGCTCAAGCTGGTGCGCCATCACCATGCCGAGTTGCCGCCGGTCGCTACTGGTGCAGGGACCGACCCTTTGATCGTCATGGCGCAGCTTCTGCATCTGAGCGATGTGTTTGTGGCGCGCATCAGTCCCCGGGCCGGACGCCGGGGCCTGCCCCCGCACCGGGCTGCCCGCGACATTTCCCTCGATCCCCAGGGGCAGCCGACACCCCTGGGGGCGGCGGTCATCAAAACCTTGGGGGTGTACATTCCAGGCAGCTACGTGCGGCTGGCCAATGGCGAGCTGGCCGTGGTGGTTCGGCGCGGCCGCAAGGCCAACGCCCCTTTGGTGTTCGCCTTGGTCGGTCGGCATGGCATGCCGCTGGGCGAACCCGCATTGCGCGACACCGCCGATCACGGTCTCGAAGTCAAGGAGGGCATTGCGGCCGACGAGGTACGGGTGCGTATCCAGCCCGCCCGGCTGCTGGCCCGTCTCTGAGCGCAACCGCGTCAGCGGGACTGGCGTCGGAACTCCCACGGGGGCTGGGGCTCGGGGTCGGCCCAGAGTCCTCTGCGTGCGGCACGGGCCTCGCGTTCGGCCGCCGCATACAGCGCTCGGTCGGCCGGGCGCTGGTCGCGTTGGAACTGCCGGTAATGCCAAGCCATGCCGTCTCGTACCATCATGAGGTTGATGTCCTCGCCGTCAAGGATGATCTTGCCCAGGATGCGGCCATAGCGATCGCGCTTGTCGTAATGGACCTCTACGTCGCGCTGGAACACACGCTCGGCCAGATGCTGCCGGGCCCGATGGCCATACGGCTGCCGGTTTTCGGGTGCGTCAATGCCGACCAGCCGGATGCGATGCTGCTGGCGCGCGTCGTCGAGCACGGTCACGGTGTCGCCATCGGCCACCGCAATGACCCGCCCAGTCAACACCTCGGCCAGTGCCCATGGACACCACAGTGCCAGCCACAGGAGCAGCCCGAGCCAGCGCATGTGCTTCATGTGATCCTGTCGATACATCGGTTCGCTGCAAAAGAAAAAGGACTTAGCGCGTGTCTGCGCTGAGTCCTTGATTCGTTTGGTGGCGCTTCAGGGATTCGAACCCCGGACCTGCGGATTATGATTCCGTCGCTCTAACCGGCTGAGCTAAAGCGCCAACAAGTTTTCCATTATAGCGTGTTTTTTACTGGTGCTTGAAGTTCGGCGGCCGCTTTTCCACGAAGGCGGCCATGCCTTCCTTCTGGTCGGCGGTGGCGAAAAGTGCGTGGAACAGGCGGCGTTCGAACATCAAGCCGTCTGACAGCGTGCCCTCGAAGGCCTTGTTCACGGCCTCCTTGGCGGCCATCACCGCCAGCAGTGAGAAGCCGGAGATGGTCAGCGCCGCGCCCAGCGCCTCGTCCATGAGTTTGTCCAGGGGCACCACGCGGCTGACCAGGCCAGCGCGTTCGGCTTCGGTGGCGTCCATCATGCGGCCGGTCAGGGCCAGGTCCATGGCCTTGCTCTTGCCCACGGCGCGCGGTAGGCGCTGCGTGCCGCCCGCGCCGGGGATGATGCCGAGCTTGATTTCGGGTTGGCCAAACTTGGCGTTGTCGGCCGCGATGATGAAGTCGCACATCATGGCCAGTTCGCAGCCGCCGCCCAGGGCGAAGCCGCTGACGGCCGCAATGATGGGCTTGCGGATGCTGCGGATGGTTTCCCAGTTGCGGGTGATGTAGTCGCCCTTGTACACATCGGCGAAGGTGTAGGTGGCCATGGCGCCGATGTCGGCGCCAGCGGCAAAGGCCTTTTCGCTGCCCGTCAGGATGATGCAGCCGATGCCGTCGTCGGCGTCGAAGGCTTTCAGCGCCGCGCCCAGCTCGTTCATCAGCTGGTCGTTGAGCGCGTTGAGTTGTTTGGGCCGGTTGAGCGTGATGATGCCGACGCGACCTTCGGTGCGTACCAGAATCAGCTCGGGCGTGGTGTTCATGGGTCAGTCTCCGTGCGGTGCAAAGCTTGCACTATAGCGCTGCCGGGGGGCATGTAGCCGGTCGTATTGGGTGCAAAATGCGCCTTGGCAACCCTTTGGAGACACCATGAGCGACACACAACCCTGGGCCGACCAAGGTATTCTGTACGAGGAGCGCGAGGCCGTGGCTCTCGTGACCCTGAATCGACCTCAGGCCCTCAACAGTTTCACGCGCGACATGCACCGGGCGCTGCAAGCTGCCCTGCAACGCGCCGCTGACCAGCCAACCATCCGGGCGCTGGTCGTCACTGGGGCCGGGCGCGGCTTCTGTGCCGGTCTGGACCTGACTGAACTGGATTTCACCCCCGGCGATGGACTGCTGGAGCGCGCCAATCCCGGGCCGGTGATCGATCAATGCTTCAACCCCACCGTCCGCGCTTTCATGAACCTGCGCATGCCCACCATCGCAGCCGTCAATGGCGTGGCGGCCGGTGCGGGCGCTTCGTTGGCCATGGCGTGTGACATCGCCATCGCCGCGCCGGGGGCCAGCTTCGTGCAGGCCTTCAGCAAGATCGGCCTGATCCCGGACGCGGGCGGCAGCTGGCTGTTGGTGGAGCGTCTCGGCCTGGCGCGGGCCATGGCGCTGGCCATGACCGGCGACAAGTTGCCAGCCGCCCAGGCCAAGGAGTGGGGCTTGATCTGGGACGTGGCCGACGATCCGCTGGCTGCCTCGCTGGCTCTGGCCCAGCGGCTGGCGGCCATGCCCACGAAGGCGCTGGTGGCCACGCGCAACCTGTTGCGTGAGGCGGGTACCCGCAGCTTCGACGCCCACCTCGACGTGGAGCGCGATCTGCAGGCGGCCCTGGGCCGCACTCACGACTACTTCGAGGGCGTGAACGCCTTTCTGGAGAAGCGCTCGCCCGTCTTCAAGGGGGAGTGATCTGCCGCCCCGGTGGTGCTCAATCGCACCACGGTGGCTGGAGCCGGCCACTCCAGCGGGCAGCGCAGCAGGCGGCCGTCGCGCGCCACCAAGGCCGTGCATCGGGTGTGGCCACGCATGTAAAGCTCCACCTCGTCGAGCTTGCGCACACGCCAGGCACTGGCGGGGTTTCCGTCGCGAGCCGGTAGTTCCACGCCCAGCCACTCGTCGCCTGGAGCCAAGCCAGCGGCTTCGGCGGCGCTGCCACGCATCACGTTTTTCAGGACCAGCCCCTGGGTTTCATTCACGCGCAAGCCCAGTCGCTGCGCCAGCGGGGCCGGCTCCGTTTGCCACTGAACGCCGTGAGCCTGCAGCAGAGGCTGCAGCGGCAACTCGTCGCGGCCATGTACCCAGGCCGCGATCTCCCGGGCATAACTGCGCCGTCCCAGGCGCTTGAGCACGGCGAGCAAGTCGGCTTCTTTCATGGGGCCGCCGGCGCAGCGCTGGTACAGAGCACGCATCACCGCGTCCAGCGTGGTGTGGCCTTCCTGGCGCAGGGTGAGGTCCAGGCACAGTGCCACCAAGGCACCTTTGGTGTAGTAGCTCACCGTGGCGTTGGGGGTGTTTTCGTGCACGCGGTAGTACTTGACCCAGGCATCGAAGCTGGCCTCGGCCACGCTCTGCACTTGCCGGCCGGGCGTCTGCTGCACCTGATTGATGGTTTTGGCCAACAGTTGCAGGTAGGTGGTGTCGTCGATCAGGCCGGCGCGGTGCAGCAGCAGATCGTCGTAATAGCTGGTGAAGCCTTCGAAGAACCAGAGCAGCCGCGTGTAGTTTTCCTGCTCGTAGTCGTAGCGGGCAAACTCGTGCGGCCGCAGCCGCTTCACGTTCCAGGTGTGGAAGTATTCATGGCTGATCAGCCCGAGCAGGGAGGTGTAGCCATCGGTGGCCTTGAGACGGGGTGTGGGGGCTGAACCCTTTTCCGCAGCCGGCACAGAGCTGGCCGTGGAGTCGGGTAGCAGGGGCAGGTCGCCGCGTTGGCAGATGAGCGCGGTGCAATGGCGGTGCTCCAGACCGCCATACCCGTCGGCGCTGGCGTGGAGCATGAAGAGGTAGCGGTCGAAAGGCGGGGCCTCTTCCCCGTGCCACAGCGCCATGGCCGCCACACAGATGCGGGCCGTGTCGCGCAGCAGGCGCTCGCCATCCAGCCCGGGTGGCGCGCCGCTGACCACGAAGCGGTGCGGTACGCCGCGCACCTTGAAGCGGCCGCTCCAGAAATGCCCCATTTCCACCGGACTGTCGGCCAGTTCGTCGTAATCCTGGGCCAGATAGCGGCCAAAACCGCTCTGTCGGGTTTTGATCGGTATGAGGGCCGTGGCGAGTTGCCAGCCGTCGGTGTGCATGTTGTCCACCACGCGCAGCTCGTGGGGTTCGTGGTCGCGGCCGTGTACGCGCAGGCACAGGCTGGTGGGGTTGAAGAAGCCCCGGGTGGTGTCGAGGAACGCGGTGCGGACCGAGGCGTCGAATGCATACACCTGGTATTGCAGGCGCAGGGTTTGCGTGCCTGGGGACACGGTCACTTGCCAGGTGTTTTTGTTCAGCTGCGCTGTGGGCACGGGAGCCTTGTCGGCTTGAGCATGGAGCCCTTGCAGGTGCTGCGCGAATTCTCGCACCAGATAGCTGCCCGGGATCCAGACCGGCAGGCTGAGGGTGGTGGTTCGGGCGGGCCGGTCCACCTCCAGCCTGACGCCAAACAGGTGGGCGCGCGGGTCGAGCACCTCGACGCGGTAACGGACCAAGGCAGGTAGGGTGTCGCTCATCGGGTGGCGGCCAGTCCCTGCTCGATGCGTTGGAAGTCGGCCCCGACGATGCGCGTGCCATCCGCCAGGAAGCTGGTGGGGGTGCCGGTGATGCGGTGTTTGTTGGCAAATTCGAGGTTGCGGCTGAGCGCGGCCGTGTCGCAGGTGGCAGAAGCGGGGTTGACGCCCTTGAGCATCCAGTCGTTGTAGGCGGCTGCCTTGTCTTGGGCGCACCAGATGTTGCGCGATTTCACCTGCGAGTCCGGGCCCAGCATGGCCACGAGGAAGGTATAGACGGTGACGTCATTGAGCTTGAGCAGGTCGCGTTCCAGCCGCTTGCAGAAGCCGCAATTCGGGTCGCTGAACACGGCGATCTTGCGCTGGCCGTTGCCGCGCACGGTGGTGAAAGCGTCCTTCAGCGGCAGGTCGCTGAAGGCAATGGCGGTGAGCTGCTCGATGCGCTGTTCGGTGAGGTTGGTTCGAGCCCGGGTGTCGATCAGCGTACCCTGGATCAGGTAGTTGCCTTCGGCATCGGTGTAGAGGATGTCGGATTCGTTGATGCGGATCTCGAACAGGCCCCGCATGGGGGTGGGGCGCACTTCTTCGATCTTGGGCAGATTGGGCAGGCGTTCGGTCAGGTTCTTGCGAATGGTGGCCTCGTTGGCGGTGGCCAGGGTGCTGGCACCGAGCAGGGATGCCAGCACGAGCGTGCGGCCGTACCACGAGGCCAGAGGGGAAAGACGGGACATGTCAGGGGTTCCTTGGGTGAGGGGCGGCGGTCTGGCCCATGGCCTGACGGATCGCCCAGTGTTTGAGCAGAGGCAGTTCGTTGAAGCGGCGCAGGCCCCAGCGCCGCAGCGTTTGCAGGCGCTCGTCGGTGTGGCCAAAGAGGCCATAGAGCCCGTCGGTGACGCCGGCCATGCGCAGGAAGTCGGCTTGGCGCGCGCGTTCGTAGCGGCGCAGCAGTTTCAGGTCGCCGGGCTCGCGCCAGTATTCGCGCTCCTGCAACACCCGCGCCAGGCAGGCCACGTCGCCCAGGCCCACGTTGAGGCCTTGCCCCGCCAGCGGGTGCATGGCATGGGCGGCATCGCCGGCCAGGGCCACGCCAGGCTGCACCCAGTGCCGTGCGTGTGCAAGCTCCAGCGGCCAGGCCGCAGGCTGGCCCTGCAGCGTCATGGCTCCGAGGGCGTGGTCGCAGGCTTGCTCCACGGCCCGGGCGAAGCCTTCGGCGGGATGTGCCATCAGGTCTTGCGCACGCGCATGGCCCACGGACCAGACCAACGCCAAGGTGTGGCCGTTGTCACCGCCCATGGGCAGCAGGGCCAGGATGTCGCCCTGGCTGAACCATTGGCGCGCCACCCCGCCGTGCGGTCGCTCGCACTGCAGGCGTGCGGCCACCGCGGTGTGCGCATAGGGTTTCACATCGAACTCGAAACCCAGGCGGTCGCGGGTGGTGCTGCGTTTGCCTTCGCAGATCACGGTGAGCTTGGCCTTCGGGGGGGCATCGATCACCTCCACGCCCGGCTGGAACTGCAAGGCCTGCGCCAGCGTGGCCTCGAGCGCCGGCACGTCCACGATCCACGACAGCGCCCCCGCGCCGTCGGGGCTGTCGAAGCGCAGCGCGGCGGGGTCGTCGGCATTGGGTTCGGCCACCCACATCTGGCGCACTGCCGTCACGGCCGAGGCGTCGGGCCAGACGCGCAGCGATTCCAGCAGTTCACGAGAGGCGTGGTTCAGCGCGTAAGCACGGATGTCCGGGGCCGCGCCCTGGGGAGGCGGCGGGCGGCGCACCAGGGCCACCCGGAAACGGTCGCGCGCCAACAGCAGGGCCAGCGTGTGGCCCACCACGCCCGCGCCCAGCACTGCCACATCGTATGTCCTGCTCATCGTCAAATTGTAGGGGGACTGGTGGAGTCCATTACCTTGCCGGCACAATGTCGGCTGAAAGGAATACCGTGCATGACCGATCTGCCCTCCACCGACACCCCAGTGCCGCTGACCATCGAACAATTGTGGGTCTATCCGGTGAAATCCTGTGCCGGCATCCGCATGCGCCAGATCGAACTGCTCGACACCGGCCTGGAATGGGACCGTGCCTGGATGGTGGTGGATGAGAGTGGGGAGTTCGTTTCCCAGCGGGAGTTCCCGCGCATGGCGCTGGTGCAACCGCGGTTTCGCATGGGCCATCTGGAGCTGAGGGCGCCCGGCATGCTGTCGCTGCACCTGGCGTTGGATGGGGCCGAGGCGCCTTGCAAGGTCCGCGTCTGGGATGATGAGGTCGATGCCTACGACATGGGCGATGTGGCCGCCCAGTGGTTCACCGATTTTCTCTTGGCCGACCGCCCCGGGCCGGTGCAACGGCTGCGCCTGGTGCGGTTCGATCCCGAATGCCACCGTCCTTCGGACGTGCGCTGGACCGGTGGCCGGCAGGCGCCCAACCAGTTCAGCGACGGTTATCCGCTGCTGGTGCTGTCGCTGTCGGCACTGGACGACCTCAACGAGCGCCTGCGGGTGCTCGGGCATGCGCCGGTGGGCGTCGAGCGGTTTCGGCCCAACATCGTGTTGGGGTGTTTGTGCGCGCACGACGAGGACCGACTGGCCGAATTGCATTTCCACGCCGCCACGCCGGGAGGCGGGTCGGCCGAAGCACCTGCCGTGTGGCTGCAGCCGGTCAAGCCCTGTGCGCGTTGCAGCATCCCTGACGTGGACCCCGCCACGGGCGAAGCAGGCAGTCTCGTGAGCCCCGTGCTGCAGTCCTACCGTCAGGACCGGCGCCTGATGGGGGCGATCACCTTTGGCATGAACGCCATCGTGCGCCAGGGCGAGGGCCAGATGCTCCACGAGGGCATGGCCGGGGAAGGGCGCTGGGGCGCCTGGTGATCAGATGCGCTTGAGCAGCCGCGCCTTGTCGAGCCGGATGCGCACGTCTTCGGGTGAGACGGGGGTCTGGATGGCGTAGATGGGGAGCTGGGTGTCGCGCTTGCTGGGGGCGCTCAACAGCAGGCCATCCGGGTCGGTGATGGCCATGGCCAGCGGCGTGTTCACCCGAGTGCCGCGGCGCACGATCACGGCCACCTCGTTGGTTTTCAGGCGCACGTAGCTGCCGGGTGGGTACATGCCGAGCTGTTTGACGAAGTAGGCGCCCAGTGGGCTGGCGCGGGTCTGGGATTCCAGGTACAGGTTGCCCACCGCCACCTTGGGCCACAGCCCGCGCCGGGACGCGCGCGGGCTGATGCGGGCAATGAACAGATCGCTCATGCGCAGCAACTGCTGCGCCACGGTGAGGTCGGTCTTGCGGTGTGGGTAGCCGCTGCCGTCCGGGGCCTCGTGGTGGTCCTGCACGAGCTCCAGCCACAGCGGGTCGTCGATGCCCAGGGCACGCAGGATGGCCGCGCCTTCAGTGGGGTGGGTTTCGATTTTTTCACGCTGGTAAGGCGTGGCCTGCTGGGCCTGCAGCGCCAGCAGGTCCTGCATCTCGGCCATGGCGATGTTCATCGTCAGGGCCGCCCGCACCAAGGACGAGAGCTGCGGCTCTACCATGTCGGCCAAAGGGGCAACCAGCAGACAGGTCGTGGCCGCCATCAGGGCATGGGTGGCGTTGTAGCCGTATTGCCGGTCGGCCAGCATCTGCACGAGCACGAACAGCGTGTCGTCTTCCCGGGCGCGCAGGGCCAGGCGCAAACCGGTTTCCACGAACGCCAGCCGGCGTGCAAAGTCCTTGGCTTGTGCGCCCTCGCCCAGCAATTGCGCCAGTCGCCGCCGCAAAGCCGGTATGCCTTCGGTAGGGTCGGGGTCGAGTTGAGCGTGGACATCCTTGAGCACTGCCTCCAGGTCGGACGGCAGGCCGGATAGAGGGGTATCGGCAGGCTCGCTGAGCATCGTGGCCGAGTGTAATGGGTTCGGGCGGTTGGGTGTGCTCGGTAAAATCATGCCCTTTTCAGATACTTCAAAGGCTTACATGAGTCTCAAGTGCGGCATCGTCGGCCTGCCCAACGTCGGCAAATCCACCCTGTTCAACGCCCTGACCAAGGCGGGCATTGCGGCGGAGAACTATCCCTTTTGCACCATCGAGCCCAATGTGGGCGTGGTCGAGGTGCCGGATCCACGGTTGCAGCAGTTGGCCGATATTGTGAAGCCGGAGCGGGTCGTGCCCGCCATCGTGGAGTTCGTGGACATTGCGGGTTTGGTGGCCGGAGCCAGCAAGGGAGAGGGGTTGGGCAACCAGTTCTTGGCCCACATCCGCGAGACGGATGCCATCGTCAACGTGGTGCGCTGTTTCGAAGACCCGAACGTGATTCATGTGGCCGGCAAGGTGGACCCGATCGCCGACATCGAGGTCATCCAGACCGAACTCTGCCTGGCCGACCTGGGCACGGTGGAAAAAGCCTTGCAGCGCTACACCAAGGCGGCCAAGAGTGGCAACGACAAGGAAGCGACGGCCATGGTGGCCTTGCTGGGCAAGGTGCAGGCCGTGCTCAACGAAGGCAGGCCGGTGCGCACGCTGGAACTCAACGACCAGGAGCGCGCGTTGCTCAAGCCGCTGTGCCTGATCACCGCCAAGCCAGCCATGTTCGTGGGCAACGTGGCCGAGGACGGTTTCGACAACAACCCCCTGCTGGACCGTCTGCGTGACTACGCCGCCGCACAGAACGCGCCGGTGGTGGCGATCTGCGCCAAGATCGAGGCCGAGCTGGCCGAGATGGACGATGCCGACCGGCTCGAATTCCTGAAGGAGTTGGGCCAGGACGAGCCTGGCCTGAACCGCCTGATCCGCGCCGGTTTCAAGCTGTTGGGCTTGCAAACCTATTTCACCGCCGGGGTAAAGGAGGTGCGCGCCTGGACCATCCCCATCGGTGCCACCGCGCCGCAGGCGGCCGGCGTGATCCACGGCGATTTCGAGCGCGGCTTCATCCGCGCCCAGACCATCGCGTTCGACGACTACATCGCCTACCGGGGCGAGCAAGGGGCCAAGGACGCCGGCAAGATGCGCGCCGAGGGCAAGGAGTACGTCGTCAAGGATGGCGATGTGATGAATTTCCTGTTCAACGTTTGAGCCGGATCAGGCATCGCGTGATGTGCTGCATCATGTGGCGGCAGGTGCCTTGTCCAGCCGGAACCACAGCGCATACAGCGCTGGCACGAACAGCAGCGTGATCACGGTGCCCACGGCCACGCCGCCGATCAGCACATAAGCCAACGGCCCCCAGAACAGGTCGAAGGTCAGGGGCACGAAGGCCAGCACGGCGGCGAGCGCAGTCAGGATCACGGGTCGGGCGCGTTGCACGGCGGCCTCCACCACCGCTGGCCAGGCCTCCATGCCTTCGTGGAAGTTGTCCTGCACCTGCTGCGTCAGGATCATGGTGTTGCGCATGAGGATGCCGGCCAGGCCGATCAGACCCAGCAGCGCCACGAAGCCGAAGGGCTGGTTGAACAACAGCAGCGCGAACACCGCGCCGATCAGCCCCAGCGGCGCGGTGGCCACCACCATGAAGGTGCCCGAGAACGAGCGCATCTGCAGCATCACGAAAATCAGCATCAGCGCCACCATCAGCGGTTGCAGCTTCTGGATGGAGCTGTCGGCTTTGCCGGAGGCCTCGACCGACCCCCCGATGTCGATGCGGTAGCCTTCGGGCAGGCGCGCGCGAAAGTCCGCCATCTGGCGCCACAGCGCGTTGGACACGTCGGGCGGTTGGGCGCCGGCCACGTCGGTGTGCACGGCCAGGAAGCGCTCGCGGTTGTAGCGTTTGATCACCGGGTCCTCGTAACGGACCTCGATCGGGCCCAGTTGCGAGAGCGCGATCTGCCGCCCGTCCGGGGTACGCAATTCAATCTGCTCGGGCAACAGCACGCCCGCCGCGCGTTCGGCCCGTGCGCGGACCTCTACGGTGCGCACGTCTTGTCGCACCTCGGTGACCGGCACGCCGTCGAGCTGGAATTGCAGTTGCTGCGCCACGTCGCGCGGCGTCAGGCCCATCTGGCGCAGCCGGTCGAGGTCGGTGTTCAGGTGCAATACAGGGGCTCGTTCGTCCCAGTCCAGGTGGGTGTTGAAGGTGTGGGGGTGGGCTTCCATGAGCAAGCGCAGCTCGTTACCGATGCGGCGCAGCTCCGCCGGGTCGGGGCCGATGATGCGAAAGCTCACCGGCCAAGGAACGGGGGGGCCGAAGAGCAGGCGCGTCACGCGCACGCGCGCATCGGGGAACTCGCCCTTATCGATGCGCGATTGCAATTCGGCAATGATGCGGTCGCGTGTGGCTTGGTCGTAACCGATGGCGATGAGTTTGGCGAAGGCCGGATCGGGCTGTTCCGGGTTCGCGGAGATGAAGAAGCGTGGCGCACCCGCCCCCACGTAGGACGACAGCGTGCGCACCTCGGGCATGTTGGCCAGGATGTTTTCGATACGGCGCACCACGGCGTCGGTCGTGTGGATGCTGCTGCCTTGTGGCAGGTTGACGCTGATCAGCACTTCGGGCCGGTCGGAGCCGGGGAAGAACTGTTTTTGCACCACGTTGGCCATGGCGAAGACGCTGAGCACCAGCAGCAGCACGGTACCGGCCACCACACTCTTGCGGTACTGCACGCAGGCGGTGATGAGTGCCCGCAGCCGGCGGTACAGGGGCGTCTGGTACAGGCTGCCGGTCTCGTGCTTGGTGTAGTTCGGCAACATTTTCACGCCCAGGTAGGGCGTGAAGGTGACGGCCACGACCCACGAGACGATCAGCGCATAGGCCAGTACCCAGAAAATGTTGCCCGCATATTCGCCCACACCGGACTGGGCGAAGCCGATGGGCACGAACCCGGCCACGGTGACCAGGGTGCCGAACAGCATCGGCGCTGCCGTCACGTTCCAGGCGTAGGTGGCAGCGCGCACACGGTCCCAGCCTTCCTCCATCTTCACGATCATCATTTCGATGGCGATGATGGCGTCGTCCACCAACAGGCCCAGCGCAATGATGAGCGCGCCGAGCGTGATACGGTCGAGGTTGACGTGGGTGAGCTTCATGAGCAGGAAGGTCAAACCCAGCGTGAGCGGCACCGCGATGCCCACCACCAACCCGGCGCGAAAACCGATGGCCAGCATGCTCACGCCCATCACCACGGCAACGGCCACCAGGAACTTGATCTGGAACAGGTTCACGGCCTGGGCGATGGCGTCGGTCTGGTTGGTCAGCATGCTGAGCTCCATGCCCAGCGGCAGGCGGGCCTGTTCGGCCTCGACGAAGGCTGCCAGCCGTTGGCCGAAGGCCAGTCCGTTTTCGCCTTTGGCCATCACCACGCCAAGCAGCATCGCGTCCACGCCACGGTTGCGCACCAGATAGGACGGCGGGTCTTCGTAGCCTTGACGCACGGTGGCGATATCGCCGAGCCGCAACAGCCGCTGGCCGATGCGCAGCGGCAGGGCGGCCAGCTGCTCGGGGTCCGAGAGGTCCGCGACCACGCGCAGATAGGCGCGGGGGCCGTCCAGGTCGAGTGCGCCGGCGGGTACCAGCTGGTTGCTGGCGTCGATGGCGTCGAACACCGCCTGGGGCGAGAGCCCGAGCTGGTTGAGCCGGGCCATGTCGAAGTCGATGAACACGCGCTCGGGCCGCTCGGCCAGCAGCACGGCTTTGTGTAGGCCGGGGACGCGTTGCAGCCGGTCGCGGATGGCCTCGGCCTCACGAGTCAGCTCACGCATCTCCAGCCCCGGGGCTGTCAATGCCATGAGAGAAAAGTACACGTCGGCGAAGTCGTCGTTGACGATGGGGCCGATCACGCCGCGGGGCAGGCGAGGGGCTTCGTCGGACATGCGCTTGCGCACCTCGTAGAACAGATCGGGTACCTTGGCGCTGGGGGTGTGGTCGTGGAACTCCACCTGAATGTCGGCCCGGCCAGGGTGGATGGTGGTTTCGATCTTGTAGAGGTATTCGACCTCCTGGATGCGCTTTTCCAGCCTGTCCACCACCTGCGACTGCATCTGCTCGGTGGTGGCGCCGGGCCAGATGGCCGAGACCACCATCACACGCACCGTGAAGGCCGGGTCTTCAGCGCGGCCAAGCGACAAGAAGGCATAAATACCCGCCATCACCGACAGCAGGATGAAAAACAGCGTGATGGCGCGCTCGCGCACGGCGAGCGCCGAGAGGTTGGGAAAACTCATGGGGTCAGCTCCCGCACGGCCATGCCCGGCGTCAGCCGGTGGGTGCCGAGGGCAATCACTCGATCACCCGTGGCCAGCGGGCTGCGGATGCGCGCATGGCTGGCGTCCAGTGCCAGCACCTCCACCGGGATCGGTTCGGCCTGGCCGTTGACCACACGCCATATGCGGGGACCGTCGGCACGCTCGTCCAGCGCCCCGAGCGGAATCCGCTGGTCTGCGCCGGTCGATTCAGCGTTCGCCCGCACCAGGCTCAACCGTACCACGGCCCCCAGTGGCCAGTCCTCGGTCGCCACCGGGCCTTCGATGCGGTAGCGCGCACGCCAGGTGCGGCTTTGCGGGTCCGCCGCACCGGCCACCTCACGCAGTTCCACCGATGCGGTCGAACCCTGCAGGTTGGTGACGCTGCCCTTGCGAGGGGCGACGGCCGAAGGCAGGTACACCTCCACCTCGCGCTCACCGGCCAGTGCCAGCACCGCCAGCCCTTGCCCGGCCGATACCACCTGCCCGGCTTCCCCGGAGACTTCGGTGATCACGCCGTTGCCAGGGGCGCGGAGGTCGGCGTAGCCTCGGGCGTTGCGGGCCTGGGTGGCCTGGGCGCGGGCAGCATCCAGTCGGCTCAGGGCGTCGCGCAGCGCGAGTTCGAGCCGGTCCAGTGTCTGCGCGCTCACAAAGCCTTGCTCGACGAGCCGGCGCTGACGTTCCAGCTCCCGTTGCGCCGTGACCATGGCCGCTTCCGCAGCGGCCAGTTGGGCGCGGGCGGCCTGTTCACTGGCTTCGACATCCCTGGGGTCGAGCGAGAACAGCAATTGCCCTGTCCGCACCGTTTGCCCCGCTTCCACATGGCGCGTCAACACCCGGCCGCCGATCTGGAACGCCACTGGCGACTCCAGGCGAGCCTTGACCGTGCCGGACAACACCTGAGTGGAGTTCGTCGCATCTTCGATCGCTGCCATGCGCACCCAGGGAGCCGGGGAGGCTGTCTCCGAGGGGGCAGCCGGGCGTGAACAGGCCGTCAGGCCCGAAATCAATGGGACGAACACCAAGGCCAAGGCGGCTCGGGCCCAGAATGCAGGAGGATTCATGGCGTGTAAGGGGCGCTCAAAAAAAGACAGGCGCTATTATTGAACAATGTTGTACAGAAATTCGGATCAGGAGGTATTTCCCTTCCGCTGCTCCTGGTACACGGGAGAGGGCTCATGCCGCGCCCGGTAGATCTCGCGAAAGACCAGGCCATCCTCGAGGCAGCCACCGAGTTGTTGCTCACCGAGGGGCCGCAGGGGTGCTCCATGGAAGCGGTGGCACGCCGGGCCGGGGTGTCGCGCGCCACGGTCTATACCCGTTACGCGAATCGGCAGGCCATGTTGGATGCGGTCGTGCAGGCCTGCGTGCGTGACCTGTCGGGAGGGTTGGACGTCATTCCCGCCGACGCGCTCGGGGTGCGCGGGGCGCTGGTCGAGCTCGGCCAGCGGTTGCTGGCATTCGTCCACCGCGATGCCTACCGGCGTTTCGTGCGCGCGATTGCTGGCCTACAGGGTCTGTCCGAGCAGGATGCCGCCCTGCTGTTCGGCCTGGGGCCGCGCTTCACGGTGGACCGCCTCGCGAGCTGGATGGCCGCGGCCGACCGGGCTGGCCTGGCGCGGTTTCCTCATCCTGAACGTGATGCGGAACACCTGCTCGGCATGTGGATCGGACTGGATATCGTGCGGGCGATCTATGGCTTGCCGCCGCAGCGGGACGCCGAAGCGACCCGCCGGCATGTGGTCGAGGCGGTGGACCTGTTTTTGCAGATGCACGACGTCCGACCGAAAATCTGAAACCCGTTTGCAGGAGTGTCTATGCTTGGCCGCCGCCGCCCCGTTCACATCGGTCTGTCCGCCCGGATCTTCCACCCCGAAACCGGAGGCACCGGCCTGAAAACCAAGACCTTGCAGGTGCTGGAGCAGTCGGTGGCGCAGTGGGCAGCCTCGCGCGACACGCTGGTGCTGATGGTGCCTTCGGTGCTGTCCGACGGCGCGTTGATGCGCAGCAATATTCGCATCCGTGACTATGCGGACTACCTCGATGGCTTGTTGCTGCAGGGTGGCGCCGACGTGAGCCCCCGCGCCTATGGCGAGGAGCCGCTCAAGCCCGAATGGAGCGGTGACCCGGTGCGTGATGCCTACGAGCTGGAGCTGGTGCACGAATTCATGGAGGCTGGCAAGCCGATTCTGGGCATTTGCCGGGGCATGCAGCTCATCAATGTGGCACTGGGCGGCAGCCTCTATCAGGATTTGCCCACCCAGTGTCCCGGCAGCCTGGGCCATGAAAGCCACGAGTACGACCGCAACGTGCATGAAGTGGCCTTCACGGCCGACGGCAAGATGAAGGACTGGTTCAAGGTGCCGGGTGGCAAGGTGGCCTCCATCCACCATCAGGCGGTGAACCGGCTGGGCAAGGACGTGGTGGTCGAAGCCACGGCCCCCGACGGGGTGATCGAGGCCATACGCTGGAACGGGCGCAGCTTCGTGTGCGGGGTGCAGTGGCACCCCGAGTTTCACCACCTCGGCGACGACATGCTGGATTGCAGCCCGCTGCTGGAGGCTTTCCTGAACGCAGCCCGGTAAAATACCGGTCCACCAAGGAGCGCTGCAGCGCTGCCGCGCGGCCCGAAGCGGGCCGTGTGGGCAGCGTCAGGCTTGGTTTCCCGCATCAACCGCGCTCACCTGATTCCTATCATCCAGGTGAGTGCCGTGCCCGTATCCTCCTCCCGCAACGTGAACCCTGACCATCCGCAAGGCGCCGTGGCCCGTGCCGGCTCGCCCGCCCATTCTGCCGTCCCCCCCATGCTGTTGTCTGGCCTGGAGCTGCTGGTCATTGACGAGCACAGCCTCTTCGTCAACATCGGCGAGCGCACCAACGTCACCGGCTCCAAGGCGTTTGCGCGCATGATCCTGGAGGGCCGGTTCGAGGATGCGCTGGCCGTGGCCCGCCAGCAGGTGGAAAACGGCGCGCAGATCATCGACGTCAACATGGACGAGGCCATGCTCGACAGCAAGGCCGCGATGGTGCGCTTTCTCAACCTGATCGCCTCCGAGCCCGAGATCGCGCGTGTGCCGATCATGATCGACAGCTCCAAGTGGGAGGTGATCGAGGCGGGCCTCAAGTGCATCCAGGGCAAGGGCATCGTCAACTCCATCAGCCTGAAAGAAGGGGTGGAGGAGTTCAAGCGCCAGGCCCGGCTGATCCGGCGCTATGGCGCGGCCACCGTGGTGATGGCCTTCGACGAGCAAGGCCAGGCCGACACCTTCCAGCGCAAGATCGAGATTTGTGAGCGGGCCTACCGCATCCTGGTCGATGAGGTGGGCTTCCCGCCCGAAGACATCATCTTCGACCCCAACATCTTCGCCATCGCCACCGGCATCGAGGAGCACAACAACTATGCGGTGGACTTCATCGAGGCCACCCGCTGGATCAAGCAGCACCTGCCCGGTGCCAAGGTGTCGGGCGGCGTGTCCAACGTCAGCTTTTCTTTCCGCGGCAACGAGCCGGTGCGCGAGGCCATCCATACCGTGTTCCTGTACCACGCCATCCAGGCCGGCATGGACATGGGCATCGTCAACGCCGGCATGATCGGCGTCTATGACGACCTGGACCCCGAACTGCGCGAGCGCGTGGAAGACGTGGTGCTCAATCGCCGGCCCGATGCGACCGAGCGGCTGCTCGAGATCGCCGAGACCGTCAAGGGTGCTGCCAAGGACGACTCCGCCAAGTACGCCTGGCGGTCGCTGCCGGTGCGCGAGCGGCTGATCCATTCGCTGGTGCACGGCATCAACGAATTCATCACCGAAGACACCGAAGAGATGTGGCAGGCCCTCAAGGCCGAGGGGGGACGTCCGCTGCACGTCATCGAAGGCCCGCTGATGGACGGCATGAACGTGGTGGGCGATTTGTTTGGTCAGGGCAAGATGTTTTTGCCGCAGGTGGTCAAAAGCGCCCGCGTGATGAAACAGGCCGTGGCCCACCTGGTGCCCTATATCGAGGAGGAGAAGCGCCGACTCGAAGCCGCTGGTGGCGACGTGCAGGCCAAGGGCAAGATCGTGATCGCCACCGTCAAGGGCGATGTGCACGACATCGGCAAGAACATCGTCACCGTGGTGCTGCAATGCAACAACTTCGACGTGGTCAACATGGGCGTGATGGTGCCCTGCCACGACATCCTGGCCAAGGCCAAGGAGGTGAATGCCGACATCGTGGGCCTGAGCGGCCTGATCACCCCGAGCCTGGAAGAAATGCAGTACGTGGCCGCCGAGATGGAGAAGGACCCTTACTTCCGCGAACGCGGGGTGCCGCTGTTGATTGGTGGTGCCACCACCAGCCGTGTGCATACGGCGGTGAAAATCGCTCCCCACTACAGCGGCCCGGTGATCTATGTGCCGGATGCCTCGCGCAGCGTGGGGGTGGCGCAGAACCTGCTGGGTGAAGCTCGCGCCGCTTACCTAGAGGAGTTGCGGGCCGACTACGACCAGATCCGTACCCTGCACGCCAACAAGAAGCAGACCCCACTGTGGCCTTTGGCCAAAGCCCGTGCCAACAAAACCCCGATCGATTGGGATGCTTACACCCCGGTGGTGCCGAAGTTTCTGGGCCGGCGCGTGTTCAAACATGTCGACCTGGGTGAGCTGGCCCGCTACATCGACTGGGGGCCCTTCTTCCAGACCTGGGACTTGGCGGGCCCATACCCTGCCATCCTCGACGACGAGGTGGTGGGCGAGCAGGCGCGCAAGGTGTTTGCCGATGCGCAGGCCATGCTCAGAAAGATCGTGGAAGGCCGTTGGCTCACCGCCAACGCCGTGGTCGGCCTGTACCCTGCCCATGCCGTCAACGATGACGACATCGTCCTCTATACCGACGAATCCCGCACCGAGGTGCTCCTGACCTGGTATGGTTTGCGTCAGCAAACCGAAAAACAGGAAATCGACGGAGTGATGCGTCCCAGCCGCTGCCTGGCCGATTTCGTCGCGCCTCGGGCATCGGGCGTGGCCGATTACGTCGGGATGTTTGCCGTCACGGCCGGCCTGGGCGCCGACCAGCGTGCCGCGGCCTTCGAAGCCGCGCATGACGACTACAACGCCATTTTGCTCAAAGCGTTGGCCGATCGCCTGGCCGAGGCGTTGGCCGAATGCTTGCACCAGCGGGTGCGTACCGACCTGTGGGGCTACGCCCCGCACGAAAACCTGAGCAACGATGACCTGATCGCCGAGCGCTACCAGGGCATTCGGCCCGCGCCGGGCTATCCTGCCTGCCCCGATCACTCCGTCAAGCGCGACATGTTCGAGGTGCTGCACTGCGCGGAGATCGGCATGGGCTTGACCGAGAGCCTGGCCATGACGCCGGCGGCCAGTGTGAGCGGTTTCTACATCGCCCATCCGGAGGCGACGTATTTCAACGTCGGCAAAATCGGTCGTGACCAGTTGGCCGACATGGCCCAGCGCCGCGGCATGAGCGAGGCCGACCTGGAGCGGCTGCTGGCACCCAACCTCTGACCTCCGCGGCAGGAGCCGGTGCGTGGTACCAGCGGCGTGACGCAATCGCGGCGTACCTGCGCCAGGCCGGGGGGCGTCAGTGCGCGCAATGGGCCCGAATTTCGTCGATGGTGGTCAGGCCCTGCAGCACCTTGAGGATGCCGTCTTGACGCAGGTTGCGGAATCCGCCGTGGGTCATGGCGGACTCTTGCAGCGCCTCGGAAGGCGCCTTGCGCTGGATCAGGCGGCGCAGCGGGGCGTCGATGACCAGCAGCTCGTGTACGCCGACCCGCCCCTTCAGGCCGGACTGGTCACAGGCAGCGCAGCCGGTGGAGTGGCGCTGAACGAAGCGCCCTTCCTGCCCATAGGACTGGAGCCATTCTTCGCGCAGACGGTCCTTGTCAGGGCGCAAGGCGACGGGAAAGCCGTGCAAATAATCCTCCAGCAGTTCGTCCACCCAGGCCTCGTCGGCGGGCTGGGTCTGGATACAACCGCTGCACAGGCGCCGAACCAGCCGTTGGGCCAGCACCGCCACCAGCGAGTCGGCGAAGTTGAACGGGTCCATGCCCATATCCAGCAGGCGCACCACGGTTTCCGGCGCACTGTTGGTGTGCAGCGTGGACAGCACCAGATGCCCGGTGAGGGATGCCTCGATGGCCACCTGGGCCGTTTCTTCGTCGCGGATTTCGCCGACCATGATCACGTCCGGGTCGGCGCGCAGAAAGGCTCGCAGGGCCTTGGCGAAGGTCCAGTCGATCTTGGGATTGACTTGCACCTGGCGCAGATCGGGGTTGCTGATCTCGACCGGGTCCTCAGCCGTCCAGATTTTGCGATCCGGCGTGTTGATGTGTTGCAGCAGCGAGTGCAGGGTGGTGGTCTTGCCCGAGCCGGTGGGTCCGACGCACAGCACCATGCCGTGCGGCCGCTCCACCGCTTCGCTCAGGCGCGCCAGGTTCTGAGGGGTCAGGCCGAGCTGGTCGATGGACAGTGGTTTGGCGGATGACAGCAGACGCATCACCACATCTTCGGCACCGTTGAGCGTGGGAATGGTGGCGACGCGCAGTTCCAGTTTGTGATGAGGGGAGAACTTGGCGAAGTCGATCTTGCCGTCTTGCGGCTTGCGGCGTTCGGAAATGTCGAGATCGCACATGATCTTGATGCGTGCGACGATGGCGGCGCGGTAGGTGTGCGGTAGCTCCATGTAGGGCACGAGCCGCCCGTCCTTGCGCAGCCGGATGCGCACCTTGCGTTTGCTCGGATGGGTCTCGATGTGGATGTCCGACGCCCCTTGCCCATGGGCCTCGATGATGATGCTGTTGATGAGCTTGACCAGCGAGTTGTCGGACTGCTCGATCTGGGCGGCGGCCAGATCGCTGTCCTCCTGGACTTCCATCTCCAGCGATTCGAGCAGCTTGCCGGAAGACGGGTGGGCATCCGCCGCCGGCTCCACCGCACCGGGCGCCCCTTCGTCGAGGCCGAAGCGGGCGTAGGCCTGATTGATGGCCTGAGGCCCGAGGGTGCCGCTGGCCAGTGCCGCCACCACCTTGGACTGCAGCGTGAACTCCAGTTCTTCCAGCATGCCGCGCTTGGAGGGGTCTTCGGCCGCGACCACGACCATGCCGTTGCGCCACAGCAGCGGCACGATGCGGTGCCGGCGCGCCAGCGCGATCGGCACCCGGCGCAATGCCTCGGCGTCCACCGGGAACTTGGCCAGATCGACCACGGGGTAGCCCATCTTGCGCGCCAGAGCGATCCGCAGGTCGTCGCGGGTGAGCTGGCCGCTTTGCACCAGAAGTTCGCCCAGCGGGACGCTGCGCTCGGTTTTCTGCCGCTCCAGCGCCTCTTCGAGCTGTGCTTGCGTCACCAATCCCAGCGCCGTCAGCGCTTCGCCGATGCGCACCATGGGCATGCGCGCCTGCTCCTCCAGCGCCATGAGAAGCTGTTCCGGCTTGACGATTTCCTTGATCACCAAATAGTCGCCAAGCTTGCGATTGCGCAGGTTTTCCTGTTCACGGGCAGCCAGTTCGACCTGCTCGGTCGTGACCGCCTGCTGCTGCACCAACACGTGGCCGATCGCCTCGCCCACGTGCAATGCCTGCACCACCATCTGCGGGATGAACACCCGCTGTACGTGGTCCTGTTCGTTGACGGGCAGGAACAGGAAAATGCCCTCTTCGGATTCGATGTGGCCGATGGTGGTGCCCGATTCGACTTGACCATCTTTGAAGGTCAGCTTGTAGGGCAGGCGCGGTCGGAAGCCCAGCAACTCGGAGAAGGCGGTGTCGGCGCCCGCTGCGCCTTCCTGAAGGGGAGGCAGGGGCTGCGTGACGGTGATGCGGCGGAACATGTCGAAGCGCAACGGCATCACGGTTCGCGAGGGCGGCACTTGAATCAGGGCCGTCTTGCCCGGCAGGTCCAGGCCCTTGATCAGGCAGGGGCGCGATTGGCCATTGGTGCCTTCGATCAGGCACTCCAGCCCGCTGGGTGAGCTGGTGCTGTGTTCTCCGTAGCTGGCGTAAGGGGGTGTGGGCCAACGCAGCGAAGGAGGGGAGACATTCCGCGACGGCGCAGGCGGCGGGGTCAGGGTCGATGCAGGATGGTTCATCGGGCGGTGTCGCGGTGAGGGCAGCGGTGTGCCGTTTGTGTCATCTCCAGCGTGTCATTATGCGCCACCTCCTCCCGCGCGCACCCGCGCGCACCGACACCTATCGATGCAGCGGCTGGCGGTACTGCAGGGCTTCGGCGATGTGCGTGGTCTGGATCGCTGCGCTGGCGGCGAGGTCGGCGATGGTGCGGGCCACCCGCAGCGCCCGGTGTGTGGCCCGGCCGGACCAACCCAGGCGTGTCGCTGCCTGCTGCAGCAGCCGGGCCGCGGCGGCGTCCAGTTGGGCATGACGTTGCAGGGCATCGTCGCGCAACGCCTGATTGGGCGCACCCTGCCGTTGCACGGCGCGCTGGCGAGCGGCGATGACGCGTTCCCGCACCCGGGCGCTGGGTTCACCCGCAGCGTGGTGCAGCAACTGTTCGGCCGGTAGGCTCGGAACCTCGACGTGCAGGTCGATGCGGTCCAGCAGCGGGCCACTGAGCTTGCTCTGATAACGGGCAACCTGCTCCGGGGTGCAGCGGCAGGCGTGGTGGGTCGCGCCCAGATAGCCGCAAGGGCAGGGGTTCATGGCCCCGATGAGCTGGAATCGCGCCGGGAACTCCACCTGGCGCGCCGCCCGCGAAATGCGGATCACCCCGGTTTCGAGCGGCTCGCGCAACGATTCCAGCGCGGTACGGGGAAACTCGGGCAATTCGTCCAGAAACAGCACCCCGTGGTGGGCCAGCGAAATTTCACCAGGCCGGGGTGGGTTGCCGCCTCCGACGAGGGCGACGGCGCTGGCTGTGTGATGCGGAGCGCTGAACGGCCGCCGGCCCCAGGCCGTGGGCTCGAACCGGCCCGCCAGGGAGGCGATGGCGGCCGCTTCCAGGGCTTGCAGGTCGTCGAGGTCGGGCAGGATGCCCGGTAGCCTTTGGGCCAACATGGACTTGCCGGCGCCGGGCGGGCCGCTGAACAGCAGGCTGTGCTGTCCGGCGGCGGCGATCTCGAGCGCACGCCGTGCGGCGGCCTGACCTTTCACGTCGGCTAGGTCGGCGGCCGGTTCGGTGGCGCGCCGGGTCTGGGGACGAACTTCGATCCAGCCCTTATCGGGCGGCGCTGCATCCTCTGCCGGTGCATTCGGCGCTGGAAAGCGGCGCACGACGTCGCTCAGGTGCCGGGCGCGGAAGACGCGGGCCTGGGGTACCAGGGCGGCTTCCTCGGCGCTGCCCGGTGGCAGCACCAGTGCGGGGGGCAGGCCGCACGATGATGGTGCATCGTTGAGCAGGGCCAGGCTCATGGCGAGTGCGCCACGTATCGCGCGCAGCTCACCGCCCAGGGACAGCTCTCCCGCGAACTCGAATCCGCGCAGCTGGCTGGAGTCCATCTGCCCGCTCGCGGCCAGGATGCCGACCGCGATCGGCAAATCGAACCGACCCGAGTCTTTCGGCAGGTCTGCCGGTGCCAGGTTGACGGTGATGCGCCGGGCATGCGGCCACTCCAGCCCCGCGTTTTGGATGGCCGAGCGTACCCGTTCGCGGGCCTCTTTGACCTCGGTGTCCGCGAGACCTACCAGCGTGAAGCCGGGCAGTCCGTTCGCCAGATGCACCTCGACGCTGACCGGGTGGGCCCCGAGCCCCAGCAATGCACGACTTTGCACCACGCACAAACTCATGGCGTCGTTCCTCCCTGTTTTGGTGTGATTGGCAGGCCTGCGTATGCACAAAGTCGGTGCCAATCGCTTGCAATCGGAAGCAAGTGTAGCGGATCGCTGCCCGTGGCCATCCGCAGCTGGCACACATCGTGCTTTAGACCCGGCGTGCCATTGCTCCCTCTGGTGGGGGTGATGGAGACACCTCAAGCGGTCGGGTCCCGTACCCGCCGAGCCATCCATCCCACAAGTGAGAAAGGCTGAACATGAAGCTGGTCACTGCGATCATCAAACCCTTCAAGCTGGACGAAGTGCGAGAAGCGCTGTCGCTCATCGGCGTGCAGGGCATCACCGTCACCGAGGTCAAGGGCTTCGGTCGTCAGAAGGGCCACACCGAGCTGTACCGCGGCGCGGAGTACGTGGTGGATTTTCTGCCCAAGGTCAAGGTGGAGGCGGCGGTCTCCGACGACCTGGTCGAGCGTGTCATCGAAGGGATCGAGGGTGCGGCGCGCACCGGCAAGATCGGCGACGGCAAGATTTTCGTGTTCCCGCTGGAGCAGGTGGTGCGCATCCGCACCGGCGAAACCGGCCAGGAAGCCCTGTGAAGGAGATGCACATGAAACCCCTGTTCAAAGCGTTGGGAATCGCAGCCACCGTCCTGGCTGCCAAGGCCGTGGGCGCCGAGGAGGCTGACACCGCGGCCGTGGCCGAGGCCACCGCCGTGGCCACACAGGCCCTCCACACCGTCTTCGAGGTGCAGTTTGCGCTCGATACCTTCTACTTCCTGATCTGTGGCGCGTTGGTCATGTGGATGGCGGCCGGTTTCTCCATGCTGGAAGCCGGTCTGGTGCGGGCCAAGAACACCACCGAAATCCTGACCAAGAACGTGGCCCTGTTCGCCATCGCCAGCATCATGTATATGGTGTGTGGTTACGCCATCATGTACGGTGGCGACCTCTTCCTGTCCGGCATCATGGACAGCGGCGTGCAAGAGGGTTTCACCTACGAGGCCGAGTCCACCTACGCCCCGGCGGCGGACTTCTTCTTCCAGGTCGTGTTCGTGGCCACGGCCATGTCCATCGTCTCCGGTGCGGTGGCCGAACGCATGAAACTGTGGGCCTTCCTGGCTTTTGCCGTGGTCATGACCGGTTTCATCTACCCGATGGAAGGTGCCTGGACTTGGGGCGGCGATGCTGTATTCGGCTTGTTCAACCTGGAAGACCTGGGCTTTTCGGACTTCGCCGGTTCCGGCATCGTCCACTTGGCCGGTGCAGCGGCGGCCTTGGCAGGCGTGCTCCTGCTGGGTCCGCGCAAGGGCAAATACGGCCCCAACGGTGAGGTGCGCGCCATCCCCGGTGCCAACCTGCCGCTGGCCACCCTGGGCACCTTCATCCTGTGGATGGGCTGGTTCGGTTTCAACGGCGGCTCCGTTCTGGCCACGGCCAGCGCCGCCAGCGCGAACGACGTGGCGATCGTGTTCCTGAACACCAATACCGCCGCTGCCGGGGGCGCGATCGGTGCCCTGCTGCTGTCGAAGATCATCTTCGGCAAGGGCGACTTGACCATGCTGCTCAACGGTGCACTGGCCGGACTGGTGACCATCACCGCCGGCCCCGACACGCCGACCCCGCTGCTGGCCACGCTGTTCGGCTTTGCCGGTGGTCTGCTGGTGGTGCTGTCCATCCTGGCGCTGGACAAGCTCAAGATCGACGACCCGGTCGGTGCCATCTCCGTGCACGGCAGCTGCGGTTTGCTGGGCCTGCTCGTGGTGCCGCTGACCAACCACGATTCGACCTTCCTCGGTCAGATCGCTGGTGCCGCCACCATCTTCGTGTGGGTGTTCGTCACCAGCCTGATCGTCTGGGGCATCCTGAAAGCGGTCATGGGCATCCGTGTGACCGAAGAACAGGAATACGAGGGCGTGGACCTGACCGAATGTGGCCAGGAAGCCTACCCAGAGTTCACCAACAAGTAAAATAATCCGGAAACGGATCACCGGTCAACCGTGGCCGCCCTTTCAGTCCGTGTCCAAGCGGATGGCTGGGGCCAACCACGGTTGTCACCCAAAAGGGCGCACAATGCGCCCTTTGTCTTTTGAGTTCAGTCCATGCGCCCCCGCCAATTCGACCTCATCGCCTTCGACTGGGACGGCACCCTGTTCGATTCCACCGCGATCATCGTGCGTTGCATCCAGGCGGCGGTACGCGATGTGGGGGGGCAGGCGCCGTCGGACGAAGCGGCGTCGTACGTGATCGGCATGGGGCTCATGCAAGCGCTCGCGCATGCCGCGCCCGACGTCCCGCCCGAGCGTTACCCGCTGCTGGGCGAACGCTACCGCCACCACTACTTGGCCCGCCAGCATGACATCGCCCTGTTCCAGGGCGTGCTGCCCATGCTGCATGAACTCAAGTCGCGCCAGCACTGGCTGGCGGTGGCGACGGGCAAAAGCCGCCGTGGGCTCGACGAAGCCCTGCGGCATGTGGAACTGCACGGGCTGTTCGACGGTTCGCGGACCGCCGACGAGACGGCGGGCAAGCCCCATCCGCTGATGCTGCAGGAACTCATGCGCGAGTTCGGGGTGGACCCGGAGCGCACGCTCATGATTGGCGACACCACGCATGACCTGCAAATGGCGGCGAACGCTGGTTGCGCCAGCGTAGGGGTCAGCTACGGCGCCCACGACCCCGAAGGGTTCGCCGATTTCCGTCCGCGCTTCGTGGCCCATTCGGTGCGCGAACTGCACGACTGGCTGCAGGCGCACGCCTGAGACTCACAGGAGCGCCAGACCCATGTCGGTACAGTGGTTCCCCGGACACATGCATGCCACCCGCCAGGCGATTGCGGAGCGCATCAAGGCCATCGATGTCATCATCGAGATGCTGGATGCGCGCTTGCCCGGTTCCAGCGCCAACCCCATGCTGGCCCAGATCACCCGGGGCAAGCCCACGCTCAAGGTATTGAACAAACAGGATCTGGCCGATCCGGTGCGTACGCAGGCCTGGTTGGACCACTACAACTCGCGTTCCGGCACACTGGCCATGGGTCTGGACGCGGGCATGGCCGGACCGGCACGGGCGCTGATCAAAGCCTGTCACGAGCTCGCGCCCCATCGTGGGGGCATGGTCAAGCCCATGCGCGTGCTCATCGGCGGTATTCCCAACGTGGGCAAGTCCACGCTCATCAATACGCTGGTGGGCAAGCGGGCCACGAAAGCCGCCGACGAAGCCGGCGTCACCAAGCAGGAACAACGCATCGTTCTGGCCGACGATTTCTATCTATACGATACGCCGGGTGTGTTGTGGCCCAAGATCATCGTGCCGCAAAGCGGTTACTACTTGGCGGCCAGCGGTGCCGTGGGACGCAACGCCTATGACGAGGAAGAGGTGGCGTTGGAGCTGCTCAAGGCCCTCCAGGGGCCTTATGGCGCCCTGTTGGAGGCGCGTTACCAATGGGGATGGACGCCGCAGGCCATTGCCGGCATGAAAGACGAAGAGCTGCTGGCGGCCATCGCCCGCAAGCGGGGGGCTTTGCTGCCGGGAGGACGCCTCAATCGGCAGAAGGCTGCGGAGATCGTGCTGACTGACTTTCGCACCGGTGCATTGGGCCGCATCACCCTGGAAACACCCCAGGAGTATGAGCAGTGGCTTCAGACCGCGTTGCGCGTGGAGGCCGAGCGGGCTGCCCAGCGCAAGGCGAAACAGGATGCCGGGCGGGGCGGCGGACGGCGCGACGCACCTTGAACCGTGCGGGCAAGAACCCAGGCCCCATTGGGCCTGGCAGGCTGAATCAGCGGAAACTCAACGACCAAGCCGCCAGCTTCTGGGCCTCGGCGTCGCTGACCTGGGGGTTGGCGGGCATGGGAATCGCGCCCCATACGCCAGAGCCACCGCGCTGAATTTTCGTGGCCAGTCTGGCCACGGCGTTGGGGTCTCCTGCATACTTGGCCGAGATGTCCTTGTAGGAGGGTCCTACCAGCTTCTTGTCCACGGCATGGCAGGCCATGCAGTTCTTGGAGCGGGCCAGGGCTTCGTCGGCCAGAGCCGGTAGCGCCACGACGGTGCTGGCGGCCACAATGAGCAGTGCGCGTTTCATGATGTTTTCCTTCAAGCAGAATGAGGGGGGGTGCATCCCGATTTTAGCGGGGCAGGTTTTCCCCACGCCGGGGAATTACCTCTTGTTGCAATCGATACGGGCCAACTCACAGGAGGCATGCCGTCATGGGATTCTTGATACTGGGTCTGATACTGCTGGTGTTGAAATGGGCCGCGATCGGCCCCGTCGCTGCGTGGAGCTGGTGGTGGGTGCTGGCGCCGTTTCCTCTGGCCGCGCTGTGGTGGTGGATCGCCGATGCGACAGGCTATACCGGCCGCAAGGCCCTGGAGCGGGAAGAAGCGCGCAAACAGGCTCGCAAGCAAGAGGGTCGCGAGCGTTTGAAGGGATTCCGATCGAACCGTTTTTAGGTTTGTCTCCGGGGGCTGTGGGCGCTCGATCGTCCGAGTTGCCGCTGGCGGGAATCTTTCGCCGGTTCGGCGGCTCCCATGTCCACCAAGCGTGAGCAACCGGAACACCCATCCATCGAATGGTTTTTGAGATGAACACCCTTCGCGTGGCGACGTACAACATTCACAAAGGCGTGCAGGGGTTAGGGCCTGCGCGTCGGTTAGAGATCCACAACCTCGTGCATGCCGTGGAGCAGTTCGATGCCGATCTGGTCTGTCTGCAAGAGGTGCGGGGTGTCAACCGCAAGATGCAGCGCATCTTTGCCCATTGGCCAGCCGAAGGGCAGGCCAACTTTCTGGCACCCGAGGGCTATGAAGCCGTGTACCACACCAATGCCGTGACCCGGCACGGTGAGCATGGCAACGCCTTGTTGACCCGTTGGCCGGTTCTGGCGCAGCAGCACCACGACGTCTCGGACCACCGCTTCGAGCAGCGTGGCCTGCTGCACGTGAAGGTGGAGGTGTACGGGCAGCCGGTGCATGTGGTGGTGGTGCATTTGGGGCTGATCCACGCCAGCCGCCAGCGGCAGGTGCAGGCGCTGGGCTGCTTCATCGAGGAGCATGTGCCCGCGCACGAAGGGCTCATCGTGGCCGGTGACTTCAACGACTGGGAAGCGCGGTTGCACCGGCCCATGGCCGCGTTCGGTCTGCGCACCTTCGAGGATATCCGCCTGCCGACCTTCCCCGCTCGATTGCCCTTGCTGAACCTGGATCGCATCTACGTACGGGGTTTGCGCCCGGTGCATGCCCATGTGCCGCATGGGAAGGCCTGGCGCCGCATGTCCGATCATCTCCCGCTGATCGCGGAGCTGGCGTGGGTTTGAAGCCTGTGCTGCGGCCCGGCCACAGCCTGCGCTTGCTCGAAGGCGGTGCGGCCTTGTTTCCCGCGATGGCGCAGGCCATGGACCGTGCACAGCGTCTGGTGCATGTGGAGACTTACATCTTCGAGTTCGCCAACGGGGCGCTGCAGGTGGCCGAGGCGCTGGAGCGGGCGGCGTTGCGAGGGGTGACGGTGCGCTTGGTGGTCGATGGCGTTGGCACGCCGACGTTGCCCCGTGAATGGATCGAGCGCTTCCATCGCGCCGGTGTGCAGTGGCGCATCTACCAGCCTTTGGGGCGTCTGGGCTTGTTGATCCCGAGTCGCTGGCGGCGCCTGCACCGCAAGCTCTGCGTGGTGGATGGGGTGGTGGGTTTCTGCGGCGGCATCAATTTGATCGACGACCAGGATGATGTGGTGCTGGGACACCTGGATGCTCCCCGTTTGGACTTTTCCCTGCAGGTCAGCGGGCCGCTGGTGGCGGACATGCTCGACACCATGGAACAGCTTTGGTGGCGTCTGCAGGCGTTGCGTGCGGCACGGCAGCGCGCCTTCCGTGCTGCCTGGGGAGCTTGGCTGGAAGGCTTGCCTCAGGTCGAGCCCTGGGCGTGGTGGGATGTGTCCCCACAGCCCGATTTGGACGCGCAGACGCTGCATGTGCACCAAGCCCATGCTGCCCTGTTGTTGCGCGACAACGTGCGCCACCGCCACGACATCGAGAAGGCCTATCTCAAGGCCATTGGTGAGGCGCGAGAGGAAGTGGTCATCGCCAATGCTTATTTCATTCCCGGACGCCGCTTGCGCCGCGCGCTCATCCTGGCCGTGCAGCGCGGAGTGCGGGTGCGGTTGCTGATCCAGGGGAAATACGAGCGCTTTTTGCAATACCACGCCGCCCGGCCGGTGCACTGGCGGCTGTTGCGTTTCGGGGTCGAGATCCACGAATACGCGCCCAGCGCCCTGCATGCCAAAGTAGCGGTGGTGGATAGCCGCTGGGCCACGGTGGGGTCCACCAACCTCGACCCTTTGAGCCTGTTGCTGGCGCGGGAGGCGAATGTGGTGACCACCGATGTGGTGTTCGCCCGCCGCCTGCGCGACCGCCTGGACCGGCTGATGCGCTTTCAAGGCCGGCGCCTGCAAGTGGAGCAACTCCGCACCAGGCCCTGGCACGAGCGCTGGCGCGACGGCATTGCGTTTGCGGTCATGCGCACCGTGCTGTTCCTCACCGGGCACCGCTACTGAGCCAACGTACCCCGCGGCCGGATGGGGGAATGCCGCCATGGCAGACAAGGGTGTTACCATGAACCCATGCTGATGAAGACCGAAGACACCATGACCGACGTCCCACACGACGAGGGCACACCCGTGTCCGTCAAGATCCGTGAACGCATACGGGCGGCCCGCAAGCGTTTTCATTCCAATGACAACATCGCCGAGTTCATCCAGCCCGGAGAGATGGAGGCCCTGCTGGACGAGGTGTCCGAGAAAATGCAGGCCGTGCTCGACAGCTTGGTGATCGACACCGACAACGACCACAACACCGAGGACACCGCCCGCCGTGTGGCCAAGATGTACCTCAAGGAAGTGTTCGCCGGCCGGTATGTGAAAGCACCGGCCATCACGGAGTTTCCCAACGCCGAGCACCTCAACGAGCTCATGATCGTGGGGCCCATCACGGTGCGCAGTGCTTGCAGCCACCATTTCTGCCCCGTCATCGGCAAGATCTGGATCGGCGTCATGCCCAACGAGCACACCAATGTGATCGGCCTGAGCAAGTACGCGCGCCTGGCCGAATGGGTCATGGGACGACCACAGATCCAAGAGGAGGCCGTGGTGCAATTGGCCGACCTGATCCAGGAAAAAACCCAGCCCGACGGCCTGGCCATCGTGATGGAAGCCAGCCACTACTGCATGGCCTGGCGGGGCGTCAAGGACATGGACAGCAAGATGATCAATTCCGTGATGCGTGGCGTGTTTCTCAAGGACAGCAACCTGCGTCGCGAATTCCTCTCACTCATCCCACGAGGCCAGTAAGCCATGTTGGTTCGCCTTCTCTACGTCAGCCGTGCGGTGGACAAGGACAGCACGGAGGCCATCGAATCGATCCTGGCGGCCGCGCGCCATCACAACCTGCAAAACGGCATCACCGGAATTCTGTGCTACGGAGGGGGCGTTTTCGTGCAGGCGATCGAGGGCGGGCGCCGTGCCGTCAACCAGCTCTACAACCACATCATCGAAGACCCGCGCCACACCGACATCGAGCTGCTGCATTACGAGGAAATTTCCGAACGCCGCTTTGGGGGCTGGACCATGGGCCAGGTCAATCTGAGCAAGCTCAACACCTCCATCGTGCTGAAATATTCCGAGCGGCCCGAGTTCGATCCCTACAGCGTGTCGGGCAAGGTTTCACTGGCGTTGCTGGAAGAACTGATGGCCACGGCCAGCATCATCGGGCGGGCCTGAGGCCTGGCCATGGCGGCGCAGCGCCCCGAACTCTGGGGTTGCGACTTCACGAGCGCACCGGGTCGGCGCAAGCCCATCGTGCTCGCGGTGGGCCGTGTGCACGTCGGATCAGGCATTCGACTCGTGACGCTGCAACGCCTGGAGCGGCTGGATACCTTCGACGCTTTCATCCGTCGGCTGGCCGAGCCGGGCGATTGGGTCGGCGGCTTCGACCTGCCGTTTGGCCTGCCCCGCGAATTGGTGCAAGCCCTGGGTTGGCCTACCGATTGGCTGGCCTGCATGCGGCACTACGCCGCCTTGAGCCGGGCTGAGATCCGTGAGCGCTTCGCTGCGTTCTGCCGGGAGCGGCCGGCCGGGCAGAAGTTCGCCCACCGCGCCACCGACGGTCCTGCGGGTTCGAGCCCGAGTATGAAATGGGTCAACCCGCCCGTGGCCTTGATGCTGCATGCTGGCGTGCCTTGTTTGTTGCAAGCCGGTGTGCATCTGCCGGGCTTGCACCAGGGCGATCGACGGCGGGTGGCGCTGGAGGCGTATCCCGGCTTGCTGGCCCGCAGCGTGCTGGGCGCGCGCAGCTACAAGAGCGATGAGGCGGCGCGCCAGACGCCAGAGCGGCTGATGGCCCGCAAAGACCTCTTGCACGCGCTGGAAACGGGTTCTGCGCCGCTGCTGCAGGCCATGGGCACGCGCCTGCGGGTGGGCCAGACCTTGCGTGAGGCCCTCATCGGCGACGCGCAGGGCGATGCGCTGGACGCCGTGCTTTGCCTCATGCAGGCGGCGTGGGGGCAGTGGCAACACGAGGCAGGTCATCCATGCCATGGCTTGCCGCCCTTCGATCCGCTGGAAGGCTGGATCGTGGGGGCGGGGGCGGTCTAGATCGGGCCGGCAGCGACCGCCGGGCCCGGTATCAGGCCTGCACGCCGCAGACCGGGCAGGTGGTCGAGCGCGCCAGGCGGACGTCGTGGAAAACAAGATCGCGGCCGTCGAGCATGAGCAGCCGCCCCACGAGCCGCGAACCCATGCCGGACAGCACTTTCAAGGCCTCGGCCGCCTGCATGGTGCCGATGATCCCCACCAGCGGGGCGAACACGCCCATGGTGGCGCAGCGCGTCTCCTCCAGCCCTTCGGTGTCGGGGAAAACGCAGGCGTAGCAGGGAGAAGTGGCATCGCGCGGATCGTACACCGACAGTTGCCCATCGAAGCGGATGGCGGCACCCGAAACCAACGGTACCCGGTGGCGCACACACGCCCGGTTGATGGCATGCCGGGTGGCGAAGTTGTCGGTGCAGTCCAGCACCACGTCGGCCCTTGGCACATGGGTGTCGAGCAGGGCGTCATCGGCGCGCTGCAGCACCGTGTCGATGCACACCTCCGGGTTGATGGCCAGCATGGCGGTGCGGGCCGACACGGCCTTGGGCTGTCCGATGCGTTCGAGGTTGTGAGCGATCTGGCGTTGCAGGTTGGTGGCGTCCACCGCATCGTGATCGACCAGGGTGATGCGCCCGACCCCGGCACTGGCCAGGTACAGGGCCACCGGGGAGCCCAGCCCGCCGGCTCCGATGACCAAGGCATGAGAGGCCAGCAACCGCTCCTGACCCTCGACACCCAGCTCGTCAAGCAGGATGTGTCGGGAGTAACGCAGGAGCTGCTCGTCGTTCAATTTTCGGCCTTGGGTTCGGAACGTTCGGTGGCCGTGCGGCTGGCGATCACCGGCAAACCCTTGAGCTGGTTGAGTGCCTGCTGGAGCTGGAAGTCCTGGTCAGAGCCGAATTCAGGCAGCAAGCGCTGGCCGGGGTTGCGGCGCTGCTCTTCTTCCAGGCGTTGCCGGGCCTGTTTCCGCTCTTGCTCGCGCTGGCGTTCGGCCTCGCGCTCGGCTTCGCTCAGTTCGCGCTGCTGGCCATTCCCGAGGCGGTTGTCGAGGTCGGCTTCGCGGGTGCGCAGGGCCGCGAACAAGTTGCCTTCGGCGGTTTCGTCCAGCCAGATGTCGGGCACGATGCCGCGCGCCTGGATGGTCTGCCCGCTGGGGGTGTAGTAACGGGCGGTGGTGAGTTTCAGGCCCGTGTCGGGGCCCAGTGGGCGCACCGTCTGCACCGAACCCTTGCCAAAGGTCTGGTTGCCCATGATGGTGGCCCGCTTGTGATCCTGCAGGGCACCTGCCACGATTTCACTGGCCGAGGCCGATCCTTCATTGACCAGCACCACCAGCGGAATGGTCTTGAAGATGCCGTTGGTCGCCTCGGTCAGACGGCGGATCGGGTCGGGCTGACCGCGCCGCAGGTAGTAGCGCGGGGAGGCGAGGTAGGTGGCCTTGCTTTCAGGGAGCTGGCCGTTGGTGGTGACCACCACCACGTTCTCGGGCAAGAAGGCGGCCGACAGGGCCACGGCCGCATCCAGCAGGCCGCCGGGGTCGTTGCGCAAATCCAGCACCAGACCTTTGAGATCCGGCTGTTCCTGGTAGATGGCTTCCAATCGACGAGCAAAGTCCTCGACCGTGCGTTCCTGGAACTGAGACACGCGCAGCCAGGCGTAACCCGGTTCCACCACGCGCCCGCGCACGCTCTGGGTGCGGATTTCCTGGCGGGTGATCGTGACCGGGAAGGTGCGGTTTTCGTCGCGGCGGAAGATGGTCAGCGTCACCCGGGTGTTGGGCTCGCCCCGCATGCGGCGAACCGCCTCGTTGATGGTCAGGCCCTTGACCGGGGTTTCATCGATCTTGGTGATGAGGTCGTTCGCCTTGAGCCCGGCGCGGAAGGCCGGTGAGTCCTCGATCGGGGAGACGACCTTCACCAGCCCGTCTTCCATGGTGATCTCGATGCCGACGCCCACGAAGCGCCCGCTGGTGCCCTCGCGGAATTCGCGGAAGCTCTTGGCATCGAAGTATTGGGAGTGCGGATCCAGGGCCGACACCATGCCGGAGATGGCATCGGTGATGAGCTTGCGGTCGTCCACCGGTTCGACGTAATCGGTCTTGATCATGCCGAACACGGCGGCCAGCTGCTGAAGCTCCTCCAGCGGCAACGGCGACACGGCACCCCGTGCCACCGCCTGCAACTGTACCGTGGTGAGGGCGCCTGCCAAGGCGCCGATCGCCACCCAACCTGCAATTTTCAATTTCTGGCCCATCTCTCAACCTTCAACCGGGTGCACCGGTCATTGCGCTGCAATATACACCTTGGAGGGGTGTGGGCGGTGTCGGTTCCGCAATGCCCTGCGCAGGAGTTCAGGCTCTGCCCTGGCCGGCCACCGCAGCTGCAGCGGCTTCGGCGGCGGCCGCATCGCCCAGGTAGTAGCGGCGCAGGGGGCGCATCGCGTCGTCGAACTCGTACACCAGCGGGATGCCGTTGGGGATGTTGAGGTGAACGATGTCGGCATCGGAGATGCCGTCCAGGTGCTTGATGAGGGCGCGGATGGAGTTGCCGTGGGCCGAAATCAGCACGCGCTGGCCCGAACGGATGGCCGGTGCCAGGGTCTGCTCCCAGTAAGGCACCACCCGGGCCACGGTGTCCTTGAGGCACTCGGTCAGGGGGATTTGCTCCGCACGCAGATGGGCATAGCGGCGGTCGTTGCGCTGGCCGCGGGGATCGTCCGGTTCGAGGGCGGGCGGCGGGGTGTCGTAGCTGCGGCGCCAGACCAGCACCTGCTCGTCGCCAAACTGCTTGGCCATGTCTGCCTTGTTAAGGCCCTGCAGCGCACCGTAGTGACGTTCGTTGAGGCGGTAGTCCTTGGTCACCGGCAGCCAGGTGCGGTCCATTTCGTCGAGCACGTACCACAGCGTGTGGATGGCGCGCTTGAGCACGCTGGTGTAGCAGGCGTCGAAGTCCCACCCCTCGGCCTTGAGCAGGCGGCCGGCGGCAATGGCTTGCGAGATGCCCGTCGGTGTGAGGTCCACATCGGTCCAGCCGGTGAAGCGGTTTTCGAGGTTCCAGATGGATTCGCCGTGGCGGATGAGCACGAGCTTGAACATGGCAGAGGGCAAAGAAGGTACAAAGCCCTTGATTCTAAAATACCGGGTTGTTCTACAAGGGGTAACCGTGGATTTCATCGTTCAGAACTGGGTACTGATCCTGATCGCTGTCGCATCGGGCGCCATGCTGCTGTGGCCCTCCGTGACGAGTGGTGGAGGGGCCAACAGCCTGACGCCAACGCAGGCCGTGCAGTTGATCAACCGTGAAAAGGCGATCGTCATCGACGTATGCTCGCCCGAGGAGTTCGCGGCCGGGCATGTGACGAACGCGAAGAACGTGCCGATCGGCGAGCTGGAGAACCGCCTGACGCAAGTGGTCAAGAACAAGACGCTGCCGGTGCTGATGGTCTGCGCCTCCGGCATCCGCTCCAAGCGCGCCGTGGCCGTGGCCAAAAAGCTCGGCTACGAGAAGGCCTATTCCCTGGCTGGCGGCATGGGAGCTTGGCGCGCAGCCAACCTCCCGGTCCAAAAGGGCTGATCATTCACCACCGATTGGAAGGTGACCATGGCTCATGTGAAGATTTACAGCAGCGATTACTGTCCTTATTGCCAGCGCGCCAAGGCTCTTTTGGAGGCCCGGGGCGTGACGGATTACGAAGAAATCGTGGTCGATGGGCGGCCCGATGTGCGTGCCGCCATGGCCGCACAGGTGGGGCGTACCAGCGTGCCGCAGATCTTCATCGACGGCCGGCACGTGGGGGGGTGTGACGATTTGCATGCGCTCGATGCGCGCGGTGAACTCGTTGCCATGCTGACATAATCATTGCTTCACGAGTTTCTTGCCCGCTGCGAGAAGGCTCTCCCAGCGGGCTTTGTTTTTTCTGCGAGACCATCATGGCCGACCTTACCCCTGTGTTTCAGATTCAGCGCGTCTACCTCAAGGAGGCTTCGCTGGAGCAGCCCAATTCCCCTGCCATCCTGTTGGAGCAGGAGCAGCCCAACATGGACATCCAGCTGGGCGTGGCGGCCGAACCCGTGGCCGAAGGTGTGTTCGAGGTGAGCGTGACGTGCACCGTGCAGACCAAGATCAAGGACAAGACGGTGTTTCTGGTCGAGGCCAAACAGGCTGGTATTTTCGAGTTGCGCAACCTGCCGCAGGAACAGATGGGGCCGATCCTGGGCATTGCCTGCCCGCAAATCGTCTATCCCTACCTGCGCGGCAACGTGGCCGACCTGATCCAGCGTGGCGGCTTTCCTCCGGTGCATCTGGCCGAGATCAATTTCCAGGCCATGTATGAACAGCAGCAGATGCAGGATGCAGCGGCTGCGCCGGCCGTGACTCAATAAAGCCCGCCCCCCCGAGCCATGAACATCACCGTGCTGGGCGCCGGGGCCTGGGGGACGGCTCTGGCGATCGCTGCCGCGAGCGAAACGGGCGTGAGGCACCGGGTGCGCCTGTGGGCGCGTGATGCCGCTCAGGCCGATGCGATGGCCGCAGACCGGGAGAACCGACGTTACCTGCCCGGTGCCAGGTTTCCCGCTGGACTCGATCCCTTTTCGGCACCCGAAGCGGCGCTGTCCGCCATGCTCGCGGCGGAGGATCTGATCGTCATCGGGACGCCGATGGCGGCGCTGCGCGGCATGCTGCAGCGATTGAGGGGTCTGTCGATGCCGGTGGTGTGGCTGTGCAAGGGTTTCGAGCGACCGCTGGATGCCGCCTCCGATGGTCGGACCCCGCTGGGGCTGCTGGGGCATGAGGTTTGCGCACAAGTGGCACCGGACCTGCGCGCCGGTGTGCTCAGCGGCCCGAGTTTTGCCAAGGAGGTCGCGGCTGGTTGCCCCACCGCCCTGGTGGCCGCCAGCCGCGATCCCGAGGTCTGCCGCCTGTTGGTGGAGGCCTTCCACAGCCAGGCGCTGCGGGTCTATGCCAACGACGACGTGGTGGGGGTTGAAGTGGGCGGAGCGGTGAAAAATGTGATGGCCATCGCCACCGGGCTGTGCGATGGCTTGCAGCTGGGCCTCAATGCCCGTGCAGCACTGATCACACGCGGTCTGGCCGAGATGGTTCGGCTCGGGCAAGCGCTGGGCGCGAAGATCGATACCTTCATGGGACTCAGCGGCCTGGGTGATCTGGTCCTGACCGCCACGGGTGACTTGAGCCGCAACCGGCAAGTGGGGTTGCTGCTGGCGCAGGGGCAGACCTTGCAGCAGGCGGTGGACTCGCTCGGCCATGTGGCCGAGGGCGTGTACAGCGCCCGCACGGTGGCACAGCGGGCCCGATGGCTGGGCGTCGAAATGCCGATCACCGAGGCGGTGGTGGCTTTGCTGGACGGGCGACTGCGCCCCCAGGAAGCCGTGACCCGGTTGATGGGACGTGAACCCGTGGCCGAAATCCGCTGAGACCGCCGGGCCCTCAGAATTCCCAGTTGTCGATCAGGCGCGTGCGGCCCAGGCGGGCCGCACCCAGCGCCACCAGTTCACCTGGCAAGAAGCCGTTGGGGGCGGGGGGGTGCAGGTCGGCACGCCGGCGCACGGTGAGGTAGTCCACCTGCCAGCCGCGCCGGGTCAGGGTGTCCGTGGCCTGCTGTTCCAGTGCGGCCAGGTTATGCTCGCCACCCAGCACCGCGGCGACGAGGGTTTGCAAGGCGCGTGGCAACTGCACCGCTTCGGCTCGCTCCTCGGGGGTCAGGTAGCCGTTGCGTGAGCTCAGGGCCAGACCGTCGTCGGTCCGGACGATCTCGCCGCCATGAATGGTCACGGGCAGCGCGAACTGCCGGACCATCTGGCGGATCACCATGAGCTGCTGGTAGTCCTTTTTGCCGAACACGGCGTGGCCGCCTGCCTTGCACTGCCCGAAGACGATCTGGAACAGCTTCATCACCACCGTGCTGACGCCGGTGAAAAAGCCCGGGCGGAAATGGCCCTCCAGCATGTCGGCGAGCGCGGCCGGCGGGTGAACCTTGAAGCCCTGGGGTTCGGGATAGAGCTCTTGCTCCGAAGGGGCGAACACCACGTCGCAGCCTAGAGCCTCGAGTTGGGCGCAGTCGGCATCAAGGGTGCGCGGGTAAGTGTCGAAGTCTTCGTGCGGCAGGAATTGCAGCCGGTTGACGAAGATGCTGGCGACGGTCACGTCTCCCAGCTGTTGGGCCTGGCGCACGAGCGCGAGGTGCCCTTCGTGCAGATTGCCCATCGTGGGCACGAAGGCCGGAGCGTCGAAACGGGCCAGGTGACGGCGCAGTTCGGCAATGGTGTGGACGACTTGCATGGCCTCACCAGGCGTGGCTGGCGTTGTCGGGGAAGCTGCCGTCCTTGACGGCGCGCACATAGGACGCCATGGCATCGCGCACACTGGAGGCGCCTTCCATGAAGTTGCGAACGAACTTCGGGGTTTTGCCCAGGTTGACGCCGAGCATGTCATGCATGACGAGTACCTGCCCGGCGGTACCGTTGCCCGACCCGATGCCGATGGTGTGGCAGCGTAGCAATTGTTGGGTGACCTCGGCAGCCAGAGCCGCAGGCACCATTTCGAGTACCAGCATGGCGGCGCCGGCATCCTGCAGCTCCAGGGCGTCGCGCTTCAGGCGCAGGGCGTCGCTTTCGCTGCGACCCTGCACGCGGTAGCCCCCGAGGGCATGCACCGTTTGAGGCGTGAGGCCGAGGTGTGCGCAGACCGGAATACCACGCTCGACCAGAAAGCGGACGGTGTCGGTGGTCCAGCCGCCGCCTTCGAGCTTGATCATGTGGGCGCCGGCGTGCAGCAAGGCAGAGGCGCTGCGGATGGCCTGTTCCTTCGATTCGTGATAGCTGCCGAAAGGCAGGTCGCCGATCACCCAGGCGGTGCCCTGCACCCGGCGCAGGCCGCGGGTGACGCATTCGACGTGGTAGCACATGGCGTCCAGCGTGACGCCGACGGTGCTGCTCAAGCCCTGGCAGACCATGCCCAGGGAGTCGCCGATCAACAGGCATTCGACCCCCGCGCTGTCGGCCACGGCGGCGAAGGTGGCGTCGTAGGCGGTGAGCATGGTGATCTTTTCGCCGCGCTCGCGCATGTCCTGCAGGCGCGGCAGGCTCACGGGCTTGCGCGGCGGCAAGGGGGAAGCGGCCGGGAGGGTGCCGTAGGGGGTGCTGGCGGTGGTCTCACTCATGTGGGTTCGGGCTCGGGAAAGGGTGGATATTGCGCTGCAAAATCCTGGATTGGACCATGGAAGTCTAGTCGATCCGCTGGCTGTAGCCGCTGCAGCCGTTATGCTTGCCCTCTTTGAAGCCGAAAGGGCTTTCATACCCGAGGATGTCATGAGTCATCGAGACGACTTTTCAGCGGCGGCAATGGCTGCCATTGTGCAGGCCGATGTGGAGCGGGCGCTGGCCGAGGATGTGGGGCCCGGCGACCTGACGGCTGCGCTGGTCGAGCCGACCCGCGAGGCCCGTGCCCGCGTGCTGGTGCGGGAGCCTGCCGTGCTGTGCGGTCAGCCCTGGGTGGAGGCGACGGTACGTGCGCTGGACCCGCAGGCCCGCATCACCTGGCATGTGGCCGAAGGCGGGCGCTGTGTGGCGGATCAGGTGGTGCTGGAGGTCGAAGGTCGCGCCCAGGCTTTGCTCAGCGCCGAGCGCACGGCGCTGAATTTTCTGCAGACGCTCAGCGCCGTGGCGACCAAGACGGCGCATTATGTCGGCCTGGTGGCCGGGACGCGCGCGCGCATCGTCGACACCCGCAAGACCCTGCCGGGCTTGCGCATGGCGCAGAAGTACGCCGTGCGGGTGGGTGGAGGCACCAACCACCGCATCGGTCTGTACGACGCGGTGCTGATCAAGGAAAACCACATCGCGGCGGCCGGTGGCGTGACGGCGGTGCTGCAGCAAGTCCAGGCTGTGGCACCACAAGCGCGGTTCGTGCAAATCGAGGTCGAGACGCTGGCCCAGCTCGAAGAGGCCCTGGAGGCCGGTGCCCGCATGATCCTGCTGGACAATATGGATCTGCCGACCTTGCATGAGGCGGTCAGGCGCAATGCCGCACATCCGAAGGGGGGCGCGGTGCTGGAGATTTCCGGCGGTGTGAACGAGGGCACGGTGCGGGCCCTTGCAGAAACCGGGGTGGACCGCATTTCCATCGGAGCGCTCACCAAGGATGTGAAGGCGGTGGATTTTTCGATGCGTTTCGAGGCCTGCTGAGGCCGCAGGCGCATCGCTGGGAAGCAACATGGATCAGGTCATTGAAGTCGATATCGAGCAACCGGCGTGTACCACGCGGCACGCCTGGGCGCGGGTGCCCGTGGAGCCGTCGCCTGACGAGCGGCGGGCGCTGAAGGAGAAAATCCGTCGCTTGCTCAAGGAGCGCAACGCGGTGATGGTCTCGCACTACTACGTGCACCCAGACCTGCAGGACCTCGCCGAGGAGACGGGTGGCATCGTCAGCGACAGCCTGGAAATGGCCCGCTTCGGCCGCGACCACCCGGCCCAGACGCTGGTGGTCAGTGGTGTGCGCTTCATGGGCGAGACGGCCAAGATCCTGTCGCCCGAAAAAACCGTCCTCATGCCCGACCTGGACGCCAACTGCTCGCTGGATCTGGGCTGCCCCGAAGGCGACTTCGCCGATTTCTGCGATGCCCATCCCGACCGCACGGTGGTCGTCTATGCGAACACCAGCGCGGCGGTGAAGGCGCGGGCCGACTGGCTCGTCACCTCCAGCTGCGCCCTGGACATCGTCTCTGCCCTCAAGGCCAAGGGCCACAAGATCCTCTGGGCGCCCGACAAGCATCTGGGCGATTACATCCAGCGCCAGACGGGCGCCGACATGCTGATGTGGAAGGGCTCCTGCGTGGTGCACGACGAGTTCAAGGCGTTCGAGCTGCGGGAGCTGCTCAAGCAGCACCCGGGTGCGAAGGTGCTGGTGCACCCGGAAAGCCCGGCCGACGTGGTGGCCCTGGCCGATGCGGTCGGCTCCACCAGCGCCATTCTGAAGGCGGCCCAGGAGATGGATGCGCACACCTTCATCGTGGCCACCGACAGCGGCATGATGCACAAGCTGCGCACGCTCAACCCGGGCAAGGTGTTCATCGAAGCCCCGACGGCTGGCCACAGCGCGACCTGCAAAAGCTGTGCCCATTGCCCTTGGATGGCGATGAACAGCCTGGCCGGCGTGGCGATGGTGCTGGAGACCGGGCTCAACGAAATCCATGTGGATGCGCGGTTGATTCCCCGGGCGCGCCAGCCGATCGACCGGATGCTGGCTTTCACCGCGGCGTTGAAATCCGGTCACGATGCCGGGGCCTTGGTTCCCCATTTGGGCGCGGCCTGAGCGTTCAACGCACAATGCGTGGACGTGCGGGGTGCCGGTGCCTCTTGCCCTTTGAGGAGCATGCCATGCGTGAAATCCGGTCTTTTCCGGTGGGGAAGGTTGCCCTGGTCGGTTGGGCGCTGTGCGCGATCATGGCCAGTGCCGCGCCACTGGAATTCGAAGACATTGCACTGGAAGGCCAGTTGCGCTTTCTGGCGCAGCGGCCCGACCCCGACGCCTACCGCTACGAAGCGAGTGCGGTGATCGACCTGCAAAGCCTACAGACCGGCGTGGTCACGCTGCGGACCTGTCACCTGCAGCTCGATCCCAATCGCCGGGTGGTGGTGACGTTCAATCGGGAGCGTGTGCAGCACATCGAGATTTTGGAGACCGCCGGCGTGGGGCGAGCCTGGGTGGATGGACATCGGGTCGAACTCGCGGACGTGCAGCGCGGCGGACGTGTCTGTATCGGGTTGCGTTCGCAGGCGCTGGAGTCCACGGGGGACGGGCGCTGGCGGCTGCACGCAGGCCCGTTGATGCGTCGCTACCTGGATGGCTATCTGCCGATGGAGGCCAAGCTGAGCCTGCAGTGGCCTGCAGGCCTGCTGACGGTGGAGCAAACCCGGCCTGCTCCGCAGCCCGGCGTGCGCCTGTCCGAGACCGCCGACGGTGCGACGCTGGACATGACCTTTGCAGGGCGCATGTCGGCCACGTGGGAACTGAAATCCCCGGGCCGCTGAGGCGCTTGTGCTCGGGATCGGTCGTGGTCAGGGCTTTTGCGTGGGCACCTGGTCGCGCAGTTCCACCTGCTGGTTGCGTTCGTTGACGAACACCAGCCGGGGTTTGTGCTGGGGCAGCTGGTCTTCGTGGACCTGGGCAAACGCGGCGATGATGAGCAGGTCGCCCACCTGAGCGCGGCGCGCAGCCGAGCCGTTGACCGAGATCATGCCCGATCCCCGTTCGCCCTTGATGGCGTAGGTGACGAAGCGCTCGCCGTTGTGGATGTTCCAGATGTGGATTTGCTCGTTTTCGCAGATGTTGGCGGCGTCGAGCAGGTCTTCGTCGATGGCGCAGGAGCCTTCGTAGTGCAGTTCGGCGTGGGTGGTGGTCACGCGGTGGATCTTGGATTTGAGCAGGGTACGGTACATGGTGTGGTCCTGAATGGGGGACGCGTCGGGGCCGAATTGTGACAGATGGCTTCGGGTGGCCAGGGGGGTGTATCGCGCACTTGTGTGGGTAGCCAAGACGTGTGCGCCCAGGCGCTGGCGCTTCAGCGAGGTGGCCGGTGCTGCGCACCGGCTCCAGGCAGGTGGACGCAGCGGAGTCGGCGCCCTGGCGCCGACCGTCACAGTATGAGCCCTCACAGGGCCAGGTTTGCCGCAACCAGCGAGGAAGCGCTCAGGCCTTGTGGATGGGGATATAGATGTCCCCGCCCGACTGGCGGAAGGCTTCCGACTGCATCTGCATGCCCTTCTCGATGGCGCTGTCCTCGCTCACGCCCTGCTGGGCGGCGAAATCGCGCACGTCCTGGGTGATCTTCATGCTGCAGAAATGCGGGCCGCACATCGAACAGAAGTGCGCCACCTTGGCCGAGTCCTTGGGCAGCGTCTCGTCGTGGAATTCACGCGCCTTGTCCGGGTCCAGCCCGAGGTTGAACTGGTCCTCCCAGCGGAACTCGAAGCGCGCCTTGGAGAGCGCGTTGTCGCGGATCTGCGCGCCCGGGTGGCCCTTGGCCAGGTCGGCGGCGTGGGCGGCCAGCTTGTAGGTGATGATGCCTTCCTTGACGTCCTGCTTGTTGGGCAGGCCCAGGTGCTCCTTGGGGGTGACGTAGCACAGCATCGCGGTCCCGTACCAACCAATGGTGGCCGCACCGATACCACTGGTGATGTGGTCGTAGCCCGGCGCGATGTCGGTGGTCAGCGGCCCCAAAGTGTAGAAGGGTGCCTCATGGCACTGCTCCAGCTGCAGATCCATGTTTTCCTTGATCATGTGCATGGGCACGTGGCCGGGGCCTTCGATCATCACCTGCACATCGTGCTTCCAGGCGATCTGTGTGAGTTCGCCCAGCGTTTTCAGTTCGGCGAGTTGGGCTTCGTCGTTGGCGTCGTAGATGGAGCCGGGGCGCAGGCCGTCGCCCAGGCTGAAGGCCACGTCATAGGCCTTCATGATCTCGCAGATGTCCTCGAAGTGGGTGTAGAGGAAGCTTTCCTGGTGGTGCGCCAGGCACCACTTGGCCATGATGGAGCCGCCGCGCGAGACGATGCCGGTCATGCGGTTGGCGGTCAGCGGCACGTAACGCAGCAGCACGCCGGCGTGGATGGTGAAGTAGTCCACACCCTGTTCGGCCTGCTCGATCAGCGTGTCGCGGAAGATGTCCCAGGTCAGGTCTTCGGCCTTGCCGTTGACCTTTTCCAGCGCCTGGTAAATGGGTACGGTGCCGATCGGCACCGGCGAGTTGCGCACGATCCACTCGCGCGTTTCGTGGATATGCTTGCCGGTGGACAGGTCCATCACCGTGTCGGCACCCCAGCGGATGGCCCAGGTCATCTTGTCCACTTCCTCGTTGATGGACGAGCCCAGCGCCGAGTTGCCGATGTTGGCGTTGATCTTCACCAGGAAGTTTCGGCCGATGATCATCGGCTCGGTTTCGGGGTGGTTGATGTTGGCGGGGATGATGGCGCGGCCACGGGCCACTTCGTCGCGCACGAACTCGGGGGTGATCTCGGCGGGAATGCGGGCGCCGAAGCTCTGCCCGGGGTGCTGGCGGCCGATCATCGCGGCCATCTTCTGCCCGGTGGGGCCGGCGGCCTGGAGCGATTCCAGGTATTCGCGGCGGCGCAGGTTCTCGCGGATGGCGATGAACTCCATCTCCGGGGTGATGATGCCGCGTCGCGCGTAGTGCATCTGCGTCACGTTCCTGCCGGGCAGGGCGCGGCGCGGCTGGCGGCGCAGGCCGGGAAAGCGCAGTGTGTCGAGCTTGGGGTCGGCGGCGCGGGCGCGGCCGTATGCGCTGCTCAGGTCGGGCAGCACTTCGGTGTCTTGACGTTCTTCGATCCAGCGTTGACGCAGCGCGGGCAGGCCGGCGCGGATGTCGATGCGCGCGGCCGGGTCGGTGTAGGGGCCGGAGCAGTCGTACACGAAGATGGGCGGGTTGGGCTCGGCGCCGAAGGCAGCGGGCGTGTCGCTCTGGCGGATTTCGCGCATGGGCACGCGGATGTCGGGTCGCGAGCCTTCCACATAGACCTTGCGCGAATTGGGCAGGGGCTGGATGGCGGCCTGGTCCACCTGGGCGGTGGTGGCAAGGAACGGGTCGGCTGGGGCGTTCATGGGGCGGTCTCCTTCGGTGGGTTGGTTGCTCCGAAGGTCGCCCCGGTGGTGTGGCGCTGAGCCGGCCTCAAGGCCGGCAAGGGTGTCCATGCCACGCGGGTTTCGACAGCTCTTCTTTCGCCGGTATGAACCGGATCAAGTTCTCGGGTTCGGCGTCGCCATCTCAGCCCACACCTCGTGGACACCCCGGAGCAGGACGCAGTATAAGCTCCAAAGGCCCACGCATGGTCGTTCAGGGCACGAGCACCGTGGGCCGTGCCACGGGCAGAAGGTCCGGATAGTCGCGGCTGAAGTGCAGGCCCCGGCTTTCCTTGCGGGCCTGGGCGCAGCGCACGATCAAGTCGGCCACCTCGACCAGGTTGCGCAGCTCCAGCAGGTCGCGCGTGACATGGAAGCTCTGGTAGAACTCCTGGATTTCGGCCTTGAGCAGCGCGATGCGGTGGGCGGCACGCTCCAGTCGCTTGTCGGTGCGTACGATGCCCACGTAGTCCCACATGAAGCGGCGCAGCTCGTCCCAGTTGTGCGAGATGACGACCTGCTCGTCGGCGTCGATGACGCGGCTGTCGTCCCAAGGCCGGATGGCGGGAATGGCGGCGCGAGGCTGGGCCAGCATGTCGCGCACGGCCGCGCGGGCGAACACCATGCACTCCAGCAGCGAATTGCTGGCCAGCCGGTTGGCGCCATGCAGCCCGGTGTAGCTGGCCTCGCCCACCACGTACAGACCGGGCAGGTCGGTGCGGGCGTTCAGGTCGGTGACCACGCCACCGCAGGTGTAGTGGGCGGCGGGCACCACGGGAATGGGCTCTTGCGTGATGTCGATGCCCAACTCGGCGCAGCGCGCCAGGATGTTGGGAAAATGCTCGTGCAGGAACTCGGGTGTTTGGTGCGAGATATCGAGGTACACGCAGTCGATGCCGTGTTTCTTCATCTCGAAGTCGATGGCGCGGGCCACCACGTCGCGTGGAGCGAGTTCGGCACGAGGGTCGTGATCAGGCATGAAGCGGTGGCTCCCCAGGTGTGCCGGCAGTTTCAGCAGGCCGCCTTCACCCCGCACCGCCTCACTGATGAGAAAGCTCTTGGCCTTGGGGTGATACAGGCAGGTGGGGTGGAACTGGATGAACTCCATGTTGGCCACCCGGCAGCCGGCGCGCCAGGCGGCCGCGATGCCGTCGCCCGTGGCCGTGTCGGGGTTGGAGGTGTAGAGATATACCTTGCCCGCGCCGCCGGTGCACAGCACGGTGTGCGGCGCCACGAACGCCTCCACCCGATCGGTGTCTTCGTTCAAGGCATAGGCGCCCAGGCAGCGACGCGAGGCATCGGGCTGCAGGCTGTGTTTGTGGCTGAGGATGAGATCGACCAGGCTGTGCCCCTCGAACACGTGCACGTTGGCGGCTTGGCGCACCCGTTCGATGAGGGTGTGCTGCACGGCCGCCCCCGTGGCGTCGGCCGCGTGCACGATGCGCCGGTGGCTGTGGCCGCCTTCGCGTGTGAGGTGCAGTTCACCGTCATACAGGGTGAACTGGGTCCCCATTTCGCGCAGCCAGGCGATGGCTTCTGGTGCGTGTTCGACGGTGAAGCGGGTGGCGACCGGGTCGCACAGGCCGGCCCCGGCCACGAAGGTGTCTTCCACATGGGCGTCGAAGCTGTCGTCTTCCGCCAGCACGGCGGCAATGCCGCCTTGGGCCCAGCCGCTGGAGCCGTCTTCGATGGTGCGTTTGGTGAGCACCGCCACGCGGAGATGCGACGGCAGCAGCAGGGCGGTGGAGAGGCCGGCCAGGCCGCTGCCGACGATGACGACGTCAAAGTGGTGGGTGGGTGCAGAGGCGTCTGTGGGGGGGTGGGAGTCGTTCATCGGGGACTGGATGGGTCAGGCAGGCGTGTAGGTCAGGCGCACGTATATGGGGGCATAGGCTTCGGCCTGGGTGAGTTCGATCAGCGTTTCCTTGGCCAGCTCCAGCATGGCGATGAAGGTGACGACGAGCACCGCAGTGCCCTGGGTCACGTCGAACAAGTCGGCAAATTCGACGAAGCGCCGGCCTTGCAGTCGGCGCAGGATCAGACTCATGTGCTCACGCACGCTGAGTTCTTCGCGGCTGATCTTGTGACGCTGAACGAGCCGTGCCCGGCGCAGGATGTCGCGCCAGGCGTCGGCCAGATCCTGAGGGTTTACGTCGGGGAGCCGTGGCACGAGCGAACGCTCCACGGCCACCTGGGCGCGCAGAAAGTCACGCCCCAGTTGTGGCAAGGCGTTGAGTTGCTCGGCAGCGAGCTTGATCTGCTCATACTCCAGCAGGCGCCGGACCAGTTCGGCGCGTGGGTCCTCGGCCTCATCGCCTTCTTCTACCCGCTTCGGGGGCAGCAGCATACGGGACTTGATCTCGATGAGCATGGCGGCCATGAGCAGGTATTCGCCGGCCAGCTCCAGGTTGCGCGCGCGGACCTGATCCACATAGCTCAGGTACTGGCGGGTGACCTCGGCCATGGGGATGTCGAGGATGTTGAAGTTCTGCTTGCGGATGAGGTAGAGCAGCAGGTCCAACGGACCCTCGAAGGCTTCCAGGAAAATTTCCAGGGCATCCGGTGGGATGTAGAGGTCTTGAGGCAGGGCGAACAGCGGCTCGCCATACAGCCGGGCTCGCGCGACCTGATCCACCACATCGGGCATGCTGTCGGGTAGCGCTCCGGTAGGCGGGAGATCGAGGTCGGCTTCGGGTGGCAAGGTGGCCATGGAGGAGCCCGCTGGGGCAGGGCGCGAGCCTTCAGCGCAGCGAGGGTTCGGTCTGATAGACGTAGGGTTTCTGCTTCGCGCGCGCGGCGCGGGCCTGGGCCATGAATTCGCGGTCAATGGACTGGTCCCAGAGCAGGGCACGGCCTTGGCGCTGTTCCGCTTCCAGTTCGGGTTTCTGTTGCTTGAGCGATTCGATGAACTGGGTGGCGTCGGAGGTGTAGTGCGGGCGGGCGAACAGGTTCATGGCGCGGGGTGTGAAGGGTCTGTCGGGTCGGGCAATCCATCGATTTTAGCCCGCCCGTCTCACTCCACCGGGTGCAGCTTGGCCGCAAAGCCCGATCGTTCGATGAGCGAACGCGGTTGTTCGTTCAAGCCGGTGATGGACAAGCGTCCGCCGCGTTTTTCCAGGGATTTGTGCAGTTGCTCCAGGGCGTCCAGCCCGGTGGTGTCCAGCGAGATCAACTGGCTCGCATCCAGCACCACGTGAACCCCTTGGGGGGCGCGTTCCACGGCGTCCACGATGCGGTCGATCTTGGTCACGGCACCGAAGAACAGCGAGCCGTACAACTGGTAATGCATGCGCCCGTCGGTATCGCCACGCGGCTCCGCGCGGAAGATCTCGCTTTGGCGGCGCACGAACAGCACCACCGCCAGCACCAGACCCAATTCCACCGCCACCGTCAGGTCGAACACCACCGTCACGAAGAAGGTGGACAGCAGCATGATCCGGTAGTGGTTGCTGAACTGGCGCAGCCGGGCGAACTCTCTCCACTCTCCCATGTTCCAGGCCACGAACAGCAGCACACCCGCCAGCACCGCCAGCGGAATGTGTTTGGCCAGGGGGGCGGCCAGCAACACCACCGCCATGAGCGTGAGGGCGTGCACGATGCCCGCGACCGGCGAAGTGGCCCCGGCGCGGATATTGGTCACGGTGCGGGCGATGGTGCCGGTGGCCGGCATGCCACCGAAAAAGGGCACCACTGCGTTGGCGATGCCCTGAGCCATGAGTTCCTGGTTGGGGTCGTGCTTGGGGCGGTCGCTGAGCTGGTCGGCCACCCGTGCGCACAACAGCGATTCGATCGCGCCCAGCAAGGCGATGGTCAGGGTGGGCACCACCAATTGCTTGACCGTTTCCCACGAGAACGCAGGCCAGTTGAAACTGGGCAGGCTCTGCGGGATGCCGCCAAAGCGCGAGCCGATGGTTTCGACCGGTAGCTCCAGCGCCCAGGCGAGCACCGACAGGCTGACCAGCGCGATGATGGGGGCGGGCACGCGCGAGGTGGCCTTGAGGGCGCTGACGGTTTCGATGCCTTCCAGCTTCTGGCGGAACCCCGAGTCGGCGGCCCACAGCCGCGGCCATAGGAACAGACCCAAGACGCAGGTGGCCGCCAGGGCAAAGGCCCACGGGTTGAAGCTGTCCAGGTGCCGGCTGATCGTGGCGATTTGCTGGAAAAAGTCGGCCGGCATCTTATCGACTTGCAGCCCGAACGCATCGCGCAGCTGCGACAGGCCGATCAGCACCGCGATGCCATTGGTGAAGCCGATCACCACGCTCACGGGCACATAGCGCACCAGCGTGCCCAGTCGGAACCATCCGAGCAGGAACAGCAGCACACCGGCGCACAGCGTGGAGATGAGCAGGTTGGCCAGCCCGTAGCGCTCCACGATGCCGTAGACGATGACGATGAAGGCACCCGCCGGCCCGCCGATCTGCACCGAGGTGCCACCCAGCAGCGAAATCAACAGCCCCGCGATGATCGCCGTCCATAAGCCGGCGGCAGGCTCCAGGCCCGAGGCAATCGCGAACGCCATGGCCAGGGGCAGGGCGACGATGCCCACCGTGGCCCCGGCGCCAGCGTCCTTGATCAGACGCTCGGTGTTGTAGCCCTGCAAGTCCTGCAGCAGGCGGGGGCGGAACGGAGCCAGGTGGGGTATGCGCGGAAGCATGCCAAATGTTACAACCTGTCACGACTTCGCTCTGGTGCGGAGATGACGGTTTTCGGTGAGGGTTTACACCAGGTGAGCCGTTTCAGGCGCTGGGCATGGCGCCCAGCACCCATCAGTGGATCCGCATGCCGGGCTGGGCGCCGGGCCACGGGTGCAACACGTAGATGCCGGGATGGGCCTTTTCGTCTGCATGGCTGGCGGCCAGCACCATGCCTTCGCTCACGCCGAACTTCATCTTGCGCGGCGCCAGGTTGGCCACCATGACGGTGAGCTTGCCGACCAGGTCCTCAGGCTTGTACATGCTGGCGATGCCGCTGAACACGTTGCGTGTGCGGCCTTCGCCCACGTCCAGCGTCAGGCGCAGCAGCTTGGTGGAGCCTTCCACTGGCTCGCAAGCCTCGATGCGGGCAATGCGCAGATCGACTTTGGCGAAGTCGTCGATGGAGATGGTTTCCGCGATCGGCTCCCCGCCTGGCGCCGGTTGGTCCGGCTCCGGTGTGGCCGGTGGCTCGAACAGGGCTTCGAGCAGCTTCACATCCACCCGCTGCATCAGGTGCTGGTAGACGCCGATGGTGTGGCCTGCGCCCAGCGGCGTGGTGGCATTGGCGTAAGTGAGGGGTGGGCACCGCAAGAAGGCCTCCACCTGGGCGGCCAGCGCCGGTAGCACCGGTTTGAGCAGAGCGGTCAGCACGCGAAAGCACTCGATGCAGGTGGTGCAGACATCGTGCAGACGAGCGTCCATGCCTGGCTGCTTGGCCAGTTCCCAGGGCTTGTTCTGGTCCACGTATTCGTTGACGCGGTCGGCCAGGGCCATGGTCTCGCGGATGGCCTTGCCGTATTCGCGCTCGGCCAGCAGTTCGGCGATGCCCGGCACGGCCTGTTGCAGACTGTCGAGCAGGGCTTCGCCGTCGGGCGAGATGGCACCCAGCCGTCCCGCGAAGCGCTTGGCCATGAAGCCGGCCGCGCGCGAGGCGATGTTGATGTATTTGCCGATCAGGTCGCTGTTGACGCGGGCCACGAAGTCGTCGGGGTTGAAGTCCACGTCTTCCACGCGGCTGTTGAGCTTGGCGGCCAGGTAGTAGCGCAGCCATTCGGGGTTCAGACCCAGGCTGAGGTAGCGGAGGGGATCGATGCCGGTGCCCCGGCTCTTGCTCATCTTCTCGCCGCCGTTGACGGTGATGAAGCCGTGCACGTTCACCTGCGTGGGCGTTTTGCGGCCGCTGAAGTGCAGCATGGCGGGCCAGAACAGGGTGTGGAAATAGGTGATGTCTTTACCAATGAAGTGCACCTGCTCGACCGCCGGGTCGGCCACGAATTCGTCGTAGGACTGCGTGGTGCGCGATTCCGGGTGCCAATGGTTCGCCGCCTGGCCTTTGGCAAAGTGGTTCTTCAGGCTGGCGAGGTAGCCGATGGGGGCGTCCAGCCAGACGTAGAAGTATTTGCCCGGCGCGTCAGGGATCTCGATACCGAAGTAGGGCGCATCGCGCGAGATGTCCCAGTCGCCCAGGCCGCCATGGCCATGTTCATCTTTGGCGAACCATTCCTTGATCTTGTTGAGCACCTCGGGCTGCAGGCGGCCGGGTTCGCTGGTCCAGTTTTCCAGGAATTCGAGGCAGCGCGGGTCGCTGAGTTTGAAGAAGTAGTGCTCGGAGCTGCGCAGCACCGGCGTGGCGCCGGACAGAGCGGAGTAGGGGTTCTTCAGCTCGGTGGGGGCATAGACGGCGCCGCAGCTCTCGCAGGAGTCCCCGTACTGGTCCTTGGCGCCGCACTTGGGGCATTCGCCCTTGATGAAGCGGTCGGGCAGGAACATGTTCTTCTCGGGGTCGAAGAACTGCTCGATGGTTTTGGTGCTGATCAGGCCGTTGGCCTTGAGGCCGAGGTAGATGCTCTGCGCCAGCTCGTGGTTCTCGGGGCCGTCGGTGCTGTGCCAGTTGTCGAACTTGATGTGGAAGCCGTCCAGGTATTGGGCGCGTCCGGCAGCGATGTCGGCCACGAACTGCTGTGGCGTCTTGCCGGCTTTTTCGGCGGCGATCATGATGGGGGCGCCGTGGGCGTCGTCGGCGCCCACGAAGTGCACCTCGTGCCCGTGCATGCGCTGCATGCGCACCCAGATGTCGGCCTGGATGTACTCCATGATGTGGCCGATGTGGAAGTGGCCGTTGGCGTAGGGCAGGGCGGTGGTGACGAAGAAGCGTCGTTTCTCAGGGCGCGCGGTCATGTGGGTGTCCTTGTGGGCAAGCCCACGATTTTAATGAGGGCACCGCAGCCCCGATACCCCGGTCAGACTTCACAAGCGGATAGACTTCGTGCACCCATCACTCACAACGGAGACCCTCACCCATGGCCGTTCAACAGCAGGCGCTGCTCCTGGCGCTGCAAGCCGTCACCGACCCCCATACCGGCAAGGATTTTGTGTCCACCAAGGCGCTGAAGCACCTGCAGGTGCACGACGGCGACGTGTCGTTCGACATCGAGCTGGGCTATCCGTGCCGAAGTCAGCATCCCGCGTTGCGCAAGGCGTTGATCGCGGCAGCCAAGTCGGTGCCAGGCGTGGAGAATGTGTCGGTCAACCTGCAGACCCGGATCATCGCGCATGCGGTGCAGCGTGGCGTGTCATTGCTGCCGAATGTGAAGAACATCATTGCCGTGGCTTCGGGCAAAGGAGGGGTGGGCAAGAGCACCACCACCGTGAACCTGGCGCTGGCGCTGGCTGCCGAGGGCGCGCGCGTCGGCATTCTGGACGCCGATATCTACGGCCCCAGTCAGCCCATGATGATGGGCATCGAGGGCCGGCCCGAGAGCCTGGACGGCCAAACCATGGAGCCGCTGGAAAACTATGGGGTGCAGGTCATCTCGATCGGTTTCCTGGTCGACAAGGACGAGGCCATGATCTGGCGCGGCCCCATGGCCACCCAGGCGCTGGAACAACTGCTGCGCCAGACCAACTGGAAGGATCTGGACTATCTGCTGGTGGACATGCCGCCCGGCACCGGCGATATCCAGCTCACGCTCAGCCAGCGTGTGCCCATGACCGGCGCCGTGATCGTGACCACGCCGCAAGACATCGCCTTGCTGGACGCGCGCAAGGGCATCAGGATGTTCGAGAAGGTGGGGGTGCCGATTCTGGGTATCGTGGAGAACATGGCGGTGTACTGCTGTCCGAACTGTGGTCACACCGAGCACATCTTCGGTGCCGAGGGTGGCCGGCGCATGGCAACCGAGTACGGCATCGATTACCTGGGCGCCCTGCCGCTGAACATGCAGATCCGGGTTCAGGCCGACAGCGGCCAGCCCACGGTCGTGGCCGACCCGGAGGGTGAGATCGCCGGCATCTACAAGGCGGTGGCGCGGCAGGTGGCCATCACCGTGGCCCAGAAGGCCAAGGATTTTTCATCCAAGTTCCCGACGATCAAGATTTCGACGGAGACTTGATGGCTGAATCGCCAACGGCTTCTGGAGGCCAGCCGCCTGCATGGCGTCGCATGGGGCCCCGAACGCGGCGGGTGGTCCAGGCGGTGCTGTACGAAACCTTTGCCGTGATCTTCGTGGCCTTGGCCCTGGCGCTGGCGTTCGACGAGCCGGCCCCGTCTGCGCTGGGTTTGTCGCTGCTCACGTCGGGCATTGCGCTGGCGTGGAACTATGTGTTCAACGGCCTGTTCGAGCGTTGGGAACGGCGCCAGCCGGTCAAGGGCCGCAGCTGGCGCCGCCGAGTGATTCATGGCCTGGGGTTCGAAGGAGGGCTGGCCATCCTGCTGATTCCAGTCATGGCCTGGTGGCTGCAGACCACCCTGTGGCTGGCGTTTCTGGCGGACTTGGGGTTGCTGTTGTTCTTCCTGGTCTATACCGTGGTGTTCACTTGGGTGTTCGACAAGGTATTCGGCCTGCCCCAATCGGCCCTGCAGCACCCGGATTGAGCGGCGAGACGCTACGCGCTTGCTCAGACCTGGGTGGCGCGACGTGCCTCCAGGTCGCGCAGTTTGAAGCGTTGGATCTTGCCGGTGGCTGTCTTGGGCAATTCATCCACGAACTCGATGTAGCGCGGGTACTTGTAGGGAGCCAGTCGCTCCTTGCAGAAGGCCTTGACGCCGTCCTCGTCCAGCGATTGCCCGGGCTTGAGCACGATGAAGGCTTTGGTCTTGACCAGGCCGTCGTGGTCGGTCTTGCCGATCACCGCTGCTTCCAGAATGGCGGGATGCTGCACCAGTGCGGCCTCCACCTCAAACGGGCTGACGTAAACGCCGCTGACCTTGAGCATGTCGTCGTTGCGGCCGGCGTAGGTGTAGTAGCCGTCGGCGTCACGGCTGTACTTGTCGCCGCTCTTGGTCCATTCGCCGCGGAAGGTGTCGCGCGACTTTTCCCGGTTGTGCCAGTACATGAGCGCGGCGCTCGGGCCCTTGACGTACAGGTCGCCGATCTCGATCGAGCCGTCGGCGTTGGGTTTCAGAGGCAGACCATCCTCGCCGCGCAGTTCCACTTCGTAGCCGGGTACCGGTTTGCCGGTGGTGCCATAACGCACGTCGCCGGGGCGGTTGGACAGGAAGATGTGCAGCATCTCGGTGGAGCCGATGCCGTCGATGATTTCGACGCCGAAACGGTTTGTCCAGCGCTCGCCGATGTCGCGTGGCAAGGCCTCGCCAGCGGATGAGCACAGGCGCAGCGCCACGTCGGCTTTGGCAGGCAGGTCGGGGTGGGCGAGCATGCCGCCGTAGCCGGTGGGCGCGCCGTAGAACACGGTGGGCTTGCGGCCGGCGAGCGTCGGGGTGCGGCCGGTGAGGCGCTGGAACACCGCGGGCGGTGTGGGGCGCTCAGCCATCAACACCACGGTGGCACCTACGCTCAGCGGGAAGCTGAGTGCGTTGCCCAAGCCATAAGCGAAGAACAGCTTGGCCGCCGAGAACACGGTGTCGGCCTCGGTCAGGCCCAGCACCGGTTGGGCGTAGAGCGCCGCCGTCCAGTACAGGTTGCCATGGGTGTGCACCGTGCCCTTGGGGCGGCCGGTGGAGCCGGAGGAGTAGAGCCAGAAGGCGGCTTCGTCGGCCAGCGTGGCAGTGGGAGCGGTTTGGGGAGCGCTGCGGGCCAGCAGCTCGTCCATGGCCAGGGTGTGGACACCGGGGCCGACGGGTAGGGTGTGTGTGGGCTTGGAGACGACCAGGTGCCGGACTTCGTGCGGGCCTTGTTCCAGAGCCGCTTCCAGCGTTGGCAGCAGGGCTTGCGACACCAGTGCCGCCTGCGCGCGGCAGTGGCGTAGCATGAAGGCGTAGTCCTCGGCCGTGAGCAGGGTGTTGAGGCACACCGGCACGATGCCGGCGTACAGGGCGCCGAGAAAGCTCACGACCCAGTCGTTGTTGTCATGCATGAGCAGCAGCACGCGTTCCTCCCGCCGCAGCCCCAGCGACCGCAGGCCACTGGCCATGCGCTGGACCCGTTCGGCCAACTCGCCGTAGGTCAGCAGCCCGTGATCGTCGATCAGGGCTACCTTGTCGCGGCGCGCGGCGTTGCGTTGGATCAGGTCGTGTGCGAAGTTGTAGTCCGTGGCCGGCGGTGGGGGCAGTTGTGTGGTCATCGGCTTCTCCTCGGTGGGCGGTTGAACGGACGGTGATCGGGTCAGAGCGACAAGGGTACGGCGCAGCCGCCCCACCGATCCAGTGCGACGGTGCTGGCCTGCACGGCGCTGCGGCGGTGGTAGAAGCCCAGGGCGCGTAGGCCGCCCAGCTCCTCGCCGCCACCGGCGCGACCCGGACCGCCATGCAGCGACATCGGCATCACATTGCCGTGGCCGCTGTGCAGGCGGGCCACGTCGGGCGAAACAGCGTGGATCCGGCCGTGGCTGGAACCCAGTTCCAGCGCTGTCTGAGCGATGAAGGCCGGGTCGGCGCTGTAGACCGACATGACCAGCGAACCCTCGCCGCGGCGGACGAGTTCATAGGCCTGCTCGATGCCGTCGTAAGCCATGAGCGTGGCCACCGGGCCGAACACCTCCACCTCGTGCAGCACGCGGGCATCAGCCGGCTGGCGGCTGCCCAGCAGGGTGGGGGCCACGCAGGCGGCCACGGCGGGGTCGGCGTCCACCAGGGCCACCTGGCTGCCATCGAACAACACCTCGGCTTCGGTTTTCAGGTGGGCGATGCCGGCCAGCACGGCGTCGTGCTGTGCGCGGCTCACCAGCGACCCCATGCGCACCACCTCGTTACGCGGATCGCCCACCGTCATGGAGGCGAGTTGGGCCGCAATGGCCTGGGCGGCGGCGTCGTACAGCGCTCTGGGCACGAACACGCGGCGGATGGCGGTGCACTTCTGGCCGCTTTTCACGGTCATTTCCCGCACCACCTCGCTCACCAGCAGGTTGAAGGCTTCGCTGTCGGCGGTGGCAGCGGGGTCGAGCAGGGCGGAGTTGACGCTGTCGGCCTCGATGTTGCAGCGCACCGAGCGCTGGGCCACCGCGGGGTGGGAGCGGATGATGCGCCCCGTCTCGGCCGAGCCGGTGAAAGAGACCACATCGAACGGTTCCAGCTGGTCCATCAGCCCGGTCGACGAGCCGCAGACGATGGACAACGCGCCGGTGGGCAGGATGTTCGCGTCGATCACGTCCTGCACCATGCGCTGGGTGAGCCACGCCGTGCTGGTGGCGGGCTTGACGATGACCGGCACCCCCGACAGCAGCGCCGGTGCGGCTTTCTCCCACAGGCCCCAGCTCGGGAAGTTGAAGGCGTTGATGAACAGGGCCACGCCGCGCGTCGGGGTGAGGATGTGCTGGGCCTGGAACAGCGGGTCCTTGCCCATGCGGATGCGTTCGCCATCGAGCAGGAAGCGGGCGTCACCCAAGGCCGCGCCCTGTTTGGCGTAGTAACCCAGGGTGAAGATGCCGCCGTCGATGTCCACCGCCGAGTCTTTGGCGACCGTGCCCGAGTTGGCGGTGGCGATTTCGTGGTAAGCCTCGCGGTTCGCCTGCAGGATCTTCACGATTTCGCTCAGCAAAGCGGCGCGCTGCCCGTAGCTCAGGGCACGCAAAGCGGTGCCACCCTGCTCGCGGGCGAAGCGAAAGCCTTCGGCCAGGTCCAGCCCCTGGCTGGAGACGCGCACCAGCTCAGTGCCGCGAACCGGATCGAACAGGGGTGTGCCTTTGCCTTGCCCGTGTTGCCAGCGGCCGGCGAGGTGGTTGGGGAGCAGGGGCGTAGGGTTCATGTGCGGGCTCAATGGGGTCGGGCTATTCAGTGCATGTCAAAGACGGTATAAATGCACTATCTTGCTTGCCTGCAAGTATGCATTAAAGTGCATGTTTTGGGTGAATCGCTGCCTTAAGGGTTTTCCCTCGGTTCACGGATGTTTCCAACCAACAATGAGATGTCATGACAGAAATGACCATCGAATCCGGCCTGAGAGTGCCCGCCGTGGACGCTCTGGGTGTGGTTCTGGAGGGGAGCGAGGCTGGGGAACAGCGCAGTCCGTTCCTGGTGGCGCTGGGCGAGCGGGTGCGCACCTTGCGTTCGCGCAAAGGCATGACGCGCAAAGCCGTGGCGTTGGCGGCCAATGTGTCGGAGCGTCATTTGGCGAATCTGGAGTACGGTTCGGGCAATGCATCCATCCTGGTGTTGTTGCAAGTCGCGCGGGCGCTGCAATGCTCACTCGCCGAGCTGCTGGGCGATGTCACCACTTCGTCGCCAGAGTGGCTGCTCATTCGAGAGCTGTTACAGGGGCGCGACGAGACCGAGTTGCGGCGTGCGCGCATGAAACTGGTGGAGCTGTTCGGCAGCTCCGGCGTGGATGCCCAAGGGCGGCGCGCACGGATTGCGCTGATCGGTTTGCGGGGCGCCGGTAAATCGGCCCTGGGGGAGCGGCTGGCGCGCGATCTGGGTTATCCGTTCATCGAACTCAGTCGCGAGATCGAGCAGTTCGCCGGTTGCAGCATCAGCGAGATCCACAACCTGTACGGCACCAACGCCTATCGGCGCTACGAGCGCCGGGCATTGGAGGAGGCGATCCAAATCTATCCCGAGGTGGTGATCGCCACGCCGGGAGGCTTGGTGTCGGATTCGGCCAACTTCAACCTGCTGCTGCAGCACTGCACCACGGTGTGGCTGCAAGCCGATCCGGCCGATCACCTCAAGCGTGTGGCCGCCCAGGGGGACATGCGCCCCATGGCCGCGAGTCGCGAGGCGCTGGAAGACCTCAAGCGCATTCTCGAAGGCCGATCGGCCTTCTACTCCAAGGCCGATCTGACGCTCAACACCAGTGCCTACACGCTGGACGAAGCCTTTGCGCAGTTGCGCCAGGATGTCCGGCGCTTTCTGGAGTTGCCGGTTTGAAGGAAATCAGGGTTAATACCGACATGATGAACTAAAATTCATTTGACCGAGCCTCAATAGATGAATTATTATTCATGTGCCGCATGCATGAATGTGCATTCATTTCCCTGTTGAGCCGTTGAGGAGCCTCCATGAGTCAGAATCCCGTCACCCAGCCCCGGGTCGATTACCAGACCGATCCGACGCAGTACAAGCACGTCACCCTGTCGTTCGACGGGGAGTTGGCCACCCTGGCGTTGAACATCCACGAAGACGGTGGCCTGCGCCCAGGCTACAAACTCAAGCTCAACAGCTACGACCTGGGGGTGGACATCGAATTGCACGACGCCTTGCAGCGTATCCGCTTCGAGCACCCGGAGGTCAAGGCGGTGATCGTCACCAGCCTGCGCGACCGCATCTTCTGCTCGGGTGCCAACATCTTCATGCTGGGCCTGTCCAGTCACGCCTGGAAGGTGAATTTCTGCAAGTTCACCAACGAAACGCGCAATGGCATCGAAGACAGCAGCCGCCACAGCGGGTTGAAGTTCGTGGCCGCGCTCAACGGCGCGTGTGCCGGCGGCGGGTACGAATTGGCCCTGGCCTGTGACGACATCGTGCTGGTCGATGACCGTTCTTCCAGCGTGAGCCTGCCCGAGGTGCCGTTGCTGGGCGTGTTGCCCGGCACCGGCGGTCTGACCCGTGTGACCGACAAGCGCAAGGTGCGTCACGACCTGGCCGACATTTTCTGTACCAGCGTCGAAGGGGTGCGTGGTCAGAAGGCGGTGGATTGGCGCCTCGTGGACGCGATTGCCAAGCCCGCACAGTTCCAGCAGGTGGTGCGCGAACGTGCGGTCAAGCTCAGCGCCGGGAGCAGCCGCCCGGGCGCAGGTGCACAGGGCATAGCCCTGACCCCGTTGAACCGCACGATCGAGGCGGACCAGCTCACCTATACCCATGTGACGGTACAGATCGACCGCAGCAAGCGGCACGCCACCTTCACGGTGAAGGCGCCCACCGGTGCCCAGCCTGGCGACATCGCCGCCATCGTGGCTGCCGGGGCCAAGTGGTATCCGCTCGAAATGGCACGCGAGCTCGACGACGCCGTTTTGCACATGCGCACCAACGAGCTGGACATCGGCACCTGGGTGCTCAAGACGGAGGGGGAGCCGGCCGCCGTGCTGGCCATGGATGCGACGCTGCGGGCCCACCGGGATCACTGGTTCGTCAACGAAACCCTCGGCATGTTGCGTCGCACGCTGGCGCGCCTGGATGTATCGAGCCGCAGCCTGTTTGCGCTCATCGAGTCCGGCTCCTGCTTTGCCGGCACGCTGGCCGAATTGGCCTTCGCCGCCGACCGAGCCTACATGCAGGTGCTGCCCGATGCGCCCGAGCAGCAGCCCACGTTGCAACTCAGTGAGCTGAACTTCGGCGCCTACCCCATGGTCAATGACCAGTCCCGTCTGGCCCGCCGTTTCTACGAGGAAGAGGGGCCCATGGGGGCTGCCCGTGCCGCCATTGGACAAGCCCTGGACGGTGATCAGGCCGCCAAGCTCGGTCTGGTCACGGCCGCGCTGGACGACATCGACTGGGCCGACGAAATCCGCCTGGAGCTGGAGCAGCGTGCCGCCATGTCGCCCGACGCGTTGACCGGCCTGGAAGCCAATCTGCGCTTCGCCCAGAAGGAAAACATGCTCACCCGTATTTTCGGTCGCCTCACCGCTTGGCAGAACTGGATTTTCCAGCGCCCCAACGCCGTCGGTGAAAAAGGAGCCCTGAAGGTGTATGGCAAGGGCGAGAAAGCCCAGTTCGACATGAACCGCGTCTGACCCCCCTCTCGTTGTGCGGCGGGTTTCCCGGTGGAGCTTGTCGCAACCGAATGCCATTTCCACCGTGTTTCTGTTTTTCGGAGACTCTCATGTCCGGCATCAACTACAGTGAAAAAATCCCCAACAACGTCAACCTCAGCGAAGACCGCACCCTGCAGCGTGCACTCGAGCATTGGCAGCCCAACTACCTGCAGTGGTGGCAGGAGATGGGCCCGGAAGGCTCGCAGAACTTCGACGTGTACCTGCGCACCGCCGTGAGCGTGGACCCGCAGGGCTGGGCGCAGTTCGGCTACGTGAAAATGCCCGACTACCGCTGGGGCATCTTCCTCAACCCGGCGGAGCAGGACCGCAAGATCCATTTCGGCGACCACATGGGCGAAGCCGCCTGGCAGGACGTGCCCGGCGAACACCGTGCCAACCTGCGCCGCATCATCGTCACCCAGGGCGACACCGAGCCGGCCTCGGTAGAGCAGCAACGCCATCTGGGCCTGACCTGCCCCAGCCAGTACGACCTGCGCAACCTGTTCCAGGTGAATGTGGAAGAGGGTCGGCACCTGTGGGCCATGGTGTACCTGCTGCACAAGTACTTCGGCCGCGATGGCCGCGAGGAAGCCGAAGCCTTGCTGGAGCGCCGCAGTGGTCACGATGACAACCCGCGTATCCTGGAGGCCTTCAACGAGAAGACGCCCGACTGGCTGAGCTTCTTCATGTTCACCTATTTCACCGACCGCGACGGCAAGTTCCAGCTCTGCGCGTTGGCCGAGAGCGCGTTCGATCCGCTGGCCCGCACCACCAAGTTCATGCTGACCGAGGAGGCCCACCACATGTTCGTGGGCGAATCGGGCGTGGGTCGGGTGATCACCCGTACCTGCGAGGTGATGAACCAGCTCAAGACCGACGACGTGAACAAGCTGCGCGCCGCCGGGGTGATCGATCTGCCCACCATCCAGAAGTACCTGAACTTCCACTTCTCGGTGACCATCGACCTGTTTGGTGCCGACCAGTCCTCCAACGCCGCCACGTTCTACAGCTCGGGGTTGAAGGGACGCTACGAAGAAGGCAAACGCACCGACGACCATGTGCTCAAGGGCAGCACCTACAAGATCCTGGACGTGAGCAACGGCACCCTGGTCGAGAAGGAAGTGCCCATGCTCAACGCCCTCAACGAGGTCCTGCGCGATGATTACATCACCGACTCCAAGGCCGGCGTCGAGCGCTGGAACCGACTGATCGAAAAGGCCGGTATCGATTTCCGGCTGAAAGTGCCGCACAAGGCTTTCCATCGCAACATCGGCACCCTGGCCGGCGTCAAGGTCAGTCCCGATGGCCGTGTGGTCAGCGACGCCGAGTGGAGCGCCCACCAGGCCGAATGGCTGCCCACCGATCAGGACCGCGCCTATGTGGCCAGCTTGATGGGCCGCGTGGTCGAGCCTGGCAAGTTCGCCAACTGGATCGCGCCACCGGTCATGGGCATCAACCGCCAGCCGGTCAATTTCGAGTACGTGCGATTCAACTGACGCCATGAGCACCGCCGTCCTGATCCAGCAGCACCTGATCGATCCCGAGATCTGCATCCGCTGCAACACCTGTGAGGCCACCTGCCCGGTGGGCGCGATCACCCACGACGCGCGCAACTATGTGGTGGACGCGGAGAAGTGCAATCTCTGCATGGCCTGTGTGCCGCCTTGCCCGACCGGCTCGATCGACAACTGGCGCACCGTGCCGCGCGATCGGGCCTACAGCGTGGAAGAGCAGCTCGGCTGGGACGAGCTGCCCGCGGCCTGGAGTGAGGAGGCGCTGGCGGCTCTGGGGGGCGGCGCAGACCCGGCGGTGGCAGCGGCCGAGGCCGCCCAGGCAGCCTTGGCTTCGGCGGCCGCCCAGACGTCGTGGGCATCGGTGGGGGCTGCGGAGCAGGGCGCGGTGTTCAACAGTGCCACCTACGGAGCCACGGTGCCCCCGTGGTCGGCCGCACATCCCTACACCAACCTCTACGGTCCCAAGGCGGCGCAGAAATCCATCACCGCCACCGTGACCGGCAACGTGCGCGTCACGGAGGTGGGTTCCGACTACGACACCCACCACATCGTTCTGGACTTTGGCAACACGCCATTTCCGGTGCTGGAGGGGCAGTCGATCGGCATCATCCCGCCGGGGTTGGACGAACGCGGCAAGCCCCACCACGCCCGCCAGTATTCGGTGGCCAGCCCGCGCAACGGCGAGCGCCCCGGCTACAACAACCTGTCCCTCACCATCAAGCGCGTGCTGCAAGACCACGACGGCAACCCCGTGCGTGGCGTCGGCTCCAATTACATGTGCGACCTGAAGGTGGGTGACCAGGTAGAGGTGATCGGCCCCTTCGGTGCCAGCTTCCTCATGCCCAACCATCCACGGTCGAGCATCGTCATGATCTGCACCGGTACCGGCAGTGCCCCCATGCGTGCCATGACCGAATGGCGCCGCCGCCTGCGCGCCAGCGGCAAGTTCGAAGGTGGCAAGCTGATGCTGTTCTTTGGCGCGCGCACGCCACAGGAGCTGCCGTACTTTGGCCCGCTGCAGAAGCTCCCCAAGGACTTCATCGACATCAACTTCGCGTTCAGCCGTGTACCCGGCCAGCCCAAGCGCTACGTGCAGGATGTCATGCGCGAGCGCGCCGCCGACCTGGTGCCCTTGCTGCAGGACCCGAACGCCTACTTCTACGTCTGCGGTCTCAAGAGCATGGAAGAGGGCGTGGTCATGGCCTTGCGCGATGTGGCCCAGGCCGCGGGACTGGACTGGGAGGCTCTGGGCGCCGAGCTGAGGAAGCAGGGGCGCCTGCATCTGGAGACGTACTGAGCCTCCATGGGCGGTGCGCCTCGGGATAATCCCCTAATAGGCGTATGGCTGGGCGGGTTGCGACAAATTGTCGCGGCCAATGCCGTACAGTTCCATCGCTATGGACGCATCCAAGGAGACCATCGGCGCCATTCACCCCACCCTTCAGGTGGGCGTGATCATGCGCCGTGAACCGGTTCAAGGCCCCATGAGCCGCTGGCAGGCCTTCCGCTGGGTACTGGCCGATGTGGTTCCCCAGGAGACCTTGCCCCCGTTGCCTGCGTTGGACGCACCGGGTGCTGCCAGTGCCCCCATCCCCATCGAGCCCGAGGGCGCGTTGCCCAAAGGGGCAACGCACTGGTTGTATCCGGGTTTCGAGGTGACGCTGCACCGCGACGACGCGGAGGGTTATTACCTGAACCTGACTTCCCCGCATCCGTGCTTCTGGGTGATGTGGCGGCTGGACAACGAGCAGTCCGACGACGCCTTCCCTCAGCCCCTGATCGTCACCGTGAGCTATCACGATGCCGGCCGCTGGCTCGACGCTCAGGAGCGGGTGGATCAGGTGCCCGCTCCATCCGGCGTGATCGACTGGATGGCCGGTTTCACCAAACTGCATTACCAGCCAGAGCCCAAGCGGCGCAAGCGCCCGGCCAGTTTTCAGTCGCTATCCGACCGCTTCGGTCATCCCGTGAGCATCACCACCGACAAGGTGCGTGGTGGAGACCGTCATGGCTGACGACGAAGGTTTTTTCAGCCGCTGGTCACGGCGCAAGGCCCAGGCCAGGCAGGAGGAACAGGCCGTGGACCGGCCCACGAGGCAGGCGGTGGGCGCAACCCCCGCAGCTGCCGCACCCATCCCGACCCCCCCCTCCGCCCCTTTGGCCGTCGAGCCGCCAGCTGCCCCCGGGCAGCCCATTGCGCCACCCTTGCCGGAGGCAGAGCGCCCTACCGAAGCCGCACCACCCCTGCCCACGCTGGACGATGTGCGCGCCCTGACGCCCGATGCCGATTTCAGCCGTTTTGTGGCGCCCGAGGTGTCGCCGGATGTGCGCAACGCGGCGATGAAAAAACTCTTTTCCGATCCGTTCTTCAATGAAATGGACGGGTTGGACATTTACATCGACGACTATTCCAAGCCAGACCCGTTGCCCGCCAGCTTGGCCCGCAAACTCGTGAGTGCCCAATTCATGAAGCTGTTCGACGAACCACAGGACGAGCAGCCCTCGCCCGTTGCGGTGCCATCCAGCGAACTTGCCCCCCGGCCCGCTCCCCTGGGCCAGCCACCCGAGGCGGTTGCGACGCCTGACCCTGAACCGGCTCCGGAATCCGACCCGCCCCAAGCTCCCCGACAACCATGACCACGCTCATCTGCAACTGCAACCGCACCCTGCCGCTGGACGGCGAGGCCCTGAGCCGCGTGCTCGACGAACCCTTGACCGTCCACACGACCTTGTGTCGCCGCGAAGCGCCAGCGTTTCAGCGAGCCACCCGCAGCCGGGAGGACTTGATCGTGGCCTGCACCCAGGAGCAGCGCCTGTTCAGCGAACTGTCCGAACAGACCGAAGGCGCCGTTGCCTTGGATGAGCGCCCCATCCGGTTCGTGAACCTGCGCGAAACCGGTGGCTGGGGCAAGGAAGGTACGCAGGCCACCGCGAAAATGGCGGCCTTGCTCGCGGCGGCCCGGCTGCCCGACCCCGACCCGGTGCCCACGGTCACCTACCGCAGCGCCGGCCGCCTGCTCGTGATCGGGCCACTCGATCGGGCGCAGTCACTGGCTGCACAGTTGGACGATGTGCTGGACGTGACCCTGTTTGCCACCGGTGGAGCCGGGGCGCAGGAGCGGCGCTATCCCGTGCTGGCCGGTGAGTTGCGTCGGCTCGACGGCTGGCTGGGGGCCTTCAAGGTCGAATGGACGGAAAGCAACCCCATCGCGCTGGACCTGTGCACCCGCTGCAATGCCTGTGTCGCGGCTTGTCCGGAAGGCGCGATCGGGCTGGACTACCAGATCGACCTCAGCGCCTGCCGCAGCCACCGCGACTGCGTGCGCGTGTGCGAGGCCCCGGGTGCCATCGACTTCCAGCGCGAGCCCGTGACCCACCAGGACACCTTCGACCTGGTGCTGGACCTTCGCGACTCGCCCGCACTGACCCGCCATGCCCTGCCGCAGGGCTACCTGCATCTGCCTGCGGCTGCCGGTGCCGATGCGCACATGGCAGCCATCGTCAAGCTGCGCGATGCCGTGGGCGAATTCGAAAAACCGCGCTTCTTCCAGTACAAGCCCAACATCTGCGCCCATGGCCGCAACGAGAAGGTCGGTTGCAATGCCTGCGTGGAGATCTGCTCGGCGTCGGCCATCACGAGTCGGTTGGTCAGCGCCGGGCCGCCCCAAGCTGACCAGAGCCCTCTCGGGGGGCAGCGCAGCGTGGGGGTACGGGGTGATGCGCAGCAGATCCACGTCAACCCCCATTTGTGCGTGGGCTGCGGCGCCTGCACGACGGTGTGCCCCACCGGCGCGCTGAGCTATGCCTATCCGGGTGTGGGCCATCAGGGGCAGCGGCTGCGTACCCTGCTGACCACCTACGCCCATGCCGGGGGGCAGAATGCCGCATTGTTGCTGCACAGCGAGCAGGCCGGGCAGCGGTTCGTCAACGACTGGGGGCGGGCGGCTCAGCTCGATGCTTCGGTGCGCGGCGTCCCGGCCCGGCTGATCCCCGTATCTTGCTGGCACACGGCCAGCCTGGGCCTGGAGGTCTGGCTCAGCGCCATTGCCTACGGTGCCAGTCAGGTGTTCGTCCTCGTGACCGACGAGGAGGCTCCCGATTACGTTCGCGCCCTGCAGGAGCAGATGGCGGTGGGCGAAGCCTTGTTGCAGGGGCTGGGTTACGGCGGTGAGCACTTCCGGCTGATCCAGGCCCGGGATGCGCGAGACATCGCCCACGTCGACCAGGCGGTGCGGGTGGCCCCGGCGGTCACGGTTCGCCAGCCGGCCACGTATGCGGTGCAAGCCTCCAAACGGAGCACGCTGGAGCTGGCGCTGGAGCACTTGGTGAAGCAGGCGCCCGCCAGCGCCTTGCCCGCGGCCATTGGGCTGCCGGCTGCTGGAGCTCCCTTGGGCAGCGTCCATGTCAACCCCGATGCCTGCACGCTGTGCCTCAGTTGCGTCAGTGCGTGCCCGGCGGGGGCGTTGCAAGACAACCCGGCCGTGCCCCAACTGCGCTTCGTCGAGAAAAACTGCGTGCAGTGCGGGCTGTGCGTCAAAACCTGTCCGGAGCATGCCATCCGGCTGGAGCCGCGCTTCTGGTTGTCGGAGCAGCGGCGCCAGCCGCGCGTGGTGAATGAACAGCCGGCTTATGCCTGCATCCGCTGTGGTAAGCCGTTTGGCACCCTCAAGGGGGTCGAGGCCATGCTGGGCCGACTGTCCGGGCATGCCATGTTCCAGGGCGCGGCGGCGGAGCGGCTGAAAATGTGCGGTGACTGCCGCGTCATCGATATCTACACCGGTAACGAAGTCAAGATCACCGACCTTTGAGCACAAAGCCCCCATGACACCCCACATTCCCGTGACCTCCGCCCTGGACGAGGAAACCGCGCGTGCCGAAATCTACGGCCTGCTGGCGGCCCTCTACTATGCGCCACCGGCGCCCGAATTGCTGGCCCAGCTTCGCGTGTCCGTGACCGAGGCGCCGGCCGCCGGGGCTTTCCTGGAAGAGCCGTGGCGTGGCCTGGTGGCCACGGCCCGCGAGCTGGACGACGCGATCATCGCCGACGAGTTCGACACCCTGTTCGGCGGCGTCGGCAAACCCGAAATCTACCTTTTCGGCTCGCATTACCTCAGCGGCTTCCTGAACGAAAAGCCCCTGGTCGCGCTGCGTTCCGACCTGGCCGATCTGGGCCTGACGCGCAACGAGCAGATGCCGGAAACCGAAGACCACATTGCCTACCTGTGTGAAGTCATGCGTTTCCTCATCGCGGGTGAGGACGTAGCCGTCTCCAACCTCACCCGGCAGCAAGCCTTTTTTGCGAAGCACTTGCAGCCCTGGGTCAACGACATGTGCGACGCGCTGGCCGCCCATCCACGCAGCCGCTTCTATGCCGCGCTGGCGGGCTTCACGCGGGCCTTCATGAGCGTGGAGGCACAGGGTTTCGACATGCTCGACTGATCCCGGCTGCCAGGCTCAGGGCTGGAGCCGACCGGGGCGGCCATCGCCGGTCGGCCCTTGCGCTGCGGAGGGCACATGCGGCTCCGTCAACAGGCGCAACCGGAACACGGCACCCTGGGCATCGGGCCGGTTACCGGCTTCCAGTTGCCCACCGTACCGCTCCACCAAGCCCTGACTGATCCAGAGTCCAAGGCCATTGCCGTCGTTCTTGGTCGTGAAGAATGGCGAGAACAGCCGCTCCATAACGGCCGGGCTCAGGCCCGGTCCGGTGTCGGCCACCTCCACGACGGGGCCCAGAGTCGTGCCAGAGGCGTCATCCACCCAATCGAACGTCCGCAGGGTCAAACAGCCTTGGTCGGGCATGGCCTGGATGGCGTTGATCATCAGGTTGATGATCACCTGCTGCAGTTCCTGCCGGTTGATGCCCGCGCGAGCCGAGGCTTGGCAATCCTGCTCCACACGGATCCGTCGCTGTTGCAGCAGGTGGCCCACCAGCACCAGGCAATCGGAGGCGATCTGGTTGACGTCCTGCTGGTCCACGTAGCCGGCAAATTCGGTCGGTCGGGCGTACTGGAGCAACTGGGTCACGATGAGCCGCATGCGTTCGACCTGTTCGTCGAGCAGCCGGAGTTCGCCGAGCACGGGATCGGCTGCCGGGCCGAGTTCCTGGCGGATCAGGTCCAGGTTGCCTTGCATCACGGCGATGGGGTTGTTGATCTCGTGCGCGACGCTGGCCGTGAGCTGGCCGATGGCCGCGAGTTTTTCCGATTTGACGAGCTGCTGCTGGGCCTGCCGCAGCGAGGCGTTGCTCGCCTCCAGTTCGCGGGTGCGTTCCTGCACCTTGAGGTCCAGCGTCTGGGCCCATTCCCGCAGCCGGCGCGTGTTGTCCTCCACCACGTCCAGCAGGTGATCGAGGTGGTTCGCCAATGCGCCGAGTTCGTCACGCGCCACGATCGTGCCCACGCGGGCCCCGGACTCGCCTTTCTCGATGCGCTCGATGGTGGCGTTCATTTGTTCCACCGGTCGGAAGATGCTGCGCGCCCAGCGGACCGAAAACACGGCGGCCAGGGCCATGACCGCCAGGAAGATCAGACCCATGACTCCGAGCATGCCGTAACGCATCCAGCGGTACGGGCGTTCCAGGTAACCCACGTACAGCATGCCGATCCGTTCACCCCGCGCGTCCTGCAGGGGCTGGTAGGCGCTCACGTACCAGTCGTTCACCACGAAGGCCCGGTCCAGCCATGTCTGACCTTGGCCCAGCACCGCGTCACGCACGGCCTGAGAGACCCGGGTGCCGATGGCCCGTTGGCCCTGAAACAGGCGCACGTTGGTGGAGATGCGCACGTCGTCCAGGAACAGGGTGGCCGTGCCCAGGCTCCCGAACGGCAGCGAGCCCTCCGGGTACACGATGCGATTGATGTGGTCGATGAGCGCCAGGTTCTGGTTCAACAACAATCCGCCGTGCAACACGGCCCAGGGACGCCCCTGGGCATCGGGAACGGGCAGACTGGCCAACATGACCATGGCCCGGTTTTCGATCTGACGTTGAGTGGGGCTGGCATTGAGGGTGTCGACCAGGGGAATGGAGGTGCGTTCCAGCAAGTGGGGGCCCCATTCGGCCAGCTCGGAGGGCGACATCAGCCTAAGCGTGGCGCTGTAGTCTTTGGGCCCGTTCAGTGGGCCGGTTGGAGCCTCTCCGTGGCGAACCAGTATCAGGATGTCGAGTCCAAGGCGTTCTCGCTCATCCAGCAACAAGTCGTGCAGGTCGATCAGGTCGGGGTATCGATCCCCGTATGCCGCCACCCCGCCCGGATGTGGGGCCACGAGGGCACCGCCATGCGCACGGGCACCTTCCAGCGCCTGGTGTAGCGCCAGCGACATCGCCACCCCCCGGGTGCCTGCCCCCACCTCGTAGAGCACCTGCTGGAAGTAGCCGTTGGCCACCGCCAGGTCGGCGCGCACCTTGGCGGTGAGCAGGCGGTCGTAAGCCACATGGCTCCACAGCATCAGGGCCAGTACCAGCAGCGGGAAGACGACGGCCAGTGGCAGCAAAGCGATGGCCAGCAGCTTGTGACGAACCGAATGGTTCATCCAGCGGGGCGTCTTGAACCAGGCCATGGGTCAGGGGTGGTGCGAGTTCATTCCCCATTCTGCAACGCGCCGCTCCAGCGTGCGCCTGGAAACCCCGAGCAACTGGGCAGCCCGGGTCTTGTCGCCTTGCACCGACTCCAGGATAGACAGGATGTGCTGCTTTTCCAGTGTCTGCAAATCGATGGGGCCGTGGGCCAAACGGGTAGACGCTGCCGACATGGACGGATAGAGCGCGGAGACATTGAGGGTGCCCAGGATCAGCGAACGTTCGATGAAGTTGCGCAGCTCGCGCGTGTTTCCCGGCCAGCCGTATTGCATGAGCAGTTGGAGCTCCTCTGGGGAGACTTCTATAGGGGCCACCCCGAGCAGCGGGGCCAATTCGTGGATGTAGTGGTTGATCAGGTCCGCAATGTCCTCGCTGTGCGTGCGCAGGGGGGGTAAATGAATATCCACCACCTTGAGGCGGTAGTACAGGTCGGACCGGAAGCGCCCGGCAGCCACCTCAGCGGTCAACTCGCGGTTGGTGGCTGCGACGATGCGCACGTCCACCGCCAAGGTCTGTTGACTGCCGACCGGGCGTATCCGCAGGTCTTCGATGGCGCGCAGCAGCGCCGCCTGCACAGGCAGCGGCAGTTCGGCCACCTCATCGAAAAACAGGGTGCCCCCCTGGGCGTAATAGAAGAGCCCGTCTTTCGCATGCGCACTGCCGTGGCCGCCTGGCTTGGCATGCCCGAACAGTTCAATGGCCATGTCTTCCGGGGAGAGCGAGGCGCAGTTCACCGGCACGAAAGGCCCGCCGGCTCGGGCGCTGCGCGCGTGCAGCTCTCTGGCCACCAGTTCCTTACCGGTGCCAGACTCTCCGGTGAGCAGCACCGTGCTTGGCATCGGTGCGGTGCGCTCGATCGCATCCCGCACCGCTTGCATGGCAGCAGAACGGCCCACGATGGGTGAACCCGACCGGCGGGCCATCGGCTTGGTTTCGCGCCGCAGCACGTAGTTCTCACGCCGCAGCCGGGTGCGCTCGTGGCATTGCTGGATGGCGTTGAGGATCTGTGGAATGCGGAAAGGCTTGAGGATGAAGTCGGATGCGCCCGCCCGCAAGGCTTCGATCGCCGTTTCCAGGTCGGCAAAGGCGGTGATGAGAATGACCTCGCCGCTGTAACCTTGCTCCCTCAATTCCTTGAGCCAGACCACGCCATTCTTGCCCGGCAGGGAGATGTCCAAGATCACCAGATCCATCCGCTGGGCGCGCATCCACTCGGACCCCTCTTCAGCGCTGGCCGCCACGGCGACGAAGCGGCATCGAGGTGCGAGCACCTTCACGAGAAAGTTGCGCATGCCTTGCTCGTCATCGACCACCAGAATGGACCAGTGGGGCCACCCGTCGGTCGGACCAGGGGTGTTGAATCGATCAGAAAGAGGAGGCGCAGTGGGGGAATTCACCAGACGTTCCATTCTTTATTCCTGAATAAAAAACTCGGGAATTGGGGTTTTCGAGACAGGAGGAGGCTGACCTCCAGTGGTACGAGTGTTTGGATGGATGCGACAACTTGTCGTCTCGTGGCGCGACAAAGCGTCGACATTCAGGGTAATCCCGAAACCATTTCCGGGGTTGTGACCCAAGGTAAAAATCGATTCATAAGCAATCACTGTTGGCCTGCATATTGCTTTCGGGAGGAGGGGCGTTCCGCGGTCATTCTCTGTATCGTGGCCCTGATTGTGCGGCCTAACCTGGACGCGCGCGGTCGTCCTGTTGACGTCCTTGCTGACTTTCCCGGCCGGCGGTAGATTCGCTGTTTATGTACATGACTTCATACCGCCGCATGGAGCGGTTTGTGGTCCACATCTGAGGAGACATGCATGGGCACCCCCAACAAATCCCATTTCCTTTCCCGTCGCCGCTGGTTTGCCGGAGCCGGTGCCGTGGGAGCGGTCGCAGCGGTTGCCGCCGTGGCTCCCAAGGCGGTGGTCCAGACCGAGGCCACGGCAGCAGCGGCAACGGCCCCCCGTTCCGGAGGCGGCTACAAGCTGTCAGAGCACGTCAAGCGCTATTACCAGACCACTCGCGTCTGAACCCTTGGCCGCGAGTGGTCTGAGGGTCTCCGCGGCAGCCATTTCGTTTCAACTCCAGAGGTAACAAGCCATGTTGCTGACCAAAAAAACGGGGCATCGCGTAGGCTCGGCTGGATCGGGCAGCTTTGTCAACAGCCTTCGGCGCGGTTTTGCCCATGCCGTGCCCACCATGGACCGTCGCGCCTTCTTGCGCCGCTCAGGTCTGGGCCTGGGCGTCGGCCTCGCGGCCTCTCAACTCTCGCTCGTGAAGAAGGCCGAGGCCGCATCCGGCGGCTCCATCGACGGTACCGGCAAGGTCGAGGTCAAGCGGACTGTTTGCACCCACTGCTCGGTGGGTTGCGCCGTCGACGCCGTGGTGGAAAACGGCGTCTGGGTCCGTCAGGAACCGGTGTTCGACTCCCCCATCAACCTGGGTGCGCATTGTGCCAAGGGCGCCTCCGTCCGCGAGCACGGCCATGGCGAGTACCGTCTGCGTTACCCGATGAAGTTGGTCAACGGCAACTACCAGCGCATCACCTGGGACCAAGCCTACGACGAAATCGTGGCCAAGATGAAAGCGCTGCGCGAGGCCAGCGGCCCTGACAGCATGTATTTCATCGGGTCTTCCAAGCACAGCAACGAACAGGCCTACCTGCTGCGCAAGTTCGTCAGCTTCTGGGGGACCAACAACTGCGACCACCAGGCGCGCATCTGCCACTCGACCACCGTTGCGGGTGTGGCCAACACCTGGGGCTATGGTGCGATGACCAACTCCTACAACGACATGCAAAACAGCAAAGTGGCGTTGTACATCGGTTCCAACGCTGCCGAAGCACACCCCGTGTCGATGCTGCACATGCTCCACGCCAAAGAGCAGGGCTGCAAGATGATCGTGGTCGACCCGCGCTTCACCCGTACGGCGGCCAAGGCCGACGAGTACGTGCGCATTCGCTCCGGCTCCGACATCCCCTTCCTGTTCGGAGTGCTGTACCACATCTTCAAGAATGGCTGGGAAGACAAGAAGTACATCAGCGACCGCGTCTATGGCATGGACAAGGTGCGCGAGGAAGTGATGGCCAAATGGACGCCGGATCAGGTCGAGGAAGCCTGCGGCGTCAAGGAGGAGCAGGTACTCAAGGTCGCGAGGATGTTGCACGAGAACCGGCCGGGCACCATCGTCTGGTGCATGGGGCAAACCCAGCACACCATTGGCAACGCCATCGTGCGCGCATCGTGCATCCTGCAGCTCGCACTGGGCAACATCGGAGTCAGCGGCGGCGGGGCCAACATCTTCCGCGGTCACGACAACGTGCAGGGGGCTACCGATGTCGGGCCCAACCCCGATTCCCTGCCGGGCTATTACGGTCTGGCCGAGGGCGCATGGAAACACTTCGCCGCCACCTGGGGAGTGGATGTCGACTGGATCCAGTCGCGTTACGCCGAAGGCATGATGTCCAAGCCGGGCATCACCGTATCGCGCTGGATCGACGGTGTGCTCGAGGACAAGGAGGCCATAGACCAGAGCAGCAACCTGCGCGGTGTGATCTTCTGGGGCCATGCCCCGAACTCCCAGACCCGCGGCTTGGAAATGAAGCGGGCCATGGACAAGCTGGACCTGCTGGTGGTGATCGACCCATACCCCTCGGCGACGGCCGCCATGGCCGCGATGCCCGGCAACCCGCAGGATCTGAACCCCAACCGCACGGTGATTCTGCTGCCGGCGGCCACGCAGTTCGAGACCAGTGGTTCCTGCACGGCTTCCAACCGTTCCATCCAGTGGCGTGAGAAGGTGATCGAGCCGCTGTGGGAAAGCCGCAGCGACCACATGATCATGTACCAGCTGGCCCAGCGCCTGGGTTTTGCCAACGAGCTCTGCAAGAACTATGGTTTGCAGAAGGTCGGCGGCATGGACGAGCCGGTGGTCGAGGACATCCTGCGCGAGATCAACAAGTGTGTCTGGACCATCGGCTACACCGGGCACAGCCCCGAACGCCTGAAGGCTCACATGCGCAACATGCATGCCTTCGACATCAAGACGCTGAAGTGCAAGGGCCATGTGGTCGACAAGGAAACCGGCTACGACATGACCGGCGACTACTTCGGCCTGCCCTGGCCCTGCTACGGCACCCCCGAGATGAAGCACCCGGGCTCGCCCAACCTGTACGACACCTCCAAGCACGTGATGGACGGGGGTGGCAACTTCCGGGCCAACTTTGGCGTGGAACGCGACGGCGTGAGCCTGTTGGCAGCCGATGGCTCGCATTCACTGGGTGCCGAGATCACCACCGGGTATCCCATGCTGACCGACCAGTTGCTCAAGAAACTCGGCTGGTGGGACGAGTTGACGCCTGAAGAGCAGGCCGCCGCGGAAGGCAAGACCTGGACCACCGACCCGACGGGTGCCATGATCCGCGTGTTCATGAAGCACGGCTGCCACCCCTTCGGCAATGCCCGGGCTCGTGCCTACGTCTGGAACTTCCCGGATCCTATTCCCCAGCACCGCGAGCCGGTTTATGGCACCCGGCCGGATTTGATCGCAAAGTACCCGAGTCACGACGACCAGAAGAACCGCTGGCGCCTGCCCATCCTTTACAAAACGCTGCAGCAAAAGAACGTCGAAGACAAGGTGTACGAGAAATTCCCGCTGATCATGACCTCCGGGCGTCTCGTCGAATACGAAGGCGGTGGCGAGGAAACCCGCTCCAATCCCTGGCTGGCCGAGCTGCAGCAGGAGATGTTCGTGGAGATCAACCCGGCCACGGCAGCCCAGCGCGGCATCCGCAACGGCGACCGGGTGTGGGTGACCACCCCGACCGGGGCTCGCATCAATGTGCAGGCACAAGTCACGCCTCGTGTGGATGAGACCACCGTGTTCTTGCCGTTCCACTTCTCGGGTCGCTGGCAAGGGCAGGATCTGCTCAAGCAGTATCCAGAAGGTGCAGCGCCGATCGTGCGCGGGGAGGCGGTCAACACCGCCACCACCTATGGTTACGACATCGTGACCATGATGCAGGAAACCAAGACCACCATCTGCAACGTCGAGCGCGCATGAGGAGCAACGAATGGCACGCATGAAATTCATCTGTGATGCAGAACGCTGCATCGAGTGCAACGGTTGTGTGACCGCTTGCAAGAACGAACACGAGGTGCCTTGGGGGGTCAACCGTCGCCGTGTGGTCACCCTCAACGATGGGGTGCCGGGCGAAAAGTCCATCTCGGTGGCCTGCATGCACTGTTCCGACGCCCCCTGCATGGCCGTCTGCCCAGTGAACTGTTTCTACCGCACCGACGAGGGCGTGGTGCTGCACGACAAGGATGTGTGCATCGGCTGCGGCTATTGCAGCTATGCCTGCCCGTTTGGTGCCCCTCAGTTCCCAGGCCAGGGCACTTTCGGCGTGCGCGGCAAAATGGACAAGTGCACTTTCTGTGCCGGCGGCCCCGAAGCCAGCGGCAGCCAGGCCGAATTCGAGAAATACGGTCGCAACCGCCTGGCCGAAGGCAAGCTGCCCGCCTGCGCCGAGATGTGCTCTACCAAGGCCCTGCTCGCTGGTGACGGCGATGTGGTGGCCGACATCTTCCGCAGCCGGGTTCTGCGGCGAGGCAAGGGGGCCGAAGTGTGGGGTTGGGGCACTGCCTATGGCAGCGCCCAGGGAGGACGCTCATGATTCGCGCACGCATCTTGAAAATCGCCTTCGTGGCCGCTGGCGTGGCCCTGTTGGCCGCCTGTGGGGAGGTGCCCCAGGATCTGAATACGGCGGCCGTCAAGCCCGGCACCCCGGCCTACCAGGGTGTCGGTGCCAGCCAGTTCGCCGAGCGTGGCTGGCAGCCCGGAGACCGCACCAGCTGGGAACAGCAATTGCGTGCCCGTGCCGCCTACGGTCAGAACGAATACACCCGTGTCCACTGAACAGGAGGACCCCATGCGAACTCTCCTCAACGCAGCGGCCCTGCGCCCATGGCGGGGCTGGTGTGTGGCGCTCCTCATGGCGGTCGGTCTCGGTGTTGCTGTGGCACAGACGACGACCCCGGGCACCATGCCCGAGGCTGGAGGCGGCATCCAGAATGCGAACATCTTCCAGATCGCCCCGGATGCCGACACCGACCCCAACTACATGAACCAGTCGAACGCGGAGCGCAGGCAGGTTCAGCCCGGCAACAACGCCCCCATGTGGCGTCAGGTAGGGCAGGGTGTCACGGGGGTCACCAACTTCCCCTATCCCGAATACGGCACGCTCATTCAGCCTTTCGTGCAATATCCGGGTTCTCGTCTGACCAATGCGGGCGAGGCCTGGCGGCAAGTGCGCAACGAGGTGATTCTCCCCTACGGAGGCGCGTTGCTGCTCATCGTGGTGGTGGCGATTGCGCTGTTCTACTTCGGCAAGGGCCCCATTCGTCTACATGGTCAGGAGACCGGTCGCCAGATCGAGCGCTTCACCGCTTTCGAGCGCGCCGCTCACTGGACGAATGCGTTCGCCTTCGTCGCCCTCGCGGTTTCGGGTCTGATCATGGCCTTTGGCAAGTTCTTCCTGCTGCCCATCATGGGAAGCACGCTGTTTGGCTGGCTGACCTACGCGATGAAGAACCTCCACAACTTCGTCGGGCCGCTGTTTGCCGTGTCGCTGGTGATCGTGTTCTTCACCTTCCTGCGCGACAACCTGCCCAGCAAGGATGACATCCAGTGGTTGCTCAAGGGGGGAGGTCTGTTCAGCGGCCAGGAGGTGCCTTCGCACCGCTTCAACGCCGGTGAAAAAGCCGTTTTCTGGGGTGGGGTGTTCCTGCTCGGCTTCATCGTCGTGGCCTCAGGCCTCGTGCTCGACAAGCTGATTCCCGGGCTGGCCTACCTCCGTGCCGACATGCAGATCGCGCACATGATTCATGCGTCGGCTGCGGTCATGATGATGGCCATGTTCCTTGGGCACATCTACATGGGTACACTGGGTATGCAAGGTGCCTACCAGGCCATGAAAACGGGCTATGTGGACGAGACCTGGGCCAAGGAACATCACGAACTCTGGTATGACGACATCAAGGCGGGCAAGATTCCGGCAGAACGCAGCACACCCGCAAGTGGCAAGCCCGCTGTGGGCAAGGCCAAGGCTGTTTGACGACCGATCCACGACAGGAGGCCGAAGGTGTTGTTGACGGAACCGCAGCAAGCCGCCTTCCAGCTTCCTTTGCCCCGCCTGTCGCGGGCACGCGTGCCGCTGACGCGCGACGTGACGGTGGTCAACGAGTGCGGTGAGCGGCGCTCCCTGTCCATTCCCGCCGAGCGGGACCTTACGGTCTATGTGGACAAGCGCGAACTCGTCACGCTCATGACGCTTGGGGGGCACCCCGAATGGCTGGTGCTCGGTTATCTGCGCAACCAGCGCCTCGTCGAATCCGTGCACGACATCGAATCCATCACGGTGGACTGGGAGGTGGGGGCCGCTGCCGTGAAGACCCGGCGCGGGCTGCACCACATCGAAGAGCGCACGGCCAAGCGTGTGGTCACGACCGGTTGCGGGCAGGGCAGCGTGTTTGGCGGCATCCTCGACGAACTGGACCGCATCCGGCTGTCGCCCACGGCGCAGTTGCGGCAGTCCGATCTGTACCAGATCGTCAAGACCATCCGTGAGCAGGACTCGACCTACAAGCAGGCCGGTTCGGTGCATGGTTGCGCCTTGTTCCGGGGTTCCGACATGCTGCTGTTCGTGGAGGACGTGGGCCGCCACAACGCGGTGGACACCATCGCCGGCTGGATGTGGCTGCAAAACCCGGCCGACATGGAGGGGACTGACAAGACCTTCTACACCACGGGCCGGCTGACCAGCGAGATGGTGATCAAGGCGGCACAGATGGGCGTGCCGGTCGTGGTGTCGCGCAGCGGCATCACGCAGATGGGGCTTGAAGTGGCCGAGCGCGTCGGGGTGTGCGCCATTGGTCGGGCCACCCACCAGCGTTTTCTGTGTTTTTCCCATCCGCAGCGCCTGCTGCGGGACGTTGAACCCGTTCGCGCAACCTACACCAGCTCCATGTAGCGAGCCCGTTCCCAGTCGGTGACGGCGAGTCGGAAGCGGCTGATCTCCCACTGGCGGGTCTGCACGAAGTGGTCCACGAAACCGTCCCCTAGCAATTCGCGGGCCAGGGCCGATTCGGCCATGAGTGCGGTCGCCTGCTCCAGGTTCTGGGGCAGAGGGGCGCCGGTGTCCACCGCGTCGGGGTCCAGCCGGTGGCGGATGCCGTGCAGGCCCGATGCCACCGCCGCTGCGATCGTCAGATAAGCGTTGGCGTCTGCACCGGGCACGCGCGTTTCCAGCCGTTGCGAGCGGGCGCTGCCCGGCACCACCCGAAAGGCGGCGTGCCGGTTGTCGATGCCCCAGGTGGCCTGCACCGGGGCCAGCATGCCATCCACCAGCCGTTTGTAGCTGTTGATGAAGGGTGCGTACACCGCGAACAGGTGGGGCAGGGCGTGCATCTGCCCGGCGATGTAATGCCGCAATGTCTCGCTCACGCCGTGTGCCGCCTGCGCATCGTGGAACAGGTTGCGGCCGTCTTGCCACAGGCTTTGGTGCAAATGTTGGCCGCAGCCGGCATAGGCGGGTGACCACTTCGCCATAAAGGTATTGAGCAGCCCGTGCCGCCGCCCGATTTCGCGCGTGGCTTGCTTGAATAGGGCGGCCCGGTCGGCACTCTCCAGGGCCGGGCCGTATGTCAGGGCCACTTCCAGGTTGCCCGGGCCGGCTTCGGTGTGCAGCGTCTCGAGCGGGATGCCGGCCTGTGGCAGCCAGCGGAACAGGTCGTTGACGAAACCGGCCACGGCATCGATGCGGAACGGTGAGTAGTTGGTGACCGATTCGGTGGCCGCTTCCAGCTCCCGGTAGCCCTTGACCCGGACGCTGCGTTCGGTTTCGCGGAACACATACCACTCCAGCTCCACGCCTACCTGCACGTCCAGCCCCATGTCGGCGGCTTGGGCCAGCACACGTTTGAGCACCTGCCGGGGGCACATGGGCAAAGGGGTGCCATCGGGCAGCAGGTGCTCGCCGATCAGCGCCCAGCGCCCTTCGTCCCAGGGCAACTGGCGCGCGGTCGCCGCATCCAGCCGCAAGCCGATCTCGCCGAGCGCCGTGCCCAGGCCAGCGAACCGTACGGTGTGGGTGTAGAGGTCATCGGCAATGTCCCAGCCGAAGGCCGCGCTGGCGATGGTGCCACCACCTGTGAGCAATTCGGCCATCTTGTCCCCGGAGTGCGTCTTGCCCCGGCAGACGCCGTCGATATCGGTGGTGAAGAACCGCGCGTGGCTGGCAGCGCGCAGCTGTTGTTCCAGTGTGGTGAGGATGGCGGGTGGCATAGGTGCATTGTGCGGGGTGTCCGACGTGGGCAATGGGTCCACTCGGCGTAAGCCCAAGCCGTTAGCATACGGTCCATTGACGTTATTGTGGCCGCTGCAGCGCCCCGATTTTCATGACACCCCAAGTCCATATCATCAAACACCCGCTGGTGCAGCACAAGCTCACGCTGATGCGCCGCAAGGACACCAGCACCAAGAGCTTTCGCCAGCTCGTTCATGAGCTCAGCGCACTGCTGGCCTATGAGGTCACGCGCGAGATGCCGATGCAGGAAGTCGAGATCGAGACGCCGCTGGAGCGCACCACCGGTCGCGTGATCGATGGCAAAAAGATCGTGCTGGCCTCCATCCTGCGCGCCGGCAACGGCTTCCTGGACGGCATGCTGGAGGTCTTGCCCAGTGCCCGTGTGGGGCACATCGGCCTGTTCCGCGATCCGCAAACCCTGCAGGCCGTGGAGTACTACTTCAAGATGCCCTCTGGCATGGAGGAGCGCGACGTGATCGTGCTCGACCCCATGCTGGCCACCGGCAATTCGGCGGTGGCGGCGGTGAACCGGCTCAAGGCCTGCCATCCGCGTTCGCTGCGGTTCGTGTGCCTGGTCACCTGCCCCGAAGGCATTGCCACCTTCCACAAGCATCATCCGGACGTGCCCATCTACACCCCGGCCGTGGACCGGGGCTTGAACGACCACGGCTACATCGTGCCGGGCCTGGGCGACGCCGGCGATCGCATCTTCGGCACCAAATAAACGACTGCTATCGCACGGAATAAGGGTTTGCGCTAACCTTGACCCATGCATACCCCTTCCGCTTCCTTTTGGTCCATCGGCTGGCGCGCGCTCGTGCGTGACTGGCGTGCGGGCGAACTGCACGTGCTGGTGCTGGCCATTGCGCTGGCGGTGGCGGCGCTCACCGCGGTGGGTTTCTTTGCCGACCGGCTGCAAAGCGGCCTGAATCGCGACGCGCGCCAGCTCATCGGTGGGGATGCGGTGGTCCGCAGCGACCAGCCTCCCCCCCCCGCCTTCGAGGAGCAAGCGCGCGCCCTGGGTCTGGAAGTGACCCGCCATGTGGGTTTCCCGACCATGGGTCGAGCCGATGACGAACAAGGGGGTGCGGCGCGTTTGGTGGCGCTCAAGGCGGTGGAGAGCAACTACCCGTTGCGCGGTCAGTTGCGCGTGGCCATGGCGCCCGATGCCCCGGACGAAGCCACCCGCGAGGTGCCTGCGCCGGGCACCGCCTGGGTGGATGCAGCGCTGCTGGCAGCGCTCGATCTGGAGGTAGGGCAGTCCTTGTGGCTGGGCGACCGGCAGTTCCGTATCGACCGGGTCATCGTCATCGAACCCGACCGGGGCGCAGGCTTCATGAGCTTTGCGCCGCGGGTCATGATTCATGCCGACGATCTGCCTGCCACCGGTCTGGTGCAGCCCGCCAGCCGCCTGAGCTACCGGCTGGTGGTGGCGGGTGACGATGCCGCCGTGCGGCGCTACATCCAGTGGGCTGAGGCCGAAGTGGCCCGGCCGGACGTGCGGGGGGTGGGCCTGGAGTCGTTTGAGAGCGGCCGCCCCGAAATGCAGCAGACCTTGGCCCGGGCCGAGAAATTCCTCAATCTGGTGGCCTTGCTGGCCGCTTTGCTGAGCGCCGTGGCGGTGGCCATCGCCGCGCGCGTGTACGCCAGCCGGCACTTGGACGACTGCGCCATGTTGCGCGTGCTGGGCCTGTCGCAGGCCACCATGGCCAAGGCCTACACCCTGTCCTTCGTGGTCGTGGGTCTGCTGGCGGGCGTGGCAGGCGTGGTGCTGGGCTACATCGTGCACCACGGTTTCGTGGTGTTGCTGGCCGAACTGGTCAAGACCGACATGCCGGCGCCGAGCGCCTGGCCTGCCGTGTTTGGTTTGGGTGTGGGTCTGACGCTGATGCTGGCCTTCGGCCTGCCCCCGGTGCTGCAGCTCGCCCGGGTGCCGCCGTTGCGCGTCATCCGGCGCGAGGTGGGCAACCTCAAGCCCGCCTCCCTGGCCGTGTTGGGGCTGGGGGCAGCCGGTTTTGCCGCGCTGCTGCTGGTCGCCAGTCGAGACCTCACCCTGGGACTCATCGCGGTCGGCGGTTTCGCCGCTGCAGTGGCCGTGTTCGCTCTGGCCAGCTACATCGCGGTGCGGGTGTTGCGCGCCGTGGTCAATGAAAGCATGGCGCCGCGCTGGCTGCGCCTGGCCACCCGCCAGCTCAGCGCCCGGCCTGCGTATGCGGTGGTGCAGGTCAGTGCCTTGTCGGTTGGCTTGCTGGCGCTGGTGCTGCTGGTGCTGCTGCGCACCGACCTCATCACCAGCTGGCAGCAGGCCACGCCGCCCGACGCACCCAACCGTTTCGTCATCAACATCCAGCCCGAGCAGGCCGAACCTTTCCAGCAGACGCTGCGCGAGCAGGGGGTGGAGCGCTACGACTGGTATCCCATGATCCGCGGCCGGCTGGTGGCCGTCAACGGCCGCACCGTGGTGCCCGAGGACTTCGAGGGCGATCGGGCCCAGCGCCTGGTGGACCGTGAGTTCAACCTCTCGCACAGCGCCACCGCGCCGCCGCACAACCAGATCGTGGCCGGGCGCTGGCAACCCGAGGAGCCTGACGCCATTTCCATCGAGGAAGGGTTGGCGCAAACCCTCGGCCTCAAGCTGGGCGACCGTCTCACGTTCGACATCGCCGGCATCCCCGTGGAGTCACGCATCACCAGCCTGCGCAAGGTGGACTGGGGGTCCATGCGCGTGAACTTCTTCGCCATGTACCCTGTCTCCCAGATGGAGGATGTGCCCCTGACCTACATCAGCGCCTACCGCGCCCCCGATACCCCGGGTTTCGACAACGCGCTGGTGCGCGCCTTTCCCAACATCACCAACGTGGACATGAGCAGCACGATCGCGCAGGTGCAGCGTGTGCTGGGGCAGGTGATCCGCGCCGTCGAGTTCCTGTTCGCCTTTACCCTGGCCGCCGGGCTGGTGGTGCTGTTCGCCGCCGTCACAGCAACGCGGACCGAGCGCGAGCGCGAATACGCGATTCTGCGCGCCGTGGGGGCTCAAGCCACGCTGTTGCGTCAGGTGCAGCGGGCCGAACTGCTCGGTGTGGGCCTGCTGGCGGGTTTCCTGGCCTCGGTGGTGGCGGTGATCGTCGGTTGGGCGCTGGCGCGTTATGCGTTCGAATTCGAATGGAATGTCTCGGCTTGGGTGCCGCTGGCCGGCGCGCTGGCCGGGGCGTGGTTGGCGCTGGCGGCTGGCTGGTGGGGCTTGCGCGGCGTCTTGCGCACCCCGGTCGTCGAGACGCTGCGCAAGGCCGCACAATAAGCCATGCAAATACAAGAACCTCCACCGACAAATGCGCAGGGCCTGCCCGTAACGCCTTTTGAATGGATGGGTGGGGAACCCGCCGTGCGGGCCCTGGTGGACCGCTTCTACGACCTGATGGATCTGGAGCCGGCTTACCGCGAGCTGCGTGCCAGCCACGGCACCACGCTGGACGACGCCCGGCAGAAGCTGTTCTGGTTCCTCTGCGGCTGGCTCGGAGGCCCCCAGCACTACCAGGAGCGTTTCGGCCATCCGCGCCTGCGCCTGCGCCACATGCCCTTCAAAATCGGCATCATCGAACGGGATCAGTGGCTGGCCTGCATGGACCAGGCCATGCGCGACACCGGTGTGCCCGCCGACTTGCGCAAGCGCCTGAACCAGAGCTTTTTCCAGACCGCCGACTGGATGGTCAACCAAGGTTCGTTAGTAAAGACGACCCTCTGAGTTCATGCTCTGCTTTGGTTTTTTCCTTCTCTTGAGAAGAGCAGCGGATGGGGAGGCCGGGGGAGGGTTGGTTGGTCACCCGGGGCCAGTTTTCACCAAACCGGGCAGGCCAGCGCGGCGCTGGTGCAATGCCTTGGGCACTGGATAGGGTCATTCCAGCCAGGCCGAACATGGACAACGCCCAAATGCGAAACTTCAGCCTTGGCAGACCGGACGCCATGCGCTTGCATGGGTAGGTGGTGGAGTGGCGCGTCGCCCCGTCAGGTGCGTCAAGCCCTTGCTCCCACACCCACCCATCCGGTCTCTGATTCAGCGACCCCCCATCTGGAGCAAACCATGATTCCCTTGAACGTCAACGGCCGGACCCAAACGGTCGATGTGGACCCCGGAACCCCCATCCTCTGGGCGCTGCGCGACACCCTGGGCCTCACGGGCACCAAGTTTGGCTGTGGGGCCGCGCTGTGCGGTGCCTGCACTGTGCATCTTGACGGCCAGGCCATCCGCTCCTGCGTCACGCCAGTGTCGGCCGCGCAGGGCAAGGCCATCACCACCATTGAAGCCGCCACCGGCGGCGCCGACCGCGTGGGCTCGGCCGTGCATGCCGCCTGGGTCAAGCACGACGTGGCCCAGTGCGGGTACTGCCAGAGCGGGCAGATCATGAGCGCCATCGCACTGCTCAAAACCAACCGCAAGCCCACCGACGCCGACATCGACGCCGCCATGGCCGGCAACGTCTGCCGCTGTGGCACCTATGTGCGCATCCGCGCCGCCATCCACGACGCCGCGCGTTCGCTGGCCTAACCGGAGACCCACCATGCATTTCGAATCCCTTTCCGGCGAACAGCTTCAGTCCCTACTGCCACCCGCACTGGCCCACCGGCTGCGCGAAGAAACCGAAGTCCCCAGCGGCGTGCCGCGCCGCACCTTCCTCAAAGTGGCCACCGCCTCCGGCTTTGCGCTGGGCGCCTTTCCGCTGCTGGCCAACACCGAGCAGACAGTGGCACCTACCGCTGCCACAAGCCTGAAAGCCAACCAGTTGCCCGCAGCGTTCGTGAGCATTGCGCGGGACGGCACCGTGACCGTCACGGTCAACCGGCTGGAGTTCGGCCAGGGCACCCACACCGGCCTGGCCATGGTGCTGGCCGAAGAACTGGACGCCGACTGGAGCCGCGTGAAGGCCGTACACGGCACTGCCGACATGGCCTACGCCGACCCGGCTTTCGGCATCCATATCACCGGTGGCTCCACCTCGGTGAAACATTCGTACACCCAGTACCGCGAACTCGGCGCGCGCACCCGCGCCATGCTGCTGGCAGCCGCGGCCAAGCAGTGGAACGTGCCGGTGGGCTCGCTGTCTGCTGAACGCGGTGTGGTGATCGGTCCTGGTGGCAAGCGCCTGCCCTACGGCGAACTCGCTGACGCCGCTATGCAGCAGCCGGTACCTGCCGAGGTGGTGCTCAAGGACCCGTCGCGCTTCACGATCATTGGTCAGCCAACCACGCGCCTGGACGCCAAGGACAAGTCCAGCGGCCAGCAGAACTTTGGCATCGACGTGAACCTGTCCGGCATGCTCACCGCGGTGGTGACCCGGCCGCCTGTGTTTGGTAGCAAGGTGGCTTCGGTGGACGACGCCGCAGCCCGTGCCGTGCCTGGCGTGAAGGCCGTGCTGCGCGTGCCACTTCACGACGGTGGCGAGGGTGTGGCCGTGCTGGCCACCGGCTACTGGGCGGCCAAGCAGGGACGCGAAGCGCTGAAGGTGCAATGGAACGACACCGGCCGCGAGAAGGTGGACAGCGCGCGTCAGCTTGCCAGCTACCGCGAACTCGCGGCCAAGACCGGCAACATCAAGTTCGACGCTGACATGGCACCGCTGGCCAGCGCACCGAACCGGATCAGCGCTGAATTCACTTTCCCCTACCTGGCCCACGCGCCCATGGAACCGCTGAACTGCACCGTGCAGATCACCGGCACCGGGGCCGATGCAAAAGCGAAGCTGTGGGTGGGCACCCAGATGCCGGGCATCGACGCCGCCGCTGCCGCACGCGTGCTAGGGGTCAAACCCGAGAACGTGGCCATGGAGGTGCAGATGGCCGGTGGTGGCTTCGGCCGGCGCGCCATCATTACCAGCGATTATGTGGTGGAAGCCTGCACCGTGGCCAAGGCCGCGCAGACCGCCGGCCTGAATGTGCCGGTGCGTACGCTATGGAGCCGCGAAGACGACATCCGCGGTGGCTACTACCGGCCCATGCACGTGCACCGCGCCGAGATCGGCTTTGATGCCCAGGGCAATGTGCTGGCCTGGGACCACGTGATCGTGGGACAGTCCATCATGGCGGGTACCTTCTTCGAGCCCATGATGGTCAAGGGCGGCGTGGACGAAACCATGGTGGAAGGCATGAAGGCACCCTACCAGGTGCCCATGCGCCTGTCGGCCCACCACCCGAAGCACAATGTGCCCGTGCTGTGGTGGCGCAGCGTGGGCTCCACCCACACCGCCTATGTCATGGAAACGCTGATCGACGAGATTGCCCGCGCCACGAAGCAGGACCCGGTAGCCTACCGCATGAAGCTCATGGACGCTGGCGCCTCGCGCCACCGTGCCGCGCTGCAGCTGGCGGTGGACAAGAGCGGCTACGGGAAAAAGCAGCTCGAGGCCGGCCGCGCCTGGGGCGTGGCCGTGCACGAGTCCTTCAGCTCGGTGGTGGCGTATGTGGTAGAAGCTTCCATCGTGAACGGCGCCCCCAAGCTGCATGCCGTGACGGCGGGTGTGCACTGCAACCTGGCCGTGAACCCGAAGAGCGTGGAAGCACAGGTTCAGGGCAGCGCGCTCATGGGCCTGTCCATGTGCCTGCCCGGGGCAGCCATCACGTTCAAGGACGGCGTGGTCGAGCAGAGCAACTTCGGTGACTTCGCGGTGCCGCGCATCACCGACATGCCCACCATGGCGGTGCACATCGTGCCGAGCGCCGATGCACCCACCGGCATGGGCGAACCGGCGGTGCCGCCACTGGCACCGGCATTTGCCAACGCCATAGCTCAGCTCACCGGCAAGCCGCTGCGGGAGCTGCCGTTCAAACTGGCTTGAACGGCTTGAAGGGTATAAGGGCTTGACGGCAGGAAGCCTGGCCTGGCCAGGCTTCCTGCCATCGTTCAGGCTCAGGCCGGCACCTGCCCGAACTTGCCGTTGTTGAAGTCCATGATCGCCTGAGGGATATCGGCTTCGCTGTTCACCACGAACGGGCCGTGTCCTACCACTGGCTCATTGATCGGCTCGCCAGCCATGACGAGTAGCCGGGCGGCGCCATCTTATCCTTGGCGGGAAGGTTCACCTACAACTGCACCATTTCCATGATTCTGGACAACCTGCGCGGGTACACCACAGCAAGCCGGTCAAGGCGTGGCTGCTCGAGCACAAGGGCCAGATCGTGGTGTTCTACCCGCCCAGCTACAGCCCTGAACTCAACCCTGATGAAATCGCTAGGTCTGGCCGCGGGCCGAAGGCCGCAACAACACCACCAGCGCCCCGGCGCCCCCATCGGCCGGCCGCGCCTGCACGAAGGCCATCACCTCGCTTTTTTGCACCAGCCAGCTGTGCACCTTGCCTTTGAGCACCGGCGTCTTGCCGGGTGAACCCAGGCCCTTGCCATGCACCACGCGCACGCAGCGCAGGCCGTGGCGCCAGGCCTCGCGGATGAATTGACCCAACGACTCCCGGGCCTCGTCGGTGCGCTGGCCATGCAGGTCGATCTGCGCCTGGATCGACCAGTCGCCCTTGCGCAGCTTGCGCACGACTTCCGGCCCCACGCCCGGGCGGCGAAAGCTCAGGTGCTCATCGGTGTGCAGCAGCGTCTCCGCGTCGAATTCGTCGCTCAGCGCCTCACGCATCACGGCCTTTTCGTCGAGTTGACGCTGCACGGGTCGAGGCAGCGGCGTGGCTGGGAGCGCCAGGTGCCGGCCGTGATCGGGCAGACGGTGCACCCGGCCGATGGCTTGCTCGAACAGCAGCCGGTCACGATGCTGGCGATCAAAGGCTTCGCGCCGGGCGGCTTCCTGCGCCAAACGCTCGGCCGTTTCACGCGCAGCACGGTCGACCAAGGCTTTTTTCAGGCGCTTGAGTTCAGACAGGCTGTGCACTTTCATGGCGGGATTGTGGCCCAGCGGACCATGCCTTGCCAGCACAGGGGCGTTCAGACCCGGCCCATCTCGGCCATGGATCGGCACGCGCCGGCCGTGACGATGAAATGGTCCAGCACCCGCACGTCCACCAGGGCCAAGGCGGACTTGAGGGTCTGGGTGAGTGCCTCGTCGGCGCGCGATGGCTCGGCCGTGCCGCTGGGGTGGTTGTGGGCCAGCACCACGGCCGCCGCATGGTGGTGCAAGGCGCGCAGCACCACCTCGCGCGGGTACACACTGGTTTGCGTCAAGGTGCCACGAAACAGTTCTTCCATGGCCAGCAGTCGGTGCTGACTGTCCAGGAACAGCACGGCAAACACCTCGTGCGGCCTGTGGCCCAGATGCAGCTGCAGGTAGTGCGCCACGGCCTGCGGCGAATCGAACAAGGCACGCTCTTTCAATTCTTGCGCCAGCGCGCGCCGGGCCAGTTCCACCACGGCCATGAGTTCGGCCCGTTTCGCAGGCCCCAGTCCCTTGATGGCTTTGAGGGCGTCGGCCCCGCTGTGCAGCAGCCCCGCGACGCCGCCAAAGCGGTCCACCAGCTCTTGCGCTAGCAGCAGCACATTCTTGCCTTGAATGCCGGTGCGCAGCAGCAGCGCCAACAGCTCTGCATCGCTGAGGGCACCGGGCCCTCGCTGCAGCAGCTTCTCGCGTGGCCGGGCATCGGCGGGCAGCCCTTTGAGCGGCAGGGGTACTGTCGTCATCACCATCTCCCTGGTTTCTACAATACGTTGTTACGCCATTGTGCCTGCAAGCCCGATACCCATGCCCCACGTTCAACCCGCATCTTTCCTCACGCTGCACTACCGCCTGTCGGGTCCCGATGGTCGCGACTTCATCAACACCTTCGGCGCCCAGCCCGCCACGCTCAGCTTGGGTAGTGGCGAGCTGTCGCCCGCCATCGAGCAGCGCCTGATCGGATTGGAGGAAGGCACGCACACGGTGATCGAGCTGGCGGCTGGTGAAGCGTTTGGCGAGCGCCAGCCCGAGATGGTGCAATGGGTGGCGCGCAAGCTGCTGGATGAGCTGGGGGATCCGCACGAGCAATACGCGGCAGGCGACGTGGTGCAGTTTCCCACCCCCGATGGCTTGGGCAGTTATGCGGGGGCGGTGCGTGAGGTGCGCGCAGATGGCGCCGTGCTGTTCGACTTCAACCACCCGCTCGCTGGCCAGCCGGTGCGGTTCGAGGTTCAGATCATCGGGGTGTTGTGATGGCTGCTGTGCAAGAAGTGCTGTTGGCCGAGCCGCGCGGCTTTTGTGCCGGGGTGGACCGCGCCATCGAGATCGTCGAGCGCGCGCTGGAAAAATTCGGCCGTCCCATCTACGTGCGGCACGAGATCGTGCACAACACCCACGTCGTCAACGATCTCAAGGCCCGGGGCGCCGTCTTCATCGAAGAGCTGGACGAGGTGCCCGCCGGTGCCACGCTGGTGTTCAGCGCCCACGGCGTGAGTCAGGCCATCCAGCGCGAGGCCCAGCGGCGCGGCTTTCGCATCTTCGACGCCACCTGCCCGCTGGTCAGCAAGGTACACGTGGAAGTGGCCAAGCTGCACAAGGAAGGCTACGAATTCATCATGATCGGCCACAAGGGCCACCCCGAGGTGGAAGGCACCATGGGCCAGCTCGACAACGGTATCCACCTGGTGGAAGACGTGGCCGATGTGGCCCGGGTGCAACCCGCCCAGGTCGAGAAGCTGGCCGTGGTCACGCAGACCACGCTGAGCGTGGATGACGCTGCCGAGATCACCGCGGCCGTCAAGGCACGGTTCCCGAACATCCGCGAACCCAAGCAGCAGGACATTTGCTACGCCACCCAAAACCGGCAGGACGCCGTCAAGCTCATGAGCCGTCAGGTGGACGCCGTGGTGGTGGTGGGCAGCCCCACCAGTTCCAACACCAACCGGTTGCGCGAGCTGGCCGAGCGCATGGGTGTCCCCACATTCATGGTGGAGGATGCTTCGGAGCTGCGCGACGAGTGGTTCGAGGGCCGCGCCCGCGTGGGCGTGACGGCGGGCGCCTCCGCCCCCGAGGGCCTGGTCCAAGGGGTGCTGCAGCGGCTCAAGGCGTTGGGGGCCGTTTCGGTCCGCAGCCTGGATGGGGTTCGCGAAACCACGAAATTCCCGCTGCCCAAGGGCCTGAAGATCGAATGAGCTGCTGGATGCGCCCCTAAAATCGGGGGCATCATGCTAGACATCACCCTCCTGCGCAAAGACCTCGATGCCGTCGTCGCGCGCCTGCAGACCCGTAAAAACCCCCAGTCCTTTCTCGACGTAGAGGCTTTCCAGTCGCTTGAGCACGAGCGCAAGGCGCTACAGGTCAGAACGGAGGAGCTGCAGGCCCGCCGCAACCATTTGTCCAAGCAGATCGGCATGCTCAAGGGCAAGGGCCAGCACGCCGAAGCCGAAGCGGTCATGGCCGAGGTCGGCGCGATCAAAGGCATGCTGGAGACTTCGGCCGCGCGGCTGGACCAGATCCAGTCCGAGTTGCAGGCCCTGCTGCTGGCCGTGCCCAACCTGCCGCACGAGAGCGTGCCAGTGGGCGCCGACGAGTCGGGCAATGTGGAGCTTCGCCGCTGGGCCCCGTCAGGAGGTTACGGGGCGCATCCGCCCGAGCTGGGCTTTACGCCCAAAGACCATGTGGAACTCGCCGAGCCCCTGGGCTTGGACTTCGAGACCGCAGCCAAGCTCAGCGGCTCGCGCTTCGTGGTCATGAAAGGCAAGGTGGCCCGCCTGCACCGCGCACTTGCCCAATTTATGCTCGACGTGCAGACCCAGGAGCACGGCTACACCGAGTGTTATACCCCCTACATCGTCAACGCCCAGACGCTGCGCGGCACCGGCCAGCTGCCCAAATTCGAGGCCGATCTGTTCGCCGCCAAGAAGGGGGGACAGGAGGGCGACGACGAATCGGCGATGTACCTCATCCCCACCAGTGAGGTGACGCTGACCAACTTCGTGCGCGACGACATCGTGGCCGAGGCCGACCTGCCCATCAAGCTTACCGCGCACACCCCGTGCTTCCGGTCTGAGGCCGGGTCCGCTGGGCGAGACACGCGCGGCCTGATCCGCCAGCACCAGTTCGACAAGGTCGAGATGGTGCAGATCGTCCACCCCGACAAGAGCTACGAGGCGCTGGAGGAAATGACCCGCCACGCCGAGGCCGTGCTGCAGAAGCTGGGCCTGCCATACCGTGTGCTGGTTTTGTGCACAGGTGACATGGGTTTCGGCGCCGCCCGCACGCACGACCTGGAGGTGTGGCTGCCCGCCCAGAACACCTACCGCGAGATCAGCTCCGTGAGCAACTGCGAAGCCTTCCAGGCGCGCCGCCTGCAGGCCCGCTTCAAGAACGCCCAGGGCAAGAACGAACTGGTGCACACCCTCAACGGGTCCGGCTTGGCCGTGGGCCGCGCGCTGGTGGCGGTGCTGGAAAACCACCAGAACGCCGACGGCAGCATCACCGTGCCAGCGGTGCTGCGCCCCTACCTGGGCGGGGTGGAAACGCTCTGAACTTCCCGGGGGGCGGGGGCGCGCACCCCGCCGCGCGCTTTTCGGTCAGCGCAGACCGGCGCCAGGCGCGTGGGAGTCGCGCTGGATCAATTCGATCTTGTAGCCGTCGGGGTCGGTCACGAAGGCGATCACGGTCGTGCCGCCTTTGACCGGGCCCGGCTCACGCGTCACGTTGCCGCCGGCGGCCTTGATCTTTTCGCACGCCGCATAGACATCGGGCACGCCCAGGGCGATGTGCCCGTAGGCGTTGCCGTGGTCGTACTGTTCCACGCCCCAGTTGTAGGTCAGCTCGATCTCGGCCTGTCCGGGGTTGCCGCCGTCAAAGCCCACGAAGGCCAGCGAATACTTGTACTCGGGGTTTTCGGACGTGCGCAGCAGCGTCATGCCGAGCACCTGGGTGTAAAAATCGATGGAGCGCTGGAGATTGCCCACGCGCAGCATGGTGTGAAGGATACGCATAAGACGTATTGTGCCGGTTTTGGGGATTCCGGGTCGGGCATGGGGATGCCTGCCGGCTCATGGAGCCGGATTGCGCTAGGCTTGCCGCATGTTCATGGCTTTGTCGGCCCATCCTTGGGCTTACCCGCTTCTGGAGGTGGTGCACATCTGGGGCATTGCGCTCATCATCGGCAACCTCATGGCACTGGAGGTTCGGGTGTGGGGTGGGGCCGCATCGCTGCCGGTGCTGGCCCTGGCGCGGCTCAGCCTCGTGTTGGTGGCGCTGGGGTTCACCTTGGCGGTCGGCAGCGGCCTCCTCATGTTTGCCACGCAGGCCGAGGAACTGTTGGCCAATCGGGCCTTCCTAACCAAGATGGTGCTGCTCATGCTGGCGGGTGGCAACGCCGCCTGGTTTCATGGCCGGCGCTCGCTGCACCGCCTGGATCTGACCGCGCGGCTGTTGATGCTGTCGTCGGCGGCACTGTGGATCGGCATCGTGCTGGCCGGGCGCTGGATCGCGTACATCTGACCTGATGCGAAAGGAGAGTGACCATGAACCGTCGGGAATCCCTGTTTTGCCTGTCAGGCTCGGTGGTGGCGTTGGGGAGCTGGCCCTGGCTGGCACATGCGCACCATGGCTGGAGCAGTTTCGACCAGACGCGTCCCCTCTACCTGGAAGGGGTGGCACGTGAGGTGCGCTGGCGCAACCCACATGTCGAATGGGTGCTGGAAGTGGCATCCAACCTGACCCTGCCGGCCGATCTCACCTCGCGCCGCCTGCCCGAGCAGATGGCCCGGGTGGACACACAGACGCTGCTGGCGAACACCCGTCTGCCCAACCGCCGTGACGCCCGCTGGGAGGTGGAACTGGCTCCGTTGACCCGCATGAACCAGTGGCGTGTGCCCGAAATCACCGACGGTACGGCCTTGGCCCTGATCGGGTTCACTTTCACCGGTGAACGAGGCGATGCCGTCCTGCGGGCCGAATACCTGTTCCTGGGCGACCAGATTTACGGCATGCGCTCCGCTCCGGCGGGTTGACTCGGCGGCCTCCCTGGTGTCGAATGTCAGGCAGGATGGTCATGATGTCGATATCCCGCTTTGTGCCTCATGTGCGCAACCAGTCCTGGCTTGTCCGCTGGCGCTGGTGGATCGGTGTCGTTCCTGTGTTGGTCTGGTGGTGGATGGCAGCGGCGCAGGCGCCTTTCGTGAAGGTGCTGACCGTGCACGACGCCATTGGGCCCGCTTCGGCAGACTATGTGGTGCGGGGTATCCAGAAAGCGCCCGGCGAAGGGGCCGCACTGGTGGTGCTCGAACTCGACACGCCGGGCGGACTGGATACCTCCATGCGTCAGATCATCCAGGCGGTGTTGGCGTCTCCGGTGCCGGTGGTCACCTATGTGAGTCCTCAAGGCGCTCGGGCCGCCAGTGCCGGCACCTTCATTCTCTACGCCAGCCATGTGGCGGCGATGGCGCCGGCCACCACCCTGGGGGCGGCCACGCCGGTGGCGATCGGTATGCCCAGCCCACCCCAGCCCGGCGTTTCTGGAGAAAAGACGAAACAGGACGACTCGGGGCCGGGCGACAAGGCTGGCAACTCTGAGGCCGGCCATCCTCAACCGGCCACTTCAGCCCCGAAAGACGCCATGACCGCCAAGCAGGTGCATGACGCTTCCGCTTTCATTCGGGGACTGGCCCAACAGCATGGGCGCAACGCCGAATGGGCAGAGCGGGCCGTGCGCGAGGCCGTGAGCCTGACCGCTGCCGAAGCGCTGGAACAGCGTGTGGTGGACGTGGTGGCCGCCGATCTGCAGGACTTGCTGGCCCAGATCGACGGCCGGACCGTTCGCCTGGCAACTGGCGAGCATACCCTCTCCACCCAAGGGCTGGCCGTGGTTGCTCAACCACCAGATTGGCGGCACCGCCTGCTCAGCGTGATCGCCAACCCGAGCTTCGCGCTGGTGCTGCTGATGGTGGGTATTTACGGTCTGATCTTCGAATTCACGTCACCAGGGTTCGGTCTGCCGGGCACGGTGGGGGCGATCTGTTTGCTGCTGGCGCTGTTTGCCTTGCAGATGCTACCGGTCAACTATGCTGCGCTCGCGCTCATTCTGCTGGGTTTTGCCTTGCTCGCGGCGGAGTTGTTGACGCCGGCTTTCGGCGTGCTGGGCGTGGGTGGGGTGATCGCCTTCATGGCCGGGGGGCTGCTGCTGTTTGACAGCGACATCCCGGGTATGGGCGTTCCGCTTCCCCTGCTGTTCGGTATTTCGCTGACGACGGCGGCCGGTGTGCTGGTGGGTGGCAGCATGGCGCTGCGGGCTCGCAAGGCGCGGGTGGTCAGCGGACGTGAAGAGATGGTGGGAGCCACGGGCCAGGTGATCGCGGCGGTCGATGGCCAGGTGTGGGCGCTGGTGCATGGCGAGCGCTGGCAAGTGCGCTCAACGGTGCCGTTGACTGTGGGGCAGAAGGTGCGCGTGACCGGTATGGCCGGGCTGCTGCTGGAGGTGGAGCCGGTCGCTGAGACGCCCGCCGCGCACCCCTCGTCACCGCATTGATGACAGCCATTTTTCAGGAGGCATCACATGTTCATGGACTTCAATATCGGGCTCGGCGGGGTGCTCATCCCCGTGCTGATCATCGTTCTGGCGTCGTCGCTGCGGGTGTTGCGCGAATACGAACGCGGCGTGGTGTTCCAGCTCGGGCGCTTCTGGAAGGTCAAGGGCCCGGGGTTGGTGATCGTGATTCCCGGGCTCCAGCAGGTGGTGCGCGTGGACCTGCGCGTCGTGACCATGGACGTGGAACCGCAAGACGTGATCTCACGCGACAACGTGTCGGTGAAGGTGAATGCGGTGGTGTTTTTCCGGGTGGTCGATCCGGAAAAAGCCATCATCCAGGTGGAAAACTACCTGATGGCCACCAGCCAGTTGGCGCAAACCACCTTGCGCGTCGTGCTGGGCAAGCACGAACTCGATGAAATGCTGGCCGAGCGCGAACGGCTCAACCTGGACGTGCAGCAGATCCTCGACGCCCAGACCGATGCCTGGGGCGTGAAGGTGACCAATGTCGAGATCAAGCACATCGACCTCAACGAATCCATGGTCCGAGCGATAGCCCGTCAGGCCGAGGCGGAGCGTGAGCGGCGGGCCAAGGTCATCCATGCCGAAGGCGAGAAACAGGCCGCCGCCGCCCTGCTGGAAGCTGCCGCCATGCTGGCCCAGCGCCCCGAGGCCATGCAACTGCGCTATTTGCAGACCATGACCCAGGTCGCCGGCGACCGGGCCACGACCGTGGTGCTTCCGCTGCCCATAGACGTGTTGGGCAGGCTGCTGGACAAATCCCCGCCCCCACCCCCGCCCCCTGCCGCAGGGCCCGGCAGCACAGGCTGAAGCCCGTTCACACCGGCACGGTGTAGTTCAGCGTCATCCGTCCACCGTCCACGGTGACGATTTCGCCGGTCACATAGCTGGAGGCATCACTGGCCAGCCAGCAGACCACGTCGGCGACTTCGGCGGGTTCGCCCAGGCGTTTCATGGGCGTGCGGCTGAGGATTTTCAGCCGCGCTTCCTCGCTGGTGAGCACCGATTGCGCGGCCAGCTCCGTGGCGATGGTGCCGGGGGCCACCGCGTTGACACGGATGCCATGGTCGGCCAGGGCCAGCGCCATGACCCGGGTGAGCTGGTTGATGCCACCCTTGCTGACGTTGTAGCTGGCAATGGAGGGGATGGCGAGTACGCCATTGACCGAGCTCATGTTGACGATGGCACCACCACTGCCGAGGCGGGCCATCTCGCGCGCCACTGCCTGCCCGACGAGAAACGCCCCCTTGAGGTTGACGCGCAACACCGCGTCGAAATCGGCTTCGGTCACTTCGAGAAACGGGGCCGCCTTGAAGATGCCGGCGTTGTTCACCAAAATGTCCACCCGTCCATACATCTGCAGGGTTTTGGCGACCATGGCGTCCACGTGCATCTTGTTGCCCACGTCGGTGTGGACGAAGGCCGCCCCGGTCTCGCCCGCAAGTCGGTTGCCCGCCTCACTGGCCACGTCGGCGATCACCACCTGCGAGCCTTCCTGCCGCAAGCGGCGTACGCAGGCCTCGCCGATACCCTGGGCGCCACCGGTCACGATGGCCACCCGCCCTTCCAGTCCGAATGAGATGCGTCGTGTCATGGCGCCATGTTAGCGCCATGAGGGGGCGGATATGTGCGTCTGGCCTTACTTGATACGGCCAAAACTGGTGCGCAGCGGGTCGATGCCGCCCCCGCTTCCTTTGCCGGGGCGGTTGCCACGGTGGCGGTTGCGGCCGCCGCGCTCGCCCAACGCATCGATGCCGGTGCGCAGCGGGTCGGGCTGGCGGGGCTGCTGCGCGCCGCCACCCTGACCATGGGTGCGCTGACCCTGACCTTGCCCCTGGTTTTGGCGGGGCTGCTGGCCAGGCTGGGCTTGCTGGCCACCGCCACGGTTTTTGCGCTTCTTGCGGCGCGGGCCGTTCGGGTTGAACGGCTGGCCGTGCTGGCGTGGCGGCTGGCCGTCGTCGGCACCGTCGTCCGCCATGTCGGCCTGGTCGTCCTGGTTTGAAGCCTGGGCCTGCTTGGGCTGGCGTTCCTGTTGCTTTTTCTCGCGGATGCGCTCCATCATCTCCTGGCGTGCGGCCTTGGCGGCAGCGGCCATGACTTCGCGGCTCGGTGGCTTGCCGGCCCCGCCCCAGATGGTCTGGCGGCCCATGGCGATGGGCTCTGCCTTTTCGCCGGGTTCAGGCATGAATTCCGGGAAGATCTGGACCGGGATTTCCTGCTGGGTGAACTTCTCGATGGCCATCATGAAGCCTTCTTCATCCAGGCTCACCAAGCTCACGGCTTCACCCTCGGCGCCCGCACGGCCGGTGCGGCCGATGCGGTGCACATAGTCTTCGCAGACATTGGGAATGTCGTAGTTCACCACGTGCGGCAGGTCGTCGATGTCGATGCCGCGTGCCGCGATATCGGTGGCCACCAGGGCGCGGATGGCGCCAGTCTTGAAGCCTTCCAGCGCCTGGGTGCGTGCGGTCTGGCTCTTGTTGCCGTGCAGCGCCATGGCGGTGATGCCGTGCTTGTTCAGGTAGTCGGCCACGTTGTTGGCGCCGAACTTGGTGCGGGTGAACACCAGCACCTGGCTCCAGTTGTGCTGGTTGATGATGTGCACCAGCAGCGCCTTCTTCTTGCCACGCCCCACCGGATGGATGGTCTGCTTGATGCGCTGCACCGTGGTGTTCGGTGGTGTGACCTGGATCTGCTTCGGGCTGCGCAGCAGACCATGGGCGAGCTCCTTGATCTCGTCGCTGAAGGTGGCCGAGAAGAGCAGGCTTTGCTTGGTGGCTGGCAACAGCTTGAGCACCTTCTTGACGTCGTGGATGAAGCCCATGTCCAGCATACGGTCGGCTTCGTCCAGCACCAGGATCTGTACCTGGCTGAGATCCAGATGCCCCTGGTCGGCGAGGTCCAGCAGGCGGCCGGGGGTGGCCACCAGCACGTCCACGCCTTTGCTGAGCTTCTCGATCTGCGGGTTCATGCCCACGCCGCCGAAGATCACGGCCGATTTGAGCTTGAGGTGCTTGCCGTAAGCCTTCACGGACTCCTCGACCTGGGCGGCCAGTTCACGCGTGGGGGTCAGTACGAGGGCACGGATCGGGCGGCTCTGACCGCGCTTGGGGGCTTCCCAGCCCTCTTGCAGCCGGTGCAGCATGGGCAAGGTGAAGGCGGCGGTTTTGCCAGTGCCGGTCTGGGCGCCGGCGAGCAGGTCGTGGCCTTGCAGCACGGCGGGAATGGCCTCGGCCTGGATGGGGGTGGGTTGGTCATAGCCCTGCTCACGCACGGCGTCCAGAATGGCCGGGGCCAGTTTCAGTTCTTCAAATGTCATGTAGGTGTCGGGCGCCCATCCTGGGCGCAAGGAGTATCGGCCGCTTCCCGCACCTCGTGCGGGCCAGTCAGGGTGGCTGATGGGTCGTGAAATCGGGTTTGTTACGAGTGAACTGCCTGAGCAGAACAAACCCCAGCTGGGCGCTGATGTGGCACTGACTGAAGGTGCGCACAGCTGCTATTGTCGCATAAAGGGATAATCGGAGCTTCACACGCCTTTTCAGGCGTTGCATTTTTCACAGCACGACCATGGCTCAATACGTTTTTTCGATGAACCGCGTCTCCAAGACCGTGCCGCCCAAGCGGCAGATCTTGAAGGACATTTCTCTCAGCTTCTTCCCCGGTGCCAAGATCGGTGTGCTGGGGCTCAACGGCTCGGGCAAGTCCACCCTGCTCAAAATCATGGCCGGTGTGGACAAGGAGTTCGAAGGCGAAGCCATTCCCATGCCCGGCATCAAGATCGGTTACCTGCCCCAAGAGCCGGAGCTCAACCCCGACCAGACGGTACGTGAGGCGGTGGAGGAAGGCATCGGTGGAGCGCTGGCCGCCAAGCAGCGTTTGGAAGAGGTGTATGCCGCCTATGCCGAACCCGATGCCGACTTCGATGCCCTGGCCGCCGAGCAGGCCGAGTTGGAGGCCATCATTGCTGCCAGTGGCTCCGAAAACGCGGACCTGCAACTGGAGCTGGCTGCCGACGCGCTGAACCTCCCGCCTTGGGATGCGCAAATCAAAAACCTCTCGGGCGGCGAGAAGCGCCGCGTGGCGCTGTGCCGCCTGCTCCTGTCCAAGCCCGACATGCTGCTGCTGGACGAACCCACCAACCACCTGGATGCCGAAAGCGTCCACTGGCTGGAGCAATTCCTGCAGCGTTTTCCGGGCACTGTGGTGGCCATCACCCATGATCGCTATTTCCTGGACAACGCCGCCGAGTGGATACTCGAACTCGATCGCGGCCACGGTATTCCCTACAAGGGCAACTACTCCGATTGGCTGGACCAGAAAGAGCGCCGCCTGGAGCAGGAACAAAAGAGCGAAGACGCGCGCATCAAGGCCATGAAGGAAGAGCTCAAGTGGGTCCGCTCCAATGCCAAGGGCCGTCAGGCCAAGAGCAAGGCGCGCCTGGCCCGCTTCGAAGAGCTCAGCGATGTCGATTACCAGCGCCGCAACGAAACCAATGAAATCTTCATTCCGGTGGCCGAGCGCCTGGGTTCGCAGGTCATCGAGTTCAAGAACGTCAGCAAAAGTTTCGGCGACCGCCTGCTGATCGACAACCTGTCCTTCAACGTTCCGGCCGGTGCCATCGTGGGCATCATCGGCCCCAACGGGGCGGGCAAGTCCACGCTGTTTCGTATGATCCAGGGGGTGGAGCAGCCCGACAGCGGCGAGATCCTCATCGGCCAGACCGCCAAGCTGGCTTTCGTGGATCAGAGCCGGGCCTCGCTGGACGGTGACAAGACGGTCTGGGAAGATGTGTCCGGCGGGCTGGACAACATCACGGTGGGCAAGTTCGTGATGCCCAGCCGCGCCTACATCGGTCGCTTCAATTTCAAAGGCAACGACCAGCAGAAGCTGGTGAAGAACCTCTCTGGCGGGGAGCGTGGCCGCCTGCACCTGGCCAAGACGCTGGCCCAAGGTGGCAACGTGCTGTTGCTCGACGAACCTTCCAACGACCTCGACGTGGAAACCCTGCGTGCGCTGGAAGAAGCGCTGCTGGAATTCGCCGGCAGCGCCATGGTCATCTCGCATGACCGTTGGTTCCTCGACCGCATCTGTACCCATATCCTCGCCTACGAGGGTGACAGCCAGTGGTACTTCTATGACGGCAACTTCACCGAGTACGAGGCGGACAAGAAGCGCCGCCTCGGGGAGGAGGGTGCACGTCCCAAGCGGGCCCGGTTCAAGTCGCTGGCCTGATGGACGCACCCACCACCCCTCAGACCGACGACCAGGTCGTGGCACGCATGCGCCATTGGATCGAGCGCGCCGTCATCGGCCTGAACCTGTGTCCGTTTGCCAAAGCCGTCTATGTCAAGGGACAGGTGCGCATCGTCGTGAGCCGGGCACGCCACCTCGACGGCTTTCTGGACGACCTGGACCGCGAGCTGCTCCTGTTGCGTGACATCCCTGCCGCGCAAGTGGACACCACGCTGCTGGTGCACCCGACGCTGTTTCCCGACTTTCTCGTCTTCAATGACTTCCTGGGCGTGGTGGACGAGGTGATCCGGGAGCATGATCTGGAAGGCGTGCTGCAGGTGGCACCGTTCCATCCCCGCTTCCAGTTCGAAGGCGTGGAGGCTGGAGACATCACCAACGCCAGCAACTGGGCGCCGTACCCCACCCTGCACCTGCTGCGCGAAGCCAGCATCGAACGCGCCGTGGCTGGCGGCGACGATGCCGACACCATCGTTGCCCGCAATGAGGCGACTTTGCGCCGGCTGGGCTTGGAGGGCTGGCAGGCATGGATGGACGAGGGGGGCTGTATGCGCCTACAGGCAGCGGCGTTGTATGACCGGGGAAGTGGGTAGCGTTAGCAGAAGGCGGATGATTTATTGCCATTTCCGTTGCATTTCACTCACCTTTTGTTGCAGAATGGCACCATGAACACGGTGAAGAATCACGGAGACATGTCGTCCGGCAGTTACTACACCACGCTTGAGGTGGCGAAGATCCTGGGCATGGCGGTGCGGTCGGTGCAGTTAATGGTCGATCGAGGTGATCTGCAGGCATGGAAGACCCCAGGGGGTCACCGGCGCATCACCCGGGAGTCGTTGGAGCGGTGGATACAGGGCAGCCGCGCCGGGGTCACCGGGGTGGCCGCCCTGCACGGCAGCCCCGAGGGCCGTTCCGGCGGCCGCCGTCGGGTCGCCGTGCATGTGCCGCGCATCCTGTTGATCGAGGATTCTTCACACTTTCAGAATTTGGTGTCGATGCTGGTCAAGCAGCGGTTTCCAGCCGTCGAGCTGCACATCGCCCATGATGGCATCACGGGCTTGGTGTCGTTCGGGCACCTGCAGCCTGACCTGATCATCGTTGACATTCTGTTGCCGGGCATCGACGGGGCCACCATGATCACCGGTTTGCGTCGCCACGCCCTGTTCGGGAAGTGCCAGCTGATCGTTCTGACCTCGTTGGACGACGAGCAGCGCGCGCCTTATGCCTTTGCCCTCGACGGGGTGCCAGTGGTGCACAAGCCCCGGCTGGTACAGGAGTTGCCGCCTCTCATCCAGGAGGCGATGGCGCACCTCATGCCCGCAGACCAGCCACTCACCGAGGCGCCGGCGGCGGCATGATGCCGGGTGAGGTGTCCGGTTGGACCGCAGGCGAACGGCTGGCCGTTGACCGCTATTTCGAAGGGGATGGAGAACTGTTCCTCGCCTTCAAGGCCACATGCATCGCCCAGTTCCAGGCCGATTTCTCGGCAGCCGCGGCCGCCATCGCGGCGCAAGACCGGGTCGCGCTGCGGCGTATCGTGCACAGTCTCAAGAGCGTGCTGCAAACGCTGGGGCATGACGAGCTCGGCGCAGCGGCCCGGGATCTGGAGCAGCTCGTGCATGCATCGGCCTGGGCGCAGGCCGTATCGGGTTGGCACGGCCTGGAGCAGGCCATCGTCTCGGCGTTTGCGCTGCCGCCTCGTTGAGGGGCTCACACTGCAGGCAGCCAGTCGCCCGGCAGCAGCCACAGCAGTGCCGCCGTCATCACCAGATAACGCAGAAACTTGCCGATGGCCATGTAGAGCATGCATGGCAGCAGGGGAAATTTGAGCCAGCCCGCCACGACACAGAGTGGGTCGCCGACGACGGGCAGCCAGCTCAACAGACAGGCCTTGGGGCCGAAGCGTTCGAGCCAGTCCAGCGCTTTCAGATGGGTGGACGAACCCCGGGCCTTGTCGATGGCCTGATGGGCGCCGTAACCCATGGCCCAGCTCACCACGCCCCCCAGCGTATTGCCTACCGTGGCCACCAGAATGGCGGGCCAGAACAGTTCGGGGTTGAGCTTGACCAGACCGAACACCGCAGGCTCCGACCCCATGGGCAACAAGGTTGCCGAGACGAACGCCACCACGAACACCGAGCTCAACCCGTATTGAGGCAGGCTCAGGGTTTCCAGCAGGGACCACAACCAGGCTTCCATGGGGCGGGAGTATAGGGAGATCGCATGATGCCGGGTCAGGGCGTTACAATCGTGCACAAAATTTCAGCATCCGTTGGCGTGCCCGCGTCGTGCCTGGGTATCGCCCGAGGCGGGTGCTTTTGTTTTCTGTCCATGCACCTCGGCCCGTATTCCTTGCCCAACCGGCTGTTCGTCGCCCCCATGGCCGGGGTGACGGACCGGCCGTTTCGCCGCCTGTGCAAGCGGCTGGGCGCGGGTTATGCGGTCAGCGAAATGGTCACCTCGCGCCCGGAGTTGCGCGACAGTCTGAAGACTTCGCGCCGGGCCAATCACGAGGGCGAGCCTGGGCCGATCGCCGTGCAGATCGCGGGGACCGACGCGGCCATGATGGCCGAGGCCGCGCGCTACAACATCGATCGGGGCGCCCAGATCATCGACATCAACATGGGCTGCCCGGCCAAGAAGGTATGCAACAAGTGGGCCGGCTCGGCGCTGATGCAGGATGAGGCGCTGGCGCTGGAAATCATCGAGGCCGTGGTGGCGGCCTGCGCGCCACAAGGGGTGCCCGTCACCTTGAAAATGCGAACGGGCTGGTGCCAGACCGCCAAAAACGCCCCGGTGTTGGCGCGCGCCGCCGAAAGCGCTGGCGTGCAGATGCTCACCATCCACGGCCGCACCCGCGAGCAGGGCTATAAGGGGGTGGCCGAACATGAAACGGTCGCCGCCATCAAGGCCAGCGTTCGCATTCCGGTGGTGGCCAATGGCGATATCGACAGTCCCGAGAAAGCCCGTGACGTGCTCGCAGCCACCGGCTGCGACGCCATCATGATCGGCCGCGCCGCCCAGGGCCGACCCTGGTTGTTCCGGGAGGTGGCTCATTTCCTGGCGACGGGCGAGCGCCTGCCGCCCCCCACCCCTGCTGAACTGCGGGAATGGATGCTGGAACACCTGCACGACCACTACACCCTGTATGGGGAATACACCGGCGTTCGCACGGCGCGCAAACACCTGGGCTGGTATGCCCGCTCGCTGCCGGGTCACCCGGCACGTGCCGCGCTGTTTCGCGAAGCCATCAACCGCAGCGAAAGCTGTGACGCCCAATTGCAATGCGTCCGTGCCTACTTTGACGAGGCCGTCGCTCAAGAACCCCGGATCCTGGCCGCATGAGCACCCCCACACTGACCGATTGCGTCAAGGCCAACATCGAGGCCTATTTCAACGATCTCAACGGCACCGAGCCCGCCAACATGCACGAGATGCTCACCCGCGCGGTGGAAAAGCCCTTGCTGGAGGTGGTGATGGCGCGCGCCCAGCACAACCAGTCTCGTGCCGCGCAATGGCTGGGCCTGAACCGCAACACTTTGCGCAAAAAACTGCTGGAGCATGGCCTGCTCGACAGTTGAACCGCAGGCTCAGCCACTGCGGCCGATCCCACCGATTCATTGACTCCTGGAACCCTCCCGATGAAAGCTCTTCTCTCGGTCTCCGACAAAACCGGCGTGCTCGACCTGGCGCGCGAACTGCATGCGCTGGGCGTGCAGCTGATTTCCACCGGCGGCACCGCCAAGCTGCTGGCCGATAACGGCCTGCCGGTGACCGAGGTGGCCGAAATCACCGGCTTTCCCGAGATGCTGGACGGTCGCGTCAAGACCCTGCATCCGATGGTGCATGGCGGGCTGCTGGCCCGCCGTGACCTGCCCGAGCACATGGACGCACTGCAACGGCACGGCATCGGTGCCATCGACATCCTGGTGGTCAACCTCTACCCGTTCGAGGCCACCGTGGCCAAGCCCGGCTGCACCCTGGCCGACGCGATCGAGAACATCGACATCGGCGGTCCAGCCATGGTGCGTTCCGCCGCCAAGAACTGGAAAGACGTGGCCGTGCTGACCGATGCCAGCCAATATGCCGTTGTTGTTTCCGAACTGAAGGACAGCGGCAAGGTCAGCGATCTGACGCGCTTCCAGCTCGCTGTGGCCGCCTTCAACCGTATCAGCAACTACGACGCCGCCATCAGCGACTACCTGTCGGCCGTGGATCTGAGCGCCGGCGTGCCTGACACCGCCAGCGAGCCCCGGCGCCTGCTGTTCCCCGGCCAAAGCAATGGCCGCTTCGTCAAGGTGCAGGATCTGCGCTACGGTGAAAACAGCCATCAGCAAGCCGCCCTGTACCGCGACCTGTACCCTGCACCGGGTTCGCTCGTGACCGGGTTGCAGCTGCAGGGCAAGGAGCTGAGTTACAACAACATCGCCGATGCCGACGCGGCTTGGGAATGCGTCAAGAGTTTTGATGTACCGGCCTGTGTGATCGTCAAGCACGCCAACCCGTGCGGCGTGGCGGTGGGTGCCCACCCGCTGGAGGCCTACAGCAAAGCCTTCCAGACCGACCCGACCAGCGCCTTCGGCGGCATCATCGCCTTCAACCGCCCGCTGGACGGCGAGGCGGCGAACGCGGTGGTCAAGCAGTTCGTGGAAGTGCTCATCGCCACCGACTTCACCCCCGAGGCGCTGGCCGTCTTCAAGAGCAAAGCCAACGTGCGGTTGATGAAGATCGCGTTGCCCAACGGCGGCACCACCGACTGGGACAACGGCCGCAACGCGGTGGATGTCAAGCGCGTCGGCTCGGGCATCCTGCTGCAGACGGCCGACAACCACGACATGAAGCTGGCCGACCTGAAGGTGGTGACCACCAAGCAGCCCACGGCCGAGGAGATGGACGACCTGCTGTTCGCCTGGAAGGTGGCCAAGTACGTCAAGTCCAACGCCATCGTGTTCTGCAAGAACGGCATGACCATGGGGGTGGGCGCCGGTCAGATGAGCCGCCTGGATTCGGCGCGCATCGCCAGCATCAAGGCCGAACATGCCGGTCTGAGCCTGCAAGGCTCGGCGGTGGCGTCAGACGCTTTTTTCCCGTTCCGGGACGGTCTGGATGTGGTGGTGGACGCTGGCGCGACCTGCGTGATCCAGCCTGGCGGCTCGATGCGCGATCAGGAAGTGATCGACGCCGCCAACGAGCGTGGCGTGGCGATGGTGTTCACCGGGGTCCGGCACTTCCGGCATTGATTGGCGTTGGCGGGGTGGTCTGGGTGGGGCGCAGCCTGCCGGCCTCATACCGTCCGCTGCGCGGCCACAAATCGGCCAACAGGCTCCGCCCCACCCAGACCTTAGTGTGCGAAGTGTTTCATTGGCAAATCCCAAGGTGAGCCTGTACCCCGTTCAACGAGGGGGAGTTCTTCTGGGCGCGAAACGATGCCGCGAGGCGAGTCGGGGGTGAGCCTGTGGCCGATTTGTGGCCGCGCAGCGGACGGTATGAGGCCGGCAGGCTGCGCCCCACCCAGACCTTAGTGTGCGAAGTGTTTCATTGGCGAATCCCAAGGTGAGCCTGTACCCCGATCAACGAGGGGGAGTTCTTCGGGGCGCGAAGCGATGCCGCGAGGCGAGGCGGGGGGCAGCCTGTGGCCGCTTTGTGGCCGCGCAGCGGACGGTATGAGGCCATGGGCTCACCCCCGACTCGACCACCCAAAGGCACTACCACCCAAAAACCTGTCTCAGCCTGTCAGCAACCCAAACCCTCTCTCACCGCCCCACCAAAAACACCGCCGGCAACGCCAACGGCAATGTCGGTTTGCGCTTTTTCCAGTCCGCCACCGTGCCACTGAACACCGCCTGTTCAGGCAGCGTGACCCCGCAGCACAGCGCCAGCCGCGTGGTCGGCTTCAGCGTGGTCAACAGCCCTTGCAACAAGGCTTCGTTGCGGTAAGGCGTCTCGATGAACAGCTGCGTCTGCCCGGTCCTGTGCGCCAGGGCTTCCAGTTCCCGCACCCGCTGGGCCCTTGCAGTCGCTTCCTGGGGCAAATAGCCCACAAAGGCAAAGTGCTGGCCATTCAACCCACTGGCCGCCAGCGCCAGCATCAGCGACACCGGCCCCACCAGTGGCAACACCGGCAGCCCCAAGGCGTGCGCCGCGCGCACCACGGAAGCGCCAGGGTCGGCGATGGCGGGCATACCGGCTTCGCTGACCAGCCCCATGTCCTCACCCGCCACGGCGGCGGCCAGCAGCGGGCGGGCATCGAAGGCGCTGGTCGGGTCGTGATCGCCCTTTTTGTGCACCTGGCGCGGCAGCTCGGTGATCTGTTGCGCCTGCAAGGGCGCGGCGAGCGGGTGCGTGGCATCGATCCGTTTCAGAAAGGCGCGCGTGCTCTTGGCGTTTTCCGTGATCCAGTGGGAGAGGCGTGCGGCCATGGCGATGGTCGCCTCGGGCAGCGCATGCGACAGATCGGGCGCGGCTTCGCAACCGAAATCCAGCGGCGTGGGCACGAGGTACAGCGTGCCCGGGCGGGTGAGTGGGTTCATGGCAGCACCAGTCCGGCTTCGCGCAGCAGCCTGGCGGTGCGGATCAGCGGCAGACCGACCAGCGCGGTCGGGTCGTCGTTGTCGATGCGATCGAGCAGCGCAATGCCCAGGCCTTCGCTCTTGGCGCTGCCAGCACAGTCATAGGGTTGCTCGGTGCGCAGGTAGCGCTCGATTTCGGCGTCCGAGAGGGTGCGAAACACCACGCGCACTTCGGCGAGTTCGCACCGTTCGAAGCCGGTGGCCGCACACACCACGGCCACGGCGGTCTGGAACACCACGGTCTGGCCGCTCATGCGGCGCAATTGATGCACAGCGCGCTCGTGGTTGCCGGGCTTGCCCAGTGGTTCGCCGGCCAGATCGGCCACCTGGTCGCTGCCAATCACCACGGCGTCCGGTCGCAGGGCCGCCACGGCGCGGGCCTTGGCCAGCGCCAGGCGCTGCGCCAGCGCGGCAGGGGATTCCCCGGGCAGGGGGGTTTCGTCCACATCGGACGAGACGACATCGAACGGCAGGTGCAGGCGTTGCAGCAGTTCACGCCGGTAGCGCGAGGTCGAGCCCAGCACCAGGGGGCGGACCATCTTGGCAGGGGAAGGGTGGTTCATGCCGGTATTGTCGGGATATTTCGCTGGCCGGCGGTTTTGCGATACCGTAGAGGGCGATGACGCCGCCGCAACCCGACCTCCACGCCCTGTGCAACAGCCGCGATCTTGTCGATGGTGGACTGGCCTGTCCGTTCGACGTGGTCTATGGGGGCCAGACGTGCCGGGCGTTCGCCATCCGCTATCAGGGAGTGGTCTATGCCTATCTCAACCGCTGTAGCCATGTGGCGATGGAGCTGGACTGGCGCCCCAACCATGTCTTCGATCTCACCGGGCATTGGCTGGTCTGTGCTTCGCACGGTGCGCTGTTTCGGCCCGATACCGGTGCCTGCGTCGGTGGGCCAGGGCGCGGACCCCTGGTGAAGATCGAGGTGCTGGAGCACGAAGGGGTGGTGTTTTGGCGGTCACAATACAACCTTCAACCGGTGTCCTTCTGAGTTCAAACATGCAAGATCCCCACTCTTCTGAATCATCCTCCGTCGGCTGGGAGCGGCAGACGCTCGAAAAGCTCGTTCTCGCCACGGTGGCGGAGCAGCGCGCCGCCCGGCGCTGGAAAATCTTTTTTCGGTTGCTGTGGATCGGGCTGCTGGCAACGCTGGTGTGGCTGATTCAGCGCGACTTGTCGCTTTCAAGCAGTGTGAGCAAGCCGCACACGGCTTTGATCGAGGTGCGGGGGGCCATCGCGGCCGATGCCGAGGCGAGCGCCCAGAGCATCGTCGCCTCGTTGCGCTCGGCTTTCGAGGATCCCGGTGCCCAGGGTGTGGTGTTGCTGATCAACTCTCCCGGGGGCAGCCCCGTGCAGGCGGGGATCATCGCTGACGAAATCCACCGGCTCAAGGCGCTGCACGGCAAACCCATTCATGCCGTGGTCGAGGAAACCTGTGCCTCGGCGGCGTACTACATCGCCTCGGCGGCCGACAACATCTATGTGGACAAGGCCAGCATCGTTGGCAGCATCGGGGTGATGATGAACGGTTTCGGTTTCACCGGGCTGATGGACAAGCTCGGTGTCGAGCGGCGGCTCATGACCGCAGGGGAGAACAAGGGATTCATGGACCCGTTCAGCCCGCAGTCCGAGGCGCAGATGCGGCACGTGCAGGAAATGCTCGACGACATCCACCAGCAGTTCATCGAAGTGGTCCGGCGTGGGCGTGGCGAACGCCTCGTGGAGACGCCCGAAATCTTCAGTGGTCTGGTCTGGAGCGGTCAACGTGCGGTGGCGCTCGGCCTGGCCGACGAGCTGGCCAGCCTGGAACAGGTGGCCCGGGACGTGATTCAGGCCGAGGAGATCATCGACTATACGCAGCGCGAGAACGTGGCGCAGCGGCTGGCGCGCCGTTTCGGGGCTGGCGTGGGGGAAAGCGCCCTGCATACCTTGCGGGATTGGGGCTGGGTGTTGCGTTGAGCGTGACGATGTCCGAAACCGCTTCGGCCCAGACCGATGTGCTGGTCGTGGGCGGCGGCATGGCGGGCCTGGCTGCGGCGCTGGCGGTTCGTCAGGCGCGCCCTGAGATGCGACTGGATCTGGTGGAACAGGCCGATGCCTTTTCCGAAGTGGGAGCCGGCATCCAGCTGGGGCCCAATGCGGTGCGCGTGTTGCGCGACTGGGGGCTGGAAGCGGCGTTGCGGTCGGTGGCCGCCTTTCCCTCTGACTTGCGTGTGCGCGACGCCCGCTCGGGTCGTGCGCTGGGAGCGTTGCGGCTCGGTGAGCGGGCCGTGGATCGCTACGGCGCGCCTTACGCCACCATCCACCGAGCCGATCTGCACCGGCTGCTGCTGGACGCTGTGAACGCTTCGGGCGGGGTGTCGTGTCATCTGAGGCAGTGCATCGAAACGGTTCAGGTGGAGCCAGAGGGGGTGAGCGCCTCCACTGCCGAAAGCACGTGCTGGCAGGCTCGGGTCCTGCTCGGTTGCGACGGGCTCTGGAGCCGGGTCCGTGAGCGGGTGTGGAGGGACGAGCCGGCCCGGTTCAGTGGACATCTGGCGTATCGGGGCATGGTCCGCATGGCCGATGTGGCTGTCGGCGGGGTGTCCTCGGCTGTGTGTGCCTGGCTGGGCCCGCGCATGCATGCGGTCCACTACCCAGTGCGGCGTGGCGAATGGCTCAATGTGGTCGTGGTGGTCCACGGTGAGCTGCCCAGCGAGCCGGCGGGGTGGGATCATCAGGCCAGTGTGGAGGGCTTGCATCGGGCCGCCGGGGTGGTGGCGCCAGACCTGCAACGGGTGCTGGAGGCCGTTTCAGGCTGGCGCCTGTGGCCGCTGTTCGGGCGCCCACCCGTGTCAGGGCCCGAGGCCATGGCGCAGGGCCCGGTGGCGCTGCTGGGCGATGCGGCTCACCCCATGCGGCCCTATCTGGCCCAGGGAGCGGCCATGGCTCTGGAGGACGCCTGGACGCTGGGCCGGTTGCTCACGGCAGTTCCGACCCCGCCCATTCGTTGGTCCTCCGTGTTGCAGCACTGGGCCGGGCACCGCTGGCGGCGCTGTGCCTGGGTGCAGGCCCGATCCCAGCGCAACGGGACGATTTTTCACGCCGATGGGTGGCTGCGCTGGGGGCGCGACACCGCCATGGCCTGCCTGGGCGAACGGCTGCTGGATGTTCCCCGGCTGTACGCAGGGCCTGCGGCCCCCGCTTGATCGGTTATGGTTGAGGGAGCAGTCTGCGTTACACAGGATACGATACCCGCATGACACCACAACATTCCATGGACCCACCCCTACAGCGCGGCCGACGTCGGCTCGTGCAGGCGGTGGCCGCCAGTCTGGGGCTGAGCAGTCTGGGTTGGGCGCATGGTCTGGTCTGGGCCCAGACCGCATGGCCGAGCCGCCCCGTTCGCCTGCTGGTGGGCTTTCCTCCCGGTTCTTCGCCCGACTTGATGGCGCGCACCATCGCCGAGCCGCTGGCCCAGGCGCTGGGTCAGCCGGTGGTGGTGGAAAACCGTCCGGGTGCCGGCGGCAACGTGGCGGCCGACGCGGTGGCCCGTGCCGACGATGGCCACACCTTGGGCCTGCTGATCAACGGCAACATGACCATCGCCAAGATCCTCAATCCCGCCACCCCCTACGATCCGTTGACCGACCTGGCGCCGGTCTCCCTGCTGGCCACTTCCCCCCTGGTGCTGACTGCCGGTGCCCAGGTGCCCGGTGATGCCGCGGCCATCCTGGCCGCAGGCCGTGCCGCTGGCGCGCGCTGGAACTATGGCTCGCCCGGGGTCGGTACCGTGGCCCACATCGGCATGGAAATGTTCAAGGGTGCGGCGGGCTGGCAGGCGGTGCATGTGCCGTATCCTGGTAACCCGCAGGTGATCAACGCCATGATGCAGGGCGATGTGCAGGTCGCGCTGCTGCCTCCCGGTCTGGCCATGCCCCAGGTACAGGCCGGCAAGCTCAAGGCCGTCGGTCTCACTTCGGCGGGGCGCAGCGCCCTGGTGCCTCAGGTGGCCAGTCTGGCGGAACTGGGTCTGTCGGGTTTCCAGATGGAAATCTGGAATGCGGTGGCTGCCCCGGCCCGCATGAACCCGAAACATATCCAGCGCGTGTCGGCAGCCTTGGCCGAGATCGTGCGTCGCCCCGAGATCCGCGACAAAATCTTCGCCCTGGGCTGGCAGGTGGCCGGCACCTCTGCCGAGGGGTTGGCCAACCGGGTCCGGGTGGACACTGCCCGTATGCGTGACGTGATCGAACGCCACAACATCCGTCCACAGTGAGGAGCGCGTGGTGAATCCTTTGACCAACGATCCAGTGAGCACACCCGAGGTTGATGCGGGTGACGGTGGGTTGCGGCTGCGCCGCGTCGCGATCGACACCTACCGCGAGAACGTGGCCTATCTGCACCGGGATTGCGCGGTGTACCGTGCCGAAGGGTTTCAGGCCTTGTCCAAGGTCGAAGTCCGTGCCAATGGCCGCCGCATCCTGGCCACGCTCAACGTCACCTCCGATCCGCGCATCGTGCAGTGTGACGAGCTCGGGTTGTCCGAAGATGCTTTTGCCCAGATGGGCGTGGAGCCGGGGCATCCCGCTTTCATTTCGCAGGCCGAACCCCCGGCTTCCATCGCCGCGTTGCATCGCAAGATCCACGGCGAGCGCCTGACGCGAGAGGATTTTCACGCCATCGTGCGCGACATTGCCGAGCACCGCTACTCCAAGATCGAGCTTTCGGCCTTCGTGGTGGCCACCCACCGTGGGGAGCTGGACCGCGAAGAGGTGTACTTCCTCACGGAAGCGATGATCGCCAGCGGTCGCCGGTTGGACTGGCACGAGCGTCTGGTGGTGGACAAGCATTGCATCGGTGGCATACCCGGCAACCGCACCTCCATGTTGGTGGTGCCCATCGTGGCGGCGCACGGGCTGGTATGCCCGAAAACATCCTCCCGGGCCATCACTTCGCCGGCAGGCACGGCCGACACCATGGAAGTGCTGGCCCATGTGGAGCTGCCGTTCGACCGTCTCAGCGAAATCGTGCGCGAGCACCGGGCCTGCCTGGCCTGGGGCGGCACGGCCAAACTCTCTCCAGCCGATGACGTGCTGATTGCGGTCGAGCGGCCCTTGTCGCTCGATTCGCCGGGTCAGATGGTGGCGTCGATCCTGAGCAAGAAGATGGCCGCCGGTTCCAGCCATTTGGTGCTGGACATCCCGATCGGTCCCACGGCCAAGGTTCGCTCCATGCCGGAGGCCCAGAAGTTGCGCCGCTTGTTCGAGTACGTGGCGCACCGGCTTGGGCTGTCCCTGGACGTCGTGATCACCGACGGTCGTCAGCCGATCGGGCAGGGCGTGGGCCCGGCCCTGGAAGCCCGCGATGTGATGCGGGTGCTGCAGAACCACCCGATGGCACCGCAGGATCTGCGCCAGAAATCCCTGCGTCTGGCGGGGCGGTTGCTGGAGTGCGACCCGGACATCCGCGGCGGCGATGGCTATGCCATCGCGCGTGACATCCTCGACTCCGGGCGGGCCTTGGAAAAGATGCAGGCGATCATCGCGGCCCAAGGCGGGGTGGCATTCGATCCCGAGCGCCCGACCCTGGGTTCGCTGACCTTCGAGGTGGTGGCCGAGCGCGACGGGGTGGTCACTGGCATCGACAACCTGCAGATCGCCCGCATCGCCCAACTGGCCGGTGCGCCCAAGGTCAAAGGGGCCGGGGTGGACCTGATGCGCAAGTTGGGCGATGCGGTGGCGGCCGGTGAGGTGCTGTACCGGGTCCATGCGGCTTATCAGTCCGACCTGGCCTTTGCCAGACAGGCCATCCAGCGTGACAGCGCCTATCGCGTAGGGCCGCCTGAGGAGGTGCCCGGCGTGTTCGTGGAATTCTGAGCATGACCGATCCCTTGTTGCTGTGTTTCGAAGACGAGTGCGCTGCTGCGCGGCGGCTCGCCGCTGCCGGGCGCTGGGCGCTGACGACCGTGGAGCGGCACCGCTTTCCCGACGGCGAGCTCAAGCTTCGGTTGCCCGAGGTTCTGCCCGAGCAGGTGGTCGTGTACCGGGGGTTGCACCAGCCCAATGAAAAGCTCGTCGAACTGCTGCTGGTGGCCCGGGCGGCCCGTCAGGCGGGGGTGGCGCACCTCTGCCTCGTGTCCCCCTATTTGGGCTACATGCGGCAGGACATGGCATTTCGCCCTGGCGAAGTGGTGAGTCAGCGCATCGTCGGCGGGTTTCTGGCCGACCTCTTCGATGCCGTGATCACGGTCGATCCACACCTGCACCGGGTGGCCACGTTGGCCGAAGCGGTGCCGGTGGCCCAGCCGGTGGTGCTCAGTGGCGCCCCGGCGTTGGCTGACTGGATTGCCCAGCAGCGTCCGGGAGCCCTGCTGCTGGGGCCGGATGAGGAGTCCGCGCAATGGGTGGCGCAGGCTGCCCGGCGGCACGGCAACGACAGCGCGGTCTGCCGCAAGGTCCGGGATGGGGACCGTTCGGTGCGCATCGAGTTGCCCGACCGGGCCTGGGCGGGGCGCCAGGTGGTGATCCTCGACGACATGGCCAGCACGGGCCATACCGTGGCGCAAGCCACGCGGCTGTTGCGGCAAGCCGGCGCAGCCTCGGTGGACGTGGCCGTTACGCACGCGCTGTTTGCCGGTGATGCCCTGGAGGTCTTGCAAGCGGCCGGCGTGGGGGCGGTCTGGAGCACCGATTGCATCCCGCATCCCTCCAACGTGGTGTCCATGTCGGACGCCTTGGCTGCCGCCGTACAAGGCGTGCTGGCGGTTTCGCCCGTTCCCATGATACCGCCGGCCTGAACCGGCACCGGGCGTCAGAGGTCGGTGCGCAGTTTCCAGATTTCGGGGAACAGCACCACGTCCAGCATCTTGCGCAGGTAGCCCACACCGCTGGTGCCCCCGGTGCCGCGCTTGAAGCCGATCACCCGCTCCACCGTGGTCAGATGCCGGAAGCGCCAGAGGCGGAAGGCATCTTCCAGGTCGGTGAGCTCCTCGCCGAGCTGATACAGGTCCCAGTGTTGCTCGGGTTGGCGGTAAACCTGAAGCCACGCGGCCTCCACGGCGTCGCTCGCCTCGTAGGGCTGGGTCCAGTCGCGCTCGACATGGCTGGCCGGCACCGACAGGCCCCGGCGCGCCAACAGGCGCAGCGACTCGTCGTACAGCGACGGGGCTTCATAAGCGGCCTGCACCATGGCCAGCAGGTCCGGCCGGTGGGCGTGGGGTTTGAGCATGGCGGCGTTCTTGTTGCCCAAAGCAAACTCGATGCAGCGGTACTGGTAGCTTTGGAAACCGCTCGATTGCGCCAGGTACGGCCGGATCGCGCTGTATTCCGGTGGCGTCATGGTGGCCAGCACGTCCCAGGCGTGCACCAACTGCTCCATGATGCGACTGACCCGGGCCAGCATTTTGAACGCCGCCGGTAGCTGATCGTTGGCCACGCAGTTCACGGCGGCGCGCAGCTCGTGCAGCATGAGCTTCATCCAGAGTTCGCTGGTCTGATGCTGGATGATGAACAGCATCTCGTTGTGGTCGGGCGACAGCGGTTTTTGCGCGTTCAGGATCGCGTCGAGCTGCAGATAGTCGCCGTAGCTCATGGCGCGGCTGAAATCGAGCTGGGCCTTTTCCTCGTGGACGATGGCTTCTGTGGCACCCGTGGCATGCATCGGGCAACCGCTGTGCTGGGGCTGGTCGTGGGGGCACATGGAAGTTTCTCTCGGGTTGGGTGTCAGGTCACTGCGTGTTGGCGGTGAAACTCGGGTCGCTGCCATTCGCCGCTTTCCAGCACCTGGCGCAGGTGCTCCACGGCATGCCAGACGTCGGCATGGCTCAGGTACAGCGGCGTGAAGCCGAAACGCAGGATGTCGGGTTGTTCGGCATCGCCCGCGCGGAAGTCACCGATCACCCCGCGCGCGATCAGCGCCTGCACGATGGCGTAGGCCCCCTCCTGCCGGCTGAGGCAGACCTGTGAGCCGCGCTGGGCATGGGTCCGGGGTGTCACCATTTCCAGGCCGTGGCCGGCGCAGCGCGTCTCCACCAGGTCGATGAACAGGTCGGTCAGCGAGAGGGATTTGGCCCGCAGCGCCGCCATGCCGCCCAGGGGCTCTGCGGCCAGCACGGTGTCTACCCCGCACTCGAGCGCCGCCAAACTGATGATGGGCTGGGTGCCGCACAGGAAGCGGGTGACGCCGGGGGCTGGCTGGTAATCCGGCATGAAGGCAAACGGCGCGGCATGGCCCCACCAACCTGCCAGGGGTTGCCAGAGGTCGGCGTCCAACGCGGCGGCATGGCGTGGATTCAGCCAGACAAAGGCGGGGGCACCCGGTCCCCCGTTGAGGTATTTGTAGCCGCAGCCGACGGCGAAATCCGCGTCCGCACCGTTCAGGTCCACCGGCACGGCCCCGGCGCTGTGGGCCAGGTCCCACACGGTCAGGGCGCCGACGGCGTGTGCGGCAGCGGTGAGGGCGGCCATGTCGTGCATGGCACCGGTGCGGTAGTTCACATGGGTGAGCAGGAGCACGCCGGTGTTGGCGTTCAGGCAGGCCGGTAGATCCTGCGCATCGATCAGTTGCAGCGTCCAGCCGTGTTGCCGGCACAGGGCTTCGGCGATGTACAGGTCGGTGGGAAAGTTGCTGCGCTCGCTGATCACGGTACGGCGCCCGGGGGATCGGCGTTGCTGCAAGGCCATGGCCAGGCTCAGCACCTTGAACAGGTTGATGGAGGTGCTGTCGGTGGCCACGGTCTGGCCCGGATCGGCACCGATGAGGCGGCCGATCTTGTCGCCGATGCGCTGCGGCCATTCGAACCAGCCGGCGGTGTTCCAGCTGCGGATCAGCCCCACGCCCCATTCCTGCTCGACCACCGTTTGCACGCGTGCCGGTGTGGCCTGGGGCATGACGCCGAGCGAGTTGCCGTCGAGATAGATCACGCCCTCGGGAATGCGGAACAACTCGCGCAGCGGCGACAAGGGGTCTTGGGCGTCGAGCTTCTGGCAGTCGGTCAGGGTGGTCATGGGTTCAGTCCAGGGTGCGCAGCACGGCCCGCACGGGGCTGGCGTCTGCGGTCATGAGTTTGAGGGGCAGGGCGATGAGTTCGTAGTCGCCTTCGGGCACGGCGTCCAGACACAGGTTTTCCAGCACCCGCATGTCACGTCGGCGGATCACCTGGTGGCTGTCCAGCGTCTTGCTGTCGGCCGGGTCGATGCTCGCACTGTCGATGCCGACCAGCTTCACGCCCAGGTCTGCCAGACGTTCCAGCAGCTCAGGGGCGAAAGCCGTGAGGTCCGGGTCCCAGCGATCGGCGGGCATGTGGGCGTAGGTACGCACCAGCAGGCGCGGTGGCGTGGGTGCCCCATCGGGCAGGGCATGGCACACATGTTCCCATTGCACCAGCGGTCTGGCACCGATGGCATGGATCACGCGGCATGGCCCGAGATAGGGCTCCAGCGTCACGGCACCGATGGCTGCCCCGCTGGGGTCATAGTGCAGCGGCGCGTCGGCATGAGCCCCCGCATGCGGGGTGGTCGTGATCGCACTGACGTTGACCGGGCAGCCAGGGCCGATGCGAGCGACCCAGGCTTGCTCGTAGGCTGTGTCGCCCGGGAAAACCGGCGTACCCGGGCCGACGGGGGGGGAAATGTCGATCAGTGCAGGCATGCCCGGAAGGTAGCATCGGGTGGCGGGGCATGGTGTCGGTTATTTGCAACAGGCTGTGCAAATGGTTCAGGTGTGAATCAATTGCCTGCACCGTCTGCGGCGGACTCGATGAGCCGGATGCCGACACGCACAATTTCCCCCTCGCGCATGGCCCGTACACTGAGCTCGGCCTGGCCCAGGGTGGCATGGTCGCCTTCCACAGGTGGGCGCTCCAGGGCCTGGGTCAGCCATTGCGCCACACTTTGGTGTTCGGGCTCGGGGGTCGGCCAACCGTAGAAACCGCACAGATCGGCGATGCGCGTGTTGCCAGGCACTTCAAAGTCGCCGAACACCTCTCGGGCACGGGCGGTGTCGCTGGCATCGGGCAGGGCCACACCGGCGCGCCGGGCACTCCAGGGAATGGTCGAACCCTGCAGCACGAGGGAGGCCAGCACCACGATCAACGCCACGTTGGCGTAGGCCTTGGCGCCTTCGATGCCAGCCATGACCGGGAATACCGCCAGCACGATCGGCACCGCTCCCCGCAGGCCCACCCAGGAGATGAAGGCCATTTCCCGGGCGTCGAAGCGCATCGGCTTCAAGCACAGCCATACCGACAGGGGGCGCGCCACCAGCATGAGCACGGCCGCCACGCCCAACGCGGGCCAGAAGGTGCGCAGCGCTTCAGTCGGCGTGACGAGCAGGCCCAGCATCAGGAACATGGCGGCCTGCGACAGCCAGGCAAAGCCGTCCATGGCCGACAGGGCGGGTGTCACACTCTGCGGCGCACGGTTGGCCACGAAGACACCGAAGACGTAGATGGCCAGGAAGCCGGAGCCTCCCATCCAGGTGGTGAAAGCAAATACGCTCAAGCCGGCAGAGGTCAGCAGCAGCGCCCGCACGCCACCGCTGGGGCGCGCCCACAAGGTAAGGCGCCGCAGCAGCAGTCCAAAGCCCCATCCGGTGCCAATGCCTATCGCGGCGCCCCAGCCGAACTGCAGAGCGAGGCTCCACAGCGGAGCCCACCAGGCAACATCCTGCATCAACCCCTGCGAGGCATTCAGTACCCAACCGATGAGCGCCAGGGTCAGGTAAACGGCCATCGGGTCGTTCAGGCCAGACTCGATTTCCAGGGTGGCGGCCACACGTTCGTTCAATCGCACACCCGACGATTTGAGCAGCGAAAACACCGCCGCCGCGTCGGTGGAACCGACGATGGCCCCCAGCAGCAGGGCCAGGGGCCAACTGAAGCCGAGCAGCCAATGCGCTGCGATACCGGTGATGAGAGCACTCACCAGCACCCCCAGGGTGGCCAGCCACAAGGCGGGCTTCAGGCCGGTGCGAAACGTGCTGTGGTGTGTGCGCAGTCCGCCGTCGAGCAAAATGACGGCCAGCGCTACGTTGCCGACCCAAAAAGCCAGCATGTGGTCTGCAAATGCCACGCCACCCGGCCCGTCCTCTCCCAGCAGCATGCCGGCGACCAGGAACACGAGCAGGAAGGAAAACCCGAGCCGGGTGGAAAACATACCCGCCAGCAGGCTGACGAAAACCAGTCCCGCTGCCACCAGCAGGGGAATGGCGAGGAAGTCCAGCGAAAGCAACATAAGTGCACTACCCTAGCAGAAATTGCGCCGCTGCCAGCGGCTGCGGCTGTGGTGACCGGGCCTGTTTGCGGGCAGGAGCAGAACATGGAAAACTTGGAAACGGTGGTATTGGGTGGTGGTTGCTTCTGGTGCACGGAGGCGGTGTTCGATCAGGTGCGCGGCGTGCAGGATGTGGAGTCCGGCTACAGCAATGGCCACACCCCCAACCCGACCTATGAGGAGGTGTGCAGCGGCACCACCGGTCATGCCGAGGTGGTCCGCGTGGTGTTTGATCCGGCGGTGATCGGTTTGCGCCAGATCCTGCAAATCTTCTTCGCCGTGCATGACCCCACCACGCTCAACCGACAAGGGGCGGACGTGGGCACGCAGTACCGCAGCGGCATCTACTGGACGCATCCAGAGCAGGCCGTGGTGGCGAACGCTTTGATCGCGGAGTTGCAGGCAGCCGGTGTGTTCGATGCCCCCATCGTCACCGAAGTGAAACCCTTGGCGAACTACCACCGCGCCGAAGACTACCATCAGGCGTTTTTTGCCCGCCACCCCTTTCACGGCTATTGCATGGCGGTGGCAGCGCCGAAGGTGCAGAAGCTGCGACAGGTTTTTGCCGAGTGGGTTCGCTGAGAGGCCGGTGCTCGCTACACTCGTCTGGTGAACTTCGCCCAACACCCTGTTTTTCAGTCGCTCACGCCGGTATTCCTGCTCATCGGCATCGGTTTCCTGGCCGGCCGCCTGCAGTGGATCCGTGGTGACGCGGTCAAGGACCTCTCCAACCTCGTTTTCCTGCTGCTGATTCCTGCACTGCTGTTTCGCACCATGAGCGGCGTGCGGCTGGACGAACTGGACCTCAAGCCGATCGCCGCCTATTTCCTGGCGGCCGGTGTGCTGCTGGCCGGCAGCATCGCCTGGCGGGGTTTCAATTGCCGCAGCGTGGTGCTGGCCCTGGCTGGAACTTTCAGCAACATGGTGATGATCGGCATCACGCTGGTGGGACTGGCCTATGGTCAAGAGGGCCTGGTGACGCTGCTCACGCTGGTGTCGGTGCATGCGCTCATCCTGCTCACGGCAGGGGCCATCGTGCTGGAGCTGGCGGCGGCTCGGGAAGCCCGTGACCGTGGGGGCGAGGCCCCCCACGTCTGGCAGACGGCCTGGTCGGCCATCAAGGGCTCCCTCATCCACCCGATTCCTTTGCCCATCGTGTGCGGCTTGCTGTTCGCGCAGACCGGCCTGACCCTCCCGGGCGTGGTGGACAAGCCCCTGCAGCTCTTGGGCAGCGCCTTCGGCCCGCTGGCCCTGGTGCTGGTCGGGGTCAGTCTGGCGGCAACGCCGCTGGCGGGGCATTGGCGGATGGCGCTGTGGCTGGCCGCCAGCAAGAACCTGCTGCTGCCGCTGCTGGTGGGTTTGAGCGCCTGGGCGTTCGGCATCACGGGCATGGCGCTCGTCGTGATGGTGGTGGCTGCCGGGCTGCCGACCGGGGCCAACGTGTTTCTGTTTGCCCAGCGCTACCGGGTGGTGCAGGACCTCACCACGGCCGCCATGGGGGTATCCACCGTGCTGGCGCTGTTCACCCTCAGCGCCGTGATGTTGGTCATGTCGTGGTTGGTGCCCTTGTAATGCCGGGTCATGGCGTCACTGGCTCAGTTTGAGACCCTCTTCGATTTGGTATTCGAAGTAGCGCTGAAAACCGAACGCCAGGCTGGAGATCAATCCGATGGTGCCGAACATCAGGGCAAAGACCAGCGCGCCGATGGTCAGCCAGTTGGTGTGGCCTGCAGGGGCTTGCGGGTCATGGCCCGGGTTGTGTGTGGCGTTCCAGCGCTCCGGGGTGGCCAGGGCATAGATGATGCCGGTCAGGCAAGCCGCCGCAATGCTCAAGCCCAGCAGGGGCAGCAGCAGCCAGGACAGCTTGTCGTCCTGACCGTAGGCGAATACCCGGTCCACACCCCACAGCCCGAGGGCGGTGGCGATGACGTGTACCCAAGCCCACACGTCCATCCAGCCGTGCAGGTACAGGCGATGCCAGCCGAAGGCGCCGCCGACCAAGGCCAGCCAGGCGGCAAGGGTTTTGTTCTTGGGCTTGCCCAAGGGGGCGGACAGGCTGCTCGTGGTCATGGTCAGGTCTGTGCAGGCGGAGTCGAAAAAGTTCCACCATGGGTTGGTGCCGGTGTGCTGTGGCCCAGCCCCAGGGTGCGCTCCATGATCACGATGTCGAGCCAGCGCTCGAACTTCCAGCCACAGGCCGCCATGGTGCCGACCAGGGTAAAGCCCAGCGCCCGATGCAGGCCGATGGAGCCGGCGTTCGCGGAGTCGCCAATCACCGCCACCATCTTGCGCATCCCGGCCAACTGGCAGCGCGTCATCAGTTCGGCCATCAGGGCCCGGCCCAGGCCACGCCCCTGTGCGCCCGGTGCGAGGTAGATCGAGTCCTCCACGCAGTAGCGAAATGCCGAGCGCGGCCGGAACCAGGTGGCGTAGGCGTAGCCCTGCACCAGACCATCCACTTCCGCCACCAGCCAGGGCAGTCTCTTGTCCAGCACGTCGGCGCGGCGTTGCGCCATCTCTGCTGCAGCAGGGGGTTCGGTTTCGAAGGTGGCCGTGCCATGCAGTACGTGGTGGGCGTAGATCGAGGTGATCGCATCGATGTCGGCGTCACGGCTCGGGCGTATCAGGGTCATGGCTGGTATCCAGTTCAATGGGTGGGGTTATAATACGAAGTTTGCAACGTTTCGCTGGCCGGGTGGTCAGTCGTGTGTCTCAGGCGTTGCGGAATACCCTACCACCCGAAGGATAAATCATGGTCGTGATTCGACTCTCCCGTGGCGGCGCGAAGGCCCGCCCGTTCTACAACATCGTCGTGGCCGACAAGCGTGCCCGCCGCGACGGCCGCTTCATCGAGCGCATCGGTTTCTACAATCCCCTGGCCAAAGGGGGTGAGGAGCCGCTGCGCATCGCGCAGGACCGCCTGGCCTACTGGATGGGCGTGGGTGCCACCCCCTCCGACACCGTGGCACGTCTGATCAAGCAGGCCGCCAAGTCGGCGCCTGCCTCTGCCTGATCGCAGTCGTTCGTTCATGGCCCTGGTGCCCGACTTGAACCCCGCGCCTCTGCCTGCGGATGCGGTGGAGGTGAGTCGGGTCCAGGAAGCCTGGGGCATCAAGGGTTGGGTGCGTCTGCACCCCTACAGCGCCGATCCCGAGGCCCTGTTTCATGCCCGCCAGTGGTATCTGGCTCCTCCTGAAGGGCGCTACGCCCGGGGTTTCGATGCCTTCACCGGCACCGTGTCGGTGGCCGTCGCCGAGATCAAGTTCCATGGCGAGGGCGTGGTCGCCCAGTTCGATGCCATCTCCGACCGCAACGCGGCCGAGTCGCTCAAGGGGGCCCGGATTTACATCTCCCGCGCCGATTTTCCAGCAACCACCGATCCGGACGAGTTTTATTGGGTCGATCTGATGGGCCTTGCCGTCGTCAATCGGCAAGGCGTGGATCTTGGTGTCGTGCGCGACCTCATGCCCACCGGCCCCCATTCGGTGCTGGTGCTCGAATACCAGGCCGACGGCAAACCGCAAGAGCGTCTGATCCCCTTCGTTTCGGCCTACGTCGATGAGGTGGACAAAGTCGCCCGCCGCATCACCGTGGACTGGCAGCCTGATTACTGACGGCGGCGGGCGGTAGCCGGTCATGCGTTTCGACGTCATCACCCTGTTCCCCGAGTTGTTCGGGCCTTTTTTGCAACACGGCATCAACCGGCGAGCCTTTGCCTGCGGTGCCGTGGATGTGCGGCTATGGCCCTTGCGTGACCATGCCGAGGGCCATTACCGGCGTGTGGATGACCGGCCCTTTGGCGGCGGGCCAGGCATGGTCATGCTGGCCGAACCGCTGGCCCGTTGCTGGCAGGCGGTGCGCGAGCAGCGCAAAGCCGAAGGCGCTCCGTCGGTGCCGACCGTGCTGTTTTCACCCCAAGGCGTGCGCATCGATCATGCCTTGGTGGAGCGCGAAGCCCAGGGAGCCGGGGCGATTCTGATCTGTGGTCGGTATGAAGGCATAGACCAGCGCTTCATAGACCAGTGCGTGGACGTGCAACTGAGTCTCGGGGATTTTGTCTTGTCAGGCGGGGAACTGGCGGCCATGGCGTTGCTCGACGCGGTGGCTCGCCTACAGCCCGGGGTGCTCAACGACGAAGGCAGCCACCAGCAAGACAGCTTCAATCCTGCGCTCGACGGTTTGCTGGATTGCCCGCACTACACCCGGCCGGAGGTCTGGCAGGGGCCGCGTGGCGCGGCGGTCGTGCCGCCGGTGTTATTGTCCGGTCATCATGAACAGATCGAGCGGTGGCGTCGGCAACAGCGGCTCGCGGCTTCGGCTCGCCTGCGGCCGGATCTGCTCCAGCAGGCGAGGCAGGCCGGACGCCTGAGTGCTGACGACGAGCACTGGCTTAGGCAACTTGATTTGCCAGACGCTGGCGGGTTATAATCAAAGGCTTGCGATCCTCTGGCCGGCCGCCCGGGGCCTGTTCGTTCAGCGTTCAGGCCCGACCAGCAGCCGAGGGGCTGCCCGGTGGGCCTTCAGTGCAGCGCGGTCACGATCGAGTCATTCAAGGAAACCATGAACCTGATCCAGATCCTCGAGCAGGAAGAAATTGCTCGCCTGAACAAGGAAATTCCCGAATTTGCCCCCGGTGACACCGTCATCGTGAGTGTGAACGTGGTGGAAGGCAACCGCAAGCGCGTGCAGGCCTACGAAGGCGTGGTGATTGCCCGTCGCAACCGTGGCCTGAACTCCAGCTTCATCGTGCGCAAGATTTCCAACGGCGAAGGCGTGGAGCGTACCTTCCCCCTGTACAGCCCCCGCATCGCCAAGATCGAGGTCAAGCGCCGCGGTGACGTGCGCCGCGCCAAGCTGTACTACCTGCGTGACCGCAGCGGCAAGTCGGCCCGCATCAAGGAAAAGCTGGGTTCATAATCCCTGCTGGCCTCGACAAAAAAACCGGAACGCGCAAGCCTTCCGGTTTTTTTGTATCTCGTGGTCGCTCCATGAAACCCCTGTGGGTATGATAAATGCCATGGCACCCACCGATATCGCAGACCCGCGGCTCGCTTCCTCCCATGTCCGTATCCTCCCGCCTGATGATGACGAACGGCTGCTGCTGCACAACGAGGTGCATGCCCGCCCATCGGCCCGTATCCGGCTGCCGGCGCTGGTCGTACTCCTGGCCGTGTACAACCACGAGGTCAGCCGCGAGCAGGAGTGTGCGCATCTGCGTCAATTGCCCGGCCAGGAAGGGCTGACGGTCAACGACCTGCAAGCCCATTTCCTGAGCCTGCGTTTGCCTGGGTACACGCTGAAATGGGAACGGCACACCGAGTTCACCCGCTATACCCTGGTTCAGCCTTTGCCCCAGGCCGCCGCACTGGGCGTGGTCGAGCCCGATCTGCTGTCTCATCTCGTGGTTCCCAAGGAGTGGCTGGCAGCCGTTCCTGGACGCACCTTTTGCGCGATTGCCATGGGTATGGTTCATGGCGATCTGTCCGACCCCACGGCCTGCCTGCAGGGCGCGCGGCAATGGCTGGGCCCTCACTTGCTGGTGGCTTCCCTGATGGGCAGCTTTGCGCCGGCCACGGTGGTGACCGATTTCCGCTTGCGCGACAACGGCTTCGAGCACATGCTGGTCATTGCCCCACCCGACATCGACGACATGCGAGCCGGGCGTATCTCTCAGCGTTTGCTTGAATTGGAAACCTATCGGCTGATGGCCCTGCGGGGTTTGCCCGTTGCGAAAATGCTGGGGCCCGAGCTGGCGCAGGCGGAGCAGCAATTGGCTCAGATCACGGCGGCGCTCGAACAAAAGTCGGCCTCCGACCAGGCCATGTTGGATACGTTGATGTCGCTGGCGGCTCGGGTGGAAAAGGCCATGGCCGAGCACGTGTTCCGTTTTTCCGCCACCCGGGCCTATGACGATCTGGTGGCCCAGCGCATTGCCGAGCTGCATGAAACCCCGATCCCGGGCCATCAAACGATCGGCGAATTCATGCGGCGCCGGCTCTCGCCAGCCATGGCGACGGTGGCTGCGACGGCGCAGCGCTTGGCTTCCTTGTCTGAGCGTGTGTCCCGGGCCAGTGCGTTGCTGCGCACGCGGGTGGACATTGCCACGGAAGGGCAGAACCAGCAGCTGCTGGAAAAACTCACCCGAGGGCAGGAATTGCAGCTCCGGTTGCAAACCACGGTGGAAGGGCTGTCGATCGCGGCGATTTCCTATTACGTGGTCAGCTTGCTGCTGTATGGCGCCAAGGCGCTGAAGTCGGCAGGTGTGCCCATTCACCCCGAAATGGCTGCGGGTGCCCTCATTCCGTTGGTGCTATGGGCTGTGTGGAGAACCATCCGGCGCATTCACGAAAAGCTGCACTCGAGCCATTGAGCTGGATCCGCACCCGGCGCAGTCGGGCGCGTGGTCGAGAGGGCCTCCAGCCGGGGGCCAGTCATCACTTGCCGCTGAGGTACTCGGAGACCGCGGCCATTTCGAACTCGGTCATCTTTTCCACCACCACGTGCATGACCTGATTGTCGTCGGTGCGCTGGCGATTGTTGAACTGTTTGAGCTGGGTGAACAGGTAGCCGGAGAATTGGCTGGCGAGTCGCGGGAGGTTGGCCGCGCCTTCACCGTTGGCGCCATGGCAGCTCGCGCACGATGGCACACCGCTGAAGCGGTTGCCGTGGTGATAGATGTATTGACCCACCGCAGCGAGCGCCGGATCTTTGGGGGCCTCGCGCGGAGGCTCCATTTTTTCATAGTAGCGGCCCAGCGCCAGCATTTCATCGGAGGTCAGACGGGCCGACAGTTCTGCCATGGCCGAGCTTTTCCGTTGGCCCGACTTGAAGGCTTCCAGCTGTTTGGCGATGTATTGCGCGTTCTGGCCCGCCAGGCGAGGGAACACCTCGCTGGTGGATTCGCCGTTGACCCCGTGGCACAGGAAGCAGGAGCCACCGGCGATGCGTTTGGCACGGGCCTCGTCGGCCTGTGCCAGAGCAGTGCCTACCGAGACCGTGCCGATCAGGGCCACGACGAGTGAGCGCAGAAGGAGCGGATGGGGGATGGCAGGAAAACGCATGCGGCGAAGTCGGCTCGGGCGGTAGGGTGAAGATATCGCCCCCACGCCGTCGCCGGCGCGGGGGCATGGCATGCTCAGGAGAGCATGTCGGCCCAGATGTTCTGGGCCCAGGCCAGGGCGTAACGGCCCTCCAGCTCGTTGGCGGCAGCGGACACACCACCGGATCCCGGAACCGTGAGCATGGTCTTCTGGTCTGGGTCGTAGCGGTGCACGCTCGCCACATGCACCACGTCTTGGTCGTTCACGAAGCTGTAGCAGGTGTTGGCGTACAGCGGCAACTGGGGCGGCTGGTGTCCCATGAGCAGGTTGACCACGGCGGCAGCGCAGGTCTTGCCGTGCTGGTTGGCCATGTGGCCCGACTTGGGCATGGCCGGTGCGATCTGGATGGCGTCGCCCAGGACGTGGACGTTCTTGACCGCCTTGGATTCGAAGGTCAGGAAATCGACCTCGCACCAGCGGGCATTGGCGGTGGCCAGCCCGGTCTTGACGGCGATGTCGCCGGCGCGCATGTTGGGCAGGACGTTGGCCACGGCGGCCTTGAAGTCGTCGTTGAACTCGAACTTCAGGGTGTTGGTGGCGGCATCGACGTCCACCACATTGTGTTTCGGACGGTACTCGATCATGCCCTTGTAGTGTTCGTCCCAGGCCTTGGTGAACAGCGCCTTCTTGGACTGGATGTCGTCGTTCGCGTCGAAGATGATGACCTTGCTCTTGGGCTTGGCTTTCTTGAAGTAATTGGCCACCAGGCAGGCACGCTCGTAGGGGCCGGGGGGGCAGCGGTACGGTGCCTGCGGGATGGTCAGGGCATAGACGCCGCCATCGGGCATGGCTTCGAGCTGTTTGCGCAGGGCCACCGTTTGTTCGCCAGCCTTCCAGGCGTGGAGCACCTTGGCCTTGGCGTCGGCGGAGGCCATCCCCGGCAGGGTTTCCCACATGAAGTCGATGCCGGGCGAGACGATGAGGCGGTCGTAGGCGATTTCACCGCCTCCGGCGAGTTTGACCAGGCGCTTGTCGGGATCGATGGCGCTGGCCATGTCGCGCACGATCTTCACACCATGGCGTTTTTCCAGGTTCTCGTAGGAGTTGGTGATGTAGCTGATGTCCTTGATGCCGCCGATCACCAGGTTGGAGATCGGGCAGGAGATGAACTGGGCGTTGGGCTCGATCAGGGTGACGCGCACCTTGCCTTCGGAGAACAGCCGGGTGTATTTGGCCGCGGTGGCGCCCCCATAACCACCACCGACGATCACCACGTGGGGGCCGGAGCCTCCTGCGGTGGTGGCGCATCCGGTCATCAGACCCAGGGAGCCCAGCGCGGAGCCGGCGGCGAGCGTTTGTACGAACTGACGGCGTTTCATGTTCTCGTCTCCTTACTTTTTCTGGGCAGCGAAATAGGCGGCGATCGCGGCGATCTGCTCGTCGCTGTAGCCCTTGGCGATCTGGTGCATGATGGTCGCCGGGCGGCGGCCGTTCTTGAAGTCGAGCAACTTCTGCTCGATCTCCGTCTTGTCTTTGCCAGCCAGGGCGTCCATGCCCGGTTGAGCGCGACCATCGGTCCCGTGACAGTTGGCGCAGGCGGCAGCCCACACGCGCACCTGATTGACCTGTGCATGAGCCGCCAGGGCAGACACGCCCAAGAGGCCGACGGCCAAGATCTTCGCGATAGGTTTCATTGTTGATGTCTCCTGTGACTGGAACCTCGATGGGACGACTGAAAAATATCAGCTAATGCGGATATTAGAATTTTTTGTTGATTCTAATTCTGCACCCGACGTGAAGCTTACACAATGTGGCGTGGGGGTTGAAGGGTCTCAGCATAAACCCTGAACGCTCAGGCGAGAAGTGCGGAGGCGAACTCCCGCGCATCGAAGGTTTGAAGGTCTTCGAGCTGCTCGCCCACTCCAATGAAATAAACCGGTACCTGACGGCCCTGTTCACGGGCCCACATGGCAATCGCGGCGAGCACCCCACCCTTGGCCGTGCCGTCGAGCTTGGTGACCACCAGTCCGGTCAGGGTCAGGGCGGCGTCGAATGCCTTGACCTGGGCCAGCGCATTCTGGCCTGTGTTGCCATCGATGACGAGCAGCACTTCGTGCGGGGCAGCGGGGTCGGCTTTTTGCACCACGCGCTTGATCTTTTTCAATTCTTCCATGAGGTGGAGTTGCGTCGGTAAGCGCCCGGCGGTGTCCACGATGACCACGTCGCGGCCGCGCGCGCGCCCGGCGGTGACGGCATCGAAGCTCACCGCTGCCGGGTCGCCGCCAGCCTGGCTGACGATTTCCACCGTGTTGCGATCGGCCCACACGCCAAGTTGCTCGCGCGCAGCCGCCCGGAAGGTGTCGGCCGCGGCCAGCAGCACTGAAGCGCCGGAGCGTGACAGGTGCCAGGTGAGTTTGCCGATGGTGGTGGTCTTGCCGGCACCGTTGACCCCGGCCACCATGAGCACAGTGGGGCCGCCGTCGGCCGTGCCGATGGTCAGCGGTTTTTGAAGGGGCTGCAACAGCTCGGTGATCGCATCGGCCAACAGGCCTTTGACCTCGGCTGGCGTGGTGGCCTTGGTCGCCTTGACGCGACGGCGCAAGTCATCGAGCAGATACTGGGTGGCCTGTGTGCCTGCGTCTGCCATGAGCAGGGCGGCTTCGAGTTCCTCATAGAGGTTCTCGTCGATTTGCGTGCCGGTGAACACGCTCGAGAGCGCATGGCCGGTCTTGCGCAATCCGAGGCGTAGCCGGCTCAGCCACGACTGGCGAGGCGGTTCCTCGGCCGGTGCGGCGGGGGGCGGATCGGCCGCAACCGGATCGGCCGCGGGAGGGGTTTCGCCAGAGGCGAAAAATTTTTTCTTGATCAGGCTGAACATTTGGGGGGTTTCTGGAATCATTCGGATTCTATGAAACCCTTGGTCGCTCCTTCTTGGCTGTGGCGGCTGGTGTGGTGCGGATTGGTGTGGGTTTGCCTGTGGCCGCTGGCCCGGGCCGCAGCGCCCGGTACCGACCAGCCGGCTCCAGCAGTCCACGCTTTCACGCTCTCCAATGGCATGACGCTGATCGTCCAGCCCGACCGGCGTGCGCCTACCGCGGTTCACATGCTCTGGGTGCGTGTGGGGTCCATGGACGAGGTGGACGGCACTTCAGGCGTGGCACACGTGCTGGAGCACATGATGTTCAAGGGCACGCCCACGCTGGCCGAAGGCGAGTTCTCCCGCCGCGTGGCGGCGCTGGGTGGGCGCGAGAATGCGTTTACCAGCCGCGATGTCACGGTCTACCATCAGCAGGTGCCGGCCTCCGCGTTGGAGGAGGTGATGCGGTTGGAGGCGGACCGCTTTGCCAACAACACCTGGCCTGACGAGGCGTTCGCTCGTGAGATGCTGGTCGTCAAGGAGGAACGGCGGCAGCGCGTGGAGGAGTCGCCCCAGGCGCGCATGTTCGAGGTGTTCCAGGCCAACGCCTTCATTGCCCATCCCTACCGCCGCCCGATCATCGGCTGGATGAGCGACCTGGAGGCCATGACCCCTCAGGATGTGCGTGATTTTTACCGCCAGTGGTATGTACCGGCCAATGCCGCCGTGATCGTGGTAGGTGATGTGGAGGTCGAGCAGGTCCGTGCCTGGGCCGAGCGCCATTACGGGTCCATCGAGGCGCGTCCCGTGCCGGTGCGCAAACCGCAGACCGAACCGTTGCAAAGGGGCGTGCGACGCATCGAATACCGTGGCCGTACCGACCGCCCCCTGCTGGTCATGGGCTACAAGGTGCCCCGTATCGGCCATCCGCAAGCTACCGACGACGCCACCCTCGATGCCCTCGCCTTGATCCTGCTTGCTGGCGTGCTGGACGGCCACAGCGCCGCGCGCCTGGAGCGAACGCTGGTGCAGGGTCAGGGCCAGCCCCGCCGTCTGGCCGATTCGGCGGGCGCCTCGTACGGGCTCATGGGCCGGGGGCCGGAGCTGTTTCTGCTCAGCGGTACGCCGGCCGCAGGGGTCAGCCCCGAAGCGTTGGAGGAAGCCCTCAAGGCCGAGCTCGGGCGCATCGCCCGGGAAGGCGTGAGCGAGACAGAGCTGCGCCGCGTCAAGAACCAATGGGCGGCGCGTGAGGTGTTCAAGCTCGACTCCCTCTTTGCCCAGGCGCGTGAACTGGGGAACCACTGGGCGCTGGAGTGGCCGCTGGATGCCTCCGCCACACTCCTGCGTCGCCTCGATGCGGTGACGCCTGACCAGGTGCAGGCCGTGGCGGCCCGGTATTTCCATGACGACCGACTCACCGTGGGCGTGTTGTTGCCCCAGGAGCAACGCCCATGAGATTCGCACATCCTGTTCGGCGTTGGACGCTGCGCGAGCGAGCCTGCGCTTGGCTGGTCTGGGTGTGGCTGGCCCTGCATGCGGTCGGTGCCCAGGCGTCCCTCGCCATCGAACAGTGGACCCAGCCCAGTGGGGCCCGGGTCTATCTGGTTCAATCGAACACCCTGCCGATGCTCGATTTGCAGATCGACGTCGATGCCGGCAGCCGTCGCGACCCTGCGCAGCAGGCGGGTCTGGCTCAAGCCACCGCGCAAATGTTCGACAAAGGCGTCTTGGCCCATGGTGGTCGCCCGGCCATGGACGAAAACCAGTTGGTCGAGTCCTGGGCCGATGTGGGGGCGCAGTTTCGGGTGCAGGCCACGGCCGATCGCCTCTCGTTCCAGTTGCGCACGCTCACCCGGGCCGATCTGCTCGAGCAGACCGCGGCCTTGACGGCTCACCAGTTGGCAGCCCCAGCCTTCCCGCAGGCAGTGTGGGCACGCGAGCGGGAGCGCCTCGTGGCCGCTTGGCAGCAGGCGCAGACCCGTCCGGGGACGCGAGCCGCTCGGTTGTTTGCCGAGGCGGTGTATGGCGACCACCCCTACGGGCGGGAGGCGCAACCCTCCACCTGGGCTGCGATAGAGGAGGCTGATTTGCGAGCTTTTTTCGAGCGCCATGTACGGGCCTGCGATGCCCGCGTCACGCTGGTGGGCGACATCGAGCGCGCCGCGGCCGATGCCTTGGTCACTCGCCTGTTGGCCGGATGGTCGGCACGTTCCTGCGATCCCTTGCCGCCGGTGGCCGAGGTGATGCCGCTGCAGGAAGGGCGCACCTTGAACGAACCGTTCGATGCCGCCCAGGCGCACATACTGATCGGGCAGCCGGGTTTCCCGCGCAGCGACCCCGACTTCCTGGCGCTCACGGTGGGCAACCACATCCTCGGCGGCAGCGGCTTCACCTCCCGCCTGATGCAGGAAATCCGTGAGCGCCGGGGGCTGACCTACGGTATCTACAGCTATTTCTCTCCTGGCCGCCATGCCGGGGCCTTCACCGTGTCCATGCAGACGCGCCCCGACCAGGCGGCCGAAGCCGTGCGCCTGATTCACGAGGAGATTCGCCGTTTCGTGGCCGAAGGCCCCACCCCACAAGAACTTGCCGAAGCCCAGCAGGCCCTCATCAACGGCTTTGCCCTGCGGCTCGACAGCAACCGCAAGTGGCTGGACAACGTGGCGGCCATGGCTTGGAACGACCTGCCTCTGGACTATCTCGACACCTGGACGGCGCACATCGCTGCGCTGACCGTCGAACAGGTGCGGTCGGCGATGCAGCGGGTGCTGCAGCCGCAGCGGCTGGTGACCGTGGTGGTCGGGGGGCGTGAGCCATGAACCTCCGTGCGCCTTCCCGTGCCGGTGGCGCTGCGGGAGGCAGCCGATCGGCCCGGAGGGGGGGCGGTGAAGTCCGCATCATCGGGGGGCGCTGGAAACGCACCCGGCTGACCGTGCCGGACCGCCCGGGTTTGCGGCCCACACCGGATCGCGTGCGGGAAACCCTGTTCAACTGGCTCGGCCAGGACCTCACCGGCTTGCGCTGCCTGGACGCCTTCGCGGGCAGTGGGGCCCTGGGATTGGAAGCAGCTTCACGTGGCGCCCGGCTGGTGTGTCTCATCGAGCGCGACCCCCAATTGGTCCGCGCTTTGAGCGGGCATGTGACCCGGCTCAACGCCTCGGACGTGGCTGTGGTGCAGGCCGATGCCGTGACCTGGTTGAGCCGGGCCACGCCTCGAAGCTGGGATGTGATCTTTCTCGACCCCCCGTTTGGCGAGGCTTCGGTCCAGTGGAATGAGGCGCTGTTTCGTCAGGCCCTGCAAGCGGCCGCGCCGCTGCTGGCCGATGACGGCTTGATCTACCTCGAATCGCCCCGTGCCTGGAGCGCCGAAGACCTGCGAGACCTACCGCTCGCGGTGCGCCGGCAGGGCAAGGCCGGGATGGTGTACTTCCATCTGCTGGAGCGTACCGGCCCACAGGCGTCGGGCGATAATTCCACTCCATGAACCCTTCTCATGCCACGCCGTCGCGCCGCATCGCCGTGTACAGCGGTACCTTCGATCCCATCACCCTCGGCCATGAGGATGTGATCCAGCGTGCCGCCAGCCTGTTTGACGAACTGATCGTGGCCGTGGCCGTGGCCCACCACAAGAAGACCCAGTTCACGCTCGATCAGCGCATCGCCATGGTGGCGGCCAGCATGGCGCACTGCCCACAGGTCCGGGTGCTGCCCTTCGAGGGGCTGATCATGGACTTCTGCCGTGAACACGGCGCCTGTGCGGTGGTGCGGGGCATACGCAACCTCACGGACTTTGACTACGAAGCCCAGATGGCGGCCATGAACCGCAAGCTCTTGCCCACGGTGGACACGTTGTTTTTGCTGCCCCAGCCGCAGCTCCAGTGCATTTCGAGTACGCTGGTCCGCGAGATCGCCAAGCTGGGTGGCGACGTCAGTGGCATGGTCAGCCCCGGCGTGGCCGAGCGCTTGCGTGCCGCCGCTGGTGCCACCCAGCGTTGAGGAAAGACGAACCATGGCCCTGATGATCACCGACGAATGCATCAACTGCGACGTTTGCGAGCCGGAGTGCCCGAACCAGGCCATCTCCATGGGTGTGGACTACTACCAGATCGACCCGGCCCGCTGTACCGAATGCGTGGGGCATTTCGACGAGCCCCAGTGCGTGCAGGTCTGTCCGGTGGAGTGCATTCCCCTCCATCCCGAACACGTCGAGAGCCGGGAGGCGCTGTGGCACAAGTACCGGCGTCTGCAGGGGCTCGCCACGTCCTGAGCCGGCTCAGGGGGTGGAATCGGCGGGAGGCGACCCAGGGTCACCCGGCTGAGGTTTCGTAGGTTTGGGCCGAGGAGGCTTGCTGGTGTGAATCAGGGCGATTGCCCGGTCCATGCGCCCGGCCAGCAGGTCCGGCAGGGCTTTCAAGGTCCGGTCTATGCCTTGGAGCAACGCTTCCCGTTGGTCTGGGGAAGGTTTTTTCAGCACCCAGTGCACGACTTCGCTCTTCACGCCTGGGTGTCCGATGCCGATGCGCAGCCGCCAGTAGTCAGGGCTGCCGAGTTGGGCATGGATGTCACGCAGGCCGTTGTGTCCGGCGTGGCCTCCGCCTTTCTTGAGTTTGACCTCGCCGGGTGGCAGGTCGAGTTCGTCATGGGCGACCAGGATTTCTTCTGGAGCGATTTTGAAGAACCGCGCCAAGGCGCCCACGGCCTGGCCTGAGCGGTTCATGAAGGTGGTGGGCTCCAGCAGCCACAGCGGCCGCCCTTCGACGTTGATGCGCGCACAACGGCCCCAAAAGCTGCGGTCGGGTTGCAGATCGGCCCGGAGTTCGCGGGCCACGGCCTCCAGCCACCAGAAGCCGGCGTTGTGTCGGGTGTCTTCGTATTCGGGCCCCGGGTTGCCGAGGCCGACGAGCAGCTTGATCATGGCGTGGTGCGAAAGGGCAAGGAGGCTTCAAGCAAAAGGGCCCGCATGGTGCGGGCCCCGAGGGAAGTGCCTGAAAGGCTTACTTCTTCTTCTTGCCCTTCTTGTCGTCGGCAGCGGCGGCCACCGGCGCGGCAATCACTTCTTCCACCGGCTCGACCAGCGTGGCGATGGTGGGATTCGGTTTGCCGTGGGTCACGATCTTCACGCCGGCGGGCAGTTTCAGATCGCTGGCATGGATGGACTGGCCCTTGACGGCCTCACCGAGGTCCACCTCGATGAATTCGGGCAGTTGAGTGGCCAGGCACTCGATCTCGATCTCGTTGACCACATGGTTGACGAGGCACTTGTCCACCTTGACAGCGGGGGAGTTCTCTGCGTTGATGAAGTGCAGCGGAATCTTTTTGCGCAGGCGGGTCTTGTCATCCACGCGCTGGAAGTCCACGTGCAGGACCTGGGGCTTGAACGGATGGTATTGCACGTCGCGCAGCAGCACCTTCTGCACCTGGCCATTCAGTTCCATGTCCAGGATGGAGGCGTGAAACGCTTCCTTCTGAACGGCGTGCCACAGGGCATTGTGGTCCAGTTCGATGCTGACCGGATCGGCGCTGCCACCGAACACGATGCCCGGTACGCGGCCGGAACGACGCAGGCGGCGGCTCGCACCCGTACCCTGCTTGCTGCGCTCGAAAGCGACAAATTTCATGATTTGACTCCATAAAGGGCTCGGCCGCGACCAGCACGGGCCCAAACTGAAAAAGCGCCGTCGATCCCGCGACCGGGGCGCTGCCTTTTGCTACAGACGCCGATCACGCCTCAGGCGGCGTGATCGGCGTCTGCGAACAAACTCATCACCGACTCCCCGCTGGCGATGCGCGCGATGGTCTCGGCCATCAGAGGCGCCACGGAAAGCTGGCGGATCTTCGAGCAGGCCTGGGCGGCCTGGCTCAAGGGAATGGTATTGGTCACGACGACTTCGTCCAGCGCGTCGCCCTTGGCGATGCGATCGATGGCGGGGCCGGAAAAAATCGGGTGCGTGCAGTAGGCATACACCTTCCGGGCGCCACGCTCCTTGAGCACTTCGGCGGCTTTCACCAAGGTGCCGGCCGTATCGATCATGTCGTCCATGATCACGCAGTTACGCCCTTCGATGTCGCCGATCACATGCATCACTTCGGAGACGTTGGGCTTGGGGCGCCGCTTGTCGATGATGGCCATGTCGCAGTTGAGCTGCTTGGCCAGCGCACGCGCACGCACCACGCCGCCCACGTCGGGCGAGACGACCAGCAGGTCCGGGTAGTTCTTGGCCCGCAGGTCGCCAAGAAGCACCGGGGAGGCGTAGATGTTGTCCACCGGGATGTCGAAGAAACCCTGGATCTGGTCCGCGTGCAGGTCCATGGTCAGTACCCGGTTGACGCCGACCACCTGCAGCATGTTGGCGACCACCTTGGCCGAGATGGGCACGCGGCTGGAGCGGGGCCGGCGGTCCTGGCGGGCATAGCCGAAGTAGGGGATGACGGCCGACACGCTGACGGCCGAGGCGCGCTTGAGCGCGTCCACCATGATCACGAGTTCCATCAGGTTCTCGTTGGTGGGGGCGCAGGTGGACTGCACCACGAACACATGGCGCGCACGCACGTTCTGGGTGATTTCGACCATGACCTCGCCGTCGGAAAAGCGGCCCACATTGGCCGCCCCGAGACGGGTTCCGAGATGCTGGGCGATTTCTGCGGCCAGGACCGGATTGGCATTACCGGTGAACAGCATGAAATCCGGCGTTTGCACTGGCGAAAACGTTTGCATGGATGACCCGGCGCAGGTAAGAAATTTGGCAGGGGAGGAAGGACTCGAACCCTCGCATGCCGGAATCAAAATCCGGTGCCTTAACCAACTTGGCGACTCCCCTACACTGGTTCGCCGCTGACGCAGCGCACCGAATGCAGCATGTTCATCTCTGTTGAACAACGACCGCTAGTATAACCGCTGTCGCCATCCGATCAGAGGATGTTCCCTCAAATTGTTGCAATGCCGAGCGATCCATCCGCGGGGCAGGTCCGATGTGTCCACATCGGATCGCAGCCGCGCAAACAGGGCGCTGCCTGAGCCGGTCATCCGACCCTCCAAGCCCTTGGCCTGGAGCCAGCGCAGGCCCTGACCAATGTCTGGGCACAATTGTTCGGCAACCGGCTGCAGATCGTTGCGACCAAAACCATAAGCCTCAGACGCATCGAGTGCAACAAAGCCTTCAATTGTAGCGTGTTTCGTGTCCCGCTTCAAGGCCGGATGCCGAAAAATGTCTGGCGTGGACACGCCGGCTGGCGGCTTGAGCACGAGAAACCGGGTGGTCGGCAGTTCGATGGGGGTGATGGCTTCGCCGATGCCCTCGACCCAGGCCGTGCGCCCATGTATGAAGAAGGGGACGTCGGCTCCCAAGCCGATCCCGATGCGAGTCAGGGCTGTTGCGTCCAGTCCCAGGCCCCAGAGCCGGTTGAGCGCCAGCAGGGTGCTGGCGGCATCGCTCGAGCCGCCGCCCAGACCGGCTTGCATAGGGATGCGTTTATCCAAAACGATATGGGCGCCCAGCGGGCAGCCGGTCGCACTTTGCAGGGCACGTGCCGCACGGATGATCAGGTCGTCTGCGGGCAGATCGGTGTGGGTGTGCAGGTCTTCGCGGGTGAGGCGGCCATCGAGCCGGCGTTCGAAATGCAGGGTGTCACACCAGTCGATCAGCGTGAACACGGATTGCAGAAGGTGGTAGCCGTCGGGGCGTCGGCCCACCACGTGCAGAAACAGGTTGAGCTTGGCGGGCGCGGGCACGTCCAGCAGGTGTTGAATCGTCATGCTGGTCAGTGGAACACCATGCGGAGCTGGACGGCGGGCAGGGGCTGGAGGCGGCGTGCCAGCAGGCGGCCTTCGGCGTGTCGTGACAAATCGGCCTGCCAGCCTTCGACCTCGGCCGCCTCGCCCCGCAGCCAGCGGAACAGGGGCTCCAGCGGCAATGCCGTGCCGGTGACCGCGGCAGTGAGGTCGTTCATGTCGGCATAGCGTTGTTGGTCGTTGCCGCGTTGCAGCCAGGCTGCCTCGGAGGTCCAGCGGGCCGAGGCCACCACCTGGCCCAGGGGCGAGACCAGCCTGAGTTCCCCTTGCGCAGCTTGGCCGCTGAGCTCGAAGCCGGCGGAAAAGTGTTGCGGCGGATCGCTGTCGATCTGCAAGGCCAGCCGGCCGGTCCAGCGGTCGCTGGGAAAGGATGCGTCGCGCAAAGGGGGCGGTGGTACGGCGCAGCCGGTCAGCAGCACGGCACACCAGGCCAGGACGAGACGTCGCGCGGGACTCATGGCTGGACCCGGAGCCGTTGCAAGGTGTTGAGCAGGGTCTCGTTTTCGGGGTTGAGCAACAGGCCTTCACGCCATACGTTCAGGGCGGCATCCTGTTGCCCCAGGGCCCAGTGCACCTCGCCCAGGTGGGCCGCGATTTCGGCGTCGGGCAGGCGTCGAAAAGCGTCCTGAAGGATGCGTAGCGCTTCTTGTTTGTTGCCGAGCCGGAATTCGACCCAACCCAGGCTGTCGAGGATGTGGGCATCGTTGGGTGCGACGGCCAGTGCTTTCTGGATCAGCGATTTCGCTTCTTCGAGACGCTCGTTGCGGTCGGCCAGCGAATAGCCCAGTGCGTTGTAAGCATGGTGGTAGTCGGGATGGCGGGCGATCAGGTCGCGCAGCAGGGCTTCCATGGTCTCGAAACGCCCGGTCCGCTCGGCGGCTAAGGCCTGTTCGTAGATCAGATCGGGGTCGTCCGGGAAACGCTGAGCGGCGGCGGTGAAGGTTTCATAGGCGGCTTCGTAAGCCTTGACCTCGCGCAGCAAGTGGGCTTCGGCCAGCAGCTTGCGGCGTGTGTCGGCATCCGTGCGTTCGGGCTGGCGCCGGATCAGCTCCCGGGCCTGTTCGATGTGGCCTTGCCGGGCCAGAATGGTGGCCCGCCGGATTTGGGCCGAGAGGATGTCGTCGGCGTTTTCGATGCGATCCAGCCAAGCGTTGGCGGCGTCGAAATCGCCACGTTGCTCGGCGATCTGCGCCAGATGCAGAAAGGCCTGGGTCTGACCGGGGCGGGCCTCGTCGGGTGGTAGCTCGCGCGACAGCTCCAGATAGCGCTCCAGGGCTGCTTCGGCTGCTGTGGCGCGGCGTTGTTGGGTCAGCAAAATGCCTTGCAGCAGCCAGGCCTGTGCCTGGTCCGGCTCCAGCGTGAGGAGTTGTTCGAGCTCGTGCTGGGCATCGGCGAGGCGGCGCAGGTCGATCAGGGCGCGGATGTAGGCCAGGTGGATGGTGCTGCGGTGTTCGACGGCGGTGCCGGCCGTGCGTTGCAGGTAGGCCTGCACCAGGGGCTCGGCACCCGGGACTTCGCGTTCGAACAGTTCCACGGCCAGCGCGGCGCCATAGGCGGAATTTCCCTGGGCCTGCAAGGCTGATCGGGCAGCGGCGAGGGCGGCTTGCGGTGCCGCTCGCTCGAGCTCCATGCGTCCGATCGCAGCCCAGGCAGCGGCGGCGGTGGCCGGGTCACGCAGCGCGGGTTGCAGGGCGTCACGGGCGGCGGCGAGCGCGGCGTCGCGGTCGCTGGTACGGGCCAGGGTCTGGGGGATGGCGCTGATCACCTCGCTGCGCCGTTCGGCAGGTGTGAGTCGAATCAGGTTGCGCAAGGTGCGGCTGACATCGGCCGGGCGGTTGAGCGCCAGCAGGATCTGCAATTCATAGCGGTAGGGCTCGTCTGCATCGGGAAAGGCGGCCGACCAGTCGCGGGCTGCAGTCAGGGCGGCGTTGCCAGCGCGGTTCTGCAGGGCGATTTCGACGGCGCGGCGGTAGAGTTCGGGACGTTGGGTGCGCTTGGCGGCGTCGAGCATCAAGGAATAGGCGGCGCCCGGGTCTTGATTCTGGAGTTGGAATTCCGCCAGCAGCAATTGGTAGAACAGTTCGGCGCTGAGTGTGTCGGGGGCGGCCGGGAAATGCAGCGTCGGGCCGGACTGTGCCAACAGGGGCTGTGCCGTGCCGACTGACAGCGCCACTGTGCAGGCGAGCTTGGCGAGCCAGCCGGAGCGCCGCCGGGTGTGCGGAAAGACAGAGCGAAGGTGGGCAGCGGCCTGTAGCATTGGGGCATGATAAAGGATTCACGTCGAGCCATCTGGAGGCATGCCTATGCCTGAATTGCCTGAAGTGGAAGTGACACGCCGAAGCTTCGCCGACCGCATCGCTGGCGCGCGGATCACGGGTGTCCGGTTGGGCAAACCGCTGCGCTGGCCGCTGGGTGTGCAGCCGCAGTCGCTGGTGGGGCGCACGGTACAAGGAGTGCGTCGGCGCGGTAAGTACCTGCTGCTGGATCTGGACCACGGCCTGTTGCTGGTGCACCTGGGCATGTCGGGGAGTTTGCGGTTCGCAGCCGGGTTGCCGCCAGCCGGTCCGCACGATCATGTGGATGTGCAGACGGACCGCGGGGTGTTGCGCCTGCACGATCCCCGTCGCTTCGGTGCCGTGGTCCATGCCGCCCATGAGGCCGCGCCTGAAGCGCGCAAGTTGCTCGGAGGACTGGGGGTGGAGCCCCTGTCGGCCGATTTCGAGCCAGCGGCTTTCCATGCGGCGCTCAGGCGGCACCGCAGCAGCATCAAGCAGGTGCTGCTGGCCGGCGGCATCGTGGTCGGGGTGGGCAACATCTATGCATCGGAAGCGCTGTTCATGGCTGGCATTCGTCCCACCACCCGGGCCGATCGCATCGGTCGGGTGCGGGCCGAGCGGCTGCACGCGGCGATCCGGCAGGTGCTGGCGCGCGCGCTGGAAGTGGGCGGCAGTTCGCTGAAGGATTTCGTCGATGCCCAGGGCGGGAGTGGCTACTTCCAGCTCGAAACCCGTGTGTATGGCCGTGAGGGTCAACCCTGTCGGGTCTGCGGGACGGTGGTGCGTCACATACGGCAAGGGCAGCGCTCAACGTTTTTCTGTCCGGTTTGCCAGAGGCGTTGAAGGGGCGGTGCTATATTGGTGTCTGAGAGGGCCAATCGTCCATGTCATTCAACGCGGAATTCGACGAGCACGGCCGCTGGCGTCGCGAACGGGCCCGTCAGTTGCAGGTCTTGGCGGAGTGGCTGGGCGGTCACGACCTGCTGGATGCCGGTGCCCGCGAACGCCTCGCGCAACTGCAGGAACGCCTGGGCAGCGACAAGGTGATGGTCGCCTTCGTGGCCGAGTTTTCGCGCGGCAAGTCGGAGCTGATCAATGCGGTGTTCTTCGCGGGCTACGGGCGTCGCATCATGCCCGCCAGTGCCGGGCGCACCACCATGTGCCCGACCGAGCTCGGCTATGACCCCGAGGTGCCCCCGTGCTTGCGCCTGCTGCCGATCGAAACCCGGCTGCAGACGCAGTCGCTGCTGGAGTGGCGCAGTGCCCCACAGCAGTGGGAGCGCATCGACCTGGACGTCAACGACCCGGCCCAACTGGCCGAAGCCATCGAGAAAGTCGCCGAGGTGCGCCGCGTCACGGTGGACGAAGCCCGTGCACTGGGTTTCTGGCATGACGAGCAGCCCAACGACAACCCGCTGCGCGGGTCTGATGGCCTGGTCGAGATTCCCCGCTGGCGCCACGCGCTGATCAACATGGCGCATCCGCTGCTGAAACAGGGGTTGGTGATCCTCGATACGCCGGGTCTCAACGCCATCGGCGCCGAGCCGGAGCTCACCGTCAGCCTGCTGCCGCAGGCGCACGCGGTGGTGTTCATCCTGGCGGCGGATGCGGGGGTGAGCAAGTCCGATCTGGCCATGTGGCGTGAGCATCTGGCGCCGTCGGCGCAGCGCAGCGATTCCCGTCTGGTGGTGCTCAACAAGATCGACACCCTCTGGGACGAATTGAGCACGCCGGAGCATATCGAGGCGCAGATCCGGCGCCAGCGCGAGCATTCGGCCGAGGTGTTGGGTCTGCAGCCGCAACAGGTGATCGCCGTCTCCGCCCAGAAAGGTCTGCTGGCCAAGGTGCGGCAGGATCAGGCCTTGCTCGCCGAAAGCCGCCTGGCCGATCTGGAGCGGGCGCTCGCCGATGACGTGCTGTCACGCCGGCGCGACATTCTGCGGGCGAATGTGCGTTCCACGCTGGAGCAGTTGCAGCGGGAAGTGGGCCAGCAATTGCATGCCCGGACCCGCGAACTGGTCGAGCAGATGCAGGAACTGGAGGCGCTGCGGGGCAAGAACGCCTCGGTGATCCGGCAGATGCGCCTGCGCATCGAACAGGAACAACAGGAGTTCGATGCCGGCGGGGCTCGGATCCAGGCGGTGCGCTCGGTGCATCTGAAGCAGCTCAAGGAACTGTTCGCCCAACTGGGCAGCAGCCGGCTCAAGGCCGACATCGCCGACCTGGCCCAAGCGCTCAAGCAGCCGGGCATCAAGCTGGGGGTGAAGAAGGTGTACGCAGAGGCGTTCGGGCGGCTGCGTCTCAGCTTTGCCGAGGCCCAGCGCATGGCCGCCGAAGTGCAGGAGATGCTGGCCGGGGCGTTTCGCAGCCTCAACGCCGAATATGGGTTCGTGTTGCAGGTGCCCGAGCGGCTGGACCTGAGCCCCTACGCCGAGGAGCTGGCCCTCATCGAACGCAACCACCTGCAGTATTTGGGTTTGACCAATGTATTCCGTCTGGCCCAGCCCGAATTTGCCGACCGGCTGGCCAAGGCAGTCTTCTCGCGTCTGCGCAAGCTCTACGACGATGCATCCAATGCGGTGGAACTCTGGAACAAGACGGCCGCTTCCCAGCTCGATGGACAGTTGCGTGAGCGGCGCAAGAACTTTGCGCGTCGCATCGAAGCCGTGCATCGCATCCAGGAGGCGGCGGGAGGGCTGGACGAACGGCTTTCCGAACTCCAGGAGCGCCTGGTCGAAATCGAGGCCGAGCAGGCCGAGTTGGTGCGCCTGACGTCGCCCGATGCGGAGACCGTACCTGAAACGCCGATAGCGCTTCACCGACCTGAACCCGCATGAGTCTTTTTTTCGACGCTGTGGTGCGGTGGCAGCGGCAGCATGGCCGGCACGGCCTGCCCTGGCAGCGCACGCGCGAGCCCTACCTGGTGTGGCTGTCGGAAATCATGCTGCAGCAGACCCAGGTCAGCACCGTGCTGGCCTACTTCGACCGTTTCGTGGCCCGCTTTCCTGACGTGCAGGCGCTTGCCGAAGCGGATGTCGAGGAGGTGCTGACCCTGTGGAGCGGGCTGGGGTACTACAGCCGGGCGCGCAACCTGCACCGTTGTGCCCGGCAGGTGGTGGAGCGGCACGAGGGGCGGTTTCCCTCCCGTGCGGAGGCGCTGCAGACGCTGCCGGGCATTGGCCCATCCACGGCAGCAGCCATCGCGGCTTTCTGCTTTGGTGAGCGCGTGTCCATTCTCGACGGCAATGTGCAGCGCGTGCTCTCACGGCTGCTGGCTTTCGAGGGCGATCTGGCGCAGGCGGGGCAGGTGCGTGTCTTGTGGCAACTGGCACAAGACCTGGTACCCCCGCACGCCGTGCATGACGACATGGCGGCCTACACCCAGGGCCTGATGGACCTCGGTGCCATGGTGTGCAAGCGCTCCCGACCGGCGTGCGAGATCTGCCCCGCCCAGGCGCTGTGCAAGGCCCGGGCGCGGCAGCAGCCGACCGCCTTCCCGGTGAAAACACGGCAACTCCGGCGTCGCACCGAACACTGGTGGCTCCAGGTGGTGCGGCGCGCCGATGACGGTGCCGTCTGGTTGCAGCCGCGGCCGGATCGAGGTATTTGGGCTGGCCTGTACACCTTTCCGGTGCTGACGTCTGTCGAAGCCGCGGCCCAGCCTCCGCAGGAGGCGGAAGGCATCGGAGAGCCGATCTGGCACGAGCCCGTGCACCACAGCCTCACCCACCGCGAACTGATCCTCCAGCCGGTGGAATGGCCAGTGGTGCGGCACCAGCCGTCAGGCCCGGGTCGCTGGGTGCGGCATGTCGATGATCTGGTGCTGGGGCTGCCGGCGCCACTGCGGGTCTGGTTGAGGGGGCGACTCGACGGCGCGGGTTGAACCGCGGATCAGCGGTGTTTCAGGGCGTCGAGCTCACGATGCCTCACTTGCACCGTGCCGTGGGTGCTCAATTGCCGGGCGAGTCGCTCGACCAGATACACCGAGCGGTGCTGCCCGCCCGTGCACCCGATGGCCACGGTCACGTAGCTGCGGTGGTCGGCCACCATGCGGGGCAGCCAACGTTCCAGAAAGCCCCGGATGTGGGTCTCCATCTCGGCGACCTCCGGTTCCGCCTGCAGGTACTGGGCCACGGGGGCGTCCTGCCCGGTCAGTGCCCGCAGTTCGGCTTCGTAATGGGGGTTGGGCAGCATGCGCACGTCGAAGACGAAATCCGCGTCCATGGGAATGCCGCGCTTGAACGCGAACGACTCGAAGACGAGCGTCAAGGGCGCGGGCGCACGATGCAGCAGGGCCTTGACCTCGCTGCGCAGGTGCGAGGCCCTGAGCTGGCTGGTGTCGAGCACGAGCGCGCGTTCGCGCAACTCGCTGAGCAGCTCGCGTTCCAGCTCGATGGCCTCGACCAGGGCCCGGCGCTGGTCCTGGGTGTCTTTGAGCGAGAGCGGGTGCATGCGGCGTGTTTCGGAAAAGCGGCGCACCAGCGTTTCGGTGGTGGTATCGAGAAACAGCACGGTCAGTGCCTGGCCACGCTCGCGGATGGCGCGCAGGCGATCGGGCAGCCCAGGCAGCGACTGCGCGCTGCGCACGTCTATGGCCACCGCCACGCGTTCGGCCTGGTATGCCTGTTCCACCTCGATCAACGATTCGAGCAGTTCCGGCGGCAGGTTGTCGACGCAGTAGAAACCGGCGTCTTCCAGGGCATGCAGCGCCACCGACTTGCCGGAGCCGGACATGCCGGTGATCAGGACGAGCTGCATATCAGTTCCCGGGCATGGGCCAGCGAGGTGTCGGTGAGGCGGTCGCCGCCCAGCATGCGGGCCAGTTCCTGGACCCGCGTCTCGCCATCGATCACGGTCACGCCACTGGCGGCGCCGCCAGCAGAGCGTACCTTTTCCACCAGCAGGTGGTGATGCGCGCAGGCCGCCACCTGGGGCAAGTGGGTGACGGCGAGCACCTGCCGGGCGGAGCCGAGCCGGCGCATGAGTTGTCCGACGGTGTGGGCGACTGCGCCACCGATGCCACTGTCCACCTCGTCGAAAATGAGCGTGGGGGTTTGCCCCAGTTCGCTGGTGGTCACGGCGATGGCAAGCGCGATGCGTGAAAGCTCGCCTCCTGAAGCCACCTTGCCGACCGGCCGCGGGGTGCTTCCGGCATGTCCGGCAACCAGGAATTCCACGTTTTCCAGCCCGAAGGCCTGCGGTTCGTCCAATGCCTGCAGCCGCACCTCGAAACGCCCGCCAGCCATGCCCAAGCCCTGCATCGCTTCGGTGACGGCGGCGGACAGTTGCCGAGCCGCCTTCAAGCGCGTCTCGCTCACTGGGCGCGCAGCCTCCATCAAGGCCTTGTGGGCGGTGCGCTCGGCGTGGTGGAGGGCCTCCAGATCGGCGCTGCGGTCCAGTTCTGCCAGTGCCTGTTTCCACTGTTCCCAGCGCTGCGGCAGTTCCTCGGGGCTGCAGCGGTATCGCCGCGCCAGTGACATCCAGGTGCCCATCCGCTGGTCCAGTGCCTCCAGGGCGGTCGGGTCCAGTTCGGTATGGTGGGCGTGGTGTTGCAGGTCGTGGCAGGCGTCTTCGATCTGTGCCAGGGCTGTCTGCAGCAAGTTGGCCAGTTCGGCGAAGCGCGGTTCGATGTGCTGCTGCTCCCGAAGGGCTTGCAGCGCCCGGTGGATGCGGGTGGTGGCACTGTCGTCGTCTGCATCCAGGGCGCCAAGAGCCAGCTGGGCGGCGTCGATCAGGCCCTGCGCGTGGGCCAGACGGCCATGCTGCAGATTCAGGTCTTCCCACTCGCCAGGCAGGGGGGCCAGTTTGTCGACCTCGCCGATCTGCCATTGCAGCCGCTCGCGTTCGGCTTGCAAGGTGTTCTGGCGGGTACGGGCGTCGTCGAGGGCGCGCACCGCTTCGCGCCATGCGGTCCAGCACGACCGAAGGGGTCGGGTGTCGAGCCGTGCATAGTCGTCCAGCAACTGGCGCACGGCGTCGGGCCGGGTCAAACTCTGCCAGGCGTGCTGGCCATGGATATCCACCAGTTCGTCTGCCAGGGCCTTGAGTTGGCTGGCGGTCGCCGCGCTGCCGTTGATCCAGGCACGGCTGCGGCCCTGGCTGTCCACCTGACGCTTGAGTTGCAGAGGCTCACCGGGAGCGGCATCGAAGCCGTTGTCTTGCAACCATTGCGTCACGGATGGGCGCAGGCCGAACTCGGCCACGATCTCGCAGCGAGATGCGCCTTCGCGCACCACCGACGCATCGGCCCGGGCGCCGAGCACCAGTTGCAGCGCATCGATCAATATCGATTTGCCAGCCCCGGTTTCCCCAGTGAGCACGGTGAACCCCTCGTGCAGATCCAGATCCAGCGACGGCACGATCACGAAGTCGCGCAGCGCCATGCGTTGCCAACTCAACTGACCACTCCTTCATTCCAGTGCAGCTTGCGCCGCAGGGTATCGAAATAGCTCCAACCCGCCGGGTGCAGCAGTCGCAGTTCGTGAGCCGAGCGCCGGACGGTGATGCGGTCTCCGTGCAGCAGGCTGGTGAAACTCTGCATGTCGAAATGCGCGCTGGCCTCCCGGCCCGCCACCACCTCCACGGCGATCTCTCCGGTGGACGGCAGCACGATGGGGCGGTTGGAGAGGGTGTGCGGGGCGATCGGAGCCAGTACCCACCCGGCAATGGCGGGGTGCAGCAGCGGCCCGCCTGCCGACAGCGCGTAAGCCGTGGAGCCGGTGGGCGAGGCGATGATGAGGCCATCGGCCCGCTGATTGGCCACGAAGTGACCGTCCACCTCCACGCGCAGCTCCACCATCCCGGGGGAGCCCCCACGGTTGACCACCACATCGTTCATGGCGATGGTGTCGAAAATGCAACGCCCGTCGCGCCATACGCCGGCCTGCAAGAGGGCGCGCCGGTCCTCTTCGTAGACGCCCCGCAGGATGGCGGACAGCGGCGTCTCGAAGTCCCGGAAAGGGATGTCGGTGATGAAACCCAGCCGCCCTTGGTTCACGCCCACCATGGGCACCTTGTAGCGAGCGAGCTGGCGGCCAATGCCAAGCATGGTGCCGTCACCGCCCATGACGAGCGCCAGATCGCAGCTGCGACCGATTTCGGGCGCTGTGAGCACCTGGTGCCCACTGAGGCCGGTATTGAGGGCGGTTTCCCGCTCCAGTGCGACCTCGCAGCCCTGGTCGTGCAGGAAGTGCACAATGCTCTCGATCGCATCGCGCGAGCCGACGGCGTGGTATTTCCCAATCACGGCGACGTGGTGAAAGCGCAGTGGACCTTTGGGCGTGGGCGGCGTATGCTGCGGGCGTGGGCAATCCATGCTCAAATTAGAGCACAAGGTTTTTACAATCAACCAATGCTTGACGACCGCTCCAAACTCCTGCTCAAGACGTTGGTCGAACGCTACATCGCCGACGGCCAGCCCGTGGGGTCGCGCACCCTTTCCAAGGCGGCGGGTCTGGAACTGTCGCCGGCCACCATCCGCAATGTGATGAGTGACCTGGAGGAGCTCGGACTGATTACCAGCCCCCATACCTCCGCCGGGCGTGTTCCCACGGCCCGTGGCTACCGGTTGTTCGTGGACACCATGCTGACCGTGCGCCGCGATGAATTGCATCCCGTGGAAAACCTGCCGAACGCCACCCTGCAGGCCGAGCAGCCCAGGCAGGTGCTGAGCCAGGCGGCGCAGATGCTGTCCAATCTGTCGCAATTCGTGGGCGTGGTGATGGTGCCCAAGCGCCCCACCGTGTTTCGCCACATCGAGTTTTTGAGGCTGTCGGACCGGCGGGTGCTGGTCATCCTCGTCTCGCCCGATGGCGACGTGCAAAACCGGGTCATCCACACGCAGACCGACTACAACCAAAGTCAGCTGCAAGAGGCCGCCCAGTTTCTCAACACCCACTACGCAGGCTTGAGCATCGACCAGGTCAAAGAACGCCTGCGTACCGAGGTCGAAAGCCTGCGCGATGAAATCGCCTCACTCATGGTCAAGGCGGTGGAGGCCGGCTCTGAAGCGATCGATCAGCAAGACGAGGTGGTGGTGGCCGGCGAGCGCAACCTGCTGTCGGTCAGCGAGTTCTCGCGCGACATGGATCATCTGCGCAAGATGTTCGATCTGTTCGAGCAGAAAACCCAGCTCATGCGTCTGCTGGAGGTGTCCAACCAGGCCGAGGGGGTGCGCATTTTCATCGGTGGTGAGAGCCAGGTCGTGCCTTACGAGGACTTGTCGGTGGTGAGTGCGCCTTATGAGGTCGATGGTCGAGTCGTCGGCGCGCTGGGCGTCATTGGCCCACAGCGTATGCCCTACGATCGCATGATCCAGATTGTGGACATCACTTCCAAACTGGTCAGCAACGCCCTGAGCCACCACAAGTGAGTGACCACAGTCAGCCGCATGGTCCAGTGCTGTAGAATTTTGGATTCGGGCCTCTAGCTCATGCTTGGTTAGAGCAGCGGACTTAAGCTGTGCCGCCCTACGGTTCGCAAGAATACGGGCGGAGCAAATGTGGGTTGCCGGTGTGTAAGTTCACTCTGCGTGCCGGTAGAACTGCTCAAATTCGGGGAAACCTCTGCCCAAGTGGCGTGGCAATCCCGAGCGAAGCTCTCGGTTGGAGAGAACGTGTAGAGACTGTACGGGCAGGTCGTAAAGACAAGAGACAGTCCAGACCACAAACCCGAAAGGGGTGGCGAAAGCCATAGTGGGTAAGCATAATCCGTTGGTGCCGTGTTCGACTCACGGGAGGCCCACCAAATGCTTTGGCGCCGCTGCGGCGAAGAGGCCGAAGAGGCGTGTCCGATGGGGGACTTGATCCATCGTGTGCAGGGTTTGGGCCTTTTGCCTTTGCGACACCGCGCCTTCCGGCTCGATTCATGCTTCGAAGCCGGCCCATTGGGAATGCCTTCCTCAAGCAAAACGGCCCGCGAGGGGCCGTCGTAGGGTGTTGGTGTCCATCAGTGATGGCATGACACCCTCAGGAATCCAGAGCTGCATCACTTCAGCTTGATTTCCTTGTACTCCACGTGCTTGCGAGCCTTGGGATCAAACTTCATGATCGCCATTTTCTCGGGCATGGTTTTCTTGTTTTTGGTGGTCGTGTAGAAGTGACCGGTGCCGGCAGTGGATTCCAGCTTGATTTTTTCGCGTCCGCCTTTGCTTGCCATGGTGGTGCTCCTGTGACTTATTCGGCTTGACCACGGGCGCGCAGGTCGGCGAGCACCGCATCGATACCATTTTTGTCGATCAGGCGCAGGGCGGCACCGGAGACGCGCAGGCGCACCCAGCGGTTTTCGCTCTCGACCCAGAAACGACGGGATTGCAGGTTCGGCAAGAACCGGCGCTTGGTTTTGTTGTTGGCGTGGGAAACGTTGTTCCCGACCATGGGCTTCTTGCCCGTGACTTCACATACGCGTGCCATGAGGGACACTCCAATCAAAAATCAACGGCTTGCGCCGCACCTCGCCCCGTCCTGTGTTGTGCCGCCTGCCCCGCGGCCTTCTCAGGTGGCGGGGACGGCTCCGGCTCGTGGGCGGTCAATTTTTGGTGCGGCGGCTCAGCCGAAAAAAGCCAATCGCACAACACCAAACCCGGCATTATAGCCGTTCGAGCCTGCGGTGGCAAAAGGTGGCAAAAGGCCTGCTTACCCCGCTTGCTGTTCCAAAAACCGTTGCGCATCGAGAGCGGCCATGCAGCCGGTACCGGCGCTGGTGATGGCTTGGCGGTAGATGTGGTCTTGCACGTCGCCGGCGGCGAACACGCCGGGCACGCTGGTCTGGGTGGCAAAGCCATCCTGACCGCCCTTGGTGACCAGGTAGCCGTCCTTCATGTCGAGCTGGCCCTTGAAGATGTCGGTGTTGGGGTTGTGGCCGATGGCGATGAAGCAGCCTTGCAGGGCGATCTCCTCGGTGGCGCCGGTTTGCACATGCTTGATGCGGATGCCGGTCACGCCTTTGGCGTCGCCGAGCACCTCGTCGAGCACATGGAACAGTTTCAGTTCGATCTTGCCTTCGGCGACCTTTTCCATCAACTTGTCCACCATGATGGGTTCGGCCCGGAAGGTGTCGCGGCGGTGTACCAGAGTGACCTTGCTGGCGATGTTGCTGAGGTAGAGGGCTTCTTCCACCGCCGTGTTGCCGCCTCCGATGACGCACACGGCCTGGCCCCGGTAGAAGAAGCCGTCGCAGGTGGCGCAGGCGCTGACGCCTTTGCCCATGAAGGCTTCCTCGGAGGGCAGCCCCAGGTATTTCGCCGAGGCGCCGGTGGCGATGATGAGGCTGTCGCAGGTGTAGCTGCCGCTGTCACCCACGAGCGTGAAGGGGCGCTGATGCAGGTGGACGGTGTGGATGTGGTCGAAGACGATTTCGGTCTTGAAGCGTTCGGCGTGTTCGAGGAAGCGTTGCATCAGATCCGGTCCCTGCACGCCATGAACGTCGGCGGGCCAGTTGTCCACTTCGGTCGTGGTCATGAGCTGGCCACCCTGGGCCATGCCGGTGATCAGCACGGGATTGAGGTTGGCGCGGGCGGCATAGATGGCGGCGGTGTAGCCAGCCGGGCCGGAGCCGAGGATGAGGACTTTGGCGTGTTTCATGCGCGTGAAAGGGATCGGGGTAGAAGAACGGCCTCTATTGTAGGAAGCCGCTCCTGGGGCTGCTGAGGCTGGGTTAAGCTTGCGTCTGCGCCTATGACCTATTCATTGAATACCCTCAACAACGATGCCGCTCACCACGCGCCCAGCGGTCTGCGGCGCTTTGCCCACGAATTTGCCTTGTTGCTGGGTGCCGCCGGCCTGCTGTTCTGGTTGATCGCATTGCTCAGCCATTCTCTGCTGGATCCGGCCTGGTCCACCTCGGGGGCGGGTGGAGCTGTGACCAACTGGGGTGGGCGGCTTGGAGCCTGGATAGCGGATTTGAGCTATTACCTGTTGGGCATGTCGGTCTGGTGGATGGTGCTGGCAGGGTGTCGGGCGTGGCTGGCGGCTTTGGCGCGCTGGTTGCGCGGCCATGGTGTGGGTGTCGGTCCGCAGACCTCGCCCGACGAGGAGCGCTGGTGGCAACGTGCGGGCATGCAGCGTGTGGTGTTCTGGTTGGGGCTGGGGGTGTTGTTGGCGTCCAGCACGGTGCTGGAGTGGAGCCGCCTGCACCGCTGGGATGCCATCCTGCCCGGTGAAGCCGGGGGGGTATTGGGGTCGGTGCTGGGGCCGTTGGCGGTGCGTTGGCTGGGGGTGACAGGATCGGCTCTGGTTGCCATCGCGGTGTGGGTGGTGGCGCTGGCCTGGGTGTTTCGCTTCTCCTGGGCGCATACCGCCGAAGGGTTGGGCCGGTGGCTGGATCAATGGATCGAGAGCCGACGCGAGCGACGCGAGGCCGACGAAGACCAGCGCATCGGTCAGCAGGCGGCGCGCGAGCGTGCCATGGAGGAGTCTGCTTATGCAGGGGAACTTGCCGCGTCCGATCTGGAGCCGTCACCGACACGGCCATTGACGTCCGAAGAGATTGCGCCGCCGCGGGCCAAGGCGAAGGCCAAGTCGCTGCAGATCGAGCCCACGTTGGCCGAGGTGCCGGTCAGTACCCGAGTGGTGAAGGAGCGCCAGAAGCCGCTGTTTCAAGACTTGACCGACAGCAAACTGCCTCAGATCGATCTGCTCGATGCCGCCGGGCGCCAGCAGGCCACGGTGGCGCCCGAAACCCTGGAGATGACCAGCCGCCTGATCGAGAAGAAGCTGCGCGATTTCGGGGTGGAGGTGCGGGTCGTGGCGGCGCAGCCGGGGCCTGTGATCACCCGCTACGAGATCGAGCCGGCCACGGGGGTCAAGGGTTCGCAGATCGTGAATCTGGCCAAGGACTTGGCGCGGTCGCTGTCGCTGGTGAGCATCCGCGTGATCGAAACCATTCCGGGCAAGAACCTGATGGCGCTGGAGCTGCCCAACGCCAAGCGCCAGACCATCCAGCTCAGCGAGATCCTGGGCTCGCAGGTCTATGCCGACGCCAAGAGCCTGCTGACCATGGGACTGGGCAAGGACATTGCCGGTCACCCCGTCGTGGCCGACCTGGCCAAGATGCCGCACTGCCTGGTGGCCGGGACCACGGGTTCGGGCAAGTCGGTGGGCATCAACGCCATGATCCTGAGCCTGCTCTACAAGGCCGACGCCAAGGACGTGCGCCTGCTGCTGATCGATCCCAAAATGTTGGAACTCAGCGTGTACGAGGGCATTCCGCACCTGTTGTGCCCCGTGGTGACCGACATGAAGCAGGCCGCGCACGGCCTGAACTGGTGCGTGGGCGAGATGGAGAAGCGCTACAAGCTGATGAGCAAGGTGGGCGTGCGCAACCTCGCGGGCTACAACGCCAAGGTCGACGAGGCCAAGGCGCGCGGCGAATCCCTGCCCAACCCGTTCAGCCTCACGCCCGAGCAGCCCGAACCCCTGGAGCGACTGCCCTACATCGTGGTCGTGATCGACGAACTGGCCGACCTGATGATGGTGGTGGGCAAGAAGATCGAGGAGCTCATCGCTCGGCTGGCGCAAAAGGCGCGCGCGGCGGGTATCCACCTGATCCTGGCCACTCAACGCCCCAGCGTGGACGTGATTACCGGGTTGATCAAGGCCAACATTCCCACCCGCATCAGCTTCCAGGTCAGCAGCAAGATCGACAGCCGCACCATCCTGGACCAGATGGGCGCCGAGGCCCTGCTCGGCATGGGCGACATGCTCTACATGCCGGCAGGCACCGGCTTCCCGACTCGGGTGCACGGTGCTTTCGTCAGCGACGACGAGGTGCACCGCGTGGTGGCCTACCTCAAGGAGCAGTACGGTGAGCCCGACTACATCGACGGCGTGTTGGAAGGCGCGGGCGAGGGTGAAGGCGGTGGCGGCGACCTGTTCGGCGAAGGCGATGCCGGTGGCGAGAAAGACCCCCTCTACGACCAGGCCGTGGCCATCGTGCTGCAAGACCGCAAGGCCAGCATCAGCTACGTGCAGCGCAAACTCAAGATCGGCTACAACCGCGCCGCCCGCTTGCTGGAAGACATGGAAAACGCCGGCTTGGTGAGTGCGCTCACCGCCAGCGGCCAGCGCGACATTCTGGTGGCCAACCGGGGCGGCGAATGAGCGGTCCGAACCAGTGGGGCTGCGCGGTTTTCGCTACAGCTGTTTACAACCCGGAGCCAGCGGCTCGGAACTGGTGGCGCGCCCAACCACCCCAAGGCTCATGATGCAACGACGTTCGCTTTTACTGGCTGTCGCCTGCTGTGGCGTGGGGGTGTGGTTTCCCGCTCACGCCGATGGACTGTCGGCACTGGAGAGCTTTCTGCGGCAGACGCAGCAGGGCAGGGCCGCCTTCACCCAGACGGTGACGGCGCCGCGCAAGGACGGCGAGGCAGCGCCGCGCGCCCGCACCAGCCGGGGCGTGTTCGAATTCCAGCGACCCGACCGCTTTCGCTTCGTCTATACCCACCCCTTCGAGCAGACCATCGTCGCCGACGGGCAAACGCTGTGGCTTTACGACGTGGACCTGAACCAGGTGACCGCCCGTGCCCAGCAGGAGGCGCTGGGCCAGACACCGGCCGCCCTGATCGCGGCCTCTCCCGATTTGCGGGGTTTGACGCAGGTGTTCGACTTGCGCAACGCGCCCGATGCCGATGGACTGACCTGGGTCCTGGCCACGCCCAAACAGCGCGACGGGCAGTTGCAGTGGATCCAGCTGGGTTTTAGGCAGGGGCAACTGGCCGCGCTCGACATCCTGGACAGCTTCGGTCAGCGTTCGACCATTCGCTTTGAGGCCATGGACACCCAGCCAGGTTTTGGAGCAGAGCATTTTCGGTTCCAGCCTCCCGCAGGGGCGGATGTGATTCGCCAGTGAGCCACTGCCTGTGAATACGCCCCACCTGCCGCTGGCCGAACGCCTGCGCCCTCGCTCGCTGGCCGAAGTCATCGGTCAGCGCCACCTGCTGGGCGAGGGCATGCCGCTGCGCGCGGCCTTTGAGTCCGGACGGCCGCACAGCTGCATCTTCTGGGGCCCACCGGGGGTGGGCAAGACCACCATTGCGCGCCTGATGGCGCAGGCCTTCGACGCCCAGTTCATCGCCATCAGCGCGGTGCTGGGTGGCGTGAAGGACATACGCGAAGCGGTGGAGAAGGCTGAGCTGGCGCGCAGCGGCCTGCACCCGCAGGCGACCATCGTGTTCGTGGACGAGGTGCACCGCTTCAACAAGAGCCAGCAAGACGCCTTCCTGCCCCACGTCGAAAGCGGCTTGTTCACCTTCGTGGGGGCCACCACCGAAAACCCGAGCTTCGAGGTGAATTCGGCCTTGCTCTCGCGGGCAGCCGTATATGTGCTGCAGCCGCTGAGCGTGGACGATTTGGGCGAACTCATGGACCGAGCCCATGTCCATGGCGGGGTGCCGACCATGGAGCCTGCCGCCCGCGAGCGCCTGCTGGCCTATGCCGATGGTGATGCCCGGCGCCTGCTGAACACGCTGGAAACCCTGGCCGTGACCGCGCAGGCCCAGGGTTTGAACGAGATCACCGACGACTGGCTGCTGAAGGTGCTGGGCGAGCGCATGCGCCGTTACGACAAGGGCGGCGAGCAGTTCTACGACACCATCAGCGCCTTGCACAAGAGCGTGCGCGGCTCGGACCCGGATGCCGCGCTGTACTGGTTCGTGCGCATGCTCGACGGCGGGGCCGATCCGCGTTACCTGGCGCGACGGCTGGTGCGCATGGCCACGGAAGACATCGGCCTGGCCGATCCGCGCGCGCTGCGGCTGGCGTTGGACGCCGCCGAGGTGTACGAGCGCCTGGGCAGCCCCGAAGGGGAGCTGGCGCTGGCCGAAGCGGTGGTGTACCTGGCCGTGGCACCCAAAAGCAACGCGGTGTACAAGGCCTACAACGAGATGCGCGCCTTCGTGAAGCAGGACGGCACCCGCCCCGTGCCCCTGCGCCTGCGCAACGCGCCTACCCAGCTGATGAAAGATATGGACTACGGCAAGGGCTACCGCTACGCCCATGACGAGCCCGATGCCTTCTCGGCCGGTGAGCGCTACTTTCCCGACGGGCTCACCCCGCCGCCGTTCTACCGGCCGGTGCCGCGCGGGCTGGAAATCCGCATCGGGGAAAAGCTGCAGGCACTGCGCGAGCGCAACACCGAATAAAATCAAAAGTTTTGTGCGCTGAGGCGCATGCCTATCCGTTGACGCCTGAACCCATGACCACCCCTGCCGACCACGCCCCGCACGCTGACGAGAACCACATCATCGCCGAGCGCCGCGAGAAGCTGCGCGCCTTGCGCGAGGCCCAGGCAGCGGGTCGCGGCCCCGCGTTCCCGAACGATGTGAAGCCGCAGCACAAGGCGGCTGACCTGTTCGCCGAATACGACGGCATGAGCAAGGAGATGCTGGAGCTGTTGAAGGTTCGTGCCAGCGTGGCCGGCCGCATGATGCTCAAGCGCGTCATGGGCAAGGCCAGCTTTGCGACGTTGCAGGATGCCTCCTTCGGGCCCAGCGGCGGGCGCATCCAAATCTACCTGAACCTGGAAAGCGTGGGCGCCGAAGTGCTGGAAGCCTTCAAGCACTGGGATCTGGGCGACATCGTGGCGGCCGAAGGCGTGCTGTTCAAGACCAAGATGGGCGAGCTGACCATCCACGCCGACAAGGTGCGGCTGGTGACCAAGAGCCTGCGCCCGTTGCCAGACAAGTTCCACGGCATTCATGATCAGGAGATCAAATACCGCCAGCGCTACGTGGACCTGATGACCGACGAGCAGGCTCGCAAGCGCTTCGTGGCGCGCAGTCTGGCGGTGACCTGCATTCGTGAGTTCATGGTGCAGCACGACTTCCTGGAAGTGGAAACCCCCATGTTGCACCCGATTCCAGGCGGGGCGAATGCCAAGCCCTTCGTGACGCACCACAACGCGCTGGAGCAGGACATGTACCTGCGCATTGCGCCGGAGCTCTACCTGAAGCGCCTGCTGGTGGGCGGTTTCGAGCGGGTGTTCGAGATCAACCGCAACTTCCGCAACGAAGGCATCAGCGTGCGGCACAACCCCGAGTTCACCATGATGGAGTTCTATGCGGGGTACTGGAACTACCTGGACCTGATGGTGTTCACCGAGCAACTGATCCGCCATGTGGCGCAGCGCGTCTGCGGTGGAACCCGGCTGACCTACCAAGGCCGCGACGTGGACCTGGAGTCACCGTTCGAGCGCCTCACGATCCGAGAGGCCATCCTCAAACACACCGAGGCCGGCGACCGCGTGGACGATCGTGACTGGCTGGTGCAGCAGTTGAAAAAGCTGGGTCTCGATCCGGTCAAGGAGCGCCTGGACAGCCGCAGCCTGGCCGGCCTGCAGGTGATGTACTTCGAGGAGACGGTGGAAGACAAGCTCTGGAACCCCACCTTCATCTGCAACCACCCGACCGAGATTTCCCCGCTGGCCCGCGCCAACGACAGCGACCCGACCATCACCGAACGTTTCGAGCTCTACATCACCGGGCGGGAAGTGGGCAACGGTTTCAGCGAATTGAATGACGCCGAAGACCAGGCAGCGCGCTTCCATGCCCAGGCGGCCAGTAAAGACGCGGGCGACGACGAGGCCATGTTCTTCGATGCCGACTACGTGCGCGCACTGGAGTACGGCATGCCCCCGGCGGGAGGGTGCGGCATCGGCATCGACCGTCTGATCATGCTGCTGACCGACAGCCCCAGCATCCGCGACGTGATCCTGTTCCCGGCGCTGCGCCGCGAAGGCTGATCAGGCGTAAGCCTCCAGCGCCTTGCGCATCTTCTTCATGGCCGCCACCTCGATCTGGCGGATGCGCTCGGCACTCACCCCGTACTCGGCGGCCAGCTCGTGCAGCGTCATGCCGCCGGAGCCGTCGTCGTTGACCTTGAGCCAGCGTTCGGTCACGATGCGGCGCGAACGCTCGTCCAACTGCTCCAAGGCGCGGGCGATGCCTTCGGTGGCCATGACGTCCCGCTCGGTGGCTTCCAGCACGGCGGTGGGTTCGTGGCGGGCATCGGCCAGGTAGGCGATGGGACCATAGGCTTCCTCGCCATCGTCGCCAGGCGTGGGGTCGAGCACCACGTCGCCACCCGACAAGCGGGTTTCCATTTCCAGCACGTCTTCGCGTTTGACGTTCAACTCGCGTGCCACCACGTCGATTTCCTGCTCGCTCAGGCGTTCGCGGTGGGTGTCGGCGTCCAGGGCGTCGGCTTTGAAGGCCTGTTTCATGCTGCGCAGGTTGAAGAACAGCTTGCGCTGTGCCTTGGTGGTGGCCACCTTGACCATGCGCCAGTTTCGCAGGATGTATTCGTGGATTTCGGCCTTGATCCAGTGCAAGGCATAGCTCACCAGCCGTACACCCAGGGCCGGGTCGAAGCGCTTGACGGCTTTCATGAGGCCGACGTTGCCTTCCTGGATGAGATCGGCGTGCGGCAGGCCATAGCCCAAGTACTGGCGCGAAACCGATACCACCAGGCGCAGGTGCGACATCACCAGCTTGCCAGCGGCTTCCAGGTCATTGTATTTTTGCAATCGCTCGGCGTAGTCCCGTTCTTCTTCGGCGGTGAGCATGGGCAGCCGGTTGACCGCCGCAATATAGGCATCCAGATTGCCCAGCGGGGGCAACACGAGGGACGAACCCGACCAACCGTGCTTGGCGGCGGGGGCCAGTGCATAAGGTGTGGTGGTGATGGCGTTCATGATGTCCTCTCTCCTGATCAGCCTGTATAGGGCATGTCACTATGTTAGCACTCTATTGACGAGAGTGCTAATGGAAAGTTCCGCCATTCACATCCATCGTCCCAATGCCGCGGGGTGTTTCTAAAACCTGTTCCAGCCGTCATCTTCCGCGGCGGCAGGGGTTGGCTGGGCAGAGGATCGCCGATGATGCAGCTGCTGACCTGGGCCTGCACGCGGGCCACGTTGGTTTCGGTCAGGCCGTCCCAGAGCTTGGCACCTCTCCACTCCCGGTGCGGTATCGTTGCCGAAACGCGCGGGAACCTGTGCCGCGCACCAGAACCAGACACGGACACCCCGTCAGGAGGCGAACGATGCAGACCAACCAGGAACGAGTCAACAAGCGGTGGAGATTCCTCCGCTGGAAGCGGATCATCGGGGGGCTGGTGTGTGCGGCAGCGGCATGGCACGCGCAGGCCGCTGGCGTGCAGCCCGAGGTGCTGGTGCGCGGGCTGGAGCACCCGTGGGCCGTGGCCTTCATAGGCCAGGGGCAGATGTTGGTGACGGAGCGGCCCGGGCGCATGCGGGTGGTGTCGCCTGCGGGCGAGCTGGGGCCGCCCCTCGAGGGTCTGCCCCGGGTCGATGCCGTGGGCCAGGGCGGGCTGCTGGATGTGATCGCTGACAGTGACTTCGCGAGCAACCGCCAACTCTATTTCTGCTTTGCCGAGCCGGCGGCCGATGGGGGCGGAAACTCCACGGCCATGGCTTCGGCCCGGCTGTCGGCCGACCAGCGCCGGCTCGAAAACGTGCGGGTGATCTTCAGCCAGCGGCCCAAGGTGAACAGCCGCCACCATTTCGGTTGCCGCATCGTCGAGTCGCCGCAAGGGTATCTGTTTTTGACGCTGGGCGATCGCTTTGGCCGCATGCAGGATGCCCAGACGCTGGACAACCACCACGGCAAGGTGATCCGCGTGCGCAAGGACGGCACCGTGCCGCCGGACAACCCGCTGGTGGGACGCGCGGGGGCCTTGCCAGAGATCTGGAGCTGGGGCCACCGCAATCCGCAAGGCGCCACCTGGGGCCCGGACGGGCGGCTGTGGATACACGAGCACGGCCCGCAGGGCGGTGACGAGATCAACCGGCCGGAGCCGGGCAAGAACTATGGCTGGCCGGTGATCACCTATGGCGAGAATTACGGCGGCGGCCCGATTGGCGATGGCATCACGCACAAAGAAGGTATGGAGCAGCCGCTGCACCAGTGGACGCCATCCATCGCGCCGTCGGGTATGGCCTTCGTGAGCAGTGACCGTTACGGGCCGGCCTGGAAAGGCAGCCTGATGGTGGGTGCACTGCGCGGGCGGCACCTGGCCCGGCTGGAAGTGGCCGATGGCCGGGTGGTGCGCGAGGAACGCCTGTTGGAGTCGCTGGGCCAGCGCATCCGGGATGTGCGCGAAGGCCCCGATGGCCTGCTGTACCTGCTCACCGACGACCGCAACGGACAGCTGATCCGTCTGCAGCCCACGTCCACCCAACGCTGAGCATCACCATGAGCCAGATGCCTCCCGACATGGCCAGACTGCCGGCGCTGTTCGAGCGCCAGCGCCAAGCTTTTGCCCGTTTCCCCATGCCACCGGCCGAACAGCGCATCGCCGGTTTGAAGCGCTTGCGTGCGGCGCTGCTGCGGCATAGGGAGGCACTGGTGCAGGCGGTGGACCGCGACTTTTCCGCACGCTCGCGCGACGAGACGCTGATGGCCGAGGTGCTGACCACGGTGCAGGGCATCGACCACACGGTGCGGCACCTGCGGCGCTGGATGCGCCCGTCACGCCGGTCGGTGAGCCTGCTGTTTGCGCCCGCTCGTAACCGGGTGGCATACCAGCCCCTGGGGGTGGTGGGCATCATGGTGCCGTGGAACTACCCGATCCAGCTCGCGCTGTTGCCGCTGGTGGGGGCGCTGGGAGCCGGGAACCGGGCCATGATCAAGCTCTCCGAGTTCACGCCCGCCACCAACCAAGTGCTTCGGGCGTTGCTGGCCGACGCCTTCGACGAGGACGAGGTGGCCGTGATCGAGGGGGCGGTGGATGTGTCCACCCTGTTTGCCCAGCAGCCCTGGGACCATCTGCTCTTCACCGGTTCCACGGCGGTGGGCCGGATCGTGATGGCGGCAGCGGCCAAGAACCTCACGCCGGTCACGCTGGAACTGGGGGGCAAGTCGCCTGTGATCGTGGCGCCGGATGCGCCCCTGCAGGCGGCGGCCGAAAGCATCGTCTTCGGCAAAATGCTCAACGCCGGGCAGACCTGTATCGCCCCCGACTACGCATTGGTGCCCGCGGGCCAGGAGGACGCCTTCGTGCAGGCAATGCAGCACGTGGTGGCGCGCCTGTACCCCACGCTGCGCGAGAACCCCGACTACAGCGCCATCGTCAACGAGCGGCAGCACCAGCGCTTGCAGGCCTGGCTGGACGACGCGGTGCGGCAAGGCGCACGGGTGCAGGTGTGCAACCCGGCCGGAGAGGGCTTCGAAGGCACCCGCAAGATGCCCTTGCACCTGCTGCTGGACGTGCACGACGGCATGAAGGTGATGCAGGAGGAGATCTTCGGCCCCTTGCTGCCGGTGCTGCCCTACCGCGACCTGGATCAGGCCGTGGAGCGGGTGCGCAGCGGGGCGCGGCCGCTGGCCTTGTACCTGTTCAGCCACGACCGGCAGGTGCAGCGCAAGGTGCTGGAGCAGACCCATTCCGGCGGGGTGACGATCAACGACACCCTGATGCACGTGGCCCAGGACGATCTGCCCTTTGGTGGGGTGGGTCTTTCAGGTATGGGGCACTACCACGCGAATGAAGGCTTTCTCACTTTTTCCAAGGCCAAGGGGGTGCACATCAAGGGCCGCTTCAACAGCGGCAAGCTGGCTTACCCGCCCTATGGGGGTTGGGTGCACCGGATGATCCAGCGCTGGTTCATTCGCTGACGCGGCGGGGCTGTCATGACCGGCACCTCGGCCATGGCCTACACGGCGCTTTTTGGGGGTATGGTGGTGGAGCTTGCCAGCCGCCTTGATCACTGGCTTTGAGGGGCTGGCAACCAGTGGGTGATCAGCCAGGCGCTGTGCAGTGCCTCTGGGTCCGGGGTGTAGGCATCCCAGGCCGGTCGTTGAAAACAGTGCTGGGCGAGCTGCGGGTCCACACCCTGTGCCGTGAGCCAGCGCAGCAGGTGGCGGTCGGTGGCGGTGAGGGTGTGGGCACCGCCCACGACCGGCATGTAGGGCTTGTGGCAACGCAGGATGGCCTGTGGCGATGCCAAGCGGCGCGAGCCGGCCGCCAACGCCACGATGCAGGCTCCTTCGCAGCGGCTTACCACGGCGGTGTCGAGCTGGTGCAGCTGGATGAGCTGGGCCACGCCGATGGCCTCGGGAGCCAGTCCGCCCGGACTGTCGAGTTGCAGGGTGCGCACCCAGGGGTATTGCGCCAGCCAGTGTTGCAGCTTGTGGGTGGTGCCGATGCCCATGGGGCCGTAGAGTTCGAGCACGTCGCTGCCGTCTGGGTTGCGCTCAGGCAGGAGGCGTAATTCGGCGGTGGGCGTGGGCGTGAAGTGGTGCGCATGCCAAGCGTACAGCATGCCATGCAGCTGGTGGCCTATGAGCAGTGGCACGATCAGGGCGACCAGGCAGTTGGTGGCAAAACCCGCGATGCCCCGAGGCAGGCTCAGACCTTCCTGCACCCGGCGTTCAGCGTTCAGGAAGGCGATCCACACCCAGCTCGCGCTCCAGAAACCGGTGGCCACCATGAGGGCACCGGCCACCCGTAGCCAGACGGGATACCATGGTCCGACCGCCCAGGTGATCTGGGCTACGCCCAGGGCGGTCATGCCCAACAGCAGACCGCCAGTCAGTCCAATGGCCAGCGTACGCCGCAGGCCCCAATGCTCAGGACGTGCGATCCGCACCTTGGGCTGAAGCAGCCAGGCGGCGAGCCTCGGTTTCCAGCACCAGACGATCGACCCGGCTCATCGGCAGATTCACGAGCAGTTCCATGCGTTGATGCAGGGCGTGCATGGTTTGCTTGAAGGCGTGCAGCCGTTCTTCCTCGGTGCCTTCGACCAGCGTGGGGTCGGGGTAGCCCCAGTGGGCGGTGGCCGGATGGCCGGGCCAGGCCGGGCAGGGTTCGCCAGCGGCTATGTTGCAGACGGTGATGATGAGGTCGAGATGGGGCGAGTCGGGCTGGCTGAACTCAGCCCAGTTCTTGCTGCGCAGCCCGGCGGTGTCGATGCCGGCACTGTGCAGGGCTGCCAAGGCCATGGGGTGGGGGCGATGGTCGGGGCGCGCATGCGTACCGGCCGAAAACGCCCGAAAACGGTGCCCGCCCAAGTGGTTCAGGATGGCCTCGGCCATGATGCTGCGGGCGGCGTTGTGCGCGCACAGGAACAGGACTTTGATCGGTTCACTCACGGGGCCGTCTCTCGGGATAAAAACCGCATGCTAGGCAGGGTGTGTGACATTTTTGTGTCAATCATCTATCGGGTTCAGCGGAATGGCACCGCAGTGGTTGGACGGGGAGCCAGGGTTTTCATGGTCTTGGATGAGGCGCCCCATTGCACGATCTCGAGTCGGCCGTCAGGGTGCTCGACGATACCGGTGAGGCTTTCGACCCAGTCGCCGTCGTTGCAATAGAGGGTGCCGTCTATGTCGCGCATCTCCGCGCGGTGGATGTGGCCGCAGACCACGCCGTCGAGTCCCCGCTTGCGGGCTTCGGCTGCCACCGCCCCTTCGAACTGGAGCACGTAGTTGAGCGCGCTCTTGACGCGGTGTTTGAGGTATTGCGACAGCGACCAGTAGGGCAGACCCAGACGGGCACGCCAGGAATTCAGGTGTGTGTTCAGCCGCAGGGTGAGCTCGTAGAGGTTGTCGCCCAGATAGGCCAGCCATTTGGCGTATTGGATCACGCCGTCGAAGTGATCGCCGTGGATGATCCAAAGCTTGCGCCCGTCGGCGGTGGTGTGGACCGCGTCTTCAACCACATCCACGCCGCCGAATTTATGACCGACGAAATGGCGTGCGAATTCGTCGTGGTTGCCGGGCACGAAAATGACCTTGCAGCCTTTGCGGGCGCGACGCAGGATTTTCTGGACCACATCGTTGTGGCTCTGCGGCCAGTACCACTTGCGGCGCAGTTGCCAGCCGTCAATGATGTCGCCGATCAGGTAGAGCTTGTCGCTGGGATGGGCCTTGAGGAAGGCCAGCAGGGCCTTGGCCTGGCAGCCGGGGGTGCCCAGGTGCACGTCGGAAATGAAGACGGCCCGCAGGCGTTGACCTGCAGGTGGCAGGGGCTCGTCCGGGTCATCGTCGCTGTCAAGTGGTGAACGCCAAGTATCCGTCACGTGGGCGGCGAGATCAGACTGTCGTGGAGGGTGCCCAGGCAAGGGCCCGTTGCCAACGAAGCTGTTGCGCATCAAGCCCCCAGAAAGTGTTTGCGGTAGCGCGCAGGCATGTCGGCCAGGCGCATCATCATGGGCAGGTCGGCGGCGTTGAAGTCAGGGTCCCAGGCCGGGGGGCCGAGCACCTTGGCGCCCAGGCGCAGGTAGCCCTTGATGAGCGCGGGGGGCTCAATGGGCAAAGAGTCGTCGAGCCGATCTACCGGCAGGGGCAGGCGCGGGCGCACGTGGTATTCGATCGAGGCCAGGTGCTTGTCGCGGACCTGGCGCCAGATGCTGGCGGCGGCGTGGCCATCGCTGACTGCGCCGTGGCTGCCCTGATGCTGCATGGGGATGCTGGCGCAGCCGATCATGGTGTCGAGCCGGTTGCGCGCCATGAATTCGGCCAGAGCCCCCCACAGGGCCAGGATGACGCCGCCGTGGCGGTGGTCGGGGTGGACGCAGCTGCGCCCGAGTTCGACCATCTGTTCGCGCAGGAAACGCAGGCGGGTGAGGTCGAACTCGGTGTCGCTGTAGAAGCCTCCCACGCGTTTGGCCTGGGCCGGCGTGAGCACGCGGTAGGTGCCGATCACTTCCAGTGTGGAAGCGTCGCGCACCAGCAGGTGTTCGCAGTAATCGTCGAACAGGTCGATGTCGTGTCCGGGCAGGGTTTGTGGCAGCCGTGCGCCCATTTCGCCGGCAAACACGTCGTAACGCAGCCGTTGGGCGGCTCGGACTTCATCCAGGTGCCGGGCCCAGGTCACCAGGAGTTCGGGCTGGGGGCTGGAAGGTTTGTGTGCCGTGGGCGCCAGGCCTGGCAAGGCGGCGGGTCCACTGCTCAGCGGCAGGACCGGGTGGCGCATGTGATCGAGGACGGACAGGTCGCTCATGGGGAACTCCTTTGGCTGTGCCGATTCTTCGCCTCGCGTGTGTCGTTGCCATGGCGTTTCGATGAAAAAACCATGACGACCAGATTCGTCAGTCACGCCACTGTCATGGGGTTGCCATGCCACTGCCACGCAGTGGCTCCAGCATGGTTGGCATGCATGAAAGGAGCAGACCATGAACGTGACGGTGGTGGGCGCAGGTTATGTGGGGCTGGTGACGGCCGCTTGCTTGGCGGAGCTGGGGCATCGGGTGGTGGGTGTGGATCATGACCAGGCCCGTGTGGTGCTGTTGCAGGCGGGTGGTGTGCCGATCTATGAGCCGGGGCTGGACGAGCTGGTGCAGCGCAATCAGGCAGCGGGCCGGCTGCGGTTCACCACCTCCATGGCGCAGGGCGTGGACCACGCCGAGGTGCTGTTCATTGCCGTGGGCACCCCGCCCCAGGAGGACGGCTCGGCCGACTTGCAGCACGTGCTCGCGGTGGCGCGCCAGATCGGGCAGCATCTGCAGCGACCGCTGGTGGTGGTGAACAAGTCCACCGTGCCGGTGGGCACCGGTGCCGCAGTGGCCGACACGATCCGGCAAGGCCTGGTGGCCCGAGGGCACGAAGCGCTGGATTTCACCGTGGTGTCGAACCCGGAGTTTTTGAAGGAAGGTGCGGCGATTGAGGATTTCATGCGCCCGGACCGCATCGTCATCGGCGTGCCGCCTGGGGCGGCGGGGGCACGGGCCCGGGAGTGCATGAGCCAGTTGTACGCGCCGTTCAACCGCCACCACGAACGCACGGTGTGGATGGACGTGCCCAGCGCGGAGCTGACCAAGTACGCCGCCAACGCGATGCTCGCAACCCGCATTTCCTTCATGAACGAGATGGCCCTGCTGGCCGATCAGGTGGGGGCGGACATCGACGCGGTGCGGCGCGGCATCGGTTCGGACCGGCGCATCGGCCACAGTTTCCTGTATGCCGGCACCGGCTATGGAGGCAGCTGTTTTCCCAAAGACACCCGGGCACTCATGCACACCGCCATGGAGCAAGGCACGCCGATGCGGGTGGTCAGCGCTGTGGAGGCGGTGAACCGGGCGCAGAAACGGCAACTGGTGAAACGGGTGGTGCAACTCATGGGAGAGGACTTGAGCGGACGCCGGTTCGCTGTCTGGGGCTTGTCGTTCAAGCCCAACACCAACGACATGCGTGAAGCGCCGAGCCGGGTCGTGATACGTGAGCTGCTCGAGCGCGGGGCCGATGTAGCGGCTTTCGACCCTGTGGCGACCACCGAGGCACGCCGCGTGCTCGCCGAGGATCTGGCTTCGACACCGGCGCTGTTGCAACGCTTGCATGTCGGCGATGCGGCGGAGGGGGTGCTGCAGGGGGCTGATGCGCTGCTGATTCTGACCGAGTGGAAATGCTTCCACAGCCCCGATTTCGCTCGCATGCGCGCCTTGATGCGAGACCCGCTGATCCTGGACGGGCGCAATCTGTACGATCCGCAGGTGCTGCAGTCGCTGGGCGTGACCTACCTGGGCATCGGCCGTCGCAATGCCCTGGGGGTGGCGCGGCTGGGGCTCACAGCCCCGATGCCGGTTGCTGCCAGCGAACTTCGCGCTGCATGAGATCATCGGCTCCGCTGGCATGCGCCTGGAGCAGGCGCAGCCAGATCGCCTCCACCTGAGTGACGATATGCGCCCAGTCCAGGGTTTGCGTGGTGGCGCGTGCACCCAGGCGCAGGCTGCGGACCAGCGCCGGCTGCGTCGCGAGGTCCTGGGCCCGGCGAACGAAGGCGTCCGCATCGTCCACCGGCACCAGCAGGCCGTTGTGGCCATGACGGATGAGTTCGGCAGCCGCGGCGCAGTCAAAGGCCAGCACGGCCAAGCCGCTGGCCAGCGCTTCGGGCGTGACGTTGCCGTAGGTTTCCGTCAGACTGGGAAAAAGGAACACGTCGGCGCTGGCGTAGTGCATGGCCAGCTCGGCGTCACGTTTGGCGCCCACCAGCAGCGCGTCGGGACACGCGGCCTGCAGGGTATCGCGCTCGGGGCCGTCACCCACCACCACCAGCTTCACCCGCGGGTTGACCTGTTTCATGCCTTGGTAGGCACGCACCAGCAGAGATAGGTTTTTTTCCGCGGCCAGACGGCCCACCGAGAGCGCCACACAGTCGCTCGGTTCCACCCCCCAATGGGCGCGCAGGGCTTCGCTGCGGTGCCCTGGATGGAAGCGCTGTGTGTCCACGCCACGTGCCACGACCAGCAGGCGTTCGAAGCCCAGGGCGCTCAACTCGGCCTGCAGGCTCGGGGTCGGCACCATGGTGCAGTGCGCGCTGTTGTGGAACTTGCGCAGGTAGGCGGCAATGGGTTTGTGGAGCCATGCGGCGCCGTAATGGCGGCTGTAGGCGTGAAAGTTGGTGCGGAAGTCGCTGCTGATCGGCAGCTTGAGCTTGCGGGCCGCCTGCAGGGCCGACCAGCCCAGCGGCCCCTCGGTGGCGATGTGCACCAGGTCGGGCCGACGCAGGGACCAGATTTGCAGCAGCGTTTTTTTCGCCGGCAGGCCCATGCGCAGGTGCGGGTAGCGGGGGATGGGCAGTCCGCGCAGCAGCACCTGCTCGAAGCCCTCGGCCATGCCCGGCCGGTCCATGGGTGCCTGGCGTGGCCGGATCACCTGCAGCTCGTGGTTGCGCGCCTGTAGCCCGCGCACCAGCCGGTCCACCGTCAAGGCCACGCCATTGACCTCGGGCGGGTAAGTCTCGGTCACGACCGCGATGCGCAGCGAGCGCTGCGGTGGCGGATAGTTTTCGATGTGGAGTGGGGGTTGAGCGGGGCTGTTCATGGCCGCATGGTCGGGCCCCTTCATAACAGCCGTGTGACAGAGTGGTGTCCCTGATGTGGCGCGGGTCTGCGGCAGCGGCATGACGAGGGGCTGGCTGTCACGCCGATTTCACAGGGGCTGCGCACCATCGCGCTTGTGCCCCGGTCGGGGCATGCCCATCCATCAGCATGAGGAACATGAAGTGAAAGACTTTCTGCAAGCCCTTCGGGTCCAGCGCTGGGACGACCACCGCTATTATCACCACAGCCGCATCAACCAGAGTCTGCACCTGCTCAGCGCGATCAGCTTTCTGGTGGCCTATGCCATGCTGTTCAAAGACCCGGCCATGGCCGCTCTGATCGCATGGCTGGTGTCCATGGTGAGCCGCCAGGCCGGGCACTTCTTCTTCGAGCCCAAGGGCTACGACCACATCAACCAGGCCACACACGAGTACAAGGAAGCGATCAAGGTGGGCTACAACCTGCAGCGCAAGGTGGTGCTGATGGCGATCTGGGCCTTGTCGCCATTGCTGCTGGTGTGGCAGCCCAGCCTGTTCGGCTTGCTGGAGCCGCATGCCGACTGGCGTGGCTTCATCCACCACGTGGGCCTGCTGTGGCTGTGGGTGGGCGTGGGTGGCCTGCTGTTTCGCATGGTGCAGCTCTTCGTGCAGCAGAGCGTGCAGACGGGCTTGGTGTGGGTGACCAAGATCCTGACCGACCCGTTTCACGACATCATGCTTTACTACAAGGCGCCGTGGTACCTGCTGCGTGGCCAGATGATGGACCCGGGTCACCGGACCCACTGATCTCGTTGCCGTCGCACCGTCATCGCCGGGTGAACCGTTGCCAGGCGGTTTGCAACAGTTCCCCCGCCATCTGGCGGCGAATGCGGCGATGGGTGAGGCCGGGGTGGCACCACCACCAGCCGTCGGCCTGCATGGCGTGGCCGGCGGCGATGAAGCGGCGGATCACCTCGTCCATGTCGGCGTCGGTGTAGGTGAGGCTGAACACCAGCCGTCCGGTGCCCACCCAGCTCAGCGCCAGGCCGTGCGCCCGCAGGTAGAACTGCAACAACCAGTGGTAGCGCGAGGGTTGGGTGTAGTTGATCGTCCAGATGGTGGACAGCGCAGCCGCTTCAAGGGGCAGGCCCGCCTCGCGCATGGCACGGTTGAAGCGCTGAAGTCGTTCGTCCCAGGTGGCGTCGAGGGTGTCGTACAGGGTTTGGATGTCGGCGTCGTCCAGGCGGCGCAAGAAAGCGTTCATCGCGCCCATGACGTAGGGGTGGGCGTTGAAGGTGCCGCGGGCGAAGCAGATGTCGGCCGGGCGTTCTTCGCGGAAGCGCTCCATCCAGCGGCGGCGGCCGCACACCACGCCCACGGGCAGGCCACCGCCCAGGGTCTTGCCGTAGCACACGAGGTCGGCCTGCACGCCGAAATAGGCCTGGGCGCCCCCCTTGGCCAGCCGGAAGCCGACGAACACCTCGTCGAAGATGAGCGCGATGTCGCGTTCGGTGCAGACCTCGCGCAGGCGTTGCAGCCAGCGGGTGTAGGCGGCCCGGTCGAAGTGGGCGCTGCGGCTGCCGTCCAGCAGGGTGGAGTCACCAGGGGCGTTGCGGTTGGGGTGCAGCGCCTGGATGGGGTTGACCAGCACGCACGCGATGTCCCGCCGGCTGCGCAGCACCTCCAGCGCCCGGTCGTCCATGTCCTTGAGGGTGTAGGTCTCGCGCGGGGGCAGCGGGTTGCCGGGGCCGGGCTGCACGTCTTCCCACCAGCCGTGGTAGGCCCCGGTGAAGCGCACCAGATGGCGTTTGCCGGTGTGGTAACGGGCCAGGCGCACGGCCTGCATCACCGCTTCCGTGCCCGACATGTGAAAGCTGACGTCATCCATGCCCGAGAGGGCCTTGAGCCGGGCCACGTTGTCGGCCACGCAGGGGTGGTAGCCGCCGAGCACCGGGCCCAGGGCGGCCCCCATGGCAGCGCCTTCGGCCATGCAGGCCTTGTAGAAGTCCACACCGAACACGTTCACGCCGTAGGAGCCGGTGAGGTCCAGGTGTTCGTTGCCGTCCAGGTCGGTCAGCGTCACGCCCTGGGCCGAGGCCCAGAACGCCCCCATGGGCAAGTGGGCGCGGGCATAGGCGCTGAAAGGGAAGGGCACGCGGTAACGCCCGGTGAAACGCAAATCGGGCAGACCCTCGCGGGCCTCGGCCCCCAGCGCCAATGTGGTCGGGGCACGTTCGCGCAGCGTTTTCGACAGCCGTTCGAAACCGGCGCGGCGTTGCGCCACCACCTCGGCAGGGGCATCGTCGGCCGAGAAGAAGCGCGCGTCGTCGTAATGCAGGGCGGGCATCCAGCGGGCCACGCGCTTGGCCATGCGTGAGTGACCGGCCAGTGAGCGGTGTTTGGCGCGGGACAACTGCAGGCGCCGACGCAAGGCGGGTAGGCCCATGAGGGCGGCGGCCAGCGCGCTGGCGGTCATCACGAGTTCGGCAGACATGTCATCAACCTTTCAAAAGCCGGTGTGACAGTTGTATGCCGGCCATTTGACAAAGCCATGAAAACACGAACCTTGCGCGACCGCCTGCTGTTGCAGGAAGACCTCAATTTTTTGCTCACCAACCGGGTACCGCGCATCGCGCTGACGCGCTTCATGGGGTGGTACAGCCGTCTGCGCAGTCCGTGGCTGACCCGTTTTTCGATTGCGGTGTGGCGGCTGTTCACCGACCTGGACCTGAGCGAGGCCAAGCAGCAACGCTTCGATAGTCTGCACGACTGCTTCACGCGCGAACTGCGTCCCGGTGCACGCCCGTTCGATGATCGCCCCCACGTCATCGCCAGCCCGTGCGATGCCATCGTGGGGGCCCATGGCACCGTGGAGCGCGGGCAGGTGCTGCAGGCCAAGGGCTTCCCGTACACCCTGGCCGATCTGCTGGGTTCGGACGAACTGGCCAGCGCCCACGAGGGCGGCCGCTACGTGACGCTGCGCCTGACCTCCAGCATGTACCACCGCTTCCACGCGCCGCAGGCCATGCGCATCGACCGTGTGACCTACATCAGTGGCGATACCTGGAACGTGAACCCGATCGCGCTCAAGCGCATCGAGGCTCTGTTCTGCAAGAACGAGCGCGCCGTCATCGAAGCCCGCCTCTGCGCCGACGGCTCGCGCCTGACCTTGGTGCCGGTGGCGGCGATTCTGGTGGCCAGCATCCGGCTGCATTGCCTGCCGCAACGCTTGCACCTGCGCTATCGCGGGCCCCATGTCATTCCCTGTGCGGCGCAGGTCCAGCGGGGGGAGGAGTTGGGCTGGTTCGAACACGGCTCCACCGTCATCGTGTTCGCGCCACCCGACGCCCGGTTGGCTGACGGTCTGGAGACTGGGGGCTTGATTCGGGCCGGGCAGGCGCTTTTCGAGCGTCCTGCCGAGCATTTCATGGCTTGTCACGAAACGGACACGGTTGTGTCATAGGCTGCGGCTCCCGACACTTGTGGACCACTGCCATGGCTCTGCCGCACGACGAGATCATCCGTCGCATCGAACGCGACCTGCTGGACAGCTACGACGAGGAGTTGGAGCTGGAGATCGAAGACCGTGATCCGGTCGGCTACGGCACCGATCTGGGCCACGGCCAAACCGACGCCGACAAGCAGCGCCGCATCGCCTACTTCAAGGAGCTGTTCAAGCTCCAGGGTGAACTCGTGAAGCTACAGGACTGGGTGGCTACCACCAAGCAGAAGGTGGTGGTCCTGTTCGAAGGCCGCGATGCCGCCGGCAAGGGCGGTGTGATCAAGCGCATCACCCAGCGGCTGAACCCCCGCGTGTGTCGAGTGGTGGCTTTGCCCGCCCCCAACGACCGCGAGCGCACCCAGTGGTATTTCCAACGCTACGCGGCCCACTTGCCGGCGGCCGGCGAAATCGTGCTGTTCGACCGCAGTTGGTACAACCGCGCCGGGGTAGAAAAGGTCATGGGTTTTTGCACCGACGAAGAATATGAGGAGTTCTTCCGCTCGGTGCCCGAGTTCGAGGGCATGCTGGTGCGCTCGGGCATCCGCCTCATCAAGTACTGGTTTTCCATCACCGACGAAGAGCAGCACCTGCGCTTTCTGGGGCGTATCCACGATCCCCTCAAGCAGTGGAAACTCAGCCCCATGGACCTGGAAAGCCGCCGGCGCTGGGAGGACTACACCCGAGCCAAGGAAACCATGCTGGAACGCACCCACAAACCCGAAGCACCGTGGTGGGTGGTTCCAGCCGATGACAAGAAGCGTGCCCGGCTCAATTGCATTCACCACCTGTTGAGCCAGTTTGACTACCACGAAATCGAGCGCCCAGAAGTGACCTTGCCAGCCCGCGTTCGGAACGCCGATTACCTGCGCCACCCCGTGCCGGCCCACATGATCGTGCCACAGGTGTACTGAAACCAGGTAGGGGCGGGTGCGACGGGCGTCGTCATTCCAGTGACGCGAAAGCTTCATCAATGTGTCATATTGGTCACACAAACTGCTAGTCTTGTACGACTCGCGGCGAGTCGTTCTCCATGTTACAGTGACCCACCAGGAGGGTAGATTCATGTCTTTCAAGCGTACCTTGATGGCGTGCACCGTCGCCATTGCTGGCGCCGCGATGGCGCAACAAGCCCCCACCGAAATCCAGATGTGGATGGGCCTGACCGGCCCCTCGGGCGAGTTGCTCAGCCGCTTTGGCGACGACTTCAACAAGTCTCAGAATGAATACCGCGTCGTGGTGTCGTTCAAGGGGCAGTACCCCGAACAGCGCGCCGCTGCCGTGGCGGCTTTCCGTGCCGGCAACCCGCCTCACATCATGCAGATGTTCGATGCCGGTTCGGGCGATATGATTCAGGCCCGTGGCGCCATACTGCCCGTCTCCGACGTGTTCAAGCGTGCCAACATCCGTTTCGATCCGGCCGATTTCATCGCCCCGGCGCGCGGTTATTACGGCCTGCCGAATGGCGATCTGCTGTCCATGCCATTCAATGTGTCCACTGCCGTGCTGTTTTACAACAAGGACGCGTTCCGCAAGGCTGGTCTGAATCCCGAGCAGCCGCCCCGTACCTGGCCTGAGGTGATCGAGGCCGCCGGCAAGATCCGTTCCACCAACGCGGCCGCCTGCGGCTTCACCACCACCTGGCTGGCTTGGATCATGCTGGAGCAGTTCAGCTCGCGCCACAACCTGCAAATGGGTACCTTGAGCAACGGTCGTGGTGGCCTGGGTACCTCGCTGACCGTGAGCAACCCCATGAACGTGCGCATGGTGCAGACCCTGGTCGATATGCAAAAGGACAAGCGCTTCGACTACGGCGGTCGCTCCAACGACGCCGCGGCCAAGTTCATCAGCGGCGAATGTGCCATGTTGACCCAGTCCTCCGGTGGTCTGGGGGCCATCGCGCGCGATGCCAAGTTCGAATTCGGTACCGCCCAATTGCCTTACTGGCCGGATGTCGAGGGCGCGCCTTATGCCACCACCATCGGTGGGGCCTCGCTGTGGGTGTTCAACGCCCCCAACCGCAGCGATCATGAATTCCGCGGCGTCGCCAAATTCCTGGACTATCTGCGTTCCGACAAGGTCATGACCGAATGGGCCAAGACCACCGGCTTCCTGCCCGCCACCAACAGCGCCTTCAAAGCCATGAAGGACGAAGGCTTCTTTGCTCAGAACCCGGGTCGTGACGTGCCCATCCTCTCGCTGATCGAAGGCGCCAAAGGCGAGCACACCAACGGTTACCGCTTTGGTCGCTGGACCGAAATCCGCGACATCTATCACGAAGAGGTCGAGCGTGCGCTGCAAGGCCGTCAGACGGCTGCTCAGGCCATGGTGAATTTCGAGCGCCGTGGCAACGCCTTGCTGCGCGCTTTCGAACGTTCCGCAAACTGATCGCCCCACCGGCCGGCACCGGACTGGCCGCTTTTCTGGACTCCATTCCCACCCCTCCCGCAGGGGTGGCTGTCTTATGCAAAGAAAAGTCGTCTTTCCGAACCGCTGGCTGCCGTATGCGTTGCTGGCCCCTCAGTTGGCGGTGACGCTGGTGTTCTTCATCTGGCCCAGCGCACAGGCGGTGCTGATGGCCTTTCAGCAGCAGGATCCGTTTGGCCTCGCCGTGCAATGGGTGGGGCTGGACAACTTCCACGCTGTGCTCACCGATCCGGCGTACTACGATGCCGTGGTGCGGACGTTGGTTTTCTCCACGTCCGTGACCGTGCTGGCGCTCGTGCCAGCGCTTGTCATGGCCGTGGCCGCCGATGCCCTGCTGCGGGGGCGAGGGGCCTACACCACCGCGCTCATGGTGCCTTACGCGATTGCTCCGGCCATCGCCGGTGTGTTGTGGCTGTTCATGTTCAATCCTGCCATTGGGGTGGTGTCCTATGGTTTGCGCCAAGCAGGCGTGGCTTGGAACCCTACCCTCGACGGGACCGATGCCATGATACTCGTCATCCTGGCTTCCGCCTGGAAGCAGATTGCTTACAACTTTCTGTTCTTTCTGGCGGGTCTGCAATCGATCCCCAAGTCCTTGCTGGAGGCGGCGTCGATCGACGGTGCCGGCCCGTGGCATCGGTTCCGCACCATCGTCTTTCCGCTGTTGTCACCCACCACCTTTTTCCTGTTGGTCGTGGGGCTGGTTTATGCCTTTTTCGACACCTTCGGCGTGATCCACGCGGTCACGTCGGGGGGGCCGGCCAAAGCCACCGAAATCCTCGTTTACAAGGTGTATTACGACGGCATCGTGGCGCTGGACCTGGGGCATTCGGCGGCACAGTCCGTGCTGCTCATGCTGCTCGTCATCGGCCTGACGATGGTGCAGTTCCGTTTCATTGAACGACGGGTGCATTACGCATGAGTCAAGTCGCCGCAGCTCCCTCGAACCGTTCCAACGTGTTCGCTCACCTCGTGCTCTGGGTAGGGCTGGCGATCACCGCCTTTCCCCTCTACGTGGCCTTCGTGGCCTCCACCCTCACCAACCAAGAGATCGCCCAGGCCCCCATGCCTCTGTGGCCCGGCGACCAGGGCTGGCAAAACTACCGGCAGGTGCTGGTGGAGGGCATGGGCGGCTCGCACCTTTCGCCCCCGGTGTGGACCATGCTGCGCAACAGCCTGGCCATGGCCCTGGTGATTGCCGTGGGCAAAATCCTGGTGTCGGTGATCTCGGCCTACGCGGTGGTGTTCTTCCGCTTCCCGGGCCGCATGGTGTGCTTCTGGCTCATCTTCATCACCCTCATGCTGCCGGTGGAGGTGCGCATCCTGCCCACCTACCAGGTGGTGACCGATCTCGGCCTCATCAACACCTTTGCCGGGCTGACCCTGCCACTCATCGCGTCGGCCACGGCCACGCTGCTGTTCCGGCAGTTCTTTCTCACGCTGCCCGACGAACTGGTCGAAGCCGCCAAGATCGATGGCGCCGGACCGCTGCGCTTTTTCTGGGACGTGGTGCTGCCGCTGACCCGCATCCAAATCGCAGCGTTGTTCGTCATCCTGTTCGTGTACGGCTGGAATCAGTATCTCTGGCCGCTGCTCATCGTCACCGACATCCACCTCGACACCATCGTCGTCGGCATCGCCAAGATGATCGGCACGGGTGACGCTGCCACCGACTGGAACCTCGTCATGACCACCACCGTGCTGGCCCTGCTGCCCCCCACGCTGGTCGTCGTGCTGATGCAGAAATGGTTCGTTCGCGGTTTGGTGGACAGCGAAAAATAAGCAAGATAAGCAAGAACTCCTATGGCCTCTCTCGGTTTCAAACAAGTCATCAAACGTTACGGCACAGGACCGACCGCCGTGCAGGTGATCCACGGTGTGGATGCCCAGATCGACGATGGCGAATTCATCGTCATGGTGGGTCCGTCGGGTTGCGGCAAGAGCACGTTGTTGCGCATGGTGGCCGGTCTGGAGGACATCACCGGTGGCGACATCACGATCGGTGACAAAACGGTCAACGGGGTGCAACCTGCTCAGCGCGATATCGCCATGGTGTTCCAGAACTATGCCTTGTACCCGCACATGAGCGTGTTCGACAACATGGCCTATGGGCTGCGCATCCGTCGTTTGCCCGAGGCCGAGGTGCGCGCGCGCGTGGAAGCGGCAGCCCAGACGCTGGAGCTCTCGGCATTGCTGCAACGCCGGCCCAGCCAGCTTTCGGGCGGCCAGCGCCAGCGCGTGGCCATGGGGCGTGCCATCGTCCGGCAGCCTCAGGTGTTTCTGTTCGACGAACCGCTGTCCAACCTCGACGCCAAGCTGCGCGCGCAGACCCGGCTCGAAATCCAGAAGCTTCACCGTACCCTGGGCATCACCTCGCTGTTCGTCACGCACGATCAGGTCGAGGCCATGACCCTGGCACAACGCATGATGGTGATGAACGGCGGCCGTATGGAACAGTTTGCCACCCCGGAGGAGGTGTACCGCCGCCCGGCCAGCCTGTTCGTGGCCGGCTTCATGGGCGCGCCACCCATGAACCTGCTGCGCCACGCGCCCGGGGTGCAGGCGGGCACGGTGCTGGGCATCCGGCCCGAGCATTTGTTGTGGGACGAACAGGGCTGGGAAGCCGTGGTGGACTCGATCGAGCTGTTGGGGGCTGAGCGGCTGCTGCACCTGCGCTTGGGTGAGGAGGACCTGACCATGCGCATCCCGGCGCAGGACGACGCGCCTGCCATGGGCGACACGGTGCGCGTCCGACCCAACGAGGCCTTGATCCATACCTTTGATGCGGCCACGGGCCTGAGGCGCGCATGAGCCAGGCGGCCTTGAACGACTGGCCCTACCCGCTGTGGATCGGGCATCGGGGTGCCGGCAAGGACGCCCCGGAAAACACCCTGGCCGCCTTTCGCCTCGGCTGGGCGGCTGGCTATCGCATGTTCGAGTGCGATGTCAAGCTCAGTGCCGACGGCGTGCCCTATCTGCTGCACGACGCCACGCTGGATCGCACCACCAGCGGCAGCGGCTCGGTCGAACACAAGGCTTGGGCCGAGCTGGTACAAATGGATGCGGGTGGCTGGCATTCGGCCGAGTACGCGGGCGAGCGCCTGCTGAGGCTTGACGAGCTGGCGGCTTGGTGTCTGGAGCGAGGCGCGTACTTGAACATCGAAATCAAGCCGGTGCATAGCCATGAGGCGTCGACCGGCACCAGCGTGGCCTTGGCCGCGCAAGCCCTCTGGGCACAGGCCCCGGTGCCTCCTTTGCTGTCTTCCTTCCAACCTCACGCCCTGCAAGCGGCGCAGCAGGCCGCGCCCGATCTGCCCCGGGCCTTGCTGCTGGACCGCTTCTGGCCCGGCTGGGAGGCGGTGGCCCAGCAGCTGGCCTGTGTCGCCCTGGTGTGCCACCATCCGCTCATCGATGAGGCCCTGATGCGCAACGCCCAGGCGCATGGCTGGCGCGTGCTGTCTTACACCGTCAATGACGCCGCCGAGGCGCGGCGCCTCCAGCGCCTGGGGGTGGAGGGGCTCATCACCGACCACATGAACCTGCTCAACCTGGTCTGAACGGTTCGGCGATGCAACGTTCCAGTTTGTGGGCCCGGCTCGAGGGGGTCGGTGTGACCGATCTCGCGGTGGTGGGGGGAGGTGCCACTGGTTTGGGGGTGGCGTTGGACGCCGCGCTGCGTGGCTTCTCCGTGGTGTTGCTGGAATCGCACGATTTCGCCAGCGGCACCTCGTCGCGCTCCACCAAACTGCTGCACGGGGGGGTGCGCTATTTGGCGCAAGGCCGACTGTCCTTGGTACGTGAGGCCCTGGCAGAACGCTCCACCGTGCTGCACATCGCACCCCATCTGGCACAACCCCTGCCGTTCGTGATGCCGTCTTACCGCCGGTGGGAAATTCCGCTGTACGGTACCGGGCTCAAACTCTACGACGCGCTGGCCGGTCGGGCGCGCCTGGGTGCCACGCAGTGGCTGTCGGCCCCACAGACCCTGTCTGCTTTGCCCGGCTTGCAGCCGGCTGGCTTGCGCGGCGGCGTGTCGTACTGGGACGCGCAATTCGACGATGCCCGGCTGGCGCTGGCGCTGGCCCGGACCGCACAGCGAGCGGGGGCCTTGGTACTCAACCACGCATCCGTCTCCGGCGTCAGCTGTCTGGAGCCCTCTGCAGATGGAGCCCCTCGGCTCGAATTGCAGGTGACCGACGCCTTGCAGGGCCGGCGTACCACGGTGCGCGCGCGGGCGGTGGTCAACGCCACTGGCGTGTGGGTGGATCGGCTACGTGAACAGGCCGCCGCCAGCCTCCAAGGCATACCGTCACGCCTGGTGTCGCCGAGCCAGGGGGTGCATGTGGTGGTGGACCGTGCCTTCATGCCGGGCTCACATGCCTTATTGGTACCCAAAACCTCCGACGGCCGCGTGCTGTTCGCCGTGCCGTGGATGGGCGCATTGGTTCTGGGCACCACCGACACCCCCCGGGAGGATGTGCCACGCGAGCCGCAACCCTTCGAGGAAGAGCTGGATTTCATTCTGTCCGAGGCCAGCCGGGTATTGAGTCGCCCCGTGTGCCGGGCGGATATCCGCAGCCTGTGGGTCGGGTTGCGCCCTCTGGTGGCCGCCCATGGAACGGGCGGGTCTGACAGCACCCACGCCTTGTCGCGCGAGCACACCATCGTGGCGGACGCGAACGGCATGGTCACCGTCACCGGTGGCAAGTGGACCACCTACCGCGCTATGGCAGAAGATGTGCTCGATACCTGTTTTGCCCAGGGCCTTCTGCCGGTGCGCGAGGGTGGCGTGACCGCGCACCATGCGCTGGTGGGCGCGCCGGCGGCGGGTGCGCCCACGGTGGCCCTGCACCAGCCGCCGGGTCCCCACCTGTGGGGTTCGGAATGGCCCGATGTCCAAGCATGCCCCGGCGCGGACCGGGACCTGGGCCATGGCTTGACGGAAGCCATGGTGCGGTTTGCCGCCCGCCACGAATACGCCTGCACGGTGGAAGATGTGTTGGCCCGGCGTTGGCGAGTGCTGTTTGTCGATGCCGCCCGTGCCCGGGAGATGGCGCCGTCCGTGGCCAGCTTGTTGCAGGATGAAACGGGACTCGACCCGCGACTCGGTGCCTTCGACGCCTTGGCTGCCGCTTACCTGCCAGGTTGACGCAGGCCCATGCCGATGGTGATGCGCAAGCGTATGGTCAAGTCGTTGAAGCTCATGGTGTGGTCTCCTTTATTGTCTTGGGGGCTTGTAGAGGGCATTCGATGACGAATACCGCTCCGCCTTGAGGGTGATTCCCAGCGGTGATGTGTCCGGCCAGTATGCCGGTGACGATGTTGTGCACGATGTGCAACCCCAGACCCGTTCCACCACGGCCCAGTCGGGTGGTGAAAAACGGGTCGAAGATGCGGTCGATCTGGTTCGGCGGGATGCCCACGCCGTCATCCTGTACCCGGATGCGCACGGCGGCATCGCCCAGTGGTTCGACGGCGATCTCGATGCGTCCGTGATCCCGGTCGGGGAAGGCATGCATCAGGGCGTTCTGGATCAGGTTGGTCAACACCTGTCCCAGCGGACCGGGGTAAGAATGCATCTGCACATCCACCGGCGCATTCACGAGCAGCTCGATCGGTGTACGCTTGACCATGGGTTGCAGCGTCAAGACGATTTCGTGCAACACCTCCGACAGTGAGAACTGGCGTCGCTGCGAGCTGGTCTGATCGACGGCCACCTGTTTGAAACTGACGATGAGTTCCGAGGCCCGTCTCAGGTTGCGCTGAGCGATGTCAGTCGCGGTTTCGACCTGACCCAGGAAGGCATCCAGGTCCGATTTGCGTAGCCCGGATTCCAGCCGCTGGCGGAAGACCTTCAACCGGTCTTCCAGGGCAGAGACCGACATCAACCCGTTGCCAATCGGGGTGTTGAGTTCGTGAGCCACGCCCGCCACGAGCGAACCCAGAGAGGCCAGTTTTTCCGATTGGACCAGTTGTGCCTGGGTGTTTTTGAGCCGCTCGATCGCCTCCGTCAAGGCGGCATTGGCTTCGGAAAGGCTCTGCGTGCGGGCGGCGATGCGCTGTTCCAGCTCCGTGTTGAGGCGTCTGAGCTCCTGCTCCATCGCCCGTTTCTCGGTGATGTCGAGCATCGAACAAATCAGCAGGGTCTGCTCCTGAAACGCCACTGTGCGCATGTACACGTCCACCATGAGCGTTTCCCCGTTCTTCTTGCGCAGCCGGCCCAAGGTGCCGTTGATCGCGTTGCTGGTGCGCAGACGCCGGAAGGTGGTCTGCAGCACCTCTTCGTCGAGCAGTGCGCCTTGTAGCGACGCGCTGTGCCCGATCACCTCGTCTCGCTCGTAGCCCAGCAAGGCCAGCCAGGCCGGGTTGACGTCCAGGTAGTGGTAGCCCTGTTCGTCTGCTTCCAGCACCGCCACCGCCACCGGACTGGCTCGAAAGAAGAAGTTGAACTTCTCCTCGCTTTCGCGCACGGCCTGTTCCTTGCGCTTGAGGTCGGTGATGTCCACGTCCATGCACACGAAGATCGAGCCGCCTTGCAGGTCGGGGATGGAAAAAGTGGTGGACAGGATATGCGCGATCTGACCGTCGTGTTTGCGTATCGTGCCTTCATAAGGCCCGAACGGGGTTCCCGTGCGCTCGATCTCGCGTAACAACTGCACAAAACTGGCCGCCTCCTCTGGGGTGTAGATGAGTTCGTCCAACGTTTTGCCCAAGGCCTGCTCGCGCGTCCAGCCCAGCACGGTCTCGGAGGCCGGATTCCAGTCCAGCACGTGCCCGTCGCGGTCGAACCACTGGATGGCGAGTGTCGGTGTGGTGTCCACGATGGCGCGCAACTGGGCCTCGCGGCGCTGGATCTGCATGGCCATGTTCCGCAAACCCTGGCCGAGGGCATCGAGCTCCTGCACGCCGGTGCTGGGCAAAGGGGCATCGTACCGACCTCGGGCCACTTCGCTGGCGAACACCAGGCTGCGGTTCAAGCGGCGCTGGATGACGCGGGAAAACCACAGCAACAGCAACCACCCAAAACCCACGGCGACCACCAGCGTAACCAGTGTGATGCCCAGCGCGGTGCGGGCCGACGCGTTGACCACATCGACCGGGTAGCCCGCCAGCACGACCCAGCCGATGCGGTCCAGCCGCTGGCCGGCGCCTTGGTAACGCACGCCATCCAGGTCGATCACGTCGTGCAGGGGCTGCCCGGCCTTGGCTGCCTGGAACACGGGCCAGTGGGCCACGTTGCGCCGCAGGGCGGCCCAGGTCATGTCCGGGGCGGCCACCACCTCACCCTTGCCATCCGTGACCAGCACCATCAGCCCGTCCAGAGCCAGAGACTGGCGCACCGTTTCAGCCAGGCGGTGTACGCCGAGCTCGATCACCAGAAATCCGTCGTTCAGTGGCACGTTGTACGCCACCACGGGCAGGTCCAGTACCGGAGAGCGGTATTGATCGCTCCACAGTGCCCGGCCCCGCCGCCCCGCCTCCCGGATACCGCCCAGTCCGCTGAGGTCGTTTCCTCGCCAGTTGGTGATGCGCGACGTCATGCCCGAGGCGACGAACAGTTCACGCACCCGTGCTTCCTGGTCCAGCAGGTAGATGCCTTGGAAGAACTGGGTCTGAGCCACCAGACGCAGCAGCAACAATTCAAAGCCCGTGCGACCCTCCACGGTCGTGGCCGCCACCTCCAGTGCGCTGGCCAGGCCGGCGGCCAGTTGCTCGGCGTACTGCAAGTTGATGTCCACCTGGTGCGCCGCCGCGGCGGCGGCACGCCGCTGTTCCATTTCGTTTTGGGCTTTGACCATGGGCAGGCGCCAGAACACCATCAGCACGGCAACCACCGATGCGGCAAACAGCACCACCAGCAGGAACTGGCCAATCAGTACCTGGCGGATCGTGTAGGGCCCCCTGGCGCGCTTGGTCATTCGGCTTCAGCCATGTACTGGCCATTCGAAACGTGGGTGATGTAGAGTCGCCGCTCGGCGTCCCCATGTTCGTTGAACGCGATGGTTTGTTGGAGACCCTCGAACTGGCGTATGCGCAGCAGAGCGCTGCGCAGGTCTTCGCCGCGCTGCCGCCGGGCATAGGCGCTCAGCAGCACATGGGTGGCATCGAATGCGGCCACTTCAGCAAAGCCGGGGCTGCGCTGGAACCGTGACCCAAAGGCGGTTTTGAACGCCTGGTACGCAGGGGTCTGGCTGTTGCGATCAAAGTACTGAGCCACCATCACGCCTTCGGCTGCGCGGCCCGCCAGATCCAGGAGCTGCTCTGTGGCCGACCATTCCGCAGTGATGACCTGCACCGCGTGTTGCTCACGCCGCAGCAGTTGCAGCAGGTTGGCCGCATCCAAGGCGTTGGTGACAATGACGAGCGTGTCCGGGGCGTGGGCCATGGTCCGGGCCAGGACAGGTGCCAAGCTCTCGCCGGGCGAGTCGAGGCGATAGGCTTCTTGGTGGACCACCTGGGCGCCGAGTTGTTCGGCGCGCTCGGTGAAATGCTCAGCCCAGCTGCGGCTGTACGCCGCGTTGCTGTCGTCGCGCACGATGGCGTAGCGCCCGCCCTGCCTGGCTCCGATATGCCGCTCGGCCGATAGCCGGGCATATTCCTTTGTGGTCGAGCAGACCCGGAAGAAGTGGTCGTCCTGCCCCGTAAAGTCGGAGCTTGTGACCGTGGGCGAGACGGTCACCAGCCGCTCCTGATTGGCCAAGGGAATCCAGCGCTCGGCCACGCTGCTGGTCATGGGGCCGACCAGACCGATCAGTCCTGCCTCACGGATCGCCGGTAGCAGGCTGGCCACCTCGCTCGGGCGTTGCCGGTCGTCAAATACCACCAGTTCCACTGGGCTGCCGTTGACGCCGCCACGCGCATTCCACCACTCGACCGCCAGCAGGGCGCCGTCGCGCCCGGCCACACCCAGGTCCGCTGCCGGGCCTGTGAGACCACCCATGAAGCCCAGGCGTACGGAGCGTTTCGCACAACCGGGCAGGGTCAGCAGCATGGTTGCACCCATGCCGACTGCTAACCATTGCCGGCGCGACCAGTGCGGGGCATGAAGGCCCATGGCTCACTCCTGAGTGTAGTGACGCGGATCGGTGGGGCGCTGGCGCAACCACTCCAGGAGTTCTGGCACGTCCAGCGGCCGGGCGATGTGGTAGCCCTGGCCCTCGTGCACGCCCATGGCCGCGAGGCTGCGCCAAGCGTGGGCGTCTTCGATGCCTTCGGCCAGTACCTGTAGGCCCAGCTTCTGCCCGAGCTGGGCGATGAGTTCTGCGATGCGGGGCCCACCTTCGGCCGACATGCGGGTGACGAAGGCTTTGTCGATCTTGATGCGGTCCAGGGGCAACCGCTCCAGGTAGCTCAGCGAGGAGTAGCCGGTGCCAAAATCGTCGATCGAAATCGATACCCCCATGGCTCGCAGGCGTTCCAGCAGCGTCTCGATCACGCCGTGCCCGAGCAGCGACACGGATTCCGTGATCTCCAGCTCCAGTTGGTCAGGCCGCAGCCCTGCCGTGTCGAGCGCGTGCTGTATCCGTTCGACAAAACCCGGTGTCTGGAACTGCACGACCGACACGTTGACTGCCATGCGCCTGGGGGCCAGCCCTTGTTGCACCAGTTCGCGCATGGTCAGGCAGGCGGTTTTCAGGCCCCAGTCGCCCAGCCCGACGATCAGGCCGGACTGTTCGGCCAGCGGGATGAAGCGGTCTGGCGGAACCATGCGGCCGTCGTGTCCGCGCCACCGCATCAGCGCTTCCAGCCCGATCAGCTCGCCCGTGCGCAGATCCAACTGGGGCTGGTAGGCGAGGTAGAGGTGGTTGTGGTCGAACGCCGCGTGCAGCTCTGAAAGCATCTGGGTCCGGTTGCGCGCGTGCTGGGCCATTTCCGGGGTAAAGCGCACGAAGCGGCCGCGCCGGTCGCGCTTGGCCTGCTTGAGCGCGATGCTGGCGTTTTTTAGCCAGTTCACACCGTCGATGCCCGGGTCGTTCAGCAGGCAGGCGCCCAGCGTCACCGAGACGCGATGAGGCTTGCCGGCCACTTGCAGCGGGGTCACGAAAAAGCTCAGGATCCGTTCCGGGTCCACGATGTCACTTGGTCCGAGCAGGCCAAAGGCATTGCCCGACACCCGGGCCAAGACCACCTCTGACCCAGCGGATTCGGCCAGACGCTTGGCCATCGCCCGCAGCAACTCGTCGCCATAGTCGTGCCCCATCAGATCGTTGATTCCGGCGAAATCGTCCACGTCCACCAGCACCAGGGCCTGGTTGGTGTCGCCGTGCGCCAAGGATTGCGCCAGCAGCTCGATGAAGCGGGTGCGGTTGGGCAGCTTGAGCATCGGGTCCTCATAGGCCACGTGGTGCAACCGTTCCAAGGTCAGCAACTGGTTGCGGCACGCGGTGAGGTTGGTGCAGAAAACCCGCAGCAGCTGCACATCCATGGCCTGGATGCGGGCGTCGGACTGCACGAAGGCGGCCATGCCATCGCCCTGACGTTCGCCGAGGAAGAGCACGGATGCGTGGTCCGTGAACACGCTTTGGCCGGATTGCAGCGCTTGCTCGAGCAGGGCCGCCACGTGCTGGTCCTGCAGCCGCTCCACCGGGAGGCCCACGAGACCGGCGTATTGACCGGCGGCTGCCAGCACCCGGTAACCTCCTGTTGCCTGTCCCCGGGCACAGACGATGCCCTCAGGCCGCGTGCCGAGGATGCCGGCGATCTGGGTGATGACGCCCGAGGCAAACCGCTGGATGCCCGCGGCCCGCAACAGTTCACCCGAAGCCGCGACGATTTGCTCCAGTCCGCGCCGGCTGGCTTCGATCAGGCACAGCTGCTGGTAGGCCCGCAACGCGGTGGTGATGGCCGTCAGCAGCTTGTGGTGGGTCAGCTCCGATTTGGTCTTGTAGTCGTTGATGTCGTAGCGCAGCAGGGTTTCGTGCTCAGGGGCGTAGCCGGGTTGGCCCGTGCGCAGCACGATGCGCGTCGCCATCATCTGTAGGGTGTTGCGGATGTGATCCACGAGGCCGAGGCCGGCGTCGGGTGTTTCCATGACCACGTCGAGCAGCACCACGGCCACATCGCGGGTGGTGTGCAGCAGGTCGCGCGCCTGGGCCGCCGAGGTGGCGTGCAGCAGAGCCAGCGGCCGCCCGAAGAGCTGGACCCCTTCGAGGGAAAATCGGGTCGTCTGATGGACGTCTTCATCGTCATCGACGACCAGGATGTTCCAGGCCCGCAGAGGTGAGACGCCGCTTGGCAAGGCGCCCTGCCCATCGTCTTCGGCGAAACGGATGAAATCGTCTTCGTGGGCGTGGGGCGTCGTCATGGGAGTCGGTACTCACAGGTCCGCGCAATATAGCACCGACCCATGGCCGTCTCATGCCATTTCCGGGGTATTCCCTAGGGCTGTTGGACAGGCGCCAGCGGTCAGCCTGCTGATCGTCGGCACGTCGTTCGCGTGATCTGGGTCCACAAGCTTCAGGCGCTACTCCAGCCCCAGGCGCTGTATCCAGTAACGCAGCTTGGCCAGCGTCCAACCCAGTTGCCGGGCGGTGCGGCTCTGGTTCCAGCGGTTGCGTTGAAGCAACTGCTCCAGGTGTTCGCGGGAGGGCGCGTCTGGGGGCAGGGGTGGCGCGTTGGATTCGCCCAGTGCGGTGGCGCTGTGTGGAAAGCCGCTGTGGACGAAGGGGGGTGCCTCGGGTGTCAGGCTGGGCAGGTGGATGGCTTCGGCCCCCAGCGTGGGGCCGGGGTGCAGGGCCATGGCCCGCTCCAGGATGTTTTCCAGCTCGCGCACATTGCCCGGAAACGGGTAGGCGGTCAGCACATGCAGCGCATCGGCCGACAGGTGGGGGACCTGGGGCTCGCCGTTGCGCTCGGTCACCCGTTGCAGGATGGCCTGGATGAGTTCGGGCAGATCTTCGCGGCGTTCGCGCAATGGCGGGATGCGCAGTTCGATCACGTTGAGCCGGTAGAACAGGTCTTGCCGGAAGCGGCCATCGCGCACGGCGCGGGCCAGGTCGTGATGGGTGGCGCTGACGATGCGCACGTCGGTCGGTTCCTCCTGGGGCGAGCCCAGGGCACGCACCTGTCGTTCCTGAATGGCACGCAGCAGCTTGGCTTGCATGGCCAGGGGCAGATCGCCGATTTCGTCCAGGAACAGGGTGCCGCCGCTGGCGGTTTGGAAGTAGCCGGGCCGGTCCGCCGTGGCGCCGGTGTAAGCCCCTTTGCGCACGCCGAAGAACTCGGCTTCGATGAGCGTTTCGGGAATGGCTCCGCAGTTGACGGCCACGAAAGGACCATCGGCCCGGTGGCTGCAGGCGTGCAGGGCACGAGCCACCAGCTCCTTGCCGGTGCCCGATTCCCCCTGCACCAGCACGGGTGCCATGCTGCGGGCCACGCGCTGCACGCGTTCGCGCACCATCTGCATAGGGGCAGAGCGGCCGACGATGCAGGCCAGCGCAGCCTGGGCGGGTGTGCAGGGCTCGACGTCAATGGCCGGTCTGATGGGGCTGCGGGGCAGGTGCCCCAAACTGGGGTTGGGAGCCGTTGGGGTGGCGTCCCGAAGCGCGTTGGCCACGGCGGATCGGAACTGGGCCAGATCCACCGGTTTGGTGAGGTAATCGAACGCGCCCGCTTTCAAGGCTTCCACGGCGTTGTCGGCGGAGCCGTAGGCCGTGACGACGATGGACTTTTCCGGGCGCTGGGCGGCCTGCAATGCTCGGACCAGCTCCAAGCCCAGCCCGTCGGGCAGGCGCATGTCGGTGATGAGGAGGTCGTAGCGCTGTTGGGCCAGGCACTGCCGCGCCTCGGCCAAATCGGCGGCGGTGTCAACCTCGTAGCCGATTTTCAGCAGGGTGAGTTCGTAGAGGGTGCGCAAGTCGGGCTCGTCGTCCACGACCAGTAGGCGGGGGGGTGGGGCCATGCGGCGAGTTTAGGGCAAGGTCATTCGCGGAACTGTACGGTAAAAGCATGCCCGGCTACCCCGTCGCGGGTGGTGGCTTGGTAGCTGAGTTCGGCACCGTATCGCAGGCAGAGTTCGCGCGACAGGTACAGTCCCAGTCCGCTGGAGCGGCTGTGGGATGAGGTGAAGGGTTCAAACAGAAATTGGGCCACCGACGGTGGCAAAGGCGGGCCGGGGTTCCATACTTCCAGCGCAGCGGGCGAGCCGGTGCTGATTTCCACCCGCCGACTGTCCGCAGGGGCGTGCTGGTGCGCGTTGTCCAGCAGGTTCACGAGCACACGGCGCAGATGTTCCGGATCGAAGCGCACGTTCAGGCCCGCAGCGCCGGGGCTGAAGCGAACGGGCGGGCCGCCAGGGTGCTGGTGTTGCCAGTCGCTGACGATGGCGCTCACCGTGGCGTCCAGCGCAAGCACGGACGCTGGGGCCGGAGGGCGCGTGGGGAGTTTGGCAACGTCGAGAATGTCATCCACCGTGCGGCCCAGGCGCTGGGCGTTCTGGCCAATCATGTGGGTGAGGCGGCGCTGAACGGGGCTGAGCGCGTCTTCGCTGAGCAGGGCATTGGCCTGGGCAATGGCGGTCAGGGGGTTGCGGATTTCGTGTGCCACGGCGGCCGACACCCGGCCCATGGCAGCGAGCTTTTCGTTGCGCACACGGGTTTCGATGTCGCGCAGGTTTTCCATGAAGACCACACAGACGGCATCGATGGGTGTGGCCTGATCGGCTGTGGGCTGAATGACGCGGGCCCGCAAGAGCACGTGCTGGGGCTCGCCGGTCGGTGTCGGCAAGTTGAGTTCGCACTGATCGTCCTGCCCAAGCCGCAGCACGCCTCGGGTCCAGCCCGAGAGGACGGCCCACCCGGGCAAAGCCATGAGACGGCGGTACGGGGGGGCGGCTTCGCGATCGCCGAGCATGGTGCAGGCGGCCGGGTTGGCGTGCCAGATGTGGCCTTGGCCGTCCATGACCATGACGCCTTCGCTCAGCCCTGTGACAATGAGCTGGTTGACCTGGGATTCCGCGTCGGCCAGGGCGCGGTGCAGCCGTGCCTGAGCCTGTTCACGCCCCAGCCGGGTGGCCAGTTGGTTGGCCAGCAGCGCCACGAGGAACAGCCCGCCACCCGTGATCGCCCCCTGCACATAGGTGATGGTGGACTGGCCGGGACGCAGCACGTCACCGGAAAAAGCGTCGAACAGCAGCACCAGCGTGCCGAATGCCGCGCTGCCCAGTGCCAGGATGATGGGGCCCAGCACCGAGGCCAGCAACACAGGCAGCACAAAGAGGGGGGAATAGTTGAATCCGCCCTGCTGGAAGGTCTGCAGCAGGCCGAACACAGTCAGGTCCACCCAGAGCGTGAGTGCCCAGCCGGGAGCCCAGTAGGCGTCGGAGTGGGCGGGGCGAGACCAGCGCAGCACCGCAGCGGTCGCGACCAGATACACGCCACACAGGGCCAGCAGCCACAGGTTCGTGCTTCCTTGGACATACGCCAGACCCTGCAAGCCGAACAGACCGATGGCCACGACCAACCGGGCCCCCATGAGGGAGGTCCACAGACGGGAAGCGGAGGCAGGCGTTTGGCGAGTGGAAGGGCCGCGCGCAGCGGACCCGGGGTCGGGCAGGAACCAGGAAGGCGCAAAGGCCGATGCCGGCTCCGGTGGCGGGGCCGATTCAGCCTTCGGCGAAGCGGCGGTGTTCCTGACCACAGTAATAACCCAGCGAGCCCTTGATGGCTTCAGAAGCCGGCAGGTGCAGGCCGCAGTGCCGGCAGGTGACCATGGCGTCGGGCGCAGCAGGGGTGCGGCGCGTGCGCCGCTGGCGTTCGGCGTGTTCGCGCTCGGCCTCTTGTTGCGCCTCCACCCGGCGGTTGTGGCGCCAGATGTAGAAAGCCACCAGCACCACGGCGATGACAAGCAGGTATTTGATCATGCGCGTTGCAACACCACTTCCAGGACGAAACGCGATCCCACGTAGCCCAGCAACAGCAGACCGGCCGCGGCGTACAGCATGCGCACCGCCAGTCGGCCACGCCAGCCCCACAGCCAGCGCCCTCCCAGCAGCACGCCCAGCACGGCCCAAGAGAGCAGGGTGAAGACGGTCTTGTGCGTCCAGGCCCAGCCGCTGGTGGCCAGAATGACCGTGAAGTACCAGCCCGCCAGCAGGGTGAGCGTGAGCAGCACGAAGGCGGCGGCCACGAAGCGGAAGGTGAGGCGCTCCAGGGCAAGCAGAGGCAGCGCGTTGGGCGAGGGTGTGCCGCGGCGAATCTGTTGTTCGGTGCGCTGCATCATCCAGGCATGAGCCACGGCCACCCCCAGCAGGCCATAGGAGGCGATGCCCAGGGCCCAATGCAGCGGTAGCCAGCTCGACAGCAGGGCGGGGTAGGTGCTGCCGGGGAAAATGAGCGCCAGCAGCACGGCCGGCGCGCCGAGGCCGGCGAGCGTCCAGCGTGTGCCCAACTGGGGGTAGAGTCGGGTTTCGATGGAGTACACCGTGAACACCAGCCATGCCGTGACGGACAGCAGCGTTGCAAACCCGAAGCGGACCGGCTCCACGCCCAGTAGCGACACCAGCGCCCATCCATGCAGCACCCACACGGCCACCATGATGGCGCTGATGACCCTGCGACCCAGACGCGACGACCAGCCCGCGAGCACGGCGTAGCCGACCGCCGCACCCACCGAGGGCACGGTCGTCCACCAGGGGCTCGCGGCTAAAATCATCCCCAGAGTTTAACGGCCAGCCGGGCCGGTTGACGTACCCACCCATACAAAGCACCGCATGGCCTCCGCCCTTACTGAAAAACTGTCACGCCTGGTCAAGGAAATGCGCGGCCAGGCGCGCATCACCGAAAGCAACGTCACCGACATGCTGCGTGAGGTCCGCATGGCGCTGCTGGAGGCCGACGTGGCATTGCCCGTGGTGCGCGACTTCATCGCCCGCGTCAAGGACAAGGCACTCGGCCAGGAAGTGGTGGGCTCGCTCACGCCAGGGCAAGCACTGGTGGGCATCATCCACAAGGAGCTGGCCGCCACCATGGGCGAAGGGGTGAGTGAGATCAACCTCGCCGCCCAGCCGCCAGCGGTCATTCTGATGGCCGGCCTGCAGGGCGCCGGTAAAACCACCACCACCGCCAAGCTGGCCAAGCTGCTGATCGACAAGCGCAAAAAGAAGGTGCTGACGGTCTCCGGTGACGTGTACCGCCCGGCAGCCATCGAGCAGCTCAAGACCGTGACCAAGCAGGCCGGGGCCGAATGGTTCCCCAGCACGCCCGACCAGAAGCCGCTGGACATTGCCCGCGCCGCGCTGGACTATGCCAAGAAGCACTATTTCGACGTGCTGCTGGTGGATACGGCCGGCCGTCTGGCCATTGACGAGGTCTTGATGGCCGAGATCCAGCAGTTACACGCCGCGCTCAACCCGGTGGAAACGCTCTTTGTGGTGGACGCCATGCAGGGCCAGGACGCGGTCAACACCGCCAAGGCCTTCAAGGAGGCGTTGCCCCTCACCGGGATTGTGCTGACCAAGACGGACGGCGATTCACGCGGCGGGGCGGCGCTGTCGGTGCGCACCGTCACGGGGGCGCCCATCAAGTTCGCTGGTGTCAGCGAGAAGATCGACGGTCTGGAGGTGTTCGACGCCGAACGGCACGCCGGCCGCATTCTGGGCATGGGCGACATCGTGGCGCTGGTGGAGCAAGTCACTGCGGGTGTGGACATGGCGCAGGCCCAGAAGCTGGCCGCCAAGGTCAAAAGCGGTGAAGGCTTCAACCTGGAGGACTTCCTGGAGCAGATCCGCCAGATGAAGAAGATGGGCGGCCTGTCCAGCTTGATGGACAAATTGCCCAGCCAGATGACCGCCAAGGCCACCGAAAACGACCTGAGCCGCGCCGAAAAGGACATCAAGCGCAAGGAGGGCATCATCTGCGCCATGACGCCGCAGGAACGTCGCAAGCCCGAGATCATCAAGGCCTCGCGCAAGCGCCGCATCGCCGCCGGTGCCGGCGTGCATGTGCAGGAGGTCAACCGCCTGCTCAAGGAATTCGAGCAGATGCAGGCCATGATGAAGAAGATGAAAGGCGGCGGTCTGATGAAGATGATGAAGAAGCTCGGCGGCGTGAAGGGCTTGGGTATGCCCAGGCTCCCCGGCATGTGAACCCATCCCATGACGACCCCTTCGCCCTTGATGACCGTGCTGGAGGCTGGCATGGGGGCCTTGGCGCTGGGGCTGGCGCTGTGGATGCGCCCCTGGCGCATGCTCAACGGCCCCTTGCTCACGCCCGCCCTGGCCGCCCTGGCCCTGCTGCCCTGGATGTGGCTGCTGCCGCAGAAGCTGCCCCAGGGCTTGCAGGTGCAACTGTCGGGAGCGTGCTTGCTGGTGCTGATGCTGGGCTGGCCCCTGGCAGTGCCTTTGCTGGCAGGGGTGGCCGCGCTGGTCTGGCTCATCGGTAGCCAGCCGGTCGCCAGCGTCCTCACGCAGTGGACCTGGGTCGGGCTGGTACCTGCGACCCTGGCCCTGGTCATCGGAGCGGCGTTGCGCCGCTGGTTACCGCCCAACCTGTTCATTTACACCCTGGGGCGGGCCTTTCTGGGGACGGCCGTCGCGGTGTTCGTGGCCGGTGCCTTGTACGAGGTCATCCACCACCTGTTGGGTGGCAACACGCTGCATGAAGCGCTGGTGGCCCGTTGGCTCATGGCCTGGGGCGATGCTTTCCTCACCGGCCTGTTCGCGGCGGTGTTCGTGGCCTTCGCCCCGCAGTGGCTGGCCACCTGGTCGGATGCGCGTTACCTCAAGCCGCCAGCCTGATTCTGGGCCGCCACCCGGTTGCGGCCAAGCTGCTTGGCCTGATAGAGGGCCGCGTCCGCCTGCTGGATCAGCGCCTGGGCGGTCTGGCCGTGCTGGGGGAAGGTGGCCACGCCGATGGAGATGGTGACGTGGAGGATCTCGGGGCCGAAGGGGATGGGCAATGTTTGCACATCGGCCCGGTATGCCTCGGCACGGACCTGGGCCGTGTGGCACGTCACGTTGGGCAGCAGCACCAGGTATTCCTCCCCGCCGTACCGACACACCACGTCCGACTGGCGGGCCCCGGCGGCCAGAGCCTGGGCCACTTGCCGCAGCACTTCGTCGCCTGCCTGGTGGCCGTGGCGGTCGTTCACCTGTTTGAAGTGATCGATGTCCATGATCAGCAGGCTCAGCGGCTGGCTTTCACGTTGGCTGCGCGCCAGCTCGCGCAGGATGGTCGCGTCCAGATAGCGGCGATTGAACAGGCCGGTGAGGGCGTCGCGGTTGGCTTGTTCCAGCAGTTGCTGTTGCAGTGACTGGTTGGCCTGGAGCTGCCGTTGCAGGGCCTGCTCCTTCTCGCGCAGTGCCTCGCGTGCATGGCGCAACTTGAGTCCACGCTGGCGCGCAGCCTCGGCCACCAGCAGCAGGTAGATGCCCAGCGACGACATCGCCAGCGCGGAAGTCAGGAGACGGGTATCGGGGGCGAAAGTGAAGCCGTGGAGCGCGATGACGGTGAGGGCGCCAGCCCCGAAGCTCAGTGCCGCCCCTGCGGTGCCGCGGGGCCCTTGGTACAAGGAGATGCTGATCAGCGAGCCCAGGAACACCGGAAAAGCGATCCACAGTGGAAAACCGAGCCACGCCGCCCACGCCCCCATGAGCGCCGGTTCGAGCAACAGGGCCAGATACTCCACTTTCAATGGCTTGTCCGACCGGTTCGCAAACGCATAAAGCAGGTGCGGATAGACCCATAAATGCAGAGTCAACAGCGCCCAGACCAGACCGCCCTGTGGGCGCTCGTACAGGTGGGAGGCGATGACGAGGAAAATGGCGGCGAAGGTGGCGGCACGCACCCGGTGATTCGCCAGGACGACCCATGAGACGGGACGCTGCGCGGCAGGCGACATCGGGTGTTCAGCGCTCGTAGGTGACGAAGGCGTAGCCGTAGCCTGCGTCAGACTGGTGGGCTTCGCGATGGGTTTCCCGCCAGCCGGCCCCCAGCGAGGGGGCGTAGGCGTCACCTTCGAAGACCTGGTCAATTTCCGTCACCACTGCGCGTTGGGCCAGCGGTTCGGCCTGACCATAAACCTGCGCACCGCCCATGATCCAGACCTCCTCGGGCTGCTCCGGCAGGGCGGCGCAGTGGGCCAGCGCTTCGTGCAGGCCGGACATGGGCAGCGCCCCTTCGCTGCGCAGCCGAGCGGCGGTGTCGGCGTCGCGTGTGAGGACGAGGTTCAGCCGACCGGGCAGCGGCCGAAAACGTTCGGGCAGCGAATACCAGGTTGTCCGGCCCATGATGACCGGGCAACCTAGGGTGTGCCGCTTGAAATGGGCCAGATCCTCCGGCAGGTGCCAGGGCATGGCGTTGCCTTTCCCGATCACGCCATTCTGCGCCCGCGCGAAGATGAGATTGATCCGCATGGGCGACAAGCATAACAGGGCCGATCGGCGGCACAGCCGGCACAATAGACGCATGAATGCCAAGCCCTCTTGCTGGATGAACAAACTCGGACTGCGCCTGCCCGTGGTCCAGGCGCCCATGGCCGGCTCGCAAGGCAGTGCGCTGGCGTTGGCAGTCTGTGGCGCCGGAGGGTTGGGGTCGCTCCCGGCGGCCACGCTGTCACTCGACGCCCTGCGCCAGGAGCTGGACCTTCTGAGCCGCCAGGCCCAGGGGCCATGGAATGTGAATTTCTTCTGTCACACCCCGCCGCCACACGACCCGGTGCGTGAGGCGGCCTGGCTCGATGCCTTGCGGCCTTTGGCCGATCGGTTCGGCGCCGTGCTGCCTGTCGGGCAGGCGGTGGCGGGCCGGGCCCCCTTCAGCCCCGAGGCGCTGGAGGTGATCCGCCCGTTCCGTCCGCCAGTGGTGAGCTTTCATTTCGGCTTGCCGGCCCCGGCCCTGGTGGCCGAGATCAAGGCCTGGGGCGCCCAAGTGTGGAGCAGCGCCACCACTGTGGACGAAGCCCGCTGGCTGGAGCGCAACGGCGTGGACGTGATCGTCGCACAGGGTCTGGAGGCGGGCGGGCACCGGGGCATGTTCCTCACGGCTGACGTGACCACCCAATCCGGCTTGATGGCACTGCTGCCGCAGATCGTCCGTGCGGTGCAGGTGCCCGTGTTGGCGGCCGGGGGTATTGCCGACCCGCAGGGGGTGCGTGCCGCCATGGCCTTGGGCGCGGCCGGGGTGCAAGTGGGTACGGCCTATCTGCTGAGCCCCGAGGCCCAGACTCACCCCTTGCACCGGGCGGCGTTGCAGTCCTCGCGCGCGGGGCACACGGCGCTCACCAATGTGTTCACCGGCCGGCCAGCGCGTGGCATTGTGAACCGCGCCATGCGCGAGTTGGGCGATGGCGCGACCTGCCTGAGTGCACGCGCTCCGGCATTTCCGCTGGCCGGCTGGGCGATGGCGCCCGTGCGGGCTGCCGCAGAGGCCGCGGGGCTCGACGATTGCACCCCCCTCTGGGCCGGGCAGGCGGCGCCACTGTGTGAGCCACTGGCGGCAGCCGAGCTGACGCGACGGCTGGGCGAAGCGGCTTGGGCCGCATGGGAGCGCGCACAAGCCCCAACCGCCTAAAATAAAAGGTTTGCTGGCTTGCGCCAGCCTATCGATCCGCGACACCCATCATGACCCAGCCTACCTCGACGCCCGTGGCCACCGTGGCCGAGATCCGCAAGACCTTTTTGGACTTCTTCGCCGAGCGCGGCCACACGGTCGTGGCGTCCAGCCCGCTGGTGCCGAGCAACGACCCCACGCTGATGTTCACCAACTCGGGCATGGTGCAGTTCAAGGACGTGTTTCTGGGTACCGACAAGCGCAGCTACGTGCGCGCCGCATCCGTGCAGGCCTGCCTGCGTGCCGGTGGCAAGCACAACGACCTGGAGAACGTCGGCTACACCGCGCGCCACCACACCTTCTTCGAAATGCTGGGCAACTGGTCTTTTGGCGACTACTTCAAACGCGAAAGCCTGAAATGGGCCTGGGAACTGCTGACCGAAGTCTACAAGCTGCCTGCAGAGCGCCTGCTCGCCACGGTGTATGCCGAAGACGACGAGGCTTACGACATCTGGACGAAAGAAATCGGCCTGCCGCCCGAGCGCGTGATCCGCGTCGGCGACAACAAGGGCGGCCGCTACAAGAGCGACAACTTCTGGATGATGGCCGACACCGGTCCCTGTGGCCCGTGCAGCGAAATCTTCTACGACCACGGTCCGCACATCCCCGGCGGCCCCCCGGGCAGCCCCGAAGAAGATGGCGACCGCTTCATCGAGATCTGGAACAACGTGTTCATGCAGTACGAGATGCACGAAGACGGCTCCGTCACCCCGCTGCCCGCCCCCTGTGTGGACACCGGCATGGGCCTGGAGCGTCTGGCCGCCATCTTGCAAGGTGTGCACAGCAACTACGAAATCGATTTGTTCCAGAAGCTCATCGCTGCCGCCGCGCGCGAAACCGGGTGCGCCGATCTGCACAGCCCCAGCCTGCGCGTGATCGCCGACCACCTGCGGGCCACCGCCTTCCTGGTGGCCGACGGCGTGATCCCCAGCAACGAAGGCCGGGGCTACGTGCAGCGTCGCATCGTGCGCCGCGCCATCCGTCACGGCTACAAGCTCGGGTGCAAGGCACCGTTCTTCCACAAACTGGTGCCTGACCTGGTGGCCCAGATGGGCGAGGCCTATCCCCACCTGGCGGCCCAGGCCCAGCGCATCGCCGAGGTGCTCAAGACCGAGGAAGAGCGCTTCTACGAGACGCTGGCCCACGGCATGGACATTCTGGACGCCGCGCTGAGCAACGGCGAGCAGGTGCTGTCCGGTGAGGTGGCCTTCAAGCTGCACGACACCTACGGCTTTCCGCTGGACCTGACCAACGACGTGTGCCGCGAGCGAGGCGTCACGGTGGACACGGCCGGCTTCGAGGCCGCCATGGAGCGCCAGAAGGCGCAGGGCCGCGCTGCCGGCAAGTTCAAAATGGACAAGGTGCTCGACTACCATGGCCCAGACAACACCTTCGTGGGCTATGAGCAATTGCAAGTCCAGGCCAAGGTGGTGGCCCTCTACATGGATGGCACCCCGGTGGCCGAACTCAAACACGGCCAGGCTGGCGTGGTGGTGTTGGACACGACGCCCTTCTATGCCGAAAGCGGCGGCCAGGTGGGCGACCAGGGGACGCTGATCAGCGGCTCCGCCCGCTTCCGGGTGGAAGACACCCAGAAGATCAAAGCCGACGTATTCGGCCACCACGGCGTGCTGGAAACCGGTACCCTGGCCGTGGGCGACCACGTGGACGCCCGGGTGGACATGGCCCTTCGCGCCGCCACCATGCGCAACCACTCGGTCACCCACCTCATGCACAAGGCCTTGCGCGAAGTGCTCGGCGAGCACGTGCAGCAGAAAGGCTCCCTGGTGGATGCCGAAAAAACGCGCTTCGACTTCACCCACAACGCCCCGCTGACCGACGCACAGATCCGCGAGATCGAAATCCGCGTCAATGCCGAGATCATCGACAACGTGCCCACCCAGGCTCGGGTGATGGATATCGAGTCTGCCAAAGCCACGGGTGCCATGATGCTGTTTGGCGAAAAGTACGGTGACACCGTGCGCGTGCTCGACATCGGCACCAGCCGCGAGCTCTGCGGCGGCACCCACGTGGCGCGCACGGGGGACATCGGCTTTTTCACCATCACCGCCGAAGGCGGCGTGGCGGCCGGTGTGCGTCGTATCGAGGCCACGACCGGCCTGACCGCCCTGCGCTACGTGCAAAACATGGAAGCCACCCTGGGTGGCGTGGCCGGCACACTGAAGGTGGCTCCTGGCGACGTGCCTGCGCGCGTGGGCAGTTTGCTGGAACAGATACGCGAGCTGGAAAAGGAAATGGCCGCGCTCAAAGGCAAGCTGGCAGCCGTACAGGGCGACGAGCTGATGAACCAAGCCGTGGATGTCAAGGGTGTGAAGGTGTTGGCCGCGCGACTGGAAGGCGCCGACGCCAAGGCACTGCGCGAGACCATGGACAAGCTCAAGGACAAGCTCAAGACCGCCGTCATCGTGCTCGCTGCGGTCGATGGGAGCAAGGTGCAACTCGCTGCGGGCGTGACGCCCGACACGGTGGGCAAGGTCAAGGCTGGCGAGCTGGTGAATTTCGTTGCCCACCATGTGGGCGGCAAAGGCGGTGGCAAGCCCGACATGGCCATGGCGGGCGGCAACAACCCCAACGCTTTGCCGCTGGCGCTGGAGTCCGTCGCCCACTGGGTGGGCGAGCGGGTTTGAAGCCTGTTGCTCAGCCGATCAGGTGGCCGAGGAACAAGTAGGCGATGTAAAAGTAGATGAATACCCCCAGCAAGTCCATGATCGATGTGATCATGGGGGAGCTGAGGGTGGCCGGATCGGTGCCCATGCGCCGGGCGGCAAACGGCAGCAAGGCTCCGATGACGCCGCCCAGCACGGTGACGATGAGCATGGTCAGGCCCACCACCAGCAGCACCTCAAAACCCACACCCTTGCTGACATAGGCCAGGATGGCCTCCAGGATGGCGATGGTCACGCCCAGGCCCAGCGCAACGGGGATTTCGCGCTTGACCACGAACCAGATGTCGCGCCACTTGAGCTTCACGTCTCCAATGGCCATCGCCCGGATCACCAGTGTGGCCGACTGGCTGCCGGTGTTGCCGCCCATGTCGATGATCGGGGCGATGAAGGCGGCCAGAACGATGACTTCGGCCAGGATCGCCTCCTGTCCGGCGATGAAGGTGCTGGTGATGACACCGAAGCAGGTCAGCATGGCCAGCCAGAACACCCGGGTCTTGTACATCTGGCCAATCGAGGATTCGCGGATGTTCAGGTCCGGTCCGCCCATGATGGCGGTGCCCCCGAAGCGGGCCAGCTGGGTGGCGTCCTGCTCCTTTTCGATGTCCATGGCGTCGTCCACGGTGACGATGCCGATCATGCGGTTGCCGCCATTGATGACGGGCAGGGCCAACAGATCGTAGCGGCGGATCAGCTCGGCCGCTTGCGCCCGCGGCCATTTGGCCTTGGCGAACACGGGTTCCTTGCGCATCAGGTCGCCAATGCGGCTTTCAGGGGGGCACAGCACCAGGTCGCGCAGCGACAGTGTGCCGAGCAACTGGCGTTCGGCGTTGAGGACGTAGATGACGTAAATGGTCTCTTTATCGGGTGCGGTGGCGCGGATGAGGTCCAGCGCCGCCCGGGACGTCATGTCGGCCGTGACGGCCACGTAGTCGGAGGTGACGGCTGAACCTACCGAGCCTTCGGGGTAGGCGGCCAACCGCAGGATGTCTTCCCGCTCGACCTGGGCCAGGGCGGGCAGGAGCTGGGCCTGGGCGTCCTCGCTCAGGCGGTTGAACAGGTCTGCGCGGTCGTCGGAGGGCAGGGTCTCGAACAGTTGCACCACCACTGGCCGGGGCAGGGCGGGCAGCAGGGCGTCCTGCAAACGCTCCGGCAGGTGCGAGAAGAGTTCGGTACGGTCGGTCGCCGGGAGGGTCTGCAGCAGGGCGGCCACATCGGCCACGGGTAGGGTTTCGAGTTCGTCGGCAACGTCGGCCGCAGGGGTGCGGTGGACCAGTTGGGTGAAGGCCTTGCCGTCGAGCGAACGGCGCAGCGCGGCCAGGGTGAGCTTCAGGTCTTCGCGGTTCATGGGCGTCTCCGGTGGCTCCAGCATCCACCAGATCCCATGTGGCCATGGTCAGGCGTGGGATGGTGGGCGTTGAGCCGTCAAACTGAAAGGATTGAGGGTGAAGCGATCGGGTATGTGACAACTGGGATCGGGGTCCATGACAACTCCTTGCTGGCGCGGCCAGCGTAACGGGATCAGACGACCCCGTTGTGAACGGGCAGCAGAGTAGCATTCGCTTGCGGGGTCGCCGGTGCGCAGACAAGGCGCGGCGAAACCACAACGGCAGGCGTGCAGAGAAGGAAGGGTGGGCGGCGTGCCGGATCGACGCCGCGCCAAGGAAGGGCTGGGCGTCAGTGCAGGGTACGCGAAGCGCCGACCGTTCCGGTCGTCAGCATCGATGGGCTACTGTCACTGTCCACAAGCGGGTCCAAAAATAGATATCTAAAAAGTTTACCACGGGGTTTTGTTGCTGTGCAACATTCACCAGCCCCACAAGGCCCACACACCCAGCACGGCCAGCAGCGCAGCGGCGCCCAGGTGAATCGCGCGCACCGGCAGGCGGTGGGCCATGCGGTCCCCCAGCCACACCGCGGGGGCGTTGGCGATCATCATGCCCAGCGTGGTGCCGGCCACCACGGGGAACCAGGCGTTGAACTGGGCCGCCAGTGCCACGGTGGCGAGCTGGGTCTTGTCGCCCATCTCGGCCAGAAAGAACAGCACGCAGGTGGTGCCGAACACGCCCCAGCGGCCCTGGGTCTCGGGCTGTGCGTCGAGCTGGTCAGGGATCAGCATCCACACCGCCATGGCCAGAAAGCCGATGCCCAGCACCCAGCGCAGGATGTCGTCGGTGAGCCAGCGCGCCACCAACAGACCGACACTCCCCGCGAGGGCATGGTTGGCCAGGGTGGCGACCAGTATGCCCCAGGCGATGGGCCAAGGTTTCCGAAAACGGGCTGCCAGCAGCAAGGCCAGCAGCTGGGTCTTGTCGCCGATTTCGGCAAGCGCCACCAGGCCGGTGGAGAGGAGGAGGGCTTCCATGAAGGGGTTTCAAGGGGCGGAGGGCCAGTCCAGCACGCGCTGGCTCTGGAAATGGCGTTCCTGGCCGGTCATCGGGTCGGTGAAGCTCAGGGTCTGGGCCAGTAGGTGCAGCGGTTCGGCGTAGTCTTCGGGTTCACCGGGCAGGCGGCGCACCACGGGGTAGAACTGGTCGCCGGCGATGGCCAGGCCCAGGCCGTGCATGTGCACCCGCAACTGGTGGCGCTTGCCGGTCACGGGTTCCAGGCGGTAGCGTGCCCACGGGCCTTGTTGTTCCAGTGGCTCGATGCGGGTTTCGCTGTTGGGCGCCAGGCCTTCTTCTGGCGCGGCCTCGCGCATCTTGTAGAACGCGTCTTCGCATGCCAGGATGTGGCTCTGCCTGATCATCGGCCAAGGCAGGTGGGGCGCGGCAGGCGCGATGGCTTCGTAGCTTTTGTGGATGCGGCGTTCGCGGAACAGGCGCTGGTAGGCGTCGCGGTCCTGCGGCCGCACGCTGAACACCACCAGGCCGGCCGTTTCACGGTCGATGCGGTGCAGCGGGCTCAGATCGGCCAGGCCCAGTTCCCGCTTGAGGCGCACCAGCAGGCTTTGCTGCACGTAGCGGCCCCCTGGGGTCACGGGCAGGAAATGGGGCTTGTCGGCCACGACGAGGTGCTCATCGCGAAACAGCACCTGGGCTTCGAACGGGATGACGGGCTCTTGCGGCAGGGCACGCCAGTAGTACACGCGGGCGCCATGCAAGTAGGGGGTGTGCGGGGCAAGGGGTTGGCCGTCGTCGCCGACCACTTCACCGGCGGACATGCGCGCCCGCCACTCGTCGCGCCCCACGCGGGGCAGGCGGTGAGCCAGAAAATCCAGCACGGTGGCCCAGGGTGTTGCCCGCATGCGCGGCAGGGCGACGCAACTGGGTGACACGCCGTCGCGCATGGGAATGGCGGGGTTCTTGGGCACGTGGGCCATGGGGTTGGCCCGCTTCAGGGTGAGGAGGGGGGCTGGGGGCTGGGAACGAAGCGCGCACGAATCCGCAGATCGGGGCCCACGGGCACCACCTCGCTGAACACCAGTTCCAGGCCTTGTTGCAGCGCCTCAAAGGGGCCGATGTGGGCGAGTCCGGCGCCGGGGCCGAGCAGCCTGGGCGCAAGGTAGAGCAGCAGCTCATCCACCAGCCCTTCGCGCAGCAAAGAGCCGTTGAGCTTGTGGCCGGCCTCCACGTGGAGTTCGTTGACTTCGCGCCGGGCCAGATCGTGCAGCATGGCGGCCAGATCCACCTTGGGCGTGCCGCCGGCCGCCTTGGCGGGGCCCGGACAGTCGATGAGCACAGCGCCTTGCGAGCGCAAAGCCGCGCGGGCCGGGGCCGTGGCGTGCGGATCGGCGGCGTTGTAGATCCAGACTTCGCCCGGGGGCTGCAGAATGCGTGCCTGGGGGGGGATGTCGAGCCGGGAGTCCACCACCACCCGGCGCGGCTGGCGCTGTGTGGGCACGAGGCGGACGTCGAGCCGGGGGTCGTCTTCCTGCACGGTGCCGATGCCGGTGAGCACAGCCGAGGCGCGGCGCCGCCAAGCGTGGCCGTCGGTGCGGGCAGCTTCACCGGTGATCCATTGGCTCACCCCGTTGGGCAGCGCGGTGGTGCCGTCGAGCGAGGCGGCAATTTTCATGCGCACCCAGGGCCGGCCACGCTCCATGCGGCTCAGAAAGCCGATGTTGAGTTCGCGGCTGGCCACGGCCAGCGGGTGGTCGGCCGGCAGCAGGTCCACGGCGATGCCTGCGGCCCGCAGCCGCGCAATGCCTTGCCCGCCGACGAGGGGGTTGGGGTCGGGCAGTGCGATGACCACACGGCCCACGCCCGCGTCGATCAGGGCGTCGCAGCAGGGCGGGGTGCGGCCATGGTGGCTGCAGGGTTCCAGCGTGACGAGGGCGGTGGCGCCGGCCAGCGATGCGCCGGCGGTACGGGCTGAGCGCAAGGCCATGACTTCGGCATGCGGGCCGCCCGCGGCCTGGGTGTGGCCTTCAAAGGCGCGGCCGTCGGTGGTGATGATCCGGCAGGCCACGCGGGGGTTGGGGTCGGACAGGCCGATGGCGCGTTCGGCCAGCGTGTCCAGGCCGGCGAGCCATTCGGGGGGGCAGGGCGGAGCAGTGGTCATGGCCGGCGGCGGAACACCACGTCCCACACGCCATGGCCGAGGCGCAGGCCGCGGTTTTCGAACTTGGTCAGCGGCCGGTAGTCGGGCTTGGGGGCGTAGCCTCCGAGGCCCGCATCGGCCGCCGTGTTGGTCAGCAGGGGCTCGGCGCCGAGCACCGCGAGCATCTGTTCGGCATAGGGCTGCCAGTCGGTGGCGCAATGGATATAGCCGCCCGGCTTGAGGCGTTGCGCCAGCTTGGCCACGAAGGGCGCTTGGACCAGCCGGCGTTTGTGGTGCTTCTTCTTGTGCCAGGGGTCGGGGAAGAAGATGTGCACGCCGTCCAGGCTGGCTGGCGGCAGCATGTGGTCGAGCACCTCCACCGCGTCGTGCTGCAGGATGCGGATGTTGGTCAATCCCTGCTCGCCGATGCGTTTGAGCAGGGCCCCGACACCGGGTTCGTGCACTTCGCAGCAGAGGAAGTTGTCCTGCGGGCGCACCTGGGCGATGTGCGCGGTCGCTTCGCCCATGCCGAAGCCGATTTCCAGAATCAGCGGCCCCGCTCGGCCGAACAGGGCGGTGGGATCGATGACTTGGCCGGTGTAGGGCAGCAGAAAGCGGGGCCCCCATTCGGCCAAAGCCTTGGCCTGGCCGGTGGTGGTGCGGCCCGCGCGTTTGACGAAGCTTTTGATGGTTTTGGGGTGTGCCACACCGCCGGGTATGCCCGTACCGGCAGGCGACTCGACGGGGGTGGGGGAGGGCAGGGTTGCGCTGTTCACCCCCGGCATTGTAGAGATTCGGCCGTCGGATCGAACCAGCGGCTTTGCCATTGCGCCGTCCAGGCCCGCAAAGCGCTTGGCACCCCCGAGGTTTGCGGCGGCAAACCCAGCACTTGGGCGGCCTGGTTCAAGGCCTGGAGCGGATCGGTGAGGTCCAGCGCCTCGGCTCCGTTCTGCTTCGAGAGTTTTTCCCCGTTGGGGCCGTTCACCAGCGGGGTGTGCAGGTAGCGCGGCGTGGGCAGGCCCAGGGCCTGTTGCAGCACGATCTGGCGGGCGGTGTTGTCGGTCAGGTCCTCGCCCCGCACCACGTGGCTGATGCCTTGGCGTGCGTCGTCCACCACCACGGCCAGTTGATAGGCCCACAGGCCGTCGGCACGTCGCAGCACGAAGTCGCCGACCTCGGTGGCCACGTTCTGCCGCTGGGGTCCGAGCCGGCGGTCGGTCCAGAGGGTGGGGGTGGGCCGTTGCAGGGCCTGCTGGACGCGGTCCACGTGCAGGCGCCAGGCACGGGGTGGCCGCCCACGCAGGCCGCCATGCTCGGGGCGGCAGGTGCCGGGATAGACCCGCTCGGCATGGCGTTCATGATGCACCCCTCGTGCCCGCCAAGTGGCGTCGATGTCCTTGCGGGTGCAGGCACAGGGATAGGCCCAGCCGCGCTGGACCAGGTTATCCAGCGCCAGGGCGTAGGCGTTGCCGTGTTGCGATTGCCAGGTGGGCGGTTCGTCGGGTTCCAGTCCGCAGCGAGCCAGTTGTTCCAGAATGGTGCGGTCTGCGCCCGGCACGCAGCGCGGGGTGTCCACGTCTTCGAGGCGAACGAGCCAGACGCCCCGGTGCGCGCGAGCGTCCAGCCAACTGGCCAGGGCCGCGACCAGCGAGCCGGCGTGCAGAGGCCCCGTGGGCGACGGCGCGAACCGACCGCGGTACGGCATCAGGCCATGGCCAGGGCCAGTTCCAGCCCGGACACGAAGGCGTTCTCCACCCGGTGCCCCAGGCACCAGTCGCCGCACAGCGCGATGCCGAGCTTGCCGTCGCGCAAAAAAGGTTGGCCCAGCGGCTGTCGAGTCTGGGCATAACGCCAGCGGTGGACGACGGCATGTGCCGGCGTGGCGCGGATGCCGGTGATTTCGGCGAAACCCTTGAGCAGTTTGGCTTTCACGCGCTCGGGGTCGTCTTCCAAGTGTTCGGCCGACCATTCCGGGCTGGCCTGCACCGTCCAGCGTTCCACCGCGGAGCGCCCCGGCTTGCTCGGTTCTCGGGCCACCCAGCGGATGCGGTGGTGGTCGCTGCTGGCCGCGTGCCAGCGCGGGCCGAAGGACTCCAGCCCCGGCTGCATGGCCTGTGGAAAGGCCAGCATCAGTGTCCAGCACGGGGCCACGTCCACGGTCTGCAGGGCTTTGCTGAGTTTGGGGGCCAAGGCGCTGGCGCGCAGCAGGGTATCGGCCTGTGGGTGGGGCACCGCGAGCACCACCTGGTCAAAGCCCCCCAGCACTTGCTGGGCCCCCTGCACCCCTTCCAGCCGGAGCTGCCAGCGCTTGGGGTGTAGCGCATCGGCTTCGATGCGCGTGACCTGGGATTCGAGATGCAAGGCGCCCGCCAGTGTGCCGTTGCTCAGCGGCTCTACCCAGCGCTTGACCAGGGCGTTCATGCCCGGCACGGCCACCCAGCGGGTATCGCGCGGCTCTGGCGTGCTGGCCATGGTTTGGCCCAGCGCATCCAGCACGCGCACGGTGTTCGCCTTCCAGGGGGCAATGAGCGAAGGATCGAGTCTGAGCACCTGCTCGAAACGGGGGTCGCGCACCGTGAAGAACTGGGCGCCGTGGTCGAAACCACCGAATTCGGTGCGTCGCGTGGCCATGCGACCGCCAGCCCCCCGGCTTTTCTCGATCAGCGTGACGCGGTGGCCCGCCTGGATCAGGGTGCGTGCGCAGGTGACGCCGGCCATGCCCGCACCGACGATGGCGATGTGTTGGGCTGTCGTTGCAGAGGAAGGGCGGGGTGTGGGCGGCATGTGGATCTCCGTGCTGGAAGTCAGTGTAGCTTGGGATCGCCCGGTTCAGACATGGTGATGCAACAGGGCATCGCGCGTGGTGCGGTGGGCCAGGCGTTCCAGCCACCACTGCAGGGCGCGTCCGGGTGTATGCAGGCCCGGGTGCGCCGGGCCTCGTCGGGCTGCCGGGCTCATGGGGGCATGCCAGGCATAACCGGGGCGGTAGAGGCGTGGCGGCAGGGTGGTGCGTTTGTGCACCATTTCACCGGTGTCGAGCAGGGGTTGGACCAGCGGTCGGGGCAGGGAGCCGCAGCCCAGGCCGCGCCGCTGGGCGTCGAGCTTTTCCTGCATGGTGCCGACGGTGAGCACGTCCTGTCCCGGCAGCAGGCCGAAGCTCATGCCTTGGCCGCGCTGCGAGGTATCGGCCACGGCCACCACCCGATGGGCCTGGATGTCGATCGGCGTCAGCGGCTCCGGGGTGTCGGCCAGCGGATGATGGGGGGCCACCACGAAGACGAATTCCACCTCGCCCAAGGGTTCGCAGTGGATTTCCGAAGGCAGCGAGCCGTCGATCAGTACCCCCAGTGCCAGGTCGGCCTGGCCGGTCAGCAAGGCTTCCAGCGTGCCGGAGAGCGTCTCGGAGCGCAGGCGCAACCGCGTGGGCGCCCCCAGCGCGTAGAAGTCCTGGAACAACTCGAACAGCGTGCTGCGCGCGATCACGGCGTCGGCGGCCAGGGTGAGCTGGGGCTCCCAGCCGGTGGCGATGCGGCGTACCCGTTGGGCCACGGCGTCGAGCTCGAGCAGCAGGCGCTCCCCGGTGCGCAACAGCTCGGCGCCGGCAGGGGTGAGCTGGGCGCGGCGCGAGCGGCGATCGAACAGCAGCACATCCAGCGCCTCCTCCATCTGACGCACACGGTAGGTCAGGGCGCTGGGCACCAGCCCGAGCTCACGCGCCGCCGCTGCCATGCTGCCGGTGCGGGCGACCGTCTCCAGCAGATGAAGGTTGTCCGGCGACAGTGCGGTTCGGGGCGAGGACATGGTTCGGTCTTTCAATTCAAAACATTTGAATGATGACAGCAAATCCATACACATTCAGCCCCAGAGGCGACAGGCAGAATTCGCAGCATGATCCACATCCGCCGCTCCGAAGACCGAGGCCATGCCGACCACGGCTGGCTGGTCAGCAAGCACTCGTTTTCGTTTGCCGATTACCACGACCCTCGGCACATGGGCTGGGGCAATCTGCGAGTGATCAATGAAGACCGGATCGCACCGGGTACCGGTTTCGGCACCCACGGCCATCGCGACATGGAAATCATCAGCTATGTGCTGGAGGGCTGCCTTGCGCACCGCGACAGCATGGGCCATGTCAAAGGCATTTTGCCGGGCGATGTGCAGCGCATGAGCGCTGGGCGCGGCGTGCTGCACAGCGAATTCAACCAGGCCCCGGACCAGTTCACCCATTTTTTGCAAATCTGGATCCAGCCCGATGTCACGGGCATCCCGCCCAGCTACGAGCAAAAGACCTTCACCGAAAGCGAAAAAAGAGGTCGGCTGCGGCTGGTCGCGTCACCCCATGGAGCGCAGGGCTCGGTCAGCCTGCATGCCGATGCGTTACTCTATGCCGGCCTGTTTGACGGGGATGAGTCTGCCCGCTTGCCGCTCGACCCCGCCCGCAAGGCTTATGTCCACCTGATCCGTGGTGAGCTGATGGTCAATGGTCATCGGCTCGCCAGCGGTGACGCCCTGGGTATGCATGGGGAGCCAGCCATCACTTTATCCGACGGGCAGTCGGCCGAAGTGCTGGTGTTTGATCTTGCTGCCTGATTGTGTCCATTTCTTGTTCAACCCATCCAGGAGTTCATCATGTCTCGTATCGTTGTTGTGTACCACTCGGGTTACGGCCACACCCAGCGCATGGCGCAATCGGTGGCCGATGGTGCTGGCGCCGAACTGCTGGCCATCGATGCCGATGGCAACCTGCCTGAAGGCGGCTGGGACATGCTGGACGCCGCCGATGCCATCATCATGGGCAGCCCCACCTATATGGGTGGCGTGAGCTGGCAGTTCAAGAAATTTGCTGACGCATCCAGCAAGGCCTGGGTCACGCAGAAATGGAAAGACAAGCTTTTTGCCGGTTTCACCAACAGCGCCACCATGAACGGTGACAAACTGTCCACGCTGCACTACCTGTTCACGCTGGCCATGCAGCACAGCGGCATTTGGGTGGGGACCGGCCTGATGCCGAGCAACACCAAAGCAGCCCAGCGCAACGACGTGAACTATGTTGGCTCTTTCGCGGGTGCCATGGCCCAGAGCCCCTCCGATGCCGGCGCCAACGACATGTTGCCTGGGGACTTGGAGACGGCGCGCCTTTTCGGCCAACGTGTGGCCGAGGTGGCGGCGCGACTCAAGGCCTGATCCAGCCCGTTTCTGTCGTACCCGAACGGGAGGTTCCACGGCATACTTGATGCCCGGAGCCTCCCGCCATGAATATTTTCGATCTGCTTCCCTGGGCCGACTGGTTGGCCCTGTTGGCGTTTGTGACCCTCTGGGTGGGCTACGCCTGGTTTGCCAGAGCCTGGTCACGCAAACGCCCTTCCTTGCTCGCCACCACCAACCGTTACCGCCGCTACTGGATGATGCAGGCCAGCCAGCGCGAGCCGCGCATGCTGGACGGCATCATCACCCAGAGCCTGTCGCAGACGCCGTCCTTCTTCTCCTCCACCGCCATCCTGATCGTCGGGGGCTTGTTCGCGGTGCTGGGCACCACCGAAAAGGCCACCGAGCTGATGAGCGAAATTCCCTTTGCGCAAGCCACCTCGCTCGTGGTGTTCGAGTTCAAGGTGCTGGTGCTGGTGGCGATCTTCGTCTATGCCTTTTTCCGTTTCTCCTGGTGTATGCGCCAGTACACCTTTCTGGCGCTGGTGATCGGTGCCATGCCGCCTCCGGCGGACTTCGACAGCGGCAAGTTCGATCGCACCATCTATGTGGACCGGGCCGCCGCCATGGTGGGGGCCGCCGCCGAGAGCTTCAATGACGGGCTGCGGGCCTACTATTTCTCATTTGCCGCGCTGGCCTGGTTCATCTCGCCCCTGGCCATGGTGCTGGCCACGGGGCTGGTGGTGCTCATCCTCTACAGCCGGGAGTTCCGTTCCGAGGTGCTGGCCATCCTCAAGGATTGAGTGCGGCGGCCCGCTGCCTACAATGGCGCCATGTTCGTACACCTGCGCCTGCATACCGAGTTTTCCGTCGTCGATGGCACCACCCGTGTGGACGAGGCCGTCGGGGCTGCGGTGGGGTACGGCCAGCCTGCCCTGGCCATCACCGACCTGAACAACCTGTTCGGTGCCATCAAGTTCTACAAGGCTGCGCGCGGGGCCGGTGTCAAGCCCGTGCTGGGGGCCGACGTGGTGGTGCAAGGCCTGGGCGGGGAGCCGGTGCCGGGGGCCTCCAGCCAGCAGCACAGCCTGCCGCGCCTGCTGCTGCTGGTACAAAACCATCGAGGCTACCTGAACCTGTGCGAACTGCTGGCCCGTGGCTGGACGCGCAACGTCGTGCGTGACCAGGCCGCGTTGCGCTGGGAATGGCTGCAGGAACTGGGAGAGGGGCTGATCGTGCTCTCGGGAGCCCATGCCGGGCCGGTCGGCCAGGCCCTGCTGGCCGGTGACGAGGCCCGGGCCGCCGAGCTGGCCCTGCAACTGGCCCATGCGTTCCCGCACCGCTTCTACCTCGAAATCCAGCGTGCCGGGCGTGCCGACGACGAACGCCACGTCATGGCCGCGGTGCCTCTGGCCGCACGGCTCGGCCTGCCCGTGGTGGCCACCCATCCGATCCAGTTCCTCGGGGCCGACGATTACGAGGCTCACGAAGCGCGCGTTTGCATTGCCGAAGGGGAAATCCTCGGCAACAGCCGCCGCGTGCGCAAATTCACCCGCGAGCAGTATTTCAAGTCCAGCGACGAGATGGCGGCCCTGTTCGCCGACGTGCCCAGCGCCCTGGCCAACACGGTGGAGATTGCTAAGCGCTGCAACCTCACGCTGACCTTGGGCAAGCCGCGCCTGCCCGACTTCCCGATTCCGCCCGTCAACGGCGTGGTGATGTCGGTGGAGGACTATTTCCGCCACGTTTCGCACGAGGGGCTCAACGCCCGTCTCGAACACCTCTACCCGGATCAGGCAGAGCGCGAGCGTCAGCGCCCGCGCTATCTGGAGCGGCTGGAGTTCGAGCTCGACACCATCCTCAAGATGGGGTTTCCGGGCTACTTCCTCATCGTGTCGGACTTCATCCAGTGGGCCAAGGCAAACGGCTGCCCGGTCGGGCCGGGCCGGGGGTCCGGGGCCGGCTCCCTGGTGGCCTACGCCCTGCTCATCACCGACCTCGACCCCCTGCAGTACAACCTGCTGTTCGAACGCTTCCTGAACCCGGAGCGGGTGTCCATGCCCGACTTCGACATCGACTTCTGCCAGACCAACCGCGACCGCGTCATCGACTACGTCAAGGGCAAGTACGGCAAGGATGCGGTGAGCCAGATCGCCACCTTCGGCACCATGGCCGCGCGCGCCGCCATCCGCGATGTGGGCCGCGTGCTGGACTTCGCCTATGGCTTCTGCGATGGCATCTCCAAACTCATTCCCAACAAACCGGGCATGAGCGTGACGCTGCAGTACCCGCCCGACCCGCCCAAGCCTGGCGACAAGAACAACTACGCCATCGCCATGGAGCCGCTGCTGGCCGAGCGTATCCAGAAGGAGGAGGAGGTCAAGCAACTGATCGAACTGGCGCAAAAGCTCGAAGGCATCACGCGCAACATCGGTATGCACGCCGGCGGCGTGCTGATCGCGCCGGGCAAGCTCACCGATTTCTGTCCGCTGTATCAGCAGCCGGGCAGCGAGTCGGCGGTGAGTCAGTACGACAAGGACGACGTGGAGGCCGTGGGCCTGGTGAAGTTCGACTTTCTGGGCCTGGCCACGCTCACCATCCTGGAGCTGGCCAAGACGTTCATCCAGAAACGCCACCCTGACCAAGCCGGTTTTGCGTTCGAGAACATTCCGCTCGACGACCAAGCCACCTACCAACTGTTCCAGCAGGGCAAGACCGAAGCCGTGTTCCAGTTTGAAAGCCGCGGCATGCAGGGTATGCTGCGCGACGCCAAACCCACCCGGCTGGAAGACCTGATCGCCCTCAACGCGTTGTACCGCCCAGGGCCGATGGACCTGATCCCCAGCTTCGTGGCGCGCAAGCACGGGCGTGAAGCAGTGGTCTATCCTCACCCGCTGCTGGAGCCGGTGCTGGCCGAAACCTACGGCATCATGGTCTACCAGGAACAGGTGATGCAGTCGGCCCAGATACTGGGAGGCTACTCCCTCGGCGGCGCCGACCTGCTGCGGCGTGCGATGGGCAAGAAAAAGCCCGAGGAGATGGCCCAGCACCGGATCATCTTCCGCAAGGGCGCGGCCGAGAAGGGCATCAGCGAAGAGAAGGCCGACGAGGTCTTCGACCTGATGGAGAAGTTCGCCGGCTACGGTTTCAACAAGTCGCACGCTGCCGCCTATTCCCTGCTGGCGTACCACACGGCCTGGCTCAAGGTGCACTTCACGGCGGAGTTCTTCTGCGCCAACATGGCCATCGAAATGGACGACACCGACAAGCTCAAGGTGTTGTTCGAGGACGCGATCCAGTTCGGCATCACCTTCGAGCCGCCGGACGTCAACCGCGGCACCTACCGCTTCGAGCCGGTCAGCGACAAGGTCATCCGCTATGGGCTGGGGGCGATCAAAGGCACGGGCCAGCAGGCGATCGAGGCCATTGAGGCGGCACGCGAAGGCCGGGGCGTGGGCCCTGCTGGTGACACCGTCGGCCCGTTCAAGAGTCTGTTCGATTTCTGCAACCGGGTGGATCGCAGCCGCTTGAACAAGCGCACGGTCGAAGCACTCATCAAGGCCGGGGCTTTTGATTCGCTGGAGCTCAACCGCGCAGCCCTGCTGGCCTCGGTGGAGCGGGCGTTCGAGTATGCCAACGCCCAGCAGGCCAACGCCCAGCAGGGCGGCCTGTTCGACTTGTTCGGCGCCGACGGCCATGGCGCCAGTACCCAGGAGCCTGATCTGGTCGATGTCCTGCCCTGGGGGGTGAAGGAGCGCTTGACCCACGAGAAGACGGCGATCGGCTTTTACCTGTCGGGTCATCTGTTCGACGAGGTGGAACGCGAGGTGCGCCGCTTTGCCCGCACGCCCATTGGCGATGTGGTGGAAAGCCGCGACCCGGTCTTGCTGGCCGGGATCGTGACCGATCTGCGCATCATCAACGGCCAGCGTGGCAAGGTCGCCATCTTCAAGCTGGACGACAAGACCGGCACGCTGGAAGCCACCGCCGACGAGGGGCTGATCAACCAACACAAGGGCCTTCTGAAAGATGACGAGCTGGTGGTGGCCCAGGTGCTGGCCCAGACCGACCGCTTCTCCGGTGGTCTGCGCCTGAAGGTGCAGCAGCTCTGGGACCTGGGGGCGGCCCGCTGCCGTTTCGGCAAGTACCTGCGGGTGGTGGTCAACGGCCAAGGACTCGATGTCGCAGCCCTGGTCCGCGAGTTTCCCCCACGTCGGGAGCCGAGCGAGCAGGGGGAACTGGTGCGCGGTCTGCCGGTGCGGCTGCAAGTGTGGCGCGATTCGGCCCGCTGCGAGCTGCAACTGGATGATCGCTCGCTGTTTTTTCCGTCGAATGCAGCGCTTGCGGCCTGGATGGCCCAGGCGCATGAGCAACGGGCTGAAATCGTGTTCGACTGACGGGCCCGCCTCCGGGAGCTGCCCCCGCTTCAGTCCTGCGGCCGGAAACCGAGAATCAGAGTCGAGGGGACGCGGCCGTTCTCGTCGCGGGGCAGGCGGCCGGTGCGCTCGATGGCGCGCAGCACGGCGGCGTCCCAACTGGGGTGTCCGCTGGACTGGCGCAGCCGTGCACTGACGATGGTGCCATCGGGCAGGGTGCGCAACTCCACCTCCGCGCGCGGATTGCCCGGCACCCAATCGGTGAACACGATGTTGGGGCGGATGGTGGCCACGAGCCGGCCGGCGTAGCTGGCCGAGGGGCCGGCCGACTGTGACGCACTCCCGGTCGATGCCGGTGCCCCGGTGGCGCCGGCCTGGCTCATCATGCGTTCCAGGTTGCGCTGGCGTTGGGCCTCGAGCTGCGCCTGCAGCTCGCGTTCGCGGCGTTCTTGTTCGGCACGTTCACGGGCTTGCTGAGCCCGTTGTTCCTCCTGGCGACGGCGCTCTTCGGCTGCCCGACGTTCGGCTGCTTCGCGTTCCGCCTGGCGTCGGGCTTCCTCGGCCCGGCGCTGTTCTTCACGCCGGCGTTCCTCGGCCCGCTGCTGCTCCAGCCGACGCTGTTCTTCCAACCGGGCTTGTTCCTGAGCCCGCTGCAGCGCAATGTCGGCTTCGAGGGGCGCTGCGGGGGCTGGTGGCGGCGGCGCCGGTCTCGGTGGAGGGGCCGGTGGCGGCTCCTCGATTCGCGGCGCCGCCACCTGGGGCAGGCGCGACCACAGCTCGGCCTCCAGCACCGCCTCGGTGTCCTTTTGCCATGCCACGCCCCAGGCCAGGGCGAGCAACAGCAGGCCGTGCACACCGAGAGCCAAGGTCAATGGCCCGCCCCAGCGTCCGGGGGCGGGGGGGTTGAGATCGAGGTCATCACCACGCGCCTGCATGACTTCCCACTCCCGGCGTTGTTCAGCGGGCTTGCTGTACCGACAGGCCCACCCGCTGGATACCCGCTCGCTGCAGCGCATCCATGGTTTTGATGACCTCGTCGTACTTCACGTTGCGGTCGGCGGTGATGATCACCGGTACCGCGGTCTGGCCTTCTGCCGGTGGCCCTTGCAGTTCCCGCACCCGTGCCACCAGTTCCCGAGCCGTGACCTGCACGCCCGCCCCGCTGGCCGCGCCTTCCTTGACCTGGAGCAGGCCCTCGGCGTCGATGATCACCTGCACGAACCGGTCTGGTTGGCGCGCCGCCTGCCCGACCGTGGGCAGCTCGATCTGGCTGGGCGCGATCAGCGGCGCGGTGACCATGAAGATGATCAGCAGCACCAGCATCACGTCGATGAAGGGCACCATGTTGATCTCGCTCTTGGTGCGGCGGCTGCGGCTGCGCGAGACGACGGCGGGCATCGCTGGCCTCCTTCAATGAGCTGCGGTGGTCTGCATGCCTGCCACGGTGCCGGTGCTGGCCACGTTGCGGTGCAGGATGTTGGAAAACTCGTCGATGAAGCTTTCCATGCGGTTGGCCGCGCGGTCGATGTCGTGCGTGAAGCGGTTGTAGGCCACCACGGCGGGGATCGCGGCAAACAGGCTGATCGCGGTGGCCACCAGGGCCTCGGCAATGCCGGGGGCCACCGTGGCGAGTGTGACCTGGGTCAGGGCCGCCAGGCCGGTGAAGGCGTGCATGATGCCCCACACCGTGCCGAACAGGCCCACGTACGGCGAGACGGAGCCCACAGACCCCAGAAAGGACAGGTTGGTCTCCAGCGCATCGACCTCGCGCTGGTAGCTCGCCCGCATGGCCCGCTGGGCGCCTTCGATCAGCGCATCGGGTTGGGTGATCCGGCGGTCCCGCAGCTTGTGGAATTCGCGCATGCCACTGGCGAAGATGCGCTCGGTCGGGCTGCCATCCCGGGCATGCTGGATGGCGGTTTGGTACAGATCGTTCAGGTTGGCACCGGACCAGAACTCGCGTTCGAAATCCTCGGTGAGGCGCCGCACGCGCTTGAGGGTGAACAGCTTGCGGAAGATGGCAGCCCAGCTCAGGATGGATACGCTGATCAGCAGCAGCACGACGGCCTGTACCACCCAGGTGGCGTCCAGCATGAGCTGGATGACGGAAAAATCGTGGTTCATGGACTCTGTAACAGGTGAATGATCGACGCCGGAATACGGCCGGGACGCATCTGCGCAGCATCCACCCAGCCGATGCGGATGGTGCCTGCGCACAAGAGGTCTTCGGGGACACCGCGGCCGACACGCCAGGCCTCCTGCTGCAGTGTCATGGAAGCGCGTCCAAGTTCCGTGATGCGCGCGCTGACCTGTAACACATCGTCAAGGCGGGCAGGGCGGTGGTAGCGCAGTTCCGTGCCGATGACCACGAACATGCCACCCGTTTCGTCGCGCAGGCGTTGCTGCTCCACCCCCAGGCTGCGCAGCCATTCGGTGCGGGCGCGCTCGAAGAACTTCAGGTAGTTGGCATAGAACACGATGCCACCGGCATCGGTGTCCTCCCAGTACACCCTCACGGGCCAAGTGAAGACGCTCACGGTGGTTCAGCTGGGCAGGGCGTCGGGCGGCGGTGGTGCGGCCGTGACGGGGCGTTGGAGTGGCTTGCCGATGCCCCGGCGCTGGTCCCGCTCCACCTCAGGCGCGCGCCACAGCGGGGCGAGCTGGTTCAGCACGCCGTTGACGTACTTGTGGCCGTCCGTGCCCCCGAACGACTTGGCCAGCTCGATGCATTCGTTGATCACCACGCGCCAGGGCACGTCGGCACAGTGGCGAAACTCGTAGGCGCCGATCCACAGCACACCGTGCTCGATCGGCGAGATCTCGGCCAGCGGGCGGTCGAGCAAGGGCGTGAGGGCGGCGTCGAGCTCGGCGGCCTCGGCAATGCAGCCGTGCAGCAGCGCGTCGTAGTGGGCACTGTCGGCCTTGTGGAAACCGCTCAGATCGCGGGTAAAGAGGTCGATGTCTTCGGCTCCGTTGCGGCCCACCAGGTACTGGTAGAGCGCTTGCAGAGCGAACTCGCGCGCGCGGGTGCGGGCCGATTTTTCCGAGGCCCTGCGTGGTCGTTCGGCAGCAGCAGTGGGGGTCTTCATGATCGGTTGACGGTTTGCAGCAGGCGGGCCATTTCCACCGCCACCCGGGCGGCGTCTCGGCCTTTGTCCTCCTGGCGGGCCACGGCCTGCGACAGGTTTTCGGTGGTGAGGATGGCGTTGGCAATCGGGATGTGGTGGTCCAGCCCGACGCGCGTGACGCCAGCGGCCGATTCGTTGCACACCAGCTCGAAGTGGTAGGTTTCACCACGGATCACGCAGCCCAGCGCCACCAGTGCGTCAAAGCGCTCCGTCTCGGCCAAGGCCTGCAGAGCCAGCGGGACTTCCAGCGCGCCGGCGACCTGCACCTGTTCGATGTGGTCTTGCTCCACCCCCAGCTGCAACAACTCTTGGCGGCATGCCTGCACCAGCGCATCGGTGATGCCCTGATTGAAGCGCGCTTGCACGATGCCGATTCGCAAGCCCGTGCCGTCCAGCGCAGCCGCGCTGCCTTGGTTTGCACCCAACATATGCTTATCCTTCCATCTGGTTCTTGCTCAAGAAACCGACCACTTCCAGGCCGTAGCCGGCCATGCTGGGCATGCGCCGTGGCGTACCCAGCAGTTGCATTTTGTGTACCCCGCATTCGCGCAGGATCTGCGCGCCGATGCCGTAGGTGCGCAGGTCCATACGGCCGCGCTCGGGCGCTTGGGCGGAACGTGCCGTGCCGTCGAACTGGGCCAACAGTTGCTCGGCGGTCTCTCCGCAGTTGAGCAGCACCACCACGCCCCGACCCTGCTCGGCCATGTGACGCAGGCTGGTTTCCAGTGTCCAGGAGTGCATGGACCGGCCCACTTCCAGCGCATCGAGCACACTCAGCGGCTCGTGCACCCGCACGCTCACCGTGTCGTCGGCATTCCATTGTCCCTTGACCAGCGCCAGATGCACGGCACCGCCCGTGTCATCGCGGAAGGCATGCGCCTGGAATTCCCCATAGGCCGTGTTCAACGGGCGAGAGCCGACGCGCCGCACCAGGCTTTCGGTGCGGCTGCGGTACTCGATCAGATCGGCGATGGTGCCAATCTTGAGCCCATGTTCGGCCGCAAAAATCTGCAGATCGGGCAGCCGGGCCATGGTGCCGTCGTCCTTCATGATCTCGCAGATCACGGCGGCGGGTGTGCAGCCGGCCATGGCTGCCAGATCGCAGCCCGCTTCGGTGTGGCCGGCGCGCATCAGCACGCCGCCATCGACCGCCTGCAGCGGAAAGATGTGCCCAGGCTGGACCAGGTCTTCCGGCCGGGCATCGGGGGCCACCGCTGCCTGCACGGTGCGCGCGCGGTCGGCGGCCGAAATGCCGGTGGTCACGCCTTCGGCGGCCTCGATCGACACCGTAAAGGCCGTGCCCATCTTGGTGCCGTTGCGCGGCACCATGGGCGGCAGTTTGAGCCGCTCGCAGCGTTCGCGGGTGAGTGTCAGGCAAATCAGGCCGCGGCCGAACCGGGCCATGAAGTTGATGGCTTGCGGCGTGACGTGATCGGCTGCCAGGACGAGATCGCCCTCATTTTCGCGGTCCTCTTCATCCACGAGGATGACGATGCGACCGGCCTTCAAATCGGCGACGATGTCCTCCACCGGCGAAATGCCGACCGGCGACAGGGTGGGGTGGGAGGCGTTCATGGGAGTCAGGACCAGGTCAAAGCCATTCAGTGAGGGACGGCGCTGTGCGGCGCTCTGGCGCCGAGCATGCGCTCGACATAACGCGCGATCAGATCGATTTCCAGGTTCACCGCACTGCCGGGCGCCAGCGTGCCCAGGGCAGTGTGCTCCACCGTGTGCGGAATCAGGTTGATGCTGCACTCGCAGCCTTGCGGCAGATCGGTCACCTGGTTGACGGTCAGGCTCACGCCATTGACGGTGATCGAGCCCTTGTAGGCGAGGTATTTGCCGAGCGAGGCGGGCGCGAGCACACGCAGCGTCCAGCTTTCACCCGCTTGCGCGAAATGGGTGACGCGACCGATGCCGTCCACGTGGCCGGAGACGATGTGCCCGCCCAGTCGATCGTGCGCGCGCAGCGCCTTTTCCAGGTTGACTGGGCCGGGTCGATCCAAGCCGGCCGTCTTGTCTAGCGATTCGGCGGAAATATCGACGGTGAACTGGCGGTGCGAGAGGTCCAGGGTGGTCACGGTCATGCAGGCGCCATTGAGGGCGATGCTGTCGCCCAACCCCACGTCGTCGAGATAGCCGGGCGGCGCCTCCACGGTGAGGCGTTTGCCGTGTTGGTCTGAAGAGCCGAGGGGGTGGACGGCGGCGATGCGCCCCACGCCGGTGATGATGCCGGTGAACATCCTGCTATTGTCGCAGGATTGGCCCAGGCCCGTGGGCTATCGGCGGACTTCGTCCACCAGCGTCTTGAATTCGTTGATGTCTTCGAAGCTGCGGTACACGCTGGCGAAGCGGATGTAGGCCACCTTGTCGAGCTTCTTGAGTTCGCGCATCACCATTTCGCCGATCTGATGCGAAGGCACTTCCCGGGCGCCGAGATTGAGCAGTTTTTCTTCGATGCGCTCCATGGCCGCATCCACCTGCTCGGTGCTGACCGGGCGCTTGCGCAGGGCCAGCGCAAAGCTGGCGCGCAGCTTGGAGGCGTCGTAGTCGATGCGCCGGCCGTCCTTCTTCACCACGGCCGGGAAGTTCACCTCGGGGCGTTCGTAGGTGGTGAAGCGTTTGTCGCACTGGGGGCAGCGGCGACGGCGGCGGATGAACAGCCCCTCCTCGGCCACGCGCGTCTCCACCACGTGGGTGTCGGCGTGGCCGCAGAAAGGGCATTTCATGGCTTACCTATAGACCGGGAAGCGGGTGGTCAGGGCATGGACCTTGGCGCGCACGGCTTCGATGTTGGCCGCATCGCGCGGGTTGTCCAGCACGTCGGCGATCAGGTGGGCCGTCAGGCGGGCCTCCTCGTCCTTGAAGCCACGGGTGGTCATGGCCGGGGTGCCGATGCGCACGCCACTGGTCACCATCGGCTTTTCCGGGTCGTTCGGGATGGCGTTCTTGTTGATCGTCATGTGGGCCTGGCCCAGCACGGCCTCGGCTTCCTTGCCGGTGATGCCCTTGGCACGCAGGTCCACCAGCATCACATGGCTTTCGGTGCGGCCACTGACGATGCGCAGGCCGCGCTGGGTCAGCGTCTCGGCGACGATCTGGGCGTTCTTCACCACCTGTTGCTGGTAGGCCTTGAACTCGGGCGCGAGCGCTTCCTTGAAGGCCACCGCCTTGGCGGCGATCACGTGCATCAGCGGGCCGCCCTGCAGGCCCGGGAAGATGGCGCTGTTGATGGCCTTCTCGTGCTCGGCCTTCATCAGGATGATGCCGCCGCGCGGGCCGCGCAGGCTCTTGTGGGTGGTGGAAGTCACCACGTCGGCGAACGGCACCGGGTTGGGGTACACGCCGGCGGCGATCAGGCCGGCGTAGTGGGCCATGTCCACCATGAAGATGGCGCCCACGTCCTTGGCGACCTTGGCAAAACGCTCGAAGTCGATGCGCAGGCTGTAGGCCGATGCGCCCGCCACGATCAGCTTGGGGCGGTGTTCGTGCGCCTTGCGCTCCATGGCGTCGTAGTCGATCTCTTCCTTGTCGTTCAGGCCATAGCTCACCACGTTGAACCACTTGCCGCTCATGTTCAGCGGCATGCCGTGGGTGAGGTGGCCACCCTCGGCCAGGCTCATGCCCATGATGGTGTCGCCGGGTTTGAGGAAAGCCAGAAAGACGGCCTCGTTGGCCGAAGCGCCACAATGGGGCTGCACGTTGGCCGCCTCGGCACCGAAGAGCTGTTTGACGCGGTCGATGGCCAATTGTTCGGCCACGTCCACATATTCGCAGCCGCCGTAGTAGCGCTTGCCCGGGTAGCCTTCGGCGTATTTGTTGGTGAGCTGGCTTCCCTGAGCGGCCATCACGGCCGGCGAAGCGTAGTTCTCGCTGGCGATCAGCTCGATGTGTTGTTCCTGGCGCGCGTTTTCGGCCTGGATGGCGGCGAACAGTTCGGGGTCGGTCTGTTCGATGAGGATGTTGCGGTCGTACATGGCAGTCCTGAGGAGGTCGATGGACCCGTGGCGGGAGTGGAGACTCACGGGCTGCCCAGGCGAACGGCTCAGAGCCGCGGCCCCTGAGGCGACCGCGACTGTGCGCTTCCCCGTGGTGGCCCACGTCGGCCTACAGCCGCGCCGTTCGACGCGGTGGTGTCTGCGGCCTATCGCCAGTCGCGCACAGGCTGAAATTCTAGCTCAGGAGGCCTGGGCCACGGCCGGCAGATTGTCCTGCTTGGCCTCGGCTTCGAGCTCCACGCCACCCGGCGCCGTGGGAATAGGGGCGGGCGCAGCCGTGGTGGCAGGCGGGGTGCGGCGCTGGAACGCGTTGAAGCCCACGCGCTGCCCCTGGGCCACGCGTTGCAGGCGTTCGTGTTCGGACAGCACCCGATCGATGTATTCGCGGCCGTCGGTGGTGACGGCGCCCACGTAGAGGCGCAGCCCGCCTTCGACAGAGCCGGCACGGCGTATGGCTTCTTCCAGAACCATGGCGCCCACACGGAGGTTGGTCACAGGGTCGAAGGCCGCCATGGCGCCGCCAAAGCCTTCGAATTTGTCGGTGTGCACCCGTGTCATGACCTGCATCAGGCCGTGTGCACCCACCGGGCTGGCCGCAAAGGGGTTGAAGCGCGACTCCATGGCCATGACGGCCAGGATGAGTTTGGGATCGACGCCTATCTTGCCTCCGACGTCATAGGCCTCGGCCACCAGAGCGCTCAGCGGCTCCTTGGCCACGCGGTACTTGCGGCTCAGCCAGTCGGCGATCAGTGCTTGGTGCTCGGGCAGCTCGCTGGGGTCGGCCACGGTGACGCGGTCGATGGCGCTGGGATCGACGCCGATACCGTTGGCGGCGATCTGTCGATCCATCAGCCAGCCGAAAGCGAGTTCTTCGGCGCTGTCGCGAAGGTGAGGTTGCGTCAGCAGAATGCCCGCGCCCAAGGCCAGCACGAGGCCCAGCACAGCCATGCTGTTGCGGGTGATGGTCAGAAAGCCCTGCATCACGCCCGTGGCGGCTGTGTGCAGGTGTTGGAAAATCCCGCTAGGGCGGGGTACGTGTGGCGCTGTCATCGCACGCTCCTTTCTGGGTGTGGCCTGCGGCGCCGGAAGGCCGACAGGTCGCACTCGATTGGGGGTCGCCATTGAAAACCCTGGCGGGTCATCAACTTAGCCGGGGTCGGCAGCGTCCTAGGGTTAATACCAAGATGGATTTGGCGCGGATGGTACGGGCTCGTAAATTACCTGTCAATACTTTAAAAATCGTTTTTTATTCATATTTAGAATAGAAATCATCGCTTCGGGAGGCGCGGTCCTCGATAGTGGAAAAAAACAATGAAGCCGATAGCCGTCATAAAAAAAATCAGATGGGCAAATCCGCGCTCAACCGCTACAGTCAAAACCGTCTGCAGCAGCGCCCAACTGATCAGTTGTTGCAGGCCACTGCCCGCAACGGGGTCCGCCCCGTTGCCTGGCAACAGAATGGAAGCAATCACTTGCTTCCGGCGTGGTGTGACGAGCAAACTCCGCCTCGCCCCTCGGCACAGGACTCAGTCCGGCCGATGACCCCGGTGGGTGCAGCCTGCCGGGGTCGATTCGTTTGTGGGGGCGTCAGGTGCCGGTGGCGCGGCGGCGCACGGCGTCGATGTAGGCCTGGCCGTCGGGTGGCCGCCCACTGCGCTGGCTTTCCCACAGCATCTGTCCGAGGCACTCCATCACCTGGTGATGTGCGTCGTGCAGCGAGTCCAGCCGGGCCGCCAGCAGTTCGACCGCCTGACGGATACCTGGTGGTTGGTCGATGGAGCACTGTTCGCTGATGCTCAGGTGCATGGCCAGGTGGAGGAAGGGATTTTCGCGGCTGGGGTCTGCGGTCTGCATCTCGGCCAGGGCGCGATCGAGATCGGCCAGATCGCCGTGGTATTCCGGGTGCAAGCGGATCCATTCGCTGGCCAGCACCTCGATCGCTTCCATCGGAAGCTCTCGGGTGAGTTTGTCGTAGGTGCCGCAGAAAAAGCGCCGGACATCGGCCTGTGAGGGTTGGAACATGGCCGTATTGTCGCTGGTTCAGGCCTTCCAGGCCGGCAGGTTCCAGTTCCGCCACATGGCCAACGCCCGCAGCCCGAAGGTCACGCCCACGCAGATCATCAAGGCCTGGCCGGCCGAGCCCGTCCACGTCCACCAGCCCACGTAGGCCCAGCCCCCGATGAAGGCGCAGACCGCGTAGGGTTGGTGGTCCTGGAAGGCGCGCGGAATGTCGTTGCACACCACGTCGCGCAGGACGCCGCCGAACACGCCCGTGACCACCCCCATGAGCACCGCCACCAGCGCGGGCGAGCCGGTGTGCAGCGCTTTGCTCACACCGGCGGCCGCAAACAGCCCCAGGCCGAGCGCGTCGGGCCATTGCATGGCGCGCTCCGTGGGTTCGAAATGATGGTGGCGCATGAAGGCCATGGCCACCACGCACAGCCCCATCAGCAGCCACAGCCAGTGGACGTGCTCGACCCAGAAGAAGGGACGCTGATCCAAGAGCAGGTCGCGCAGGGTGCCGCCGCCGAAGGCCGCCAGGAAGGTGACGGTGAACACGCCCACGGCATCGAGCCGCTTGCGCGCAGCAGCCAGCAGGCCAGAGAGGGCGAAGGCCAGCACCGCAGCCGCCTCGATGGCGATGCTCAGTCGGTGGGCCCAGAGGGACAAATGGTCCATGGACACAGATGGTAGAGTGTTTTTTGTGAGCTTTGCACCCATCACCGATCCTTGGTTCTATGCCGTGGCCATCCCGGCGGTCCTGCTCATGGGCATCAGCAAGAGCGGATTTGGCTCCGGCTTCGGTGCCCTGGCGGTGCCGATGATGGCGTTGGCGGTGACGGTGCCCCAGGCGGCGGCCATCATGATGCCGCTGTTGCTCGTCATGGACATCCTCGGCATGGCGGCATTGCGGCGCGACGTGGATTGGCGGCTGTTCCGTTTCCTGGTGCCGTTTGCCTTGCTGGGCACGCTGATCGGCACCTTGCTATTCAGGTGGGTGGATCCGAGGCTGGTGGCGGGCCTGGTCGGCCTGCTCACCCTGCTGTTCCTTGCGCAAAGGCTGTTGTTCCCGCCCCGGCCCGATGCGCCGCCTCCGCCGCGCTGGGTGGGCGGCATCCTGACGGTGACCTCGGGATTCACCAGCTTCATCGCCCATGCCGGTGGCCCGCCGCTCAACGCCTACGTCATCCCGCTCAAGTTGAGGCCCGTGGTGTTCACAGCCACCATGGCGTTCTTGTTTTTCGTGGTGAACCTCTCGAAGTGGGTGCCCTATGCCTGGCTGGGCCTGTTCGACTGGCGCAACTTCGCCACCTCGCTGGTGCTGATCCCATTTGCGCCGCTCGGGGTCTGGGCTGGCGTGGCGCTGGCCCGGCGCATCCAGCCTGTGTTGTTCTACCGGATGGTGTACCTCGGCATGTTTCTGACCGGTGTCAAGCTGGTGTGGGACGGCTGGTTCGGATAAGGTAACGCTTTTTTGGAGGGGTGACATGAGCGTGATCGTCGTGGCCAATCCCAAGGGCGGTGTCGGCAAATCCACCTTGGCGACCAACGTCGCGGGCTATCTGGCTCGCCGGGGGCATTCGGTGATGCTGGGTGACGCCGACCGGCAGCAGTCTTGCGGTCAGTGGCTGGCGTTGCGGCCGCCGCAGGCCCGGCCCATCGTGACCTGGGACGCCAGTGCGAGCGATGTGCTCAAGCCGCCGCGGGGCACCACCCATGTGGTCCTCGACACCCCGGCCGGCCTGCACGGCAAAGGTCTGAAAGAGGTGCTCAGGCGTGCCGACAAACTGCTGATTCCCCTGCAGCCCAGCGTGTTCGACATTCTGGCCACCCGTGCCTTTTGGGACGAACTGCAAGAGCGCCGTCGATCCGCCGCGCTGGATATTGGGGTGGTGGGTATGCGGGTGGACAGCCGAACGCTGGCCGCCGACAAGCTGCGCGCCTTCATCGAGTCCCTGGACCTGCCGGTGCTGGCCTATCTGCGTGAAACCCAGATCTACATCCATCTCGCCGCCCAGGGCCTCACGTTGTTCGATGTGCAGCCCAGTCAAGTCCAGCGCGATCTGGTCCAATGGGAGCCGATCTGCCGCTGGCTGGACCGTTGACGGGTCTGGCCTCAGCCTTGTGCGGTCCTTTGTCCCGCCGACGACAAGCGCCTGGATGGTCCGCGTTTAGAGTGGCGGCATGCGTTCTTTTGCCACCCTAGACGAACTCGCCGCTCTCGTGGGCCAGACCGTGGCCATCAGCCCTTGGCTGGAGGTCACGCAGGAGCAGGTCAACCGGTTTGCCGACGCCACAGGCGACCATCAGTGGATCCACACCGATCCCGAGCGCGCCCGCCAAGGGCCGTTTGGTGCGCCGATCGCGCATGGTTTCCTGACGCTCTCTCTGATGCCCCGCTTCCTGGAGTCCTCGTTGCGGGTGGAAGAGGTGCGCATGGGAGTGAATTACGGCATGAACCGGGTCCGTTTCACGGCGCCGGTGCCGGTGGGCAGCCGCCTGCGCGCGGTGCTGAAGCTCAAGGCGTGCGAGCCCATCGAGCCCCGGGGGCGTCAGCTCACCTGGGATGTGACCGTGGAGCGAGAGGGGGGCGACAAGCCCGCCTGTGTGGCCGAATTTCTGGCGCGGCTGTACGCCTGAGCTATATGCCTGAGGTGCCGGCAAACCCCTGTTGTCGCCAGGCCTCGTAGGCCACCACCGCCACCGCATTGGACAGGTTCAGGCTGCGCTGGCCGGCCCGCATGGGCAGCCGTAGCCGCTGCGATGCTGGAAACGCCTCTAGCACATCGGGAGGCAGCCCGCGCGTTTCGGAACCGAACACCAGCCAATCCCCCGGCTGGAAAGCGGCCTCGTACACCGACCGGGTGCCTCGGGTCGTCAGGGCGAACAGGCGGTCGGCGCGTGGCCGCTCGCGCTCGGTGAAGGCGGCCCAGTCGGCGTGCCGGCGCACCTCAGCGTACTCGTGGTAGTCCAGTCCGGCGCGCCGCATCAGCCGGTCTTCCATGGAAAACCCGAGCGGCTCGACCAGATGAAGGGTGCAGCCGGTGTTGGCGCACAGCCGAATCGCATTGCCGGTGTTGGGCGGAATTTCGGGGTGAACCAGGATGATGTGGAACATGGGGCCGGGATTATTCCATGTCCATCCTTGGGGCCGCATCCTCCGTGGTCTGTGGCGGTGGGGTGCGGGCGAACACCAGGGCACTGACCGAAGCGGCACCCGCTGCCCGCAGATGCAGCGCGGCGGCTCGCAGGGTGGCGCCAGTGGTCATCACGTCGTCCACCAGCACCCAGTGTCTGTTCCGCAGATGGCCCCCCCACCGAGGGGAGACTTCGAAGGCTTCACGGGCGTGGGCCGCGCGCTCCTCTTGCGTGAGCCAGTGTTGTTCTCGCCGTGTTTCCCGGCGTGACAGCGCGCCGGGAAACACCGGGCGTCCGGCTGTCCGGCCCAGGCTTTTGGCGAGTTCGGCCGCTTGGTTGTAGCCCCGGTCCAGCAGTCGGCTGGTGGCCAGCGGAATGGGAATCAGGCCGTCGGCGGCGCTGAGCAGCGCAGTCGCTTGTGGATCTTCCAGCATGAGGCGCGCCATTTCGCGTGCCCAGGCGGGCTGAGACCTGAATTTGAACTGGGACACGATATCGTTCCAGGGCCAAGCGTAAGGCACCCGAGCGATGCAACGCTGCAACGGCGTCGGGCCGGACTCGGTGCAGCGAACACACAGAGCCAGGCCTGGGGCCAGAGGCAGGGCGCAGGATGGACAACGGGGCAGCAGGCGGGCGTAGTCCTGACGACAAGACGGACAGAGGGCATGCGCCGACCAGGCGCGGCAGAGCGCGCATGCCGTCGGCGGTGTGAGCCACGACCGCCATGCCTGAAATCTGCCTCCCATGCCCGCCACTATACTGGCTGACCGCCTGGATGCCTCTCATGACCGATGCCACCGTACCGGGCCCCGTGCCTGACCTCGACCCCGTTGCCGCCCGCCGCTGGCGTGAGTGGCCGCGTGCCAGCAGCCCCTGGCTCAGCGAAGAAGTGGGGCGGCGCATGGCGTCCAGGCTGGACTGGATACGCCAACGACCGGCCGCCTGGGTGGATTGGAACCCTGTGCTCGGGGGGGTTGAGGCACACCGTACGCTGGCGGCCCGCTATCCCGAAGCCCCGGCGAGGCTGGCCGGGGATGAAGGCATGCACACCTGGCGGGCGGCGGGGTTGATCGCGCTTGGCCCCGAAGGCGCAGGGCGTCCCTGGTGGCGCCGATGGCTGGGCGGCGCCTCTGCAAGCCCGCGGTCAGCGCCGCCGGAGCCGGGCCAAGCCGATCTGCTCTGGGCCAATCTGTCGTTGCACCTGTACGAGCACCCCATGACCGTGCTGCAGTCCTGGTACCAATGGTTGCGTACCGATGGCTTCGTCATGTTCTCCTGCCTGGGGCCGGATACCCTGATCGAGCTGCGCCGTGCCTATGCGTCGAAGGGCTGGCCACCGCCCCTGCAGCCCATGACCGACATGCACGACTGGGGGGACATGCTGGTGCAAGTCGGATTTGCCGAACCCGTGATGGACATGGAGCGGCTCACACTGACTTACCCGGATGCCGAGCGCCTGCTGGCCGATCTGCGCGCAGGTGGACGTAACCTGCATCGGCATCGGCGTTCGGGCCTGAGCGGACGCGGGCATGCCCATGCGGTTCGGTCTTTGCTGGAGCAATCGCTCCCGCGCAACCCGGACGGGCAGCTGTGTGTGACGGTGGAAGTGATCTACGGCCATGCCGTCAAGCCAGCTCCACGGGCGCGGTTGAGCGCTCACACCCAGGTGCCGCTGGACGACATGCGGGCCATGCTGCGCCGCCCGCCGGATGCGGGCCGCTGAAGCCTTGGGGCCGTCACGGAACTTTTTCCCGGCTGCTTCCATAGGGGATGCTAAGTACGCTGCGAAAGCGCGGCTACAATTGACATAGATCAAAGCAGGCCGGCTGCGCAGTCGGCCTGTTGCTGTATGGCAGGGGTCATCCCAGTGTCGTGCGCTCAGGGAATGCCCCGACACGGAATGTTAGAAAAATTTGGTGTAATTGGCATTGATATAAATCAATGCTTATATTTGAGGCGAAAAAAGTGAGCACGATGAAGAAAGCAGTTCATTCGTTGCGCCGGCGTTGGGCCAGCGCGCAAGGCGCCGTGGCCACGATGACGCTGGGTGCGGCGGCTTGGTGGTCCACCTCGGCCCATGCGGTCGGTAGCCTTGAGGGCGGTCCTCAAGTCAGGGGTCTCAATTTCCAGCCTGCCGCCAGCCGCATGGCCGAAGAACTGCACAGCCTGCACTGGTTCATGCTCGCCCTGTGTGCCGTGATTTTCGTGCTGGTCTTCGGGGTGATGTTCTACTCCATCCTGAAGCACCGCAAATCGGTCGGTCACAAGGCACAGGAGCTGCCCGAGCCGCTCTGGGTGGAACTGGGCTGGACCATCGTCCCGCTGCTCATCGTGATCGGCATGGCCCTGCCGGCCACCAAACTGGTCGTGGCCCAAAAAGACACCACCAATGCCGACCTCACCATCAAGGTCACGGGCATGCAGTGGAAGTGGGGTTATGACTACCTCAAGGGCGAGGGCGAAGGCATTTCCCTGCTGCAGACGCTCGATCCGGAACATCGCCGCATCGCCGACGAAGGGGCCCGTGGCGTCAAGTTGGACAACTACCTGCTCAAGGTGGACAACCCGCTGGTCGTCCCGGTGGGCAAAAAGGTGCGCATCATCACCACCGCGACCGACGTGATCCACGCCTGGATGGTGCCTGCCTTTGGTATCAAGCAGGACGCGATTCCCGGTTTCGTGCGCGACAACTGGTTCCGTGCCGAAAAGACGGGCGACTACTACGGCCAGTGTGCCGAGCTGTGCGGCAAGGAGCATGCCTTCATGCCCATTCACGTGCGCGTGGTGTCTCAGGACGAGTACACCGCCTGGGTGCAGGAACAGATGGCCGTCATGGCCGCCAAGGCCGATGACCCCAGCAAGGTCTGGACGCTGACCGACCTCGTCGCCCGCGGTGCCTCGGTGTATGCCGCCAACTGCGCTGTTTGTCACCAGGCCAACGGTCAAGGCGCCGGCCCCTTCAAGCCCCTGGACGGCTCGGCCATCGTGACCGCTGAAGACCAGTCCGAATTCCTGCAAATCATGCTCAATGGCAAGGGTGCGATGCCTGCCTGGCGCCAGCTCTCCGACACCGAACTGGCCGCGGTGATGACCTATGCCAAAAACAGTTGGTCCAACAATACCCAGCGGTTGATCCAGCCCGCCGAAGTGATGGCGGCTCGGTGAGCGCCCGACAGAACATTTGAAACGAGGAAAACGCCATGAGTGCAGTTCTTGATCACCACGACGCTCACGCGCACGATCACGACCACCACGCGCCCAGCGGTTGGCGCCGCTGGGTCTATGCCACCAACCACAAAGACATCGGCACGCTGTACCTGCTGTTCAGCTTCGTGATGTTTCTCTTCGGTGGTGTGCTCGCCCTGGGCATCCGCGCCGAGCTGTTTCAGCCGGGCCTGCAGTTGGTGAACCCCGAGCTGTTCAACCAGTTCACCACCATGCATGGCCTGATCATGGTGTTCGGTGCCATCATGCCGGCCTTCGTGGGCTTTGCCAACTGGATGATCCCGCTGCAGATCGGCGCCTCCGACATGGCCTTTGCGCGGATGAACAACTTCAGCTTCTGGCTCATGGTCCCGGCGGCGATCATCCTGGCCGCCTCGTTCTTCATGCCCGGTGGTGCTCCGGCTGCCGGCTGGACCCTGTATGCACCGCTGACGCTGCAGATGGGGCCGTCGATGGATGCCGCGATCTTCGCGTTGCACATCCTGGGCGCCTCGTCGATCATGGGGGCCATCAACATCATCGTCACCATCCTGAACATGCGCGCTCCCGGCATGACGCTGATGAAGATGCCGATGTTCTGCTGGACCTGGCTGATCACCGCCTACCTGCTGATCGCTGTCATTCCCGTGCTGGCCGGCGCCATCACCATGACGCTGACCGACCGGCACTTCGGCACCTCCTTCTTCAACCCCGCCGGCGGTGGTGACCCGGTGATGTACCAGCACATCTTCTGGTTCTTCGGCCACCCCGAGGTCTACATCCTGATCCTGCCGGCTTTCGGCATCGTCAGCCAGATCATCCCGGCGTTCTCCCGCAAGCGGCTGTTCGGTTATGCCTCCATGGTGTATGCCACCGCCTCGATCGCCATCCTGTCCTTCATCGTGTGGGCACACCACATGTACACCACCGGCATGCCGGTGACCGGCCAGCTGTTCTTCATGTACGCGACCATGCTGATCGCCGTGCCCACCGGCGTGAAGGTGTTCAACTGGATCGCCACCATGTGGAAGGGCTCGATGACCTTCGAGACCCCGATGCTGTGGGCCGTGGGCTTCATCTTCGTGTTCACCATGGGCGGCTTCACCGGTCTGATCCTCTCCATGGCTCCGCTGGACCAGCAACTCCATGACACCTACTACGTGGTGGCGCACTTCCACTACACCATGGTGGCCGGTTCGCTGTTCGCGTTGTTCGGCGGCTTCTACTACTGGGCACCCAAGTGGAGTGGCGTGATGTACAGCGAAGTTCGCGGCAAGATCCATTTCTGGCTGTCGCTGATCTTCTTCAACATCACCTTCTTCCCGCAGCATTTCCTGGGTCTGGCCGGCATGCCGCGCCGCTATGCCGACTATCCGATGCAGTTTGCTGACTTCAACATGCTGTCGTCCATCGGTGCTTTCGGCTTCGGTCTGATGCAGGTCTATTTCCTGCTCTTCGTCGTGCTGCCGGTGATCCGTGGCCAGGGTGCCAAGGCCCCCCAGAAGCCCTGGGAGGCGGCGGAAGGTCTGGAGTGGGAGGTGCCTTCCCCGGCGCCGCACCACACCTACGAAACCCCGCCCAAGCTGGATCCGACGGCGACCCGCGTGATCGGTTGATCGGGAGCGTTTCGTGCCGGTTTCGCCTGAAAAGCGCAGGAGCAACGTGAGGCTGGGGCTCATCCTGGCTTCCGTGGCCTTGGCCTTCATGCTTGGTTTCGTGGCCAAGTTTCTACTCTTCAGTGCCTGATTGAGCCCATGTCGTTGCGCAAGGAAAACCTGAAGATCGTCGGCAAGCTCGCGGTGGTGGCGCTGGGCATGTTTGCTTTCGGCTATGCGCTGGTACCGATTTACCGGGCCATCTGCGAAGCCACGGGCATCAACATCCTTGCCCTGTCGGAGCGCAGCGTACCGGGGCTGACCCCGTCGCTGCCGGCCAACACGCAGGTGGACACCAGCCGGACCATCATCGTGGAGTTCGACACCAACGTGCGCGGCCCCTGGGACTTCCGGCCGTTGGTGCGCTCGCTGGAGGTGCACCCGGGGCAACTCACCACCGTGATGTACGAATTCCAGAACATCCAGGGGCGCACCATGGCTGCACAGGCCATTCCCAGCTATGCGCCGCGGCAGGCGGCCCGGCATTTCAACAAGCTGGAGTGTTTCTGTTTCACCCAGTACACGCTGGAGCCGGGCGAAAAGAAAGAGTGGCCGGTGGCGTTCGTCATCGACCCGCGGATTCCGCGCGATGTCACCACCATCACCCTTTCCTATACCTTTTTCGAGGTCGGTGGCAAGACGCCCCCTGCGCCGCAAGCCATGGTGGACGTGGTGCCACCCTCTTTGAACCAAGGGGCTCATGATGAGTCGGGCAAGGTATGAAGCAGCGCCCCGTGCCTGGTCGGCCATCCCGATGGTGGGCCACGGTCAAAGCCGTGCTCTGGAGTTTTCTGGGCTTGCGCCGTCGCCAAGACTTTCAAGAAGACATTCAGCAGCTCACCCCTCTGCATGTGTTGATCGTGGGGCTGGTGCTGGGTTTTCTGTTTGTCATCCTGCTGATGGTGTTGGTCCGCTGGGTGGTTGGCTGAGCCTCATTGGGGTACGCCAGCCGATCCATACCGTATCGAATTCATAAGCGAAAGCAACAATAGGAGTGAGCATGTCTGCAGCAACGCATGGCACAACGCCGTACTACTTCGTGCCCGGTCTGTCGCGGCATCCGTTCATGTCGGCGTTCGGGTTGTTTTTTGTCATCCTGGGTGCCGGTCAGTGGGTGAACGGGTCGGCCTGGGCACCCTATTCGGTGGCCTTCGGCCTGGTGTGGTGGCTGGTGGTGCTGTATCAGTGGTTCCGTGACGCCATCGCCGAGAGCGAGGGCGGGCTGTACGGGCGCAAGATCGACATCTCCTACCGCTGGAGCATGACCTGGTTCATTTTTTCGGAGGTCATGTTCTTTGGCGCCTTCTTTACCGCCCTCTGGTGGGCCCGTGCCCATTCGGTGCCGACGCTGGGCAATATCGAGCACGCGCTGCTGTGGCCGGACTTCCAGGCCGTCTGGCCATCGGTCATGGCCGGCATGACCGCATCGCCCGCCGGTATCGTGGAGCCTTTCCAGACCATGGGCCCCTTCTGGCTGCCCACCATCAACACGGCGCTGCTGCTGTCCTCGGGCGTGACGCTGACGATCGCTCACCACGCCATCCAGGACGGCAACCGCAGCAAGACCATCGCCTTCATGTGGCTGACGGTGCTGTTGGGCTTCGTTTTCCTGTGCGTGCAGGGCTATGAGTACTACCATGCCTACACCGATCTGAATCTGCGTCTGGATTCCGGGATCTATGGCTCGACCTTCTTCATGCTGACCGGCTTCCACGGTTTCCATGTGTTCGTGGGCATGCTGATGCTGCTGGTGATCACGTTGCGCCTGCAAAAAGGCCACTTTACCAAGGAGCGGCACTTCGGCTTTGAAGGCGCCGCCTGGTACTGGCACTTTGTGGACGTGGTCTGGTTGGGCCTCTACATTGTGGTGTACTGGATGTGAGCCTGATCAGGCCAGCCAACAAAAAAGCGCCTGGCGGCGCTTTTTTGTTGTGCGCCCAGCA
>NZ_JACCDB010000019.1 GCF_013432195.1 Tepidicella baoligensis | reverse complement strand
GTTTTGCAGACCTTCCCTAATGCAGAAGACAAAAATCTGATAAAAATCTTTTTATTAGACAAAACCGTTTTCATTTTTCCTCCTTTGCTTGAATTTATTAGATTTTGTTAAAAACGAAATAAGGGACCGATCATTATAGATCGTCCCTCATGAAATAAAGATATCACTTCATAAGCAAAACGGGTTTTAATGTTGTCCCTTTTTCGGAGTCTTCTGCAGCTTTGTTGATTTGATCAAACGGGTAGAATTTAATCAATTTATCAAATGGAAATTTTCCGGCAAGATAAAGATCGATAAGTCTAGGTATGAAGATGTCTGAAATAGCTTGACCTTCAATGATGCCCCGTAGTTTTCTGTTAAAAAGGAGAAAATTGATGTCAAGAGGAATAGTGCTTCCCATCGGGGGGGCGCCAACAATTCCTATGGTTCCACCTATGCGGGATGACAAAATAGCCTGTTCAAGCACGGAAGGAATGCCACTCGTTTCCAAAACATTGGGTAGACCATTTGGAATGATTTTTTGTATTTCTTCAACAGGATTGCATTTCGCCGCATTGATTACATGAGTAGCACCGAGCTCCTTAGCTAGTTCCAGTCGATTTTCTTTGATATCGATTGCAATAATGGTCGTACAACCGGCTACCACTGCAGCCATTACCGCCGAAAGGCCGACAGCACCAGCGCCGAAAATACCAATGGCAGTCCCTGCAGCAGGATCGAGCGCATTGAGAACTGCTCCCGCTCCTGTTTGTATGCCACAGCCAAGGGGACCTAGCAGTTCTAGTGGTGCATCTTTTCGTACCTTCACCGTGTTGCGTTCATAGCTCAGCGCGTATGTCGCAAAGGAAGATTGACCAAAAAAACTGCCTCCTACTTCGCCTCCCTTGTGATCATGGATTGTACATTCACCCGCTACAGAACGCCCCATAAAGTTTGGAACGAATGAATTGGTACAACTGGTTGGATCACCGGAAAGACAGGCTTCACACTGACCGCATGTATAAAACGTCAAGACAACGTGGTCCCCTGGTTGAACCTTTTTGACCGAACGTCCTACCTTCTCGACTATACCTGCACCTTCATGACCAAACACCATAGGAAGCGGAACTGGATAATGCTGATCTCGACAAATGAGGTCTGTATGACACAAACCGCTCGCGACGAGCCGAACCAGGATTTGGTCGTCTGCGGGCTCATTAAGTTGTACGTCTTCAAGAACAAATGGTCCCTTTGGTGTGCGGACAACCGCTGCTTTGATTTCCATTTTTTTCTCCATATTGGGTTGCTATTTTAAACTCTTTGCTTTATTGATGTATTTATGTGCACAGAAATTTTCCTTTATTTAATTCCTCCTTTTCATTATTTCATCGAAACAATATCATCTAGGGAAGGTCTGCACAACTGCCGCTGAGGCGGCTGTTGTTGGTTGATTTTTCAGATGGCGACATCATTCGGCGTTCACGGGACAGTTTCGGGGTGTTTTCGGTCCCGCTCGCGGCCCCGTGGCCCATTTGGCGAAGCCTTTTCAGGCTTTCGGGCGCACTCATCCCCGCGCTCCCATGTTCAAAAGTCGCTTGCGCACCATCCACAGGTTGGACAGCGCGNTCAGATGGCGACATCATTCGGCGTTCACGGGACAGTTTCGGGGTGTTTTCGGTCCCGCTCGCGGCCCCGTGGCCCATTTGGCGAAGCCTTTTCAGGCTTTCGGGCGCACTCATCCCCGCGCTCCCATGTTCAAAAGTCGCTTGCGCACCATCCACAGGTTGGACAGCGCGAACAGCGTCATCAGGTTGGCCGTGTTCTTGGCCAGGCCCCGGTACTTGACCTTGACGTAGCCGAACTGGCGCTTGATGACGCGAAACGGGTGCTCCACCTTGGCGCGGATGCGCGCCTTGGTCGTCTCCAGCGCATCCAGCAGCGCGCCCATCAGCGAGCCCTTGTCCAGCGTTTTGCGCTTGCCCGGCATCATGGCAACGTGCCAGCGCACGTTGGGGTGTTGGGTCTGAATTTCTTCGCGTTTGTCCACGCCCCGGTAGCCCGCGTCCGCAAAGACGTCGGTTTCCTGCCCGTGCAGCAGCGCATGGGCCTGGGTGATGTCGTGGGCGTTGGCCGCCGTGGTCACCACCGTGTGCACCAGGCCCGAGTCGGCATCCACGCCAGCATGGGCCTTCATGCCAAAGTGCCACTGGTTGCCCTTCTTGGTCTGGTGCATCTCAGGGTCACGCTCTCCCGTACGGTTCTTGGTGGAACTCGGCGCCGCAATCAGTGTGGCGTCGACCACCGTGCCCTGCTTGAGCAGCAAGCCCTTGGCCGTCAGCGTGGCGTTGACGGTGGCCAGGATTTGCAACGCGAGGTTGTGCTCTTCGAGCAAATGCCGGAACCGCAGGATGGTGCTCTCATCGGGCAGGTTCTCTTCGCCCATGTCCAGCCCGGCAAACTCGCGAAACATCGGCGTGTCGTACAGCGCCTCTTCCATGGCCGGGTCGGACAGGTTGAACCACTGTTGCAGGAAGTGGATACGCAGCAGGGTCTCGACAGCAAACGGCGGGCGTCCGCCCTTGGGGCTGCGCGCCGGTGCATGCGGGGCAATCAGCGCCACCAGTGCGGCCCACGGCACCACCAGGTTCATCTCGTCCAAGAACTCGCGCTTGCGTGTACGCTTGGTCTTGCGTTCGAATCCGGTGGTGCCAAGGCTCATCTGCTTCATGTCGATACTGTCTCACATCCGACGGTCATCGCCGGGGTTTTGCAGACCTTCCCTAATTTTAGAAACGTGCCGCACTTTCAAGTATTAGTGTTTTCCCGCGCTACGGATGTCCTGCGTGCCGTCCGGCAGCACGCCCAAGGCCAGGTACACCGCCTTGTTGCGCACCACGCCGTCCTCGCGGATCTTGACCCGCAGGGCGTCGAAGAACACCACCGGGTACATCGGCTCCAGCGGCCGCGCCTGCCAAGCGCCCACCTCGGCCATCACCGCGTCGGTGACCGCGCTGATGAACTCCGGCGACACCTCGACGGCATACATCTCGGCCAGATGCCCCTGGATCTCGCGCACCGACATGCCGCGGGCATACATCGAGATAATCCGGTCATCGAAGCCGGCAAAGCGGCGTTCGTGCTTCGGGATCAGCTGCGGCTCGAAGCTGCCGGCGCGGTCGCGGGGCACGGCGATCCGCAGCGGCCCCTCGTCGGTCAGCACGGTCTTGCTGCTGCGGCCGTTGCGGTGGTTCCCTCGGCCGCCCTCGGGGCTGGCCAGGCGCATGCCCAACTCGGCGCCCAGGGCGCGCTCGATCACAGCCTTCTTCAACTTCTGGAACACGGCCTCGACGCCGGCAGCGTCCATCGGGCCGGGGATCAGCTTCTCAAGAAGCTCGTCGGGGAGGATGGCGTCCGGCTTCGCGACAGCGGGGTTCTTCTTGCGTGGTGTGGGGGCTCCTGGAAGTCGTCATGGTAGGCCCCTCACACAAAAATCCTGACACCCTCGCCACCGCAGGAGCACGCTGTAGCCCCGCTGCACACGGTCTCACTGGATTTCAGCGTCATCGTTCGGCCAATGCCTCGACAGATCCATACTGTCGTGAAGCAGGCGGAGCACCTCGATGACTCGCCCCGGGGCAACCCGGAACACGACGAAGTGACGGCCCTTTCTGCCCTGCCGCGCCACATGCAGGGTGCGAATGCCGGGCGCGATGTCGTCCCTCGCTTTGGCCCCCAGGATGTCGGGCCCCTCGTGCAAGGCCTCGATGGCTTGTGTCACGGTGTCGACGTAGTACCCAGCCTGCCGGGAACCGAAGCGCTCCGCCGTCCACGCCGCGATGTCGAGCAGATCGGCCTCGGCACTGGCGGCCAGGCGAACGCGCCACGGCTCGCTCATGCTTGGGCGAGCGTTTGGGCTGTCACGGCCTTCAGGTGAGCGCGCAAGGATTCCTTGGTATCGAACGTCTTGTAGCGTCCCGCCTCGATATCGGCGATGCCCGCCTTGGCGGCGGCGCGCAGCGCTTCGAGGCGGCTGGCGTCCTCGGCCTCGCGTTGTTCGACAAGACGCAAGCCCTCGCGCAGCACTTCGCTGGCGTTCTGGTAGCGGCCGCTGGCGACCAAATGCTCTACCAGCGCGGCCTGGTGATCGGTGAGGACAACATTGCGCGTCGGCATGACGATCTCCTTGCAGGAAAGATTGGCATAGTATGCCAACCCTACACCCGGAGTGCAATCCCGATGGGTCACTCCACTGGGGGCTCCGCTGGGGGTAACCCGCATGCACGGCCCCCCGTCGCAGCCTCGCCAATGCAACATTTTTGATACATCCCCGCGACAATATGCCATCTTGCTATTGACAGCCCCCCCATTACAATTAGTCGGACCTGCAAAACTCATTTCGCAAAGCTCAGTGAGCTGACGAGCGCGGCGCGATGACCCGGAACGCCCAAGTTCGCCGCCACGGCGCACAGCCGGCCCAAGGCGCGCAGCCATAAAAAAACCGCCCGGATGCCACGGCGGGCGATCGCCCGCAGCAGCCAGGCGATGTTGTAGCCCGCGGCGCACAGCACCGCGTTCAGCGCATCGCCCTCGGCGCCCTTGAGCCAGCACCGGCGCATGCCGTGGTCGGCCTTGAGGTGTCCGATGGCTGGCTCCACCGCCTGGCGCCGCTTGAGCCAGCGCCGCTGCACCGGCGTGAGCATCTTGCGCTTGCCGCGATGCACCAACTCGACCTCGCCGAGCTGCGCGTCCACCCCGCGGTAGCCCAGATCCACGATCGCCACCTTGGGCTTGGCTGCGATGTCTTGCAGCAGGATCGTCGTCTGCTCCAGCTGCTCGGCCAGTGTGTGACCGTCGTAGGGGTTGCCGGTGAAGCTGCGCGCTCCGACCATCAGCCCCTGCTTGGCGGTGACCGCCACGCTGACCTTCATGAACCGCCCCGGGTTTCGAGGAGGCTGTTGGGTTTAAGTTGACACCTCCATCGAGGAGTCGCTGACGGCGAGTTGCCGCCAGTAGTTTGCCTCAGCTTCTGCCGGAGGAATGCCCCCAATCGGCGTGAGCAGTCGGATCGGTGTTTGATCTGCGGCCGTGGGCGGCGCCCGCAAGGTCCCGATCAACCCACCGTCCCCTGCGCCGGACCGGCCCGCCCTGGCATACCGTCCTTGAAGATTTGAGTCACATCAATCGGCCAGCAGGTCGCTGGATGTTGACTCTTGACTTTCGGCATGTTTAGGCGCAATATCTTGCAAAGTCTTGCAAGAACTTCCTCGAGCGAGGCCGCGTGACGACGGAACTTGTGGGGGTGGTATGACAGCGCGCCAGCAGGCGATCTTCACACTCGACGAGTTGGCTGCCTACTTGAAAGTCGGCAAGCGGACGCTCTACCGGCTCGCCGCGCACGGGGAAATTCCAGCCTTCAAGGTCGGCGGGACGTGGCGGTTTCGTCAAAGTGAAATCGATCAATGGATCAATGATCAGATCCAAGCAGGCAGAAAGAAGGAGGTGATACGCACAGATGAGCAGCCAAAGTCAGCGGAACACTCCGTGTCGTCTGGGCGCGCTGTCCGTCGCCGCAGGCAAACGGAGTGAGCGAGAGTCTTCAATTTTTCTTCTGGAGGTGTGACATGGACATTGATTTCAAGAAATTGGCTCCCTGGAACTGGTTCAAGAAGGAGCAGGAAGAACAACAGAGCACTGCCTCGCTGCCGGTGCAGCGCAATGACCTGCCGGTGGCGGGTGGGCCCGTCAGTCCCATCCTGCAATTGCATCGCGAGATCGACCGCCTGTTCGACGACGCGTTTCGAGGCTTCGGTTTCCCGACGCTGGCCATGCCACGCTGGCCGTCGGACTGGCCGGGCATGCTGAAGCCGGCGCTGGACATCCAGGAGACCGACAAGCAGTACAAGATCGCCCTGGAAGTACCCGGCGTCGAGGAAAAAGACATCCAGATCACGCTCGACAACGACGTGCTGCTGGTGCGCGGTGAAAAGCGTCAGGAGCAGGAAACGAAAGACGGCGGTTTCCACCGGGTGGAGCGCTCCTACGGCAGCTTTCAGCGCGCTCTGAACCTGCCGGCCGATGCCAACCAGGACACGATCAAGGCCGCTTTCAAGAACGGCGTGCTCACGATCACGATGGAAAAGCGCGAGGCCAGTACGCCCAAGCAGGGGCGCTCGATCCCGATCAACGGCTGACGCGGGGCAGCGCGTTTTTCTCAAAAACCACAAAGAGATGAGGCACCGTGATCGGCGGTGCCTCGTCAGATCTTTACAGGAGCATCAGCATGGCCAGAAAACAATGCCAAGTCTGCGGCCAGCCCGCCACGGTGCGGGTGGAAACCAATCTCAATGGTCGCCACAGCACCATGCTGTTGTGTGACCATCACTATCGCCAACTGGTGCGCCAGCAAAAGCGCACCGTCTCGCCGCTGGAAGCGTTGTTCGGCTCACGTAGCGGCCTGTTCGAAGACTTCCTTGGCAGCGACTTCTTCCGCATCGGTGACGATTCGCCGTCCATGGCGGCCGATACCGACGAGGTGGTCGATGCCTCGTTCGGCGAACCCGCCCCGGCCGGTACGGGCACCGCGCGCCGTCGCGGCAGTGGGCTCGCCAGCCGTATCAGCGAACAGTCCGAGGCCCTATTGCAGGAGGCCGCCCGACACGCTGCAGAGTTCGGGCGCGCCGAAGTCGATACCGAACACCTGCTGCTGGCGCTATCCGACAGCGACGTGGTCAAGACCATCCTGGGGCAGTTCAAGATCAAGGTCGATGACCTCAAGCGACAGATCGAATCCGAAGCCAAGCGCGGCGACAAGCCGTTCGAGGGCGAGATCGGCGTGTCGCCCCGGGTCAAGGACGCGCTCAGCCGTGCTTTCGTGGCCTCCAACGAACTCGGCCACTCTTATGTCGGGCCGGAGCATTTCCTGATCGGGCTCGCCGAGGAAGGCGAAGGTTTGGCGGCCAACCTGCTGCGCCGTTACGGCCTCACGCCGCAAGCGCTGCGCCAGCAGGTAAGCAAGGTGGTCGGCAAAGGGGCCGAGGATGGCCGCGCCGAGACGCCGACCAACACGCCCGAGCTGGATAAATACTCGCGCGACCTCACCAAGATGGCGCGCGAGGGCAAACTCGATCCAGTCATCGGCCGCGCGCAGGAGATCGAGACGACCATCGAGGTGCTGGCCCGGCGCAAGAAAAACAACCCGGTATTGATCGGTGAGCCCGGCGTCGGCAAGACCGCCATTGTCGAAGGACTGGCGCAGCGCATGGTCGCCGGCGAAGTGCCTGAGACGCTGCGCGACAAGCGCCTGGTGGAACTCAACATCAACGCCATGGTGGCAGGCGCCAAGTACCGCGGCGAGTTCGAGGAGCGCGTGCAGAAGGTGCTCAAGGAAGTGACCGAGCACCAGGGCGAGCTGATTCTCTTCATCGACGAGGTGCACACCATCGTCGGTGCCGGCCAGGGTGGCGGCGAAGGCGGGCTGGACGTGGCCAACGTGTTCAAGCCGATGATGGCGCGCGGCGAACTGAACCTGATCGGCGCCACCACGCTCAACGAGTATCAGAAGTACATCGAGAAGGACGCCGCGCTGGAGCGTCGCTTCCAGCCGGTGATGGTGCCCGAGCCGACGGTAGCGCAGACCATGATGATCCTGCGCGGCCTGCGCGACACCTTCGAGGCGCACCACAAGGTCAGCATCACCGAGGATGCGATCATCGCCGCCGCCGAGTTGTCGGACCGCTACATCACCGCGCGCTTTTTGCCTGACAAGGCCATCGACCTGCTCGACCAGGCGGCCGCACGCGTGAAGCTGTCGGCCACGGCGCGCCCGGTGGCGGTGCAAGAGCTGGAGTCCGAACTGCACCAGCTGCGGCGTGAGCAGGACTATGTGGCGGCACGCAAGCAGTACGACAAGGCTGCTGAACTTGGCAAGCGCATCGAGGCCAAGGAAGCCGAACTCAAGAAGCTCGTCGAGGAATGGGAACGCGAGCGCGCCTCGGGCAGCGCCGAAGTCAAGGCCGAGCATGTCGCGCAGATCGTCTCGCGCCTGACCGGCATTCCGGTCAACGAGCTGACGGTGGAAGAACGCGAGAAGCTGCTGCATCTGGAGCAGGGGCTGCACGAGCGCCTGGTGGGCCAGGACGAAGCGGTGCGCGCGGTGGCCGATGCCGTGCGTCTGGCGCGCGCGGGCCTGCGCGAAGGCAGCAAGCCGGTGGCGACTTTTCTGTTCCTCGGGCCGACCGGCGTGGGCAAGACCGAGCTCGCCAAGGCGCTGGCCGAGTCCATCTATGGCGATGAAGGTGCGCTGCTGCGCATCGACATGTCCGAGTACGGGGAACGCCATACCGTGGCACGCCTGGTGGGCGCGCCTCCGGGTTATGTGGGCTATGACGAGGGCGGCCAGCTCACCGAGAAGGTGCGTCGCAAGCCCTACAGCGTGTTGCTGCTGGACGAGATCGAGAAGGCTCACCCCGACGTCTACAACATCCTGCTGCAGGTGTTCGACGACGGGCGGCTCACCGACGGCAAGGGCCGGGTGGTGGATTTCACCAATACCATCATCATCGCCACCTCGAACTTGGGCTCGGACATCATCCAGCGTCGGCTGAAGGCCCGTGGCGCCGCCGGCGAAGAATACGAGAAGACCAAGGCCGAGGTGATGGACGTGCTGCGCGGACACTTCCGCCCCGAGTTCCTCAACCGCATCGACGAAATCATCGTCTTCCACGCGCTGGGCAAGGAAGAGATCCGCCATATCGTCGGCCTGCAGCTCGATCGTGTGGCCCGCAACGCCGCCAGCCAGGGCGTGACGCTGACCTTCGATCAGACCTTGATCGACCACTTCGCGGAGGAAGGCTACAAGCCGGAATTCGGCGCGCGCGAGCTCAAGCGGCTGATCCGCAGCGAACTGGAGACCGCGCTGGCGCGCGAGATGCTCGGTGGCGGCATCGGCAAGGGCGATCACGCCAGCGCTCGCTGGGATGACAAGGCCGAACGGGTGGTCTTCGAGCGCCAGGAGCCACCAGTGAAGCCGGTCGAGCCTGAAAAGCCTGATGCCGCGAAAGTGGCAGAGGCGCCGTCGAGCGACGAAAGCAAGGCGACGCGCAAGAAAAAGCCGGCGGGCGGCGAATCTTGAGTCATGGGGAGGCTGTCGTGTCCGACCCCAACGGGCTGACATGGGCAGCCGCCCTCGTGTCGCTTGCGGTCGCCATTTCGGCGGCAGGGCACGCGGTCATCTACAAGCGTGACCCGCGATCGGCCACGCTGTGGGTACTGCTGATCACCTTGTTGCCGCTGGGCGGCTCGCTGTTGTACTTGCTGTTCGGTATTAACCGCTACCAGCGGCGCGCGCGGCGGCTCTTCCCGGGGGCAGATCCTGCTGTTCAGCAGGACCTCGCGCCTACGATGCCCCAGGCCGTATCGGCGCCGCTTGCCGGTCTGGCCCACCTGGTGGGACGCGCCACCGGCCAGTCGCTGACCAGCGGCAACCGCATCGAGCCGCTCGTCGATGGCGAGCAGGCCTACCCGGCCATGCTCGCTGCCATCGAGTCGGCGCGGCACAGCGTCGCGCTGGCTTCGTACATCTTCGACAGCCAAGGCATCGGGGCGCAGTTCGTCGATGCGCTGCGCCGGGCTCATGAGCGCGGCGTGCAAGTGCGGGTGCTGATCGACGATGTCTATGCCCGCTGGACGCCCAGCAGCGCCTACCGCGCCTTGCAACGCGCCGGCGTTCCGGCGGCGACGTTCAACCCGACGTTGATTCCCGCGCGCCTGCACGGCGCGCATCTGCGCAATCACCGCAAGCTGCTGGTGATCGATGGCGAGACAGGTTTCACCGGCGGCATGAACATCTTCAGCCCGTATTGGCGGCCCGATGCGCCGGGCCAGGCCTGTCACGATTTGCACTTTCGTCTGCGCGGGCCGGTGGTTGCGCATCTGATGCGGTGCTTCACCGACGATTGGTGCGATACCACGGGCGAGCGGCTCAACGAGGGTTTCTGGGGCGAACCGCCCGCAACGGCTGATGAGCAAGGAACCTCTTGGGCGCGCGGCATCGAGGCCGGTCCCGATGAGGCCCTGGACCGGCTGCGCTGGACCTTCATGGGCGCTTTGAGCGCGGCGAAGCATTCGGTGCGCATCTGGACACCTTACTTCGTGCCCGATCAGCCGATGATCGCGGCGCTGAGCACGGCCGCGTTGCGCGGCGTGCGCGTCGAGGTGCTGACGCCCGCAAACGGCGACCATCCCACGGTGCAATGGGCCGCGCGCGCCCACTACTGGCAGGTGCTGGAGCACGGTGTGCGCATCTTCGAACGGCCTGGCCCGTTCGACCACAGCAAGCTGATGCTGATAGACGGCCAGTGGTGCTGCCTGGGTTCGGCCAATTGGGATGCGCGCAGCCTGCGCCTCAACTTCGAGTTTAATGTGGAGGTGTACGACACCGCGCTGTCTACGCGGCTGGAATCCCTTTTTGATGCCGCCCGTGATGCGTCGAACGAGATATCGGCCATGGCGTTGCGCGCCCGCCCGCTGGCCATCCGCTTGCGCGACGGGGTGGCCCGTCTGTTCACCCCCATTCTCTAGCGACACGACTTGCGAGGAACATTGCCCATGGAAAAGAAAGATCAATGGAACATCGGCTACTGGATCGTCGCCGGCCTGTTGCTGCTGACGCTGCAGAACTACTGGCAGGCGGCCAAGACCGTCGAGCCCGTGCCCTACAGCGAATTCGAGAAGGCGCTGGCCGAGGGGCGCATCGCCGAAGTGCTGGTGTCGGACCGCACGGTCACCGGGCGCCTGAAATCGCCGGACAGCCAGGGCAAGACCTCCATCGTGGCCACCCGTGTCGAACCCGATCTGGCTGATCGGCTGTCGAAATACGACGTGCCCTACGCGCGAGTGGTGGAAAGCACCTGGCTGCGTGATGTGCTCTCCTGGATTCTGCCGGCCGTGGCCTTCTTCGGCGTCTGGTTCTTCCTGTTCCGCCGCTTTGCCGAGAAGCAGGGCATGGGCGGCTTCCTGAGCATCGGCAAGAGCCGCGCCAAGGTGTTCATGGAGAAGAACACTGGCGTCACCTTTGCCGATGTCGCTGGCGTCGATGAAGCCAAGGCGGAGTTGGTTGAGATCGTCGATTTCCTCAAGAATCCGCAGGAGTATGGACGGCTCGGGGCGCGCATCCCGAAAGGTGTGTTGCTGGTTGGCCCGCCCGGCACGGGCAAGACCCTGCTGGCCAAGGCCGTGGCGGGCGAGGCCGGGGTGCCATTCTTCTCCATCTCCGGCTCGGAGTTCGTGGAGATGTTCGTCGGCGTGGGCGCGGCGCGGGTGCGCGACCTGTTCGAGCAGGCCCGCGGGCAGGCGCCGGCGATCATCTTCATTGATGAACTGGATGCTTTGGGCCGCGCACGCGGTGTCGGAGGACCGACCGGCGGACACGACGAGCGTGAGCAGACGCTGAACCAGTTGCTCACCGAAATGGATGGCTTCGACAGCTCGGTCGGGCTGATCATCCTCGCCGCCACCAACCGCCCCGAAATCCTCGATCAGGCCTTGCTTCGCGCCGGTCGCTTCGACCGTCAGGTGCTGGTGGACCGGCCCGATAAGAAAGGCCGTCTCGATATCCTGAAGGTGCACGTCAAGAAGGTTACCCTGGCCAGTGATGTCGATCTCGAACAAGTCGCGGCGTTGACGACCGGCTTTTCTGGTGCCGACCTAGCCAACCTGGTTAACGAAGCGGCGCTGGCTGCCACCCGGCGCAAGGCCCGTGCGGTCGAGCTGCAGGACTTCACTGCAGCGATCGAGCGCATCGTCGCCGGCTTGGAGAAGCGCAACCGTGTCCTCAACCCGAAGGAGCGCGAGACGGTGGCCTATCACGAGATGGGCCATGCCTTGGTGGCGCTGGCGCTACCAGGCACAGACCCGGTACACAAGATATCGATCATTCCGCGCGGCATCGGCGCACTGGGCTACACGCTGCAACGCCCCACCGAGGACCGGTTCCTGATGACGCGCGCCGATCTGGAGCACAAGATCGCCGTACTGTTGGGCGGGCGCGCCGCAGAGAAGTTGGTGTTTGGCGAACTGTCGACCGGTGCCGCAGACGATCTGGCGCGGGCCACCGACATCGCGCGCGACATGATCACCCGCTTTGGCATGGACGAGGGACTCGGCTACATCGCGTTTGAGGCGCAGCGGCCGCGTTTTCTCGACGTCCCCGAGCTGGCCCAAGGTGGTTGCCGGGTGGCGGAATCCACCCAGGCGCGCATCGATCAGGCGATCCGCGACATCGTGATGGGCGTGTTCGAGCGCGCCTACCGGATTCTCGATACCAACCGCGCGGTGCTGGAGCGCTGCGCGCGCGAACTGCTGGCGCGGGAAACCCTGGACGAAAACGACATCCGTCAGCTGACCCAGGGGCTGAAGTCCGAATCCCGCGAGTCGGCGCCCCCCCAGTCCGAAACCTCACTCTCTACATCCCAAGGGGCCACACCATGAGCGAACACCTTCACATCGTCTGCCCGCATTGCCAGTCCATCAACCGTGTGCCGGCCGCCAAGCTCGCGGATCAACCTAACTGTGGCCGCTGCCAGCAGCCCTTGTTCACGGGCGAGCCCATCGAGTTGACCACGGCGACATTCGGGCGCCACGTGGAGCGCAGCGATCTTCCTTTGCTTGTCGATTTCTGGGCGCCGTGGTGCGGGCCTTGCAAGATGATGGCACCGCAGTTTCAGCAAGCGGCGCGCCAGCTCGAACCCTGGATCAGGCTGGCGAAGGTGAACACCGAGGCTGAGCCGCACCTGGCCGCGCAGTTCGGTATCCGCAGCATTCCGACGCTGGCCCTGTTCCAAGGTGGGCGGGAGATCGGGCGTCAGGCGGGCGCCATGGGCGCGCAGGACATCGTGCGCTGGGCAAAGGCGCAGGTTGGGCGCTGATCGATGCAGAGCCTGCTGAGCGTCACGCTGATATTGCTAGTGGGGTGCAGTGTGGCGGCCGTGGTGACGGCTGCGTTCAGAGTACCCACCTTGCTGGGTTATCAGCAGTCCTTTGCCGCAGCCCTTGGGTTGACGGAACAGGTAATGTCGGCGCTGGACATGCCGGCCGAGATAGTCGAACGAAACATCAGTGCAATGCGCCATCGTCCCGACAGCGACAATTTCGCAGGGAGTCCATCTGCATGAAGTCAACAGGCCGCAATCCATTTCAGGTCTTGCGTGACCAATGGGCCATCATGAGTTTATACGAGCGCTTCGAGCAGGTCGTCGCCCTCGTGCTGTCGGCGGTGATTGCCGTCATCATCGTGGTGTCGCTGTTCCAGCTCATCTCTATCGTCTTCACGCTGCTGGTCCTCGATGCCTTCAATCCCCTGGACCACAAGGTGTTCCAGAGCGTGTTCGGCATGATCATGACGCTTTTGATTGCGATGGAGTTCAAGCATTCCATCGTGCGCGTGGCGCTGCGTCGGGACAGCATCGTCCAGGTCAAGACCGTGATCCTCATCGGTCTGATCGCGCTGGCACGCAAGTTCGTGGTCCTCGACCCCGACACGAGTCCCGCCAAAATCGCCGCGCTGGCAGGCGCCACACTGGCGCTCGGTGCCACTTACTGGCTGATGCGCGAGCGCGACGACCGCGTCGCCGAGACATCTGAGCATGACCCGTCATCATCCCGGTGACCCGCGCGCGGCGTTGTTGCAACACCGCTGGCTCAACCGCCTGCAGACTGGGCTGTTGGTCCTGACCCTGATCGGGATCGCAGCCACCGCAGGAAGCCTGCTGTTCGGGGAAAGCGGCCTGTGGCTCGCGCTGTTTGCAGTTGCAGGCACGTTGTTGCTGGAACCGGCAGCCGCATCCGCCTTGACCTTGCGCCTGTACCGCGCACGGGCTTTGCACCCGCACGAAGCCCCCGAGATTTGGGCCCTGTTGCGCGAGCTGTCCGCCCGTGCCGGTTTGCCCGCCACGCCGGTGCCGCACTACGTGCCCAGTGCCGTCGTCAACGCCTTCGCCACCGGCTCGAAGCAGCATGCATCGATCGCCCTCACCGATGGCCTGCTGCGCAGCCTGAGCCCACGCGAGCTCGCGGGTGTGCTCGCGCACGAGGTCGCGCACATCGCCAATGAGGATCTGCGTGTCATGGGGCTGGCGGATTCCGTCAGTCGCCTCACGAGCCTGCTGGCTATGGTCGGACAGATCGCTATTGTGTTCAGCTTGCCCGCACTGCTGGCCGGCGCGGTGGCGGTCAATTGGCCTGGTCTATTGTTATTGGCCGCATCGCCCCAGCTGGCCCTGCTCGCACAGCTCGGCTTGTCTCGCGTGCGTGAGTTCGACGCTGACCGCCTCGCGGCGGAACTGACCGGCGACCCGCAAGGGCTGGCGTCCGCGCTGGCGAAGATCGAGCGGGTCAGTCGCTCCTGGCGTGCCTGGCTGTGGCCGGGATGGGGCAATCCCGAGCCTTCCTGGTTGCGCACGCATCCGGCAACGCAAGATCGCATCTCACGCCTGCTGACGTTGGCGCCTGGACCAGCAACAGCCTTGCCGTTTCACGCGCCCCATTTCTTGCCGGAATCCGCTGTGACGCCGCGCCCGCCGCGCTGGCGCCCGAGCGGGCTATGGCGCTGATTGTCTATCAACAGGAGACTTCTCATGGCCTACCCTGACCCGTACCCACGCCCCGCACCGGATCCCTTCATCCGGCGCTGGCTCTTCATCACCGCCTGCATTGCCACGCTCATGCTGCTGTGGCAGTTCCTGCCCGCCATCGAGGCATGGTTCACTCCGCGCGAGGCGGCAGAACGCACCGTGACGGCGCGCGGCGACTTGGCGGCGGACGAAAAGGCCACCATCGAACTGTTCGAAAAATCACGCGCCTCGGTGGTCTACATCACCACCGCGCAGCTGGTGCGCGACGTCTGGACGCGCAATGTCTTCTCCGTGCCCCGTGGCACGGGATCGGGCTTCATTTGGGACGACGCCGGCCATGTCGTCACCAACTTCCACGTCATCCAGGGCGCGTCCGAAGCCACCGTCAAGCTTGCCGACGGCCGCGACTACCAGGCCGCGCTGGTGGGGGCGAGCCCAGCGCACGACATCGCCGTACTCAAGATCGGCGTCGGCTTCAAACGCCCGCCTGCCGTGCCGGTCGGCACCAGCGCCGACCTCAAGGTGGGACAGAAGGTGTTTGCTATCGGCAACCCCTTTGGCCTGGACTGGACGCTCACCACCGGCATCGTGTCCGCGCTAGATCGATCGCTGCCCGGAGAATCTGGCGGAGTGACCATCGAACACCTGATTCAAACCGATGCCGCTATCAACCCCGGCAACTCGGGTGGGCCGTTGCTCGATTCCGCCGGCCGTCTGATCGGCATCAACACAGCGATCTACAGCCCTTCCGGTGCATCGGCTGGGATTGGCTTCGCCGTACCGGTGGACACGGTCATGCGTGTGGTGCCACAACTTATCAAGACCGGCAAATACATCCGTCCGGCGCTTGGGATCGAGGTAGACGAGCAGCTCAACCGCCGATTGCAGGCGCTGACCGGCACCCAAGGCGTGTTTGTGCTCCGCGTCGCCCCTGGCTCAGCGGCGCAAAAGGCGGGGCTGAGCGGTATCACCGTTGGCCCCGAAGGTGTCGTGCCGGGAGACCGCATCACAGGCATAGACGGCGCTCCCGTCGACGATGTCGCCAAACTGCTCGCACGGCTTGACGACCGAAAGGTAGGAGATGTTGTGGTCTTGTCAGTTGAGCGGGCCGGTAAACCACGGGAAGTGCGCGTGGAGTTGCAACCTGGCGCCTGATCTGGAGTTGAGGACTTCTGGGGATCAAGCGGCGCAGCGGGCGCAAGCTGATCACGCTGCCGAACGGCGAAACCGCTCCCGTAAGGCCGTGTGTTAATCAGCGTGCAAAACTGACCAGGCAACCGGGGATTTCAGCGTTGAATTTTGACCACCCTGGTTGAGTGATGATTCTGGCCTTTTTGGGCTGGAGCTTGCACCTGACATCGTCGAGGCGTGCGTGGTGGAAAAGGCAGTCGGGCTTGTGCTGGAGCGCCTGATCCGGCGAGCCTTGCCATTGGATTGGGCAGCGCAGCGTGAAATTCCAGGGCGGGAATTCAGTCGTTGATATTGCCGGGGCGGCATGTCCCGCGCTCGCTGCTTCAGGCACCGAGGCGCAGGATGCGCCGCGCACCGTTCAATACCAGCAACGCGATGAGCGAGCCAATCACCAAATCGGGGTAACGCGATCCTGTCCAGGCGACCAACGCCCCGGCCGCGATCACCCCCAGGTTTGCCAGCACGTCGTTCGTGGAGAAAATCCAGCTTGCCTTCATGTGAGCGCCGCCTTTTCGATGACTGGAGATCAAGACAAGGCAGGTAACGTTTGCAATGAGCGCAACGAGCGCGATCCCCATCATGAGCGGTGGCTCGGGCTCGCTACCAAAGACGAAGCGGCGCAGCACCTCGGACATTGCGCCGAGCGCGAGCAACAGTTGCAGCCAGCCTGACAACCGCGCCGCCTTCAGCTGGTGCCCGGTATCACGGCCGACGGCGTAGAGCGCGAGCCCGTAGACGGCGGCATCCGCGAACATGTCCAGTGAGTCAGCCATGAGCCCCGTGGACTGCGCAATCCACCCGGTCGTCACTTCGACGACAAACATGGCGGCGTTGATGGCAAGCAACCATTTGAGAGCGCGAGACTCTTGCTCGGAGGACGGCTGGCTGTCGCTTTGCCCATCGACAGTGTGCGGGCCATTCGATTCAGTTGACGCAATGAGACGGGCGCCCAAGCCGAGACTTTCAAGCTTGCTTGCAATGGGTTCGACGGGGCCGTCGTGAAAAACACGCAACTCGCGCTTGCCAAGATCGAACTCGAGTGCGGCCAGCCCGCTCGTATTCTCGAGCGCGAGCCGGATCATGCGCTCCTCCGAAGGGCAGTCCATCTTCGGCACCGAGAACAGACTCATCCTTCCCGTCCCGGTCGGCGTGGCACCCGTCATGGACTCCGCCTTCCGCTCGGACGCACATCCGCAGGATTTCTGGCATTCATCAGTCATAGTCATTGGTCCTTGATTCTTCTCGTTCCTGATCCGGCGAGGCTCTTGCAGAAACCAGCAAGCATCCGGAGGGTATTTTGAGATTAACACTCTATCAGGCCGTTGAAAAAGTGGGCATCGAACGCATCAGGGACGCTGTTTTCGAAGAAACGAGTGGCCCAGACGCGTCTGCGCAGCGATTGCACCGGCCAATCTGGCCTGTTTGCAGGCCATCTCGCCCATTTCGGGCGCACGTATCCCCGGGCTCACGCATGATGCGCGTCCCACCAGCCGCCGATTGCCCCAAGGCGCTACCCCAGTTGTAGGTGGCAAAGCACAGCAGCGCCTGACCCGTGAGCTTGGCCTGACCGATGAGCTTGGTCTTGGCCAGACCACCCACGGTCTTGATCCAGCCAAAGGCCTCCTCAATGCGCTTGCGCACCTTCTGACTGGTCTTGTAGCCCTCGTGTCGGGTGATCCGGGCATCCACCGCCGAGTGCTTGTCCTTGGCCGCTACGTGCGGCGTGACCTTGAGCTTTCCATCAGGATGTGGCCCATGTGGCACAGGCGGGACTTGTCGCCCTGGCTCTTCTTGAACAGGCGGGCATCGGCGTCCGTGGTGCTGGCGTGGGTGTCGTTGCAGCGCTCCTGCCCTTTGAAGTCCACCTCGGGGTTGCGCCCGGGCGGGCTGGCGCTGTCGTCGTCCCGGCGCTTGAAGCTCAAGGGCTCCGCCCAGGCCTCGATCAGCGTGCCGTCCACGCTGAAGTGTTCGTCGCTGGTCAACTTCGCCCAATCGGCGGTGTGCTTGACCCGCTCGAAGAAGGCGCGGGCCAAGTCTTCGTTGAAGAGCCGCTCGCGGTTGGCGCTGAAGGGGCAGTGGCCCCAGACCTTGTCATCGATGTTCAATCCCACGAACCAGCGGTACAGCAGGTTGTACTCGATGGCCTCGACCAACTGGCGCTCGCTGCGGATGGAAAACAGGATCTGCAGCAGCAGGGCCTTGAGCAGCATCTCCGGCGGCACCGACGGGCGGCCCCGGCGGGCGTACACCGCGTCGAACTCGCGGTTCATCGTCGCCAGCAGCGCATCGACCACGGCGCGCAGCTTGCGCAGCGGGTGTGTCGCCGGTACCCGCTCTTCAAGGCTGATGTAGCTGAACATCGCCCCCTGGAAGTCTTGGTTGCCTCTCATCGTCCTCGTCCGCGTCGTTCGCCGATCGTTTCAGATCGTACTGGCCGACGCCAGCGTCGACGGGGGATTTTTCAACGGCCTGCTAAGTCCTTGTCAGACAAGGAGGTGGCCTCTGGTTCCCACCACGGGCCGCAGAGAAAAACCGAGAACAGAGAGGCGCTGTCGGGGCGGGAACGGCGCTCGGACGGCGTGCACGTCCGCAAGGCGCCGCCCAGAAACCGCGCCAACACTGGCGTTGCGGGGCGCACATCGGCATAGGGG
>NZ_JACCDB010000018.1 GCF_013432195.1 Tepidicella baoligensis | reverse complement strand
GATCGACCGGGCCATGCGCGCTTCCATTTGCTCGACAATGACATCGAGCCGCGTACTGCCATCGGGCTCCTTGTGGCGCAGCTTTGCGCAGAAGCGTTTGACCGAGTTGTACTGGCCAGCAAAGCCGTGCTCGTCGACCAGGTCTTGGTAGATGGCCGTGGCGTTGCGCTTCAGACGCAATTGGGCCTCGATGAACTCGCGCCAGGGTTCGCACAGGGAGGTGGCCACCGGCCCAGGAGCCGGTGGCCAGGGTGGGGGAGTTTGCTCTGCCGAGCCGGTGGCCACCCCGGGGGAATTTGACGGCAGATGCTCCAGCCAGCGCTGTTGGTAGCTCCTGACCGTCTTGCGGTCGATGCCCGTGATGCGGGCGATCTCGCGTTGCGATGTGTTGCGCTCCAGCAGTGTCTCTATGGTGGCGCGTTGGTTGGACTTCAAGACATTCACTCCTTGGCCTTCCCTCGGGGAAGACCGGATCAATGTCCTGCCAACAGGTGCCGACGACGCCGGCGTTAAACCCCTATCCCCGATCAGTTCAGGTGGGGGAGTTTGAGGTGGCCATAACCGGGGGAGTTTGGGTGGCCATCAGGGTTCTAGTGAACTTCACAAGGGCTGCTTCTAGGGAGTCAACATACGGGCGTATAAGCCTCCTAAACCATGGATACGTTGATGTTCTTCACTTGAGTGAACTCAAATAGCTCGTCTTTCGATTCCTCACGCCCCATGCCCGATTGCTTGTATCCGCCAAAGGGAGCTCCAACAATGTGCGTAGAGCAGTCGTTAATCCAAACGTAGCCGGCCTCCACCTGCGCAGCGGCGCGGTGCGCGGTAACCAGATCGCGCGTCCAGATCGAGGCGGTAAGCCCAAGATCTGTCCCGTTGACCGCTTCGTAGAGTTCGCCTTCACGACCCCAGCGCAGCACGGACAAGACAGGACCAAACACCTCCTCGCGCGCTACCTTCATCTCCGGGGTAACACCCGTGAACACGGTCGGCTCGATGAAAAACCCGTCTGCCAGATGCGCATCCCCAGGATGGGCGCCACCAGTTGCCAGTTCAGCACCTTCGCTTCGGGCGGAAGCAATGTAGGCTAGGCAGCGGTCGTACTGAGCGCGGTTTATTAGCGCTCCCATAGTGGTGGCCATGTGCGTTGCAATACCTGGGCGGTGACGGTTCTTCAGAAGGTCGAGCATCCTCTCTACGAAGTCGTCGTGAAGACTTTCATGAAGGAACAACCTGCTCGTTGAACCGCACGACTGACCACACCACGTGAAGTTCATGCCGCGTACTGCCCCTTGTACGGCACGATCAATGTCGGCGTCGGGGTATATGACCATGGCGTTTTTTCCACCGAGCTCCAGCAGGCAGCGCTTCATGGTGTCGGCGGCGCTGTGCAGCACTGCCTTTCCGGCCGGTACGCTGCCGATCAATCCTACGGCCGCCACTTCCGGGTGTTTCACCAGGGCTGCGCCGACATCGCGTCCGCCCACTAGGCAGTTGAGCACGCCAGGTGGGAATATGTCCTGCAGCAGCTCCATTAGTCGCAGCGTGGAAAGCGGGGCCTGTTCCGGCGGCTTAATAATCACAGTGTTGCCAGCCGCCAGTGGTGCGGCAATTTTGCCGGCAGCGAACATGAAGGGGTGATTGAAGGGGAAGATGCGGGCCACCACGCCCAGTGGCTCGCGGCGGGTGTAGTTGAGCGAGCCGTTGGCGGTGGGCATGGTCTCGCCCTTAATCTCGAGCACCAAGCCCGCGAAGTATTCCAGCTGTGTAGCTGCGATCTCCGCGTCCATCACCATGGCCCTAACCGGGTTTCCGCAATCCGCAGCATCCAACAAAGCAAGTTCTAGGGCGTTCGCACGGATCCTGGTAGCTGCCTCCCGCAGGCAGCGCGCGCGCTCAAGTGGTGGCGTTGCGGCCCACCCAGGAAATGCCTGACGAGCGCTGGCCACCGCAGCCTCAATGTCGACGAGGCGAGCGACCTGAACGTCACCGAGCAGTTGCCCCGTTGATGGGTTGATGCTTCGAAGGTGATCAGCATTTCTGTGGGTGTGCCAACGTCCCCCCCAGAACTGCCCTGTATTGGTCGGCAATACGTCAGTCACACGCGCCGACAGGTCAGGCTCACTCGCCAATTGCTCAGTCTGCACTGCTTTCCCTCAGGAGCCCCAATCGACGGTAAACTTCCCGGTTAGACACCTGAAAGATTCTTGCCCCCTCTTTGCCAGCAGTGTGGCGCGCCCATTGCCGGGCTGGGATAGTAAAAACGTCGTGCGTTGCCCATTCGAAGCGTTGATCGCCGATCTCGCTTACACCCTGGCCTTCGACTACGTAGCAGACGGTCGAGGCGGAAGAAAGGTGCTTTCGCGTCGGCTGGTCCGGGCGGAGCTGAAGCACCTGACTGTCCATAAGGTCCATGCAAGGACCACCAGTCAGGGGATTGATGAACTTTACGACACGTGAGCCATCGGTACGCTCTGGTGCAGCTTCCAATGCACGCAGGGTCTCTAGCCACGGATACCTAAACTTTGGCGAGTATGGGCGCTGCTGATAGTCTGTGTCATCCAAGTTGGGAACGACTCCAGCGGTAGCAAACGTACCCTCGGGAAGTTGCGCTGGTAAGTCCTTTGCTGGGCCCGGCTGAAAGTCGGTGGTGCCCAGGTAGTAGTGCATGCCTACGTCTAGCACGTCGAGCCAAATCACCGGATCGGGTCCGTCGTTCACATGCTCATGCCAGCACCATCCGGGGGTGAGGATGAGGTCACCCGGCGTCATTTCGCAATCTTTTCCATCGACGATTGACTTCACTCCTCCGCTGCACTGAACCACGAATCGCAACGCGTTCATCGGGTGGCGGTGCGGGTGAGCTCGCTCACCAGGCAAGACCAGCTGAAAGTCACAGAACAACGTGCCGGTGGCCGCTTCGTCGTAGACGTGGTGCCGGTCTGCCTTGGTCTTGAGCAGAACTCGTCTGTCGAGAACGTGAGCGGCCTTTATCCTCCCTGTCTCCGTCAGGATGGATTGCATCGTCGCCCATTTCCAGTGTTGAGCAGTTTCGAGCGCCTTGCCAAAGGTTGCTGCTGTCTTGCTCTCCCAAAGAGGGACCAGGTGGTTGTCTATGTACTTCTGCCGCAGGGCAGGTGATACCGGATCGTCGGTGGTGTTCGGGCTTTGGGACATGCAAATCTCCTCGACGCTAGTCAGGCCGCTCGCGCAGCAGTACGGTTCTCTAGCTCCTTCCAACGCCGCCCACATTCGATTGCGCCATCACGGTACGTATCGGGCAGGAAGAGATATGGAGGACGGGGTGGCCCAGGGTCTATCAGGCCCGCACTCTTGAACCTCAAATGGCCGATCTGGATGCTGTAGTCCATGAACGCGGCGAGGTCTCCGTTGGCGAACATGGCTGCTTCCGCCCAGTTGGCCTCATCTGAGAGAGCCTTCGCCCGCGTCCAGTCTTTCATGAGAATGGCATGCGCAAGAGCCATGTTGAACTTTGGCGCGCAAGCGACGCTGCCCGACCAAGCGGCGATAGCCCGGTCTGGAAACGCTTGTGCCGCATCCAACCATGCTGTCGCCAGCGGAAGAATGCGTATGCGATCGCCCACTGCGTCCAGATCCGCCAGGAGCTGTGGCCCGCCCGTGTGCTTGGACGCGACCACCTCTGGAATCTTTGCTAGCCTGAGGTAGGCTGCTGGAGATATTTTTCCTTTGAACGCTACAGGATTGTCATAGACCACAAGTGGGACGCCAGGCATGGCCCTCGCGATGTCCTCGTAGTAGCGAACGATGGCATCGTCGTCCATTGCAAGCCACATTGGCCGCCCCACAAATAAGCCATCAGCACCTACCTCGATCAACTGCCGGGCCAGTGCAATCGTGTCCCGTGTGTTGAGTGTGGTGACGCCGGCAAAAACCGGACGACTCCGCGAATTGGTTTGAACGACGCACTCCACCAATGAAACCAACTCTTCACGCGTTAGAGTGGCACATTCGCCAAATGTCCCCGTGGTGGCGATAAGGTCGACCTTAGCATCAACCATTAGTCGAACTAGTTTTTCCACCTCTGGGAGGTTAACTGAGTTCTTGGTGGACCATTCGCTGGCGTCGGAGGTGGCGGGAGTTGGCAGGATGCCAAACACACCTCGAATATCGTAGTAAGTGAGCTTCATACGGATTGAAACGGAGGCGACGGTGCTGAACGCATGTCGCGAGGTATTGAGCAAATGACTGGTGGCAAATCGCTCTTCAAGTCTTGCGGTACTTTTCAATGAGCCTTCGCGCTTCGCTCAACAGCTTGGAGCCATCGAATCCGCGTCGGTCCATCTCCTTGACCCACTCGTCGTATATGCCCGCCGAGAGTCTAATCATCTCCTCGGTTTCCGATTTGCCCAACGAATGCAGTGTGTGTTTCTGATCCTGCGATAGCCGCTTGCGCACTGGGATGTCACCGTCTTGGATCACTTTGCCGAGAAACGCAGACGCGCCCATTCCGGAGTTGCGGTCGATTACATCCCTCAGCTCCCTAGACAATCCGTTGTACTTGGCAGAGTTCATCGCCATGAATTGCGTGCTGTTGTAAAACCCCGGGAACCCATCTGCCATGGCGCTGTGGAAGGTCGTCAACTCGTCTACTTTTACTGAGGGAATCACCTGCCAGGGCAAGACGACCCCATCCACTACCCCTTTGGACAATGCGTCTGGAATCTGGGGCAAGGGCATCCCTACGGGAGTGGCACCGATGGCCGCGAGCAACTGAGTTCCTTTGCGCGTTGCACCTCGAACCTTCATACCCTTGAGGTCCGCGGCACTTTTGACTAGCTTGCCCTTGGTATGAAAGAGCCCCGGGCTGTGCGTGTGAAACGCGAGCAAGTGCACACCTTGAAACTCGTCCTTCGCGTGCGAGGTGGCGAACTCCCATGCTGCCTTGGAAGAGCCTTCTCCGTCGAAGGTAAAGAAGGGCAACTCAAAAACTTCCGTTTTCGGGAATCGACCAGGGGTGTACCCCGGCAATGACCACATGACATCGACCACGCCATCCCGCACCTGATCGAAAAGTTGCTGCGGCGCTCCGCCAAGTTGCATCGCGGGAAACGCCTGGAACTTGATGCGGCCACTCGACTCAGTTTCGATTTTCTTCATCCAGGCTAGGTGCCCATTTATCCACAGGTCAGAGGCCGGCGACATAAAGGTGTGAAAGCGAAGCGTCACCGCTTCCTGCGCACGGACGTTGACGAGAGGCGAGGCAATCAGCGCTGAGGCGCTGGTCTTCAGAAGTGTTCGGCGGTCAAGCATGATGTCTCCAGTTTGTGATTTCCAGGTAGCCTGCTGGATGGCAGGCTGCTAGTTGTCGTTCGATTTGGTGTCGAAGATTTGCACGGTACCTTCGTGCTCCTTCACCATGAATACAGCGAGCGGATGTCGACATGGCGATGCAGTTGCTCTCCCAGTACGTATGTCGAAGCGTCCTTGGTGCAGGGGGCATTCGATTTCCCATCCATCCAGGTAGCCCTGCGACAGGGAAGCCTTGCCGTGCGTGCAACTATCGGCCACCGCATATGTGTTGCCCTCTACCCGAGCGAGCAGGACATAGGTGTCTCCATGCTGAACGCGTCTTACCTCTCCCTCCGGAGGCGCTTCGACGATTGAGGTCTCTGGCGAGTACGTCGCGGGACGATCTGCGTTCATTGAGAAGCTCCGAACATCAGTTTGCGGTAGAAGTCGTAAAACCCGCGGATAGGACTCTCGGACACCATGTTGCCGAAGTCCTGTGGGGGCGTTGGGTTTCGCCCGCCAAGCTCTACGACGCAGTTCCGATCTGGGTTGGGCGTAATCGCGGCGTTTGAGAACTCGAATACCTCAGTGTCGTCAATGGACACTAGGCCTGCAGGTCCGGTGAGGTTTGCCAGTCTCACTCGACGCTGTGTCATCTCGGGGGTATCGCTTTCATACCCGAAGTAGGTCCATGACAACTCAAATTGACCCGGCCCCCTGGGTATGACGTTGCGGAACTGCAGGGAGTTCTGCTGTTGCTGGATTGTGAGCGCCGGAAACATCGTTAGGTTCTGGATCGTTATGTCATCCGCATACTCTTTTACTGGAGCGACGATGCGCATATCGTTGAGCTTGAAGTCCGAGCTCAAGCGAGTCATGTCCTCAGTGCCCTTGGTGTCCTTGGGATCATTCGCAATCGAACTCGTTATGTTGTGGGCGAGGGTGCGCGGGTCCTGAAGGAGTTCGCCTTTCTGGTCCGCTCGGTACAGCCCAAAGCTGATCAGAAACACATGCAGTAGCGTGGCATGGTAGGGATCCTTGAGGTTGTCCTGGTACAGCTTCCAGTTGCCCTTGATGAGCTGTCGGTGGTGCCCCAACACTTTCAGTTTGCGCCCATCGAATACCCTTAGGAATCGCTTGTGCAACTCCTCCCCCAGATAGTCACTCAGGGGCAGAGTGTTGTTCTTGAAGGAAGCAAAGATCACTCCATTGACAACTTCGACCTTCAGAGTTTGCAAGCCATGTTGCTTTAGATCGAAGTCCGACGGAAAGCCTCCCTTGCCTTTGAGCCCCCGCAAGAATGGCACGCCCATAAGTTCGCCGTTGAGCTTGTAGGACCATTGGTGATACGGGCATGTCAGGTCATCACTCTTGCCAAACTTCTTTTGGCACACCTGCGCACCGCGGTGCGCACAAGCGTTCAGCAGGACATGGATGACTCCATCCTCGTCTCGGGTAACGATGACTGACTTTTCTCCAATGTCGGCGAGCTTCCAAGAGCCGAGGGTAGGTAGCTCGCTCTCCAAGCCCACAAAGGTCCAGAAGGGACCATAAAAGATGCGCTCCATCTCCCTCCGGTAAAGCGTCTCGTTGGAGTAGATCCAGTTTGGGATCCGAGAGCAATCCTCGGTAGGCCATTCAGGAAAGTCCTCTTCGGTGGCCTGCGACCGTAGGAAGTTTCGCGTCATTTCAAGTCCTTTCGGGATGGGGCACGATTTGTCAGACCGGATAGACAGTGGAGCCGGCAATTAGCTCCGTATCGAAGATTGCGACGCGCTTGGCAAAGCGCAGTTGCTCTCCGCGTCGTGTCAAAGTGTCGAAGCTGCGTCCGACCATCTGCAGCTCTGTGCTTCCCGACTCAAAGGTCTGCCAGACCATGAACTGGCTGCGCGTGAGCAACACATCCTCCTTCGCTTCAACCAGTTGAATATTCATCGAGGTGTGGAAGATCCTCCGGGGTGCGAAGACCAGTGTGTTGCGAATAGCCGTGAGTCGATCCTTGATCGCTCCCGTGCTTTCACACAGCATCACGCAAAGCGGCAGCCCCAACTCATGGTTGCGGCGAGAAGTCATTCGGTACTCGGCCTGCTCATCGAAGAGTTCGATCCAAGTCTCTAGCGAGTCGTCTGACAATCTGTGCGAAAAGTCGTTGTAAAGCGACTGGATCTCAAGGTGCAGGGGGGGAGCGTTCACTACATGTCTCACTCAAATGTTTAACACTTGTCTTTATTACTTCGGTGCCGAAGGGTTTGGTGATGGTTTCTCAGAACATCTCTTCTTAGAATAGGTGTTTACCCTTAAGAGTGTGTGAAGTGGTGGGCTCTGTCGCAGCTAAAATACTTCGGTACTATGGGTTTTCACTGATGTCCTTTTCTTGCCCTTTCATCCGCCAGCGAGTACTCGTCTAGCCATATGCAGACATCCCGCCTCAGCCACAGCGAAGCCGCCTCTCCCTCGTCCGAAGAGCGAGTTCTGAGCCCTGCCATAAACGACAGCCTGGGCTTCTTGATTGCGGACAGCGCTCGTTTCGTCAAACGCTCTTTGTATGGACGCATCGCTCCCCACGGCATTCGCGGAGGGTCATGGTTTGCATTGCGAGTGCTTTGGCTGGAGGATGGGATTAGCCAGAGGGAGCTTGCGAAGCGCTTGGGGGTAATGGAGCCATGGGCGCTTGAAATGGTCCGCAGCATGGAGCGGGACGGACTTGTGATGCGCACGCGCGACGAAGCGGATCGCAGGCGCCTGAAGTTGACGCTTACCGAAAAGGCTCGCTCACTGGAGCCCAAGATGATGAACATTGCATCTGCGGTGAATCGGCTGATGCTGGAGGGGCTCACAGAGTCCGAGGAAGTGCTGCTTAAGTTGCTGCTCAAGAAGGTGCGCGAAAGACTGGCTGCAGACACAGAGGTTCGCGGAGAGCTTGACGAAGACAGTGTCTAGGAGCAGAGCTACCTGTACGGAGCCTGGCGCCCGTGAGGCAGTACTGTTCGTGGCACATAGCTGGCCATCGAGGCGGGGGCTTGAAGTCGCATATGGCCGCTGCCGGATTCAACACCCCCTTGTTTGGGTGAGAGATGAGTTCGAGGCTGCTCGCGGAGATCGGCTAGGCGGTTTCTCGCAAGTTGAAACTCGCAGCGATCAAGTCAGCCATCAGGCGTTACGGAGCGGTGGCCCGAGCGACCGGATATCTGGGCTTTGGTAAGGCGTCATACCGAGTTGGTTCGTGAGCTTGGGGAAGGGCTGCCGCGCTGGATTTTTCCAGGGTGCTGAATCAACAGGAGTGCCCACTCGCGTCGTCTGGAGGGCCTCGGGCCATTTTTGCAACCACTGTCCGCAGGTATGGCCTTTTCATAGGTCGCTTGACATGGATTGCACAACTGCGCGGATGCGCGGAACGCATGTGCAGCATTGGGCGGAGAGAGGCTGACCTCTGCTGTGACTCGTGTGTGGGTCAAATTGCAAAAACTTAGGTCTCGAAGTATAATGCTTCCATTCCGCTCAGACGCCGATCACCGAGGAGACTTGACATGCTTTCCGCGCAAGACAACGAGCTACTTTGCCGCGTTACTGGGGATGCCCCTATGGGTCAGCTGATGCGTAAGCATTGGACACCAGTGTGTCTAATTGAGGAGGTCGCAGAACCCGATGGCGCGCCCGTAAAGGCCCGGATCTACGGGGAGGATCTGGTGGTCTTTCGCGATAGCGAGGGGCTAGTGGGCGTACTGGACGAGAAGTGTCCCCACCGGCGCGCCTCACTGGTCTATGGTCGAAACGAGGAAGGAGGCTTGCGCTGCCTCTATCACGGCTGGAAGATGGACGTTCAGGGCAAGGTGCTTGAGATGGTCTCGGAGCCGTCCACGAGCGGCTTGGTCGAAAAGGTGCGCNATGGTCGAAACGAGGAAGGAGGCTTGCGCTGCCTCTATCACGGCTGGAAGATGGACGTTCAGGGCAAGGTGCTTGAGATGGTCTCGGAGCCGTCCACGAGCGGCTTGGTCGAAAAGGTGCGCCACAAGGCCTACCCGGTCAAGGAATGGGGTGGCATGGTCTGGGCCTGGTTCGGCCCTGCCAACGAGGTGCCGGCATTTGCTCCGCCGGCTTGGGCGCCAACCGAGGACACGCGCGTGTCCATCGCCAAGGTCGTGCTGCCCTGCAACTGGGCGCAGATTCTCGAAGGTGCAATCGACTCGGCCCACAGTTCCAGTCTGCATTCCTCAGACATGGTGCCGGCACGTGTAGATGGTGCCAAGGCCACGGCCAACAACTGGCTGCGACCGTCCACCGACAAGGCGCCTCGCATGCAGGTACAACGCGGCGAGTACGGCTTCCGCTACGCGGCGATTCGCCGCCCAATCCAGAACGCAGCCACGCACGACTACGTGCGCTCCACTGTCTTTGTGGCGCCGTACTCAGTCTTGATACCACCCAACAATCTTTACAACGTGGCTAACGTGAACGTGCCGATGGACGATTCGAACACGGCCTTCTATTTCATTGCCTGGGGTCATGCCACGCAGACGCCTGAGACTGAGACTTGGCGGAAATTCCTGCGCCAGACCGTCGGCATTGACCTAGACGATCGATATCACCCACTGCGCAATGAGGCCAACCGGTTTTGGCAGGACCGCCAGGCCATGAAGGCTGGCAACTTCACCGGCATCTCGGGCTTTCCAAATCAAGACGTGGCCATGTGGATCAGCATGGGACCCATCGCCAACCGCAGTGACGAGCGGCTGGGCGCAAGCGACATGGCCATCGTTGAATTCCGCAAGCAGATGCTCGAAGAACTTCGAGCCTTTCAAGCCGGCGGAGTAGCCATTGGTACCGGCGAGCGCGCTATCGCCCGCGGCGTGTGCTCATTCCAGGCTGTGGTGCCGAAGACCACTGACTGGCGCGACTACGAGACCACGTATGTGTGGGCTGATGGAGTGGAGCGCCCCGAACTCGAACCATCCTATTCCGTGAGCGTCTGACCCGCATGTCCAAACTCCAACTTTCCGTCGCCATGGGTGACTACGACCGCACGCGCGCGCTGCTCGACGGTCGCGTGCAGATTGATGGCGTCGACCCGGTCTATATGAACCTCTACCCCGAGGAGATGTTCTTTCGCGCCATGCGCGGCCAGGAGTTCGACGTCTCCGAACTGTCTTTCTCCAGCTACTGCGTGAAGACGTCGCGCGGCGACTGTCCCTATGTGGCGATCCCGGTCTTCCTCTCGCGCGCCTTCCGCCACACCTCGCTGTACGTGCGCAAGGACCGCATCCGCTTACCGCAGGACCTTAAGGGCAAGCGCATTGGCCTGCCGGAGTACCAGCTCAGCGCGAACGTCTGGGCGCGCGCCATCCTGCACGATGACTATGGCGTCGCGCCGGAGGACGTAACCTGGGTACGCGGCGGGATCGAAACCCCCGGCCGGCCCGAGAAGATCGCGCTGCAGCTGCCTGCCGGAGTGACGCTAGAGAGTGCGCCCGAGGGGCAGACCATCTCGGACATGCTTGATCGAGGAGACATCGATGGCTTCATGGCCCCGCGCCCGCCATCGGCACACGTGCTGTCCAACCCGAACGTGGGCTGGCTGTTCGATGACCCTACCTTGGTTGCCAAGGACTACTACCGGCGCACTGGCATCTTCCCAATCATGCACGTTGTGGGGGTTCGCAGATCGCTTGCCGAGCAGCATCCCTGGTTGCCTGGCGCGTTGTTCAAGGCCTTCTCACAAGCCAAGCTAGCGGCGCTGGAAGCCCTATCAGACACCTCGGCCACTAAGGTAACGCTGCCCTTTGTGGAAGAGCAACTCAAGGCCGCTCGCGAGTCCCTGGGCGAGGACTTCTGGTCCTATGGCGTTGCCAACAACCGTCCCACGTTGGAGACCTTTCTGCGCCACCACCACTCGCAGGGCCTGTCAGCGCGGCGGCTGGAGGTAGACCAGATCTTCCATCCCGCGACCTATGAAAGTTACTCAATCTGATCGTCGCCGGGACCCGACTCATCGACGGCCAGATTCTCAATCATCGCTAGCAGGCACTTGCGCACGGTGGCTAGGGACTTGGCGGGCAGGCCAGCCACGCTCACGTGATTGACCTCCTCGGCCAGTGGCACGAGTACCTTTTCTAGCCGGCGTCCTGCCGGTGTCAGGTAGATGTGGATATTTTTGCGGTTGCTAGGCAATTGACGTCGCTCGATCAAGGCCATGCTTTCCATGGCCCTGACCGCCGCAAAGGTGGTGGGCTCCATGACGCCAGCCAGCTCGCTGAGCTCGCGCTGTGTCAGTCCGTCCTTGATCCAGAGAATACGCAGGAAGGTCCAGTGCCCGAAGGAGACACCATGCGCCGAGAGGCGCTGTTGAAGTGCGCGCATCTGCGCCCGCGCGACGTCACGGATCAGGTGGGCGAGGCGGTCATTGGGCACTGCTTCGCGCCAGTGGCGCAGCAGGTGACTGGTGGGGTCTTGAGGGGGCATGCAGGGCGGTTCATACGACCGGGACTTGTTGTCGCAGCATGATATCGGTGCCGGCGCGCTGCGACGCCAGCAGGGCGAGGCAAAGCTCAAGAGTCGCGCGCGACCAGCGTCCCCCGTGACGCGCTGCCTGGCCCTCGCGCGCCACCGACCAGAGTTCGTCGATCACCTCGGCACGGGGCACGGCCGGCAACGCGCACGCCTCGGTGTGCACGCCCTGCGCGACATGCTGGTGGACACCATCGGGCCGCTGTCCATCCTGCAACGGTCCTGAGCGCGTCCTGCTTGTGTCCCGGGCTGGCCCGGGGTTTGACTTGAATCAGTGGCGTCGCGCCGCGGCTCGACGCCTCTCGCCGTCTCAGCGCTCGACCGGCTTGTCGGAAAAGCGCATCGAGAAATCGACCGCCTTGATGTCCTTGATCAGGCCGCCCACCGAGATGCGGTCGACCCCGGTCTCGGCGTAGGGGCGCAGGGTCTCGAAGCTCACGCCGCCCGAGATCTCCAGGCTGCAGCGCCCGCCCGCCATGCGCACGGCCTCGCGGATGGTCTCCAGGGGCATGTTGTCCAGGAGGACCATCTCGACGCCGGCATCCAGGGCTTCCTGCAGTTGCGACAGGGTCTCGACCTCGACCTGGATGAATTGGACCTGGGCCTTCAGGGCCTGCGCGGCGCGGAATGCCGCGGTGAGGCCGCCGGCCGCGGCGATGTGGTTCTCCTTGATCAGGATCGCGTCGTACAGGCCCATGCGGTGGTTCTTGCCGCCACCGCAGCGCACGGCGTACTTCTCGGCGATGCGCAGGCCCGGGATGGTCTTGCGCGTGTCGAGGATGGCCGCGCGCGTGCCGCGCACGGCATCGACATAGGCGGCCGTCTTGGTGGCGACGGCGCTGAGGGTCTGCATGAAATTCAGGCAGACGCGCTCGGCGGTGAGCAGCTCGCGGGCCGAGCCCTCGATCTCGACGACCTTGGCGCCCGGGGTGGTGCGCTGGCCGTCGGTGATGTGCCAGGTCGCGCGCGCGCCGGGCGCCACCTGGCGCAGCACTTCGTCGACCCAGGGGCGGCCGCAAACGATGGCCGACTCGCGGCAGATGATGGTGGCGACGGCGCGCTGGCTGGCCGGCACCAGGGCTGCGGTGAGGTCGCCGCTGCCCACGTCCTCTTCGAGGGCGCGGCGGACATCGGCGCTGACTTGGTCGGCGGGAACAGTGGCTTGCATGGGAGGGATTTGAAAAAAACGGTGGAACGGGCGACGCAATGGCGGCGGGCGGGGCCCGCGCCTTGCCTGCATGGTCCAGGCGCGGGTCGGCGCGCGAACACGCCTCAGGGCGTCGTCGCGGGCGGGCGGCTGGAGGCCAGGTCGCGCCGGATCACGACCGGCTTGCCCCCCAGGCGCTGCTTGCACATCCAGTGCGCCAGAGCGGAATCGAGGTAGTCGGCATGCCCCGGAAACCAGCGGGCGAGTTCATCGGCCAGGCGACGGCAATGGCTGGTGTCGCCCTTGGCCGCGAGCTGCTGCACTTCGTGCAGCGAGGCCAGCACCGCCGCGTGTTCATCGATATGGCATTCGCGGGCGGGAAACTGGGTCTCCACCATCCAGCGGTTCTCGTCGTCGAAGTGGCGCTGCGCGTGGTCGACGACCGCATCCAGGCAGGACGCGAGGTCGGCATCCGAGGCGTTTTGCAGGGCCGAGACGACGCTCACGAATTCGTGGTGCACGTCGTCCATCGGCTGGTACCCGAGCAGAAGGCCGTCGTGCCAGTGCAGCGGGCCCTCCGGGGCGGGGGTCGGAATCGGGTTCATGGACTCTATTTGAACAGCAATAGCGCCGCCAGCAGCGTCAGGAAGGCATAGAGCAGGCCGCGAAACAGCCGCTCACTCAGCCTGTGGCGGATCGAGGTGCCTATTTTGAGGCCAATGAACATGGGCGCCAGGGCCGCCAGCGACAGCGCCGCCTCCTGCCAGCCGAAGCGCCCGAACCAGAGCATCGCCCCATACATCGGCACCGATCCGAACAGGTAGATCACGCTGATGCTGCCGATAAACTCCTCCCGCTTGAGGCGCAGGGCCACCAGGTAGGCGATGATGATCGGGCCGGTGAGGGAGGAGATGCCGCCCATGACGCCGGCGATGACGCCCACCAGCGGGTGGGTCCAGGCCTGCAGGCGCGGGGAGATCTCGCCGCGCGGGCGCACCAGCATCAGGACCACGGCGCTGACCACGATCAGGGCGATCAGGACGTTGAGCGTCTTGAGCGACAGGCCCTGCGTGTACTTCACGGTCAGGAGGGTGGTGACGAATTGCGCCACGATCAATGCGGCAAAGCGCCGCATCGTGAAGCCGAAGCGCCCGCCCTCCAGCGCCTGCCAGAGGTTGGACGAGAGCACGGGCGTGACCAGCAGGCCCATGGCCTGCGGCGCCGGGACCACGAGGGACAGCATCGGCACCACCACCAGCGGCAGGCCGACGCCGAGCGTGCCCTTGACGATGCCGCCGACGATGAACATGCAGGCCCCGATGGCCAGCAGGGACAGCAGCGGGGCGGACAGTTCAGGCAGCACGCGCGGGTCTTGTACCGATCACTCGGCCTTGAGTTCGGCCTGCTTGCCGGCCTTGGCCATGGCCTGGTTCTCGCGCTCGATCTCGCGGCGGTAGGCGTCGGGGTTGGCGCCGATGCCTTCGATGCCGGCGTTCTGGAATTTCTCCACCACGTCGGGCTGCTTGACGACCACGGCGATCTCGTCGGCCAGGCGCTTGATCGCATCGGACGAGGTGCCGGCGCGGGCCAGCACGCCGATCGTCACCGAGAAGTCGAAGCCGGGGATCACCTCGGCGATGGAGGCGACATCGGGGGCCTGGGGCGAGCGCTTCGAATCATTGCTGCCCACGAGCACCACCTGGTTGTTCTTCACGAAGCCGGCCATCGAGGGCAGGGCCGAGAACAGGAAGTCGACCTGGCCGCCGATGAGGGCCGGCACCGACTGGCCCGAGCCGCGGAACGGCACATGGCGGATGTCCAGCTTCAGGTCGGCCTTCATGGCTTCCATCGTCAGGTGGTGCGTGCTGCCGATGCCCGAGGAGCCGTAGGTGTAGGCGCCCGGATTCTGGCGCACCTTGGAGACGAACTCATTGAGGTTCTTCACGCCGGTCTTGGGGTGGCCACCAGGAACAGCGGCGAACGCGCGATCAGCGAGACGGCCATCAGGTCCTTGCCGACGGCATAGGTGGCCGACTTGTTCACCAGCGGCGTGATCGACAGCATGGAGCCGTCGGAGACGATGAAGTTGTGGCTGTCGTTGGGCGCTGCCAGCAGGCTCTGGTAGGCCACCACGCCGTTGCCGCCGGGCTTGTTGTCGATCACGAAGGACTGGCCCATGCGCTCGGTGAGCTTTTGCGCCACGATGCGCGCCACGGTGTCGGGCAGGCCACCGGCGGCATAGGGGACGATGAACCTGACGGGCTTGTTCGGGAAGGCGCCCTGCGCCAGGCTGGCCAGGGGGGATAGCGCCAGGGCGAGGCCGGCGGCGGCGAGGAATCTGCGTTGCATGTTTGTCTCCAGGATTGAGTGTGGGAAATACGCCCCGTCAGGAGCGCCGCTCGCCCGACCCCGCGCGGGTGCAAGGGAAAACGCGAGCTTGTTTTCTTAGTGATCTAAGAGAATAATGAAAGATCGATGGCCGTGTCAAGCGTGGTAACCCCCTGATCCATCTTCTTTGCACCGCGGCCTGTCCCTATCTGCATTTGCCTGGAATCGCGTCGATGTCCGACACCCCTGTCCTGCACCCCCTGCGAGTGAGCCGCAAAGAGGCCATCGCCCGGGATATCCACCTGTTCGAGCTGCGTGACCCGCAAGGCGCGCCCTTGCCGGCCTTCGAGGCGGGCGCTCACCTGCCGATGCGCGTGCCCAGCGGGGCGATGCGCCAGTACTCCCTGTGCGGCGACCCGCAGGACACCAGCTGCTACCAGGTGGCCGTCAAGCGCGAGGCCGAGGGCCGCGGCGGCTCGCGCAGCCTGGTCGATGAAGTGGCCGTGGGCGACACCCTGATGGTGGGGGAGCCGGCCAATCTGTTCGCGCTGAGCGACAAGGCCAGGAGCTTCATCCTGGTGGCCGGCGGCATCGGCATCACGCCGATGATGGCCATGATCCGCACCCTGCAGGCCGAGGGCCTGCGCAACTTCAAGCTGTATTACTTCAGCCGCGACCCGGAAGGCACGGCATTTCGCGAGGAGCTGGCCGCGCCCGAACTGGCCGGTCGTGTGGTGATCCACCATGACCATGGCGATCCGGCGCGCTCCTTCGACCTGTGGAAGATCTTCGAGAAAGTCACGGCCGGGGCCCATGTCTACTGCTGCGGCCCGAAGGGGCTGATGGACGGCGTGAAGGACATGACCGGCCACTGGCCCGACAGCGCCATCCACTTCGAGAGCTTCGGCGCGGACACCAAGCCGCGGCCGGACGACCAGCCCTTCGATGTCGTGCTGCGCTCCAGCGGCCAGCGCCTGACGGTGCCCGCGGGCCAGTCCATCCTTCACGTGTTGCAGCAGGCCCATGTTCCCGTGCCGAGCTCGTGCGAGAGCGGCACCTGCGGCTCGTGCAAGGTGCGCCTGCTCGAAGGCCAGGCCGACCACCGCGACCTGGTGCTGCTGGAGGAAGAGAAAGGCGATCACATCATGGTGTGCGTCTCGCGCGCCTGCGGCCCGACGCTGGTGCTCGATCTATGAGCGCGGCCGCCCCGATCGCCAGCCCGGTGGCGGATCCGGTCCGCCTGGGCGTGCTGGGCCTGGGACGCGCCTTCACGCTGATGGTGCCGACCCTCGCCCAGGACCCGCGGCTGCGACTGGTGGCCGCCTGCGATCCGCGGCCGGCAGCGGTGCAGCGCTTCACGCAGGACTTCCAGGCGCAAGGCCATGACAGCGCGCAGGCCCTGTGCGCGGACCCGGCGGTGGAGTGGGTCTATGTGGCCACGCCGCACCAGATGCATGCCGAGCACGTGGCCCTGGCCGCAGCGCATGGCAAGCATGTCATGGTCGAAAAGCCCATGGCCCTGAGCCTGCAGGACTGCGACCTGATGATCGATGCCTGCGCGCGCGCCGGCACGCAGCTGATCGTCGGCCACAGCCACAGCTTCAACGCCCCCGTGCTGCTGGCCAAGCGCCTGATCGACAGCGGGCGCTACGGCGCGGTGCGCATGATCCACGCGATGAATTTCACCGACTTCCTGTATCGCCCGCGCCGGCCCGAGGAGCTCGATACCGCGCGCGGTGGCGGGGTGGTGTTCAGCCAGGCAGCGCACCAGGTCGACATCGTGCGCCTGCTCGGGGGCGGACAGGTGACGGCGGTCTACGCGCGCACCGGCCGCTGGGACGCCTCGCGCCCGACCGAAGGCGCCTACACCGCCATCCTCGATTTCGCCGGCGGCGCCTTCGCCAGCATCACCTACAACGGCTACGGCCACTACGACAGCGACGTGCTGATGGATGGCGTGGGCGAGATGGGTCGCGCCAAGGCGCCCGGCACCCACCAGCAGACGCGGCGCAAGCTGCGTGCCGCCACCGATGAAGTCGCGGAAGCCCGACAGAAGGCCGAACGCAATTACGGCGGGTCCGCCTACCAGCCCGACACCGCCCCCGCGCCGGGCGCGTACCAGCACTTCGGACCGGTGATCGTGTCCTGCGATGGCGCGGACCTGCGCCTGACGCCCCATGGCGTCGAGGTGCATGACGAGGACGGCGTGCGCCTGGAGCGCCTGCCGGCCCCGCGCATCGCGCGCAGCGAGGTGGTCGACGAGCTCTGGTCGGTCGCCCGCCAGGCGCGGGCGCCCGTGCATGGCGGCGCCTGGTCGCGTGCCACGATGGAGGTGTGCCTGGCGATCCTGCAATCGCAGCAGCAGGGCGCACCGGTGGGCCTGCAAAGTCAGGTACCCTGTGCGAGCCTGTCTGCCTGACCATGAAAGCAAAGACGTCCGACACCTTCCACCTGCTGCGGCACTGGCGCGAGTCCGTGCCGGATGATCGCCTCGCGCACCTGATTCGCGATGTGGCGCGCGCCCAGATGCGGGCGCTGCAGCAGCGCCTGACGCACCATGGCGTCTCCTTCGGCCACTGGACTTTCCTGCGGATCCTGTGGATCCGTGACGGACTGACCCAGAAGGAGCTGAGCGACTTTGCCGGCGTCATGGAGCCCACCACCTTCAGCGCCGTGAAGGCGATGGAGCAGATGGGGCTGATCGAGCGTCGCCAGCTGCCCGGCAACCGCAAGAACATGCACGTCTATCTCACCGCCGCCGGGCGTGCCCTCGAGCGCAAGCTGGTGCCGCTGGCCGAGGAGGTCAACCGCATCAGCGTGGCCGGCATCCCCGACAAGACCGTGGCCCAGCTGCGCAAGGCGCTGCTGACGATGATCGAGAACCTGGCCCTGGAGGAGTCCGGCGGGCTGGCGGACGCGGCCGCCGATTGAGCGAGCCCCCGCCGCGCGTGCAGCGGGCGGATGCCGGTCAGATCTTGTAGGTCTCGTAGGTCGACGGATCGAACACTTCCTCGACCGCCAGCTTGCGCGCCGACAGGCCCTGGGCGTGGTGGTGGTGCAGGAAGGCCTCGATCGTCTTGCGATTGGCCTCGACGCCATACGACCAGAAGTCCTGGCCCAGGGTCTCGCGGGCGGCCTTGAGCTGCTCCTCGACGAAGGGCAGGGTCACCTTGGTGGCCGAGGTGTCCGCCAGCAGCTCGAGGGCGCGGGCCTTGGACTCGCTGAAGGCCTTGAACACCGCCCCGGGCAGCCAGCGATGCTGCTGCGCCAGTTCCTTGCGGATGCCCACCACGTGCATGATCGGGAAGATGCCCGTGCGGCGGTAGTAGTCCTTGGCCACGGCGGTCGGGTCATCGAACAGCCAGGCCACATCGGGGTTGCTGGCGGCGGCCCCTGAGGGCGGGCGCGGCGCGATGAAACCGTCGATCTCGCCGCGATCGAGCATGTCGGAGATGGTGGTGTCCGCCGGCGCATCCTCGATCTTCACGCCCGCAGGCAGCGACAGCTTGATCTTCTCGGGCCGGCCGGGCGTGTCGATGCCGCCGCGCACCCAGGTCACGTCCTCGGGGCTGATGCCGTAGTCGGACTGCAGGATCGAGCGCGCCCAGACGATGGCGGTGAGTTGGTACTCGGGGATGCCGATGCGCTTGCCCTTGAGGTCTTCGGTCCTCTTGATGCGGTCCTTGCGCACGTAGATGGAGGTGTGGCGGAAGGCCCGCGAGAGGAACACCGGCACCGCCACGTAGGGGCACTCGCCCCGCGAGTGCTTGACCAGGTAGCTGGAGAAGGACAGCTCGGTGATGTCGAAGTCCTGGCTGCGCATGGCGCGGAAGAACATCTCCTCCGGGCTCAGGAGCATGTAGACCGGGTCGCAGCCGTCGATCTGGGTGCGGCCGTCGAACAGGGCGCGGTTGCGGTCGTAGTCGCCCATGGCGACGGAGATGCGGAGTTGGCTCACTGGTTCAAGCTTTCACTGCGTAGTTGTTGTCGGTGCCGGCCTGGATCTCGGAGCCTTGCCACACGTAGGTGGCCCCATGCTGGCGCCAGTCGGTGGTCTTGGGGATCACGCTCTGGAAGGCGCAGACCTCGGCCGGGATGGCGTGCTCGCCGGTGCCGATGGCGGGCGCGCCCTGCTCGAACTGGCGCACCGCCTCGACCATCTGCTTGCGGAACTCCACGACGGCCAGGTCGCTGGCGCCCAGGCGGTCTTTCGTGCGGTCGGCGATCGGGCCCATCGTCACCCACATCGCCACGTCCTGGTTGGGGAAGCCCGAGATGCCGGTGAAGTTGCCCGCCTTCATCGCCTGGCGGTTCTGCCAGAAGCGGTTCTCATGGTTGCGCAGCGGGCGATAGCGCTCGTCCAGGTCCACCCCCACGGTCTGGCGCAGGAACTTGCGCCAGGTCTCGGTTTCCGGGGTCTGGGCGGGATGGCCCCAGGCGATGAAGTAGAAGTTAGTGGTGGTGTCGTCGGCGGGGACATTGACGTTGGCCACGTTGTACAGGTTGTTCGGCGGGATCAGCACCGTCCAGGGCGCGACGAACACCGTGGTGCGCACATATTCATGCGTCTGCGCATTGAAGATCGGGCGGCGGATCGCGGCGTAGCGGAAGCCGTAGCCGCCGCGCTGCACCTGCAGGCGCGGCGCCTTGTCGGTGGACGGACGCAGCCAGTTGGAGGACGTGGCCTCGGCACCCTGCACGCGCGCGGGCACCATGTCGGAGCTGTGCAGGCTGGAGCTGTGGGCCGAGTCGATGGCGCCTTCGAGCACCTGGGCCCAGTTCACCGGCAGGACCACCTTGGCGATCGACACGCGCGCCTCGGCGGTGGGCGCCCAGCGCGGGGGCACGAACTCGGGCATCGCCTCCTTCTCGCCCAGCCAGGCCCAGACCATGCCGGCCCACTCCTTGACCGGGTAGGCCTTGTGCTTGACCTTCTCCATGAAGCCGCTGGAGGCCGGCTCGGACACCATCTCGGTGACGTTGCCGTGCACGTCGAACTTCCAGCCGTGATAGAGACAGCGCAGGCCGCCTTCCTCGTTGCGGCCGTAGACCAGCGAGGGACCGCGGTGCGGGCAGGCCTCGTCCATCACGCCGACGTTGCCGTCGGTGTCGCGGAACACCACCAGGTTCTCGCCCAGGATGCGAGCGCTGACCGGGTCGCCGTCGGGCTCGGCCACTTCCTCGCTCAGGCAGATGGGAACCCAGTGCTGGCGCATCAGCCGGCCCATGGGCGCGCCGTTCTCGACGCGGCACAGCAATTCGTTTTCTTCGCGGGTGATCATGATGGGAAACCTCCAAAGGGGCAGCCTGGCGCAGCGCCGGGTGCCTGGTAAGCGGTGAATATACTTTGATCTCTAAGAATATTCAAATCCGGGTTTACCCTTTCGCGCGGTGCGGCGCGCCACTGCATCGAAGGTTGTGCGATCACGCGCCCTGCGCGCGCAGGCATGAAAAAGCCCTCGCGGGGCGAGGGCTTGGCAGGCCGGCGTGGCCGGCAGGGTCGGCGCGGCCTTAGGCTGCCTGCGGGTTCTCGATCAGCAGCGCGATGCCCTGGCCGCCGCCGACGCAGGCACTGGAGACGCCATAACGCTTGCCGCTGCGGCGCAGCTCGCGCGCCAGGGTGAGGGTCAGGCGCACCCCGGTGCAGGCCAGCGGATGGCCCAGCGCGATCGCCCCGCCATTGACGTTCAGGCGCTCGATGTTCATGCCCAGCTCGCGGGCCACGGCCAGGGTCTGCGCGCCCTGCGCCTCGTTGACCTCGAAGCGCGCGATGTCGTCCAGCTTCAGGCCGCTGCGTTCGAGCAGCAGGCGGATGGCGGGCGCCGGGCCGATGCCCATGATCTCGGGCGGCACGCCGGCCACGGCGGCGGCGACCACGCGCGCCAGCGGCTGCTTGCCCTGCGCATTGGCATAGGCGCCGGAAGCGACCACGGCCGCGGCGGCGGCATCGACCAGCGCCGAGCTGTTGCCGCCGGTCTGCACGCCGCCTTCGAAGACGGACTTCAGCTTGGCCAGCACCTCCACCGGCGACAGGCGCGGGTGGGTGTCGGCCGTCACTTCCGTGACCTTGCCCTGCAGCCTGATGCCGCGCGGCTTGTAGCCTTCGAGCTCGAACTTCTCGGTGACCACCGGCACGATCTCGCCGGCCAGGAAGCCATCCTGCTGCGCGGCCACCGCGCGCGCATTGGAGCGGCTGGCAAAGGCGTCGACGTCCTCGCGGCTGATGCCGTACTTGCGCGCCAGGTTCTCGGCGGTCTGGATCATGTTGATGCCGGCGGCCGGATCCTTCAGAGCCTCCCACATGTAGTCCTTGAAGCCCACCGGCGCACCGAGCTTGAAGCCCGTGCGGTGGTCGAAGGCGGCGATGGGGTTGCGCGTCATGCTCTCGGTGCCCACCACGAGGGCGGCGTCGCACTGGCCGCCCTGGCTGTGCTCGCCGGCCTGGCGGAACAGCTCGAAGCCGGTGCCGCAGATGCGCTGGGCCAGCAGGGCCGGCACTTCCAGCGGCCCGCCGGCGTACAGGCCGATGTGGCGCGGNTGCGCGTCATGCTCTCGGTGCCCACCACGAGGGCGGCGTCGCACTGGCCGCCCTGGATGTGCTCGCCGGCCTGGCGGAACAGCTCGAAGCCCGTGCCGCAGATGCGCTGGGCCATCAGGGCCGGCACTTCCAGCGGCACGCCGGCGTACAGGCCGATGTGGCGCGGCAGGAAGAACTGGTCGAAGTCACCGGGGGCCATGTTGCCGGTGATGACCGAGCCGATGTGGTCGGCCGGCACGCCCGCGCGCTGGAGCGCTTCGCGGGCCGCCTTGATGCCCAGGTCGGTGGGAGAAACGTGGCCCAGGGCCCCGCAGTAATCGACCATCGGGGTGCGCACCCCGTCGAGCATCCAGACGTCGTCGAATGCGTTGAAGAACCCTTTGTGGGCCATGAGCTTCTCCTAGATTGTTCGAGTGTGGGGGCAGGCGTCCTGGTGCCCCTGGCGCCTGCGCTTGCCGCAAACCGGCAGGTTGCCTGATTCTAGGCCGGGCCTCAGGGATAACCCCCTGGAGAAGGTCCTGCAGGCCGAATGTTGTACGGACATTCAGGCCACGCCCGGCGCCGCGCTGGTGCTGTTCCCGCACGTGTTCGAGAAGCTGCCCTACGACCCGATGCGCGAGCTCAAGCCGGTCACCAAGGTCGCCAGCTTCCACCTCGGCCTGGCCGTCCTGCCCGACGTGCCCACCTTCACCGAGCAGGGTTTCCCGCAGCTGGTGGTCGATGGCTGGTTCGGCGCCTTCCTGCCAGGCGGCGCCAGCGCCGAGGCGGCCGCCAGCCTGAACACGGCGATCCACCCGGCCCTGAGGGAGCCGGGGGGGTGGCGACTCTGGAGAAGATGGGGCTGTCGATCTCGACCATCCGCAACCCGGCGCAGTTCGAGCAGGTGATCGCGCAGGAATACCGCCGCTGGGGCGATACCGGGAAGATGACGGGCTTCAAGCCGATGGCCTGATGGGGCCTGGCGCCCCCGGCAGGAATCGAACCTGCTTTCATACCTAGCAACGACAAGGGCGAATGCAGCATTCTGCCATACGCCCTACCTATCTTCTACCTAAGTTTCTATGATGACAGATGCGCTCAGAAGGGGGCGGACGTGGGCCATGGGGGTGGTCTGCTGAAGCCCCCTCGAATTCCTGAACCAGTCAGAAGTAGAGGTTGGGGAATTGTTTCACACGGTACTCGACCGGTGGGATACGGCCCAATGACTCATGGGGCCGGTGGTGGTTGTAGCGGTGCAGCCAGTCCTCGGTCATTTGCCTGACCTCGTTCAGTGATTCGAAGACATAGCAGTCCAGTACCTCGGTTCGGTAGGTTTTGTTGAATCGTTCGACATAAGCGTTCTGCGTAGGCTTTCCGGGTTGGATGTGGTTGAGGGCAATGCCCTTGGATTGAGCCCATTCGGCCAGGGCGTGGGCAATGAATTCGGGGCCGTTGTCCAGGCGAATGGACAGAGGTGCGCCCCGAACCTCGACCAATTCGTCCAATGCGCGGATGACCCGCGCCGCTGGCAAGCTGGTGTCGATCTCAATACGCAGGCCTTCCCGGTTGTATTCGTCGATCACGTTGAACGTCCTGAAGCGCCGACCTGACCACAAGGCGTCGGACATGAAGTCGCAGCTCCAGCCTTGATTGGGTTGGCTCGCAGCGCGCAGCGGCTGCTTGATGCGTGCTGGCAGCCGTTTCTTGCCACGCCGTGGCAAGTTCAGCCGCAGCTGGCAGTAAACGCGCCACAGCACGGTCTTGCCCCAAGGCTGTTTCTGGAGGCGGGCGCTGTCATACAGCAGGTCAAAGCCGTGGCGCGGGTTGAGTGCCATGTGGCTTTGGATGAAGGCGATCACCCCGGAGTCGTCGCGTGGCACTGGCCTTGGACACCGGCTACGCCACCC
>NZ_JACCDB010000017.1:9215-37936 GCF_013432195.1 Tepidicella baoligensis | reverse complement strand
CTCGAATTTTTCTTTTGCCATGATGCAAATTCCTCATCAAAAGAACAATGCCCGTGTGGGTTTAACGTCTCCGGTGCAGGCCTGCCACGGGCAGCAGGCCGGGCGCTCGGGCGCCACCGAAGACCAGACTGGTGTTACTTGGCGCGGGCCGCAATGATGGCTTCCGCCACGTTGCGCGGCGCTTCCGCGTAGTGCTTGAACTCCATGGTGTAGGTCGCACGGCCTTGGGTCATGGAGCGCAGCGTGGTGGCGTAGCCGAACATCTCGGACAGCGGTACTTCGGCCTTGATGGCTTTGCCGCCGCCAGGCAAGTCGTCCATGCCTTGCACCATGCCGCGGCGGGACGACAGATCGCCCATCACCGTGCCGGCGTAGTCTTCGGGCGTTTCCACTTCCACGGCCATCATGGGTTCCAGAATCACAGGCTGGGCTTTCCTGCAGCCTTCTTTGAAACCGAAGATGGCGGCCATCTTGAATGCCTGTTCGGACGAGTCCACATCGTGGTAAGAACCGAAGTGCAGGGTGACCTTGACGTCCACCACCGGATAGCCGGCCAACACCCCGGTGTTCAGGGCCTCTTCGACACCCTTTTGCACCGCGGGGATGTACTCGCGCGGCACCACACCGCCCTTGATGGCGTCGATGAATTCGAAGCCCTTGCCGGGTTCGTTGGGCTCGATCTTGAACACCACGTGACCGTACTGGCCCTTACCACCGGACTGGCGCACGAACTTGCCCTCGGCTTCCTCGACGGTACCACGGATGGTTTCGCGGTAGGCCACCTGCGGCTTGCCGACGTTGGCTTCGACGCCGAACTCGCGCTTCATGCGGTCGACAATGATTTCCAGGTGCAGCTCGCCCATGCCGGCAATGATGGTCTGGCCGGACTCTTCGTCGGTGCGCACGCGGAAAGACGGGTCTTCGGCAGCCAGACGGCTCAGGGCAATGCCCATCTTCTCCTGGTCGGCCTTGGACTTGGGCTCGACGGCCTGCGCGATCACCGGCTCGGGGAACACCATGCGCTCCAGCGTGATGATGGCCGACGGATCGCACAGGGTTTCACCGGTGGTGACTTCCTTCAGGCCCACACAGGCGGCGATATCGCCAGCCCGGATCTCTTCCACTTCCTGACGGTTGTTGGCGTGCATCTGCACGATACGGCCGATGCGTTCTTTCTTGCCCTTGACGGAGTTGTACACGGTGTCGCCCTTCTTGAGGACACCGGAGTACACACGCACGAAGGTCAATTGACCCACGAACGGATCGGTCATCAGCTTGAACGCCAGGGCTGAGAGCTTTTCCTCGTCGTCGGCCCTGCGGGTGGTTACCTGCTCGTTCTCGTCGGTACCGGCCACGGGCGGGATGTCCACGGGAGAGGGCAGAAAGTCGATCACGGCGTCGAGCATCCGCTGCACGCCCTTGTTCTTGAAGGCGGTGCCACACAGCATGGGCTGGATTTCCACGGCCAGGGTACGGGCGCGGATGCCGGCCTTGATTTCGGCCTCGGAAAGCTCACCCCCTTCGAGGTACTTGTTCATCAGCTCTTCGTTGGCTTCGGCAGCGGCCTCCACCATTTTCCCGCGCCACTCTTCGGCCTGGGCCTGGAGTTCAGCGGGGATGTCCTGGTATTCGAACTTCATGCCCTGGGAGGCTTCGTCCCAGATGATGGCCTTCATCTTGATGAGGTCCACCACGCCCTTGAAGTTGTCCTCGGCCCCGATGGGGATGACCACCGGCACGGGATTGCCCTTCAGGCGGGTCTTGATCTGTTCGTAGACCTTGAAGAAATTGGCGCCGGTNTCATCTTGATGAGGTCCACCACGCCCTTGAAGTTGTCCTCGGCCCCGATGGGGATGACCACCGGCACGGGATTGCCCTTCAGGCGGGTCTTGATCTGTTCGTAGACCTTGAAGAAATTGGCGCCGGTGCGGTCCATCTTGTTGACGAAGGCCAGACGGGGCACCTTGTACTTGTTGGCCTGACGCCAGACGGTTTCCGACTGGGGTTGCACGCCGCCCACGGCGCAGTACACCATGCAGGCGCCGTCGAGCACGCGCATGGAACGCTCCACCTCGATGGTGAAGTCCACGTGGCCCGGGGTGTCGATGATGTTGAAACGGTGCTCGGGGTAGGACATGTCCATGCCGCGCCAGAAACAGGTGGTGGCCGCGGAGGTGATGGTGATGCCGCGCTCCTGCTCCTGCTCCATCCAGTCCATGGTGGCGGCGCCGTCGTGCACTTCACCGATCTTGTGGTTCACGCCGGTATAGAACAGGATGCGCTCGGTGGTGGTGGTTTTGCCGGCGTCGATGTGGGCCGAGATACCAATGTTGCGGTAACGCTCGAGAGGCGTGGTACGTGCCATGAATATTCTCCGAAAAATACAGGCAAAGCCCGCCACCCCTCGTGAGAGTGAAGCGGGCCCTGGGAATGCGATATGCGCGCCGCTTAGAAGCGGAAGTGGCTGAAAGCCTTGTTGGCTTCGGCCATGCGATGCACTTCGTCGCGGCGCTTCATGGCGCCGCCACGGCCTTCGGTGGCCTCCAGCAGCTCGTTGGCCAGGCGCAGGGCCATGGACTTTTCACTGCGCTTGCGGGCGGCTTGCTTGATCCAGCGCATGGACAGGGCCAGGCGGCGCACCGGACGCACTTCCACAGGCACCTGGTAGTTGGCGCCACCGACGCGGCGGGACTTGACTTCCACCAGCGGCTTGACGTTGTTGATGGCGATGGTGAAAAGCTCCAGCGGATCCTTGCCGGTTTTCTTTTCCATGGTTTCGAGAGCGCCATAGATGATGCGCTCGGCAACCGCTTTTTTGCCGCCTTCCATGATCACATTCATGAATTTGGACAGCTCGATATTGCCGTACTTGGGATCCGGCAGGATTTCACGTTTAGGGACTTCGCGACGACGTGGCATGTTGTTACCTCTGTTGCTTCAGTTGGCACCGCTTCCGGCGGCACCGCGAGAGCCATACAGGACCCTCACTTACTCGACCCGCGCACCCCATGTGCGTTGGGGGTCACTACGCTTGAGCGCCTGCCAGCAGGGCATTCAAGCACCGATTTGTGTACGCAGCGTGACCGCTGCAGACTGTGGCAAGACGACCGGTCAGGCCTTCTTGGGCCGCTTGGCACCGTACTTGGAGCGGGCCTGTTTGCGGTCTTTCACGCCCTGCAGATCCAGCGAACCACGCACGATGTGGTAGCGCACACCGGGCAGGTCCTTGACACGACCGCCGCGAACCAGCACCACGCTGTGTTCCTGCAGGTTGTGGCCTTCACCACCGATGTAGGAAATGACCTCGAAGCCGTTGGTCAGGCGCACCTTGGCGACCTTGCGCAGCGCGGAGTTCGGCTTCTTGGGTGTCGTGGTATAGACACGGGTACACACGCCGCGGCGCTGGGGGCAGTTTTCCATGGCCGGGCTCTTGGATTTGGTCTTTTCGACCACCCGGCCTTGGCGCACGAGTTGGTTGATGGTTGGCATTGAAACGTCCCTAAACGTTTGAAAAAAGAAATACGAGACCCTTCGGAAAATTCCGAAAAGCCCTCTACTGTAGCACGACGCACAACGTCATGCAAGCTTGCGCGACGGCCGTCACCCATCGATGGCCATCACTGCAGCCAGAGCCGGATGGCACCCCACAAGCGGCCGAAGAAACCCGCTTCACGCACCGTTTCCAGCACGAACAGCGGAACCTCGGATACCGGTTCGCCCGCCGCCGTGGTGATGCGCAGCGTGCCCAGGGGCTGGTCTTTTTGCAGTGGCGCGACCAAGGGGTCGGTGCGCAACACCTCGGTACGCAAGTTCGCGGCCTGTCCCGCAGGCACCGACACCACCACCCCTTCGGAACGACCCAGCTTGACGGTGGCCGCCTGCCCCTTCCAGACCGGCGGCTCAGCCACCGGCTGCCCGGGCGCAAACAGACGCACCGCCTCGTAGGCGGAGAACCCCCAGTTCAGCAGCTTCTGGCTTTCTGCGGCGCGGGCATTCTCGCTGGCGGCCCCCAGCACGATGCTGAGCAGCCGCCGCTCGCCCGCCGCGCCCTCCCCCAGTCCACCGAACTGCCGCCGGGCAGTGGCCACCAGGCAATAGCCCGCTGCGGCGGTGTAGCCGGTCTTGAGGCCATCGACCGTCGGGTCGCGAAACAGCAAGAGGTTGCGGTTCATGTCGTTGGCCGCGGGCGTGCCAGGATAGCGGTAGCGCTGGATCGCGTAGTAGGGCACGAATTCGGGGAAGTCCTTGATCAGGCGCGAAGCCAGGATGGACAAGTCGCGCGCGGTGGTCACGTGCCCGGGTGCGGTCAGACCTTCTGGATTGAGGTAGCGGGTCCGCGTCATGCCCAGCGCCCGCGCCTGTTGATTCATCAGTTCGACGAAGCGCTCGACGGAACCGGCCACGCCCTCGGCAAGCGCGATGGTGGCGTCGTTGCCGGACTGCACGATCATGCCTTTGAGCAGGTCCTCCACGGGCACCTGCATGCGCGGCTCGATGAACATGCGTGAGCCGGGCATGCGCCAGGCGCGCTCACTCACGGTAAACGTCTGCTCCAGCGTGATCCTGCGCGAGCGCAGGGCATCGAACACCAGATAGGCGGTCATGAGCTTGGTCAGCGAGGCCGGCTCGACTTCCATGTCGGGGTCGCGGGCCGCCAGCACCTGGTTGGTGGTCACATCCAGCAGCAGGTAGGCGCGCGCAGCCACTTCAGGCGGCTCGGGCAGGCGGGCCTGTGCGGCCACAGACCAAGCCCACAGCAACACCAGCAAGCACACAGACCAAGACCAGCGGCGAAGGAAAGAGGAAGCGAAAGCAGCAAACACGTGAAGGTTCCGTTCTTGGGGGACAAAAGGGCGAACAGCCCTGGACATCAGTTGGGGATGGCGGCGCAGGCGCGCAGATGCCGCTGGACCAGCGTGCGCAGCAGCGGCAGGCGGCCGTGGAAGAAATGCTCGACGCCGGGGATGACCGTCACCGGCAGGGACTGCGGTCGAGCCCAGTCCATGACCGCCGACAGCGCAACCGTATCGTCCTGCTCGCCGTGGATGACCAGCGAGCGATCGTGAAGTTCCTCGGCCAGCGGTGGCAGAGCGAAGCGGCTCGCTGCGGCACCGACCAACACCACCGAGTGCAGCGCGCGCGCGGGATGCAGCCGCTGAACGGCAGCAGCGGCCACGAAAGCGCCGAAAGAGAAGCCAGCCAGCGCCAGCGGCCCCTCAGCGGCGGTATGGCCGAGCACGGCCAGCAGGTCTTCGAGCTCGCCCCGGCCTTCATCGTAGCTGCCCGCGCTCTGGCCGACGCCACGGAAGTTGAAGCGCACGGCGGTCCAGCCCTGCTGCACGTGGGCGCGGGCAAGGGTTTGGACGACTTTGTTGTTCAAGGTGCCGCCGAACAGTGGATGCGGGTGGGCAATGACCGCCACGCCACCGCCTTCGCGTGGCTGGGCGGGCCGGTCCACGGCCACCTCCAGCACCCCGGCTGGGCCAGGTATCCACAGGGCCTGCGTCTGGGCGTTCACGGTGTGCCACCCCGCAGCGTCACCGACCGACGTTCGGCGCCAGCAGCAGGCGCTCGACGACGTGACCGTCTTTCAGATGGTGGTTGACGATGTCATCCACATCGGCCTGATCGACATAGGTGTACCACACCGCCTCGGGATACACCACGGCCACGGGGCCACCCGCGCAACGGTCGAGACAGCCGGCCTTGTTCACCCGCACCCGCCCCGGGCCGGCGAGACCCAGCGCCTTGACCTGGGCTTTGCAGTGTTCGAATGCCTCCTGGGCACGGTGGTCGGCGCAGCAGGCTTCGCCGTTCGCCCGCTGGTTGACGCAAAAAAAGATGTGGCGCTGATAGTAGCCGGCCGCGGCTGGAACGTTGCTCATGGCTTTTCATTGTAGAGGGCAGAGGCACGTTGCAGCGCCAGACGCAACCCAACCCCGATGGCCGCGTAAGGCCACAGCCAGCCCAGCCATTGGGACAGACCGTGAAAATGAATGAACCGCCCCTGCTCCCAGATTTGCAAGGTCTCGGCGAAGTAGGGCACCTCGGGGGCGCGGTTGAGCACCCCGAGGGCAAAACTCCAGGCCAGCGTCGAGAGCACGGCGGCGGTACGGTGCCCGATGGCGAGGCTGAACACCGTCATGGCGGCGGCGAACGTGAGGCCCAGTACCACGGGGGGGGTGAGCCAGGCCCAGGCGTGGGCTGGTCCGTAGGTGAGGCTGGCCGACAGCGCGCCCACACCGAGCACCACCGGCACCGACAGCCCTGTGAACACCACCCGGTAGATGCGCAGGCGCAGCAGCGCGAAGGCCAGCAGCATGGGAGCCCAGACGCACAAGGCCACCACCACCGCCTCGGACAGCGGGCTCAACGGCGCCGTCAGCCCCGGCTGCGGGACCCAGCCTTGCAACACGGAACCATCGGTCAGGCGCAGCAGCGCCGCCTCCAGCCGGTGCCAGACCTGCCCCAACCCGTAGGGCACCGACGTGGGGTAGAGCAGGGCAAACGGCCACAACGCCAGCACCAGCACCCCGCCGTGGGTCTGAGACACCAGCCCCGCTTCACGAAACGCCGTCCAGGGCCCGAGCCAACGCCAGCGCAACATCAGCCATGCCAGCACCGCCCCGAGCATGCCGCCGGCCGTGTTGAGCAGCCAGTCCACCTGGGAGGGCACGCGCTGCAACAGGTAGCTCTGGGTGGACTCCATCGAGAATGACACCAGACTGGGCAGCAGCATGCCCGCGATCCAGGCGCCCCGGCCGCTTCCGGTGCGGGCCACGGCCAGGGTGATCAACAGCCCCAAAGGCATGTAGCCCAGCAGGTTGGTGACCACGTCGAATGTGGTCCAGTACTGGGGCCACGGGGCGGTCAGGAACGACCAGGGCACGATGCCTTGCGAGCGCCAGCCGGAAAACGGGTACAGGCTGGCATACACGATCAGCGCCAGATAGACGGCGGTGGCCGGCCAGGCCAGCGACAGGCGGCGCCCCCGCTCGGCAGGAAGGGTGGTGGGCCTCATGCCATGGTTGACCGAGGAGGTGGCACTCAGAACGGCTTGACGACGACCAACACCACCGCCACGGTCATCAGCAGCACCGGCACTTCGTTGAACCAGCGATACCAGACATGCGACCGGCTGTTGCGATGGGCCTCGAACCGGCGCAGCAGGCGGGCGCAGGCGTGGTGGTAGCCGAGCAGCAACGCGACGACCAGCAACTTGGCATGCATCCAGCCCTGACCGGCACCAATGCCATAGCCCAGCCAAAGCCACAGCCCCAACCCCAGCGCCGGAATGGCCAGCAGGGTCATGAAGCGCAACAGCTTGCGGGCCATGAGCAGCAGGCGTTCGCGCTCAGCCACGCTGCCCGGCTCCACCATCGCCAGGTTCACGAAAATGCGCGGCAGGTAAAAAAGCCCGGCGAACCAGCTTGCGATGAAGACAATATGGAATGATTTGACCCACAGCATCCGGCTAGTGTAGCCAAGCCACCTGCCCACGACGCATCCTCATGTCTGCCGTCCCCTCCCCTCCATGGCAATCGATCAGCGAGACGCTGTGCGCCTGCGGCGAAGCGCCTTTCTGGCATGCCCGGGAAGAGCGGCTGTACTGGCTCGACGCGCCATTGCAGCGCATCTGGCGCTGGCATCAGCCCAGCGGACACGCCGAGCACTGGGATCTGCCACAGGCGGTGACCGGCATGGCGCCCTGCCGCAGCGGCGGCCTGCTGCTGGTGATGGCCGATGGGATTTACCACGTCGCCAACTGGGCCAATACCCCCATGCCCCTGGCCCGACTCCCGCTCGGGGCAACAGACAGTGTGATCCGGGGCGGGCGCTGCGATCCCTGGGGCCGCTACTGGCTGCTGCAAAGGCCGGCTTCAGCGTCTGGGCCGTCACGCGGCGGCACGTTGTACTGCCTGCGCACCCGTTCCACCCCAAACCCCCCACTGATCGCCGTGCGCCGGGGCCTGCATGACGTCTTGGGCTGGTCCAGTTCACCCGACGGGCGCAGCTTCGTCTGGTGCGATCCCCTGGCACAGGAAGTCGAACAGGCCACCCTCTCCAACCCCGGGCTATGGCCGCCCGAATTGGGCATGCCGATCACGCTGAACCGCTTCAAGCGCAGCGCGCCCGGCACCCCTGACACTTCGACGCTTGCACCTGCGCTGGATCGCCCGGTCGGCGGGGCCATGGACCAGGCCGGGCGGTACTGGGCAGCCATCGCTGGCAACGGACGGGTCATCTGCATCGATCCGCAAGGGCACACCGTGGCCGAGATCGCGGCACCGGCCTTGCAACCCAGCGGCTTGTGCTTCGGTGGACCGGACATGCGCACGCTGTTTCTGACCACGGCACGGGCACACCGCAGCAGCGAGGAACTCGCGCGATACCCGCTGTGTGGCGGTGTGTTCTGCCTGACGGTGGACACCCCGGGCTTGCCCACCCCGGTGTATTGGGACTGAAACGGCATGTTAAAAAAATTCACGCCAATGCCCTGAGACCCCGATACGATGGCGGCCATGTCCGATTCCTCCCAGTCCCCGGCACGTGCCCGTGCCGTTCCTCAGGCCGTGGCCGCCTGGATCGAGCAGATCCAAGACGCTCGCCAGACGCGGCAAGGGTTGCGCATCCAGGGAGGCGGCACCAAGTCCTTTCTGGTGCCCGCTGCCCACAGCCCGCTGCCCGTGCTCGACACCCGCACGCACGCCGGCATCGTTGCCTATGAGCCAACCGAGCTGGTCATCACCGCACGGGCCGGCACGGCGCTGACCGACATCGAGTCCGCGCTGGCAGCCCATGGCCAGACGCTGGCCTTCGAGCCACCGCATTTCGGCGATCACGCGACCGTGGGCGGAGCCGTGGCCACCGGGCTCAGTGGGCCGGCGCGCGCCAGTGTCGGCGCTTTGCGCGATTTCGTGCTCGGCGTGCATCTGGTCAACGGGCGCGGCGAATACCTGGAATTCGGCGGCCAGGTCATGAAGAATGTGGCGGGCTACGACGTCAGCCGCCTGATGGCCGGTAGCCTGGGCAGCCTCGGGGTGATTGCCCAGGTCTCGCTGAAGGTGCTGCCGGCATCGCCAGCCGAAGCCACGTTGCGTTTCGACCTCTCCCAAGCAGACGCCCTGGAACGCTTGGCCCGCTGGCGCGGGCAACCGCTGCCCCTCAACGCCAGCCTGTGGCTGTTCGACACCCGCCACGGCAGCGCGGGGGGCGCGCTGTACCTGCGGCTGCGCGGTGCCGTGGCAGCTGTCGAAGCGGCCTGCGCCCGGTTGTTGCGGGAACAGCCAGGTGAGCGGCTGGCGCCGGCGCTGGCCGCCGACATTTGGCAAGGCTGCCGTGAACAGACGCTGGCCTTTTTTGCTTGCCCGCCGGATGCCGAGTCTGGCCTGTGGCGTCTCTCGGTGGCCCCGACGGCCCCGGCGTGGGACCTGGCTTGGCCAACGGTCGTGGAATGGCATGGCGCTCAGCGCTGGGTGTGGGCACCGCTGACGGCGGCTGCATCGCTGCGCCAGCTCGCCGCCCAGGCCGGTGGCCATGCCACGCTGTTTCGCCCGCCTGTGCAGCATCCGGCCGTACCCGATCGCTACACCCCACCGGCGGCCCCTGTGCTGGCGATCCATCAACGCCTGAAGGCTGCGTTCGATCCAGACCAGGTCTTCCCGCCTGGCCCCTGGGCGCACGCACACTGATCGCCGGAGACGACGCCCCATGCAAACCCAACTGTCTCCCGAATTCGCGGGCACGCCCGATGGCCGCGCCGCCGAGGCGATTCTGCGCAAGTGTGTGCACTGCGGCTTTTGTACGGCCACCTGCCCGACCTATCAACTGCTTGGCAATGAACTCGATGGTCCGCGTGGGCGCATCTACCTGATCAAGCAGGTGCTCGAAGGCGCCGAGCCGACGCGCAAAACGCAGCAGCATCTGGACCGCTGCCTGACCTGCCGCAACTGCGAGTCGACCTGCCCCAGCGGGGTGGAGTACGGCCATTTGCTGGACATCGGCCGCAGGGTGGTGGACGCCAAGGTCGATCGCCCGGTGCCCGAGCGCGCCCTGCGCTGGCTGCTCAAGGAAGGGTTGCCCTCGCCGCTGTTTGCCCCCGCCATGCGGCTGGGCCAGGCGGTGCGCGGCCTGCTGCCCGAGACGCTGCAGGCGAAAGTGCCGCCACGACAGGACAGTGGCACCTGGCCGACGCGCGAGCACGCCCGCAAGGTGCTGCTGCTCGAAGGCTGCGTGCAACCGGCCATGATGCCCAACATCAACGCCGCCACCGCCCGCGTGCTCGACGCCGCCGGGCTGCAGACCATCACCGCGCCCAAGGCGGGCTGCTGTGGCGCCGTCAAATTTCACCTCAACGACCAGGTGGGGGGGCTGGACCAAATGCGCGCCAACATCGACGCTTGGTGGCCGCTGATCGACCCGGCCCGCCCGAGCGGGGTGGAGGCGATCGTGATGAATGCTTCGGGCTGCGGCGTGACCGTGAAAGAATATGGCCACCTGCTGCGGCACGACCCGGTCTATGCCGACAAAGCGGCCCGGGTGAGCGCGCTGACGCGCGACCTGAGCGAACTGCTGCCCGAGCTGGTGCCCGCGCTGCGCGAGCGGATCGACCCGCACGCCGCGGCACAGTCGCTGGCCTTCCACCCGCCCTGCACCCTGCAGCACGGGCAGAAACTGCGCGGCGGCGTGGAGCAGCACCTCGGGGCGCTGGGCTTCGAGGTGCAAGTGGCCCGCAACGAACCGCACCTGTGCTGCGGCTCGGCCGGCACCTACTCGGTATTGAACCCCGAACTGTCAAAGCAACTGCGCGACCGCAAGCTGGGCCACCTGGCCGAGCTTGCGCCCGCCACCATCGTGTCGGCCAACATCGGCTGCATCACCCACCTGCAAAGCGGCACCGACACCCCGGTGCGGCACTGGGTGGAGGTGCTGGACGCGGCGCTCATGCCCGCCGCGACCGAAATGGCCGCCTGACGGGAGAGACGGCCCGGTGCTCCAGGCCCTTGCCGCGCTGCTGAGCCTGCAACTGGCCGGTGAAGCGCTGGCGCGCGGTTGAGCCGTTGCGGCGGCCTCAACCGTGCAGGTCGTCGCGACGGGCAATGTCCAACAGGCGCTCCAGCTCGTGCGGGTGCACCCGCTCGTTGTGCGCGTGCCAGCGCTGGATCACCCACATCACCCCGGCCACCACCAGCCCAAACACGGTGATGGCGCCAAAGGCCGACAACCCCACCCCGGTGGAAAAGCTGTACAGAAAGCCCAGGCCCAGGATGCAGGCCTGTTCGTTGAAGTTCTGCACCGCGATGGATCGGCCGGCCCCCATCAGGTTGTGGCCGCGGTGTTGCAGCAGCGCGTTCATCGGCACCACCAGGAAGCCGCCCAGCCCCCCGAGCAGGATCAGGAACGGGGCCGCGAGCCACACGGTGTCGATGAAGTTCATCAGCACCACCAGCAGGCCCATGGCAATGCCCAGCGGCATGACCCGGGTCGCGTGCTCCAACCGCATGCGCACCGACGCCACCAGCGCCCCGACCGCGGTACCGATGGCCACCACCCCCACCAGCGACGAGGCCTGCGTGGTGGTGTAGCCCAGCGCCGCGGCGGCCCAGGCCAGCACGATGTAGCGCAGGTTGCCACTCACGCCCCAGAACAGGGTGGTGGTTGACAGTGAAATCTGGCCCAGCCGGTCGCGCCAGAGCCGGCTGTTGCAGATCCAAAAGTCGGGCAGCAGCGCCAACGGGTTGCGCGGCATGTGCCGCAGCGCCGCCGCGGTGCGCGGGATGCGGGTGTTGAACCACGCCGCCACACCGTACACCAGCACCAGCAGCGCAATGGCCGCTTCGGCCGGCGTGGTGATGGCCAGGCCCAAGCCGGGGACGGCCAGCTCCAGGGCCAGCAACTTGCCCGGCACCAGCGGCCCCACCAATTGCCCTCCCAGCACCACCCCCAGGATGATGGACGCGATGGTGAGCCCCTCGATCCAGCCGTTGGCCTTGACCAGTTGCGACGGCGGCAGCAGCTCGGTGAGGATGCCGTACTTGGCTGGCGAATAGGCCGCCGCCCCCAGGCCGACGATGGCGTAAGCGAGCAGCGGGTGCACCGAAGTGAGCATGAGCAGGCAGCCCAGCACCTTGATGGCGTTGCTGATGAACATGACCTGGCCCTTGGGGCGCGCGTCGGCAAAGGCGCCCACGAACGGCGCCAGCACCACGTAGAACAGCGCGAACATGGGCACCAGGGCCGCACTCTGCCACTCGGGCGCCTGACGGCTGCGCAACAGCTCCACGGCCACGATGAACAGGGCGTTGTCGGCCAGCGAGCTGAATAACTGCGCCGTCATGATGGTGTAGAAACCGCGCTTCAGGGCCATGATTTCGAATGCATAACAGCGTGGGACGGGCGGTTTTTGTGCAACAGTGACGATGTAATTCGCCGGCGCAGGGACTCCAGCATCGCGCGGGTTATAGCACGGCGGCGCGACCGGCACTTTGCCCCGCCGCCGCCAAGTGTCAGTCCTTTCATATCGACCCATGCCACGCCCCATACGCGCCACCGTCCACCCTACCGCCCTGCGTCACAACCTGGCACGTGCCCGCCTTGCCGCCGGCGATGCCCGGGTCTGGGCCGTCGTCAAGGCCAACGCCTATGGCCATGGCATCGAGCGCGTGTTCCCGGCCTTGCGTGCAGCCGATGGTTTTGCATTGCTCGACCTGAGCGAAGCCCAACGCCTGCGCGACCTCGACTGGCGTGGCCCCATCCTGCTGCTGGAAGGCACGTTCGAGCCGCGCGACCTGGAATGGTGTTCGCGCCTGAACCTGTGGCACGTGGTGCACCGCGAAGACCAGATCGACTGGCTGGCCGCCCACAAGACGCACCAGCCGCACCGAGTGTTCCTCAAGATGAATTCCGGCATGAACCGTCTCGGCTTCCGACCGGAGGCGTTCCGCGCCGCCTGGACGCGCCTCAACGCCCTGCCCCAGGTCGAGGAAGTCACGCTGATGACGCATTTCAGCGATGCCGACGGTCTGCGCCTGGGGCGCGAAGGCGTGCTGCATCAGGTGGAGGCGTTCGTGCGCGCCACCCACGACCTGCCGGGCGAGCGCAGCCTGTGCAACAGCGCCGCCACCTTGCGCCATGCCCTGGCGCTGCGTCTGGGCGACGATGCAGCCGCGCCGGCCCTGGCGGCCGACTGGGTGCGCGCCGGCATCGCGCTCTACGGCAGTGCGCCCGATCACCCGGCCCACTCCGCCGCCGACTGGGCGCTGCAGCCCACGCTCACGCTGTCGAGCGAGTTGATCGCGGTGCAGGACGTGCCCGCTGGCGAGACCGTGGGCTACGGGTCCACCTACACCGCCGCCACCGACATGCGCATCGGCATCGTCGCCTGCGGCTATGCCGACGGCTACCCGCGCCATGCGCCCGGCAACAACGCTTTCGGCACGCCGGTGCTGGTCAAGGGCGTGCGCACACGGCTGGTGGGCCGTGTCAGCATGGACATGCTGGCCGTCGATCTGGGGCCGGTGGAGGCCACCTGTGGTTCTTGCCGCCCGGGCGACGAGGTCGTGCTGTGGGGCCGCAGCGCCCACGGCAAGGTGCTGCCTGTCGATGAGGTGGCCCACGCGGCAGGGACGATCAGCTATGAACTGCTGTGCGCCGTGGCGCAGCGGGTGCCGTTTCAGATCGAGCCGGACTGACCACAAATCCTGCATGGGGAGGCCACAGCCTCATGTTGCCAAACCCTTGGCCCACGATTAGCCGGTGCTCGATCTACAAGGCAGGTTTACCAGCAAATGCTAGTTAGCCGCCTCTTGCCATTGAGCCGGTAAATCTGACTGCGCACAGTACCGGGCATCAAGGAAAACGTCCTCCCCGCTCTTGATGAGCAAACGCTGGCCACCTATGATTTCATATTGCAGCGTTCTTTTTTCCGGGTCGCTCCCCTGAAAATCCGCACATGATTCTTCGACCTGGAAGGTCGTACTCTCAGTCTGCTCAATGCGGAGGAATTCGCAAAAATCTCTAGCGCCGCCAATGCCGTGGCTTTGCAAAAGCAAAAGGGTCGCATTCGAAGCTTTCTCACATGGGGTGTCGCTGGCAACGTAGTAACCCAGCTGCAACGGCAACGCTGGCGAGTCGCCTTTGTCCTTTGCCGCTGCTCCTGAGGTTAACTGGGACTGGTCTGGCAGGGATATGGGTTGACAGCCAGCTAAGCCAATGAACAACAGAAAGATTGATCTGGACACAACGTGGTTGGCCGTATTTACCGCTTCACGCAACATCGACACCAGGCTCATGTGGGAGATCCCTCGTATTCATTGCCTTACTGACGTCTGCCGCGATACCGCGTGCAGTCACCTCATCCAGACCAGCTGCCAGTACATAGGCTTTACCACCAGCCTCGACTTCCACACGGTAAGCCACCTGAGCTAGCGCGCGGCGACCCGCCAGTCCCATGGTGGTACCCATAGGAACGCCCTGATTGACGTTGTAGCTGATTTCCACATTGCCAGCGAACTTGTTCCGAATTCGCAGGTGATGAATCTCGTCCTTGCGCAGTAAGGTGCCCTGCGTCTCGATCCCAGCTGGACTCACCCGAAAGCGATGCGGAAAAGTTGCGTTGCCGCCCGTGTGGTCCTTGAGCAATATGAGGGCCGTCAAGGAAGCGATGACCAGTCCCAAGACCCAGAAGTAGGCCAGACCGCTACCCACCACGCTCCCGCCCAGCATGAGCGACAAAATGGCTGGAAACCAAAGAACAGGCGCAGCCGCCGGATTGACCGTGAACTCCAGCCATGCTCCATCTTCTTGCTTGACGTACTCCGCAGTCTTGTTGGATGAGGAACGAAACCTCTGATACGCGAAAAGCAACAAGATCGCTGCAAAGACGAACTTCACCACTGCTTCGCCTGGCGAGCGAGGGCTCGCCAAGAGCAAGAACCACAGGCCTGCCAAACCAAAGATGGCAGCGACAAAACGATTCATGCGGCTTCTCCTCGTAGGCAATCGACAAGGAACAGGTAAAGCGTGATCGAGTTGTCAACCAAACACGCTCCCATTTGCCAAGTTTGTCGCCAGGGCGCAAGTGCTGAAGAAAGATTTGCGTAACAACTTTAGCACATTATCAGACGCAAGGCGATTCTCCAGATTCTGGGCATCCTGAAAGGATGCCGGTTTTCAACGGGCCGGTGGGTCCGACTCTTGTACTCCTGGGGGTATATGAATATACTTGCGGTCATGGAGAAAAATGCCCCATGACCGCACACCGCATGCCTTTGTCCACACCGGTTGCGCCGGCACCGCTGCCGAGCCGTCGCCGCGCCGGCGGTTGGTTCCTGGCCGTCTTGTTCGCCGGCTTGTCTGGCCTGACCCTACCCATTGCCTCGGCCAAGGCCCCTGTGGTGCCCGTGGTCGAGGTGAGCCTGCGCCCCGTGGGGGCAGGGCTCACACTAGACGGCACGCTGGAGGCCGTTCAGCAGAGCACCCTGTCGGCCCAGGCCAGCGGGCGCATCGTCCAGATGAACGCCAAAGCCGGCGACCGGGTGCGCGCCGGCCAGGTGCTGGCCGTGATCGACGACCGGCTCACCCAGGCCGGCGTGGTCCAGGCGCGTGCGGGGGTGGCTCAGGCGCAAGCCGTCATTGCCCAAGCCGAAGTGGAACTGCGCGACGCCCAGGCCCACCTGCAACGTACCCGCGATCTGCGCGCACAGAACTTCGTGGCGCAGGCGGCGCTGGACATGGCCGAAGCCCGCTTCCGTGCAGCCGAGGCCGGTCTGGCGCAGGCGCGGGCCGGTGCCACCCAGGCACGCGCCGGTGAAGCCCAGTCGGCGTTGGCGCAGGGGTTCACCCGCCTGACGGCGCCGTACGATGGCTTCGTGCTGGCCACCCATGCCGAGAGGGGCGATCTCGCGGCCCCCGGCGTGCCGGTGCTGACGGTGTATGCACCCCAGCCACTGCGCGCCGTGGTCCACGTGCCGGCTTCGCAAACCGCGATCGCCCAAGGCGCGCGGCGCGTGGAGATCGAGCTCCACGCGCCACAAGGCACCCAGTGGGTGGCCCCGGTTCGGCAAACCCGCCTGCCCGCGGCCGACCCGGTATCGCAGACGGTCGAGTGGCGGCTGGACCTCGCCCCTGAGCATGCGGCGCTCGCTGTGCCCGGGCAGCAGACCCGTGTCCGCTTCGTGGCGGGTGATGCCATGCGGCTGGTGGTGCCATCGGGCGCGGTGCTGCGGCGCGGCGAACTGACCGCACTCTATGTGGCCAGCCCCACTGGCTTCGTGCTGCGGGCGGTGCGGCTGGGGCCGGACCACGGAGCGGCCGGCGTCGAGGTGCTGGCTGGCGTGAAAGCAGGCGACCGCGTGGCACTGGACCCGGTGCGTGCGGGCCTGGCCGGCGCGCGGGCGGCGCAGTGAGGACCGCGGCATGACCACGCCTGTTCCGAACCCCCCCGAGACCTTGGGCTTTTCCGGTTCGGTGGCGCGCGCCTTCCAGGCCAACGCCATCACGCCTTTGCTGGCGCTGGTGGCGCTGCTGCTGGGCCTGTTCGCCGTGCTGGTCACCCCCCGCGAAGAAGAGCCCCAGATCAACGTGACGATGGCCAACGTCATCATCCCCTTCCCGGGCGCGTCCAGCGCCGACGTGGCCAAGATGGTGGCGCAGCCGGCCGAACAGGTGCTGTCGCAGATCCACGGCATCGAGCACACCTTTTCCGTTTCGCGCCCCGGCGTGGCGGTGCTGACGGTGCAGTTCGAAGTGGGCGTGCCGCGCACCGAAGCGCTGGTGCGCCTGTACGACGTGCTCAACGCCAACCAGGATTGGCTGCCGCCGGGCCTGGGCGTGCTGCCCCCGATCGTGAAGCCCAAAGGCATTGACGACGTGCCGGTGCTGGCCGCCACGCTGTGGTCCACCGACGCGGCCAGCGCCCACGACCTGGAGCGCGTGGCCTATGCGCTGGAGACCGAACTGAAGCGCGTGCGAGGCACCCGTGAGGTGCAAACCATCGGCGGCCCCGGACGGGCGGTGCACGTGTGGCTGGAGCCGGCGCGCCTGCGTGAACGTGGCATACCGGTACAGGCGCTGCATCAGGCGATTGCCAGCGCCAACCAGGCCATGCCGTCGGGCACGGTGCTCAACACACTGGATCAGAGTGCCGACATGCTCACCGTGGAAACGGGCGAATTCCTGCGCTCGGCCGACGACGTGGGCGACATCGTGGTGGGCGTGCACCAGGGCCGTCCGGTGTACCTGCGCGAAGTGGCGCGGGTGGAGGCCGGCGCGCAACTGCCACAACGCTACGTGTGGTTCACCCCGGGTCCGGCCGCCGAAGCGGTGGACGGTGCGCAACCCGGCCAGGCCTACCCCGCCGTGACCGTGACCGTGACCAAGAAGCCCGGCGAAAACGCCGTGGACGTGGCCGGCGCCGCCCGCGCCCGGCTGGACGAACTGCGCAACACCGTCATCCCCGACGACGTGCAGATCACCATCACCCGCGACTACGGCCAGACCGCCGCCGACAAGGCCAACACCCTGATCCAGAAGCTGGCATTCGCCACCGGCTCGGTGATTCTGCTGGTGGGCCTGGCCTTGGGCCGGCGTGAGGCCGTGATCGTGGGGGCGGCGGTGATCCTCACCCTGACCGCCACCCTGTTTGCCTCGTGGGCCTGGGGTTTCACACTCAACCGGGTGTCGCTGTTCGCGCTCATCTTCTCCATCGGCATTCTGGTGGACGACGCGATTGTGGTGGTGGAAAACATCCACCGGCACCGCCAGCTCACGCCGGACGAACCGCTGACCGTGATCATCCCGCGCGCGGTGGACGAGGTGGGCGGCCCCACCATTCTGGCCACCTTCACCGTGATCGCGGCGCTGCTGCCCATGGCTTTTGTGAGCGGCCTGATGGGCCCGTACATGAGCCCGATCCCGATCAACGCCAGCATGGGCATGGCGATTTCGCTGGCCATTGCGTTCACCGTGACCCCCTGGCTGGCGCTGAAACTGAGCACAACCGGCGCACACACCCAGCACGGCCCCAGCAAACTGACCCATGCGCTGCAACGCACCTTCACCCGCGTGCTCACCCCGTTTCTGGAAAGCGCCCGCAAGCGCTGGCTGATGCTGGGCGGCATTCTGGCGGCGCTGTTCCTGTCGGTGGGGCTCGCCGTGATCCAGGCCGTGGTGCTGAAGATGCTGCCGTTCGACAACAAGAGCGAATTCCAGGTGGTGCTCGACATGCCCGCCGGCAGCTCGCTCGAGAGCACGGCCGCAGCCCTGCAGGACATGGCCACCCACCTGGCCCAGCAGCCCGAAGTGACGGACATCCAGGGCTACGCCGGCACGGCCAGCCCGATCACCTTCAACGGCCTGGTGCGGCAGTACTACCTGCGCGCCGACGCCGAGCAGGGCGATCTGCAGGTGAACCTGGTGGGCGCTGGCCATCGCCGGGAAAAGAGCCACGCCATCGCGCAACGCCTGCGCCCGGCGCTGGAAGAGATTGCCGCAGCCCATGGAGGGCGCATCAAGGTGGTGGAAGTGCCGCCCGGCCCGCCGGTGCTGGCCCCCATCGTGGCCGAGATCTACGGCCCCGACGAAGCCGGCCGCGCCGAACTGGCGCGCCGCGTGGCCCAGGCCTTCGCCGACACGCCCGACATCGTGGGCACCGACACCACGCTCAAGGAAGACGCCCCCCGCGTGTTCCTGCGCATCCAGCGCGCCCGCGCCGAATCGCTGGGCATCCCCGCCCAGGTGGTGGCGCAGACCGTCTACACCGCCCTGTCGGGCACCGATGCGGCCTGGCTGCACGACGGTCATGCCAAGTTCCCGGTGCCGGTGCGCCTGCAACTGCCCCGTGAAGCGCAAGTCGGGCTGGATCAGGTGTTGGCCTTGCCCTTGCAGGCCGCGAACGGTCGCATGGTGCCGTTGTCGGAACTGGTGCGGGTGGAGCGGGGCGTGATCGACCAGCCGCAGTTCACCAAGAACCTGTTGCCCGTCACCTACGTGCTGGGCGACATGGCCGGCCAACTGGACTCACCGCTGTACGGCCTGTTCGGCATCCGCGGCCGGCTCGACACCGCCGCGCTGGACAATGCCGGTGCCCTGAGCGAATACTGGATCCGCCAGCCCAGCGACCCGTACCGCCAGTACGCGCTTAAGTGGGACGGCGAGTGGCAGATCACCTACGAGACCTTCCGCGACATGGGCGCTGCCTATGCCGTGGGCCTGATCCTGATCTACCTGCTGGTGGTGGCGCAATTCCGCAGCTACCTCACACCGCTCATCATCATGGCGCCGATCCCGCTGACCATCATCGGCGTGATGCCCGGTCACGCCCTGCTGGGTGCGCAGTTCACCGCCACCAGCATGATCGGCATGATCGCGCTGGCCGGCATCATCGTGCGCAACTCCATTCTGCTGGTGGACTTCATCGAGCTGGAAACCGCCAAGGGGCTGCCCTTTGCCGACGCCGTGGTGCAGTCCGCTGCCGTGCGGGCGCAGCCGATCGCGCTGACCGGCATGGCCGCCATGATGGGCGCCTTCTTCATCCTCGACGACCCGATCTTCAACGGGTTGGCGATCTCGCTGATTTTTGGCATTGCCGTCTCCACCCTGCTCACGCTGGTGGTGATTCCGGTGCTGTACTACGCCGTGTACCGCAAACGGTATGCGATGGCTGACCTTGCCGTCTGAACGGCTTGGGCTTTGATCTTTTGTGTGTGTGTTCCTTCAAGGAGTGTGAAAATGACCGTCGAGCGTTACATTCGTGTGTTGGCTGGCCTGTTCATCATGGTTTCCCTCGCGCTGGGTGTGGAGGCGAGCCCGCTGTTCGTGAGCCCCTGGTTCCTGGCGTTCACGGCCTTCGTGGGCCTGAACCTGTTCCAGTTCGGCTTCACCAACTTCTGCCCACTGGCCCTCATTTTGAAAAATCTGGGCGTGCCCGAGAGCAAGCTCGCCTGCGACAAATGATTCCACACGACGCCCCATGCCCACCTCACCAACTCCACTGAAATTCTTGATGCCCGGCTGGTTTTCGCTGGTCATGGGTCTGACCGGGCTGGCGCTGGCGTGGTACGCCGCCACCCCGTTGCTGGGCGACATGGCCAGTGGCGTGGCCCTGGTCCTGGGTGCCCTGGCAGCGGTGGTGTTCGGGGTGTTGGCGGTGGCGTCTCTGTTGCGCTGGCAACGGCATGCCCCCGCCCTGGCCGAGGACCTGAAACACCCGGTGCGCCACGCCTTCGTGGCCACCGTCCCGGTGTCGCTGCTGCTGCTCGCCACGCTGGGCCACACCCTCGGCCTGACCGGCCGGGGCGTGCAGGCCCTGTGGTGGGCGGGCAGCCTGCTGCAGTGGTGGGCCACGCTGTGGGTGCTGGGCCGCTGGCTGGCCCCGGCGTCTGCCGAAGGCCTGCCGGCCGGGAGCCACAGCCTCTGGCCGCACATCACGCCGGTGCTGTTCATCCCCGTGGTGGGCAATGTGCTGGCGCCCCTGGCTGGCGTGGGGCTGGGGCATGGCCTCTGGGCCGCCGCCCAGTTTGGTGTCGGGCTGCTGTTCTGGCCGGTGGTGCTCACCTTGGTGCTGGCGCGGCGCATCGCCCACGGCCCGCTGCCGGATCGGCTGCTGCCCACCTGGGCCATCACCCTGGCCCCGCCGGCGGTAGTGGGCATCGCCCTGCTGCGCTGGGAAGCCCCGGTGCCGTGGGTGGCCGCGCTGTGGGGCTTGGCGCTGTTCACCCTGCTGTGGGTGGGCACCCAGGGTCGGCGCATGGTGGGGCAACCGTTTGGCATCGCCTTCTGGGCGCTGTCCTTCCCGCTGGCCGCCTTCACCACGCTCACGCTGCAGCTCGGCGCCGCCACCGGGCAAGGCGGCTTTCACACGCTGGGCATGGTGTTGCTGGCTGTGAACTCGCTGGTGGTCGTCGGCCTGTGCCTGGCCACCTGGCGCGGCCTGCGCAACGGCAGCTTGCTGGCACCCGAGCCCGTGGCCACCCTCACGCCGGCATCGTCGTGATCACTCGGCCGCGCTCGGCATGCAATCCCTGAAGCCGTAGCGTTCGCAGAAGGGGTGGCCCCACACCGGCAACCACGCCGGTATGCGCTGGAACTGGCGCGCCGCCTGGGCCAGCACACCGTCGCGGTAGGCCTCGTAGCGCAAACCTTCGCCGTCGAGCCAGTAATACGTCACGCCTTGCACCTCGAAAGCCTGGGCGGACACCCGCTCGAAGTATGGCGCATGGGCAGCCAGGTCCACCGGCTGGCGCATGAACACGCGCACCCGGGCGCCGTCCCACTCGCGGAAGTCCACCAACAGATCGTCCTGCCGGGCGTGGTAGCGGCCTACCCCGTAAACCGGTACATAAGTCCCTTGGTGGTAGGCAAGGATCGCTGCCGGGCCGTAGGCCTCGGCCATGAGCCGCACGTCGGGTGCCCGGTCGCGGTTGAGATGCTCCAGAACGGCGGGCACTTCGCGCAGGAACACCACCTTCTCGTACAGCCGGCTGGACTGCCACCAGCTCAGCGGTGCCCAGACCAGGGCCACCACCGCTGCCGCATGCAGCGCCGAGAGGGCCCCCGTCCAGCCCAGCGAGGCGCGCCAGCGCGCCACCGGCAGGCGAAACGCGATCCAGGCAACGAACAACGGCACGAAACCGAGCACCCAGTGCAGCCCCACCTCGCGTCGCATGGCCAGCAAGGTGAACAGCAGCACCGGGAAACCCCAGAGCACGCCCAGGGCACGGTGCACCCGCGCCTCCCCTCCTGGCACGGCACGGCGCCCAGCATGCCACAGCAACCAGGGGGTGAACAGATAGGCCATCATCACCAGATAGACCGCCAGGGTCTTCCATTGCCAGCCGCTGTGGTTGCGGTGGCGGTTGATGAAGTTGAACAGGATGTTGGGCCACCCATGGGTGGCGTTGAACCCCAGGTTGAGTGCGATGCTGGGCAGGGCAAACAGGAACATCCAGGGCAAGGCCCACCAACGCTCACGCCGCCACAGCAACACGTGCACGGCATAAGCCAGACCGAGGAGCGCGGCAAAGTACTTGGACAGGAAGGCCAGGCCGACGAAGACACCGGCCAGGGCATACCACCAGGCGCTGCGGGAGGCAGCCTCGGCGCGCAGGAAGGCCCACGCAGACAGCGCCATGAAGAAGGCCAGCGGGGTGTCGGTGGTCACGAGCACGAACAGCCAGGACCACGGCATGGCCAGGTACACCGCCCCGGCCCACCACGCCACGGCCTCACGCCCGTCGGGCAGATAGCGCCGCAGCACGTCCACCAGCCCCAGGGCGATCACGCTGGTCACCAGCAGCGTGGCGAAACGCAGCACAAAGGGGTGTTCGCCGAACAGGCGCAATCCGGCCAGCCACCAGCCGATCATCGGCGGGTGGTCGGAATACCCCCTGGCGGGGTACACCCCCCACTGGTAGAAGAATGCCTCGTCCCCGGTCATGGGGAAGCCCGCCGCCAGCACGGCCTTGACCAGCAGGGTGAGTGCGAACGTCCAGGCAAACACCCGGCGCGCCGCGCCGGCATCCAGTGACTCAGAGGTGGACCCCACAGCCGTTACCTCGTATCCGTCAAGCGTCGCGCGCCAGCAGCAGTACACCGACGACCATGATCATCCCCAGGAGGCCAGGGCCCCCAGCACCGCCAGCCCCAGCAGCACCCACCAGCTGAAGCGGTCGTGCAGGGCGAACTGCAAGGGGTCCTCCCCATGCAGTTCACGTCGACCGATCTTGATCCACAGCCGCATGGTCCACCACAGCAGCAGCGGCACGGTTCCCCACAGCCACTCAGGGCTGCTGTAAAGATCCTGCCCGTTGGCGCTGCCGATGTACAGGGCCAGCACGGTCACCGTGATGAACCCGCTGGCCACCCCCATGGCCCGCAGGCCGGGCAGGTCGTCCTGGTGGTAGCCGCGCCCTCGGGCGTTGTCGCTCTCGCTGTCGAGCAGCACCGCTTCCAGCTCGGCGCAGCGCTTGACCAGCGCCAGCCCCAGGAACAGGAACAAGGAAATCGCCAGCAGCCAGTTGGACAAGGCCACGCCAGCCGCCACCGCGCCAGCCACCAACCGCCAGATGTAGAACCCGGACAGGATCAGCACATCCAACAGGGCCACCCGCTTGAGGTAAACCGAATACGCCAGCGTCATGCCGGTGTAGCCCAACAACAGGCCCAGGAACGCGGGCGACACCGCCCACGCCAGCGCCAGCGCCAGCGCCAGCAGCACCGCCATCACCCCCACGGCGGACGCCATGCCGATACGCCCCGCCGCCAGCGGCCGGTGGCGCTTGTGGGGGTGTTGGCGGTCGTTCGGCAGGTCCAGCAGGTCATTGACCAGATAGGTGGCCGAAGCGCAGAGCCCGAAAGCCACGAAGGCCAGCAGCACCTGCCCCCAGACTTCAGGGACCCAAACATGGGCGGAGAGGAGCGGCACGAACAGCAGCGCATTCTTGGCCCACTGGGTGATGCGCACCGCCTCGAGCCAGGTGCGCCAGGTCACAGGTTCCGGTGCGAACACCCGGGCATCGGGGTGTCGCTGCCGCAGGCGCCGCAGCACGCCGGGCGGCGCATTCACCGCCACCGCCTGCTGCGCCGCCTGCCAAACCGGCAGATCGTCGCGACTGTTGCCGGCATAGGCATGGGCGGGCCAACCCATGGACTCGGCATGGGCGCGGATCGCGTCGCGCTTGCCCTCCCGACTCAGGTTCCCGGCCTGCCCCTGGTTGGAGGCCAGCACAGCCGTGAACAAGCCCAAATGCGCAGCCACGGACTCGGCGATGCGCCGATCGGCCGCCGTGGCGAGCACCAGCTCGCGCCCGCTCGCCCGCTCCTGGCGCAACCAGGCCAGGAACGCCTCGGTGTAGGGCAGATCCTGCGCGCTGGGGGCCACCTGCTCGGCGACCCGGCGCTTGAAATACGCCTTGCCACCCAGCAACCACCCGAGCATGCGAAACACGAACCAAGGGCTGTGCCGGATCAGCAGCAGCATTGATTCGTGCAGCGTGTCGCTGCGCACCAGTGTCCCGTCCAGATCCACATACAGCGGCAAAGCCGCCGAAGCGGCACCAGATGCGGGGCGGGAACCATCGTCGGTAGGCCGGGAGGTCAACATGCTGGGCTCTGCAATGTCGAGATGATTGTAGGCATGCGGCGCCTGCTGTGGCACGATACGACGCCACCCTGTCGCGCATGAACGCCTCCGTGGCCAAGCCCGCCCTGGGCCTGCTCGTCGTTCCCGGCCGAAGCGTGGAAAATGGCGAATGAATGCATGACCTGCGTAAGCGCGGCTGCGGCCAGCTGCAAGGCTACTTGTTCAGCAAACCGCTGCCCGCTCACGAATACGAACGCCTGTTACGCGAAGACATGCACCCAACCTTTTGAGTTTTCCCATGGATGCCTTGTGGATGCCAGCATTGCTGGCGGTGGCGGCCTTTGCCGCCGGAGTGCTCAACGCCATCGCCGGCGGGGGCAGTTTTCTCACCTTTCCCGCACTGGTGTTTGCGGGCGTGCCGCCCATCGTGGCCAATGCCACCAGCGCCTTGGCCGTGAGCCCGGGCTACCTGGGCAGCACGCTCGGCTTCAAAGCCGAGCTCGCGCGGCTCCCCGCCCGGCGGTTGCGCAACGAAACACTCATCGCGGCCATCGGGGGCATGGCCGGGGCGCTGTTGCTGCTCGTCACGCCCGCCCACGTGTTTCGTGGCATCGTGCCTTGGCTGCTGCTGTTTGCCACAGCGTTGTTCGTGTTCGGTCCCTGGCTGGCGGGGCGCAAGCCCATCCTCGACGGCAAGGCGCACCCCATGGAGCGCTGGCGCCCCGTCGGCCTCATGGCGGTGGCCATCTACGGCGGTTACTTCAACGGTGGGCTGGGTATCCTGCTCATGGCGCTGTACACCGTCACCGGGGAACGCCACCTGCACACCACCAACGCGCTCAAGAACCTCAATTCGCTGGTGCTGTCGCTGCTGTCGGTCATCACCTTTGCCGTGGCCGGCGCCATCGCCTGGGGCCCAGCCATCCTCATGATGGTGGCCGCCACTGCGGGCGGCTATGCGGGCGCGCACTGGTCCAAGCGGCTGCCCATTGCCTGGGTGCGCGGCGTGGTGATCGCCACCGGCCTGGTGATGAGCGCCCTGTTCTTCTGGCGCGGGTGAGCCCCATGAACCGTTCGCCCGTGCTCACCCCCGCCGCCTGCATGCCCTGGCCGGTGCAGAACCCGTTTCGCATGCGCCCCGGCCTCACCCACCTCGACAACGCCGACACACCCCGCCTGTTCCTGCGCGACGACCTGGCCCCGGCCTACCGCGCCCACAAGGCTCATGCGCTGGACACGCATCGCGCCGAGGCCCTCGTTGGCCGCACCGACCCGACCATCCTGGAAGCCATGGCGCAGCTGCATGAAGCCGAAACCGGGGTCGCTGCCGCGCCCGACCTCGACGCCCTCACCCTCACTTTGCAGGAAGACTTCGTGGTGCTGCGCGACGGCGACACCATGACCACCGAATGCCTCTCGGTGTGCTTTCCCTCCAACTGGCGCCCGCGCGAGAAGCACGGCCTGGGCTTCGCCGCCATCCACGCCCCGGTGGCCGACAACCAGCTCCTGCTGGCGGGTGCCAACGGCATCATCGACCTGGCTTTCCGCAAACGCCGCATGCAGCGGTACGTGTGGCTGCTCACACCATCGGCAGATTTGTCACAACACCCCCACGCCCAACGCACCCGCTGGGAAGCCCTGGCCAACGCGACCCCTCAAGAATTGCTGGCCCAGACCTACTTCCGCGTGGAACGCCAGACCACCCTGCCCCTGCCACACCTAAAAGCGGGGGTGTTTTTCATCCGCGTCATGGTGTGCCCGCTGGCCGATGTGCTGGCCTGTGCGCCTGGGCGCGCAGGCGAGTTACGCGAGGCGCTGGCGTCCATGAGCGATGCGGTGGTGGCTTACCGGGGAATGGAGGGGGTGAGGGGGCGGTTGGTGGTGGGGTTGGGATAAATTTGCTTCTCGGCTGACTTTGACAGCGAGGCAGATACCGAGCCAAGCAACAACTCGACAGAACCACTACGTCATTGAGACTTTCGGAAAATCAGGGCGGGTGATCCCTCGAATTTTCTTCACGTACTTGACAGCGGTCATGTTTCAATCCACACCCGCCCTCGCGGGCGGGTGATCCGCGCAAGCTGCGACAGGCCGGGCACGCAGTCATTGTTTCAATCCACCCCCGCCCTCGCGGGCGGGTGATCCGCTCAAGCTGCGACAGGCCGGGCACGAAGTCATTGTTTCAATCCACTCCCGCCCTCGCGGGCGGGTGATCCTGGCGATGCGTGTCTTTCGTGGCCGCCCCATCAGTTTCAATCCACACCCCCCCTCGCGGGCGGGTGATCCTGGCGATGCGTGTCTTTCGTGGCCGCCCCATCAGTTTCAATCCACACCCCCCCTCGCGGGCGGGTGATCCTGGCGATGCGTGTCTTTCGTGGCCGCCCCATCAGTTTCAATCCACACCCCCCCTCGCGGGCGGGTGATCCTGGCGATGCGTGTCTTTCGTGGCCGCCCCATCAGTTTCAATCCACACCCCCCCTCGCGGGCGGGTGATCCTGGCGATGGGTGTCTTTCGTGGCCGCCCCATCAGTTTCAATCCACACCCGCCCTCGCGGGCGGGTGATCCCTGACCTGACTGCCCAAGCTGCAAGCCTCGGATGAGTTTCAATCCACACCCGCCCTCGCGGGCGGGTGATCCGCTCAAGCCGCGACAGGCCGGGCACGAAGTCATTGTTTCAATCCACTCCCGCCCTCGCGGGCGGGTGATCCGCTCAAGCCGCGACAGGCCGGGCACGAAGTCATTGTTTCAATCCACTCCCGCCCTCGCGGGCGGGTGATCCGCTCAAGCCGCGACAGGCCGGGCACGAAGTCATTGTTTCAATCCACTCCCGCCCTCGCGGGCGGGTGATCCGCTCAAGCCGCGACAGGCCGGGCACGAAGTCATTGTTTCAATCCACTCCCGCCCTCGCGGGCGGGTGATCCCACGAAAACCCAAAATCTTCGCAGCCCGTGCCGTGTTTCAATCCACACCCGCCCTCGCGGGCGGGTGATCCCCAGTTGATTTTCAATTTCAGCGGGGCTGCGATTGTTTCAATCCACACCCGCCCTCGCGGCCGGGTGATCCATGGCGTGCTTGAGGGAGATTTCGCCCTCGTCCTGTGTCAATCCACACCCGCCCTCGCGGCCGGGTGATCCATGGCGTGCTTGAGGGAGATTTCGCCCTCGTCCTGTGTCAATCCACACCCGCCCTCGCGGCCGGGTGATCCATGGCGTGCTTGAGGGAGATTTCGCCCTCGTCCTGTGTCAATCCACACCCGCCCTCGCGGCCGGGTGATCCATGGCGTGCTTGAGGGAGATTTCGCCCTCGTCCTGTGTCAATCCACACCCGCCCTCGCGGCCGGGTGATCCATGGCGTGCTTGATGGAGATTTCGCCCTCGTCCTGTTTCAATCCACACCCGCCCTCGCGGGCGGGTGATCCTCCAACGAATCGGGACTGCCTTCACGCAGATGGTGTTTCAATCCACACCCGCCCTCGCGGGCGGGTGATCCATGGCGTGCTTGATGGAGAGTTCGCCCTCGTCCTGTTTCAATCCCCCCCCGCCCTCGCGGGCGGGTGATCCATGGCGTGCTTGATGGAGAGTTCGCCCTCGTCCTGTTTCAATCCCCCCCCGCCCTCGCGGGCGGGTGATCCATGGCGTGCTTGATGGAGAGTTCGCCCTCGTCCTGTTTCAATCCCCCCCCGCCCTCGCGGGCGGGTGATCCATGGCGTGCTTGATGGAGAGTTCGCCCTCGTCCTGTTTCAATCCCCCCCCGCCCTCGCGGGCGGGTGATCCCTCCAGCGCCTGGGCCACACGGTTGCACTCGAGTACAGTTTCAATCCACACCCGCCCGCGCGGGCGGGTGTGGATTGAACCCCAGCGAAGCCGCCCCGACGCCGATCAATACGGCCGGATCACCCGCCCGCGCGGGCGGGTGTGGATTGAACCCCAGCGAAGCCGCCCCGACGCCGATCAATACGGCCGGATCACCCGCCCGCGCGGGCGGGTGTGGATTGAACCCCAGCGAAGCCGCCCCGACGCCGATCAATACGGCCGGATCACCCGCCCGCGCGGGCGGGTGTGGATTGAACCCCAGCGAAGCCGCCCCGACGCCGATCAATACGGCCGGATCACCCGCCCGCGCGGGCGGGTGATCCGGCCGTATTGATCGGCGTCGGTGCGGCTTCGCTGAGTTTCAATCCACACCCGCCCTCGCGGGCGGGTGATCCGCGGCGTCGGCGGAGAGCGTGCAGCGGTTTACGGTTTCAATCCACACCCGCCCTCGCGGGCGGGTGATCCCTCCAGCGCCGGGGCCACACGGTTGCACTCGAGTACAGTTTCAATCCACCCCCGCCCTCGCGGGCGGGTGATCCCTCCAGCGCCGGGGCCACACGGTTGCACTCGAGTACAGTTTCAATCCACCCCCGCCCTCGCGGGCGGGTGATCCACTGCTACGGCCATACGTAACCACATCGTCACAGGTTTCAATCCACACCCGCCCTCGCGGGCGGGTGATCCCGGGCGATTCAGTGGCTACAGGGTGCAGTGGGGGCGTTTCAATCCACACCCGCCCTCGCGGGCGGGTGATCCACCGAGAATGACTGACAGGGGGTTCCTCCGCAAAGTTTCAATCCACACCCGCCCTCGCGGGCGGGTGATCCGA
>NZ_JACCDB010000017.1:0-9128 GCF_013432195.1 Tepidicella baoligensis | reverse complement strand
CGTTTCAATCCACACCCGCCCTCGCGGGCGGGTGATCCGTTCCTACCTGAATTTCCTTGTTATTGGGGCTAAAAAGTTTCAATCCACACCCGCCCTCGCGGGCGGGTGATCCACCGAGAATGACTGACAGCGGGTTCCTCCGCAAAGTTTCAATCCACCCCCGCCCTCGCGGGCGGGTGATCCACCGAGAATGACTGACAGCGGGTTCCTCCGCAAAGTTTCAATCCACCCCCGCCCTCGCGGGCGGGTGATCCGACCACGGAAGGGGCATCAGCCAGGAGCTGATTGGTTTCAATCCACACCCGCCCTCGCGGGCGGGTGATCCCAGAGGACTGGCTTTCTAAGTCCTTGATTNCCTCGCGGGCGGGTGATCCCGGGCGATTCAGTGGCTACAGGGTGCAGTGGGGGCGTTTCAATCCACACCCGCCCTCGCGGGCGGGGGATCCGGCCAGCGTGCCGTTGCCGCGTGACCTGGGAGAGGTTTCAATCCACATCCGCCCTCGCGGGCGGGGGATCCGGCCAGCGTGCCGTTGCCGCGTGACCTGGGAGAGGTTTCAATCCACATCCGCCCTCGCGGGCGGGGGATCCGGCCAGCGTGCCGTTGCCGCGTGACCTGGGAGAGGTTTCAATCCACATCCGCCCTCGCGGGCGGGGGATCCGGCCAGCGTGCCGTTGCCGCGTGACCTGGGAAATGTTTCAAGCCACACCCGCCCTCGCCGGCGGGTGATCCCGGGCGATTCAGTGGCTCCAGGGTGCAGTGGGGGCGTGTCAATCCACACCCGCTCTCGCGGGCGGGTGATCCGGCCAGCGTGCCGTTGCCGCGTGACCTGGGAAATGTTTCAATCCACACCCGCCCTCGCGGGCGGGTGATCCGGGGAAAGCACGGTACAGGCCTACGCCTGGGACNCCTCGCGGGCGGGTGATCCAATATCGCGGATGGTAAGCGGCTTGAAAACACCAGGTTTCAATCCACCCCCGCCCTCGCGGGCGGGTGATCCAATATCCCGGATGGTAAGCCGCTTGAAAACACCAGGTTTCAATCCGCACGCGCCCTCGCGGGCGGGTGATCCAATATCCCGGATGGTAAGCCGCTTGAAAACACCAGGTTTCAATCCGCACGCGCCCTCGCGGGCGGGTGATCCAATATCCCGGATGGTAAGCCGCTTGAAAACACCAGGTTTCAATCCGCACGCGCCCTCGCGGGCGGGTGATCCAATATCCCGGATGGTAAGCCGCTTGAAAACACCAGGTTTCAATCCGCACGCGCCCTCGCGGGCGGGTGATCCCCGGCGGGGATGATGTTGCCCAGCGCAGCCGTTAGGTTTCAATCCACACCCGCCCGCGCGGGCGGGTGTGGATTGAAACCGAACGGCTGCGCTGGGCAACGTCATCCCCGCCGGGGATCACCCGCCCGCGCGGGCGGGTGTGGATTGAAACCGAACGGCTGCGCTGGGCAACGTCATCCCCGCCGGGGATCACCCGCCCGCGCGGGCGGGTGTGGATTGAAACCGAACGGCTGCGCTGGGCAACGTCATCCCCGCCGGGGATCACCCGCCCGCGCGGGCGGGTGTGGATTGAAACCGAACGGCTGCGCTGGGCAACGTCATCCCCGCCGGGGATCACCCGCCCGCGCGGGCGGGTGATCCATGGGCCGGATCAGCGTGGGTGAATGTCGGACATGTTTCAATCCACACGCGCCCTCGCGGGCGGGTGATCCATGGGACGGATCAGCGTGGGTGAATGTCTGANCCTCGCGGGCGGGTGATCCAGCGCCGACGTCATCGAGCACGCACTCGAATTCGAGTTTCAATCCACACCCGCCCTCGCGGGCGGGTGATCCTCGAGCACGGTCGATGTCGAGGTCGTCGGCGAGCTTGTTTCAATCCACCCCCGCCCTCGCGGGCGGGTGATCCCTCGGCCACCGACGGCGTGCGCCGGGTGCTGGTGGTTTCAATCCACACGCGCCCTCGCGGGCGGGTGATCCCTCGGCCACCGACGGCGTGCGCCGGGTGCTGGTGGTTTCAATCCACACGCGCCCTCGCGGGCGGGTGATCCCCCGGCCACCGACGGCGTGCGCCTGGTGCTGGTGGTTTCAATCCACACCCGCCCTCGCGGGCGGGTGATCCCGCATGGGGCGTGAACATGGCTACCACGGCGCAGTTGTTTCAATCCACACCCGCCCTCGCGGGCGGGTGCTCCCCCATCAGCGTCGTGGTCCGCCAGGCGCCTTTCAGGTTTCAATCCACCCCCGCCCTCGCGGGCGGGTGCTCCCCCATCAGCGTCGTGGTCAGCCAGGCGCCTTTCAGGTTTCAATCCACACCCGCCCTCGCGGGCGGGTGATCCCAGATGGGCAGGCTGTTTGGCAGCGTGGAGGCNCGCGGGCGGGTGATCCCCGCCCTCAGTGTCAACGGGGCCGTCGATTTTTGGGTTTCAATCCACACCCGCCCTCGCGGGCGGGTGATCCATGGCGTCCAGCGCGTGTTCACGCAGGTGCATGGGGTTTCAATCCACACCCGCCCTCGCGGGCGGGTGATCCCCCATCAGCGTCGTGGTCAGCCAGGCGCCTTTCAGGTTTCAATCCACACCCGCCCTCGCGGGCGGGTGATCCCAGATGGGCAGGCTGTTTGGCAGCGTGGAGGCCTTGTTTCAATCCACACCCGCCCTCGCGGGCGGGTGATCCTTGGCCTCTGCGGGCAGCATCCCGAGCGGCATCTGTTTCAATCCACACCCGCCCGCGCGGGCGGGTGTGGATTGAAACCCCGCCCTTGCCGAGCTGCTGCGCCTGCGCGATGGCCGGATCCCCCGCCCGCGAGGGCGGGTGGGGATTGAAACCAGAACTCTGTGGCGGTGAACTCCACCAGCGCGCGGATCACCCGCCCGCGCGGGCGGGTGTGGATTGAAACCCCGCCCTTGCCGAGCTGCTGCGCCTGCGCGATGGCCGGATCCCCCGCCCGCGAGGGCGGGTGGGGATTGAAACCAGAACTCTGTGGCGGTGAACTCCACCAGCGCGCGGATCACCCGCCCGCGCGGGCGGGTGATCCGCGGGCTGGTGGAGTTCACCGCCACAGAGTTCTGGTTTCAATCCCCACCCGCCCTCGCGGGCGGGCGATCCGCGAGCTGGTGGAGTTCACCGCCAAAGAGTTCTGGTTTCAATCCACACCCGCCCTCGCGGGCGGGTGATCCGGCCATCGCGCAGGCGCAGCAGCTCGGCAAGGGCGGTGTTTCAATCCACACCCGCCCTCGCGGGCGGGTGATCCTCCGTCACCGCCGGCGGCGGTTCATCGCCCATCGGGTTTCAATCCACACCCGCCCTCGCGGGCGGGTGATCCGGCCATCGCGCAGGCGCAGCAGCTCGGCAAGGGCGGTGTTTCAATCCACGCCCGCCCTCGCGGGCGGGTGATCCGGCCATCGCGCAGGCGCAGCAGCTCGGCAAGGGCGGTGTTTCAATCCACGCCCGCCCTCGCGGGCGGGTGATCCGGCCATCGCGCAGGCGCAGCAGCTCGGCAAGGGCGGTGTTTCAATCCACGCCCGCCCTCGCGGGCGGGTGATCCGGCCATCGCGCAGGCGCAGCAGCTCGGCAAGGGCGGTGTTTCAATCCACGCCCGCCCTCGCGGGCGGGTGATCCATCCATACTGAACGAAACAGGCGCCAACTGGCGTTGTTTCAATCCACCCCCGCCCTCGCGGGCGGGTGATCCTCCGTCACCGCCGGCGGCGGGTCATCGCCCATCGGGTTTCAATCCACCCCCGCCCTCGCGGGCGGGTGATCCTCCGTCACCGCCGGCGGCGGGTCATCGCCCATCGGGTTTCAATCCACCCCCGCCCTCGCGGGCGGGTGATCCTCCGTCACCGCCGGCGGCGGGTCATCGCCCATCGGGTTTCAATCCACCCCCGCCCTCGCGGGCGGGTGATCCTCCGTCACCGCCGGCGGCGGGTCATCGCCCATCGGGTTTCAATCCACCCCCGCCCTCGCGGGCGGGTGATCCGCGGCGAAGCGGGCCAATTCATCAACATCCATGTGTTTCAATCCACACCCGCCCTCGCGAGCGGGTGATCCGGTGCTGCAGTTGTTGGCTGGCCAGCAGGGTCCAGTTTCACTCCACACCCGCCCTCGCGGGCGGGCGATCCGCGGCGAAGCGGGCCAATTCATCAACATCCATGTGCTTCAATCCACACCCGCCCTCGCGAGCGGGTGATCCGGTGCTGCAGTTGTTGGCTGGCCAGCAGGGTCCAGTTTCACTCCACACCCGCCCTCGCGGGCGGGCGATCCGCGGCGAAGCGGGCCAATTCATCAACATCCATGTGCTTCAATCCACACCCGCCCTCGCGAGCGGGTGATCCGGTGCTGCAGTTGTTTGCTGGCCAGCAGGGTCCAGTTTCAATCCACACCCGCCCTCGCGGGCGGGTGATCCGCCGTCGCCTCGATGTTTGGCCGTGCCTTCTCGGTGTTTCAATCCACACCCGCCCTCGCGGGCGGGTGATCCGGTGCTGCAGTTGTTTGCTCGCCAGCAGGGTCCAGTTTCAATCCACCCCCGCCCTCGCGGGCGGGTGATCCGGTGCTGCAGTTGTTTGCTCGCCAGCAGGGTCCAGTTTCAATCCACCCCCGCCCTCGCGGGCGGGTGATCCGGTGCTGCAGTTGTTTGCTCGCCAGCAGGGTCCAGTTTCAATCCACCCCCGCCCTCGCGGGCGGGTGATCCGCCGTCGCCGCGATGTTTGGCCGTGCCTTCTCGGTGTTTCAATCCACACCCGCGCTCGCGGGCGGGTGATCCGTCCTGGGCAGCGGCACTCCTGAGGCTTGATCATGGTTTCAATCCACACCCGCCCTCGCGGGCGGGTGATCCGCCACAACATGCGCTATGGAGGCGTTTGGCATCTGTTTCAATCCACACCCGCCCTCGCGGGCGGGTGATCCGCCACAACACGCGCTATGGAGGCGTTTGGCATCTGTTTCAATCCCCCCCCGCCCTCGCGGGCGGGTGATCCGCCACAACACGCGCTATGGAGGCGTTTGGCATCTGTTTCAATCCCCCCCCGCCCTCGCGGGCGGGTGATCCGCCACAACACGCGCTATGGAGGCGTTTGGCATCTGTTTCAATCCCCCCCCGCCCTCGCGGGCGGGTGATCCGCCACAACACGCGCTATGGAGGCGTTTGGCATCTGTTTCAATCCCCCCCCGCCCTCGCGGGCGGGTGATCCTGCCGCAGGAACTTCCTGATCGCCACCTTCAGCCGGTTTCAATCCACACCCGCCCTCGCGGGCGGGTGATCCACGGTGCGCCTGGTTTCATTGCGACAAACATTGAAGTTTCAATCCACACCCGCCCTCGCGGGCGGGTGATCCTCCATGCCGAGCTCAAGCGCGTCAATTCCGAGCTTGTTTCAATCCACACCCGCCCTCGCGGGCGGGTGATCCCACGCGCCGCACTTCTCCGGGGCGTCGCATCATCGTTTCAATCCACACCCGCCCTCGCGGGCGGGTGATCCAGCCGGTCAAGGCGTTCTTCACCGGCCTGTGGGAGTTTCAATCCACACCCGCCCTCGCGGGCGGGTGATCCCACACGCCGCACTTCTCCGGGGCGGCGCATCATCGTTTCAATCCACTCCCGCCCTCGCGGGCGGGTGATCCCACACGCCGCACTTCTCCGGGGCGGCGCATCATCGTTTCAATCCACTCCCGCCCTCGCGGGCGGGTGATCCCACACGCCGCACTTCTCCGGGGCGGCGCATCATCGTTTCAATCCACTCCCGCCCTCGCGGGCGGGTGATCCCACACGCCGCACTTCTCCGGGGCGGCGCATCATCGTTTCAATCCACTCCCGCCCTCGCGGGCGGGTGATCCCACACGCCGCACTTCTCCGGGGCGGCGCATCATCGTTTCAATCCACTCCCGCCCTCGCGGGCGGGTGATCCAGGGCGCATGGCTGACCACGGCCATGATGGGCTTGTTTCAATCCACACCCGCCCTCGCGGGCGGGTGATCCAAGAAAGTGAGCAAGCAGTGAGCACCACCAACGTGTTTCAATCCACACCCGCCCTCGCGGGCGGGTGATCCATGGAATGGCGCGCGCACCAGTTGCGCAGCGTCAGTTTCAATCCACACCCGCCCTCGCGGGCGGGTGATCCTGGTAGGCCTCTGCAATGGTCCAGCCCTTGGCCTGTTTCAATCCACACCCGCCCTCGCGGGCGGGTGATCCAATCGTCGGGACCATCTTGGCGGACTTTTTGACGGTTTCAATCCACACCCGCCCGCGCGGGCGGGTGTGGATTGAAACGATCGTTTCCGGACGACCTTGCTGCCGCCGCCGAGGATCACCCGCCCGCGCGGGCGGGTGTGGATTGAAACGATCGTTTCCGGACGACCTTGCTGCCGCCGCCGAGGATCACCCGCCCGCGCGGGCGGGTGTGGATTGAAACGATCGTTTCCGGACGACCTTGCTGCCGCCGCCGAGGATCACCCGCCCGCGCGGGCGGGTGTGGATTGAAACGATCGTTTCCGGACGACCTTGCTGCCGCCGCCGAGGATCACCCGCCCGCGCGGGCGGGTGATCCTGGTAGGCCTCTGCACTGGTCCAGCCCTTGGCCTGTTTCAATCCACTCCCGCCCTCGCGGGCGGGTGATCCAGCAGCCCGGCCAGGACAGCAAGCAACTGGCCGACGTTTCAATCCACACCCGCCCTCGCGGGCGGGTGATCCTCGGCGGCGGCAGCAAGGTCGTCCGGAAACGATCGTTTCAATCCACACCCGCCCTCGCGGGCGGGTGATCCTGCGATCGGCCCTGACATCGAGCTTCGGCATCGTGTTTCAATCCACACCCGCCCTCGCGGGCGGGTGATCCGTGCGCCTGCGCGCCTACGGCAACGCCATCAACGCGTTTCAATCCACACCCGCCCTCGCGGGCGGGTGATCCCCCAGGGGCTTCGGCCCCATCCCCTTGAAAGGAAGTTTCAATCCACACCCGCCCTCGCGGGCGGGTGATCCCACTGCGTGCGTGGCAGTCGAACTTGGCCTTGCAGTTTCAATCCACACCCGCCCTCGCGGGCGGGTGATCCCACTGCGTGCGTGGCAGTCGCACTTGGCCTTGCAGTTTCAATCCACCCCCGCCCTCGCGGGCGGGTGATCCCACTGCGTGCGTGGCAGTCGCACTTGGCCTTGCAGTTTCAATCCACCCCCGCCCTCGCGGGCGGGTGATCCCACTGCGTGCGTGGCAGTCGCACTTGGCCTTGCAGTTTCAATCCACCCCCGCCCTCGCGGGCGGGTGATCCCACTGCGTGCGTGGCAGTCGCACTTGGCCTTGCAGTTTCAATCCACCCCCGCCCTCGCGGGCGGGTGATCCAGGTCACCAGCTGGCGCGTGAGCATCACCAAGCGGGTTTCAATCCACACCCGCCCTCGCGGGCGGGTGATCCGGCCATTGCGGTTTTCCTCTCGAAAGGGTTTGACGGTTTCAATCCACACCCGCCCTCGCGGGCGGGTGATCCGTCAGGAAGCGGCTCATCAGCCTGCGCTACACCGATGTTTCAATCCACACCCGCCCTCGCGGGCGGGTGATCCCCGCCAGCACCATGCAGCGCATCGCCGTGCAGCTGTTTCAATCCACACCCGCCCTCGCGGGCGGGTGATCCGCGTTAACCCTGAGCACCTAGAGCTGGGGACACAAGTTTCAATCCACACCCGCCCTCGCGGGCGGGTGATCCATCGGGCCGCGTGAGCGAGTTCCGCGACCAGGTGGTTTCAATCCACACCCGCCCTCGCGGGCGGGTGATCCTTCGCCGGGGTGAGCTACTGGGATGGCCACAAGTACGTGTTTCAATCCACACCCGCCCTCGCGGGCGGGGGATCCTTCGCCGGGGTGAGCTACTGAGATGGCCACAAGTACGTGTTTCCATCCACACCCGCCCTCGCGGGCGGGGGATCCTTCGCCGGGGTGAGCTACTGAGATGGCCACAAGTACGTGTTTCCATCCACACCCGCCCTCGCGGGCGGGGGATCCTTCGCCGGGGTGAGCTACTGAGATGGCCACAAGTACGTGTTTCCATCCACACCCGCCCTCGCGGGCGGGTGCTCCCGGATGGGGGGAATGAAATGCCCGACAAACAACCTGTTTCAATCCACACGCGCCCTCGCGGGCGGGTGATCCCGGATGGGGGGAATGAAATGACCGACAAACAACCTGTTTCAATCCACACCCGCCCTCGCGGGCGGGGGATCCTTCGCCGGGGTGAGCTACTGAGATGGCCACAAGTACGTGTTTCCATCCACACCCGCCCTCGCGGGCGGGGGATCCCGGATGGGGGGAATGAAATGACCGACCAACAACCTGTTTCAATCCACACGCGCCCTCGCGGGCGGGTGATCCTTCGCCGGGGTGAGCCACTGGGAGGGCCACAAGTACGTGTTTCAATCCACACCCGCCCGCGCGGGCGGGGGATCCCCCCGCGTCGATTGGGGGAAAGAACTAGCCCGGAACGTGTCAATCCACACCCGCCCTCGCAGGCGGGTGATCCCCCCGCGTCGATTGGGTGAAAGAACTAGCCCGGAACGTTTCAATCCACACCCGCCCTCGCGGGCGGGTGATCCCTGCGCGAGCGGCTGGGAGAGCAGCCATGACCAAAGTTTCAATCCACACCCGCCCTCGCGGGCGGGTGATCCCGAACTTTTGGCGAACAGTTCACCAAAGAACTCAAGTTTCAATCCACCCCCGCCCTCGCGGGCGGGTGATCCGTAGTTGGTGCGACCGTTGCCGCCATACGCCAGCGGTTTCACTCCACCCCCGCCCTCGCGGGCGGGTGATCCGTAGTTGGTGCGACCGTTGCCGCCATACGCCAGCGGTTTCACTCCACCCCCGCCCTCGCGGGCGGGTGATCCGTAGTTGGTGCGACCGTTGCCGCCATACGCCAGCGGTTTCACTCCACCCCCGCCCTCGCGGGCGGGTGATCCGTAGTTGGTGCGACCGTTGCCGCCATACGCCAGCGGTTTCACTCCACCCCCGCCCTCGCGGGCGGGTGATCCGTAGTTGGTGCGACCGTTGCCGCCATACGCCAGCGGTTTCACTCCACCCCCGCCCTCGCGGGCGGGTGATCCGCTCTTGTCAGAGCGGAACCAGCCGCCCTTGGAGTTTCAATCCACACCCGC
>NZ_JACCDB010000016.1 GCF_013432195.1 Tepidicella baoligensis | reverse complement strand
GCGACACGATCGACACGACCACGCTGCAGCTGTTTGCGGTGGTGCAAGGCGAAGATGGGCCGCAGTATGTATCGGCCAAGACGCTGGGCGAGCCTGGGGACAACACGGGCTACCCGTCGACGGGGCAATACGTGGTGCTGGCGGTGGATGCGAGCGGCAACCCGCTGCCTGCGGCCCAGCAGCCTGGCGGCACGGTGACGGTGAATGTGGGTGCGCAAGACGACACGGCCACGCGTGGTTCGGACTATGCGGCGAGCGCGNGCTGGCGGTGGATGCGAGCGGCAACCCGCTGCCTGCGGCCCAGCAGCCTGGCGGCACGGTGACGGTGAATGTGGGTGCGCAAGACGACACGGCCACGCGTGGTTCGGACTATGCGGCGAGCGCGACGATCACGGCGACGGTGGGCACGATCTTCACCATTGATGTGCTCGACGATGCGCTGGCTGACAGCGGAGAGGTGTTCACGCTGACGCTGGGCCAAGACTGGAGTCGTGCGGGCGACTTCGAGGCGGTGGAGTACGACGCCACGGCGGTGGTCACGACGATTGTGGACAACGACGCCCGACCCACCATCGGTAATGCTTCCGCAAACGTTTCCGAAGAAGGCTTCACCCAGGCCACGCATGGACAAACCGGCATCCCCGACAACACGGGAACCGTGGACACAACCAACGCCGCTTCGGCCAGTGGAACTTTGTCCATCTCAGGCAACGGTACGGCTCCTGTGACGGTTGCGTTGCTGCTGACGGGGCTGCCCACCCAGTTGGGTGGTACACCCATCACCTGGAGCCATGATGGCTCCAATCAGGCGGTCCTGCTGGGTAAGTCGGGCACGACCGATGTGCTCCGCATCACCCTCAATGGCGGCTACACGAGCGTTGTGACGGGTGCTTCCACAGTGTCCTACCAGGTCGATCTGCTGGCACCGGTAGCCCATCCGATCAACAATGTGGAGGACGCACTCAGCTTCAACGTGAGCGTGTCCATCAGTGATGGTGTCAATCCCGCGGCCACCGGCACGATTGCGATCGCCATCGAAGACGACATGCCGCACATCACCAACGCTCAAAACCTGGCGCTGCAAAACCAGGTTTCCTCTGCCACTGGCAGCTTGGTCTTTGGTTTTGGTGGTGATGGGCCTGCCGAATCGGGTGCGCTCAAGATCACCGGATGGCCCGATTTGCCGGGGATCACGGAAACGTTGTCCACTGACGGCAAGACGTTGACGGCCACCATCGATGGCAGTGGGCAGCCGCCGAAAGTGTTTTACACATTGGTGTTGAACGACAATGGCACCTATACCTTCGATCTCGTCACGCCCCAGCCGACCACCGTCTATGAGATTGGGAACCAATTCGGGGCTGGTGGTCCGCAGGAAACCATCGCAGTCAATGCAGGCCCGATTGCAGTGACCTTCGACGGGTTGCTTTTCTCCAACACAGGAGGCGTGAACAACCCGCAAAATCCCGGTGCGGCCTCACAAGATGACGACCTCAACCCCAACAACAACGGGTTTGGGATCAAAAACGGCAACCTTGACCACAACGAGGGCTTCAAAGCCGTCATGTCGCAACCGGCTGATGGTCTGACCTTCAGCGTCTATGGGGTGGGTAATGCCAACGTCGCCACCATCGAATGGGTGGCTTATGCGGCCAATGGCACCACAGTGGTTGACTCCGGCACCCTGACCTTGACAGGGCTCAAAGCGGCTCCGCAGGTGGCCAGCATCGAGTCGAACCAAGAGTTCTCCAGCGTGGTGGTGCGTTTTGTCCTCAATGGAAACGATTCGGTGCGAATTCAGGACTTTGAGGTCATCGACCGCGTCGTGCCGCCTGATTTGGAGCTGGGCTTCACGGTTCGCGCAACCGACTCGGATGGCGACTGGCACGAGGCACCCTTCAAGGTCAACATCGCCGCCCAGCAAACCCCTGTTGCTACCACTGGGCTGTTGGTGGTCGGTAGCAACGCATCCGACACGGTGGACTCCGCGGGTACGCCTGTGGCCACTGACAATCACGCCGTGCCGCGCGATGGCCACCCAGACGGCATCATCATGGGGTCTGGCGGCGCAGACGTCCTCGTCGGCGATGTGGGCGGAAGAACCACCAATTTCATTCCCGGCAAGGACTACAACATCGCACTGGTGCTCGATGTCTCGGGCAGTATGCAGGGTAACCGCCTGGCCATCCTGAAAGACGCGATCAACCATCTCGCGGGTCAACTGGCAGGGCATGATGGTCAAATCAACCTGACGCTGATCACATTCTCGGAAAATGCGCAACAACGAATCAGCATCGAGAACTTTGGCGAAGATGATCTGGCCCAGTTGACGGCCATCGTCAACGGATTGGTTGCCAGTGGCGCAACGAACTATGAGGCGGCCTTCAATGCGACGGTCAATTGGTTCAACACCATGGGGGCCAACAGCAGCTACGACGAGTTTGAAAACCTGACCTTCTTCGTAACAGACGGCGATCCGACCCGTTACATCAACCCCGCGGATCAAAATGCCGGTCCGGGCAACACGACCGACTACGCCACCTTTGTCAACTCAGTAGAGGCCTTCCAGCCGTTGGGTTCGGTCAGCCAAGTCTATGCAATTGGTGTGGGCACGGGAGTGAACAGCGATTACCTGCGCTTCTTCGACAACACTGCAGCGGTGGGCACTGGAGCCGTGCAATTCAGCAGCTGGACCACCATTGCCGACTTCTCCGACGGTGGTACGGTTGGCATCAACAGCCCCAGCGGATGGACGAGGACAGGAACTGGAGGTGGCTCTATCCTTCTGAACAATCCCAATGGCACCAACAACGATTACCTGATGCTGCGCGATGCCCGAGATTCGGGTACCCAGCATCCTTCTACCTTCACATCGGTACCGATCGAGGTGGGTGCGAACGGAGGCATTCGCTTCCAGTACAGCGCTGCAAACAGCAATAACGGCGATACCGCTACCTGGCGTTTGTTGGATGCCAACGGCGTTGCGGTGCAGTCCGGAAATCTGTCTCGAACGCAGTCGAGCTTCACGACCATTTCAGTGACCGGGTTGGCGCCGGGTGAATACAGGCTGCAGTTTGAGCTGCTCGATGGATCCACGAATGGAAATTTCGAAATCCGGGTGGACAACATCGCTGTGCTGGATGTGGTGACGGGCCCGGTTGGTGAACCCCAAATCGTGCAGACCGGCAGCGAATTGACAGCCGCACTCGTGGGCGGTTCGGAGGAGTCGGTCCTCTTGCCAGTGGGTGATGACAGGATCGAAGGTGGGGATGGCAACGATGTCCTGTTCGGCGACGTGCTGAACACGGACGCCCTTTCCGCCCAGTACAACCTAGGCTTGCCCAGCGGCTCGGGGTGGGAGGTGTTCCGTGTGCTGGAGGCCAACCACGGCTGGACCCGGGCCGACACGATCCAGTACATTCGTGCCAATGCGGTCGATCTCGCGCATGAAGATGGACGAGCCGGCGGCAACGATACGCTGATCGGCGGTGCAGGTGACGACTTGCTGTTTGGTCAGGGAGGCAATGATGTGCTGATCGGCGGACCTGGCAACGACTATTTGGTGGGTGGTACTGGCGCCGACGTATTCAAATGGCATCTCACTGATATCGGAACCGACTCCAGCCCTGCCGTGGACACCATTGCCGATTTCAATAAGGCACAAGGCGATAAGATCGATCTGAGGGATTTGCTTGTTGGCGCCGACCAAGACAATTTGACCCAGTATCTCAGCTTCGGAGTCAACGACCAAGGCAAGGCCGTGCTGTCCGTGGATGTCAACGCCAATGAAATGCCGGAGCAGAAGATCGTGTTCGAGAACATGACACTGGAAGAGTTGCGGATAGCTTTCGGCGCCAGCGACACCGGCGCCGACCTGATTGCCAAGATGAAGCAGAGCGGCAGTTTGGATATCTGAACCATCAGGGCTCATGGAGTGCGAGGAGGCCCCTGCGGGGCCTCCCCGCTCAGTCCACCCCAGGCCCTGTCGCCCCGTCGAATCCCAGCTGCGCCAGCAGCGGCAGATCGTCCCGGTTTTCCACACCCAGGGCGATGACGGTGATGCCGAGTGCATGCGCCATGGTGCACAGGCCCTTGAGGAATTCCTGGTTGCCCGGGTTTTCGCTGATGCCGCGCACGTAAGCCGGGTGCACCTTGATGTAGTCCAGCCCCAGACTGGCGAGCTTGTCGCTTTCGGCGAAGCGCTGGCCGAAATACTCGATGCCCACCCGGCAGCCCAGTGCCTTGAGCGCACGGGTGAGGTCGCGGAAGGCGTCGAACTGGCGGAACACGCCGTATTCGGGCACCTCGAACAGCAGCCGCTTGCACAGCTGCGGGTAGCTTTGCAGCAGTTGCAGCAACTGGTTGCGGAAGCCAAAGTTGCCAATCGTTTCTGCCGAGAGGTTCACCGCCACGTCGCCTGTGCCCTGTTGCAGGTGTTCGATCGCCAGTTTCACCACGCCCAGGTCGATCGGGGCGGTGAGGTTCAGGCTGGCGGCCATCGGCATGAAGTCGCCCGCCGACAGCAACTGGCCCGATGCGTCTATTTGCAGGCGAATCACGCCCTCCAGGTGCAGGGGCCTATTCGGATCGCCTTGCACCACAGGGAAAAACGCGAGGCTGATCTGGCCGCCGTTGACGGCTTCGGTCAGCAGGGTGCGCCACTGCTCGGCCGGCAGGCTGAGCTTGTTGTTCGCTTCTTCTTCGGCATGCCAGGTGTTGGGGCCCTTGGCCTGGGCCTTGGCCAGTGCCTGGTCGGCTCGGGTCATCAGGTCGCCCACGCTCTGGTTGCGCACATAGCCCACGGCCGCCAGGTGAAAGAGGTCGGGGAATTCGGGCTCCCATTTCGGCAGCCAATCCCTGCAAAGGCGTTCGTAAATGTCCTTGGCCGCTTCCGTGGGCGAGGTGTAGGTCGGGCAGACCACGGCGAATTCGCCGCCTTTGACGCGGCCGGCGCGCTGGCCCGGATGATGGTCCCCGCTGTGAAAGAGCACGTCGGCCAGTTCACGCAGCAACTGGTCCGCCCGTTGGCGGCCGAGCTTGGCATTGAGTTCGTTCAAATAGGCCAGCCGCACCATGACCAGGCTGCCCACCGAACCGTGCATTTCACCGGTCAATACCTCACGCAGCTGTGACATGAAATACTCCCGATTGGCGATGCCGGTCACCGGGTCGCTGTTGACCTTTTTGCGCAGGTTCTCCAGCCGGCTGGACTCTTCGGCGAACATGGCCTTGAGTCGCTCGACCATGGCATTCATGGCCTGGGTCACGGCTCGCATTTCGGGGGTGCGCGGCTCGGCAACCGTCAGGAAGCGCCGCTGCGCGATCGCCTGAGCCTGGTCCACCACATCGCGCAGTGGTTTGGTGATGACACGGATGGCATAGGTGCCCAGTACCCCCGTGATCGTGCTGCCCAGCACGAACCACAGCAGCAGCTCCAGCGTGCCTTCCCACAGACTCTGGTACACATACTGTTCGTGGCTGGCAAGAATGATGGTGCCAAACTGCTTCCAGCCGTCCATGATCTGAGCCTGACCCGGTTCGGCCTGGATCGGGATCAGGTTGGCGAACCAGCGCGGAGCGCCATACAGTTCGCCTTCATAGACCCGTTCGACGATGGTCTCGCCGGTGGGCGAAACGACCCGGATGAAGCGGTAGTGTCCGGCGTCGAACTGGGCGGCCACCTGCAGCTCCACCGTCACCGGGTCCTTGTCGAGCTGGGTCAGCGACAACGCCAATGAAGTCGCGTTGTCGATGTTCTTGACCTGCAGCTGTTGCTCCAGGTAGCCGCGCGCCGACAACACGCTGACCACCAGGCTGCCGCCAAAGGCCACGGTCATCACGACCACGATGGCGATCCACAACTGTTTGACGAGTGACATTTCAGTGCCCCTTGGGTAATGCGGCAAGGCTGTGCTTCACAACCCCTCCTTGGACATGCGTTCGAGAACTTCGCGCCAGCGCGACAGGCGGGCCGTCGGATCGGCCGTTGACTGCTGCTGACCGGCCACCCACAGCCCCTGGCTGTTGAAGCTGAAGACGGGGGTCAGGTCGTTGCGCCGGGAGGCCGGCCGCACGCTGGTGATCAGGTTGTCCAGAATGAGCGGCTCGCCGGTCGGATCTTCGTAGTAACCGAGCACCATGTGGGCTTCGGTCAGGGCCCCGGCGGTGCGGGCGCGCACGTAGATCAGGCGCAGGCGCTCGTTGGGCACGCCCAGCAATTTGAGCGTCACGTATTTCGAGATGGCATAGTCTTCGCAGTCGCCCATGCCGCGCCCCATGAACTCCAGCGGGCTGGCCCAGTAATCGTTCACCCCCCAGACCTGGGAGTCCAGCGCGTACAGGATGCGTCGGTTGAAAAAGGTGTTCACGAGGTTGAGTTGCTGCTCCACCGGTTGGTCTCGGGCCTCGTCCATCATCCGGCGCCAGGCGGCGACGGTCTCGGCGGCCGTGGGGCCATAACGCTCCAGGGCCAAGCGCTGCATCAGGTCCAGATTCGGAGCCGCCCCCGAAAGGCCGATCACCAGCCAGGTTGCCACCATCCAGCCCGTCCAGCGCAGGGACGCGAGGCGCAGGAACAAGGCCCAGGTTTTCACGGGAGCGGACGAGGAAGCGGGCAAAAAGTGTGGCGTGAATGACAACAGGTGAAATGATCGTAACGATAACGCGCCGAAAACCCACCTAAAAACCCCGACATCCGATAGGATGTGCACCAGCATAACGCAAAAAGAGCGTGTGCTCCCGCTGGGTCAAGTAAGTCTTGCGTGCCGGGAAGCCTGGCGCGCCCTAAGCAAGGTGGAATCATGAAAAAACATGTTTGGTCGGCCGTCGCGCTTGCGGCCATGGTATGCAGTGGAGGGCTTCAGGCGCAGGCTTTGCCACAACCGATGATCGATGCGATCCGCACCGCCATCACCACCAACCCGGAGGTGCAGGCGCGTTGGTACAACTTCACGGCGGCCGAGGCCGAGCGTGACGCGGCCAAGGCGGGCTGGCGTCCCCAGGTCGACCTGACCTACGGCACGGGGCGTGAAAACAACAAAACCCCGACCGAGCGCACCGGCTGGTATTCGCGCCATGGCGGTGCGCTCACCCTCAACCAGGTCCTGTTCGACGGCATGTTCACCCGCAACGAGGTGCAGCGGCTGGATTACGCCAAGCTCGTGCGCTATTACGAACTGCTGGAAGCTGCGGAAAACATTGCGCTGGAAGCCGCGCGCGCCTATGTGGATGTGGCGCGTTATTCCGCCCTGCTGGAAGAGGCCAAGCTCAACTTCGTGGAGCACAAGGTGCTGGCCCAGCAGATCGAGGAGCGTACCGCAGCCGGCGTGAGCCGTCGCGTGGATACCGATCAGGCCACCGGCCGTCTGGCACTGGCCGAATCCAACCTGCTGACCGAAATCTCCAACCTGCACGATGTGAGCGCTCGCTACCAGCGCATCATGGGTGCGCTGCCGCCCTCCACGCTGCCCCCGCTGCGCGAAGGGCTGAAGCTCGAGGGCGTTCCTGCCACCATGGTGGAGGCCATGCAGAATGGCCTGGCGAACAGCCCGACCATCAACGCCGCCTATGAAAACGTGCGGTCCACCCGGTCCCAGATCGAAACCCGCAAGGCCGGCTACTGGCCGCGCGTGGATTTCCGCATCCGGCAGTCGTGGGGGAGCAACATCGACAACGTCAGCGGACGCTCGCGCGACACCGTCGCGGAAGTGGTCATGAACTACAACCTGTACCGCGGCGGCGCCGACCAGGCCCGCGAGCGCCAGGCGGTGGAACAGAACTTCCAGGCCCGTGAGCTGCAGGAAAAGGCTTGCCGCGATGTGCGCCAGACCCTGGCGATCGCGTACAACGACGTGGTCCGCCTGAACGAACAACTGGGCTATCTCGACCAGCACCGTCTCTCCACCGAGGTGGCGCGCGAGGCCTACCGCCAGCAGTTTGACATCGGTCAGCGCACCTTGCTCGATTTGCTGGATACCCAGAACGAATACTTCGAGGCCAGTCGCGCCTACATCAATGCCCAATACAACGAGTTCCTGGCGCAGGCGCGCACGCTGGCTGCCATGGGCAAGTTGACCGTCGCGCTGGGGGTCGGCCGCGAGGGCCAGCCGACACTCGAAGACGTGGGTCAGGACCGTGGATTGCTGCCGCCCGAAGAGCTCTGCCCGTTCGAGACGCCAGCCCTGGTCGAAGTCGACAAAGTCAAGGCCGTGGCTGAAGCGCCAGTGCGCGCGCGGCCTGCCGCCACAGCGCCGGCACAGGGTCTTGCCGCTGCCCCCGTGGCGCCGGTCCCCGAGAAGGTCACATTCTCGTCCGACGCGCTGTTCGATTTCGACCGCGCCGTACTCAAACCTGAAGGGCGGCGCAACCTCGATGAACTCATCGGCCGCATCAAATCCATCGACCTGGAGGTGGTGATCGCCGTGGGGCACACCGACGCCACGGGCTCCGACGCCTACAACCAGCGCCTGTCCGAGCGCCGCGCCGAGGCCGTGAAGGCCTACATGGTCAACCAAGGTGTGCCGGCCAACCGCATCCGCACCGAGGGCCGGGGCAAGTCCGAGCCGGTGGCCAGCAATGACACGCCCGAAGGGCGTGCCCAGAACCGTCGCGTGGAAGTGACGGTGGTGCAGCAGGCCCGCTGAGCGGGTCAGACCCCTGCCGCGTGGGCCTGCTGGTCCGCGTGGTAGGAGCTGCGCACCATGGCGCCCACAGCGGCGTGGCTGAAGCCCATCTCGTAGGCTTGGGCCTCGAACATCTTGAACGTGTCCGGGTGGACGTAGCGGCGCACCGGCAGGTGGTGGCCGCTCGGTGCCAGGTACTGGCCGATGGTCAGCATGTCGATGCCGTGAGCCCGCATGTCCCGCATCACCTGCAGGATTTCCTCATCCGTTTCACCCAGGCCCACCATGAGTCCGCTCTTGGTGGGCACGTGCGGGAACAGGGCTTTGAATTTCTTGAGCAGGTTCAGGCTGAAGGCGTAGTCGGAGCCTGGGCGCGCTTCTTTGTACAAGCGCGGCACGGTTTCCAGGTTGTGGTTCATCACATCCGGCGGCGCGGCCTTGAGGATGTCGAGCGCCCGGTCGTCACGGCCCCGGAAGTCGGGCACCAGCACCTCGATCTGCGTGTGCGGCGACAACTCGCGGGTTTTCTGGATGCAAGCCACGAAATGCCCGGCGCCGCCATCGCGCAGGTCGTCGCGGTCCACGCTGGTGATGACGACATACCGGAGCTTGAGCGCCGCAATGGTCCTGGCCAGGTTTTCGGGCTCGTCCGGGTCCAGCGGGTCCGGGCGTCCGTGGCCCACGTCGCAGAAAGGGCAACGGCGGGTGCATTTGTCGCCCATGATCATGAACGTGGCCGTCCCCTTGCCGAAACATTCGCCGATGTTGGGGCAGCTCGCCTCTTCGCAGACCGTGACCAGCTTGTTCTGGCGCAGGATGTCCTTGATTTCATAGAACCGGGTGCTGGGCGAGCCGGCCTTGACGCGGATCCAGTCCGGTTTTTTCAGTGGCTCGGCCGGCACGACCTTGATGGGAATGCGCGCCGTCTTGGCCTGATTTTTTTGCTTGACGGTGGGGTCGTAGGCAGGCGGTGCGTTGCTGGCGGCGGAGGGCTGGGTCATGGAAAATTCCAGAAGGTGATGCGGGGCGCGGTGCCGTTCATGGAACGAGTCGCTGAATCAGTTGCTGGCTCAACACCTCTGCCACGGCAGCGGGCTCGACCGATACGCCGATTGTAGAAAGGTCCACGGTTTGCAGGCCGGCATGGCCGCAGGGGTTGATGCGGGTGTAGGGTTCGAGGTCCATGGCCACGTTGAGGGCAAGGCCGTGGTAAGTGCGGTGCCGGTGCACCTTGATACCGAGGGCGCTGATCTTGCCCAGGCCAGCGAAAGGCCGATCGCCGGGGCGCGGGCCGGTGAGGGCGGCGTGGTCGAACGGGTCGTCCATGCGCACGTAGATGCCGGGCGCGCCGGCCACCCGGTGGCCAGTGACGCCGAAATGCGCCAGCGTGCGGATCACCGCTTCCTCCATCCGGTACACGTATTCTTTGACGTAATAGCCGGCTCGTTGCAGATCGATCAAGGGATAGGCCACCACTTGGCCTGGGCCGTGGTAGGTGACTTGGCCGCCGCGGTTGGTCTGTACCACCGGGATCTCGCCTGGCGCCAGCACATGATCGGGCTTGCCAGCCAGGCCCTGGGTGAACACGGGAGGATGCTCGCAAAGCCAGAGTTCATCGAGGGTGTGGGGGCCACGCTCGGCGGTGAAGCGTTGCATGGCTGCGTAGGTGGGTTCGTAAGCCACTCGCCCCAGGTCGCGTCGCAGCAGCAGCGTCATGGGCTGGGGGTCAGAGCACGAACTTCACCATCGGGTGGGTGGTGAGTGTGCGGTAAAGCTCGTCGAGCTGATCGCGGCTCGTCACCCGCACCGTGAGGGTCAAGCCGAGATAGTTTCCGGCTCGGCTGGGGCGTTGTTCCACCGTGTCGGCGTCGAAATCGGGATCGAACTGCCGCGCCACGTGCACGATGGCCTGGGTGAACCCTTCGACGCGGGCCCCCATCACCTTGATCGGGAAATGGCACGGGTATTCGATCAGCGACTGTTCGGGAGGAATCGCGTTCATGGGCGGATTATCCTTCCCCCGACGCTTCAGGGGAGTTCTTGACGAGGCATCGGGGTTTCTACGTATAATGCGTGGATTTGCTGGACCCGTCGGGTCGACAGCGCGCGTGTAACCGGAATGTAATTCGAGGCTCTGACAATGACGCATCAGCCATCGTCGCCTCAAGCCCAGGACGGCCGACGCCCTGCTCGCGACCCATGGGAAGATGAGGCGGAAACCGAAGATTTCAAGCCCCTGACGCCTGAAGAGGCGGTTCAGTGGCGAGCGCGCCAGCCCGATGTCTCGGCCTGGCGGGTGGTGCGGTGGCAGCTGATCCTGCTGGCGCTGATGACCCTGGCGGCGATGGTCTTCTTCGAGGCGTCGCCGGTCGGGTGGTCGGTGTTCTACGGTGGGCTGTGCATCGTGTTGCCCACGGCGTTGATGGCCTATGGCCTCACGTCGAGTGCCTGGTCCCGTTGGCGCGGTGCGTCACGGCCGAAGTCGGCCGGGAGCGCGCTGGCGGGCGTGTTTTTTTGGGAAGGGGTCAAGATCCTGCTTGCGCTGGCCATGCTGTGGCTGGCGCCGCGCATCGTCCCCGACCTGAGCTGGCTCGGCTTGGTGGTCGGGCTGGTGGTGGTGCTGAAGGCGTACTGGCTGGCGTTCTGGATGGGGCGTAGCCGGCGTGAACATGTGATTTGACTTATAGATGGGCAGATTCAACTATGGCAACTGAAGGCGCAGGACCCACCCCGGGCGAGTACATCCGCCACCACCTCGGTCACCTCGCGACCGGCAAGCAGACGAGCGTGATCGACTTCACCATCGTCAACATCGACTCGGTGGTGGTCAACATCGTGCTTGGCATTCTGGTTTGCTGGTTCCTCTATTCCGCGGCCCGCAGGGCCACCTCTGGCGTGCCAGGGCGCTTTCAGGCATTCGTCGAGCTGCTCGTCGAGATGGTGGACAACCAGGCCAAGTCGGTGATCCACAATGCCGAGAGCCGCAAGGTGATCGCGCCCATGGCTCTGGTGGTGTTTTGCTGGGTGTTCATGATGAACTTCATGGACCTGATTCCGGTGGACCTGATTCCTTTCATCTGGGCGCACGGCATTCCTTTCGTCCATGATCACACCGATTCCGGCTTGCATGCCGTCTTTGGCATGAAAGACTACATGCGTGTCGTGCCCACGGCCGACCTGTCCACCACGCTGGGTCTGTCGGTGTCGGTGCTGCTCATGTGTCTGTACTACAACATCAAGATCAAGGGCCTCGGTGGCTGGGCCCACGAACTGGTGACCGCTCCTTTCGGAACCAGCAAGAACCCCATCGGGGCGCTGGTGCTGGGCGTGGTCAACTTCCTCATGCAAATGATCGAGTTCGTGGCGAAGACGGTTTCGCACGGCATGCGATTGTTTGGCAACTTGTTCGCGGGTGAACTGGTGTTCATGCTGATCGCACTGCTCGGTGGCTATGCCGCCCTGTCGATCAGCGGAGGCCTGTTCTTCGTCGGGCACTTGATCGCCGGCACCATCTGGGCGTTGTTCCATATTCTGGTCATCACCCTGCAGGCGTTCATCTTCATGACGCTGGCCCTGATTTATTTGGGGCAGGCGCATGACGCGCACTGAGCACGCTGGGCTTGCGCTTCGGCCGCACAAGGTGTTTTTTCTCTCTCTGTAACCTCAACCTTCCTCTCAATTCAAAGGAATCAACATGGAAAACGTTCTGGGTCTCGTTGCTCTGGCTTGCGGCATCATCGTGGGTCTGGGTGCCATCGGCGCCTCGATCGGCATTGCGCTGATGGGTGGTAAGTTCCTCGAGTCTTCTGCTCGTCAGCCCGAGCTGATGAACGACCTGCAGACCAAGATGTTCATTCTGGCCGGCCTGATCGACGCCGCCTTCCTGATCGGCGTGGCCATCGCTCTGCTGTTCGCCTTCGCCAACCCCTTCGTTCTCTGATCGTCTTGCTGTGAGGAAGGGAGCGCTGCGGCCTGATGCCGCGGCGCTTACCACGGCAAGCAGCGTTTCAACTATCAGTTCAACACACAGAAAGGCGTTGCGATGAATCTCAATGCAACCCTCTTTGCGCAAGCCATCGTCTTTGCGATTCTGGTGTGGTTCACGATGAAGTTCGTGTGGCCCCCGATCGCCAAGGCCCTGGATGAGCGTGCGCAAAAGATTTCCGAAGGCCTGGCTGCTTCCGAGAAGGCCAAGATCGAACTCGCCGTGGCCAACAAGCGCGTCGAGGAAGAGCTGAGCAAGGCGCGCAACGAGTCCGCAGCCCGTCTGGCCGACGCCGAGCGCCGTGCCCAGCAGATCATCGAAGAGGCCAAGGCCCGTGCCAATGAGGAGGCCGCGAAGATCATGGCTGCCGCCAAGGCCGACGCCGAGCAGCAATTGCTCAAGGCCCGCGAGGAACTGCGCGAGCAGGTGGCCAACCTGGCGGTCAAGGGCGCCGAGCAAATCCTCCAGCGTGAAGTCAATGCCGGCGTGCATGCCGAGCTGTTGAACCGCCTGAAGACCGAACTCTGATCCGCGCAACAAAGGTTGACCCATGGCCGAAATCGCCACCATCGCACGACCCTACGCCGAAGCGCTGTTCAAGGCCGCCGGGGCGGATGCGCCTGCCGCTGCCCAGTGGCTCGACGAGCTGGCTGTCATCGCTGGCAACGAGCAGTTGCTCCAGTTCGCCGACAACCCCAAAGTCACCACCGAACAGGTGTTTGACGTGATTGTGGGCGTGGCCAAGCAGACATTGCCCGAGATGGGCCGCAACTTCCTGCGCACCGTGATTGAAAACGGTCGCTTGGCGGTGCTGCCCGAGATCGCTCGGCAGTTCCGCAGTCTGATGAACGCCCAGCAGGGCAGATCCGATGCCGTGGTGTACAGCGCCTACGACATCGACGCCGCTGGCCTGGACGAACTGGCAGGCGTTCTTGAAAAGCGTTTCGGCCGCAAGCTCAACCTCCAGGTTGTGCTGCAGCCCGAACTCATCGGCGGCGTGCGCGTGGTGGTGGGCGACGAGGTGCTGGACGCCTCGATCAAAGCCCGCCTGGAACAAATGAGAATGGCCCTGACGGCGTGAGCCGCGGTGTGCCCTGAAGCGTCACCATTTACGAAAGAAGGAAAGAGTCATGCAGCTCAATCCCGCAGAAATTTCTGAACTGATCAAGTCCCGCATCGAAGGCTTGGCCCCCTCTGCCGATGTGCGCAACCAGGGTACCGTGGTGTCCGTGACCGACGGTATCTGCCGCATCCACGGCCTGAGCGACGTGATGCAAGGCGAAATGCTGGAATTTCCAGCGAACAAGGAGGGCCAGCCGACCTTCGGGCTGGCGCTGAACCTGGAGCGCGATTCCGTCGGTGCCGTGGTGCTGGGCGAGTACGAGCACATCTCCGAAGGCGACACCGTCAAGTGCACGGGCCGCATTCTGGAAGTGCCCGTCGGCCCCGAACTCATCGGCCGCGTGGTCAATGCGCTCGGTCAGCCCATCGACGGCAAAGGCCCCATCAACGCCAAGCTGACCGACGTGGTCGAAAAAGTGGCACCGGGCGTGATCGCCCGTAAATCGGTGGACCAGCCGGTGCAGACCGGTCTGAAGGCCATCGACTCCATGGTGCCGATCGGCCGCGGCCAGCGCGAGTTGATCATTGGTGACCGCCAGACGGGTAAGACCGCCGTGGCGATCGACACCATCATCAACCAGAAGGGTCAGAACATGACCTGTATCTACGTCGCCATCGGCCAGAAGGCGTCGTCGATCAAGAACGTGGTGCGTGCCCTGGAGCAGCACGGCGCCATGGATTACACCATCGTCGTGGCCGCCTCGGCCTCCGAATCCGCCGCCATGCAGTACCTGTCGGCGTATTCCGGCTGCACCATGGGTGAATACTTCCGTGACCGCGGCCAGGACGCCCTGATCATTTACGACGACCTCTCCAAGCAGGCCGTGGCTTACCGGCAGGTGTCGCTGCTGCTGCGTCGTCCGCCGGGCCGTGAAGCCTTCCCGGGCGACATTTTCTATCTCCACAGCCGTCTGCTGGAGCGTGCCGCCCGTGTGAACGCCGACTACGTCGAGGCCTTCACCAAGGGCGAGGTCAAGGGCAAGACCGGCTCGCTGACCGCGCTGCCCATCATCGAGACCCAGGCCGGTGACGTCTCCGCCTTCGTGCCCACCAACGTGATCTCGATCACCGACGGCCAGATCTTCCTGGAAACCAACCTGTTCAACGCCGGCATCCGTCCCGCCATCAACGCGGGTATCTCGGTGTCCCGCGTGGGTGGTGCGGCACAGACCAAGCTCATCAAGAGCTTGTCGGGCGGTATCCGTACCGACCTGGCCCAGTACCGCGAACTGGCCGCCTTCGCGCAGTTCGCCTCCGATCTGGACGAAGCCACCCGCAAGCAGCTGGATCGTGGCGCCCGCGTGACCGAACTGCTCAAGCAGCCTCAGTACAGCCCGCTGCCCATCAGCCTGATGGCGGCTTCCCTGTATGCGGCCAACAAGGGCTATCTGGACGATGTGGACGTCAAGAAGGTGCTGGCATTCGAAACGGGTCTGCACGGCTACCTGAAGGACAAGCATGCCGCCCTGCTGGCCAAGCTGGAGGCCGACAAGGCCATGGACAAGGATGCCGAAGCCCAATTGAACGCGGCCATTGCCGAGTTCAAGAAGACCGGCACCTACTGATGCGGTCGCTCGCGACCAGATAAGGAGCATCAATGGCAGCAGGCAAGGAAATACGCGGCAAGATCAAATCGGTGGAAAACACCAAGAAGATCACCAAAGCCATGGAAATGGTGGCCGCCTCCAAGATGCGCAAGGCGCAGGACCGCATGCGCATGGCCCGGCCGTACAGCGAGAAGGTGCGCCAGATCGCTGCCAACCTCAGCCGTGCCAATCCGGAGTACCGGCACCCGTTCATGGTGGTCAACGACAAGGCCCAGGTGGCCGGCATGATCGTGGTCACCACCGACAAGGGCCTGTGCGGCGGCATGAACACGAACGTGTTGCGCGTGGTCACGAACCAGCTCAAAGAGCTTCAGTCCAAGGGCCAGTCCGCTGAAGTGGTGGCCATCGGCAACAAAGGGCTGGGTTTTCTGAACCGCATCGGCGCCAAGGTGGTGTCTCATGTGACGGGGCTTGGCGACACGCCGCATCTGGACAAACTGATCGGCCCGGTCAAGGTGCTGCTCGATGCCTATACCGAAGGTCGCATCAGCGCGGTGCACCTGTGCTACACCCGATTCATCAACACGATGAAACAGGAAGCCGTGGTGCAGCAACTGCTCCCGTTGAGCGCCCAGGATCTGGAAGAAGGCCAAGCCGGGCACGACTGGGACTACATCTACGAACCGGACGCGCAAACCGTCATCGACGAGCTGCTGTTGCGCTACATCGAATCGCAGGTGTACCAGGCGGTGGCCGAAAACATGGCGTCGGAGCAGTCCGCGCGCATGGTGGCCATGAAAGCGGCCACCGACAACGCCGGCAACGTGATCAACGAGCTCAAACTGGTCTACAACAAGACCCGCCAAGCCGGCATCACCAAGGAACTGTCGGAAATCGTTGCAGGCGCCGCGGCCGTTTGAGGTCGGGGACTCGAAGACTTAAAGAAATTTGAAGGTATCCATCATGTCTCAAGCACAAGGCAAGATTGTTCAGTGTATCGGCGCCGTGGTTGACGTGGAGTTCCCGCGCAACCAGATGCCCCGCGTCTATGACGCCCTGAAAATGGAAGGTTCCGCACTGACCCTGGAAGTGCAACAACAGCTCGGCGACGGTGTGGTTCGCACCATCGCGCTGGGTTCGTCCGACGGTCTGCGTCGCGGCATGGTGGTGACCAACACCAACGCGCCGATCACCGTGCCCGTGGGCAAGGCGACGCTGGGCCGCATCATGGACGTGCTGGGCACGCCCATCGACGAGCGCGGCCCGATCGACCAGTCGCTGACCAGCTCCATCCACCGCAAGGCCCCGGCCTACGACGAGCTGTCGCCCTCGACCGAGCTGCTCGAGACCGGCATCAAGGTGATCGACCTGGTGTGCCCCTTCGCCAAGGGCGGCAAGGTGGGTCTGTTCGGTGGCGCCGGTGTGGGCAAGACCGTCAACATGATGGAGCTCATCAACAACATCGCCAAGGCGCACTCGGGTCTGTCCGTGTTCGCGGGCGTGGGTGAGCGCACCCGTGAAGGCAACGACTTCTACCACGAAATGGCCGAATCCGGCGTGGTGAAGCTGGACAACCTGTCCGAATCCAAGGTGGCCATGGTGTACGGCCAGATGAACGAGCCGCCGGGCAACCGTCTGCGTGTGGCCCTGACCGGCCTGACCATCGCCGAATCGTTCCGCGACGAAGGCCGCGACGTGCTGTTCTTCGTGGACAACATCTACCGCTACACGCTGGCCGGTACCGAAGTGTCCGCGCTGCTGGGCCGTATGCCTTCCGCCGTGGGTTACCAGCCGACGCTGGCCGAGGAAATGGGCAAGCTGCAGGAGCGCATCACCTCCACCAAGGTGGGCTCCATCACCTCCATCCAGGCCGTGTATGTGCCCGCCGACGACCTGACCGACCCGTCGCCCGCCACCACCTTCGCCCACCTGGACTCCACCGTGGTGCTGTCGCGTGACATCGCTGCCCTGGGTATCTACCCCGCCGTGGACCCGCTGGACTCGACCAGCCGCCAGCTCGATCCGCTGGTCGTGGGCGAGGAGCACTACTCCGTGGCCCGTGCCGTGCAGGGCACCCTGCAGCGCTACAAGGAACTGCGCGACATCATCGCCATTCTGGGCATGGACGAACTGGCGCCGGAAGACAAGCTGGCCGTGGCCCGTGCCCGCAAGATCCAGCGTTTCCTGTCCCAGCCCTTCCATGTGGCTGAGGTGTTCACTGGCGCGCCCGGCAAGTACGTGCCGCTGTCCGAAACCATCCGTGGTTTCAAGATGATCACCAACGGCGAGTGCGACCACCTGCCCGAGCAGGCCTTCTACATGGTCGGCACCATCGACGAAGCCTTCGAGAAAGCCAAGAAATTGGCCTGATGCACCGGGCCGCTTCGGCGCCCTGGCGTTCGGGCGGCCCCAGGCCAACGACTTTTGACAAGGAGCAAAGATGAGCACGATACAAGTCGAGGTGGTGAGCGCGGAAGAGTCGATCTTCAGTGGTCCGGCCAAGTTTGTCGCGCTGCCGGGTGAAGCCGGCGAACTCGGCATCCTGCCGGGCCACGTGCCGCTGATCACCCGCATCAAGCCCGGTGCGGTGCGTATCGAGAAAGCCGACGGCGGCGAGGAATTCGTGTTCGTCGCCGGGGGCATTCTCGAGGTCCAGCCGCGTGTGGTCACGGTGCTGAGCGACACCGCCATCCGGGGCAAAGACCTGGACGAAGCCAAAGCCAACGAGGCCCGCAAGGCCGCCGAGGAAGCCCTGAAGAACGCCAAGAGCGATGTCGATCTGGCCAAGGCCACGTCGGAACTCGCCATCATGGCGGCACAGATCGCAGCGCTGCGCAAGTACCGCCAGAAGCGCTGATGGCGCGCGGTCTGTGAACCGCCAACAGGGGTGATGACAGGCGCTTGCCGCTGCAGGCACAATGCGTTCATGCATTTCCACCATGCTTTGGAACGCAGCCCCTGTTTTGATGCGATGCACTGGACCTACCGTGCGCCCTGGTGGTTGCCAGGCGGCAACCTCCAAACCATAGGGCCCGCCCTGTGGGGGCGGCGTCACCCACGCACCCAAGCGTTTCGGCGCGAGCGCTGGCGCACGCCGGATGGCGATTTCATCGATGTGGACCACCTTCCCGAGGAGCGCGCGCGGCCCTCTGCCCCGGTGCTGGTGCTGTTTCATGGTCTGGAGGGTTCCTCGGCCAGTCATTACGCCCAGGCGTTTGCACGGCAGGCGGTGCAGCGTGGCTGGCGCCTGAGGATTCCCCACTTCAGAGGCTGCTCCGGTGAAATCAATCTGGCGCCGCGCGTTTACCATTCGGGTGATTTCGAGGAAATAGGCTGGATACTGCGCCGCGTCCGGGAAAGCCTCGGCTCAACGGTTCCACTGCTGGCCGTGGGCGTTTCGCTGGGCGGCAATGCCTTGTTGCGGTGGGCACAGGAAGCTGGCGAAACGGCGGGGCGCACGGTCGGCGCCGTCGCCGCGGTGTCGTCGCCGTTGGATTTGACCGCGGCGGGCCACGCCATCGACAAGGGATTCAACCGGCAGGTGTATGCCCGTATGTTTCTGCGAACCATGAAGCACAAAGCGCGGCAGAAGTGGGCGCAGTATCCCGGCCTGTTCGACCTGGAGCGAGCCTTGGCCGCGACCACCCTGCAAGCGTTCGATGACGCCTTCACCGCGCCGGTGCATGGCTTCTTGGGCGTGCATGATTACTGGCGCCGCGCCTCCGCCAAGCCAGGCATGCGCGAGCTGCGCTTGCCCACGCTGGTGCTGAACGCTCGCAATGACCCCTTTGTGCCGTTCGCCAGCCTGCCCACGGCGGCCGAAGTGCCGAGCCATGTCGCCCTCTGGCAGCCCAGGCATGGGGGGCATGTGGGGTTCGCAGGCAGGGCAAGGCCACCCAGCGGCCGTGTCATGCAGGTGGATGCAATGCCGCAGGCCGTTTGCCAATGGCTGGCCAGGGCGGCGGGAGTCAGCGATGGATGAACTGGTCAAGGCCGCCATGGCCAAATGGCCCAACGTGCCCCATTGCTATGGCTGGTTGGGGCTGGATGCGCGGGGCCGTTGGTGGATGCGGGACGAACGCGCACAGCGGGCGGGCCCCTTTGCGGGCCCCGGCGCGACGGCCGCGAGCCGGGGGGCCGAACTGCGGCATGAGAAGCTGATCGCCTTCATTGAGCGCAACTACGGTTGCGACGAAGCCGGCCAGTGGTATTTCCAGAACGGGCCGCAGCGCGTGTATGTGGAACTCGAAAAGCTGCCATGGGTGTGGCGGCTGGACGATCGGGGCGAAGTGTGCTCGCACACCGGCCGACCCGCGGTGGTGCAACGAGCCTGGACGGACGAAGACGGCTGGCTCTACCTCGAAACCGATCTGGGCTGGGGCAATGTGCACAGCCAAGACATGGACCGTGCGGCGCGGCTGCTGGAGGCAGGGGGCTGGACGCTGGCGTACCTGCCGTATGCGAGTGTGCTGGAACGCGCGGGTTGCGTGCTCAGCCCACAAGCCGCGCAAGCGGCAGGCGCAAACATGAAAAAGCCCGCAGATGAGCGGGCTGTATGAGCACGGGTACGGGGGGTTATTCGGCGGGAGCGGGTTGAGCCGGTTCCTCGTAGTTGGCGCCGCCGGAATTCACCAGGAACACCACGGCACGGGCGATTTCCAGATCCTCGAAAGCGCCACCGGATTGCGGGCCCATGGCACCCTTGCCCTGCAGGGCAGATTTCACCAAATTATCCAGCCCGGCACCCAGGCGTGAAGCCCAATCAGCGGCAGAGCCGAACTTGGGCGCACCCACGAGGCCTGCGTCATGGCAAGCCGCGCACTGGGCGCGATAGACGGCCTCGCCGTTTTGCAGCACGCGGTTGGCGTCCCGCAGCTCCACCGAGCCAACGCGCTGGATGCGAATGGCCGTGGCCAGTTCCTGATTGTCGGTGCCGGGAGAAGGCTTGTCGGCCCGCGTGACGAAATACACCAGACCAATGATCAGGAACACCGGAACCACAAACGAGAAGAAGGCCGTCCAAAACAGTTGCTTGGGCGTCTTGATGGGGCCGGTATGGTCGTCGTGCGCGTCGCTCATGAAAATCCTCAGGGTGCTGGTGCAGAAGATAGGGCCGTACTGCCCGCCTGATGCGTTCAGGAATCCGGCGATTATAGTCGTTCACCGCAGCCCACGAACCGCCGGCGGCTTGGCGCCTGCTAGAATCCAGGCTGGTCCAGCGGCTGTAGCTCAGTGGATAGAGTATTGGCCTCCGAAGCCAAGGGTCGTGGGTTCGATCCCCGCCAGCCGCGCCACCATCAGTCAATGCCCCAGCCCCCGGCTGGCGGACGTACAATGCTGACCATTAAAACAGCCAGCGGAGGTGGTCATGCACTGGTATCTCGTCCATACCAAACCCAGACAGGAAAAATGCGCCCTGGAAAACCTCCAGCGCCAAGGGTTCGAGTGCTATCTGCCCACCCTCCCAGTTGAGAAGCTCTGCCAGGGCATGCTGAAGGTGACGGACCAACCCCTGTTTCCACGTTACCTGTTCATTCGCCTGGGCCAGGGGGATTCGGCCCCAAGCTGGGCGCCCATCCGTTCGACCAAAGGCGTCAGCCGTTTGGTGAGCTTTGGAGGCGAGCCGGCCAAGGTGGCCGACAGCCTGGTCGATGCCCTGCGGGCGCAAGAGGCAGCGGTTCAGGCCGCGCCGCAGCGGCTGTTCCAACCGGGCGGCCGTGTCCGCCTGACGGAAGCCCCCTTTGCCGGCATCGAAGGCATCTACCACATGGCCGATGGCGAGCGCCGCGTCATGGTGTTGATCGAACTGCTCTCCAAGCAAGTACAGGTGCGGGTTGCCCCAGCCCACCTGCGCAAGGTCGGCTGAAGCAAAGCCGGCGCTTTTTTCAGTGCCATGCCGCTGTGGCACAATATCGCACCCTATCGGGCTTTTGCAGCACTGTGCTGCTCTCACAAAAGCCCGGAATCCCCAGCTGAACCCCCTGACCGCGCTTGCCGATCGTGAAACGGCAGGGCGGTAGCGTGCTTCGACAGCTTGCGTTAATAACGTTCAACCCAGATTGTCCATCAGCCTTTTTCGTGGATTTGGCGCAAGCTACGAGCCGTAACCCCCAGCGTCACCAGAAAACTCACCAGAAACGCCACCAGCAAAACGTTCATTCCCTTTCCAACCCTTTTACCCCGAGCACTGCCATAAGCCGCTGGTTGGTTGTACCCGTCCGTTCACCCGGCACCAGTTGCGAGTTCCGCGAATGCGGTGTGACGGATTTCGGCGACGTTTGCCTCATTCGTTAATCCTTTCAAGCAAGTTGTTCAAGTAATCTACAGCCGCATCGGAACTCTCTTCCGGTGGTGGGCTTCTTGGACGACGATGATCGCCTGCACGGCCATGTACTCGACGGTTATCCCATCTACAACCCGGACGATCTGGATCAACTGGTCACCACGCTGAACATCAACGACGTGCTGCTGGCCATGCCCAGCCTGTCACGACGGCGTCGCAACGAGATACTGAGCCATATCCGCAGCGCCCATGTGGCCGTGCGCACCCTGCCTAGTGTGACCGATCTGGCCCAGGGCAAGGTGAGCATCTCGGACCTGCGGGAACTCGACATCGACGATCTGCTGGGCCGCGAGCCCGTCGCGCCCAACCACATCCTGCTGGCCAAGAACATCGTGGGTAAGGTGGTGCTGGTGACGGGAGCGGGAGGCTCCATCGGCAGCGAACTGTGCCGCCAGATTCTGGCCGTGGCACCGGCCAAGTTGCTGCTGGTCGAGCAGAGCGAATTCGCCCTGTACGCCATTCACCAGGAGTTGGAACAAAAGCTGGCCTCGCAGACGGCGCCTCAGGCCCCCGTGCTGGTGCCCCTGCTGGCCTCGGTACAAGATGGCGACCGCATGCGCGAAATCATGTCCACCTGGCACCCGGACACGGTTTACCACGCCTCCGCGTATAAGCTTGTGCCGCTGGTGGAGCACAACCCGGCGGCGGGCATCAAGAACAACGTGCTGGGCACGCTGCGCACCGCCCAGGCGGCCATGGAGGCCGGTGTGAGGGATTTTGTGCTCATCAGCACCGACAAGGCGGTGCGCCCCACCAATGTGATGGGCGCCAGCAAGCGCCTGGCCGAAATGGCCCTGCAGGCGCTGGCCGCCACGCAAACCGGCACCACGTTCAGCATGGTGCGCTTCGGTAATGTGCTGGACTCGTCGGGTTCGGTGGTGCCCAGGTTCCGCCAGCAGATCCGCGACGGCGGGCCGATCACGCTCACCCACCCGGAGGTGACGCGCTACTTCATGACCATTCCGGAGGCAGCGCAGCTGGTCATCCAGGCCGGTGCCATGGCCAAGGGCGGCGACGTGTTCGTGCTGGACATGGGCGAGCCGGTGAAGATCATGGAGCTGGCGCGGCGCATGGTGGAACTCTCGGGCCTGACGGTGAAGGACGAGCAAAACCCCGAGGGCGACATCGAGATCGCCGTGACCGGCCTGCGCCCCGGCGAAAAGCTCTACNAGATCATGGAGCTGGCGCGGCGCATGGTGGAACTCTCGGGCCTGACGGTGAAGGACGAGCAAAACCCCGAGGGCGACATCGAGATCGCCGTGACCGGCCTGCGCCCCGGCGAAAAGCTCTACGAAGAGCTGCTGATCGGCGACAACCCCAAGCCGACCTTGCACCCGCGCATCATGAAAGCCCACGAGGAGTTCATCCCCTGGGCCGAATTCGAGGCCAAGCTCAACGCGCTGGAAATCGCTCTGAACGTGAACGACGTGGGCGTGATTCGCTTGATGATGCAGCAACTGGTGGCCGGCTACACCCCCGGCGACGACATCGTGGACTGGGTGTACCTAGAGCAGGAGGCCGAGGCGCAGGCGTTGGGAGTCGCAGGTTGAGACTGACCGCATCAGCGTTGAAGGCCGACGCCGATGGGCTTGCCTAAAGTCGTTCATTGAACTACACTTTGCCCATGAATTTCGAGTGGGATGAAGGCAAGAGCGATGCTTGTTTTCGGGATCGAGGGTTTGATTTCGCTTACGCAGCGTCAGCCTTTGCTGATCCGGACCGGATCATCCGGCGAGACACTCGTCACAGCTATGGCGAAGATCGCTATCAGCTGATTGGGCGTATCGATGGTCGCCTGTTCGTCCTCGTTTACACACTGCGTCATGATGCGATCCGAATCATCTCTGCTCGAAAAGCCAACTCACGAGAGGTGAAGCGCTATGAAAACCGTTCGCATGACGATTGACGTACAAAATCCGATGGCCAAGCCAGTGGGCCGGATGGACGCCGCGCGGGTGGATGCAACGACCGAGGCTGATATTGCCAAGCATAAAGCCGCCGATGACGCAGAGGCCATGCAGGATGCCGCCAAGTTTGCGCGCCGCGTACGCCGGCGACTGGGGTTTAGCCAGGCGGAGTTTGCCGAGCGCATTGACGTTTCACTAGACACGATCAGGAACTGGGAACAGGGAAAACGCTGTCCAACCGGTGCTGCCAAGGCCTTGCTGAAGGTATTGGACAAAGCGCCCGAAGCCGCGCTGGCCGCTTTGCATTGACCCGCGCCCTTGCCCGCAAACCCAAGCGTTGAAGGCCGACTTTGGCTTGCAAAAGCCGATCTGCGCAACTATAATGCACAGTTCAGCGGAAATCCGTTCGCTGGAATCACCATTTGAGGTTACCTATGTACGCGGTCATAAAAACCGGCGGCAAGCAGTATCGCGTTGCCGTTGGCGAAAAATTGAAAGTAGAACAGATTGCTGCGGACGTGGGCCAAGAGATCGTGATCGACCAGGTGTTGGCCGTCGGCAACGGCGACAGCATCAAGGTGGGCACCCCCTTGGTCTCCGGCGCAACGGTCACGGCCACTGTGGTCGGCCACGGTCGTGGCGACAAGGTGCGCATCTTCAAGATGCGCCGTCGCAAGCACTACCAGAAGCGCCAGGGCCATCGTCAAAACTTCACCGAGCTGCAGATCGGCTCGATCAACGGCTAAGGAGTAGCACACCATGGCACAGAAAAAAGGCGGCGGCTCCACCCGCAACGGTCGCGACTCCAAGCCCAAGATGCTGGGCGTGAAGGTGTTCGGCGGCCAGGAAGTGTCGGCAGGCGCCATCATCGTGCGCCAGCGCGGCACCAAGTTCCATGCCGGTACCGGCACGGGCGTGGGTAAAGACCACACCATCTTCGCCACCGTGGACGGCAAGGTCAGCTTCGCCACCAAGGGGGCGCTGAACCGCAAGACGGTTTTCGTCACCCCCGCGTGACGACCTGCTGAGGCGGCTGCGGCTGCCCCGGCATGCCAAGGGCCCGCGCTTGCGGGCCTTTTGTGTTTCTTCGTTTCAGGGACAATCCAGCCATGAAGTTTGTTGACGAGGCCTACATCGAGGTCGCCGCCGGTGACGGCGGCAATGGCTGCGCGTCGTTCCGGCACGAGAAATACAAGGAATTCGGCGGCCCCGACGGCGGCGATGGCGGCCGGGGTGGCCATGTCTGGGCCTTGGCCGACGAAAACCTCAACACCCTGATCGACTTTCGCTACTCCCGCAAGTTCGAGGCCCCGCGCGGCGAACATGGCAAGGGCTCCGACATGTTTGGTGCCAAGGGGGAAGACATCGTCCTCAAAATGCCGGTGGGCACCATCATCCGCAACGCCGATACCGGCGAGGTGATGCACGAACTGCTGCGCCCGGGCGAGAAGATTCTGATCGCCAGGGGGGGCGACGGCGGTTTCGGGAACCTGCGCTTCAAGAGTGCCATCAACCGCGCCCCGCGCCAGAAAACCCTCGGTCATCCGGGGGAGCGGTTCAACCTGCAGCTCGAACTCAAGGTGCTGGCCGATGTGGGCCTGCTGGGCATGCCCAACGCCGGGAAGTCCACCTTCATCGCGGCCGTCTCCAACGCCCGACCCAAGATCGCCGACTACCCCTTCACCACGCTGCACCCCAACCTGGGCGTGGTGCGCGTGGGGCCGGAAAAGAGCTTCGTCATCGCCGACGTGCCGGGCCTGATCGAAGGGGCGTCCGAAGGCGCCGGGCTGGGCCACCAGTTCTTGCGCCATTTGCAGCGCACCCGATTGTTGTTGCACATCGTGGACCTGGCCCCGTTCGACGAGACGGTGGACCCGGTGGCACAGGCCAAGGCCATCGTCGAGGAGCTCAAGAAATACGATCCCGAACTCCATGCCAAGCCGCGCTGGCTGGTGCTCAACAAGCTGGACATGGTGCCGGCCGAGGAGCGTGAGGCGCGGGTGAAGGACTTCGTCAGGCGCTTGCGCTACAAAGGCCCGGTGTTCGAGATTTCGGCCCTGACCCGCGAAGGCTGCGAGCCGCTGGTGCAGAAAATCTTCCAGCACTTGGCGGCAACCCGTGACGCGGAAAAGCCCGCCGTCCATGTGGACCCCCGTTTCCGTGAATGACTGCATCATGACCGTCGAGTCCCCCGCGCTTGCCGTGGCCGCCCCGCAGGCCGCTCCCGCCGATGTGCTGCGAGCGGCGCGCCGCATCGTGGTCAAGGTCGGCTCCAGCCTGGTGACCAACGAGGGCAAGGGCTTGGACGAGGCCGCCATTGGCCAATGGAGCCAGCAGCTCAGCGCCCTGGTGCAAGAGGGGCGCGAGGTGATCATGGTCAGCAGCGGCGCGATTGCCGAAGGCATGAAGCGCCTGGGCTGGGTCAAGCGCCCGAAAGAAATCAACGAGCTGCAAGCCGCCGCCGCCGTGGGCCAGATGGGCTTGGTGCAGATGTACGAGACCAAGCTGCGCGAACTGGGCCTGCGCAGTGCCCAGGTGCTGCTCACCCACGCCGACCTGGCCGACCGCGAGCGCTACCTCAATGCCCGCTCCACGCTGCTGACGTTGCTGGAGCACCGGGTGGTGCCCGTGATCAACGAAAACGACACGGTGGTCAACGACGAGATCAAATTCGGCGACAACGATACCCTCGGTGCGCTGGTGGCCAACCTGGTGGAGGCAGACGTGCTGGTCATTCTGACCGACCAGAAAGGCCTCTACACCGCCGACCCGCGCAAGGACCCGACCGCCCGGTTCGTGCACGTGGCGCGCGCCGGTGACCCCAAGCTGGAGGAAATGGCCGGTGGTGCCGGTTCGCGCATCGGCACCGGGGGCATGATCACCAAGATCCTCGCGGCCAAGCGGGCGGCGGGTTCAGGGGCTTCCACCGTCATTGCATGGGGGCGGGAGCCGAACGCGCTGCTGCGCCTGCTGGCGGGCGAGCCCATCGGCACCTGCCTGATCGCCGACATGCCCAAAAAACAGGCGCGCAAGCAGTGGATGGCCGATCATCTGCAATTGCGCGGCGCGGTGATGGTGGACGATGGCGCCGTGGCCAAGATCGTGCAGGAGGGCAAGAGCCTGTTGCCGATCGGCATGACCGGGGTGGAGGGCGATTTCTCGCGGGGCGACGTGATCGCGATCCGCGATCTGCGGGGGGCCGAAGTGGCCCGTGGGCTGGCCAATTATTCGGCTGCCGAGGCGCGGCTGCTGTGCCGCAAGTCATCTGCCGATTTCGAGCGCCTGCTGGGCTATGCCGCCGAGCCCGAGATGATCCACCGCGACAACTTGGTGCTCACCCGGGTGGCGTGAGCTCAGTCGCGCCGTGACCGGCCCAGGCGCAGGTCGCGCAGCATGCGCTGGGGGTTGCCGTTGACCGTGGACCCTTCGCACAGGGCGGTGCGGGCCAGTGCCCAGGCGGGTCTGGCCACCGGGTGATCGCGCAGGCCCACCCAGTCTGCCTGGGCCGTGGCGCGCCATTCACCTTCCGTGGCCGAGAAGGGTGTTGGTAACGGCAAACGGTTCGGCGCCCAGCGGGCATAGGTTTTCATTTCGCCGGTCTGGCAACGCACGCCTTCGTACGAGACGTTCACGGCGCCGCTGCGGCTCTGGGCGACCATCACGTACCGAACCACGCCGTCGGAGCCAACCGACAGGGTGTCAGGCACCAGTCCGTAGCTCAGCTCGGAGTGGGTGGAGACTTCGAATGGGACCAGTTGCTCGGTCGAGAAGGCGGGCGGCGCCGGTACGTCGCTTTCCTTCCAGTCGAGTTCGTCGGCGCCCTGCCATTGGGCCTGGGCCGAGCAGGCCAGGCCAAGCAGACCGAGAGCCAGCAGGGAAAGGGTTTTCAAGGTGATGTGTCCGTGGGCGTAGGGGCGGGCGCAACGGCGGGCGCAGCCAGGGGGTGTTGGGGGTCCGGGTCGTAACTCGCACCCGGGGGGAGTTCCATGTGAGCCGGGATCGCCCGGGGGTGCGAGAGATGTGGATGCGGTGCCGACGCAGCCCGGGGCTGGCGTGGCCGCGCGTTGGCACGCAGGAAGCGGTTGCGGTGGTCTGACTTGGGCAGGTAGCGCGACAGTTCGGTCAAGGCCATTTCGTAAACGCCCCGTTTGAACTCGACCACCACATCCAAGGGTACCCAGTAGTCGTTCCAGCGCCAGGCGTCGAACTCCGGGTGGTTGGTGGCGCGCAGGTTCAAATTCCAGTCGCCACCGACCAGCCGCAGCAGAAACCAGATCTGTTTCTGGCCTTTGTAGTGACCGCGTGCATCCCGGCGGATGAAGCGGTCTGGCACTTCGTAGCGCAACCAGTCCCGCGTGCGGGCAATGATGGTCACGTGCTCTGGCTTGAGGCCGATCTCCTCGTGCAGTTCGCGGTACATGGCTTGTTCCGGGGTTTCGCCCCGGTCGATGCCGCCCTGCGGAAACTGCCAGGAGTGGGTGCGGATGCGCTTGCCCCAGAACACCTGATTCTTCTGGTTGAGCAGAATGATGCCGACATTGGGCCTGAAGCCGTCTCTGTCAAGCATAATCAACCCCAAATTTTTAAACTGTCTCGATTATGCATCGTTGACTTCGGCTTGGGTAGCATCTCCCGGGGTAATCCCCAGGTTTGCCCTCGGGCCGGCAACGTCCGGCAGGGTCGTGCGTCGTCCATCCATGAAAGCCTCCCAGTTCTTCATTTCCACCCTCAAAGAAGCCCCGGCCGATGCCGAGGTCATCAGCCACCAGCTCATGATGCGCGCCGGCATGATCAAAAAGCTCGGCGCCGGCATCTACACCTACATGCCCATGGGCCTGCGGGTGATCCAGAAGGTGGAGAAGATCATTCGCGAGGAGATGAATGCGGCCGGCGCGGTGGAGCTGACCATGCCCGTGGTCCAGCCCGCCGAGCTGTGGCAGGAGACCGGGCGCTTCGCCAAGATGGGCCCGGAGCTGCTGCGCATCAAGGACCGGCACGAGCGCGACTTCGTGGTGCAGCCCACCAGCGAGGAGGTGGTGACCGACATCGCGCGCCAGGAGCTGCGCAGCTACAAGCAGCTGCCCAAGAACTTCTACCAGATCCAGACCAAGTTCCGCGACGAGCGGCGGCCGCGCTTCGGCCTGATGCGCGGGCGCGAGTTCATCATGAAGGACGCCTACAGCTTCGACCGCGACCGCGAGTCGGCGCAGGCCAGCTATCAGGTGATGGCGCAGGCGTACCGCCGCATCTTCGACCGCTTCGGGTTGACCTACCGGGCGGTGGCCGCCGACAGCGGCGCCATCGGTGGCGACTTGAGCGAGGAGTTCCAGGTCATCGCCGCCACCGGCGAGGACGCCATCGTCTATTGCCCCAGCAGCGACTACGCCGCCAACATCGAAAAGGCCGAGGCGCTGGCGCCGCAGGGGCCGCGCCCGGCCCCGTCCCGGCCGCTGGTCAAGACGCCCACGCCGGGCAAGAGCACCTGCGCCCAGGTGGCCGAGTTCTTGGGTGTGCCGCTGTCCACCACGGTCAAGTCCATCGTGCTGGCCACCGACGAGATCAACGAGCGCGACGAAGTCGTCAAGACCACGGTGTGGCTGCTGCTGCTGCGCGGCGACCACGACATGAACGAGGTCAAGGTCGGCAAGCTGCCGGGCCTGGACCTGGGCTTTCGCTTTGCGACCGAGGCCGAGATCGTCGAGCACTTCGGCTGCCGGCCCGGCTACCTGGGGCCGTTGAACCTGAAGCGCCCGGTCACTGTGGTGGCCGACCGCGAAGTGGCGGTGATGGCCGACTGGATTTGCGGCGCCAACGAGGTGGACCACCACCTCACCGGCGTGAACTGGGGCCGCGACCTGCCCGAGCCGGACCTGGTGGCCGATATTCGCAACGTCGTGGCGGGCGACCCCTCGCCCGACGGCAAGGGGGTGCTTGCCATCGAGCGCGGCATCGAGGTCGGCCATGTGTTCTACCTGGGCACCAAGTACAGCCGCGCCATGAATGCCACCTTCCTGGACGAGGACGGCAAGCCCAAGCCCTTCGAGATGGGCTGCTACGGCATCGGCGTGACGCGCCTGCCGGCGGCGGCCATCGAGCAGAACCACGACGAGCGTGGCATCATCTGGCCCGACGCGATCGCCCCGTTCACCGTGGTGATTTGCCCGATCGGCATGGACCGGAGCGACGCCGTGAAGGCTGCCGCCGAGCAGTTGCATGACCAGCTCGCCGCCATGGGTGTGGATGTGATGCTGGACGACCGCGGCGAGCGCCCCGGGGCCATGTTCGCCGACTGGGAGTTGATTGGTGTGCCGCACCGTGTCACCATTGGCGACAAGGGCCTGAAGGAAGGCGTTGTGGAGTACCAGCACCGCCGTGACCGCGCCGCCACCCGGGTGGCCGTGGCCGAGGTGCTGGGCCTGCTGAAGGAGAGGCTGGGGGTGTGAGATGGTGCGGGTGGCGGGGCTGTCTGCCCAAGGCGAGCAGCGCCGGTTGGCCTTGCGCGCCGGCGCTGCGGGCTTGACCGCGTGGGCCTGCCCGGCCTGGGTGCAGGCCAGCCAGATCGAGGAGCCCCTGTCCGATTCGGTGCGCCAGGCTTTGCGCGCGGCGGTGGAGTTTGCCGGGCCGCCCGAACCCGAATTCGTTTCGCCCGAGGCGCGGATCGCCTATCTGCGTTGGCTCGGTGAGCTCAGCCCCCGGTTGCAGCGGCGCAAGCCGCAACTGCAGGACCGCATCGAGTTCTTGCAAACCGTGTGGTACGAAAGCCGCCGGGCCGGGCTGGAGGAATCCCTGGTGTTGGGGGTGATTCAGGTGGAAAGCGCTTTTCGCAAATTTGCGATCTCGCCCGTGGGCGCGCGCGGCTACATGCAGATCATGCCGTTTTGGGCCCGCTTGATTGGCGACGGCGACCCGGCCAAGCTGTTTCACCTGCAGACCAACATCCGCTTCGGCTGCGTGATCCTGCGCCACTACCTGGACATGGAGGGCGGCGATCTGTTCCTGGCGCTGGGGCGCTACAACGGCAGCCGGGGCCGCGCCACCTACCCGAACGCCGTGTTCGCCGCCCAGCGCCAGTGGCGACTGGCCTGATGGGCGGTGGTCGGGCTTTGCGCCGCTATTCCAGGAAGCCGATGCGCGACTTGCCGTGACCGGTCTTGGGCAGATCGCGTACCTCGATGGCCTCGCGCCGCTCCAGCCGTGCGTTGCCGAAGCCGGTCATGAGGGCGCGGCGCATCTCGCGTGGCGCCAGGGTGGCGAGCTGGTCCAGCACGTCGTCCGAGGGGGCTTCGGCAAACAGCCGTCCCCAATCGTGCTCCCGGCGCAGGTTCTGGTAGATCTGGCGGGCGATCTGGCGGGCCGCCTCGGGGCTGGGGGGCTCGATCTGGAACACGTTCATCCGGTTCAGGATGGGTTCGGGGATGGCGCGTTCGTCGTTGGCGGTGGTGATCCAGATCACCTGGCTGGCGTCGATGGGCACTTCGGCGAATTCATCCACGAAGCGCTGGGCGGTGTCGTGTTCGAGCAGGCTGTATAGGGCACCCAGCGGGTCGTACTGGGCGTCGGCACTGGCCTTGTCGATTTCATCGACCACGATCACCGGGTTGGCGTACTGGCCGTCCACCAGCGCCTCGAACACCTTGCCGGGCTTGGCGCCCTTCCATTGGGACGAGGAGCCCGACAACAACCAGCCGGCGGTCATGGAGCTCATGGGCACCAGGCTCATGGTGGTGCCCAGGAGTTCGGCCAGCTTGTGGGCAAAGTGGGTCTTGCCCACGCCGGGCGGGCCCAGCAGCAGCATGGGGGTGACTTCCAGGTGGTCCTGGCTGTCTTGAGCCAGCGCCACGTGGCGTTTCACGTCGTCCAGCGCGGCGTCGAAATTGGGCAACTGTTCGTAGAGCGGGGCCATGTCCGGCACCCCCGACGGCTTGACGGCGAAGCGCTGCGGGCCGCGCTCCAGCATGCGTTCATAGGTGCTGCGCAGGCTTTCGTGTTCGCGTTCGTTGCCCTGGGACTGCAACTTGGCGAGTTTGCGCTCCACATCGTCTTCGCGGAACACATTGCGCATGCGGGCGATCGGCAGCCCTACAGAGGGGACGGCGAGGCTGGTGGTGCTCATCGGGATCTCCTTTCAACGCTGTCAATATTCAAGCACAAATCGTGCCTGTGCTCAACGTCGGGGAAAAACCGATGGACAGATGCATGGAGGGCCGTTTAGCGGCCCGAGGCCCCAAGCGTTCAACCGGCGGAGCCGGCGAGCACCTGCTGCAGCTCGCCGGACTCGTACATTTCCATCATGATGTCGGAGCCGCCGATGAATTCACCCCTGACGTACAGCTGCGGAATGGTGGGCCAATGGCTGTACTCTTTGATGCCCTGACGGATTTCGGGGTCTTCCAGCACGTTGACCGTGGTCAGTGAGCGGGGGTCCACGCCACAGGCCTTGAGGATCTGGACCGCGCGGCCGGAAAAGCCACACATGGGAAAACTTGCTGTGCCTTTCATGAAAAGCACGATGTCGTGGGATTTGACCAGTTGATCGATGCGTTGCTGAACGTCGCTCATGGGTTGCCTCTCTGGAGGGTGGAGGGGAATCGGGACAAACCCGCATTATCGCTTCGGGGCCGCCGCCGTGCAGGCCGGCGCCTGTGCGCCGGTGCAGCGGGTGTGGCCTGCCAGGTCCTGTCGATGCAGGATGCCGTGGTAACCCTGGGCCTGGAGCAGGGCGGCCACGTCGCGGGCTTGGTCCCAGCCGTGCTCCAGCAGCAGCCAGCCGTCGGGGGCGAGGTGGCGCGGGGCGGTGGCGATGATTTCGCGCAGGTCGTCCAGTCCGTCAGCGCCGGCGACGAGGGCTCGAGCGGGTTCGTGTCGCAGGGCGGGCAGGTGTGGGTCGTCGGCACGGATGTAGGGCGGGTTGCTGACGATGAGGTCGAACCGTTCGGGGGCCGAGGCAGGCCAGTCGCGCAGCCAGTGGTTGTGCAGGCCGTGCACCGGCAGGTTCAGGCGTTGGGCGTTAGCCATGGCCACGGCGAGGGCGTCGGCGCTGGCGTCCACGGCCCAGACCTCGGCGTCGGGGCGCAGGTGTTGCAGGGCGAGGGCGATGGCGCCGCTGCCGGTGCCCAGGTCCAGCACGCGCGGCGCCGCTCGGGGAGCCAGCACGTGCAGCGCCCATTCGACCAGGGTCTCGGTGTCCGGGCGCGGGTCGAGCACACGGGCATCGACCTGCAAGCGCAATCCGAAAAATGCCCGTTCGCCCGTGAGATAGGCCACAGGCACACCATCCAGGCGCCGCTGGCACAGGGCGCTGAAGCGTTCCTCTTCGCTGGGGGAGAGCGCGTCGCTGTCGTGGGCGATCAACCAGGCCCGCTCGTGCAGGGGTTTGCCCAATGCGTGCAGCAGCAGGATCTGCGCGTCGAGCCGCTCCAACCCGCGCTGTTGAGCCTGCTGCAGAGCGGCGCGCAGCGTCAGGGTCACGCCAAGGTCCCGAGGGCGGCCTGTTCGGCGCGTTGTTCCAGCTCGGCCATCAGCTCCGCGCCGCGCGCGACTTGCAGGGCCTGGATCACCTCGTCCAGGTCGCCTTCCATGATGAGCCCGAGCTTGTAGAGCGTCAGGTTGATGCGGTGGTCGGTGAGCCGACCCTGCGGGAAGTTGTAGGTGCGAATGCGGTCGCTGCGGTCGCCGCTGCCGATCAGGCCCTTGCGTTCGGCCGCTTCCCGGGCGGCGCGCTCGCTGCGTTCCTTTTCCTGCAGGCGCGCTTGCAGCACCTGCAGGGCCTTGGCCTTGTTGCTGTGCTGGCTGCGGCCGTCCTGGCATTCGGCGACGATGCCGGTGGGCAGGTGCACCACCCGCACGGCGGAGTCGGTCTTGTTGATGTGCTGGCCGCCTGCGCCGCTGGCGCGGAAGGTGTCGATGCGCAGGTCGGCCGGGTTGAGGTGGATGGCCTCGGCCTCGTCGGGCTCGGGCATCACCGCAACCGTGCAGGCGCTGGTGTGGATGCGGCCCTGGCTTTCGGTGACGGGCACGCGCTGCACCCGATGGCCGCCGGATTCGAAGCGCAGCAAGCCATAGGCCCGTGGCCCCACGATGCGCAGCACCAGTTCCTTGTAGCCGCCGAGTTCGGCCGGGGACTCGCTGACGGTTTCGACGCGCCAACCTTGGCGCTCCGCATAGCGGGTGTACATACGCGCCAGGTCGCCGGCGAACAGGGCGGCTTCGTCGCCGCCGGTGCCGGCCCTGATTTCGAGAAAGGCGTTGCGCTCATCGTCCGGGTCGCGGGGCACCAGCCGTGCGTGCAGCTCCGCTTCCAGTGCGGCCAGGTCGGCTTCGGCGGCGGCGATTTCCTCCCTGGCCATGGCGGCGAGGTCGGGATCGTCGTCCTGGGCCATGGCGCGGGCTGCATGCCAATCGGCCTCGCGTTGCAGGTAGCGCAGATAGGGCTGGACCACGGCGTCGGTGTCGGCGTGTTCGCGGGTGAGCTGCCGGAATCGCTCGATGTCGTCCACGGCGTCGGGGGCGCTGAGCAGTGCGTCGAGTTCGTGCAGCCGCAGCCGTTGGCGCTCGAGCGTGTCGCGGACGAACGGCTTCATGACCGGCCCGTGCCCCGCAGGAACAGGCGGGAGACGGTCTCGGCGGCCGCCTGTCGGGTGCGCTCGTCGCCAGCATGCAGCTCGGCCAGGGCGCCATGGAGCATTTTCTGGGTCAGGCCGCGCGACAGGGCTTCCAGCACCACTTCCACGTCTTCGCCCTTGGCCAACAGCTTGCGCGCCCGGGCCAGCTCGGCGGCGCGCCAGGCGTCGGTCTGGGCGTTGAGTTCGCGGATCAGCCCGACCACGCCGACCCGTGGGTCGCGCTGCTGCAACCAGTGCATGAAGCTTTGCACCCCGGCGTCGATGATGGCTTCGGCCTGGGCCACGGCGGCCTGCCTGCTGTCCTTGCCGGTCTGCACCACGGCGGCGAGGTCGTCCACAGTGTAGAGATAGACGTCGTCGAGCTCCTTGACCTCGGCCTCGATGTCGCGCGGCACCGCCAGGTCCACCATGAACATGGGGCGATGGCGGCGTTTTTTCAGGGCGCGCTCGACCGCGCCCAGGCCGATGAGCGGCAGGGTGGAGGCGGTGCAGCTGATGACGGCGTCGAATTCGTGCAGGCGATCGGGCAGATCGGAGAGCCGCAGCACCTCGGCGCCGAAGCGGGTGGCGAGTTTTTCGCCGCGCTCCAGGGTGCGGTTGGCGATGGCCATGCCCTTGGGGTGCTTGGCAGCGAAGTGGGTGGCGGCGAGTTCGATCATCTCGCCGGCGCCCACGAACAGCACCCGAATGTCTTTGAGGTCTTCGAACAACTGCCCGGCCAGGCGGACGGCGGCGGCCGTCATGCTGATCGAGTGGGCACCGATTTCGGTGGAACTGCGCACCTGCTTGGCCACGGCGAAAGAGCGCTGGAACAGCTGGTGCAGGGTGGTGCCCAATGCCCCAGCGGCATCCGCGGCGCGCACGGCGTCTTTCATTTGGCCCAGGATCTGGGCTTCACCCAGCACCATGCTGTCCAACCCGCTGGCCACGCGAAAGGCGTGCCGCGCGGCTTCGCTTTCCTGCAGCACATAAGCGTGGTCGAGCAGGGCCTGGGGCGAGACGCCGCCCGTCTGGGCGAGCCACTGCACCGTGGGTTCCACGGCGAGTTCGTCGCAGGCGCAGTAGATTTCGGTGCGGTTGCAAGTGGACAGCAGCGTGGCCTCGGGCTGGCGGGCCAGGGAAGCGCGGAAGCGCGCCAGCGTCGAGGGCAGTTGGTCGAGGGCGAACGCGAAACGGCCCCGCAGGTCCAGCGGAGCGGTCTGATGATTGATGCCGAGCGCCCAGACTGCCATAAGCCTCCGATTATAAAATCGGCGCTCCCAAGGAAACGCCATCCGCATGAACATCCTGGCTGCTGGCCTGCATCTGCTGCACGTGTTGCTGCCTGCTCTGGCTTTGTCCGCATTGCTGGCCCCGGCGATGGTGCGGTGGCGCCGCGGACCCGGCCGGCCTCAGGGGGCGCGCTGGAAGAGCCTGCTGTGGGGATGGCTGCTGCTGTCGGTGCTGGGGGGCGTGGTCATGCTGGCCGGGTTGTGGTGGCATGGGCGCGATGGGCTGCTGTCCACCTATGCGGCTCTGGTGCTGGTGTTGGGCACGGCGGTGGCGATCCGGCGCTCCCTTTGATCGAGCCCCTGTCGGCCATAGGTGCATACCGCTGGGAACGCCCAGGCGGTGTTGCGCTGCGGTAACATCTGCGGCCCAGCGTTGTGCTGCCAGTGCCCACCGATATGAACGCGCCCATTCCGCTCCAGCATGTGCTTGAAGCCGCCCCTGACACGCCGCGATTGCGCGAAATCCCGTACAACTACACCTCGTTTTCCGATCGGGAGATCGTCATTCGCCTGCTGGGTGAGCGCGCCTGGCAGGTGCTCGAGCAGTTGCGCGAGGAACGCCACACCGGCCGCTCGGCCCGCATGTTGTACGAGGTGCTGGGCGACATCTGGGTGGTGCAGCGCAACCCTTATCTGCACGACGACCTGTTGGACAACCCCAAGCGCCGCGCCGCGCTGGTCGATGCCCTGCACCACCGCCTGGGCGAGGTGGAAAAGCGCCGTCGGCCCCAGGAGGACGGCGAGCGCGACGCCCTGGTGGGTGAGCTGCTCGCTGCTGCGCAACAGGCCGTGCGGGCGTTTGCCCGCTGGTTCGACGACATGGCCGCGTTGCGCCAGCGCGTGGCGCGTGCGCTGCGCCGTCACACCGCCAAGGACAACATCAAATTCGACGGCCTCAGCCGCGTCAGCCATGTGACCGATGCCACCGACTGGCGCGTCGAATACCCCTTTGTGGTGCTGTGCCCCGACACCGAGGCCGAGATGGTCGGCCTGGTCCAAGCCTGCATCGAGCTGGAGCTGACCATCATCCCGCGTGGAGGCGGCACAGGCTACACCGGCGGTGCCATTCCGCTGACATGGAAGAGCGCGGTCATCAACACCGAGAAGCTCGAAGCCATGACCGAGGTCGAGCTGATCGACCTGCCCGGCGTGGACCACAAAGTCCCCACGATCTGGACCGAGGCCGGGGTGGTGACCCAGCGGGTGGCCGACGCCGCCGAACGTGCGGGCTTCGTGTTCGCCGTGGACCCGACCAGTGCCGAAGCCTCCTGCGTGGGCGGCAACATCGCCATGAACGCGGGCGGCAAGAAGGCCGTGCTGTGGGGCACCGCGCTGGACAATCTGGCCAGCTGGCGCATGGTCACGCCCGACGCGCAGTGGCTGCAGGTCACGCGCATCGGTCACAACCTGGGCAAGATCCACGACGCCGACGTGGCCAGCTTCGAGCTGCAGTATTTCGAGGCCGACGGCAAGACGCTGATCCGCACCGAACGGCTCGACATTCCCGGCAAGACCTTCCGCAAGGAAGGCCTGGGCAAGGACGTGACCGACAAGTTCCTCAGCGGCCTGCCCGGTGTGCAGAAAGAGGGCTGTGACGGCCTCATCACCAGTGCGCGCTGGGTGGTGCACCGCATGCCCGAGCACACGCGCACCGTGTGCCTGGAGTTCTTTGGCAACCCGAAGGATGCCGTGCCCTCGATCGTCGAAATCAAGGACTTCATGTTCGCCGAGCAGAAGCGCAGCGGCACGCTGCTGGCCGGCCTGGAGCACCTGGACGACCGCTACCTGCGCGCCGTGGGCTATTCCACCAAGAGCAAGCGCGGCGGGTTTCCCAAAATGGTGCTGATTGGCGACATCGTGGGCGACGACCCGGACGCCGTGGCCCGCGCCGCCAGCGAGGTGGTGCGGCTGGCCAATGGCCGCGCCGGCGAAGGCTTCGTTGCCGTCAGCCCCGAGGCGCGCAAGAAGTTCTGGGCCGACCGCAAGAAGACGGCGGCCATCAGCAAGCACACCAATGCGTTCAAGGTCAACGAGGACGTGGTGATCCCTCTGCCGCGCATGGGCGAATACACGCTCGGGATCGAGCGCATCAACATCGAGCTGAGCCTGCGCAACAAGATCAAGCTCACGCACGAGCTGGAGGCTTTTTTCTCGCGCGGCCACCTGCCTTTGGGCAAGGTGGAGGAGGCCGGCGAAATGCCTGGCCCCGAGACGGTGCAGGAGCACGTCGAGCGCGCATTGGGCGTCATTCGTGCCGCCCGCACCCAATGGCAAGCATGGATGGATGGGCTGGACACGACCCAGCCCGACACCGGGCGCACGTATTTCGAGCAGCTGCAAGACCACACCCTGCGCGCGAGCTGGAAAACCCAGATCCGCGAACCCTTGCGTGCCATCTTCACCGGCAGCGTGTTCGCGCCGGTGCTGCAGGAATGCCAGGCGATCCACAAACGCGTGCTCAAAGGGCGCGTCTGGGTGGCGCTGCACATGCACGCCGGCGACGGCAACGTGCACACCAACATCCCGGTCAACAGCGACGACTACGAGATGCTGCAGACCGCGCACGAGGCGGTGGACCGCATCATGGTGTTGGCGCGCAGCCTCGACGGCGTGATCTCGGGTGAGCACGGCATCGGCATCACCAAGCTGCAGTACCTGACCGACGAGGAACTGGCGCCGTTCACCGGCTACAAGCAGAAGGTGGATCCGCATGGCCGCTTCAACCGGGGCAAGCTGTTGCGCCAAGGCGCGCTGTTCGAGCAGCCCGACCAACGCCGAGCCGACCTCAGCATGGCTTACACCCCCAGTTTCGGGCTCATGGGCTATGAGTCGCTCATCATGCAGCAGAGCGACATTGGCGCCATCGCCGACTCGGTGAAAAACTGCCTGCGCTGCGGCAAGTGCAAGCCGGTGTGCTCGACCCATGTGCCGCGCGCCAACCTGCTCTACAGCCCGCGCAACAAGATCCTGGCCACCTCGTTGCTGATCGAGGCCTTCCTGTACGAGGAGCAAACCCGCCGCGGCATCAGCATCAAGCATTGGGAGGAGTTCGAGGACGTGGCCGACCATTGCACCGTCTGCCACAAGTGCGAAAGCCCCTGTCCGGTGAAGATCGACTTCGGCGACGTGTCCATGAACATGCGCAACCTGCTGCGCAAGATGGGGCGCAAGACGTGGCGTCCGGGCAATGCGGCCGCCATGTTCATGCTCAACGCCACCAATCCCGAAACCATCAAGCTGGCCCGGGCCGCCATGGTGGGGGTGGGCTTCAAGGCGCAGCGTTTCGCGCACAACCTGCTCAAGGGCTTGGCGCGCAAGCAGACCAGTTCGCCGCCGGCCACGGTCGGGGCTCCTCCGATCAAGGAACAGGTCATCCACTTCATCAACAAGAAGTTGCCCGGTGGACTGCCGAAAAAGACGGCGCGCGCCTTGCTCGACATCGAGGACAGGAACTACGTCCCCATCATCCGCAACCCCCGGACGACCACCAGCGACAGCGAGGCGGTGTTCTATTTCCCCGGCTGCGGCTCCGAGCGCCTGTTCAGCCAGGTGGGCCTGGCCACCCAGGCCATGCTCTGGCATGCCGGGGTACAGACCGTGCTCCCGCCAGGCTACCTGTGCTGCGGCTACCCGCAGCGCGGCAGTGGCCAGTACGACAAAGCCGAGAAGATCATCACCGACAATCGGGTGCTGTTCCACCGCGTGGCCAACACGCTCAACTACCTCGACATCAAGACCGTGGTGGTGAGCTGCGGCACCTGCTACGACCAGTTGCAGGGCTACCAGTTCGACAAGATCTTCCCCGGCTGCCGCATCATCGACATCCACGAATTCTTGCTGGAAAAGGGCATCACGCTCGAGGCCAAGGGCGCCTACCTGTACCACGACCCTTGCCACACGCCCATGAAGCTGCAAGACCCGATGGCCACGGTCAAGGCATTGGTGGGTGACACCGTGGTCAAGGCCGACCGCTGCTGTGGTGAGTCGGGCACGCTGGGCGTGACGCGCCCCGACATCTCGACCCAGGTGCGCTTCCGCAAGGAAGAGGAGCTGCGCAAGAATGCCGAGCAGCTTGCGCAACTGGCGAAACAGAACGGCGTGGCCGTGCCTCAGGGCAAGACCAAGATTCTCACCAGCTGCCCGAGCTGCTACCAGGGCCTGAGCCGCTATGGCGACGACCTGAACAACGGCTTGCTGGAGGCCGACTACATCGTGGTGGAAATGGCCAACCAGATCCTGGGCCCGAACTGGATGCCCGACTACGTGGCCCAGGCCAATGCCGGGGGTATCGAGCGGGTGCTGGTGTGAGCCAAGCGGTTTCCTGCCCGTTGTGCGCCGACGACGGCGGCTGGGTGCTGTGGCGTCAGGCCGAGCTGCGTATCGTGCGTGTCACGGGTGCCGAAGCCACGGGCTTTCCCGGTTTCTACCGCGTCATCTGGAATGCCCATGTGGCCGAGTGGACCGATTTGTCCGAAGCCGAGCAGGGCCTGCTCATGCGGGCGGTCGCTGGCGTGGAGCGGGCGGTGCGCAAGCACCTGCAGCCGACCAAGGTCAACCTGGCTTCGTTGGGCAACATGGTGCCCCATCTGCATTGGCATGTGATTGCCCGCTACGACTGGGACAGCCATTTCCCCGCCCCGCTGTGGGCCGCCGCCCGACGCGCGTCTCATCCGGAGCGGCTCGACGCCATCGTCTCGCGCCTGCCCGCTTGCGATGCCGCCATCGCCGGCGGGGTGTTTCGATCGCGCACCGCCGCGTGACGGGCCGGCCGCGTTAGCATCCCTTTCATAGAGGCACACCCAGGAGCAGCACCCATGGCCGGACTCGACAGACAAAGCCCTTATCCGCAAGACATCACGGTTCATGCCCAGTCCCGCATGCTCGAGATCGCGTTTTCCGACGGGGCCCGTTTCCGGATTCCGTTCGAGCTGATGCGGATTTACTCCCCGTCGGCCGAAGTCCAGGGCCATGGGCCAGGGCAGGAGGTGCTGCAAACCGGCAAGCGCGACGTTGGCATCGTGGCGCTGGAGCCGGTGGGCAACTATGCCGTTCAACCCACCTTCTCAGACGGACACGACTCCGGCATCTTCAGTTGGGACTACCTCTACTTCCTGGGGGCCAAACAGGAGGAACTGTGGGCCGACTACGAGCGCCGCTTGGCCGAGGCCGGTCTGGACCGCGATGCGCCCATGCCCGACAAAGCCGCTTCGGCCTGCGGGCACCACCATTGAGCCGTTCCGTGTAGCGGCTACCATTGCACCCATGAGCCAAACCCATTTCGGATTCGAGACGGTGGACGAGCGTGACAAGGCGCGTCGCGTGCGCGGCGTGTTCGATTCGGTCGCGTCCCACTATGACCTGATGAACGACCTGATGTCTGCCGGGCTGCACCGATGGTGGAAGCGCTACACCATCACGGTGGCCAACCCGCGCCCCGGCGATCGGGTGCTCGACATCGCGGGTGGCACCGGCGATCTGGCTTTGGCCATCGCGCCGCTGGTGGCGCCTACCGGCACCGTGGTGCATACCGACATCAATGAATCCATGCTGCGTGAGGGCCGCGATCGCCTGCTCGACCGAGGCGTGGTTTTGCCCACGCTGGTCTGCGATGCCGAGCAATTGCCCTTTGCCGACAGCTGGTTCGATATCGTGACCGTGGCGTTTGGGCTGCGCAACATGACACACAAGGAACTTGCGCTGCAGGAAATGAATCGAGTCCTCAGGCCCGGGGGCAAACTGATGGTGCTGGAGTTCTCCAAGGTGGCGCCGCCCTTGCAAAAGGCATACGACTGGTACAGCTTCAACATCCTGCCCAAGTTGGGTCGATGGGTGGCGAAAGACGAAGCCAGCTACCGTTACCTGGCGGAATCCATCCGCATGCACCCGGACCAGGAAACCTTGCGTGCCATGATGCGTGGCGCCGGCTTCGGGCATGTGGATGTGCACAACCTGACCGCGGGCGTGACGGCCTTGCACGTGGGCATCAAGTGTTGAATGATGGATTCTCATTGGACGAAAGAAGCGAGAGAAGCATGAAATTCTGGTCTGTGTGTCTGGCGTTGGTGATGGTGCTGTCCTCTACGGAGGTCTGGGCCCAGAAGCGCCTGGGGGGCGGCATGTCGTTTGGCAAGCAGTCGGGCAACGTGACGCAGCGCAACACCCCGGCCCAGCCGGCCCAGGCGCCGACGCAAAACACGACCCAGAACACGAACGCCGCCAACCGGCCTGCCTCCACGCCGAATCAGGCGCCGGCTTCCCGGCCTTGGGGAGCGATGCTGGGAGGGCTGGCGGCAGGTCTCGGTCTTGCTTGGCTGGCCTCCGCGTTGGGCTTTGGTGAAGGGTTTGCCCAATTCCTGCTGTTGCTGCTGGTGGGCGTGGCCATCCTCGCGGTGATCGGCATGATCCGCCGCTCCCGTGCAGCGGCCCAGTCTTCCCCGCTGGCATTCCAGGGCGCTGGCCAGGCGGCCGCGCGCAGCTACAGCCCGAACAACGTCGGCAACGATGCCTCGGCACGCCCGTGGGAACGTGGCAACAGCACCTTCGGCCAGCAGGAGCCGGCCGGCAACGGCGGCAGCCTCATCGGCTCTGCCCTCAGCGGCCCGCAGACCTGGGGCATTCCCGCCGGTTTCGATACCGAAGGCTTTTTGCGCGCGTCCAAGGCCAACTTCATCAAGCTGCAAGACGCCTGGGACCGTGCCGACATTCCCGCCCTGCGCGCGATGATGACCGACGAGATGATCGAGCAGATCCAGGCCCAGCTGGCCGACCGCGAGCGGCAGTCCGGTGGTGCCCCCAACAAGACGGAAGTCGTGATGCTGGATGCGCAGCTGCTGGGCATCGAGGAGCTGGATGATGAATACATGGCCAGCGTCGAGTTCTCGGGCATGATCCGGGAGGAACCCTCGGCCGGACCCAACCCCTTCCGCGAGGTGTGGAACATCACCCGCCCCAAGGCCGGCAACGGGGGCTGGCTGGTGGCGGGCGTGCAGGCGTTGCAGTAAGCGCAGGCCAGTTCCTTCCGTTTGCCCAAGGGCCTCTGCGGAGGTCCTTTTCTTGTGCGCCCAGCATG
>NZ_JACCDB010000015.1 GCF_013432195.1 Tepidicella baoligensis | reverse complement strand
GGTGGTTTGCAAGTGTGGCTTCAAGACGTTCACTCCGGTGGTCCCCTCGTTGGTGAGGGGGTGAAAGTAACGTCCTGCCTGTCGGCCAGCGGGCGACCAACATGCCAAGCTCAATGCATCAGGTCACCACTGGTCAGGTGGAGCAATTTGGGTGGCCATAAGTGGAGCACTTTGGGTGGCCGCCGGGGGCCCGAATCCCCACGAAACACGATGCGCACGTCGGGCCACTGCGCGCGCAGTCGGCGCACCAGTAGTTTCAGGATGGCCGCCGTATGGCGTGCGCCATCGATGTTGCTGGGCCGCAGGTACGCGCACAGCAGTTGCTGGCCGCAGAACACGTACAGCGGCAGGTAGCAGTAACTGTCGTAGTAGCCGTGGAAGAATCGGCCCTCTTGCTGGCCGTGCAGCGGGTTGTCGGTGGCGTCGAAGTCCAGCACCAACTCCTTGGGTCCGGTATCGAAACTGGCGATGAACTGATCGACCAGCACCTCGTGCAGCCGCCAGGCCGTGGCGCGATCAGCCCATTTCTCCAGGCGGCACAGGGTGGGCGCACTGGCAACCTCTCGGTCCACGCCCACGGCCGTTTGCAGGGCCACATCTTGGCGCAACGCGCAGTGATCGTTGAGGTCTTCCCAGCCCAGTGCCAGCCCGTACACCCGCTGGCGCAACATGTCGCGCACACCGTGTTTGATCAAGAGCGGGCTGCGCGGATCGGCGATGCAGCGTGCCGCCGCATCCATCAACCCCAGCTTGCGATCGACCTGAGCCAGCAGCATCACGCCGCCATCACTGGTCATGCTGCCGCCGTCGAATCGACCCTCCACCACACGCCTGCCCAATCGGCCAAAATCCAGCGTTCCAACGTCCATTTTCTCGGTACAGTTTGGCCTCGGCATTGCCCGATCGTTTGATCAAGATTCGGTACCTCGATTTTCGAGCACTCAAGGGCAATGCCGTCCTCTTTTGCAGGTCAGGCGTCGGCTGTCACCACCTGCACATCGGCGGTGGCGCGTGCGAGGTCGGGCGGCAGCGCCTGGTCGGTGACAAGCACCTGCACGTTCTTCCAAGGCAGGCTGGTGATCAGTCCGGGAGCCTCGAACTTGCTGGCATCGGCCACCACGATCACGGTGCCGGCATGCGGACAGACGGTTTGTTTGAACTCGACTTCGAAGGGGTCGAAGTCCAGGCAGCCGCCCCGCGCGCTCAGTGCCGCCACCGAGACGATCAGATAGTCGGGGTGCAGTTGCGCCGCGAAGCGCAAGGCGCTGGCGCCGGCCAGGGTCATGTCGCTGCTGCGCAGGGTGCCACCCGGCAGCATCACGGTGTGGCGCTCGCCGCTGGGCGCCAAGGCGCGCGCCACCTCCAGCGAGGGTGTGGCGACTCTCAGCCCCCGGCGTTCGGCCAGTGCCTCAGCCACGAAGCACGCGGTGCTGCTGTTGTCCAGCACCAGGCTGGCGCCGTCGGGAACCAGGGCCGACACCTGCCGGGCCAACCGGCGCTTGGCAGTGACGTTGCTGCGCAGGCGCAGTTGGAAGGGGGACTCCTGCACATCGCGGTGCAGGCTCACGCCGCCATGGAACTTCTGCACGACGCCGTAGCCGGCCAGGGCCTGCAGGTCGCGCCGCACCGTTTCACCCGAAACCGCTATGCGCTGTGCCAGTTCGGACGTGGTGATGGATGGAGTGGTCCGCAAAATCTCGACGATGCGCTCCTGCCGCGCACTCAGCTCAGGGGTGACGCTCATGGGCACTCCGCCAGTGCAGCGCCGGTCTGGCCGTCAAAGACGCGCAGTCGCGACAGGTCGGGGGTCAGCAGGATGGGCTGTGCCGCCTCCAGCGCGACATCGGCAGGGGTACGCACCAGCACATCGTCGTCACCCACGCGGATCTGGGCATAGGCCTCTGCTCCCAGGCGATCGACGCGCTGCACCACGCCGAGCCAGTGCAGCGGCCCGGCCATGGTGGCGCTCGGCGCGGCCGCCAGGTCCAGCTCTTCCGGCCGCAGGCCCAGCACGGTGCCGGGCTTGAGGGCGGCGTCGCCATACCGCTGGTTCAACCAGTTGCGCGCGGCTGCCGTCCCGTTGGGAACCGGCAGGAAGTTCATCTCGGGCGAGCCGATGAACGAGGCGACGAAGCGTGTGGCGGGCCGCCGGTAGACCTCCATCGGCGCGCCCACCTGCTGCAGCCGCCCGCCGTCCATCACGGCGATGCGGGTGCCCAGGGTCATGGCCTCGACCTGGTCGTGCGTGACGTAGACGATGGTGATGCCCAGTTCGGCGTGCAGGCGCTCCAGCTCCGCGCGCATGTGGGTGCGCAGCTTGGCGTCCAGGTTGGACAGCGGCTCGTCGAACAGGAAGACCTTGGGCTGGCGCACCAGCGCGCGGCCGATGGCCACCCGCTGCCGCTGGCCGCCAGAAAGTTCGTTGGGCCGGCGCTGCAGCAACTCGGTGATGCGCAGCCGGCGGGCGGCATCCTGCACGCGCTGGTCGACCTCGTCGCGCGACAGGCGGCTGGTGCGTAGCAGTCCAAAGGCCATGTTCATGTAGACCGTCATGTGCGGGTACAGGGCGTAGGACTGGAAGACCATCGCGATGTCTCGCTTGTGCGGTTCGACGTGGGTGACGTCGCGGCCGTCAATGAACAGGCGGCCTGCGCTGATGTCCTCCAGGCCGGCGATCATGCGCAGGGTGGTGGACTTGCCGCAGCCGGACGGGCCGACCAGCACCATGAACTCGCCCGCCTCCACGTCGAGGTCGAGGCGATCCACGGCAACGTGGTCACGGTAGCGTTTGCTGATGCCTTGCAGGGAGATGGCAGCCATGGGTGAAAGTCTGGATGTGGCGGTTGAAGAGCCTACTTGAGGCCGGCATGCATAAAGCTGTCGACAAAGCGGCGCTGGAAGATCACGAACAGCAGCAGCAGCGGCGAGATCACCACCATGGTAGCGGCCATCAGGCGCGGCCAGTCGGCGCCGCTGTCGGCCTTGGCCAGCAGGCCCAGGCCGATGGGCAGGGTGCGCACGGCTTCGCTGTTGGTCACCAGCAGCGGCCACATGTAGTCGTTCCAGTGCGTCACGACTGAGATCATGCCGAACGCTACCAGGGTGGGCTTGACCAGCGGCAGGTAGACGTGCCACAGCGTGGCCCAGTGGCCGCAGCCGTCCAGCCGGGCGGCGTCGGCCAGATCGTTGGGAACCTGACGGAACGCCTGACGCAGCATGAAGGTGCCGTAGCCGCTGGCGATGAACGGCACCATCAGCGCCCACAGGCTGTTGAGCAGGCCCAGCTCACGCACGGTGATGAAGTTGGTCAGGAAGGTGGCGTAGATCGGGAACATCACCTGCAGCAGGAACAGGCCGAACAGCCAGTCGCGCCCCGGGAAGCGCAGCCGCGCGAAGGCATAGGCTGCCAGCGTGATGGTGGTCAGCTGCGCCAGCAGGATACCGCCGGTGACCAGCACCGAGTTGAGCAGATAGGTGCCAAACGGCGCCACCGCCAGGGCTGCCGGGTAGTTCTGCCATTGCAGCACCTGGGGCAGCAGACCGGCGCTGACGTCAAAGATCTCGGCGCGTGTCTTGAGCGAGGTGATGAACATCCAAGCCAACGGACTGAGCCACAGCAGCATGGCCGGCAGCAGCAGCCAGTGCATCCAGCGGGAACGGTCGAACAGTCGGTGTGCAGGCATGGTCAGCGCCCCAGGTAATGCACGCGTCGCCCCAGCGTGAGTGCCACGACGGCGATCAGACCGCCGATCACCAGCAGCAGGATGTTGGCGATCGCCGAGGCGGTGCCGATGTCCTGGAACTGGAACGCGTTCTGGTAGATGTAGAAGGTGAGCACGTTGGTTGCGTCGGCCGGGCCGCCCTGCGTCATCACGAACACGTAGTCGAAGATCTGGTACGAGTGCAGCACGCCGATCACCACCACGAAGTACAGCGTCGGAGAAATCAGCGGCACGGTGATGTGCAGCAGCTGCCGGAATCCGGAAACGCCGTCCAGCCGCGCCGCCTCGTACAGGTCGCGCGGCACCAGCTGCAGTGCGGCCAGCAGGATGAGCATGAAGTAGCCGGCGTATTTCCAGATGCTCATGAAGATGATGGCCGGCAGCGCCCACTGCCGGTCGTACAGCCACTCCAGTTTGGGCAGGCCGAGCAGTTCCATCAGGCCGTTGATGGGGCCGTAGCCCGGCGCGTACAGGAACACCCACACCATGCCGGCGGCCACCGACGGGATCATCACCGGATAGAAGAAGCTGGCGCGGTACAGCGCCGTGCCGCGCAGACCGCGGTCCAGCGCCACGGCCAGCAGCAGCGCCAGGGCAATCGAGGTGGGCACCGTCACCACCATGTAGATGACCGTGTTGCGCAGCGATTGCCAGAACAGCGCGTCGTGCCAGAGCCGCTGGTAGTTCTCCCAGCCGACGAAGAAGATCGCCGACGAGCCCAGCTGCACGTCGAAGAAGCCGTAGACGAGCGAACGCAGGATAGGCCAGTAGGTGAACGCCGCCAGGAACAGCAGCGACGGCGCGAGCATCACCAGCGCGGTGAGCTGCTCGCGCCGCCGCTGGCGGCCCCGGGCGATGGACACGGTTTCCCGCGGGGGAGCCAGGGGGCCGGTCATGCTGTCGTCAAGCGCGGCGGCGTGCCACGCGCTGGATCTCGACGTTGGACTTGGCCGAGGCCTCGCGCAGCGCGACATCGGGTTTCACCTCGCCCGCCAGCGTGCGGTCGATAGCGCTCTTGAGGTATTCACGCACCTTGTGGTAGCCCGGCACCTGCAAGAAGGCGCCGGCCACCTCGGCCGTGACCAGTGCGGTGCGCGACTCGGGCACCTTGGCCACGTGGGCCTTGAGCGCTGGGGTTTCCCACGACGACTTGCGCGCCGCCAAGTAGCCGGTGTCGATGCACCACTGGGCCTGGTTGTCGGTGTTGGTCATCCAGCGGGCGAACGTCCAGGCGGCGCGCTTGTGCGCATCCGGCTGCTTGCGTGCGATCAGGATCGGGCCGCCGCCCATGGTGGAGCCCATCACCTTGCCGCGCGGCATGGGTGCCACGCCGACCGGGAAGGACGAGGACTTGAGGATGTTGGTCATCGAGCCGGTGGAGTGGTAGAGCATGGCAGTGCGGCCGGCCATGAAGTCGTTGGCCGAACTCTCCCAGGTGGAGGCCGCCGGCATCAGCTTGGCCTGCGTCATGCGCTGCCAGAACTCCAGCGCGTGCAGGCTCTCGGGCGCGTCGAACATCACCTTGTCCTTGCTCCAGAAGACCAGACCGTTCTGGCGTACAAAGCTCTCGAAGATCCAGTCATGCCAGCCGCCGCCGATGGTCAGGCCCCACTGCGAGACGGTATCGCCCTGGCGCACTGTGAGCGCCTTGGCCGCAGCTTCCAGCTCGGTCCAGTTGGTCGGTGCAGCCTTGAGGCCGGCGCGTTCGAAGGCAGCCTTGTTGTAGTACAGCACCGGCGTGCTGCACTGGAACGGCAGGCCGTAGAGCTTGTTGTCGGAGATGCAGGTGCCCAGGAAGCCGGGCATGAAGTCCTGGTAGATGTCGTCGGCCTTGGCCAGAGCAGTCACATCCTCCAGGGCGCCCATGCCCAGGAAGGTCGTCAGCATGGAGTTGATCGGCAGCCAGGTGGCCGGCGGATCGCCGACACCCAGAGCCGTCATCACCTTCTGTTCGGTGTTGTCGTAGCTGCCGGCGTAGATGGCCTCCACCTGGATGTCGCTATGGGCGGCGTTGAAGCCGTTGATCATGTTGGTGACCAGGCGGTTGATGTCACCCGACACGCCGACGGGGTACATGAAGGCCAGCTTGACCTGCTGCTGCCCGGTGGCAAACAGCGGCATGCCGCCCAGCATGGCGGCGGCGGACACGGCGGCGCTGCTTTTCAGAAACTGGCGGCGCGGGGCGGCGAGCCCCGCGGTCGGTTGCGACAGGGCGGGAACAGAATGGGACATGGTGGGGACTCCTTCGTGGCTAGGTGGATGAAACATCGCAGGCACGCCATATCCTCGGGCACGACCATGACAAACATGTGAAATCCATACAAACACGACAATTTCCACACGGATTTGTGTATTTGCGTCTGAAACGCGCATAAACAGCCGTGGCCATATCCCCTTCCTCGTCCCTTGTTCCGCCCCTTGCCCTGCCGCCTCTGGCTTTGTTCGACCTCGACCACACCTTGCTCGACGGGGACGGGGATGACCTGTGGTGCTGTTTCCTCGTGCGCCATGGCCTGCTGGATGCCGGTGTGGCGGCCCTCAACGAGCGCATGGGCGCCGAGTACCGTGCGGGCCGGGTCAGCGTTGAAGACTTCAGCGCGTTTTACGCCGAGTTGCTCGCGGGGCGCTCGCCGGCTTTCTGGGCGCCCTGGCAGGACCGGTTCCTGGTGGAGGAAATCCGCCCGCGGCTACCTGCGGCGGCGCGCGCCATGGTGGCCTCGCACCAGGCGGCGGGGCATGTTCTGGTGCTGACGACGGCCAGCAACAGCGTGATTGCGCAGCGCACCGCGACGGAACTGGTCTTCGAGCGGTGGCTGGCCACCGAGCTGGAGCTCGTCGATGGCTGCTTCACCGGGCGTGTGCAAGGCGTGCCCAACATGCGCGAAGGCAAACTGCTGCGCCTGCAGGCCTGGCTGGCCGAGCAGGGCCTGTCGGCCAGCGTGCTGCCGGATGCCTGGTTCTACAGCGATTCCATCAATGATCTGCCGCTGCTCAGCGCAGTGGGCCACCCCGTCGCGGTGGATCCCGACGCCATCCTGCACCAGCATGCGCTGGCGCAGGACTGGCGCAACCAGCGGTATTTATCCATTATGCGGCGTACTTGACCTTGGGGTCTTGGAAGAAGGCGCGCACCGCATCTGGCCGCTGCTCGAGATCCTTCATGTGGTTCTCGGTTGCCTGCTTGAGCTTGGTCTTGGTGCGCAGTGCAACCCGCGATCCCTGCGCATGCTTCAGACCTGCATTGAGTCGCTCGTCGGGATTCAACTCAGGGCTGTAGCTCGGCAGATAGAACACTTCCATCTGCTCGACGTGTTCGGCCAACCTCTCGTTGGGTGACGGAATGGGTGGCCTCCCTCGTGGAGAGAGGCCTGGGACGCAAAGGGTTTTGCAGCGCTGCTCAGAACGGGGCGGACGCCCACCAGGGCGGGCGAGCCATCTCCGCACTGCTTCGCGTCAGACCCCTGCCGATGGGGCCGCAAGCCGGCTTGCTTGCGATAGACTTCACAGAACTTGGGCCGTCTCCTCGGCTCCCATGTTTTCCGGCTCCAAGCATCAGCCGTTTTCAACTCAGGAAAATCACCTTATGCAAATTCAGCTCAACACCGACAGCAGTGTCCAAGGTTCCGATTCGATGAATGAGTGGGTTCAGCGCGAGTTAACCGAACGCTTGGCGCGCTTTCGTGACCACATCACCCGCATCGAAGTCCACCTGAGCGACATCAACGGTGACAAGGGCGGGGAATTGGACAAGCGCTGTCTGCTGGAGGTGCGTCTGGCAGGGCGCCAGCCGATGGCGGTGACACATGTGGCCGGCAAAGTGGCCGATGCACTGACCGGTGCCTGCGAGAAGCTGCAGCATGCGCTCGACACAGCCCTGGGACGCGAGCGTGATGCCAAGCGCCGCGACACCATCCGCGGCGCCTGAACGTCAGCGCACGGCCACAGCTTCCGTGAGCCGGTAGTAAAACCCGAAAGTGTCGTTCTGGAGGACGTGAAAACGTCCTTCGAGGACCAGCCCTTCCATGGTGTAGCGGATGGGCGTGCGCGCGCGCACCTGCACGATGCTTTCGGCGCCTCCGGGGGTGCAGAAAGCGCAGGTCAGCGGGACCGAGGTGAGCAGGAAATGCGTCTGGCGCTCCCCGGGGTCCAGCGGTGTCATGAAGCCCTGCAGCCGCACCGTTCTCTGGTTCAACGCCAGGATGGCCGGAGCGTACACCTGCACCAGGCGTGATTTCTCCACCCGCTGCTCCACCTGCGCCAAGGTGGACCAAGGCACGACATCGTCGCGCTTGGGCAAAGGGGCGAAGGGGCTCAAAGGGCTGTGGTAGCCCTCTCCATGTCCGCCCGTGAGCGGGTGGGTGTCGGCGCCTGCAGGTGCCGGCTGGGCCCGGATCTGCCCAGGCAGGCCCAGTACGAAGGGGGTCAGGCTCAGGGCGGCTCCGAGCCGCAGGCAGGCTCGGCGTCTGGCCAGCAGGGGCTCAGTGGGCATGGCGCATGCCGCAATACTTGCCAATGGCCAGGCCCCGGCAGGCGGCTTGCAGTTCCTGCAGGCAGACTTTTTCGCCTCGACCTGATTCCAGGCACTGGGCGGCCGCCTCGTGGGCAGCGGCCATGGCCCGGTGGCGCTTGATGTCTTCCTCGATCTGTTTCTGCGTGTGTTGGGCCCAGGCGGGCAAGCCGACGAAGCCGGCGGCGATCAGGGTGAGGAGGGTTTTCTTCATGGGCTCATCTCCGGTTGAGAAGGGTCATCACGTCCAGCTGCCAGGCACGCCATGCGGGCAGCAAGGCGGCCAGGGTGGCCAGAACCATCGCGGCGATGGGTATCCACCCGAGGGTGGGTGTCCAGCGCCATGCTTGCAGCAGGCTGTCGGCACCGGGCGGCAACCAGAAGCCCAGGACCGACAGCAGCAGTTGGGACAGCACCAGGCCAGCGGCCGCAGCGGGTAGGGCCAGGCACCAGGCTTCCACAAACAGCAGACCCACCACACGCTTGGGTGGGGCGCCGAGCATGCGCAGCATGGCCAGATCGGCCTCGCGTTCGCGCACGGCCGACCACAGGGCCACGAATACCGAGAGTCCGGCCATGAGCAGCAGCGTCAACCCGAAACCCTGTAATACCTGGGTGCCCGCACCCAGCATGGCGAGCAGGCGGGTGATTTCGCTGGCCGGAGCGGCGGCCTGCATGGAGGTGGCCTGGTTGACATATCGGGGAAATGTGACCGCCGCCAGCGGCGTGCGATAGGTCACGAGGGCCAGCGTGATCTCGCGGTCGGTTTGCAGCGCCTCACGCTCTGCAGGGCTCATGTCGTCGTAGCCATGCAGATCGTCGTGGACCTGCCAGACGGATTCGGTCGCAGTCAGGACCAGACGGTCCAGCACGCAACCACAAGGCGCCAGGATGCCGCTGACCGTATACGGGGTTCCGTCATGGGCCTCACCGCCCGCCCCCAGACCGTGGATGCCGACGAATGCCTCGCCAATGCCCAGCCGTGTGGCGTGAGCGACCTGTGCGCCCAGCACGGCCTCCATCGGTGTGGCCCACAGCCGACCTTGCGCGATGTGCGCTGCGTAGTGGTCGACATAGGCGTGTGTGGTGCCTACGATGCGGTAACCGGCCAGGTTGTCGCCCAGGCTCAGCGGGATGAGCTGCGCCACATGGGGGTGTTGCCGCAGCCGATCCACCTCCTCAAGCGCGATGTTGCCGGGCGGTACGTCCAGATGAAACACCCCCGCCAGGATGAGCTGAAGCGGGCTGCCCTTGGCACCGATGACGGCGTCGATTCCCGCCAGGTCGCGCTCGAAGGCCCGCTCGATCTGGTCCTGAGCGCTGAACACGAAGGCCATGGCGGCGAAACCGAGCGCCAGCATCAGGGCGTTGAGCGCCGTCGTCAGCGGGCGTGCGCACAGGTAGCGCCACGCCAGGGTAACGATGTTCATGCGCCGCCCTCCAGCCACAGGGTGCGGGCATCGGGCAGGGCCTGGACGGCCCGCTGGTCGTGGGTGGCCACCACCAGCGTGCTGCCCTGCTGCGCGGCCTGTTCGTGCAGCAGGCACATGGCTTGCCGGGCGTTGTCGTCGTCCAGGCTGGCGGTCGGCTCGTCGGCCAGCAGCACGGCGGGTTGAGGAAGCAAGGCCCGGGCCAGCGCCACGCGCAGAGCCTGCCCGCCGGAAAGCTGGTGGGGCCGCAACCCGAGCAGCGTTTGTAAGCCCAGCCGGTCGATCAGGCGCTGCTCATGGGCGGGGTCCGGCGTGTGCCCACTGGCAAAGGCGACCAGTTTCAGATTGTCGGCCACCGTCAGGGCGGGGCTCAGGCGCGCGCCTTGGGGCAGGAAACCCACGGTGCGGCTGCGCCAGGCATCGCGTGCGGCCTGGGGCAGGGTGTTTGGCTGTACGCCGTGCACGGTGAGCCAGCCTCCGGTCGGCGTCAGCAGGCCAGCCACCAGGGCCAGCCAGGTGGACTTTCCACTGCCCGAGGGGCCGCGCAGAAGCAGCGTTTCACCGGCTTCTAGGCGGATGTCCGGGTAGCGCAGGGTGGCGCCCCCGGGCCAGGAGAGGACAAGTTCGCGGCTCTCGATCATGCGGCCGGGGTGGAGCAGCCGGCACAGGTGCCGTGGATGGTCAAATCCAACCGCTGGACGCGGTGTCCCATGGCGGCAAGCGTGTCGCGCAGGGTCTGGGCGACATGGGCCGTTTCGGTCTGGTTGGGCTGCAAGGGCAGCAGGCGGTGGCACGCATCGCATTCGAAACGTGGGTGCAGTTCATCTGCTGTGTCAGCCAGCGCCCAAGAGAAGCGCCACAGGCGGTCGGCTGGATCGGGATGGCGTTCCAGCAACCCACAGGTGGCCAGCCGGTCGAGCAGGCGATACAGTGTCACGCGGTTGATGCGCACGCCTTCGCGCTGCAACCGTTCCAGCACCTCGGCATGGGACGGCCCCCAGCCTGGGTCCTGGGCAAACAGGCGCAGGACCGCGCGGGTGGCGGTCGTCAGGCGCAGGCCGGCGCGGTGTAAGCGCGCGGACCATTCGAGGGTGAGGGCGTCGTGGTTGGAGGCCATAGGGCTTGTTGATGCAACTCGGTTGCAAAAGTTCCGGTATTATCCGTGATCATTTCGCCGACGAGCGGTATGCCGATCGGCGTCTGGCTTGGGTCGGGTTAAGCTCGCGGTCATGATGGAAGCATGTCGTGCATCGCTGCTCTGGTTCGACCCCTTGGCAGACGGCCCGCTCGCGCGGTATGAATCGGATGGTCTGCTCGTCGTCGGGTCGGGGCCGGCGCCAGGTTCGCCCCAGCGGGTGGTGGACGTGGGGGCCTGGAACGACCTGGCGCCCCGCTATGCGGATGTGCCGGTCACGCACTGGCCCGGGCGGCTGATCACCCCCGGGTTTGTGGATCTGCACATTCACTATCCCCAGCTGGACGTGATCGGTTCGCCGGCCGATGGCTTGCTGCCTTGGCTGGAGCGTTACACCTTCCCCCACGAGTCGCGGTTCCACGATCCGGCCTATGCAGCCAGCGTGGCCGAGGTGTTTCTGGACGAGCTGCTGCGCAACGGTGTGACCACGGCCCTGACCTTTGCCACCTCCCATCCAGCCTCGGTCGATGCCTTGATGGCGGCCGCCGGTGGGCGCGGGATCAAGCTGGTGGCCGGCAAGGTGTTGCAGGACCGCCACTCACCCGATGGGGTGCGCGACGAAACGGAACAGAGCCTGATCGACACCGAACGGCTGATCCAACGTTGGCACGGCCAAGGGCGGCTGGGCTATGCCATTACCCCACGTTTTGCCCCGAGCTGCTCCGATGCCCAGATGCGGGGAGCGGCGGAGCTGGCGGCACGATACCCGCAGGTGTGGATCCAGTCGCACGTGGCGGAAAACCTCGACGAGGTGCGCTGGGTGCGCGAGCTGTATCCTTCGGCGCGCAGCTACCTGGCGGTGTACGGTGATTTCGGCCTGCTGCGTGAGCGGGCGGTGTACGCGCACTGCATCCATCTGGATGACACCGATCGCGCCCTCATGCGCGAGACCGGCGCCGCAGCGGCCGTGAGCCCCACGAGCAACCTGTTCCTGGGCAGCGGGTTCTTCGATTACGCCAGTGCCGACCGGGCTGGCATGCGCTACGGACTGGCCAGCGATGTGGGCGGGGGTACCAGTTTCTGCCCCTTTCACACCATGCTTGCAGCCTACCATGTGGGGCGGGCCAGCGTAACCGGGGGAGGGTTGGCCAAGCAGGGGTTGAGTCTGGCACCCAGCCACTTGTGGTGGCAACACACCGCCGGGGCCGCTGCTGCCATGGGGCTGGAGGGTGTGACGGGCAATCTCGCGCCGGGTTGCGAGGCCGACTTTGTGGTCCTCAATCCGCAGGCCAAGCCGCTGCTGGCACGCAAGTGGTCGCAGGCGGATTCGCTCGAGGAAGCGCTGTTCGCGCTCATCGTGCTGGGGGACGACCGGGTGATCGAGCAGGTCAGGCCGGCCGTCCGGCCCGCCGCTTGACTCGTCCCATGACACTCGCCACTTACCCCGGCATTTACCCCAGCATTTACCCCGGCATTTACCCCGGCACTTTACACAGACTTCACACCCGGCTTGCCGTTGCGGCACGTCACTGCATCACACTATACAGGTGTCAATGATGTAGGCACACCATGCCCCGATTTACTCAACCCTTGTCGAACGTTTTCCGCTGGGCGGGCCCTGCCGCATGGGTGCTGGGCCTGTCGGCCTGTGCCTCGGTATCCCCGCCTGTCGCCGATGCGCCGGTTGCTGCACCGCTCGCCGCAGTGTCGGCGTGGCAGGCGCCCATACCCTCGTCCATGTCTGACACCGCCCCTGACGACGCCCGGAAGCCAGCCCGGTGGTGGCGCGTGTTCAATGACGACGCACTCACCGCCTTGGTGGAGCGCGCCCTCGAGACGCACACCTCGGTGCGCAGCGCCTTGGCGGCGCTGGAGCAAGCGCGTGCTCAGCGCGACCTCACGGCCGCGGCGACGCTGCCCAGCCTGGGGGCCAGCGCCAGTGCCCAGCGCGCAGCCGCTGGCAGCGGATCGGCTTCGAGTGTTTTCCGTGCCGGCCTGGATGCCAGCTGGGAGATCGACGTTTTCGGTGCCCGGCGCCAAGGGCTGGCGGCCAGCGAAGCGGAGGTGTTGTCCAGTGCCGCCCAGCTGGGGCAGGCCCGCGTCACGTTGGCGGCCGAAGTCGCGCTGACCTATCTGGAATGGCGGGCCCAGCAGCAGCGCCTGCAGGTGGCCCGCGACAATCTCGCGTTACAGGAAGCCTCGCTCCAGCTCACGGCCTGGCGGGTCCAGGCGGGGCTGGCCTCCCAGATCGATCTGGAGCAGGCCCGCACCACGGTGGCCCAAACCCGCGCCGGCGTCGCGCCGCTGGAGGCTGCCGTGGCCCAGAACCGCAATGCCCTGGCGGTGCTCGTCGGCTTGCCGCCGCAGGCCGAATTGGGTCTGCCGCTGGGGGGAAGCATTCCCATGGCGGCCGCCACTTTAGCGGTGGGCATACCTGCCGACACCCTGCGGCAGCGACCCGACATCCAGGCGGCGGAGGCCCGTGTGCTGGCCGCCCTCGCCCGGGCGGCCCAGGCTGAAGCGGCACGTTATCCCAGCTTCAGCATCGGGGGCTCGCTCGACTGGCGCGCCCCGCGGCTGACGGACCTGTTCGACACGGGCGCGCTGACCCGGGCGCTGATTGCCAGCGTCAGCGCCTCCCTTTGGGACGGCGGGGCCAACCAGGCCCAGGTGCGGGTGCAGCAAGCCGGCGTCGAGCAGGCCCGCCTGGCGCTGGAGGCGGCGATGCTCCAGGTATTTCAGGAAGTGGAGGCGGCCCTACTGGCATTGCAGGCCAGCCAGCAACGCTTGGCGCACCTGGGCGATGCCGCCGAGGCGGCGATTCAGGCCGAAACCCTGGCCCGGCACCGCTACGCCAGTGGACTGGTGGATTACCTCGTCTTGCTCGATGCGCAACGCACCCGCCTGACGGCCGAGAACGAACTGGCCACCGCCCGGGCCACCTGGAGCGCCGATCACGTGCGCCTGTACAAAGCGCTCGGCGGTGGCTGGAGCCGCGACACCTTGAACACCGATCTTGAAGCCATTGCCCATGACCCCCGCTGACACGTCCCCTTCTGCCGCTTTGAATCAGTTGCTCGGTAGCGAGCGGCGTCCGCCTTGGTACCGCCGCCCTTGGCCGTGGCTGCTTGCTGCCGTGTCGTTGGCGTTGATCTGGGCTTGGGCCGCCTGGCAGGCTGAGCAGGCCCGGCAGGCGGCCCCCGTGTTCGTGACCGAGCCGCTCACGCGGGGGGATCTCACGCTCACGGTGTCGGCCAATGGCACCCTGCAGCCGGTGCGGGCGGTCAACATCGGTAGTGAACTGTCAGGCACGGTCAGGGAAGTGCTGGTCGATGTGAATGACCAGGTCAAGCGCGGACAGGTGCTGGTGATCCTGGACACCGCCACGCTGGAGAACCAGGTCAGCAACGCCCGCGCGGCGCTGGCCGCAGCCCGTGCCCAGGTGAACCAGACCCAGGCCAGCCTGCGCGAGAGCGAGGCGGCGGCCCGGGAGTCGGTGGCTCAGTTGGCCCGGTTGGAGGAGGTGCACCGCCTGTCCGGCGGCCAGGTGCCTTCCGCGGCCGAACTCGATGCCGCCCGTGCCGATGCGGAACGGGCCGAGGCGACCGTCCTGCGCGTTCGGGCCAGCGTGGTCAGCGCTGAAGCCGCCGTGGAGCAGGCGCGCGCCAATCTGGCGACGAACGAAACCAACCTATCGAAAGCCTACATTCGTTCGCCCATCGACGGGGTGGTGCTCTCGCGCTCGGTGGATCCGGGCAATGCCGTGGCCGCCTCCCTGCAGGCCGTCACGCTGTTCACGCTGGCGCAGGATTTGCGCGAGCTCAAGCTGGATGTCAATGTGGACGAGGCCGACATCGGCGTGGTCAAGGAGGGCCAAAAAGCCACCTTCACCGTGAGCAGCTACCCTGCGCGCCGCTACCCCGGCCAGGTGCAGCAGGTGAATTTCGGCTCCACCATCACCGACAACGTCGTCACCTACACCACCACGCTGGACGTAGACAACAGCGATCTCAGCCTGCGCCCCGGCATGACGGCCACCGCCAACATCGTCGCGGTGGAGCGGACCGGGGTGCTGCTGGTGCCCAACACGGCGCTGCGCTTCATGCCCCAGCTCGACGAGCCCCAAGCCCAACCGTCCAGCGTGCTGGCGCGCATGATGCCGCGTGCGCCGGTGTCGGCCCCGAAAACCGTGCGCTTCGACCGCCGCGCCGGCCCGCGCCAGATTTGGGTGCTGCAGGACGGCCAGCCCGTGGCCATGACCGTGGTCACCGGCATCAGTGACGGGCGCCAGACCGAAGTGTCGGGCGAAGGCTTGGTCGAGGGCTTGCAGGTGATCACCGAGCAGCGCCGAGGAGGTCGCGCCCGATGAGTGACCGCTGCGCTGATGCGCTGATCTCGCTGCGCGGCGTCACCAAGGTGTACGGCCAGGGTGCCACGGCCTTCCTGGCCCTCAAAGGCGTGGACCTGGACATTCGGGTCGGTGAGTTCGTGGCCATCATGGGGCCGAGCGGTTCGGGCAAGTCCACCGCCATGAACCTGTTGGGATGCCTGGACCGGCCCACCGGCGGTGAATACCGTTTCCATGGCGTGCCCGTACAGGGCCTGGACCGCGACGGGCTCGCCCGCCTGCGCCGCAAATTCTTCGGCTTTGTGTTCCAGGGCTTTCACCTCTTGCCCCGTACCACGGCGCTGGAGAATGTCGAGCTGCCGCTCATCTACCGGGGCGAGAAGCTGGGGCCTCGGCGTGAGGCGGCGCGCCGTGCCTTGGCGGCCGTGGGCCTGTCGGGCTGGGAGCGCCACACACCGGCCGAGCTATCGGGCGGGCAGCAGCAGCGCGTGGCCATTGCTCGGGCCATCGTCACCGGGCCGCAGGTGTTGCTGGCCGACGAGCCCACCGGCAACCTCGACACCCAGCGCAGCCATGAAATCATGGGGCTGATCCAGCGCCTGAACCGCGAGCAGGGCATCACGGTGCTCATGGTGACGCACGAGGCCGATATTGCCGCCTATGCGGCGCGCATCGTGCGTTTTGTGGATGGGTTGGTGGCGTCTGATGAGCCCAACCCACACCCGGTGCAGGCTGCCGACCACGAGGAGACCGCCTGATGTGGTTCAACACCCTGGTGCTGGCTCTGCGCTCGATCCGGCGCAACCTGTTGCGCTCCTTCCTCACCGTCCTGGGCATCGTCATCGGCGTGGCCGCGGTGATCACCATGGTCACCGTGGGCAATGGCGCCACCTTGGCGATCCAGAACCAGATCGCCGGGCTGGGCACCAACCTGCTGCAGGTGCGCCCTGGGCAACGCATCGGCCCCGGAAGCGGTGGGGCTTTCGCGCCGGCTTTCATCGCGGCCGATGCCACGGCCATCGCCCAGCAGGTGCCCGGCGTACTGGCGGCAGCTCCCGAATCGCGCACCGGCTCCGTCGTGGTGGCGAACGGGCGCAACTGGTCGAGCAGCATCATCGGCAGCACCAACGACTGGATGATCACCGGCAACTGGACCCTATCGGATGGCCGGACCTTCACCGAAGACGAACAGCGCGTGGGGGCGGCCGTGTGCATCATCGGCGAGACGGTGCGGCGCGAACTGTTCGGTCCCAGCCCCGCCATCGGGGCCACGGTGCGGGTGCGGCAGGTGCCGTGCGAGGTGGTGGGTGTGCTGAACGCCAAAGGGCAGGGTGCCTTCGGCAACGACCAAGACGATCTGGTCTACATGCCGCTCAACACCTTCCAGCGCCGGGTGGTGGGCCACACCCGGGTGGCCACGTTGCAGGTGTCCATGATGGATGGCGTAGAGCCGGAAATCGTCAAGGAGAGCATCGTCCAACTCATGCGTGAGCGCCGCAAGCTGTCCGAGACCGACGAAGACAACTTCAACGTGCTCGACACCCGGCAACTGGGCGAAACGCTGTCTGGCACCACCCGCGTGTTGACCATGCTGCTCGGGGCCGTGGCGGCGGTGAGCCTGATCGTGGGGGGCATAGGCATCATGAACATCATGTTGGTGAGCGTGACCGAGCGTACCCGTGAAATCGGTCTGCGGCTGGCCATTGGCGCGCTGGAGCGCGAGGTGCTGCTGCAGTTCCTGATCGAGGCGGTGGTGCTGGCCGCGCTGGGCGGTGTGATCGGCATGCTCCTGGCAGTGGGCGCCAGCGTGGGGCTGTCGGCGCTCATGAACGTGCCTTTCGTGTTCAACCCTGGTGTGAACGTGTTGGCCTTTGCGTTTTCGGCCGGCATTGGTGTGGTGTTCGGGTTCTTCCCGGCCCGCCGCGCCGCCAGGCTGGACCCGATCGAGGCCTTGCGTCACGAATGAAGGGCGGGCGTCCTCCCGCCGGTCATGACGCCGACCTGCTGCGCAACGGCCCGCTGTTGCTCAGCGGGGGGTGAACACATCGCCGCGCAAGCGGTCGCCTGCCTGGATGCCACGCTTGGCAAACCAGCCCTGATGCATCTCCAACACGAAGCGCACCGGCTTGGCCGAGCAGTGCGAATCGGTGGTCAGGGGCTGCATGTCGGCCAGGTTGACGATGGTGCCGTCGTCCTCGATGAACGCCGCCGTCAGCGGCAGGTAGGTGTTCTGCATCCAGAAGCACTGGCGTTGCGGCTGCTCGAAAACGAAGAGCATGCCTTCGTTGGGGGCCATGTCTCGCCGCCACATCAGGCCGATCGCCCGCTGCTGATGCGTATTGGCCACCTGCGCGTTGATGAGGTGCATGCCCGCCTGCAACTGTACCCGCGGCAGGTTGAGTTGCGGCTGTTGGGCGGCAGCGGGCCACGCCAGCCACCCGGCGAGGGCCAAGCCCAGCGCCAGCAGCCAGTGCCAGCGGCCGGCGGGGTCGATACGAGGCGGCGAGGGCATTCGGTCTGGTGTGTGCATCCGTGTGGGCATGGCAGTCTTGGCGTGATGGCGGGCGGGCGACCAATTTCTGGCTAGAATTTTCATGACCGGGTCGCCTTCATGCTGAGGATGCTATCGCACCCCGGGAAGTTTCTGCGCCCCTTCCATCCACAGGAGACCGATTCCCCATGTATCAGCACATTCAGGTGCCTGCACAAGGCCAGAAAATCACCGTCAACGCCGACATGTCCCTCAACGTGCCGGATGAGCCCATCATTCCCTATATCGAGGGTGATGGTACCGGCGTGGACATCACCCCCGTGATGCTCAAGGTGGTGGACGCCGCCGTGGCCAAAGCCTACGGTGGGCGGCGCAAAATCCACTGGATGGAGGTCTATGCGGGCGAGAAGTCGACCCAGGTCTATGGCCCCGACGTGTGGCTGCCCGAGGAAACCCTGCACGCGCTCAAGGAGTATGTCGTCTCCATCAAGGGCCCGCTGACCACCCCGGTCGGCGGCGGCATCCGCAGCCTCAACGTGGCCCTGCGCCAAGAGCTGGACCTCTACGTCTGTCTGCGTCCGGTGCAGTACTTCAAGGGCGTGCCATCCCCCCTGAAGGAGCCGGAAAAAACGAACATGGTGATCTTCCGGGAGAACTCCGAGGACATCTACGCCGGTATCGAGTACCCCGCGCAAAGCGACAAAGCCAAGAAACTCATCAAGTTCCTGATCGATGAAATGGGGGTGACCAAGATCCGCTTCCCCGAAACCTCGGGCATCGGTATCAAGCCGGTCTCGATCGAGGGCACCGAGCGCCTGGTGCGCAAGGCCATCCAGTACGCGATCGACAACGACAAGCCCTCCGTCACGCTGGTGCACAAGGGCAACATCATGAAGTACACCGAAGGGGGCTTTCGCGACTGGGGCTATGCCCTGGCCAAGCGGGAATTCGGCGCGGTGGAGATCGACGGCGGGCCGTGGTGCAAGTTCAAAAACCCCAAGACAGGCCGCGAGATTGTCATCAAAGACTCGATCGCCGACGCCTTCCTGCAGCAGATCTTGCTGCGCCCGGCCGAGTACTCGGTGATCGCCACGCTCAACCTCAACGGCGACTACATCTCCGACGCGCTGGCCGCGCAGGTCGGCGGCATCGGCATCGCGCCGGGGGCCAACCTGTCCGACAGCGTGGCCTGCTTCGAAGCCACGCACGGCACCGCGCCCAAGTACGCCGGCAAGGACTACGTCAACCCCGGCTCCGAGATCCTGTCTGCCGAAATGATGCTGCGCCACATGGGCTGGAAAGAAGCCGCCGACCTCATCATCAGCAGCATGGAAAAGGCCATCCAGAGCAAGAAGGTCACCTACGACTTTGCCCGTCTCATGGAGGGCGCGGAGCAGGTCTCGTGCTCGGGCTTTGGCCAGGTGATGATCGACCACATGTGACCCGACGGGCCTCGCCCCAGGGCCTTTTCCCAACAGCCGAGCGGCCTGCGCCCTCGGCTTTTTTCTTGTCCGTTGGTCGGGTATCCGCTCCTATATCTTATATATGACCCATAATAACGGCCGAGCACAGTGCAAAAGTATTTTTTGCTATGTGAAAGTCTGCAAGGCGCTTTCCCGTTTTCAGGGGTCCGATGGCCGTCGTGACGCATCTGCAGGCCGACTCATCGTTGCAACCCCTCTCACAAGGAAGGCCCATGTCTGCCCATCCAGCGAACATCATCTACACGCTGACCGACGAAGCTCCCCGTCTGGCCACCGCGTCTTTCCTGCCCATCGTCCGCGCCTTCACCGAGCCGGCCGGCATCGCCGTCAGCGAAGCCGACATCTCGGTGGCCGCCCGCATCCTGGGCGAATTCCCCGACTTCCTGCGCGAGGACCAGCGCGTGCCCAACACCTTGGCCGAGCTGGGCAAAAAGACCCTGCAGCCCGATGCCAATATCATCAAGCTGCCCAACATCAGCGCATCCGTGGCGCAACTGGTGGCGGCCATCAAAGAGCTGCAGGCCAAAGGCTATGCCGTGCCCGATTACCCGGAAAACCCCAAGACGGACGAGGAGCGCGAGATCAAGCGCCGCTACGGCAAGTGCCTGGGTTCGGCCGTCAACCCGGTGCTGCGCGAGGGCAATTCCGACCGCCGCGCGCCCAAGGCCGTCAAGGAATACGCCCGCAAGCACCCGCACCACATGGGTGAATGGAGCCAGGCGTCGCGCACGCACGTCTCGCACATGCACCATGGCGACTTCTATCACGGCGAAAAATCCATGACGCTGGATCGCCCGCGGCGTGTCAAGATGGAACTGATCACCCGCAGCGGCCAGGCCATCGTGCTCAAGCCCGAGGTGCAGTTGCAGGACCGCGAGGTCATCGACAGCATGTTCATGAGCAAGAAGGCACTGCTGGAGTTCTATGAAAAGCAGATCGAAGACGCCTACAAGACCGGGGTGATGTTCTCACTGCACGTCAAGGCCACCATGATGAAGGTCTCCCACCCCATCGTGTTTGGCCACTGCGTCAAGATCTTCTACAAAGACGCCTTCGCCAAGCACGGCAAGCTGTTCGACGAGCTCGGCGTCAACGTCAACAACGGCATGGTGGACCTCTACAACAAAATCGCCACCTTGCCGCAGAGCTTGCAGGAAGAAATCAAGCGCGACCTGCACGCCTGCCATGAGCATCGCCCCGAGCTGGCGATGGTGGATTCGGCCAAAGGCATCACCAACTTCCATTCGCCCAACGACATCATCGTGGACGCTTCCATGCCGGCCATGATCCGCAACGGCGGCAAGATGTACGGGGCCGACGGGCGCCTGAAAGACGTCAAGGCCGTCATGCCCGAATCCACCTTCGCCCGCATCTACCAGGAGATGATCAACTTCTGCAAGTGGCACGGCGCGTTCGACCCCCGCACCATGGGCACCGTGCCCAACGTCGGCCTCATGGCCCAGCAGGCCGAAGAGTACGGCAGCCACGACAAAACCTTCGAGATCCCGGAAGACGGCGTGGCCAACATCACCGACCTGGACACCGGCGAAGTGCTGATGAGCCAGAACGTGGAGCAAGGCGACATATGGCGCATGTGCCAGGTCAAGGACGCCGCCATTCGCGACTGGGTCAAGCTGGCGGTCAACCGGGCGCGGCACTCGGGCATGCCGGTCGTGTTCTGGCTCGATCCCTATCGCCCGCACGAGGCTCAGCTCATCACCAAGGTCAAGATGTACCTGCACGAGCACGACACCACCGGCCTGGACATCCAGATCATGAGCCAGGTGCGCGCCATGCGTTACACGCTGGAGCGCGTCATCCGTGGGCTGGACACCATCAGCGCCACCGGCAACATCCTGCGCGACTACCTGACCGACCTGTTCCCCATCATGGAACTGGGCACCAGCGCCAAGATGCTGTCCATCGTGCCGCTGATGGCTGGCGGCGGCATGTACGAGACGGGCGCCGGCGGCTCGGCGCCGAAGCACGTGCAGCAGTTGGTGGAGGAAAACCATCTGCGCTGGGATTCGCTGGGCGAGTTTCTGGCGTTGGCCGTCTCGCTGGAGGATCTGGGCATCAAGAACAACAATCCCCGCGCCAAGCTGCTGGCCAAGACGCTCGATGCGGCCACCGGCAAGCTGCTGGACAACAACAAGTCGCCCAGCCCCAAAACCGGGCAGCTCGACAACCGCGGCAGCCAGTTCTACCTTGCCCTGTACTGGGCCGAGGCGCTGGCCGCCCAGACCGAAGACGCCGAGCTGGCCGCCAAGTTTGCGCCCCTGGCACAGACGCTGGCGGCCAACGAGCAGCGCATCGTCGAGGAGCTCAACGCCGTGCAGGGGCGGCCGGTGGACATCGGCGGCTACTACATGCCCGACCCGCAGAAGCTCGCCCAGGTGATGCGGCCCAGCGCCACCTTCAACCAGGCGCTGGAGGCGCTGACGGCCTGACGCGCCAGGCCGCCGTCTGCGCTCCGGCAGGGCGGCTGCGTCAGGCGCCGACATCGTGCCGGCCCTTCAGCCACGTTTGGCCACCCGCCCTGAGGGGCGAGGTGGCCATTTTCATGGTGGGCGCGGGGCAAGGGCTGCTGCAGGAACAGGGCGCAATCGCTAGAATCGAAATACCATGGCAACGACCCCTCGACAACCCGATCTGACCCCCCAAGTCCCCGCCGGGGACGATGCGGTCGTGCTCGAACGCCAGAGCCAGCGCGTCGAGCCGCCCAAGATGTACCAGGTCGTCCTGCTCAACGACGACTTCACCCCCATGGAGTTCGTGGTGCTGGTGCTGCAGGAGTACTTCAACAAGGACCGCGAGACCGCCACCCAGATCATGCTCAAGATCCACATCGAAGGGCGGGGGGTGTGCGGCGTGTTCACCCGCGACCTGGCCACCACCAAGGTCGAGCAGGTGCTGCAGGCAGCACGCCACCACGGGCATCCGTTGCAATGTCTCAGTGAACCCGTTGAATAAGGCCGGAATTGCCCCATTTGCAACAGACCAGCGGCTGGAATCGCGGTAAATTAGAGACTCGTTTTAAGGAAGTGCCCCATGATTGCCCAGGAACTTGAAGTCAGCTTGCACATGGCCTTTGTGGAGGCCCGGCAACAACGGCACGAATTCATCACCGTCGAGCACCTGCTGCTCGCCTTGCTGGACAACCCCAGCGCCGCCGAGGTGCTGCGTGCCTGCTCCGCCAACATCGACGATTTGCGTAAATCGTTGACCAATTTCATCAAAGACAACACGCCGCAGGTCGCCGGCACCGAGGAGGTGGACACCCAGCCCACCTTGGGTTTTCAGCGCGTCATCCAGCGCGCCATCATGCACGTGCAAAGCACGGGCAACGGCAAGAAAGAAGTCACGGGCGCCAATGTGCTGGTGGCCATCTTCGGCGAAAAGGACTCCCACGCCGTGTACTACCTGCACCAGCAGGGCGTCACGCGCTTGGATGTGGTCAACTACATCGCGCACGGCATCCGCAAGAGCGATCCGCCCGAGCCTTCCAAGCCCAGCGAGGGCGGAGCCGCTGACCAGGAGGAGGCGCCAGAAACCCGTGGCAGCAATGAAAAGGCTTCGCCGCTGGAGCAGTTCACCCTGAACCTGAACCAGGCGGCCAAGGACGGCAAGATCGATCCGCTCATTGGCCGCGAGTACGAGGTGGAGCGCGTCATCCAGATCCTGTGCCGCCGCCGCAAGAACAACCCGCTGTTGGTGGGCGAGGCCGGCGTCGGCAAGACGGCCATCGCCGAAGGGCTGGCCTGGCGCATCGTCCAGAAAGACGTGCCCGAGATCCTGGCCGATGCCACGGTGTATTCGCTGGACATGGGCGCCTTGCTGGCCGGCACCAAGTACCGGGGTGATTTCGAGCAACGCTTGAAAGGGGTGCTCAAGACGCTCAAGGACAAGCCGAATGCCATCCTGTTCATCGACGAGATCCACACCCTCATCGGCGCAGGCGCGGCCTCCGGTGGCACCTTGGACGCTTCCAACCTGCTCAAGCCCGCGCTGTCCAGCGGCCAGCTCAAGTGCATTGGCGCCACCACCTTCACCGAGTACCGCGGCATTTTCGAGAAAGACGCCGCGCTGAGCCGCCGCTTCCAGAAAGTGGACGTGCTCGAACCCACGGTGGAGCAGACGGTGGACATCCTCAAAGGGCTCAAGAGCCGGTTCGAGGAGCACCACAGCGTGAAATACGCCCACGCGGCCCTGCAGGCGGCCGCCGAGTTGAGCGCCAAGTACATCAACGACCGCCACCTGCCCGACAAGGCCATCGACGTGATCGACGAGGCCGGTGCCGCCCAGCGCATCCAGGTGCCGTCCAAGCGCAAGAAGACCATCGGCAAGGCCGAGATCGAGGAGATCGTGGCCAAGATCGCCCGCATCCCGCCGGCCAGCGTCTCCAGCGATGATCGCAGCAAGCTGCAAACCCTGGAGCGCGACTTGAAGGCCGTGGTGTTTGGGCAGGACAAAGCGCTGGAGGTGTTGGCCTCGGCGGTGAAGATGTCGCGCTCCGGCCTGGGCAAGCCCGACAAGCCAATTGGCGCCTTCCTGTTCAGCGGTCCCACCGGCGTGGGCAAGACGGAGGCGGCACGGCAGTTGGCCTACATCCTGGGCATCGAGCTGATCCGCTTCGACATGTCCGAGTACATGGAGCGCCACGCCGTCAGCCGCCTCATCGGCGCGCCGCCGGGCTATGTCGGCTTCGACCAGGGCGGCCTGCTGACCGAGGCCGTCACCAAGAAGCCGCATTGCGTGCTGTTGCTCGACGAGATCGAAAAGGCCCACCCGGACATCTTCAACGTGCTGCTGCAGGTGATGGACCACGGCACGCTGACCGACAACAACGGGCGCAAGGCCGACTTCCGCAATGTCATCATCATCATGACGACGAACGCCGGCGCCGAGACCATGAACAAGGCCACGATCGGCTTTACCACCGAACGCCAGGCCGGCGACGAGATGGCCGACATCAAGCGCCTGTTCACGCCGGAGTTCCGTAACCGGCTCGATGCGATCGTCAGTTTCAAGGCGCTGGACGAGCAGGTCATCCTGCGCGTGGTGGACAAGTTCCTGCTGCAGCTGGAGCAGCAGCTCGCCGAGAAGAAGGTGGAAGTCACCTTCACCGACGCGCTGCGGCGCTATCTGGCCAAGAAGGGCTTCGATCCCCTCATGGGCGCGCGGCCGATGCAGCGGCTCATCCAGGACACGATCCGCCGCGCGCTGGCCGACGAGTTGCTCTTTGGCCGCCTGACCGAAGGTGGGCGTTTGACGGTGGACATCGACACCACGGTGGAGGACAAGCCCGAGGTGAAGCTCGATATCCAGCCCTTGGCCAAGAAGGAGCGTGCGTCCAAGGCCGAACCGGCAGAGCCGCAGGAGGCCACGGCCGACTGAGGGGCGGCGGTCAGGTCATTGCCTGGCTGCCGTGAGCCGTTTCAGTCGCTCACCCGACAGGTGATCGGCACCATGCGCCCGATCTCGAGCATCAGCTCGTCACCCTTGCCCTGCACGCGGATCGAGCCGTTGGTGTAGAGGAAGCCCGAGGCGGCGGGTTGTTGCTGCAGTTCGTGGTTTCTGCCGTGGCGGATGAGCACCCCCACGCCTTGCAGCGGGAAAAAGCGCATCTCGATGTCCGCGCCGTCGCTGCAGGCGTAGTACGCCCGGCTCATGGGCACGTCGGGCATGCCTTGCGGGGGTGGTGGTGGCGTGCTGCAGGCGCCGAGCGCCAGGGTCAGCGGGGTCAGCAGCAACAAGGCGGCTCTCATGGGGGAAGCATACCCGAACTCCCCCATCCGCAGGAGGTTGTGTCGCTGCGGTTTGGGTTGTAATGGAGCCCCATGAGCGCCCACACCTTCCTCTGGCACGACTACGAGACCTTTGGCGCCAAGCCGCGCCTGGATCGGCCCGCGCAATTCGCCGCGATCCGCACCGATGCCGAACTCAACGAAATCGGCGAGCCGGTCATGATCTACTGCCGTCCGTCGCCGGACTATCTGCCCGACCCCGAGAGCTGCCTCATCACCGGCATCACCCCACAGCTGTGCCTGGAAAAAGGGATGCCGGAACATGCCTTTGCCGCCTGCATCGAGGCTGAACTCGGGGCACCCGGTACCGTGGGCGTGGGCTACAACACCATCCGTTTCGACGACGAATTCACCCGCTTCCTGTTCTGGCGCAACCTGATCGACCCCTATGCCCGGGAGTGGCAGAACGGTTGCGGCCGCTGGGACCTGCTGGACGTGGTGCGCATGACCTATGCCTTGCGCCCCGAAGGCATCGAATGGCCGCTCAAGCCCGATGGCAAGCCGAGCTTCAAGCTGGAGGATCTGACGCGAGCCAACGGGCTGACCCACGAAACAGCCCACGATGCACTCTCGGATGTGCGGGCCACGATCGCGCTGGCACGGCTCATTCGTCAGCGCCAACCCAGGTTGTTTGACTTTGCGTTTGCATTGCACAAAAAGGAGCGCGTAGCCGCCGAGTTGGGGCTGCCCGTGGCGCCGGCACAGGCCAAGCCCTTTCTGCACGTATCGGGCATGTTCCCGCCGCAGCGGGGTTGCCTGGGGGTGATGTGGCCGCTGGCCAGCCACCCATCGAACCGCCATGAATTGCTGGCCTGGGACCTGGCCCACGACCCGAGCGAACTGGCCGACCTCGACAGCGCGGCCATCCGCGAGCGCCTGTTCACCCGGCAGGAAGACTTGCCTGCCGGCATCACCCGTTTGCCGATCAAAAGCGTGCACCTCAATAAGTCCCCCATGGTGGTGGGGCATTTGGGGACTTTGCGGCCTGCGCTGGCTCAGCGTTGGGGCATCGATCTCGAGCGTTGCCTCGTCCACGCAGCCCACGCCGCCGCCTTGCCCGATATGAGCGCCATTTGGGCCGAGGTGTTCGAGCGGCCCGTCTCGGGGGGCGTGGTGGTGGTGGACCCAGAGCAGGACCTCTACGGCGGCTTCGTCGGCGACAGCGACCGCCGGCGCCTGGCCCATCTGCGAACGCTTGCGCCAGGCGATCCAGCCTGGGAGCGGGTCACTTTCGACGACGAGCGCCTGTCCACCCTCCTGTGGCGTTACCGTGCCCGTAACTTCCCTGAGACACTGAGCGATGAGCTTCGGGCGCGTTGGCAGGCCCATTGCCGTGACCGGCTGCTGCACGGCGCTGCCGGGGCGTTGACGGTGCAACGATTCTTTGAACGGGTGGACGAACTGGCCGAAGCGGCCAGCGCCCGAGGGGACGAGCGCGCCGAGGCGATTCTGGGGGCGCTGTACGACTACGCGCAGGGCCTGGCCGAAGGCTGGTGATCGCCGCGGGCCACCCGATCGACGTAAGCCGCAACGTCTGCAGCCGGCATCGGCCGGCTCAGCAGAAAGCCTTGCACGGCGTCGCACCCGAGACGTTCCAGGCAGGCCAGTTGTTCCAGCGTTTCGACGCCTTCGGCCACCGTTTTGTGCCCGAGCTGATGTGCCAGGCCGATGGCGGCCGTCACGATGGCAAGGTCATCCGGGCGAGGCCCCAGGGCATGCACGAAGGATTTGTCGATCTTGAGGTAATCGATCGCGAACTGCCGCAGATAACTCAGCGAGGAGTGGCCGGTTCCGAAGTCGTCCACCGCGCATTGGGCTCCCCGGGTACGCAGCGCCTGCAACTGCTGCTCGGCGCGCTGGGGGTCTCGCATCATCGCGCCTTCGGTGATTTCGAAAGTGACGCAGCTCAGGTCGAGGTCTTGCGTGGCAAAACAGCTGGCCAGGCGCTCGACCAGATCGGTGCGATCGAACTGCCGAGCCGAGAGGTTGATGGCGATGCGCCAGCCACCCCGGGAAGGCATGATGTCTTGGTCCCGCCACTGCCGTGCCTGCCGCGCGGCCGCTTGGCACACCCACTGACCGATCAGCTCGATCAGCTCGGACTCTTCAGCCATCGGGATGAACTGATCCGGGGGAATGTAGCGGCCCTCACCCACAGGCCAGCGCAGCAGGGCCTCGAAGCCGATCAAGGGCAGTCCGGGTGTCAGCTGGTGTATGGGTTGGTAATGCAGTTCCAGCCGGTCGGCCTTCAGGGACTCGCGTAAACGTTGTTCGAAATCGAGGCGTTGGACGACGGCTTCGTTCATGGCCGGTGCGTAGAAGCGGAAGCCGGCGCCCCCATCGTTTTTGGCATGGTACATGGCCAGGTCCGCCAGGCGCAGCAGCTCGTTTTCGTCACGAGCGTCTTGCGGATAGAGCGCGATACCGATCGAGGGCGACAGACTCACGTCGCCTCGGTCTGTAGGGTAGGGGGCGCTCAAAGCCTCGACCAACTGTGTGGCGACTTGTCCCGCGTCCAGCCCCGCCTCGATTCCGGTCAGGGCCACGACGAATTCGTCGCCGCCGATACGGGCCACGATGTCGCTGTGGCGCAGCCGCTCGCGCAGGCGCCGCGCCGTCTCGATCAGCACGGCGTCACCGGTTTCGTGGCCCAGCGAGTCGTTGATGGCCTTGAAGCGGTCCATGTCAATGAAGAGCACGGCCAGTTGGCCCCCCAGCCGTTCCGCCTGGGCCAGGGCTTGGCGCAACCCGATGGTGAAAGCACCGCGGTGGTCCAGACCCGTGAGCGGGTCGGTGCGGGCGAGCCGCTTGATCTCGGCCTCGTGTGTTTTTTGCTCGGTGATGTCGGAATACACCGTCACGAATCCACCCGTGGCCAGCGGTTGCCCCTGGATGTAGAGCACGCGCCCATTGGGGCGGGTGCGTTCGATGGCATGGGGGTGGAATTGGCGTGCGCGCTCCAGCAGGGTCTGGACCAGCGCCTGCGGGTCGTCACAGGGTCCGTATTCGCCACGCTCCACATTGAAGCGGAACAGCGATTCCAGCGTCACCCGCGGTGCCTGGAACAGCTCGGCCGGCAGGTCGAGCAGTTCCCGCACGCGGTCGTTCCAGGCCACGATTTCCAAATGACGGTCCACCATCGTGACGCCGGCGGGAATGTGCTCGATCAGCGTGCGCAGCATGTCGGAGGTCTGCTCCAGGCGTTCCCGTTCGCGCTTCTGCTCGGTGATGTCGGTGTAGGTGGTGACGAAGCCCGTCACCTGTCCTGCGTGGACGATGGGCTCGCCGATGACCAGATGGGTGCGGCCGTTGGGGCGTGTGCGCTCGAAGCGGTGTGGCTGGAAGCGCAGGGCGAGTTCACGGCGCTGCCGTACCATCTGCTCGATATCGCCTTCGCCGTACTCGCCGCGCCGCGCCGGCACCCGGATCAGCTCACCGAAGTCCACCCCTTCGCGCACCAGATCCGGCGGCAGGTCGAGCACCTTGATGAACGCCTCATTCCACACCTTGAGGCGCAAGTCGCCGTCGAACACGCTCAGGCCCATCGGGAGATGGCCCACGATGGCTTCGAGGTAAGCGGTGCGCTCTTGCAAGGCATGTTGCAGCTGGATGTGCTCGGTGATGTCGAGGTTGAAACCATAAGCCATCCGGTGTCCGGTTTGCGGATCCGCTGCCACGGCGATGCGCACCACGTGGTGGCGTAGGCTGCCGTCAGGGGCGATCGTGCGGTAATCGGTTCGACCTTCGCCGCGTCGATAAGCCTCATCGAGCCGGGCGGAAAAGCCTTCGCGGTCGTCCGGGTGGAGGATCGCCAATATGTTCTCACGCCGGGCCGGGAGATCATCCGCCATGCCATGCTGTTGCCGGAAACTGGATGACCACCACATGTCCCCGGTGTCGAGGTCGCGGATCCAGTGACCGATGCCAAGCCGCTCCAGCAGCTCGGAAAACCGTTGCCGCTCGGGTACGGCATCTGCCTCGGCGCGACGCCGTATCCGATGCTCACGCCACCATCCACCGACCGATAGCACGAGCAGCAGCAACGCAGCAACACTCAATGCGTCGAGCATCTGTGACTCCTGTGCGGTGGTGTTCTCATGTGGTGGAAGTCAGTATAAGGAGGTGTGGTCGCTTGCTGGCTGGGGCAAGGGAAAACCCCCTACAGGAGGCGAAAAGTACAATGTAGGGCTTACGGCAACACCCCTAAGCATCAGGACATTCGAGAACAGACATGGCAGGGCATTCCAAGTGGGCCAACATCCAGCACCGCAAAGGCCGGCAGGACGAGAAGCGCCAGCGCATCTGGACGCGGGTGGTGCGTGAAATCATGGTGGCGGCGCGCCAGGGCGGCGGCGATCCCGCAGCCAACCCCCGGTTGCGGCTCGCGATCGAGAAGGCCAAGGCGGCCAACATGCCGGCCGACACCATCAAGCGCAACATCGACAAGGCCACCGGCAACCTCGAAGGTGTGAATTACGAGGAAATCCGCTACGAGGGCTACGGCATCGGTGGTGCAGCCATCATCGTGGACACCATGACCGACAACCGCGTGCGCACCGTGGCCGAGGTCCGGCACGCTTTCAGCAAGCATGGCGGCAACCTGGGCACCGAAGGCTCGGTGGCTTTCCAGTTCAAGCACTGCGGGCAAATGATTTTCGCTCCCGGCACGTCGGAGGATCGGGTCATGGAAGTGGCGCTGGAGGCCGGCGCCGAAGACGTGATTTCGGGTGACGATGGTTCGATCGAGGTGATCACCGCTCCCGCAGACTTCGAGGCCGTGAAGAATGCCCTGCAAGCGGCTGGCCTGACGCCCGAGGTGGCCGAGGTCACCATGCGGGCCGACAACACCATCGCCCTGTTCGGGGAGGACGCGGCGCGCATGCAGAAGCTGCTGGACGTGCTGGAAGACCTGGACGACGTGCAGAACGTCTTTCACAACGCGGAAATCAACGAATGACCGATCCCATGAAGGTGCTGGTGGTGGGCGGTGGCGGGCGTGAGCACGCGCTGGCCTGGAAGCTCAAGCAGTCCCCCCGCGTGGCGCAGGTATTCGTGGCGCCAGGCAATGGTGGTACCGCCCTCGACCGCGATCTCGTCAACGTGCCGATCTCCGAGGTGCGCGCGCTGCGCGAGTGGGCGCAGGCGCAGGACATCGCGTTGACCGTGGTGGGGCCCGAGGCGCCACTGGCAGCGGGCATGGTGGACGAGTTTCGTGCGCACGGTCTGCGCATCTTCGGCCCCACCCGGGCAGCCGCCCAGCTGGAGAGTTCCAAAGCCTTTTCCAAGGCCTTCATGAAGCGCCACGGCATTCCCACGGCGACCTACGAGACGTTCTCCGACCCGGCCCAGGCGCACGCCTATGTGGACCAGGTCGGCGCACCCATCGTCGTCAAGGCCGACGGCCTGGCGGCTGGCAAGGGCGTGGTCGTGGCCATGACACTGGCCGAAGCCCATGAAGCCATCGACTTCATGCTGGTGGACAACACCCTGGGCGTGGCGCACAACGAAGGCGGCGCGCGCGTGGTCATCGAGTCCTTTCTGCCGGGTGAAGAGGCCAGCTTCATCGTGTTGTGCGATGGCAAGACCGTGACCGCCCTGGCCACCAGCCAGGACCACAAGCGCCTGCTCGACGCCGACCAGGGCCCCAACACGGGCGGCATGGGGGCCTATTCGCCCGCGCCCGTGGTCACGCCCGAGGTGCACCGCCGCGCGATGGAGGAGATCATCCTGCCCACCGTGCGCGGCATGGAAGCCGACGGCATACCCTACACCGGCTTTCTCTACGCCGGCCTGATGATCGAGCCCGGTGGCACGGTGAAGACACTGGAATTCAACTGCCGCATGGGAGACCCGGAAACCCAGCCCATCCTGATGCGCCTGCAAAGCGATCTGGCCGAGGTGCTGCTGGCCGCGACCGAACAGCGGCTGGACCAGGTGACGCTGCAGTGGGACGAACGGGTGGCACTGGGCGTGGTGGTGGCAGCTGACGGTTATCCATTGTCCCCGCGCAAGGGGGACGTGATCACGGCCTTGCCGCTGAACAGCGCCGACGCGGTCGTCTTCCATGCGGGCACGGCCATGAAGGACGGCGCCGTGGTGACGGCGGGCGGGCGGGTGCTTTGTGCCACTGCGCTGGGTGCCAACGTGGCCGACGCGCACAGGCGCGCCTATGACCTGGTGGCCGGTGTCGCGTTCGACGGCATGCAGTACCGCAGGGACATCGGTTACCGGGCTTTGAAAAAATGATCCAGACGCACGTCGAGACCATGCGCGAGTACCTGCTCGGGCTACAGCAGCGCATCACCTCCGCCATTTCCGAGATCGATGGCAAAGCCTTCCTGTCGGATGCCTGGGAAAAGCCGCCGGGAGAACCGCTGCAAGGCAATGGCATCACGCAGATCCTCGAGGGCGGCACCGTGTTCGAGCGGGCGGGCTGCGGTTTTTCCCACGTCAGCGGCTCCAGGTTGCCACCTTCGGCCACGCAGCACCGTCCTGAACTGGCCGGAGCGCCCTTCGAGGCCTTGGGCGTCTCGCTGGTGTTCCATCCGCGCAACCCTTATGTGCCCACGGTGCACATGAATGTGCGGATGATCACGGCTCAGCCGGCCGACGGCGCTGAAGCCGTGAGCTGGTTCGGCGGCGGCATGGACCTCACCCCGTACTACGCCTTCGAGGAGGATGCGGTGCATTTCCACCGCACCTGTGCCCAGGCCCTGGAGCCTTTTGGCAGTGACAAATATCCCCGCTTCAAAGCCTGGTGCGACGAGTATTTCTACCTCAAACACCGTGACGAGCAACGCGGCATCGGCGGCGTCTTTTACGACGATTTCTCAGAGCTGGGCTTTGACGGCGGCTTTGCCATGACGCGAGCGGTGGGGGATGCTTTCCTGCATGCCTACTTGCCCATCGTCCGGCGCCGCATGGACACACCCTACACCGAGCGCGAGCGCCAGTTCCAGCTCTACCGCCGTGGCCGCTATGTGGAGTTCAACCTCGTCTGGGACCGGGGCACCCATTTCGGCTTGCAGTCCGGAGGGCGCAGCGAATCCATCCTCCTGTCGATGCCCCCGCTGGTCCGGTGGGCCTACAACGAGCGCCCCCAGCCTGGCAGCCCGGAGTACCGACTGATCCACGAATTCCTGGTTCGCCGGGACTGGCTGTGAGCGACGCCTCCATGATGCGTGTGGGCATGTTCGGCGGTGCATTCGACCCGCCGCACTGGGCTCACCGCGCACTGGCCGAAGCGGCTCTGACGCAACTGGAGCTGCAGGTGTTGCATGTCATGCCCACCGGATACGCCTGGCACAAGTCACGGGTGCTGTCGCCTGCTGCCCATCGGGTGGCCATGTGCGAAGCCGCATTTGGTGATTTACCGCGCGTCGTGATCGATCAGCGGGAAATCCGTCGAGAAGGACCGTCCTACACCGCAGACACCCTGCGCGAACTGGCCGCGGAGTACCCGGGCGCGCGGCTGTACCTGATACTCGGGGCCGACCAGTTGCTCGCCTTCAAGAGCTGGAGTCGCTGGGACGAGGTGCTGCGGCACGCCACGCTCGCGGTGGCCAACCGCCCCATCCACATCGCTTCCGGTGCCGAGCCAGCGGCAGCGGTGGAGACCGACCTGAGCGGCGTGGACATTCCGTTCGTGCGTCTGCACATGCCGCTGCATCCCACCAGTTCCACCGCCATCCGTGCCCATGTGCATGGGCAAAGCCGACGCCACCCCGACCTCGATGTGTTGGTGCCAGCGGGCGTTGCGCGTTATATTTCCGAACACCACCTCTACGAAACGCCTACATGAGCGAAGCCGCCGCGAAAAAAAACATCCAGAAACTCCAGCGTGCCATCGTCGATGGTCTGGAAGACGTCAAGGCCCAGGACATCCAGGTGTTCAACACCGAAGCACTGTCTCCCCTGTTCGAGCGGGTCATCGTGGCCAGCGGCACGTCGAACCGTCAGACCAAGGCGTTGGCCGCCAGTGTCCGCGATGCGGTGCGTGACGCAGGCTTCGACAAGCCACGCACCGAGGGTGAGGACAATGGCGAATGGATCATCGTGGACTGCGGTGCTGCCGTGGTGCATGTGATGCAGCCCACCATACGCCAGTATTACCGGCTGGAAGAAATCTGGGGTGAGAAGCCGGTGCGCATCAAGCATGCGGCCAAGGCCAAGCTGGCTCAGCCCACGGAAGGTCTGGCCAAACCGGCGCGCAAGACCCGTGCGGCCCAGCCCGAGGCCGAGGTGCCGGCGGCGCCTGCTCAGAGGGTGCGCAAAGCCCAGGCCGCCGCGGCCGCTGCATCGGCGCCCGCCCCAAAGGCGGCGGCCAAGAAAGCCCCGGCACGCAAGCCCTCTGCGGGCACGGCTGCTGCACCCCGCGCGGCCAAGCCGGCGGCCAAGTCCAGCCGCGCCGCTGCGGTCAAGGTCGTCAAAGTGGGTGCGGTGGCGAAGAAGCCGACCGCGAAGAAAGCCGTGGCCAAGAAGGCCCCTGCCCGCAAGCCCAAGGCATGAAGCTCGTGATCGTCGCGGTTGGGCAGCGCATGCCCGACTGGGCCCAGACCGCCTACGACGATTACGCCAAGCGCTTTCCGCCCGACTGCCGGGTGGAAGTCAAGACCGTCAAGACCGAACCGCGCGGCTCCAAGACGCTGGACACATTGCTAACGGCGGAGCGGGGGCGTATCGAGGCTGCCATCCCCAAAGGCGCGCGCGTGGTGGCCTTGGACGAGCGCGGCACCGCACTCACCACCGTGGCCCTGGCCAAGCACCTGCGCGAATGGCAGATGGGCGGTGACGACGTGGCCCTCGTCATCGGTGGGCCCGATGGGCTGGAACCGGCCTTCAAGGCCGCCGCGCACCTGCGCATCCGCCTGTCCGACATGACCCTGCCGCATGCCCTGGCGCGCGTGCTCCTCATCGAACAACTCTACCGGGCGTGGTCGGTCAACGCCAACCACCCCTACCACCGGGAATGATGCCGCATGGCTGAACCGCACGCTGCCCCCTGGGTCTACCTGGCCTCCCAAAGCCCACGCCGGCGTGACCTGCTGGCACAGTGGGGGGTGCGCTCCGAGTTGCTGCTGCCCGATGCCGACGAGGATGCCGAGGCGCTGGAAGCCGTTCGCCCCCATGAGCCCCCCGCGCGCTATGTGCAGCGCGTGACGCGCCACAAGCTCGACGCCGCCGTTGCCCGTCTGGAACGCCGTGGTTTGCCCGATGGCCCGGTGCTGTGTGCCGACACCACCGTGGCGCTGGGCCGTGACATCCTGGGCAAGCCCACGTCCAAGGCCGATGCGCGGCGCATGTTGCGGGCCCTGGCCGGTCGTCGGCATCAGGTGCTGACGGCGGTGGCGGTGGCGCACCGGGGGCAGGTCTGGCAGGCGCTCAGCCGCTCTCAGGTGGAGTTCGGGGCATGGTCCGAGGCCGACATCCGCCGCTATGTGGACAGCGGCGAGCCCATGGGCAAGGCAGGTGCTTATGGCATCCAGGGGCTGGCCGGGCTCTTCGTCAAGCGCATCAGCGGCAGCTACACCGGCATCATGGGCCTGCCGGCTTACGAGACGGCGCAGGTGTTGCGCGCCGCCGGTCTGCGTCTGCTGTAATCGCGTCATGGCACAAGACATCCTCATCAACTGGTCCCCGCAGGAAACCCGTGTCGCGGTGGTGGAGCAGGGCGCCGTGCAGGAGGTGCACATCGAACGCACGCTGGAGCGCGGCTTGGTGGGCAACATCTACCTGGGCAAGGTCTCGCGCGTGTTGCCGGGCATGCAGTCCGCGTTCATCGACGTGGGGCTGGACCGGGCCGCCTTTTTGCACGTGGCCGATCTGCTGCCCAACATCACCGCCCGCCATGCCGGCAAGGACAAGGCATCGCTGGTGGCCAGCGGCCAACCGGCGGCCGACGGAGCGCCTACGGTGAGCGCCCCCACCACGGCGGCCGTGCTGCCCATCGAGCGCCAGATCTTCGAGGGCCAGGCGCTGATGGTGCAGGTGCTCAAGGACCCGATTGGCAGCAAGGGCGCGCGGCTGACGGCGCAGATCAGCATCGCCGGGCGCTTGCTGGTGTTCCTGCCCCAGGACAAGCACATCGGCGTGTCGCAGAAAATTCCCTACGCCCAGCGCGAGGCCCTGCGCCAGCGGCTGGTGGCGCTCACCGCCGAAGGGGGCGGCGGGTTCATTCTGCGGACCAACGCCGAAGACGCCTCCGACGAGGAGCTGGCAGAAGACATTGCCTATCTGCGCAAGACGTGGGCGCACATCAAGGCCGCGTCCACCCGTCAGCCGCCGGGCACGCTGCTGTACCAGGACCTCACCCTCATGCAGCGCGTGCTGCGCGATCTGGTCAGCGCTCAGACCCAGTCCATCCAGGTGGATTCGAAAGAGCAATACGGCCTGCTGCAGGCCTTCGCCCGCGAGTACATGCCCGGCACGCTGGATCGCATCGCACACTACAGCGGCGAGCGGCCCATTTTTGACCTCTACCACATCGATGAGGACATTGCGCGCGCACTGGGGCGGCGCGTGGATCTGAAGTCGGGTGGGTATTTGGTGATCGACCAAACCGAGGCCCTGACCACGGTGGACGTGAACACCGGCGGCTATGTGGGCGCGCGCAATTTCGACGACACGGTGTTTCGCACCAACCTCGAAGCCGCGCAAGCCATCGCCCGCCAGTTGCGCTTGCGCAACCTGGGCGGTATCGTCATCATCGATTTCATCGACATGGCGCGAGAAGACCACCGCGAAGCCGTGTTGGCCGAACTCCGCAAGCAACTGGCACGCGACCGGGTCAAGACCATGATTGGCGGGTTCTCCCAGTTGGGGCTGGTGGAGATGACGCGCAAGCGCACGCGCGAGTCGCTGGCCCAGATGCTCAGCGAACCGTGCCCTGCCTGCGCGGGCAAGGGCCATGTGAAGACCGCGCGCAGCGTGTGTTATGACATTTTGCGGGAAATCCTGCGCGAGGCCAGGGCCTTCAACCCGCGCGAGTTCCGTGTGGTGGCAGCGCCTCAGGTGGTGGAGTTGTTCCTCGACGAAGAAAGCGCCCACCTGGCGGGCCTGAGCGACTTCATCGGCAAGCCCATTTCGCTGCAGAGCGAAAGCTCGATGACGCAGGAGCAGTACGACATCGTGCTGCTCTGATCACTCGGCCAGCACGCCGCCCTGGCTCTGGGCATGCAGACGGGCATACACCCCGCCCGCCGCCAGCAGTTCGGCGTGCGTGCCCTGCTCGGCGATCTGCCCCTGCACCAGCACCACCACCCGGTCGGCGTGTTCGATGGTGCTGAGCCGGTGCGCGATCACCAGGGTGGTGCGGCCGCGCATCAGCCGGCTCAGGGCTTCTTGTACCAGCCGCTCCGATTCGTTGTCCAGCGCGGAGGTGGCCTCGTCGAGAATGAGGATCGGGGCGTTCTTGTAGATGGCGCGGGCAATCGCCAGGCGCTGCCGCTGCCCCCCCGAGAGTTGGGCAGCGTTGTGCCCGACCGTCGTGTGAATGCCTTCGGGCAGGCTGTCCACCAGCTCGCCCAGGTTGGCCGAACGCAGGGCCTCGAGAATGCGGAGCTCGTCCCGCTCGGCGCCGAGTGCCACATTGGCCGCCAAGGTGTCGTTGAACATCACCACGTCCTGGCTCACCATGGCGAACTGGCGACGCAGGCAGCTCAAGTCCCAGTCTGGCAGGGGAATGCCATCCAGCCGCACCGTGCCTGCGCTGACCTCCACGAAGCGCGGCAACAGGTTGGCGAGTGTGGTTTTCCCGGATCCCGAGGGGCCGACCAGCGCCACCACCTCGCCGGGGGTGATCTCCAGCGTCACCCCGCGCAGAGCGGGGCGTTCCTGCCCGGGATAGCGCACCCACACGTCTTGCCATAACAGGTGGCCTTGGGCCTGGGCCTGATGCGAGCCGCCGGTCTGTAGCGGGGTATGCTCGATCAGCTCGAGTGCCCTTTCCAGGGCTGCGAGTCCCCGGGTGATGGGGCTCGCCAGATCGGCCAACTGTCGCAGCGGGGCGATGAGCATCAGCATGGCGGTGACGAAGCCGACGAACCCACCCACGGTGACCCCGCTGGTGCTGCTTTGCCACAACGCCACACTGATCACGGCCGACAGTGCCCCTGCAGCGATCAATTGGCTCAGGGGCGCCATGGCGGCACCAGCGATGGTGGACTTGAGTGAGAGCCGGCGCAGCATCTGGCTCAGGCCCTCGAAGCGCAGCCCCTGTTGCGATTGGGCGCCGTGCAGGCGTACCATCCGGTGCGCCAGCACGTTTTCTTCGACCACGTAGGCAAGTTCATCGGTCGCCTGTTGGCTGGCGCGCGTGATGCGGTGCAACCGGCGCGACAACTGCCGGATCACCCATGCCAAGGGCGGAAACAGCGCCAGCACAATGATCGTGAGCTGCCAGTTCAGGTAGATCAGGTAGCCCAACAGGGCGACGATGGTGAGGACGTCGCGCACCAGCGTGAGCAGGCTGTTGACCAGCATGGAGGTGCCGGTCTGGACCTCATAGACCAGGGTGTTGGACAGCTTGCTGGCACTCTGAGCGGTGAACAGGTCCATGTGGGCATCGTTGAGCCGGGCAAACATGGCCCGGCGCAGGGCAACCATGCCACCGGCGGCGGTGTAGTTGAGCGCGTACTTGGCCACGAACGTGGCCACACCGCGGATCAGGAACAGCCCCATCAGGGCGGTGGGCACCAGCCAGAGCGGAAAAGTGTCGGCCACGAAACCGTCGTCCAGCAGGGCCTTGAGCAAGGCCGGAATGGCGGGCTCGGTCAGGGCAGCCGCCAGCGCGCCCAGGAAAGCCAGGCCAATACCGCCCTTCGTGCCACGGAAATAGGGCCATAGGCGGCGCAGCCGTTGTGAGAGGGACTGGCCCGCCAGGAGAGCCCCTGCGGTGGGTTCGGATTCAGTCAAGGTACGCGATCCGCGTGCGGAAGAAAAAAGTGGTTACAAGAAACACAGGAACTTTTTTGCGGAAACCTGCCCCTGTGGCATGAAAGCGTGTCCGGTATTATCGGACGATAACTGCCCAGCATTGGTGCCGGGCCGTTCGATGACCGATTCATGTTCCAGCCATTGCCCATGTCTTATTCCACACCCATCGATCGTCGCAGGTTTTCCGCACTCGCCGGTTGCGGCGCCATGGTGGCGGGCTTGGGCTGGCCCTTGCAGGCGCTGGCGCAATTTCGCGTCGAGGTGTCCGGCATCGGGATGCAGCAGATTCCTTTCGCGATCGCGCCGTTCCGTGTCTCGCCCGGTGTTGTGCAGGATGTGCCGGCCATCGTCCGTGCCGACCTGGAACGCAGCGGGCAGTTGCGCGCCGTGCCTGGGGGCAACGCCGTCATCGACGAGATGGCGCGCCCCGATCTGGCTCCATGGCGTGAGCGCAGCGCCGATGCGCTGATCACCGGCAGCGTCACCCAACTGGCCGACGGACGGTTCGATGTCCGCTTCCGTCTGTGGGACGTGGTGCGCGCGCAAGATCTGGGCGGGATGAGTTTTCCCGTGTCCGCCGCCGATCTGCGGTTGGCAGCGCATCGGGTCGCGGATTACGTCTATGAGAAGCTGATCGGGCATCCAGGGGTGTTCTCTACCCGGATTGCCTACGTCTCCAAGCATGCGGAGCGGCACAACCTCTGGGTGGCGGACGCCGATGGCGAGAACGCCCAGGCGGCCTTGGTGAGCCAGGAGCCGATCATTTCGCCGGCCTGGTCGCCCAATGGCCAGCAATTGGCCTATGTGTCGTTCGAGTCGCGCAAGCCCGTCATCTACACCCACGAGGTGGCCACGGGCCGCCGCCGCCTGCTGGCGAGCTTTCGCGGGTCGAACAGCGCGCCGGCCTGGTCGCCCGATGGCCGCCAGCTGCTGGCCACGCTCACGCTTGGGGGCTCGTCACAGATCTACGCCATCGACGCCAACGGCGGCCAGCCTCAGCGCATCACCCAGACCAGTGGCATCGACACCGAACCCGTGTTCACCCCTGACGGCCGCCAGGTGTATTTCGTCAGTGACCGCGGCGGCTCGCCGCAGATTTACCGCATGACGCCCACGGGAGGCGAAGTCACGCGGATCACCTTCGAGGGCAACTACAACATTTCGCCCGCCATCAGTCCCGACGGGCGCTGGATGGCGTTTGTGTCGCGGATGTCAGGCGCCTTCAAGCTGCGCGTCATGGAGCTGGCCACCGGCAGCCTGAGCACCTTGACCGACACCACGGCCGACGAAAGCCCCAGCTTCGCTCCCAACAGCCGTCTCATCATGTATGCCACCAAAGTACAGGGGCGCGAGTCGCTGATGACGACCACACTGGATGGCCGCATCAAGACGCGGCTGTCCAGCGTGCCGGGCAGCGTTCGCGAGCCCGACTGGGGGCCCTTCCTGCGTTGAGGCGCCTGGCCCATCGTACCGATTCTCCTCACTCCCCTTCACCTTCATTCACTCATCAGGCACACCATGAAGCACGCAACTTCCTCCACTCTGGATACTTCCCAGTCCCCGCGCGGAACCTGGCTCACCGGCGCTACCCGGTGGCGGCAGGCGGCTGCCGTGTTGGTGGCCGCCGTGGCCTTGGTCGGTTGTGGCTCCAGCGTGAAGCTGGACGAGGATGTGCCCGTTTCCGATCGCACCGGGGTGCCTGTCCAACCGGGCGGCGGTATGGCCAGCGAGGGCACGGGTACCACTGGGGCGGTGGATCAGCGCTCGGTCACCGGCGTGCAAGCCGGGGTAGAGCAAGTGGGGCAGGCGCCGGCCAACCTTCCCCGCCTGATCTACTTCGATTTCGACGACTACACGGTCAAACCCGAATTCATGCCGGTGCTCGAAGGGCACGCCCGGTTCCTAAACGCCGACCGCCAGCGCCGTGTCGTGCTGGAAGGTCACACCGACGAGCGCGGGGGGCGTGAATACAACCTGGCGCTCGGTCAGAAGCGGGCCGATGCCGTGCGCCGCTCGCTGGCCTTGCTGGGGGTGTCGGAGCAGCAGATGGAGTCGGTCAGCTTTGGCAAGGAGAAGCCAGCCAATCCAGGCTCCGACGAAGAAGCCCACCGGCAGAACCGCCGTGTTGAGTTAAGCTATCGCTGATGAATCAGCGTTTTCATTCTTTGTTGGGGCCGTCCCTGCTCGTGGGCATGGCTGTGGTGGTGGCATCGTTGTGGGCAATGCCAGCCCAGGCCCAGCTTTTCGGTGGGGACGATGAAGCCCGGCGCGCCATCATTGATCTGCGTGGCCGTGTCGAGGCGAACCGTCAAGCCGCTGAGCAGGCCAACGAGCGCCTGGCACGGGAGCTGAAAGAGCTGGTGGACAACGAACTCACGCCTGCCCGCCGCGGGATGCTGGACCTCATCAACCAGCTGGAGACCCTGCGTCGCGAACTGGCCGAGGTTCGTGGGCAAAACGAGCGTTTGGCACGGGATCTGGCCGAACTGCAGCGTCAGCAGCGCGACGTGCTGGCGGCCATCGACGAGCGTCTGCGCCCCTTGGAGCCGGTGCGGGTAACGGTCGATGGCGTGGAGTTCCCTGCCCGCCCGGAAGAGACACAGGCGTTCGAGGCCGCCATGAATGCCCTGCGGGCATCCGATTTCGCCCGTGCAGCCCAGCTTTACGAGGCTTTGGTGGCCCGTTTCCCCAACAGCGGCTATGTACCAACGGCTTTGTACTGGCAGGGGAATGCGCACTACGCGGCCCGCAGCTACAAAGCCGCGATCGAGAGCTACCAGCGCCTGTTGTCCAAGGCCCCTCAGCATCCCCGGGCGCCGGAGGCCATGCTGGCGATCGCCAACTGCCATCTGGAACTGAAGGATGCGCGGGCGGCCCGCGCCGTTCTGCAGGAGCTGGTGCGATTGCACCCTGAAACCGAAGCCGGTGCCACTGCCCGCGACCGGCTCGCGCGCATGCGCTGACCACCCCCCCTGCCTGACCCCGGGCTTCCTGCGGGTCGGTGCCAGATGGCGCGCCGCCCACTACAATCCGCGCCATGGAAATCGCCGACATCCAAAGCCTGTACGTTCAGGTGCTGTGGGCCGCGCTGGCCGTCTCATTCGTGTTCGGGGCGGTGGCGCAACGCACGCACTTCTGCACCATGGGTGCGATCAGTGACATTGTGAACATGGGCGACTGGACGCGCATGCGCATGTGGGGCATGGCCGTTGGTGTGGCCATGATCTCCTTTTATGCCATGGCGTGGCTGGGCTGGATCGATCCGATGCAGACCATCTACACCGGCCCCCGCGTGATCTGGCTGTCGGCGCTCGTGGGAGGAGCCCTGTTCGGTTTCGGCATGGTGCTCGCTTCGGGCTGCGGCAGCAAGACGCTGGTGCGCATTGGGGGCGGCAACCTGAAATCCCTCGTGGTGTTTTTCGTGATGGGTATCGCCGCCTTTGCCACGCTGCGTGGCATCACCGCCGTGTTGCGCGTGCAGACCGTGGACCGCGTGGCCTTTGAGATGGAGGGCAGCAGCGCTTTGCCGTTGTGGCTGTCTGCTGCCATGGGCTGGAGTGCGCCACAAGGGGGGCTGCTCGTGGGGGGTGTTGTAGGCATGGGGCTGGTGTTGTGGGCCGTGCTGAACCGGGATTTCCGTGCTTCGATGGACAATTGGCTGGCTGGTCTGGGCATCGGCGCCACCGTGGCCGCCCTGTGGTGGGTCACGGGGCATCTGGCTTTTGTCGAAGAACACCCCGAGACGTTGGAATCGGTTTACCTGGCCACCAACACCGGGCGCATGGAATCGCTCACCTTCACGGCGCCCATGGCCTACACACTGGACTGGCTGATCTACTTCAGCGACGCCTCCAAGGTGCTCACCCTCGGGGTGGTGAGCGTGGCCGGGGTGGTGCTGGGGGCCTTTGTGTACGCGGTGGCCTCGCGCACGTTCCGTTGGGAAGGTTTCCGCAACACCCAGGACACGGCATTGCACATTGTCGGCGCCATCTGCATGGGGGTGGGAGGGGTTACCGCCATGGGCTGCACGGTGGGGCAGGGCCTGTCGGGTCTGTCCACCCTGAGCGTCACCAGCATCATCGCGGTGCTTGGGATCGTTTTGGGGGCCTTGGCCGGTTTTCGCTTCCAGATGTGGCTGATCGAACGTGAGTGACCTGGTTTCCTGGTCCGAAGGCGATCCGGCCGCAGGCTTTGAACGCCGGTTCGCTGGGCTGCGCCGCCTGTATGGAGACGCGGGAGCACAACGAATTTTCGATGCCCACGTGGTGGTGGTCGGTATCGGTGGGGTGGGCTCCTGGGTGGTCGAGGCCCTGACGCGCAGCGGTGTGGGCGCGCTCACGCTCATCGACATGGACCATGTGGCCGAGTCCAACACCAACCGCCAGGTTCACGCGCTCACCGACACGTTCGGGCAGGCGAAGGTGCTGGCCATGCGCGATCGCATTGCCCAGATCAACCCAACTGCCCGGGTGCAGGCGATTGACGATTTCGTGACGCCCGACAACTGGGAGGTTTTGTGGGAACAGGCCATGGGTTTCGGGGAGGTACAGGGTGTTGTGGATGCCTGTGACCAGCGCGCTGCCAAAGAGACGATGGCCGCCTGGGCCTTGCGCACAGGTCGGCTTTTCATCACCGTAGGGGCCGCGGGTGGCAAGCGCCTGGCGCACAAGGCCGAGCTGGATGATCTGTCTGTGGTGACGCACGACCCCTTGCTCGCCCAGCTGCGCTACCGTTTGCGCAAGGTCCACGGTGCCTGCCGCGAAGGCACCATTGGCATTCCCTGTGTGTTCAGCCGGGAGCCCGTGACCATGCCCGAGGGGGCGTGTGAGGTGGGGGCCGTACCGGGCAGCGCCCTGAACTGTCATGGTTACGGCTCCAGCGTGTCGGTGACCGCGACCTTTGGCTTTTGTGCGGCCGGCTGGTTGCTGGATCGTTTAGCCGCCGGTATGAAAAAGTCGAAGAAAATTTTCGCTGCTCCAGAAAAGGGCAAAAAGGACGCTATAATCTGAGGCTCAACAAGCAACGAAGTTGATTGCAAAAAGTTAAAAGTGGGGTCGTTAGCTCAGTTGGTAGAGCAGCGGACTTTTAATCCGTTGGTCGCAGGTTCGAATCCTGCACGACCCACCAATAAAATCAAGCACTTAGCGCAGGAATGCCTAGGTGCTTTTTTTTGTGCGCCCAGCATG
>NZ_JACCDB010000014.1 GCF_013432195.1 Tepidicella baoligensis | reverse complement strand
GGGTGGCGTAGCCGGTGTCCAGCGCCAGTCGCGCCAGGCTCAACTGGCATCCGCTGCTGTGGGTCCAGGTCTCACCCATAAGCTTGTTCAGAGCCGACCAGACCTCGGTGCGAGCGGTGTCACCCATCAAGATCCGGTGCTCCACCAGCCACGCGGCTTTGCCACGCCCGAAGGCCCAGACAGAGACTTCGATGCGGTCCTTCTGCACGTCGGCACCGGCAGTGAGCATCAGGCCACCCGCGGGTACGGTGCCGATACGGTAGTCCTCGCGACGCTCCAGCAGGCGCTGCCAATCCGGCGCTTCGCCCTCTTCGACCCAGGTCTCACCCAGTTCGGTGTTCTTGAAGGTCTTGATGGCCGACGCCGACCGACTGTCTGACATCGCAGCCGACTCCCACGCCCGCGCGATCTCGATCCAGCTGCGCCAGCCCACCGGGCTGTAGAGGCTGGAAAGATGAAACCCGGCCGTGCGCCCAGCTTGTTCTGGCGCGCAGGCCTGCCACTGACCGTTCTCCAGCATCCATGTTTTGTGGTGCTCGGCAATCGGTTCACCACAGCCTTCGCAGATGTAGGCCGCTGTTTCGGGCTGGCCGCGCTCCCAGCGCAGTTGCTCGAACCGCAGCCACTGGCGGTGGTCGCAGTGCGGACAGGGCACGAAGTAGCGGCGCTGGTCCGATGCCTCGAACTCGCGCTCCACTGCACTGGCCCCGGCAATCGTCGGGGTCGAGACGATCAGGATCTTGCGCCGGGCAAAGGTGCGGGTGCGCGCCTCGGCCAGGGAAATCGCATCACCTTCGCCTTCCACATCCAGCGGGTAGCCATCGACCTCATCGAGAAACAGGTAGCGCACCGGCATGGAACGCAGGCCCACCGCGCTGTTGGCGCCGGTCATCACCAGCACGCCACCATGGAACTCTTTGGCCAGGATGGTGTTGCCGGAGTCCCGACTGCGCGCCGGGGCGATGCGCTCCTGGATGGCCGGGCTTTCCTCGATCAGCGCATCAATGCGCTGCTTGGAGGCCCGCTTGGCCATCTCCACCGTGGGCCACACCGCCATCATCGGGCCCGGGGCGTGGTGGATCACGTAGCCCACCCAGTTCAGGCCCAATTCGGTGCCGCCCACCTGCGCGCCTTTCATGAACACCACCCGCTCGATCGGCGACATGGGGGATAAGGCATCCATGATCTCGCGCAGGTAGGGTGTGCGGCTGGTGCGCCAGCGCCCTGGCTCCGAGGCGGCCTTGCTGGAGAGCACCCGGTGCTTGTCGGCCCATTCGGACACCGTGAGCAGCGGATCGGGGGTGAGACCCTCGCGCCAGGCACGCTCGATGGCGTCCCAGCCTTCGTAATACAGCTCGTCCATGGTCAATCTACCTTGGCTTGCAAGTCGCCCAGGTCCTGAAGTTGCTGGCGCACGGCGGCGTCCAGCGCCACATGCAAGGCATGCGGATCGACACCGAGTCCGGCGGCCATCTGTGACGAAATGCGCGCTGGCCAGTTGAGCCAGGCATCGCGCTCGGCACGGGCCAGCTTGAAGACATGGGCTACGGCCTGCGACCGATCGACCAGTTCGCCCTTCAATCGGGCCAGGCGTACTTTGTTGGTTTGCGCCTTGACCACCTCGTTGACGGTCCGGGCTTGCAGCAGTGACGTGCCGCCCGATGACAGCGCCGGGGTGGGCGGCTCTGGCGTTTCCCGTTGTGGTCGTGCGGCAGCTTGCGGAATCTCGCGGGTGGCTGCGGAAACCTGCGGGGCCGGTTTGTCACTGGCGACATCTGCCACCGACCGTCGGGTCGGTGTGGTGTTGGCTGCCCACTGGGCATCGGCCACCACCGGATCGATGGTGCCGTCCGGCAACTGGCTGATGCGCCCGGTGTCGATGGCCTTCTTGACGGCCACGTGCGACACGCCGCGATGGCGCGCGTAGGCGCGAATGGACAGTCCCATGGTGTTGATCTACTCAGTGCAAGTGGGTGGCCTCCTGTATGCGGTTTTTCATGCAAAGGCGAGTGAATCACCCGGGATTAAAAAGCGCTTGGCTTCTGTGGCGCACAGCGCGTGAATGCGGATGTCGATTGACAAGCAACCCACCACCCAGGAGCCCCACATGACCAAACAGAAGCAGCCCACCACACTCCCCCCCGACGAGATCGAGCTCTTGCTCGAATCGATTGCCCTGGACCACCTGTTTATCGAAACCCTGCAAACCCGCCACCGCGACAGCCTGGACTTCCACGACGTCAGCGTCTGGGGTGTCAAGAGCGCCCTGCAAGCCGCGTTTGATGCTGGGCTGCGTGCGGCAGGCGGCGCACCGAAGCAGGCCGTGCACCGCGTGCGCAAAGTCACCGCAGCACGTCAAACCAGTGGCAACGGCAGCGCCACTGCCCTGCATGCGTGAGGGCGCCATGACCACCGCACTCAACCCCAACCAGCAGGCCATCCTGGAGCACGCCGTTCAAGACAGCGGCGGCAAGATCGCCTGGTTCCCCGAGCACATCAAGGGCGGCGCCCGTGCCAAGGTGCTCGAAGGCTTGTTCAAACGTGCCCTGATCACGCCCGATGGCGATGACTGGGTGGTGGCTGCCGAGGGCTACGACGCCTTGGGCCTGCCCCGACCGGGCGCATTGCCGCCGACCATCACGTTGGACGATCCGGAACTGGAGGCCGATGTCGCCAGTGCAGAGGCCAGTTGGCAGCAGCCCGCCAAGGACAAGCCGGTTCGCACCCGCGCCGACAGCAAACAGGCTCTGGTCATCGGCCTGCTGCAACGCCCCGAGGGCGCCACGATCGCGCAGATCATGGAGGCCACGGGGTGGCAACAGCACACCGTGCGCGGGACCCTGGCCGGCACGCTCAAGAAGCGCCTGGGGCTGACCATCACATCAGCCAAGGAAGCTGGTGGTCAGCGCGTGTACCGCATCGAGTCCACGTCCGCAGGCACCGCTACCGTCACCACTACTAAATCGGAGGCCGCATGAACGCCCACCCCAACTTGGCGCGCATCGATGAGCTGGGGCGGCGCCTGGCCGACCAGGCGTTTCGCACCCTGATCAGCCTTTGCCCCGAAATCCGCAGCGCCAGCCCAGCGCGCCAGGAGGCGGTGTGCGCCGCGATGAGGGCCAAGGTGGCACCAAGCATCGACCTCCTGCTCGAAGACGCGCGGCTTGCGCCCTGTTTGGCCGAAGCGGCGTTTCACAACGCCGTGCTCACCCTGGCACTGGCGGGCGTCGAAGCCTTGCAGTCCAAGGTCGCCAGCCCCAAGTACCGATCCAACAGCCCAACCGCCACTCAAACCAGAAAGGCACTTCATGCCCAGCATGTCCATCACCATTGAACGCACCCCCTTGACCCTCCAGTGGGAGGGCCGGGAGATTCAAGTCGAGCAGCTCGGCATCCGGCTGCCCTTTGCGCGCAAGCCCGAGAACCTCAGGGACATGAGCGCCAGCGGCGACTACCTCGTCTACGTCACCGAGACCCGGACCATGACGCCTGAGGAGTTCGATGGGTTTGCTGCCAACCTGCTGGTCTCGCGCGACTGGCTGGCCGGCAAGGGTGGTTATGTCGGCCAGGGGCGTTTGTGCGTGGAAGTCCATGCCCCCGGACGCCCGTGCCTCTATGTCGATCCGTCGGGCGGGGACTACGCCCGCTACGCAGCCCGTCTGGGCTAGTGGCTCTGACGCCACGCTGCCCATCTTCTGCAATCAAAGCCTTGGCTTTGCATCGGGACAGCGCGTAAATGGGGTCATCGCCCAACGATTGAAGGAGCCCCACCATGACCCTCGACCTCGACACCCTCATGCGCCAGATGACCGAACAAAGGGCCAAAGACGCATTGCTCACCGCCCGGTCCACCCTGGAGCGCAGCCTGCGCGAGTTGGACCATTACATCGAGCGACTCGACACGGCCGAGACGCCGCACGACAAATCACAGGTGATGAACTGGGCGCTCAACGCCCTGGCCTGCAACATCACGCCCAACCTGCGCTTGGACCTGATCGCCAACGCACAGGCCGAACTGGCCAGCGTCGCGAAATGATCACGCTCTCGATAAATGATCGAGAAAGCCTTGGCTTCTGTGCTCTACAGCGCGTCAATGGAGTCATCGCCAACACAGACATGGAGCCGACGATGACCACCACCCACATCCCTGCCACCCAGAACGAAGTCTGGGGCTTTTGGGGCACGATGAATGATCAAGCCGCAGCAGCTTGGCCGATCGCGATGACCGCGATTTCGGACGCCACCTTCCAGCCCCTCGAATCGGTGCGCGCCTTCCTGGACAGCCGCCATGGCCGTCACTTTGCCGACGATGTGCTCAACGGCCTGCACGCCGGATTGAACCTGCACGATGCGATCCACGCCGCCACCCAACGCTGGATGGGCTGGACCATCGGCCGCCTGACCAGCAAGCAGCACGGGATTCCCAAGGGGCTGCCCTACCTGACGGGCTTTGTGATTCACTGCGAGATCGTCGAAGAGGCCCTGGCAGACTGACATCACAGGTTCCATTTTGGTCCCTTATGGGCTATCATAGACCCATTCAAAGGAGGTTCGTATGGCCATCAATGTCAAACTGCCCGAAGCCTTGGTTGAGACCGCCAAGCGCTATGGCACCATCGAGCACCGCTCGGTGCCCAAGCAAATCGAATACTGGTCTCAGATCGGCAAGATCGCCGCAGAAAACCCCGATCTTCCGTTCAGCGTCATCCGCGACATCCTGATCGCTGACCAGGAAGAGCCCGTGGGTGAGTACCAGTTCGGCTGATGCGCGTCCTTGTCACACCGACCTTCGAGCGCGCCGTTAAAAAGCTGCACAAGCAGCAAAAAGCCGCGCTTGACGAGGCAGTTCGAACCATTGTCGGCCAGCCGGAAGCCGGTGAAACCAAAGTCGGCGATCTGGCTGGCGTGCAGGTTTACAAGTTCCGCATGGGCAACCTGCTGTGCCTGCTTGCCTACCGCATTCTGGATGAGAACACGCTCAAGTTGCTGATGGTTGGCCCGCACGAGAATTTCTACCGCGACCTCAAACGCACCGAGCATTGACATGGACTCAGGAGGCGAACAATGCCTCCTGTCGTTGTCTCATCAAAACGCTATCCAGGGCGAATTCGAATTTCGCATCCTCAAAGTAGCGGCACTTGACGCCACCATCACCATAGCGGACCCCGGGTACGCGCAGCGCAATGCAATCGTTGTGGGTATCGGCCAATGCATAGTAGGCAATCAGCCGGCGATCCAGGGCGACCAATGCCAGCACATCAAAATCATCGCTGCTGTACCGCCGTCGCCCACCTTTTCCAGCTCGACGGGTGTGAAACACATACAGCGGAGAGCCGCGGTTGAGCGAACCGGGTGTCTTGGGCGTCTTGGTGGATTTCACCTGAACCCGGATCACCCGCTGGCCGATGTCAACAGCAATGTCATACGGCACGCCTTGTGATGTCGGGTACGCTACCCAACCATTGAGCAGCAAATCTGCCATCACCAAATACTCACCCGCTCGGCCGATTTCCATTTCGGCGCTGACCCGCAGGTGGTGGTGCCGAACAACAGCAGTTTCGTCGATCAAGCCGTGGTCCTTGGGCTCAGCCACATCCAAGAAGCTGAGCTGCCTGATCACGCCGGAGCCTCCTGGATTGTGACCTCGTCGAAGACGCGTTGGCTGTATTCAGAGATAGCCTTGCCGCCACTGAATTCCTGCCAACGGCGAACAATGACATCGCAGTACTTCGGCTCCAACTCCATCATGAAGCAGCGGCGCCCCGATTTCTCAGCGGCGATCAGCGTGCTGCCGGATCCGCCAAAGCAATCGAGGACCACATCGCCTGGTCGGCTCGAATTGCGGATTGAACGTTCCATCAACTCGACAGGTTTCATCGTGGGATGAAGATCGTTGCGGGCAGGTTTCTTGATATTCCAGACGTCACCTTGATCGCGATCGCCACACCAATGCCGACTGCTGCCTTCCGGCCAGCCATACAGGATCGGTTCGTATTGACGCTGGTAATCCGCTCTGCCCAGGGTGAAGGTGTGCTTGGCCCAAATGATGAACGTAGACCACTTTCCACCGGCCGCGCGAAACGCGGCTTGTAGCGTGTCAAGTTCGCTGGAGGACATCGCAATGTAGACCGCGCCATCGCAGTGGGGCAACATCAGCGAGAGCGCATCGAAGACGAAGTCATAAAAACCCTCGCCCAAGTTGTCATTCAGGATAGGTCGGTGCTTACCACGCAATTTGTCTTTCGCGCTATTGGCATAGTTGACGTTGTAGGGCAAGTCGCTCCAGATCATCTGAACGCGTTGCCCGGCGAGCAACTGCTCGTAGCTGAATGGCTGCGTAGCATCACCGCAAACCAGCCGGTGATTGCCAAGAATCCACACGTCACCGGGTCGGCTGATGGCTGTTTCGCTCAGTTCTGGAATGGCATCCTCATCTGTATTGCCATCGACCGTGGTCTCTTCGCCCGCCATGATCTCGGCCAGCGCGTCGGCATCGAAGCCGGTGATGTCGAGATTGAATCCATCTTCCTGCAGCGACTGCAACTCGATGCGCAGCATGGCGTCGTCCCAGCCGGCGTTTTCTGCAATGCGGTTGTCCGCAATGATGAGGGCACGTCGCTGGGTGGGTGTCAGATGATCGAGGACGACCACCGGCACGGTATCCAGACCGAGCTTTTGCGCGGCGGCGAGACGTCCATGGCCCGCCACGATCACGCCATCGGACCCCGCCAGGATCGGATTGGTGAACCCGAACTCGACGATGGATGCCGCAATCTGCGCCACCTGCTCCTCTGAGTGGGTACGGGCATTGCGGGCGTAGGGCACCAGTTTCTCGGTGGGCCAGCGCTCGATATGGGTGGATAGCCAGGGTTCAGACATGGACCAACCCCGTTTCATAGACGGTCTTGCCCTGGTTCAGCTTGGCCGTGAGCAACTGGGTGCGCTCATTCGAGATCGCCACTGCCAGATGGGTCCACCGTCCGAACTCGTGAATGATCTGCACGCAGGGCAGCTTCAACTGGTGGGCGGCTTGGCACACGAGCAACGGCGTCATACCTGGCACGATGAGGTCAGCCGCACGCCCTTGCATGTGGTGACTGGTCGGACTGCCCCCAATGGCGCGGTTCAGCGCTGGCGAGCGGTAGCCGGAGGTGATCACCACCGGGCGCTTGAGGTGAACGCGCAGCGGCTGCAGTACCGATTGACACAGCCGACGCAGGTTCTCGATGACCTCGGGTGTGGGCTCGTTGGCAATGCCACGGCGAGCCGCCGTTTCTGAGACCAGAAACTCGGCCAGTTCGAAATGTTCAGACAGTTGCATGTTCGCTCTCTTGTCGATGCTCGGCTTTGCGTTGTTGAGCAACAACCTCAAAGGGTTCTGCGGTGGCGGCCAAGGTGACCGGCACGCCAGGGAAGTTCTGTTGGAAACGGAGCAGCGCCACGTCGACGTACTCGGGTGCGATCTCCACCGCGCGGCCCATGCGACCGGTGCGTTGGGCGGCCATCAGCGTGGTGCCGCTGCCGCCAAAGGGCTCAAACACGATCTCGCCTTCCTGCGTGTAGGCCTCGATGACCTGCACTGGCAGCGTCACCGGGAACACGGCCGGATGATCGATGTCCTTGCCGATCTTTCCCTTGTGGCGCATGACCCGGATGACCGAGTCGGGAATTCGGCAGTCCTGCGTCGGCTGGCCGGCAGCGGTCCAGCCGTTGACCTGGCCATCCTTGCCACGCATCGCGGTCGAGGATCCGTCGGCGCGCAGGTGCGTTTCCTGGCCGGCGAACTTGCAGGGCACGGTCTTGTTGGGTTTGCGCGTTTGCCGGTTGAAGTGGAAGATGAATTCGAAACTCGGTGCCAGGCGACCTTGCCAGTCACCGGGCATGCCTGGCCCCTGGTCCCAGACGTACCAGGCAAAACGTCGCCAGCCTTGGCTGCGCATCCAGTCGAGCCACTGATCCCAATACGGGATGAACTCGTTGTCACGGTGGATCAGGCCGAGGTTGACCAGCACCTGGCCATTGGCGGCCATGGGCACTTGCGCGAACACGCCGCGCATCAGGCCATCCCAGTCGGCAATGCCGCCAGAGGTGTAATCGCGCTGGTTGCCGTAAGGGGGCGAGGTGAAACACAGGCTGGCCTGCTCGCCCTGCATCAAGGTGGCGACCACGGATGGGTCGCTGGCATCGCCGCAGATCAGGCGGTGCTGGCCCAGTTGCCAGACATCCCCTGGTCGGGAGATCGGCTGCTTGGGTGGTTCGGGAACGTCGCTTTCCTCATCGGCATCCGACTCATCTCCAGACTCGCTGCCTTCACCATCACCCAAGTCGGCCAGCATCTTGGCCAGATCATCATCGTCGAATCCGGTGAGCAGCAGGTCGTATCCGGCCTCAGACAGCTCCGCCAGTTCAAGCGCCAGCAACTCGTCATCCCATCCAGCGTCAAGCGCCAGGCGGTTGTCGGCGATCACGTAAGCACGCTTTTGCGCCGGGGTCAGGTGGCCCAGTTCAATGACAGGGACGTCCGCCAACTCCAGCTTGCGCGCCGCCGCCAGGCGCCCGTGGCCGGCGATGATTCCGCTCTCGCCATCGACCAGGATGGGTTGCGTCCAGCCAAACTCCACGATGCTGGCCGCGATCTTGGCAATCTGCGCCGGAGAATGCGTGCGCGGATTGCGCGCGTACGGCAGCAGCGCATCGATCGGCCGGTATTCGATCTGCAGGTTGGGCGTCATGGAATTGAAAAACCCGCCGAGCGTTGCCGCCGGGCGGGTGGGAAATATTCAGGGGGTGGTAACTGTCTGGGGTGGTGGTAACCACAGGCCGGTAACCTGGCCGGGTGGTAACCTGTTTTTCAGGGCAGACGCTATCGAAATCTCGCGCTGTTGCCCCCCGCATACCGTTTTGGCCAGGAAGGACCCATCGATTGTCCGCAGGACTCCGCGATCATCTGATTGGCATCAGCCATCAGGTGTTTGCATCGCTTCGCATCTGTCGGGGTGCAAGGTTCGAGTCGGAAGATCACGCCCGCTGCTCACACCGCTGTCCTGACCATAGCTGAAACTGTAGGCCCAAACCGGGCAAAACGCGACAGGGGGTGTTTTGGCATCTGTCATCACCATCCCGCACCACCCCGCCCCCGCCATCGATTTGCCTCGACTTCAGTCAGTGTCCCTTGTTCAGGTGCAGAGTGACCAGATGGATGGCAGCGTCGTACCGTCGTTGGGCAGTTCTTGCCGCGCAGGCAAACCGCCGACCGATCTGCTCCCAGCGATACCGGTTCGAACGCATCCACACCAGATGCCGCTGCTCCACCTCCAGCCACTGCNGATGGATGGCAGCGTCGTACCGTCGTTGGGCAGTTCTTGCCGCGCAGGCAAACCGCCGACCGATCTGCTCCCAGCGATACCGGTTCGAACGCATCCACACCAGATGCCGCTGCTCCACCTCCAGCCACTGCACCCAGCGCATGGTCTCGAGCATCCGCTCCACCGCCTGGGGGCTGGGGGGCATGGGCCTGTACAGCCGCTCGGGATCGGGGTAGCGCTCGGGCACCTGCATGGCCAGCGTCATCCAGGGATTGAAGTAGCCACCAGGTCTGACCCGGGGCAGCTTGTGTGCAATCTCGGCAGCCTCAGCAAACCGGGCGGCCACATCGTCCACAGTCCATTCGGTTCTGGCCTCAGTCATGGCGCTTGCCTCCATCACCGTAGAGGCGTTCACCCAGACGACGGACGAACTGTTTCTCCACCCAGTCGAGCCGTTCGTCGTGCTCGCTGACCACCAGGATGTGATCGGTGCGCCAGCCCTCGCGTTTGACCGCGTCCAGATCCGGCGTGGTGGGCTGCAGATTGCCCAAGGGGCAGCGGTAGCGGTATTGGGGCACTTTCATGTCACACCACCTCTGTGGCCATCTCACGGGCCAGGTACAGCAAGGCGATGGCGTCAGCCTCGTTGTCGTCGGTCGGGGCATGTCCACGCGCACGGACAGATGCCACCATTTCGTCCTTGCTGGCGTTACCTTTACCCGTGGCGTGCTTCTTGATCGTGCCGACCGGAATGCCCTGGTAGGGAATCTGGTGGTGCTCGCACCAGGCAGTGAGCTGTCCCATGAATCCGCCGTAGGCATGGGCCGCGTCGACACCAACGTGGCGGCGGACCTCTTCGAACACGACTTGGTCGATGCCGTCGTTGCACTGCTTGATGTCGGTGAGCCAGCGCTTGAACCGCAGAAAGCGCATGCCGCCGCCTTCGAAGCGTTGGGGTTTGAAAGATTGGCTGCCACTGGTGATGCTGCCGTCACGGCTGGTCAGTGCCCAGCCGGTTTGTGTGCCCAGATCAAGGGCGAAGATGGTCATTGTGTTCATTGGTCACTCCTTGCGTTTTTGGCATCTGGTGACCGAAGGTGACCCGTTTCTCGTTATCCGCTCGCGCCTGCGCACGTACACGTGTAGAGAGATAACGATATGCCGGTCACTTTCGGTCACCCACTGGGGTCTGTCGATTCGGTCAGTCGTCGCGATAGGGCATGTAGCCGCCCGGCTCGCGGGGTTTGAGCGACAGGCCTGACAGGGCTTTTGCCCCGCCATGCAGGCGTGTGCGCGCAAACCCACGGTTGATGAGTTGCTGGGTGAGCCAGCGGCTGGTGCCCACGTACTCGCCACGCCGCTCAGCGCGCTCACGCCAGCGCTGGTAGATCGCGGAAATCGCTTCCCGCGCCACGGGCGACTGCTGGCAGTCCTCGTCCAGGAACTCACCAATCGCGTCCTCCTCTTCGAAGTACTCATCGGTGGCATCGAGCACCTGCTGGGGTGGGTCGAGCCGGCCCTGACGCTGCCACTCCAGACAGCCTTGAACTGCCCAAGCCAGGATCCCATCCCGTTCGGCCAGCAGCTTTTGCTGCAGGTGCTTGTCACGCCTTTCCGGTGGGACGGTGATCGTGAACGGGATCAGGTGGAGGCGCCGCTTCATCGCTTCGTCGATGTTGCGGATGGCTGGCTTGTGATTGCCTGCCACGATCAGCTTGAACTGCGGCATGAACTCGAAAAAATCCTGGCGCATGAAGCGCGCCGAGATCTTGTCGCCACCGGTCAAGCTCTTGACCTTGGACTCGGCCCAGCGTCGCCCTTGCTCGGTTTCGATGGCGGCGACAAACCGGGCCCCACGCAGGCTGGCCATATCGGTCGGGTGCCTGTCTGTGCGGGTCTCCATGAACGTGTCCATGGGCGCGTTGGTGGCGTAGTCCCCCAGGATGGTGGCCAGGGTGTTCACGAACACCGATTTGCCGTTGGCACCTGTGCCATACAGAAAGAACAGCGCGTGCTCTCGTGTCGATCCAGTCAGCGCATACCCTGCCATCCGAGCAAGATAAGCTTGCAGGGCCTGATCGCCACCCGTGACCTCATCGATGAACTGCCGCCAGGTGGGGCAATCACCCGCGGGGGTGGCCGTCGTGATCTTGGTCAGTCGGTCCAGACGGTCGTGGGAGCGCAGCACGCCATTCTTGAGATTCACCACGCCGCCTGGCGTGTTGAGCAGCCAGGGGTCGGCATCCCACTCGTCGGCGGTGGCGGCATGACGCCGATCGGAGCGTGCGAGCCGCTCCAAGCCAGCTACCGTGCCACTGCTGGCGAGTTTGGCGGCCACCCGATGAGAATCGGCCTTGAGTGCGGCCTCCCGACAGATCTGGCGCATCAGGTGGTGCGCCGCCAGAGTCTCCTCGGTTTGCCAGCGCTTGCCGGTCCAGAACACCCACTTGCCCCACAACGCGACATAGCGCCAGTCCTGGGCGTACCGACCCGAGAAAGTCAGCGCCAGCGCGTCTTCAGTGGCCCAGACCGATTGCTCGGTCGGATCTGCTGCCGGCGTGGTGTCTGGCGTTGAAGGCTGGAATTGGATGCGCTCACCGTGGGCAAGGAAAGCCTCCACATCAAAGCCCTCAGCAATGGCGTCGGCTGCGTCCCAGCCATCCGCACTTCCTTGGGGGTCTTGCGACGTAGGATTGGACGGCGGCATCAACACCGCGCAGTGCTGGGCTCCTGCTGCCATGACCGCCTCGGCGGCATTCATGGCGTACTCCCAGCCGGGTTTGTCGCGGTCGGGCCAAATCAGTACATGCTTGCCCTGCAGGGGTGACCAGTCGGTCTTGTCGATGGGCGCGTTGGCACCGTGCATCGCGGTGGTCGCGCAATGGCCAGCGTCGATCAAGGCCTGGGCGCATTTTTCGCCCTCGACCAGAATCACCCGGTCGGCATGAGCAATGCCAGGTTGGTTGAACAACGGCCTCGGATCGGGCGGCGCCATTTTGCGACGCTTGGCATCCCAAGGGCGGAATTCCTTACGTCCAGGACTGGGCTCATAGCGATACACGCAGGCAATCAGACTGCCGTCAGCGGCAAGATAGTCCCACTTGGCGGTGGCTGGACCCAATTCATCCACCGGCGCGCTTGCCTTGCGTCTGGCGGGTGACACGGCGGGCGCTCGGCCGAGCAGTTCCCGGGCGAAGCTGAGGACGGCCGCGAAATCACGATGCGTGTCCCAATGGCGGTGCGCAGCGATGAGCGCAAAGACATCGCCACCATTACCCGTGGCGCGGTCGATCCACAGGCCCGCCCGTTCACCATCCAGCTCGATCTCCAGACTGCGACCTGGACTGCCCAGCACATCGCCAACGACGAATTTGCCGTGTGTCACCTTGCCCGCCGGAAATAAAGCAAACAGCACGCCCTCGAGCCGTGCCATCAAGGCCGATCGCAGTTCATCCCGCTCGGAATTTCCGCTGGGTGATGGAGCTGCGGGTTCTTGGTCGTTGAAATCAAGCATGGACACCTCCTTCATCGGTGTCTGCCGGATTCAAGTAGCCAGCCTTGGTCGCGATCTCTCGCATGAAGTTGGAGGACAGACCGACCTGGTCGCACCACAGCTCCAGGCGCCCGTCTCGAAAGAAACGTCTGGCCTCAGAGCGCAGATGTTTCGAGGGCGAGCACAGGTCAATGAACGCCTGTTTGATAACAGCTACGACCAGTCGCGACTCCGGACACACCACAGCCACATGGCGCAGCAGCAGACGCTCCAGCAGGGATGCACCAATCAAGGGTTTCTGGCGACGGGCGGTCACCGTCAATGCCTCGATGACGGGTTGAGGAAGACGCGCATTCATGACTGCACCCCCGATGCGCTCACACCCTGCTCGCGCCAACACCGACGCGCCCAGGCGCAGTACTTGCACTCGTAGAAACTCGGCTCAGACGCCACGCGCGGCAGCAATTCACCAGCCTCGGTCGCCTGGATGACTTTGACAGCGCGATCAGACATGCGCTGCGCAAGCGCTGCATCAAACGGCACCAGCTCCAACCAAAGCTCCTGGGTGTCCTTGTTGATGGCGGTGAACAACGCAGGATGAGATGCGATGCCAGGAATGCTCGGCTCCATGTAGGCTTGGTAGATCACCATTTGCGCGGCGTAGACTGGCTTGGTCACGGCCACGCCCTTTTTGGCGGTGTCGCGCCAGCTCCTGTCGTTCATGGTCTTGCACTCCCAGAGCATGGGAAACGACAAACCCAGGTTGGGAGGGGCGCCGGCGATCACGCCGTCGACATGCCCCTGGATGCGACCACCCGCGACGGAGAAGCCAAATTGCTCGCCATCCTGCTTGCGGGTGTAGAGGTCGAAGCCAGCCAGGCGCAGCCAGCGAATGGCCAGGTCCTCCATGACATGGCCGACTTCAAAGATCCGCAGCGTGCGACCCGGCAGCTCGGCACCGTCGTCCACCGGCGCGTCGACGTACTCGTATTGCAGGGCGCGCTCGCAGGGCACACCGAGGCGTGAGGCGCCCAGATAGCGCCGGCGGGCCTGCTGGCTGCGCTCGGCTTGCAAGGCTGCATCCAGCAGCATTGACACCTGCTCGTGAAATTTGGGTTGATGGTTCAGGTCGATCATCAAAATGGAATCCTGTGGTGATCGCCACCCGTGCTGGCAGTGGCCTTGCGGCTGGCGAGTTGTTCAAAGAAAGTGCGATCGCGCTCGACCATGCGTTCGTGCTCAGCCAACATGTGGGCCTGATAGGCGTCGACCACGACCTCCACCAGGCGCAGGACTTCGTCCTTGCCGTAGTCGGCTAAAGGGCGATCCATGCCGATGGAGGCGACGTACTCACCCAAGGGAGCCAGTGCCGATTGCATGGCGGCGATCTCCATGTCGCTGGGATCAATCACGGCATCCTCCTGAAACGGGGTCAGGCGCTCCATCAGTCGGGAGAAGACGTTCTGGCACCGCATGGAGCAGAACACCCACCGGTCGTTGTAGCGGCGGGGGTCGGAACGCCGTAAGCGTGGGTTGAAATACCCCAGGCCTTTGGCTTGACGGGCGCACACAGCACATCTCACGCAGCCTCCCGAAACTCGGCCATCACCGCATCGTTGGCTGCGGTAACCAGGCGCTGAATGGCCGCCTTGTTGAACTGGAAGGTCAACAGCGCTGAGACCTGATAGCGGGTCAGGCTGAAATCCGCGCGCAGCGGCGCAGGCAGGTAACGCAGTTGCCCAGGTGTGGGCGACTCCTGCAACCAGCGACGGGTCTTGTGAGCGGCATCGTCAACTTCCTGGTCGTTGAGCCAGTCATTGGCCTGGGCCAAACACACCGTGCGCTCCCCTGCACCCAGCAAGCGGGCGGGCAGTTTTTCGGCACCACCCACCGCGTACCAACGCCCACCCAGGAAGAAGACACCCGCCCAGGCTTTGAAACCGGTGGCCAGCAGCGCGCAGTCGTCGCCGAAAAGGTCGCACCAGGCGAAGTTGGAGCGCTTGAGCAGATCGATTTCGGTCATCACAAAATCGCTGATTTGGTGACGTGCTTCCTCGATCGCCTTGGCAAAGCTGTGGCCACAGAGCGGGCACTCGCGACTGGCTATCGGTACTTCTGCATCGCACTGCGGGCAGTGCTTGGTCGGCGCCACGCCATCACCGGCAAAACCATCCAGATCGACTTCCTGCTCCAGACTGCCATGGCGCAGGGAGGCGGTGCCGAAGTCCAGGACCACGCAATCGGTCTTGACGACGCCAGGGTGCTCGGTAGGGTCGACCACGCGCAGGCCACGTCCGACCATCTGGATCAGCGTGGACTTGTAGGAGCTGGGGCGCAACAGCACGATGCAGGAGGTGGGGGTGTAGTCATACCCTTCCGTGAGCACGGCCACGTTCACCAGCACCATGACATCGCCAGTCTCATACGAAGCCAGGGTGAACTGCCGTTCGGCAGGTGTCATCTCGCCATGAACCACTGCGGCCCGAACCCCCGCCGCGTTGAAGGCCTGGCAGACGGCATGGGCATGATCGACGGTGGCAGCGAATGCAATTGTCTTGCGACGGGCGGCATGCGCCTGCCAATGCTGGACCACCGCTGCATTGACAGGCGTGGTGTTCATGATCGACGCCACGGCGTTCATGTCGTAGTCGTCGGTCAGTTTTCGCACGCCGTCGAGTGCGTCACGCGTTCCGACATCGACCACGAAGGTGCGCGGTGGGACCAAATGCCCAGAGCGGATCAGCTCGCCCAACCTGATCTGGTCTGCGACATTGGAGAACACCTCACGCAGGCCCTTGCCATCCCCGCGATTGGGCGTAGCAGTCACGCCGTAAATCAGCGCATGCGGGTTCTTGGCCAGGACCGAGTCGATGACCTGTCGGTAGGTGGGCGCCGCGCAGTGGTGAGCCTCATCGATCACCAGCATGTCCAGCGTGGGCATCTGCTCCAGATTGCGTGCCAAGGTTTGCACCATGGCAAAGGTGGCCTGACCCGACCACAATTTCTGGTGGGCATCGAAGACCGAGGTGCTGACGTGCGGATTGACGCGGCCAAACTTGGCCAGGTTTTGCGCGGTCAATTCGTCGCGGTGCGCCAAGATGCAGGCCTTGGCGTCCGGATGTTGAAGAAACTCCCCGGCGGTGCCGGACAGGCAGATCGTCTTGCCAGCCCCAGTCGGCGCCACACCGAGGGTGTTGCCATGGGCCTTGAGAGCCGTGACGCAGCGGGTGACGAACTCCCGCTGCCGAGGACGCAGCATCATGGGTAGTCCTCCTTATTGCGCCCAGGCAGGACGAGTGGGAACGGCTGGCGCCGATGTCATAGGGGGCGTACCGGTGGGAGCCGAGGGCGCTTGGCTTGGGGTGCGCATCGGCTGCCCCATCAGAACGGCATACTCTTTGTGATCCGGCTGAATGGCGGCCTTGATCACGTTCTTGTCGTCGCCGTTCTGATCCTTCTCGACATCAATGCGGGCGACAAACTCCACACCATCCAGATCGGCAAAGCCCTTGATGCGGCGCGCACTCTGCGCCTGTGGCGAGTTGTCTGCCGGATGTATGCCTCGTGCCGAGTTCAGGATGGCGCGCAGGAAGCTACGCCCGATATGGGTCCACTCCGGGCCCTTGGGACTGGACAGGCCAATCAGCCCGAACACCACGCGTTTGGCAAACGGTCCCTCCAGAATGGTGAACTTGGCGTTGAGATAGATCGCACCGGTCTTGTCGGAACGGGTCGCGTAACCGCCAGTCCAGCCTTGGCTTGGATCGTCATACCCACCCGGGCGAATGGCCATGATGACCTTGGCCAGGGTTTTGGGTGGGATCAGGGCGTACTCGCGCTGGTCTTCGGCATCGTTGAAGTCATTCCAGGCGGCGTTGTTGCTGTAGCTGTTCATGAATACTCTCCTGCTTATTGCGCGCGCGGCGCAGTGATCTTGGAAATGAGGCGGCCCAGATGCGGCTCCTCGACGACTTCCAGTCGTCCGGAACGGTCTTTGGCGGGGTAGCCCCAGGGGTTGATGTGCTGGCAGACGAAGGCGCGATAAGGGGTGCCGTCATCCGACTTGAGCACCACCATCGAGATGACCTGATCGACAATGCCGGGCAGTTCCAGCGCGGCTTTGGAGCCTTCGATCTGAGGGCTGAACACCTTGCGGTTGAAGTCATCGAGCTTTTCGTCGAGGATCCCGACCAGCCAGATGTCCTTGTCACGGACATGCTGCAACTGGGTGAGCCACCCGACCAGTTCGCTGGCATGCAGGCCATAAGCACCACGCGTGTCGGGCTTGCCGGTTTTTTCGGAGAAGGCCTGCGGCTGCCCCTTGGCCCACTGCAGACACAGGCGCCCCGCAACCGTGATCGAGTCCACAAAGATCAGCGAGTACTTGGCCAGCATGGCGGGATCGCCATACAAGGCACACACTTGGTCGTAATGCGCCTGGCTGTAGGACTGGTCGTCACGCAGCGCGGGGTTTGGGCCACCGATGTAGCAGGCCAGATCGCGGCATTCCTGCCAGGTGCGTGGCCGCACGCTGTCGCCAGGCCAATCCAGCACGGCCAGATCGCCAGCCTCCAGGTCAATGAACAGGGTGCGGGTCGCATCGGCGGTTTTGAGCAGCGTGGTTTTGCCCACACCTGATGGCCCAAGAATGACGCCCTTGGAGCCGCGCTTTTCTGCGAGGCGCTGCTCGGCGGTGATGAAGGGAAAGCTCATATCAGACCTCCCCACCAAAGATCTCTGTGACCTTATCCGTGCCTAGCGCGCCCCGGGCGCGGGCCAGATCGTGCAGGCGGCGCAAGGAATGCAACTGGCAGGAGATCTCAGACGAGCGGGCTTCCAGGCCCTGGATAGCGAAGGCCAGGTCATCGACGGATGCCTGATCGAGGGGAAGGCGGTCAATGTCGGTCTGCCCGGCGTGACCCGGGACGCGGATGGTTTCCGGCAGGTCCGACAGGGACAAGGTTTTTTTGCGCAGGGATTCGATGAGGTTTTTGAACATGGTGATTACTCCGAAAGCAGGGCGAGACGGAAGCTGGGCTTGCCCACCTTCACGGTTCGCGCGGGGATGAATTGCTCGCGCAGGGCACTGGCCCAGGCGGAGAACTTGGTCTCTGAGACGCGATAACTGACGTCGATAAATTCGCGGGGGTTGTCGCCGTTGGCGGCAATGCGCGCATCCAGGTTGGCCAGCAGCGCCTGATCCCATTCGACTTTCTTGGGCAGGTCGGCCGTGATGCGCACCTCGCCGTCATCGAAATGGACGACACCGCTGTCTTTGCCGGCGACCTGGCGCAGGTGCTTGGCGCGCTCGGCATACTTCAAGTTCAGGGCGTGTTCGATGTGATCGACTTCAGCCTTGGCAGTGGCCAGACGGTCGGCGGCCAGCGTCTTCAGCTGGAAAAGGCTGCGGGCATCGAATGCGGCCAATTCGGTCGCCGGGATGGACAGCAAATCCTCGTGTGGAGGGGGTAGATGGCGTTGGCTCATGCAACACCTCCGGCCATCACGCGCGACGACGTGCTGCTGTGCAGACTCCTCGCCTCGTACTCTTCGATGTCCTCGACGCGGTAGAGGACGCGGCCCTGCAATTTCAGGTACACAGGCCCGATACCGGCGGATCGCCAGCGCTCGAGCGTGGCCTCCGCGACATTCCAGCGCTCAGCCAGCTGGCGCTGATTCAGGTGTTTGACACTCACGTTCTTCTCCTTTCAGGTGATTGCGAAAACGTGAGTGCAGTTTGGGATTCAGGGGGTGGGCAAACCGGTGGGCAAGGTGGACGCAAAGGGTGGGCAGATCGGGCAATTGCTGCCCGTGCCAGCATCCAGATGAAAAAAACGCCTGCAGTGGGCGCAGGCGGACAGATGAGGAGCCGAAGGTGAAGAGAACCTGTTTCTGCCGTGATCAGGCCATCGGCCGAAACCCCAGCAACTGTCGCTGCTCATCCCAGTCCACAGGCACGTCCGCCTGCCGGCCCCGGATCGCGTGAAGATTGAGGTGGCGCGGCTGCCGCCCATCCAGAATGGCCTGCACGATGTCGGGGGCGAGGCGCGTGAGCCGCAGCACCTCGGCGACCCAGCCTGGCTCTAGCTTCAATTGCCGCGCCAGATCGGTGGCATTGGCGACCTCACCGCTGTCGAGCAGCTTTTGCCAGTAGAAAGCCTTGCCGATCGTTCGGATCATGGGCAGGTCAAATGATGAGCGGACCTTGGCATCTTCCTGGCCAGGCGGCGCAATCAGCAGTTTGCGGGTGTGACGACGCTTGATGGTCAGGGGGACGAAGGTGACCGCTGAGCCCTGGCTCTGGTATTCACGCGACGGACCCGATACGGATATCTCAATCTTGCAACGTTGCGGGGTGGATTGGCTCATGCCATCACCTCTTCATCATGGCCGAGGCGCCCCATGGCGGGCGCATCTTTCTGCTCCACCACAAAGGGGTGCTGGGCCAGTTCACGCCGGAATCGGTGCCATCCGTCTTCACGCCAGACAATGTCGAGGCCATTCGGGTGCAGTTGCACACGCTCGATCAGCAGCCGCATGATGCGGTGCTGCTCCACCGGGAACATCTGCGCCCAGATGTCACCGATACGGCGCATGGCCACCACGATCATGGCTTCATCGAGTCCGGGTTGATCCTGCATTGCCAGCACTTCGCGCCACACGCCGATGATCATCTCGGGCTCCTGCAACACGCGCAGAACCTGCATCAGCACAGCTGATTCGATTTCAGCGGCCGGCATGGGCCCCATGCTGCGCTGGCCAGGGATGCGTGATGCACCAGCGGTCTGGCGCTTTTCCAGGTAGGGAACGTAGTAGTGGTACCGCTTGCCGTTTTTCTTCTGCGTGTAGGTAGGTAGCATGCGCTGGCCGTCGGGGGCATAGAGGAATCCCGCCAGCAGCGCCGGCGTCTCGTTGTACCGGTCACGGGTCGTGCTGCGCTTGCGTTGCGCAATGATGGCGTCGACCGCCTCCCATTGCGCCGTCGAGATGATGGGCTGGTGTTGGCCTTTGAAAACCTCGCCCTTGTGCGTGATCTCACCCAGGTACAGGCGATTGCGCAGCAGCTTGAACAGGTACTGCTGATCAATGATCCGACCGTGGTGGAACTTCCCGGTCTGGGTTTCCCAGGACTTGGTGGTGTGGCCTTCGACCTGCAACTCGCGCACCAGACGTGCGGCCGATCCATGCTCGGCGTAGCGCATGAAGATATCGCGCACCAGCGCTGCCTCTTTGTCATTGACGACGAGTTTGCGATCCTTGACGTCGTAGCCCAAAGGCGGCACGCCGCCCATCCACATCCCCTTGGCCTTGCTGGCGGCAATCTTGTCGCGGATGCGCTCGCCGGTGACCTCGCGCTCAAACTGGGCAAAAGACAGCAGGATGTTGAGCGTCAGGCGTCCCATCGACGTCGTGGTGTTGAACTGCTGGGTCACAGACACGAACGAGACTCCGTGCCGATCAAAGACTTCCACCAGTCGCGCGAAGTCTGGCAGGCTGCGCGTGAGGCGGTCGATTTTGTAGACCACGACGATGTCGATCTTTCCGTCCTCGATATCGTCCATCAATCGGCGCAGCGCGGGCCGCTCCATATTGCCACCCGAGAAGCCGCCATCGTCATAACCATCGGCCACAGCGATCCAGCCTTCATGGCGCTGGCTGGCAATGTAGGCAAGCCCCGCATCACGCTGCGCCTCCAGGCTGTTGTATTCCATGTCCAAGCCTTCATCGGTGGACTTTCGGGTGTAGACCGCACAGCGCCGCTTGGGCGTGATCGCTGGCGCTTGCGTATTGGGATAAAGGGCGGGTTTTCTCATACGGACGCCCCCCGCTTGGACGGCTGGCGCAGTCCGAAGAATGCCGGCCCAGACCACGCGGTGCCGGTAATGGCCTTGGCCACCCCAGACAAGCTTTTGTAGGCACGGGCCTGGTATTCGAAACGCCCATCGTCCAGGACTTTGACCTGATGGGCAATGCCGTTGTATTCGCGGATCAGGGTGGCACCCGGCGCCAACTGGTTTTCTGCTCTGCGCTTCTGGTTGGGCACCTCGCCGGTCTCACCGATTTTTTCCAGGCGGCGCTTGAGCGATGAGGACATGGCACCAAACGCCTCTTCCTGAATCTTGTAAGCCAGCCGACTTTCAAGCCAGGTGCGGTGATGGTGGCCAGGGCGACGATCAAAATACTGATCCCAGAGCGCCCAGAGGTTTTCCATCGGCAGGTAGGGCAGTTGCGCCAGCCGTGCAGCCACGGTTTCTTGGCTTGCGTGTGTCGTCATACGGAAACTCCTTCTTGTTGAGACGGGTTCGTATGAACGCGCTGGTGGCTAGTGAAGCCAAGCGGAATGTCGCCAGCCGTGGCTTCATGCTGACATGGGCTTGCCACGGTGGGAACTGTGTGTGCCCGGAGGATGCCGGCAGCGAGCAGTTGCGCGATTTCCTGGCAAGGCGAGCGCCCAAGCTCGCGGGTATCGCGGTGGGCGGATTTGGTAGGGTGTTCGAGAGGTGTCATGGCAGGCTTTCGTGATGAAAAACTGCCACCATTTCACCGGCTGGCCACCGGATTTCCGAGCAGGGAATTGCGGCCTGCTGCGGGTGATTGCGAACGGAGGTTAGCCGTTGCGGATGGGCGCTTGCTGGTGACAAACGCCACCGAACCATCCGGCCGTGCCGTCAGCGCACCGGCGGTTGACCGTTGCGGACGAAACGATCGAAGGTGTTTTCAAGGCCGTCGTCGTCATCGTCCGTCTGGTTGCGCTCCCAAGGTTTGACCTCGGGCGGGAGGATCAACAGGGTCATCGTTTGACGATAGAGATCAGACGCGATGCGCATCTCCCGCGCCACCATGCCATCGGGCTCCTGTGGGAACCAGATGCGTGCATCGATCGGGGTGCCTAGTCGATCGACATTGGTATCGGTGTCCAAGCGGGTGGCACTCCTTGCGGGAAGTGGCCGTCGCTGACCATTGGCCAGCCGTTTGTTCAGAGAGATGGAGAGCCACTTGCCGGACCCGCTGCCGGAAGCCCACTGGACGATCCCGTTCTGGGACATGACCAGCACCGCACGGTGGGGCGTGAGCTCGAGCCACTTCAGTATGGCCGACGTCATGGACACGCCATACCGATCCGCGCATGCACCGAGCACGTCCAGATCGATGGTTGCCCCGTGGATCTGCCGACGGAAATCATCCGCAGGCATCAGCAGGTAGGACGCAAACGTGTTCGCTTCGGACTCAATCTTTCGCTCGTCGCTGTCCCACTGAGTGGTGTCCACCTCGCTGCAGTTGAAAGACGTCTGCAGATGGCGATGCACCAGGTAATGCCCCAGCTCGTGTGCCAGCGTGAAGCGGATTCGCCCCGGTGAGCTGATCGCCTGGTTGTAGATGATGGCCCAGTTGCCCTTGCCCGGCGCATCGGCATTCAGGTTGAACAGCGCCCCCTCGAACTCCGGGTCCATTGCCTCGCCCTGAATGGTGATCGGCTCGCCGGTCTGGAAAGTACCCGGCACTTCCCGAATCAGCGCTTCCACATCGACCGGGAATCGGTCGCCTCCATGGACGGCGTGAAACTGATCCAAGAGCTTGTTCAGCCGGTTGGCCCAAGGCGCCGGCTTGTTGGGCGGGGCACTCATCCTTGGGTTTTCTTGAGGGTCTTCAGGATCTCAAGGAGCTGATGCTTGGTCTCGGGCTTTAGCGTCTTGTAGTTGCGGAAGAACGCCTTGTCGAAGGCGTCCTCCGGCTGGTCTGCCAGCTCGTTGTGCGCCAGGAACTCTGGCGTGACGTTCAGGACAGCGGCGATGCTGGCCAGTTTTTCCATGGTGGGGTTGGCATCGTCGTTGTTCTCCAACTCCCACAGATAGCTCTTGCTCATGCCGGCTGCGGCGGCCAGTGCGTCGAGACTCAACTTCTGCTCACGGCGCAGTCTGCGAATTTTGTCACCCAGTGGGGTTGCCACGGTTTCTCCTGTGTTCTCTCAGCCCCACGCGAACAGGGGGACGGGTAGCGTTTTGCACAGACCGAGATATTACGTTATTTCGAACGAATCCGCACCGGCTTGACAACACAATCATCCACCGTTAAATTCCATCAAACACCCGATATAGCGAACAAATACATTTTGCTTTGTTGTGCAATACGGTGTTGAGAACAGTGTAACCAACCCAGGCCTCTCGCGCACACAAGAAGTCATCGGCACGGCGGCCCAGCAAAAAGGAAAAACAAGATGGCCGCCTTCAACTACCGCCAACTCATCCGCCAAGTCCCAGCGCACGCCTGGAAGTTCTACCTGCAGTCTCGCAAGTTGGAACTGCCCGCCGATCCTGTCGACGATAAGCTGGTCAATGCCGTTACTGAGATCATCGATGCCCTGCCTACCGTCCAACGAGAGGTGTTGTACGCCGAGATGCGGCGCGTGCATGACTTGGCCAACGGGCGTGGTGTCGATGCCCTGCGCAACACCGCCCCACCGGACTCCGCGATCCACGAGGATTTCACGAAATTCTCCAGCGATGCCGAGCGCGCCTTGTGGGTCATGGCCAACTGGCCTGACCTATTCGCCACGGCCGAGGCGATCTACGCGGTGAGCCTGCGCATTGGCAAGCGTGGGTGGAAACGCTTGCAGGTGCCGCCCGTCGATGCGCTGTTCCGTGGCCAGGAAGACATTCGCGCCCTCGAGGTGGCACTGGCCACCGCATTCACGCCGAGCAAGGGGACGCCGCGCGCCTGTCAGATCGACACCTTGGACCGGCATCTGGATGGTGGCGTGCAACTGGGCATCCTCATTGAGGACAACGCCCAGCGTCAGCTTGAATTTGGCGACGACAACCGGGCGCACTGGCGTGACGTCAGACCACCCATGGCCATGGATGTCGTCATCTACCCGGCCAGCGGGGTGATTGATGTGCTGGCGCCCGGTGGTGCCAAGACACAGCAGACCTTGCTGGAGCACCTCGGCAAGCATGTATTCAAGCAGGTGCTGCAGCCCCAGGACATCGAGAAGCCGATGTTTTTACTGAACCGTCTGCGGGATGGCTTCGAGCTTTTCGATGACCGCGAATGTGACCTGGCGGCACACCGGGTTGAGCGCATCCGTTTGTCACAGGCGAAAGTGCGGGCCATCCATCCCCCGATCTGCGACTACCAGATCAAGCCGCCGGGGGAGAAAGACGCGCCCGATGTGCTGGCCTGTCTCGCTGCTCAGCAAATCAGTCCCATCCTGATGGGACAAGGCTTCAACATCATCGACGCCGTTGTCTCGCTGTACTTCGAGCCGCTGCAGCCGGGAAAAGCCAGCCGGGTGCTGCACATCGATCTCAAGCAAAGCGGGATTAGCAATCTGCGGGACATGGAAGAGGCTGACGCCCGGCTGGTGGAATCGCTGCTGCGCGCACTGGGTGTCATGCAGTCACCCGCGACGGCCAAGCTGGCGGAGGAAGCCGAAGGAGTCATGCATGAATGAGGCGGTCGCGGTCATGAACGACCAGGGGCTGGCCGAGATCTGCCGCCTGCTCGAGCGTGAAGACATGCTGATCTCCCCCGACGCGGTCTGGCTTTCGAGCCGGCCCGGGTTCTATGGCCATCTGCTGGCCCTGGACGCCATCGCCGTCAGCCGCGAGCGGGCACTGGACATCCTCTGCCCGGAGTGCGGCACCGAGGCCATGCGGCCGCAGCCACACACCGCGCCAGATTCGCAACCCTATCGCGGCTACTGCCCGGAATGCGGTTGGGTCGGACTGGCGAATCAACAGGCGCACTTTTGGCAGGTGCAACCGCAGAAGCTGGCCAAGTGGTTGTCAGCAGGATTGGGGTTGGCCCCGCGCTATGCCGTCGAGCCGATCGTCGACAACGTCTTGTGGCGGCTGGGTGAGTTCGAACATCGGCGCCGCCGTCACACGGTGTTTTTTGCGCGACGCCTGAGTGCGATGCCCGAGCAGTTGGCGGCCAAGCTGACGCAATTGGTCGCACCCGGTGCCGAGGTGATCATCACATCGGATGATCCAACATCCCTGGTCGGGACTGCCTTGAGCGATCGCCTTCTGGTGCCGCTGCGGGCCATCGCCCACATCCGCAAGGCTGGTCTGGTGATCGAGAACTTGGAGGCGTACCTGACTCGTCCGGCACCGGTGCAGGAATCGGCGGAGACCTCCCTGCGTCTGATGCACACGCAGCGTGTCGCGCTGATTGATGGTCAGGCAATCGATCTGTCGCCTCAGGTCTACCTGTTCCTGAAGGTCCTGGAAGACGCCGATGGGGACGAGGTGCACAAGCGACACATCGCTGCAGGGCTCGGCCTCGAGCCTGGTGCCAGCTTCCGGACTGCAGACATTTTCAAGCGGCATAAGCAGGTCTACGCCACCTTCGTCGACAAAGACGACAAGGGGCACTACTGGCTCAAGCCTGAGTTCGTGATTTTGGAAAGGGGGTGACTGAACCGATCCCTCTTCGCACCCGATGTACAGCATCCACCCAACCTTGAAAGGATTTTGAAATGGCCGGCAAGAACCAACACGTAGTGAAGCGCGACGACGGCTGGGCCGTCCGTGGCGAACGCAACCAGCGAGACACCTCGCATCACCGCACCCAGTCCGAGGCCGAACGTGCCGCCCGGGACATCGCCATCAACCAGCGCAGCGAAGTGCTGATTCATGGTGAGGATGGTCGCATCCGCGAGCGCAACAGCTACGGCAATGATCCTCACCCGCCCAAGGGCTGACGATCACCGCCATGCAGGCATCGGGTTCGACTATTGGCGGCAGGTGGTCTATGCGTCGAACCCAGTGCAGCACTTCGGTAGCAAGCGCTTGTCGTGAAAGGGTTTCTGCGTGTGCTCGGCTGGCGAAGTTCTCGGATATTTTTTGAGAACCGAGAGCGGAAAAGGGTCAAACTAGGCCGGTAAGTAGGCGCCTTGTGGCTGGCCTGCCGGGGCCTGTAGCACACGCAGAATCGACGCAAACCGCGCACAGCCTGGGGAAGCCCAGATGTGAAAAAGCCCAACCGAGAAGGGTTGGGCTTTGAATATGGTGGCCTGGGGCGGAATCGAACCACCGACACGCGGATTTTCAATCCGCTGCTCTACCAACTGAGCTACCGGGCCAAGACCACTACTATAACACAGAAAGCGGCTCAGACGGCGCCGCGCTTGGCGCGGCTGAGATCCACGCCGAGTTGTTTGAGCTTGCGATACAGATGGGTTCGTTCCAGGCCGGTCTTTTCGGCCACGCGGGTCATGGAGCCGTTTTCCTTGGCCAGATGAAACTCGAAATAGGCTTTTTCGAAGGCATCACGCGCGTCGCGCAGGGGGACATCCAGATCGAAGGTCTGCACCGAGGTGTCGCCGTCCTGGACTGCGGGCAGGCGCACCTCACCCGCTGGGGGCTGGACTTCCGCGGCCACTGCAGTGGGGACCGCCAGCTTGGGTGGCGTGATCGGACGCGCCATGGCCCGGTTCAGCCCCTTCTCCACCGCTTGCAACAGCTTCTGCATCGTGATCGGCTTTTCCAGGAAGGCCATGGCGCCGATGCGCGTCGCCTCCACCGCCGTATCGATGGTGGCGTGCCCACTCATCATGATCACCGGCATGGTCAGCAAGCCGCTGGCGGACCACTCCTTGAGCAGGGTCACACCGTCGGTATCTGGCATCCAGATGTCGAGCAGCACCAGATCGGGACGGTACTGCGCACGCAGTTCGCGCGCCTGGGCGGCGTTCTCAGCCAACTCCACTGCGTGCCCCTCGTCGTTCAGGATTTCGAACAACAAGTCGCGGATCCCGAGTTCATCGTCAACCACCAATATGTTTGCCATGCTGCGCCGCTTGCTTTCCGGGGACTGCTCAACCCTGTTGCAGATTTGCAACCCTGAATGATAACGATACTTGCGCGCCACGGGTTCCATCGATGTCCTGGCGTTGACCGATGTCCACCCGGCCGCCGTGCTCGTCCATGATCTTCTTGACGACGGCGAGTCCAAGGCCCGTGCCTTTGGGCTTGGTCGTCACGTAGGGCTCGAAGGCACGCTTGAGGATGGCGTCGGCGAAGCCTGGACCGTGGTCCAGCACCTGCAGGCGCACCCAGCGCCCGCCTTCAGACACTCGGATGCGCAGCAGCACCGGACCGGCACCGGGCGGGGTAGCGTCCTGCGCGTTTTGCACCAGGTTGTGCACCACCTGCCGCACCTGCTGGGGATCGGCCAACACCAGCGGAGCCTCGGGCTGCAGTTCCAGCCGCACCGGCACTTCGGCTGCCTCGTACAGGCCAACGATTTCTTGTACCAAGGCGTTCAGATCCAGGGGTTGCAGGCTGGCCGCTGGCAGGCGGGCATAGTCACGAAACTCGTTGACCAGCCGCTTCATCGCGTCCACTTGATCGACAATGGTCTTGACCGATTTGTTGAGCACCGCGAGATCGGCGCCTTCCAGCTTGGGCTCCAATTTCATCGCCAAGCGCTCGGCGGAGAGCTGGATGGGTGTCAAGGGGTTCTTGATTTCGTGGGCGAGACGCCGCGCCACCTCCCCCCAAGCCTGGGCGCGCTGGGCCGAGATGATTTCGGAGACGTCATCGAACACGAGCAGGTGGTCGCCGTTGGGCAGCAGGGCCCCGCGCGCAATCAGCGTCACCCCCTGCCCTTCTTGCGCGTGCTGGCCACCGTGGAGTTCGATCGACTGCTGCCAGTGCCCCCCTTCGTGGTGGGACTGATCGGACAGAAAGCGGTCGAACTGCTGCTGCACCCACTGGCCAAACGATTCCAGCCCCGGTATCCCGCTCAGGGGCTCGCCCAAGTGAGCCGCCAGCGGCACGCGAAGGATGCGTGTAGCCCCCGGGTTGGCGCTGACCACGCGGTGCTGGGCATCGAGCACCACCACGCCGGCGGTGAGGTTATCGAGGATGGTTTGCAGGCTCGCGCGGGCGGCATCGACCTGGCCGATGCTGTGCTGCACGGCCTGCCGGGCTTCCAGGAGTTCCTGCGTCATGTGGGCGAAGGTGCGGGTCAGCCCGGCGAGTTCGTCTCGGGCAGTCAGGGCCACTTTCGGGGTCAGGTCTCCCCGGGCAACATCGCGCATGCCTTCGGCCAACACCAGCAGGGGGCGCACAATCTGGTTGCCCAGCAGCACTGCGAGCAGCACGGCACCGAATACGGAAAGAAACAGCGCCAGCGTGAGTGTCCCGATGTACATGCTGCGCAACCCGTCCCGGGCCAGTGCCCGCTCCTGGTATTCCCGGTTCGCCAGCTGCACGGCCAGGGCGTCGGCCACCAAGGCCGCCGGCAGCGGCATGGTCACCTGCAAAAAGCGCACATCGCCACCGAGCCCGAAGCTGGGAGGCGAGACCGCCGCGATCACCCGCACCCGAGGGAGCTCCCGCACCGGCAAGGCGAGCACCTCCCGCGGGTCGGCCAAGGCTTCCAGTTCCTCCAGCCCCTCGATGAAGGCGACCACGCGCTGGTTGCGAACCTGTCGCAGCAAAGTGGCCGAGGGCCGCTCGGGCACCAAATTGAAGCGGGACTCGCCGGCCGTGGCAATCGCCTGCCCCGCGCTGCTCCACAGAATCACATCGCTGGCTTGCAACTGCTCGCGCAACCCCTCCAGCGCCAAGGCTGCCGCGAGATCACCCACCCCACCGAGCCCCACGGCAGCCGCACGAGTCTTGCCGGACAAATCGGCGGCCAGGGTATCCAGCGTGGTCCGGCCCAGATTCAGCCCTGCCGACAGGGCGGTCTCGACGCGCACATCGAACCAGGTTTCGATGGACCGTGAGACGAACTGGTAAGACACCAGATAGATCAGCAAGCCGGGCAAGCAGCCGACCAGCGCGAAAATGGCCGCCAGCTTGACCAGCAGACGACTGCCGAAGCGCTTGCGCCGCCAACGGCTGGCCAGTCGAATGGACAGCCACAGCAGCACCAGGGCCAACACAGCCGCCACGCCCACGTTGAGCCACACCAGGCTGGTGTACCCCCCGGCCTCGAGTGCCCGGTGATCGGTGGCCAGCGTCAGCAGGAAAAACAGGACCAGTGCGACACCGGTCATGAACACCAGCCCCAGCCCCATGAGCCAGCGACGGCTGGCTGCGCTCGGCGGACTGGACGCAGAAGCGCTCATGGCTTGTCCTGATCGGAGGCCGCGTCGAACTCGGACACCTTCAGCGTCTCGCGATAGACCACCCCCCAGTTCACGGGCCCGGTACCGCCCACCTGAAACGGCCGGGGCAGCAGACCGCCGTCGATGCGGAACTGGACGTCCACACGCAGTTCCCCCGCGTCCGGCAGATCCTCCGCCGCCACGATGCGCCAACGCGATACCGACTTCACCACGGCCAGGGCCTCATCCAAGGTGTCCAGGTTGCGGTGCAGGGCTGCGGCCAGGCCAGGATCGCCACCCGTCTCCGGCAGTACGCTCAGGCGCCAGCGCCGCGTCAGCGGTTGATAAGCCAGCCGCACCACCCGTTGGGCGCTGGCCACGCGCTGATCGGTCCAGTACCAGCGGGTCCGGCGCACGTCGGCCTGCCAGACGAAATGCACCGGCACCCCTTTGAGCAATACGTCCTCCAGTCCGTCTGGCAGATCGACATCCAGACGAGCGCTGAGCACCAGCCCGGACGGCTCGCGAGCCAATTGCAACGTGTCGGCGCGCACCAGGCCGGCGCTCCATAACACCCACAGCAAGCCCAGCAGCCAGATCCAGCCACGCCAGCCGGGACCGACCCGGGCAGGCGCAGCCGTGCCCGCTTCACGCGGGCTTGTGCAGCAGGGCGTAGAAAAAACCATCCGTTTCACGTGATGCATTGTCGCCGATCGCATCATCTGCATCGGGGGCAGCCTCGAAAGCATCGCCTGTGGGCAGCATATGGCCGGGTGCCGCCAGCCGCCGAGCCTGCGGATGGCGCTCCAGGAAGGCTTCGATCTGCTGCTCACCTTCGGCCCGAAACACCGAGCAGGTGCAGTACAGCAGCCGCCCGCCTGGGGCCAACAGCGGCCACAACGCTTCCAACAGTCTATGTTGCTGCGCAGCCAGCCGATCGACATCCTCCGGGCGCCGCAACCAGCGCACATCCGGATGGCGCCGCACGATGCCCGAGGCCGTGCACGGCGCATCCAGCAAAATGGCATCGAAAAGGCGGCCATCCCACCAGGTGTCGGGCGCGGCGGCATCGGCCGTTCGGACATCGGCCTGCAAGCCCAATCGACTGAGGGTTTCTCGTATGCGCTCGGTCCGCTGGGGGTCACGGTCAAGCGCCAACACCTCGGCGTCACAGCGCTCCAGCAGATGCGCCGTCTTGCCGCCGGGGGCGGCACAGGCGTCGAGTATGCGCCGGGGCGCCGGCCCGGCGCCGAGCAACAGCCCCGCAGCGAGCTGTGCCGCCCCGTCCTGCACCGATACGTGTCCCAGCGCCCACCCCGGCAGCCGATCGACGGCAACGGGAGCCTCCAACACCACGCCATCCTCACCCCAGGCCCGGGCTGGCAGGCCCTCGGAACGCAGGCGGTCGAGGTAGTCGTCGCGCTGAACGCGACGCCGATTGACCCGCAGCACCATGGGCGCCGGTCGCTGGTTCGCCGCCAGAATCTGCTGCCAGTGCAAGGCATGGTCCTCGCGCAGCCGCTGAACCCACCAGGCCGGGTGATTCCAGCGCGCCACCTCCACCTGCCGCGCCTGCGCCAGGCGTGCGGCCCGGTCGCGCTGGAACCTACGCAGGCAGGCATTCACGAACCCGGCCACCGGAGGGGGTTGTTTGAGCAAGGGCACGGCCGCCACGGCCTGGTCCACCACGGTGTGAGGCGCGTACGAGGGCCGGTCGGTACTGGCATCGTCTTCCAGCAACAGCCCCAGGGCCACCGACAACAAGGCATGCACGGGCGGCGCCGGAGCGCGCTGCGCCAAACCGCGCACCAGCGTCACCGTGAGACCGCGGTGGCGCAGCGCATCGAACACCAGCGCCTGCACGCCTGGCCTGAGGGCCACGGGCACACGGGGCAAGGCATCGGTGAGGGAGCGCCCCTTGGCCACGGCCTCCACCGTGCGGGCGGCCCAGGCCAGTTGATGCGACAGATCCACGGTGCAGGGAGGCCGAAGGGTGTTCATCGGGATTCAGGCACCAGACAAAGGCAGCGTATCGGCAAACGGCGCTTTCACATCGGGCTCGCGGCCATGACGCGGCGACAGCGGCGGCATCAGGCCACCGTAGATGCGACGGATGCGCTCGGCCAGTGGTGGATGCGAATCGAACCAGCGCCCGATCCAGCCGGACTCGCCCGACACGAGCAACATGTGCTGCACGGTGGGCTGTTCGATGCGCCCTGGCGATCCCCCCTGCCGCAACTGACCCATGGCCTTGCGCAGCACCCGCCCCAATCCGTCGCGGTTGCGGGTCCATTGCACGGCCCGGGCATCGGCCAAGTGTTCGCGCTGGCGCGAGACGGCTGCCTGCAAGGCATGGCCCGCGAGCCAACCCAGCCAGCCCACGGCCATCACCCCCAAGCCGATGAGGGCGGCCACGTGGCGACGTCCGCGCGCATCGGGCCGCACGAGCATCTGCCCGAGCCGGTAAATCATTTCCAGCCCGAACACCATCCCCACCAGCCGCATGTTCAACCGGGTGTCCCCTTCCCGGATGTGGCTGAGTTCATGGGCCACCAAGCCCTGCATCTCCTCACGCGTCAGGGCATCCAGCGCCCCTTGGGTGACGGCCACCACCGCATTACGCGCGTCCCAGCCGGTGGCAAAAGCATTGATCGACGCCTCCCGCGGCAACACCATCGCCTTCGGGGCGCGCATGCCTGCGGCAATGGAAAGCTCCTGCACGATATGGACGTAACGCTGCTCGTCCCCGTGGCCGCTGGTGCGCGCATCTCTGGCACCCAGGCGTGTGGCCAGCGCATGCCCTCCACCCTTCAGGCTAGAGGTCTCCATCCACCAACCCCCGAGTACGAACAGCAGCGTCACGCCGGTGTTCACCGCAAAAAAATGATTGGGATAGTCAAACACACCACCCACGGTGATCTGCCAGGCCAATGCGAGGACCGCATTGATGGCCAGCACCAGCAGTCCGACCATGATCGCGAACCAGAAGAGCAATCGCCGGGTCTGGCCACGGGCGTCGCGCTGGAACTCGAAAAACTTCACGATGCGGGCTGTTGCGGTTTCAGAACCGGACGCGCGGCGCCTGGCGTTCGGCCTCGCTGGCGGTAGAGGCCAGCATGTCCAGCGGGGTGAAGCCCAGCAGGCGAGCGACGATGATCGTCGGGAAATGCAAGGCCACGTCGTTGTATTCGAGGACTTCGTCGTTGTAGGCTTGGCGGGCGAAACCAACCCGGTTCTCGGTATGGATGAGCTCCTCCTTGAGCTCGCGCAGGGTCTGGTCCGCCTTGAGTTCAGGGTAGTTTTCGACCACAGCGAACAAACGGCCCAGCGCTCCGCCCAGCATCTGCTCGGCTCCGGCCAGCGCGCCCAGGGCCCCGGCGCTCAGGGGATTGGCTGCCGCCCCGCGTTCGGCCGTCTGCGCCTGGTTGCGTGCGGCAATCACCGCTTCCAACGTCTCGGATTCGTGCTGCATGTACTTGCGCGCCACCTCGACGAGGTTGGGAATGAGGTCGTAGCGCCGCTTGAGCTGCACGTCGATCTGGCCAAAGGCATTGGCCACCTGGTTCTTCAACCGGATCAGCCGGTTGTACACCCCGATGGCCCAGAAAAACCCCAGGGCCAGCAGCGCCAGCACCACCCACCAGAAGATCGACATGCTTCCTCCTCACGGCCACTGGACCGCAACGACATACTGTACCGCAGCCCATCGGTTGCGCACACGAACGTCCCACCCAAAAAACAACCCGACCAGCACGGAGGCGGGTCGGGTTGTGCGAAGGCTGGCGGCGTCAGGCCAAGAAGGCGCGAGGGCTTACTCGGCCGTGCCGCTGGCCTCGGCACGATCGGCCGCCAGCGCGGCGGCATCGGCCTCCGCGATGGCCCGGCGCTCTTCCTCGTCCATGCGCTCCTTGGCGCGGCGCGCCTCGTGGAAGGCCATGCCGGTGCCGGCCGGAATCAGCCGGCCGACGATCACGTTTTCCTTCAGACCTCGCAGCTCGTCCTTCTTGCCCATGATCGCGGCTTCGGTGAGCACGCGGGTGGTTTCCTGGAACGACGCGGCGGAGATGAAGGAATCCGTGGACAGCGACGCCTTGGTGATCCCCAGCAAGATGTTGCTGTAGGTCGCGGGCGTCTTGCCCTCGGCCCGCAGCGCGTCGTTGGTGTTCAGGATTTCGGAGCGCTCGACCTGCTCGCCAGCGATGTAGCTGGAATCCCCCGGGTTCTCGACCACGACGCGGCGCAGCATCTGGCGCACGATCACCTCGATGTGCTTGTCGTTGATCTTCACACCCTGCAGACGGTAGACGTCCTGCACCTCGTCGACGATGTAGCGCGACAGCTCCTCGATACCCAGCAGGCGCAGGATGTCCTGCGGATCGGCCGGGCCATCGACGATCAGCTCGCCCTTGTTCACCACCTGCCCTTCGTGCACCAGGATGTTCTTTTCCTTGGGCACGAGTTCCTCCCAGACCTTGCCGTCCGGGTCGGTGATCTGCAGGCGCACCTTGCCCTTGGTTTCCTTACCGAAGGACACCGTGCCGGTGATCTCGGCCAGGATGCCCTTGTCCTTGGGCGAACGGGCCTCGAACAGCTCGGCCACGCGCGGCAGACCGCCGGTGATGTCGCGGGTCTTTTGGCCTTCGACCGGGATGCGCGCCAGCACCTCGCCGGGCCCCACTTCCTGGCCGTCGCGCACCTGGATCAGCGCCCCCACCTGGAAGCCGATGGTCACCGAGTGATCGGTGCCCGGGATCTTGACCTCGTTGCCCATGGCATCGATCAGCTTCACCTGCGGGCGCACCACCTTGGTGGAACCACGGCGCTTCGGGTCGATCACGACCAGCGTGCTCAGGCCGGTCACATCGTCCACCTGCTTGGCCACCGTCAGCCCCTCTTCCACGTTCTCGAACTTCACCGTACCGGCGAATTCGGTGATGATGGGGCGGGTCAGCGGGTCCCAGTTGGCCAGAATGGTGCCGGCCTTGATGGTCTGGTCGGGCTTGATTGCCAGAATGGCGCCATACGGCACCTTGTGGCGCTCGCGCTCACGACCATGTTCATCGGAAATGATGATTTCACCGGAACGCGCGATCACCACCAGCTCGCCCTTGGTGTTGGACACGTAACGCATCGTGGCATTGAAGCCCACGATACCATTGGACTTGGCCTCCACGCTGGAAGCGACCGCCGCACGCGAGGCCGCACCGCCGATGTGGAACGTCCGCATGGTCAGCTGTGTACCCGGCTCACCGATGGACTGGGCGGCGATCACGCCGACGGCTTCGCCCACGTTCACCAGCCCACCACGGCCCAGATCGCGGCCATAGCACTTGGCACAGAGCCCATAACGGGTTTCGCAGGTCAGCGCGGTGCGCACGCGCACCTCGTCCACGCCCACCTGCTCGATCAGATCGCAGGCGTCCTCGTCGATCATCTGCCCTGCAGCGATGATGACCTGCTGGTTTTCGGGGTTCAGCACATCTTCTGCCGTGGTGCGCCCCAAGATGCGTTCGCGCAGCGACTCGATCACCTCGCCGCCCTCGACGATGGCGCGCATCAGCGTCCCGTTCGAGGTTCCGCAATCCTCCTCGGTGACCACCAGGTCCTGGGTCACATCCACCAGGCGGCGGGTCAGGTAACCCGAGTTGGCGGTCTTCAACGCCGTATCGGCCAGACCCTTGCGGGCACCGTGCGTCGAGATGAAGTACTGCAACACGTTGAGGCCTTCACGGAAGTTGGCCGTGATCGGCGTCTCGATGATGGAGCCGTCGGGCTTGGCCATCAGGCCACGCATACCGGCGAGCTGACGAATCTGAGCCGCAGAACCGCGAGCCCCCGAGTCCGCCATCATGTAGATGGAGTTGAAAGACTCCTGCTCGACCTCGTTGCCGTGGCGGTCGATGGTCTTTTCCTTTTTCAGGTGCTCCATCATGACCTTGGAGATCTCGTCGCCGGCCTTGCCCCAGATGTCCACCACCTTGTTGTAGCGCTCGCCCGCGGTCACCAGACCGGAGGCGTACTGGTGGGCGATTTCCTTCACCTCGGCCTCGGCGCGCTCGATGATGGCGTGCTTTTCCGCCGGCACCAGCATGTCGTCCACCGCGATCGAGATACCGGCACGGGTCGCCAGGCGGAAGCCGTTCTGCAGCAACTTGTCGGCAAAGACCACCGTCTCCTTGAGGCCGCACTTGCGGAAGCTGGCGTTGATCAGCTTGCTGATTTCCTTCTTCTTCAACGCCTTGTTGATCAGTTCGAAAGGCAGGCCCTTGGGCAGGATCTCGCTGAGCAGGGCACGGCCGACGGTGGTGTCCACCATCTTGGTCACCGGGGTGAATTCGCCCGTATCCCTGTCCTTGATCCACTCGGTCAGGCGCACACTGATCTTGGCCGTGAGTTCGACCACGCCAGCGTCCAGTGCCCGCTGCACTTCGGCCACATCGGCGAAGACCATGCCTTCGCCCTTGCCATTGATGCGCTCGCGGGTGGTGTAGTACAGGCCCAGCACCACGTCCTGCGATGGCACGATCGACGGCTCACCGTTGGCCGGGAACAACACGTTGTTGGACGACAGCATCAGCACGCGGGCTTCCATCTGCGCTTCCACCGACAGGGGCACGTGCACCGCCATCTGGTCGCCGTCGAAGTCGGCGTTGAAGGCGGAACACACCAGCGGATGCAGCTGGATGGCCTTGCCTTCGATCAGGATGGGCTCGAAGGCCTGGATGCCCAGACGGTGCAGCGTCGGCGCGCGGTTGAGCAACACCGGATGCTCTTTGATGACGTCTTCCAGAATGTCCCACACCACGGGCGTACCGGCCTCGACCTCCTTCTTGGCGGCCTTGATGGTGGTGGCAATGCCCATCTGTTCCAGGCGGGCGAAGATGAAGGGCTTGAACAGTTCCAGCGCCATCAGCTTGGGCAGACCGCACTGGTGCAGCTTGAGGGTCGGGCCCACGGTGATGACCGAGCGGCCCGAATAGTCCACCCGCTTGCCCAGCAGGTTCTGGCGGAAGCGGCCGCTCTTGCCCTTGATCATGTCGGCCAGCGACTTGAGCGCGCGCTTGTTGGCGCCGGTCATGGCCTTGCCGCGACGGCCGTTGTCCAGCAGGCTGTCCACGGCCTCCTGCAGCATACGCTTTTCGTTGCGCGCGATGATCTCGGGCGCCTTGAGTTCGAGCAGGCGCTTGAGGCGGCTGTTGCGGTTGATGACGCGGCGGTACAGGTCGTTCAGGTCGGAGGTCGCAAAGCGGCCGCCGTCCAGCGGCACCAGCGGACGCAGGTCCGGCGGCAGCACGGGCAGCACTTCCAGAATCATCCACTCGGGCTTGATGCCGGACTTCTTGAACGCTTCGAGCACCTTCAGACGCTTGGCGTTCTTCTTGACTTTGAGCTCGGAGCCCGTCAGGTCGTTGCGCAGCTTCTCGATCTCGGTGTCGAGGTCGATGCTCTGCAGCAGCTCCTTGATGCCCTCGGCCCCCATCTTGGCGACGAACTCGTCACCGTATTCCTTGACCTTGGCGTCGTAGTCGTCTTCCGACATGATGCTGAACTTCTTCAGCGGGGTCATGCCAGGGTCCACCACCACATAGGCTTCGAAGTACAGCACGCGCTCGATGTCGCGCAGCGTCATGTCGAGCACCAGGCCCAGGCGCGACGGCAGGCTCTTGAGGAACCAGATGTGGGCGCAAGGCGCGGCCAGGTCGATGTGGCCCATGCGCTCGCGACGCACCTTGGTCTGGGTCACTTCGACGCCGCACTTCTCACAGATCACGCCGCGGTGCTTGAGGCGCTTGTACTTGCCGCACAGGCACTCGTAGTCCTTGATGGGGCCGAAGATCTTGGCGCAGAACAGGCCGTCGCGCTCGGGCTTGAAGGTGCGGTAGTTGATGGTCTCGGGCTTCTTGACTTCACCGAAAGACCAGGAGCGGATTTTTTCCGGCGAGGCCAGACCGATGCGGATCGCATCGAAGTGCTCGTCGGGCGTGAACTGCTTGAACAGGTCGAGCAAGGATTTCATGGATGGCTTTCCTTTTCTTCGGTGAATCAGGAGCGTTCGAGTTCGATGTCGATGCCGAGCGAGCGGATTTCCTTGACCAGCACGTTGAACGACTCCGGCATCCCGGCGTCGATGGCGTGCTCGCCCTTGACGATGCTTTCGTACACCTTGGTGCGGCCCTGCACGTCGTCGGACTTGACGGTGAGCATCTCCTGCAGGACGTAGGAAGCCCCATAGGCCTCCAGTGCCCACACTTCCATCTCGCCGAAGCGCTGGCCACCGAACTGCGCCTTGCCGCCCAGCGGCTGCTGCGTGACCAAGGAGTACGGGCCGGTGGAGCGGGCATGCATCTTGTCGTCCACCAGATGGTGCAGCTTCAGGTAGTGCATGTAACCCACCGTGGTCACGCGCTCGAACGCGTCACCGGTGCGGCCGTCGTAGAGCTGCGCCTGCGTGCGGGTCTCGGTCAGGCCCTTGGCTTTGGCAATCTCGTCCGGATAGGCCAGCTTGAGCATGTCCAGGATCTCGGCCTCCGAGGCACCGTCGAAGACGGGCGACGCAAACGGCACGCCCTTGCTGAGCTCCTGCGCCATCGCCAGCAATTCCTCGTCGTTGAGGTCGTCCAGGTTTTCCTTGCGCCCCGTACGGTTGTAGATCTGGTCCAGGAAGCCGCGAATTTCAGAGGCAGCGGCCTCGCGGCGCAGCATCTCCCCGATGCGCTCACCCAAGCCTTTGGCGGCCCAGCCCAGATGCACCTCCAGCACCTGACCGATGTTCATGCGCGAAGGCACACCCAGCGGGTTCAGCACGATGTCCACCGGCGTACCGTCGGCCAGATAGGGCATGTCCTCGACCGGGGTGATCTTGGAGACCACACCCTTGTTCCCGTGGCGGCCGGCCATCTTGTCGCCGGGCTGCAGACGGCGCTTGACGGCCAGGTACACCTTGACCATCTTCAGCACGCCCGCTGGCAGTTCGTCGCCCTGCGTGAGCTTCTTGCGCTTTTCCTCGAACGCCAGGTCGAAGGCATGGCGCGTCTGCTCCATGGAGTTCTTGATCGACTCCAGCTGAGCGGCGACGTTCTCGTCCGCCGGGCGGATATCGAACCAGTGGTACTTGTCCACCTCGGCCAGATAGGCCTTGTCGATGGTCGTGCCCTTGGCCAGCTTCTTCGGCCCACCGTTGGCAACCTTGCCGATCAGCAACTTCTCGATCCGGTCGAAGGCGTCGGCTTCCACGATGCGCAACTGGTCATTCAAATCCAGACGGAAACGCTTGAGCTCGTCGTCGATGATCTGCTGGGCCCGTTTGTCGCGCTGAATGCCTTCGCGGGTGAAGACCTGCACGTCGATCACGGTGCCTTGCGAGCCCTGCTCCACCCGCAGCGAGGTATCTTTCACGTCGGACGCTTTCTCGCCGAAGATGGCACGCAGCAGCTTCTCTTCCGGGGTCAGCGTGGTTTCGCCCTTGGGCGTGACCTTGCCCACCAGCACGTCGCCAGGTTGCACTTCGGCGCCCACGTAAATGATGCCGGATTCGTCCAGACGGTTGAGTTGCTGTTCGGCCAGATTGGGGATGTCCCGGGTGATTTCCTCGGCACCCAGCTTGGTGTCGCGGGCCATCACCACCAGCTCCTCGATGTGGATCGAGGTGTAGCGGTCCTCGGAGACGACCTTCTCGGAGATCAGGATCGAGTCCTCGAAGTTGTAGCCGTTCCAGGGCATGAAGGCGATCAGCATGTTCTGCCCGATCGAGATTTCGCCCAGGTCGGTGGACGCACCGTCGGCGATCACGGCACCCTTGTGGATCAGCTCGCCCTTTTTGACGATGGGGCGCTGGTGGATGTTGGTGTTCTGGTTGGAACGCTGGTACTTGATCAGGTTGTAGATGTCCACGCCCACTTCACCGGCGACTGCCTCGTCGTCGTTGACGCGGATCACGATGCGGGTGGCATCGACATAGTCCACCACACCGCCGCGCTTGGCGGTGACCACGGTGCCCGAGTCGATCGCGGCCACGCGCTCGATGCCGGTGCCGACCAGCGGCTTTTCGGGCCGCAGCACCGGTACCGCCTGGCGCGACATGTTGGCGCCCATGAGCGCGCGGTTGGCGTCGTCGTGCTCCAGGAAGGGCACCAGCGAGGCCGCCACCGAGACGATCTGCGCCGGCGACACGTCCATGTACTGCACCGTGTCGGGAGACACCAGCACCGATTCGCCCTTTTCCCGCGCCGACACCAGCTCGCCGGTCAGACGGCCTTCGGCGTCCAGCGCGGCATTGGCCTGGGCAATCACATATTTGCCTTCCTCGATGGCCGAGAGGTAGTCGATCTGGTTCGTCACTTTGCCGTCCACCACCCGGCGGTAGGGCGTTTCGATGAAGCCATACTCGTTCAGGCGCGCATACAGCGCCAGCGAGTTGATCAGACCGATGTTCGGACCTTCCGGCGTTTCGATCGGGCAGACGCGGCCGTAGTGGGTGACGTGCACGTCGCGCACCTCGAAGCCGGCGCGCTCGCGGGTCAAACCGCCCGGCCCCAGGGCCGAGACGCGGCGCTTGTGCGTGATCTCGGCCAGCGGGTTGGTCTGGTCCATGAACTGGCTGAGCTGGCTCGCCCCGAAGAATTCCTTGAGCGCCGCGGAAATCGGCTTGGAGTTGATCAGGTCGTGCGGCATCAACGGCTCTTGCTCGGCCTGGCCCAAACGCTCTTTCACGGCTTTCTCGATACGCGCCAGGCCCGTGCGGTACTGGTTTTCGGCCAGTTCGCCCACGCAACGCACCCGGCGGTTGCCCAGGTGGTCGATGTCATCGACCTCGCCCTTGCCGTTGCGCAGATCGACCAGGATCTTCACCACGTCCAGGATGTCCTCGTTGGACAGCACCATCGGGCCTTCGGCCGAATCGCGGCCCACGCGGGCGTTGAACTTCATGCGGCCCACGCGCGAGAGGTCGTAGGTGTCCGGGTTGTAGAACAGGCGGTGGAACAGCGCCTGCACCGCATCTTCGGTCGGCGGCTCGCCGGGGCGCATCATCCGGTAGATGGCGACTCGGGCGGCGAACTCGTCGCTGGTTTCGTCGGTACGCAGGGTCTGACTGATGTAGGCCCCCTGGTCCAGCTCATTGGTGTAGATACAGGGCAGATCCTGCACCCCGGCGCTGCGCAGCTTCTTCAACAAGGTCTCGGTCAACTCGTCGTTGGCTTTGGCGATGATCTCGCCGGTGTCCGGATCGACGATGTTCTTGGCCACCACGCGACCCAACAGGAAATCCTCGGGCACGGTGATGTGGGTGGTGCCGGACTGCTCCAGCTCGCGGGTGTGCCGCGCGGTGATGCGCTTGTCCTTGGCCACCACCACCTTGCCCGACTTGTCGGTGATGTCGAAACGGGCCACCTCGCCGCGCAGACGCTCGGGCACGAAGGCCATTTGGGCGCCGCTGTCCATCAGGCGGAAGTGGTCGTTCACAAAGAAGTTGGCCAGGATCTGCTCGGGGTTCAGGCCGATGGCTTTGAGCAGGATGGTGACCGGCATCTTGCGGCGACGGTCCACACGGAAGTACAGCAGATCCTTGGGGTCGAATTCGAAGTCCAGCCAAGAGCCGCGATAGGGAATGATCCGGGCCGAAAACAGCAGCTTGCCCGAGCTGTGCGTCTTGCCCTTGTCGTGCTCGAAGAACACCCCGGGCGAGCGGTGCAGCTGCGACACGATCACACGCTCGGTACCGTTGATGATGAACGAACCCTTGTCCGTCATGAGCGGGACTTCGCCCATGTAGACTTCCTGCTCCTTCACCTCTTTGACCACCTTGGACTGCGGCGTCGAAGACTCTCGATCGTAGATGATGAGCTGCACGCGCGCGCGCACGGCCGAGGCGTAGGTCAGGCCTCGGGTCTGGCATTCGCGCACGTCGAACGCCGGTTTGGCCAGGTTGTACTCCACGAATTTCATCTCGACGAATCCGTTGTGCGAGACGATGGGGAAAGCCGATTCGAAAGCGGCCTGCAGGCCTTCGTGACGGCGTTGACGCGGGGGTACATCGGCCTGAAGAAACGCGGTATAGGCGTCCTTCTGCATCTGCAGGAGGTAGGGAATTTCCAGCACGTTTTCGCGGCTGCCAAAGCTCTTGCGGATGCGCTTGCGTTCGGTGTACGAGTAATGAGCCATGAGATCTCCGGGCTTGAGGTCTGCGGCGACTGAGGGACGGAGGCATGCAGCGCACGCCTCCGGATCTTGGCGACTGGCCTCTACCAGTCAGTGGCGGACGGCCCGCGCATTGCACGCAGGCCCGAACCAAGCCGTCTTCTGCAGTCGGGGTCAGAAGACACGGTCAAGGCAGCGGAACAACCAAAGCCTTGACGGTGTGCTCTGAAGCGCCAAAAGGCTGGAAGGCCCTTGACGGACTTTCCAGCCTCGGAGTGCCACCGAATTACTTGAGCTCGGCCTTGGCGCCGGCTTCTTCCAGCTTCTTCTTGGCGGCCTCGGCGTCGGCCTTGGGCATCGCCTCCTTGACGGTCTTGGGCGCGCCATCGACCAGATCCTTGGCTTCCTTCAGGCCCAGACCGGTGATCTCGCGCACCGCCTTGATGACGGCCACCTTGTTGGCGCCGGCTTCTTGGAGGACCAGGTCGAAATCGGTCTTCTCTTCAGCGGCCGGCGCAGCGGCACCACCGCCAGCGGCAGCCGGAGCGGCCATGGCGGCAGCGCTCACACCAAACTTCTCTTCGATGGCTTTCACCAGGTCGTTGAGTTCCATGACCGTCATGCTGTCCAGAGCGGTCAAAAATGCGTCTTTGTCGAATGCCATATTGATTTCCTAAAAACTGTTGGGACCCACAGGCGCCTGTCAGGCAGCCTGCGCCTCGCCCTTTTTCTCGGCCAGAGCGGCCAGCACGCGGGCGGTGCGAGAGATGGGGGATTGCATCAAGCCCAGCAACTGGGCCAGCAACACTTCTTTGGAAGGAATGCTGGCCAACTGCTTCACGCCGTTCGCGTCCAGGGCCTTACCGGCATACACGCCGCCGCGAATCACCAGCTTGTCGTTGGTTTTCGCGAAATCGGCCACCACCTTGGCGGCGGCCACGGCGTCTTCCGAGAAGCCATAGATCAGCGGGCCGGTCATCTGGTCAACGCCTGCCTCGAAGCCTGTGCCCGCGACAGCACGGCGGGCCAGGGTGTTCTTCAGAACACTCAGGCTCACGCCCTTGCTGCGCGCGTCCACACGCAACTTGGTCAGGTCGGCGACCGTGATGCCACGGTATTCCGCCATCACGAGCGTTTGAGCTTTAGCGGCGAGCGCCGACACCTCATCGATGACGGCTTGCTTCTCACTGCGATTCAGACTCAAGGTCTACTCCTTAAAAAACATGGTCAGGCCCGGCCTTCCCATGCACCTCGTTGCAGCGACCAACCGTTTTTGGATCATGTTCCATCTGCGGCGGGATCGCCATCTGCGCTGGCGCCTGCGTCATTAAGCGGGCCGGCTTGCACCGAACCGCACCAGCGGTCCTGGATGGCTCCACCCGGAACCGGGCGGACCCACCAAACCACCCCACCCCGACGCAGCGGAGCGGGATTTTCCTTGATCAGGCCGCAATGGACTGCACGTCCACGCGCACCCCCACGCCCATGGTGGACGACAGCGCCACCTTGCGCAGGTACTGGCCCTTGGACGATGCAGGCTTGGCCTTGTTCAGCGCTTCGATGAGCGCCACCAAGTTGCCCTGCAACTTGTCGTTGTCAAACGAGCGGCGACCGATCGTGCCGTGGACGATCCCCGCCTTGTCCACACGGAACTGCACCTGACCCGCTTTGGCATTCTTCACGGCAGTGGCCACATCGGGCGTCACGGTGCCAACCTTGGGGTTCGGCATCAGCCCGCGCGGACCCAGGATCTGACCCAGGGTACCGACGACACGCATGGCATCGGGCGAAGCGATGACCACATCGAAGTCGATCTTGCCGGCCTTGATGTCGGCCGCCAGATCGTCGAAACCCACCACATCAGCGCCAGCCGCCTTGGCCTCTTCCGCCTTGGCGCCCTGGGCAAACACGGCCACGCGCTTGGTCTTGCCGGTGCCATTGGGCAACACCACGGCGCCACGCACCACCTGGTCGGACTTCTTGGCGTCCACACCTAGTTGCACCGCCACGTCGATCGATTCATCGAACTTGGCAGTGGCACATTCCTTGACCAGCGACAGGGCATCGGCCAGAGGATAGAGCTTGGTGGAGTCCACCTTGCCCTGAAGAGCTTTTTGCTTTTTGGTCAGCTTGGCCATGTCACACGCCCTCCACAATCACGCCCATGGAGCGGGCCGAACCAGCGATGGTCTTGACAGCCGCTTCGAGATCGGCAGCGGTCATGTCCTTCATTTTGGTTTTGGCGATTTCCTCGAGCTGAGCCCGGGTGATCTTGCCGACCTTGTTCTTGTTCGGCACGGAGGAACCCTTGTCCAGCTTGATCGCCTTTTTGATCAGCGTAGTGGCCGGCGGGGTTTTGATGATGAAGGTGAAGCTCTTGTCCGCGAAGGCAGTGATCACCACCGGCAACGGCAGGCCAGGTTCGACGCCCTGGGTCTGCGCATTGAACGCCTTGCAGAACTCCATGATGTTCAGACCGCGCTGACCCAGCGCCGGACCGATCGGGGGAGAAGGATTGGCCTTACCAGCCGGGACCTGCAGCTTGATGAAGCCGACGATTTTCTTCGCCATGTTGTCGCTCCTGCGAGTTCAAACGGCAGCGCGCCCGTATGGCCCACCACCTCCTCGCGACCAAGACCCTGTTCGGCTCATGCCGGCTGGCGTCGGGCCGACAGCGCCAGCAAAAAACACCAAAACGACACTTCGTCTCAGCAGAACCTGGAATTATAGCACTCTTTCAACGAAACAAACCTGCAGGCGCAGGGCGTCCATCTCAGGTTTTTTCGACCTGGTTGAACTCCAGCTCCACCGGCGTCGCCCGACCGAAGATCGTGACAGAGACGCGCAACTTGTTTTTCTCGTAGTTGACCTCTTCGACGGTGCCATTGAAATCGGTGAACGGCCCTTCTTTGACGCGAACGTATTCGCCGATGACAAACTCGACCTTGTGGCGCGGCTTGTCCGATCCTTCCTGCATCTGGCCGATGATCTTCTGCACCTCCTCTTCGGAGATGGGCGTGGGCCGGTTGCGCGCGCCCCCCACGAAGCCCGTGACCTTGCTCGTGTTTTTCACCAAGTGCCAGGTGTCATCGTCCATGACCATTTCGACCAGCACATAGCCAGGGAAGAACTTGCGCTCCGTGGTCCGCTTGACGCCATTTTTCACCTCGACCACCTCTTCGGTCGGCACGAGGATGCGCCCAAACTTGTTCTGCATGCCAGCCCGTTGAACGCGCTCGACGATGTTGCGCTCAGCGGCCTTCTCCATGCCGGAATAGACATGGACGACGTACCAGCGCATGCCTTCCGCAGGCGCCGCACTCATGGGAGTTGCCGTGGGATCCGTCATGGTTTATCTCCAACCCAGAATCAGGTCATACAAAACCCAGCCGAGCAGCTTGTCGGTCAGCCACAGAAACAAGGCCATGACGAACACGAAAGCAAAGACATAGGCGGTCATCTGGATGGCCTCGCGGCGCGTGGGCCAAACCACCTTTTGCACTTCACGCCAGGAATCCCGACCAAAACCGATGAAGCGCCGCCCAGGCTCGGACACGAGAAACACGCCCGCACCCGCAAGCAGCCCCACGAGCAAGGCCAACCACTGCACCAGGGATCCCTGGGCGGACAGCATATAAAAAGCCACGAATCCTGCCAGCGTCAGCAGGACCGCCACCGCCAGCTTGGCCTTGTCGGCGCCCGAGCCTACGGTTTCAACATCAGTGGAGGCCATGAGTCCTATCCTAAAAAGCGTTCTCTCGAGAAACGCAAGCCCACCTGAGGTCTTGCGACTTCGGCGGGCTTCGAAACCACTCCGACAAACGGGTCAGGTGGCAGGGGCAGAGGGAATCGAACCCCCAACCTTCGGTTTTGGAGACCGACGCTCTGCCAATTGAGCTATACCCCTACGAAACGATCAGTCGAGAATCTTGGCCACGA
>NZ_JACCDB010000013.1 GCF_013432195.1 Tepidicella baoligensis | reverse complement strand
GCGCTTCGTGTCGAACTCGGGGGGCCCCCAGCTTTTCCTTCAGCCGCCGCTTGTAGGTGTGTGTGGTCTGCGGGCTCACCCCGAGCCGATGGCTGATCGCCTTCTGGGTCAGGCCGGCGAGCAGGAGTTGGCCGACCTCTCGCTCCTGCCGAGACAGTTCGTCTCCGGTCTTTTCCCGGAACGGGTCGACCGTCCCGGTCGATGCTGATGAAAGCGCTGGAGCAGCCGTCACCCCCAGGATGGCCGGGTCCACATAGGTGGTGCCATGCCGCACGGCGTCGATCGCCTCGAACAGCCGATCGCCTGGACTGCTCTTGGTCACGAAGCCGCTGGCACCCAGCTGCAAGGCCCGCAGAACGACCGCGCTCTCGTCATACATGCTCAGCACCACGATGCGCGCCTGGGTGAGTTTCCGCAATCGGGGCAGCACCTTGAGCCCCGGGAGTTCGGCGGAAGGCGGTTCGCCGGCCGGCACCGGAAGGTTCAGATCCAGCAGCACNCGTCATACATGCTCAGCACCACGATGCGCGCCTGGGTGAGTTTCCGCAATCGGGGCAGCACCTTGAGCCCCGGGAGTTCGGCGGAAGGCGGTTCGCCGGCCGGCACCGGAAGGTTCAGATCCAGCAGCACCACATCGGCCAGGCCGAGGCGTGTGCCGATTCTGAGGTTGGTGAGAATGCCCATGGAATGCTCCTAGGTGGATTAAAAGGAAGGCGCTGACACCGGGTCAGCGGTGCGTGACGCAGGCGTCACGGTCGGGCAGCTCCCGAAACGGTTGAGCGTGCAGGCCGACGGGTCGCACGACGAGGGCGCGTGGTTCGTCTCAGGCTCTGGCTCAGACTGGGCTGCAGGTGCCTGCAACCAGCGCTGGGCAAACACGTCAGGTGGCAGGGCGCGGCTGACGTACCAGCCTTGAATCTGACGACAACCCAGCGCCTGCAGCTTGCGGGCTTCGGCTTCCTGTTCAATGCCTTCGGCCACCACCTCCAGCCCCATCACCTCTGCCACGCGAACCACACTGGAGACCAATGCCTGACGGTAAGGGCAAGTGTCGATGCCGGAAATGAACTCTCGGTCGATCTTGACGCAGCGAACCGGCAGGTTCAGCAGGGCCGCCAGAGATGAATAACCGGTGCCGAAATCGTCCAGGGCTAGCGTCGTGCCCAGCTGGCGCAGGCGTTCCAGTGTGGCCAGGCTGTCGGGATCGTCCAATGGCAGCGATTCGGTGACCTCCAGCCTCAACGCACTGGCCGGGACCTCGTATTCCGCCAGCAGTTGCTCGATCAGGGGAGCCAGTTCAGGGTCATGTAACTGAGCCCTGCTCAGGTTGACTGACACCTTCAGGCGCAACATCGCAGCCACGGGCATTTGCGCACGCCACGCCGCCATCTGCTGTATCGCTCGCCTCAGAACCCAGCGCCCCAGGGGGCGGATCAGGTCACTGCCTTCGGCGATCGGGATGAAAGACGCAGGGGAAACGTCTCCCCATTCCGGATGCTTCCAGCGCAGCAGGGCTTCACAACCCATGAGCGTCTTGAGCTCCATCGACACGATCGGCTGGTACTCAAGCGTGAATCCACTGCCATCACATACACAGGCCTGTAAGGCTTGTTGTATGCCCAGACGCTTTACCAAAGCGTCGATTTGTTCGGGTTCGAATGCGGCATGCCGCCCCACGCCCAAGCGCTTGGCTTGTTGAGTGGCCGCGTTGGCATGGGTCAACCAGTCGCTGGCGCTGACCTGCCCGGCGGTGTGCATCACATAACCCACATTTCCACGCACATACAACTGCAAACCGGCCACCGCGAACGGCTTTCGCAGCACCAGAAGCATGTCACGGGCCACGTCTGACGGACTTTTGCCTACGGGCCAAAGGGGAAACCATATCCCGAGTTCATCCGAGCCTACGCGCACCAGACGCGGCGCATGCATCCCGCGCATGCGGGAATGAACGGCGCTGTCATCAGCATGCAGGGAGTGGGCGAAGGCCGTGGAGCGCAGCCGCTGACCGGCTTCGCGCAGCACGTCATCCCCGACCCTGTGGCCACAGGCATCGTTGATGCGCTGGAATTCGTGCAGGTCCAGAACAAAGAGCGCGGCCTTCACCCCGGGCCTGACCCGGTTGAGCCGAGCGATGGCTTCCTTGAGTGCCTGACGGTTGTCGGCCAGGGTCAAGGGATCGCGACGAGCCTGACGCCAGTTGCGTGCATCACGGCGATGCAGCGCCCTTTCCTGAAGCATCGCCTGACGGGTAAAGTGGGCGCCACCCAGCAACAGCAGGGGCATGGTGATCCCCATCAGAATCAAAATGTGAAGCCAGTAACTGCGATCGGGGTACAGATTTCCAAGCAATATGTCCAGGACAACTGCGGCTAAGACGCTGGCAATTGTCCAACCCATGAAGCGCCTCAAGAGGTGCGACATGCGGCTGGTCGATGAAAGAATCGTCCACCCCTCGCTCATCCTCCGAGGGAAATCGGCAGTCTCAAGAAAATTACTGAAAGTGGCATGATCCATCGTCGCTTGGCTCCCGTATGCATGCGATGCTGCAAGTGAATCCGTGTCCATATGGTCTTAGATTGGTTTGTAATAGACATTTGAACCCGGGTTGACCCTGATGTGCTGTCATAAAAACCCAAGCAATCTTGTCGGATATGTCAGATTTTTATGACACGGACCCTGTGTCCTTTTCCCCGGTATGATGAGTTGACCGTTTTTGCTGACCCATCACCACCTCATGGCCCACGGCTTTCGCATCGTCGCCTCCACCGGGATCGATCTGGGCGACCGGGAATACCAGCAGGATCAGCTGCTGTTGACCGCTCACCCTCGCGTCAAGGGCTGCGTGCTCGGCGTGGTAGCCGATGGCATGGGGGGACGCAGCGGCGGGCGCAAAGCTGCAGAACAGGTGTTGCTCACGGCCCAACAGCTTTTTGAGCGCTACGACCCGAACACGGATGACGGCGGCGAGTTCCTGTCCCGTGTGGCTGTGGAGGCGCATGTCGTGATCCGGCTGACGGCGGCCTCCACCGAGCAGGAGCCGCACAGCACCATCGTGGCGTTCGTCATCAACCCCAATGGCGAATGCCATGTCGTGCACTCAGGTGACTCGCGCCTCTACCACTTTCGCCAGGGGATTCTCCAGCACCGGACCCTGGACCATTCGTTCGTCCAGAACCTGGTGGACAAGGGCCAGCTCACCGAAGAGGAAGCACTCAACGATCCGCGAAACAACCTGCTGCTGCACTGCCTGGGTGCCGATCACGAACCCGCGATCGGCACGCACCGGATCGAGCGGCTGGAGGCGGGAGACAGCCTGGTGGCCTGCAGCGACGGCATCTGGCACTATTTCAGCAGCGCCGAGCTCGGGCGGGTGGTTCATCAACTGCCCCCTCGTCAGGCTTGCGAGTTCTTGATCGGCAAAGCCCGGCAACGTGCCGAAGGCCACGGCGACAACATGGCGCTCATCATCGTCAAGCTGGAACCGCTGCCTGTGTCGTCGGCGCGGTCTCGCCCGGGCTCTCTGCCATCGACCTGAGGTGCGGCTTTCAGGTCAGCGAGGTATCTACGTCGCGACGTTCCTGAGCCAGGTATTCCCTGGACTGCATTTCATTGAGGCGCGAGACGGTACGCGGAAACTCGTGGGCCAGCGGCCCGTCGGTGTAGAGCTGCTCTGGCGGCACTTCTGCCGACATGATGAGCTTCACCCGGCGGTCGTACAGCACGTCCACCAGCCAGGTGAAGCGGCGTGCCTCCGAGGCCATGTTCACCGGCATGTGGGGGACATTGCTCAATAGGACGGTATGGAACTGGGTGGCGATCTCGAGATAGTCGTTCTGTGAACGCGGCCCGCCACAGAGGGTGCGGAAGTCGAACCACACCACCCCGCCGGCACGCCGGATGGCACGAATCTCCCTGGATTCGATGTGCAACACCGGGGGCTCGTCGTGCGCCTCGGCCAGCCGCTCGAAAGCGGATTCCATCTCGGCCTCGGCCTCGGGGCCGAGCGGCGTGTGGTACAGACGCACCTGTTCCAACGTGCGCCGCCGGTAGTCGGTGCCGTTGTCCACATTCAGCACTTCCATGGTCTGCTTGAGCAACTCGATCGCCGGGAGGATGCGATCACGATGCAGGCCGTCGGGATACAGGTCGTCCGGATGGAAGTTGCTGGTGGTGACCATGCCGATGCCGTACTTGCGCATCGCATCCAGCACCCGGTGCAGGATCATGGCGTCGGTCACATCGGCCACATGGAATTCGTCGAAGCAAACCAAGCGGTAACGCTTGGCCATGCGCCTGCCCAGTTCGTCGAGTGGGTTGACGGTGCCTTGCAGTTCGGCCAGCTCGCGATGCACCTCGCGCATGAACTCGTGGAAGTGCAGCCGTGTTTTGCGGCGCAGCGGCACGGCATTGTAAAAACAGTCCATCAGAAAGCTCTTGCCACGCCCAACCCCACCGTACATGTACACCCCACGCGGGATGGGCAAGCGGTTGATGAGCTTCTTGATGGGGTTGGAGCGGCGCTGCTTGAAATGAGCCCATTCGGCCGCGCATCGCTCCAACGCCTCGATGGCGCGCAACTGAGCCGGGTCGCTCTTGAACCCCCGGGTTTTCAGCTCTGACTCATAGGCGGCGCGCACCGGCCCGAACACCGGCACACGCCCCCCCGTTGCGCTGACCTGCATCGATGCTGCCTGCTGCCAAGCCTCTCAGAAGTTGAGCGTGCGCTTGTCCACCGCCAGGGCGGCTTCCTTGGTCGCTTCCGACAGCGACGGATGGGCATGACAGATCCGGGCAATGTCCTCGGCGCTGGCCTTGAACTCCATGGCCACCACCGCTTCGGCAATCAGCTCGGAAGCCATGGGGCCGACGATGTGCACACCCAGGATTTCGTCGGTCTTGGCGTCGGCCAGGATCTTCACCATGCCGGTCGTGTCGCCCAACGCGCGAGCGCGGCCATTGGCCAGGAACGGAAAGGTGCCGGCCTTGTAGGCCACGCCATCGGCCTTGAGCTGCTGCTCTGTGCGTCCCACCCAGGCGATTTCCGGGCTGGTGTAGATCACCCAGGGAATGGTGTTGAAATGGACATGCCCATGTTGGCCTGCGATGCGCTCGGCCACGGCCACGCCCTCTTCCTCGGCCTTGTGCGCCAGCATGGGGCCGCGCACCACGTCACCCACCGCCCAGACGCCGGGCAGGTTGGTGCGGCATTCGTCGTCCACCACGATGGCACCGCGTTCGTCCAGTTTCAAACCCACCGCTTCGGCATTCAGGCCGATGGTATTGGGCACACGGCCGATGGAGACGATCAGCTTGTCTGCTTCCAGCCCTCTGCTCTCGCCTTTGGCGTCGGTGTAGGCGATGCTCACGCCCTTCTTGCTGGTGGTGATCTCGCCGACCTTCACGCCCAGCTCGATCTTCAGGCCCTGTTTGTCGAAAGCCTTCTTGGCTTCCTTGGCGATCTGCTCGTCCACGGCACCCAGGAAGGTGGGCAGCCCTTCGAGGATGGTCACCTCCGCTCCGAGGCGACGCCAAACCGACCCCATTTCCAGGCCGATGACGCCTGAGCCGATGACGGCCAGCTTCTTGGGCACGGCGCTCAACCGCAAGGCACCGTCGTTGGACAGGATGTTGACTTCGTCGAACGCCACGCCCGGGAGTGCGCGGGCGTTGGAGCCTGTGGCCACGATGACCTGCTTGGCCACCAGGGTGTCGGGCTTGTCGCCACTCACGGCGATTTCGTAGCCGCCCTCGAAAGCCCGCACAAAAGAACCCCGGCCGTGGAAAAAGCTCACCTTGTTCTTTTTGAACAGGTAGAGAATGCCGTCGTTGTTCTGCTTGACCACGGCGTCTTTGCGGGCCACCATCTTGGCCACGTCCATGGTTACTTTGCCGGTGGAGATACCGTGCTCGGCAAAGTGGTGTTGGGCATGTTCGAAATGCTCGGACGACTGCAGCAACGCCTTGGACGGTATGCAGCCCACGTTGGTGCAGGTACCGCCCGGTGCCGGTCCCCCGGCCGCATTTTTCCATTCATCGATGCAGGCGACCTTGAAGCCGAGCTGCGCCGCACGGATGGCGGCGATGTACCCCCCGGGGCCGGCGCCGATGACGATCACATCAAAAGTCTGGGACATGGTGGCTTTCCAGCGATCAGATGTTGAACAGCAGGCGGGCCGGATCTTCCAGCGCTTCCTTCATCGCCACCAGGCCCAGCACGGCCTCGCGGCCGTCGATGATGCGGTGGTCGTAACTCATGGCCAGGTAGTTGATCGGACGGATCACGATCTGCCCGTTCTCGACCACCGGGCGGTCCTTGGTGGCGTGCACGCCCAGGATGGCCGACTGCGGCGGGTTGATGATGGGGGTGGACAGCATCGAGCCGAACACACCACCGTTGGAGATGGAGAAAGTGCCGCCGGTCATCTCTTCGATGCCCAGTTTGCCATCCTTGGCCTTCTGGCCAAACTCGGCAATTTTCTTCTCGATGTCGGCAAAGCTCATCTGGTCGGCGTTGCGCAGAATGGGCACCACCAGGCCGCGGGGGGACCCGACGGCGATACCGATATCGAAGTAGCCGTGATAGACGATGTCGTTCCCATCCACCGAGGCATTGAGGATCGGGAACTTCTTCAAGGCATGCACGGCGGCTTTCACGAAGAAGCTCATGAAGCCCAGCTTGACGCCGTGCTCCTTCTCGAACTTCTCCTGGAACTTTTTGCGCATCTCCATCACCGGGGCCATGTTCACCTCGTTGAACGTGGTGAGGATGGCGTTGGTGGCCTGCGACTGCAGCAGACGCTCGGCGATGCGGGCGCGCAGACGGCTCATGGGCACGCGCTGCTCGGGGCGGTTGGCCAGATCGGGAGCGACCACCGGCGCGGTCACCTGGGGCAACACCTTGGTCGGCGCACCCGTGGGAATCGTCACGGGAGCTGCAGCGGGTTTGGCCGCGCCGGAAGCGACGGCGGCCAGCACGTCGCCCTTGGTCACGCGGCCGTCCCTGCCGGTGCCCGTGACCGAGCCCGGAGCCAGGTTGTGGTCGGCAATGAGCTTGGCGGCCGCAGGCATGGCCACGGCGCTCATGTCCTTGGCCTGAGCGGCGACGGCGGCAGACGGCGCCGGTGCGGCTGCGGGCGCAGTGGCAGGCGCAGCGGCCACCTTACCGTCGGTATCGATGCGGGCGATCAATTGATCGGACACGACCGTACCCCCATCTGCCACCAACAGTTCAGAGAGCACGCCCGCCGCAGGAGCCGGCACCTCCAGCACCACCTTGTCGGTTTCGATCTCGATCAGGATTTCGTCGGCGGCAACGGGGTCGCCGACTTTTTTCTTCCACTGCAACAGGGTCGCTTCGGCCACGGATTCCGACAGCTGTGGCACTTTGACTTCTACGATAGCCATGATGAATCAGTCCTTGAATGCGTTGTTCTTGGTGTGGGTTACTTGGTCAGGATGAATCCCTTGAGCTTGCCGAAAGCGGCCTCGACCAGGTTCTTTTGCTGGTTCTGGTGCAGGTGGGCATAGCCCACGGCCGGCGAGGCCGAAGCCGCGCGGCCGGCATAGCCCAGGCGCTGACCTTCGAGCATGTTTTCGTGGATGTTGTGCTGCACGAAAAACCACGCGCCCTGGTTTTGCGGTTCGTCCTGGCACCACACGATTTCCGTGGCGTTGGGGTACTTTTTGAGCTCGGCGGCAAAGACCTTGTGCGGGAAGGGATAGAGCTGCTCGACTCGGATGATGGCAACGTCGTTCGCCCCCCGCTCTTCGCGCTTCTTGATGAGGTCGTAGTAAACCTTGCCGGAACAGGAGATGACCCGCTTGACCTTGGCGGCGTTCTTGATCACCTCGGCGTCCTGCTCGGGGATCACGGTCTGGAACCCGCCTTTGGTGAACTCGGACAACGGCGAAGTCGCGTCCTTGTTGCGCAGCAGCGACTTGGGCGTGAAAACGATGAGCGGCTTGCGCAGGTTGCGCACCATCTGCCGGCGTAGCACGTGGAAGATTTGGCTGGCCGTGGTGGGCTGTACCAGCTGCATGTTGGTGTCGGCCGCGAGTTGCATGAAGCGTTCGATACGCGCCGAGCTGTGCTCAGGCCCCTGCCCTTCATAGCCATGCGGCAGGAACAGGGTGATGCCGTTAACCCGGCCCCATTTCACTTCGCCGGAAGCGATGAACTGGTCGATCACCACCTGGGCGCCGTTGGCGAAGTCGCCGAATTGGGCCTCCCAAATCACCAGGGTGTTCGGGTCTGCGGAGGCATAGCCGTATTCGAAACCCAGCACCGCCTCTTCCGAGAGGATGGAGTCGATCACCACGAACGGCGCCTGGTTTTCGGCCACGTTCTGCAGCGGAATGTAGGTTCCCTCGTCGTACCGTTCCCGGTTCTGGTCGTGGATGACGGCGTGGCGGTGGGTGAAAGTGCCCCGGCCACAGTCCTCACCCGAGAGGCGAACCGCATAGCCGCTGGCGACCAATGAGGCAAAAGCCATGTGCTCGCCCATGCCCCAGTCCACGTTGATTTCGCCGCGGCCCATCGCGGCCCGGTCCGCCAACACTTTTTTCACCAGTTGGTGAGGCGTGATGTTGTCAGGCACGTAGGTGATGCGCTCGGCCAGTCGCTTCCACTCGGTCAGCGGAATGGCGGTGTCGGCGGCATCGGTCCATTTCTTGCCCAGGAAGGGCGCCCAGTCCACGGCATATTTGCTCTTGAAGTTGGTGAGCACCGGATCCACCGTGTGCTTGCCGGCATCCATGGCGGCACGGTAGGCCTTGACCATTTCTTCCGGGCCATCCTCGGACAGAATGCCTTGGGCGACGAGCTTGTCGGCGTACAGCTTGCGGGTGCCGGGGTGCTTGGCGATCTTTTTGTACATCAGCGGCTGGGTGAGCGAGGGGGTATCCTGCTCGTTGTGGCCCAGCTTGCGGAAGCAGATGATGTCCACCGCCACATCCTTGGCGAACTCCATGCGGTACTCCAGCGCCAGCTGCATGGCCAGGGCCACTGCCTCCGGGTCATCGCCGTTGACGTGCAGCACGGGCGCTTCGATCATTTTGACGATGTCGGTGCAGTACAGGGTGGAGCGGGCGTCACGCGGGTCGGAGGTGGTGAAGCCGATCTGGTTGTTGATGACGATATGCACCGTACCGCCGGTGGAATAACCACGTGTCATCGACAGGGCCAGCGTCTCCTGCACCACCCCCTGGCCAGCGATGGCGGCGTCGCCATGCACCAGCACCGGCAGTACCTGCTTGCCCTTGGGGTCGCCACGGCGATCCATGCGGGCGCGCACCGAGCCTTCCACCACCGGATTGACGATTTCCAGGTGCGAGGGGTTGAATGCGAGGCTCAAGTGGACCGGGCCGCCCGGGGTGGACACGTCGGAGCTGAAACCCTGGTGGTATTTCACGTCGCCGGCGGGCAAGTCCTCAGGCGCGGTGTGCTCGAATTCGGCGAACAGGTCCTTGGGCATCTTGCCCAGGGTGTTGACGAGCACGTTCAGGCGGCCCCGGTGGGCCATGCCGATGACGATTTCCTGCAAGCCTTTCTCTCCGGCACGCTGGATCAGTTCGTCCATGGCCACGATGAAGCTTTCCCCGCCTTCCAGGGAGAAACGCTTCTGTCCCACGTACTTGGTGTGGAGGAATCGCTCCAGCCCCTCGGCGGCGGTCAGGCGTTCCAGAATGTGCTTTTTCTTTTCTGCTGTGAAGTTGGGTTTGCTGCGAATGCTTTCGAGCTTCTCTTGCCACCAGCGCTTCTGTGCCTGGTCGGAGATGTACATGTACTCGGCCCCGATGGTGCCGCAGTAGGTTTCGCGCAGCGCGTTCAACAGCTCGCGCAGCGGCATGGTCTCGCGACCGAAGAAGGTGTTGCTGGTGTTGAAAACGGTTTCCAGGTCGGCATCGGAAAAGCCGTAAAACGCCGGATCCAGCTCGGGAATGTGTTCCCGTTCGGTGCGCTTGAGGGGGTCGAGATCGGCCCAGCGCTGCCCCACGTTTCGGTAGGCAGCGATGAGTTGCTGGGTGAACACGCGCTTGCGGCCCAAATCGGAATCGGCACCAGCGGCAATGACCACCTGGGTCACGCCCTGCTTGGCGCGTTCGGCGAAGGCGTTGATGACCGGCAGGTGGGGAACGTCACGAGCGTCAGACCCATCCACGGCGGGCACGTGCTGTAGCGCGTCGAAGTAGGCACGCCAGGAATCGGGCACGCTGGTGGGATCGGCCAGATAGTTTTCGTACATCTCTTCGACATAGGGCGCGTTGCCGCCAAAGAGATAGGAGTTGCTTTGGTAAGCAAGGTAGACGCTGTTCGTCTCGCTCATGGGTTCGCTGACCTCCGTTTCCCTGCAGGAAACATTAGCTGGTTGAAAAAACCTTCCGCGACACGGCTGGACCGGTTGGCGGATGCGACAGTGACTGGAAGGACCTGTGCAGCCCGCCATTGTGCCATCGAACGCGAAAGGCTGGCAAAGAATTCGTGCATGTCTCCTGCGGCCGGGCCGAAGGGTGTCGTGCAAACGCACCGGCCCACTTGCCGCCTGAAGGGTTTATTTCTGCTCGGCAGTGTCTTCTTCTTTTTTGACAGGCAGCTGACCCGAGGTGCCGACACTGACGGTGCCCGACCCCACCGAGACGCCTACGCCCACCCCGACACGGCCATCGGTTCCGACACTCACGCCCACCCCGGTGCTTCGCCCTACCGGAACGGACACCCCAAGGTTGGCGGTGCTGCACGCTCCTAGCAGGGCCAGCGCCAGCACAGGCGGGGCAAGGCGAAACAATGAGAGGAAAGACCAATGAGCCATGGCCCATTGTATGGCCTAGTCCGGCCGATGATGAATCAGGGTCGTGGTGACAGGCGCTCGGAGGCTGGAATGCTGGAGGGCTCATCCATTTCGATGGCGATCTGCGTGCATACGGTACGGCACAGCGTCACGGCCCGCTCGCTTTGCACCCGATAGATGACCTGCGTACCTTCTTTGCGCTTGGCCAGCACGCCAGCACGGTACAGGAGGTTGAGATGCTGCGACAGGTTGGGTTGCGTGGTGTCGATTTCGGCCAGCAGCTCGGAAACCGATTTTTCCCGGTCGCACAATGCACTGAGAATGCGCAAACGCATGGGCGTGGCGAGGATGCCGAAGAGTTCGGCCGCCAGTTCGAAAACCCGGGCTTTGTCTTCGCCAGCCTCTGAACCTGTGGTTTCCTGCATATCTCAACGCGCCTTTCTGCACCGCAGACGCCGATGCCGGTGTCACGGCATCTCACGCTTGTTGCTGAAATATGCGAATATTAGCACCCGATATCGGGCCATACCACCAGGCGTACCCAAATGGGTGCGCTCAGGTGGCCAGCAAGTCTCGGATCTGCTGCAAGGCGGCTGGGTCATCCATGGTGGTCAGGTCGCCGGGATCGCGACCTTCGCACACCGCCTGAATGGCGCGGCGCAACAGTTTGCCGGATCGCGTTTTGGGCAGCACGTTGACGAAGCGCACCCGGGCCGGTCGCGCCACCGCTCCGAGCTGCTCGTCCACCAGCTTCATGATTTCGCCTTCGAGCTTGAGCGCCTCTGCCGCAGTGGCCGCCAGAGAGGCGTCCTTGAGCACGGCAAAGGCCACGGCCACCTGCCCCTTGAGCTGATCGGCCACGCCGACCACAGCCACCTCGGCCACGTTGGGGTGGCTGGAAATGCTCTCCTCGATCTCACGGGTGCCCAGGCGGTGCCCCGCCACGTTGATCACGTCGTCGGTGCGCCCCAGGATGAAGAAGTAGCCGTCGGCGTCCTTCACACCCCAGTCGAAGGTGCTGTACATGGTGCGGCCGTGGATGCTCGACCAGTAGGTCTTGACATAACGCTCGTCGTCGCCCCAGACGGTCTGCAGGCAGCCGGGCGGCAGTGGCCCTTCTACGGCGATCACGCCCTTTTTGTGAGGCTCGTTAATTTCCTCGCCGGTGGTTTCGTCGATCAGGCGCACGTCGTAGCCGTATACCGCTTTGCCGGGTGAGCCGAACTTGGTGGGGGCTTTTTCGACGCCGTTGCAGATGGCCATGATGGGCCAGCCGGTCTCGGTCTGCCAGTAGTTGTCGATGATGGGCTTTTGGATCGCGTCGGCGATCCAAGTGGCGGTGGGTTCATCGAGGGGTTCGCCAGCCAGGAACAGCGCCTTGAGGCTGGAGAGGTCGTATTGGGTGAGATAGGCCGGGTCCTGCTTTTTCAGCACCCGAGCCGCCGTCGGGGCCGAGAACATCACGCTGACCTTGTACTTTTCCACCAGACTCCACCAGATGCCCGCATGGGGACGGATGGGCAAGCCTTCGTACATGATGGTGGCCATGCCGTTGATGAGCGGGCCATAGATGATGTAGCTGTGCCCCACCACCCAGCCGATGTCGGAGGTGCAAAAGTAGGTTTCGCCGGGTTCGCCCATGTAGATGTACTTCATGGACGCCGCCAGCGCCACGGCGTAGCCGCCGGTGTCGCGCTGCACACCCTTGGGTTTGCCGGTGGTGCCGCTGGTGTAGAGGATGTAGCTGGGGTGGGTGCTGCCCACCCATTCGCAGGGCACCTGGGCATCCAGGTGCTGGGCACGCAGGGTGGCGTAGTCCAGATCGCGGCCCGCGACCGGGGCCAGGTCTGCCAAACCACGGTTGACCATGACCACGTGGGCGGGCTTGTGCGCAGAGAGGTGGATGGCCTCGTCCAGCAGGTGCTTGTAGGGCACCACCTTGCCGCCGCGCATGCCGGCGTCGGCGCTGACGATGACCTTGGGTTGCGCATCATCGATGCGGCTGGCCAGCGAGTGGCTGGCAAAGCCACCAAACACCACCGAGTGGATGGCGCCGATGCGCACGGCAGCCAGCATGGCAAAGCAGGCCTCGGCGATCATGGGCATGTAGATCAGCACCCGGTCGCCTTTCTTCACGCCGAGCGAGCGGTAGATGGCCGCGAAACGCTGCACCTCCTGGTGCAGTTCGCGGAAGCTGTAGGTTTTTTCGGTGCCGGTCTCGGTGGAGACGAAGATCAGGGCATTCTGGTCGGCACGGTCTTTCAGGTGCCGGTCCACCGCGTTGTGGCACAGATTGGTCTGTCCGCCCTCGAACCAGCGAGCAAACGGCGGGCGGTCGTAATTGCAAACGCGGTCGTGTGGTCGGTGCCAGTCGATCAGAGCGGCTTGCTCGGTCCAGAATGCGTCACGATCATCGATCGAGCGGCGGTAGAAATCGGCGTAGGAAACGTGGGCAGTCATGGAGTCTCCGGTGATCGACAGGCCACCTGGGGTGGCCGAACTCAAACTGAATTCATAATTATCGTCCCTCCGCCTTGCGCCGGGCTGACGATGGCCTGAGAGGCCCACGCCCCCCTCAGGCCAGGAGTCGTCAGTGCACCACGCGCCCAAACTGGAACTGACCCGGGGCCCGGATCGGGTCCACGTCCACCGGGATCTCGCTCTTGGGCGGGAAGCGGCCTTCGAGTATCAGTTTGGACAGCGGGTTTTCGATCCGCTGCTGGATGGCCCGCTTGAGCGGCCGGGCGCCGAACACCGGGTCGAACCCGACCTTGGCCAATTCGGCCAGGGCGGCATCGCTCACCGTGAGCTTCAGATCCATCTTGGCCAGGCGTTCCTCCAACACCTTGAGCTGGATCTTGGCGATGTTGGCAATGTGTTCGGCGTTCAGGCCATGGAACACCACCGTCTCGTCGATGCGGTTGAGGAACTCGGGCCGGAAGTGCTGCTTGAGCTCGCCCCACACCGCGTCCTTGATGTCCTCGGCATCCTGCCCGACCATGGCCTGGATCAGGTGCGAGCCGATGTTGCTCGTCATCACGATCACCGTGTTCTTGAAGTCCACGGTGCGGCCCTGGCCGTCGGTGAGCCGCCCGTCGTCCAACACCTGCAACAGCACGTTGAACACGTCGGGATGGGCCTTTTCCACCTCGTCCAGCAGGATGACGCTGTACGGTTTGCGGCGCACGGCCTCGGTCAGGTAGCCGCCTTCGTCGTAACCCACGTAGCCCGGAGGCGCGCCGATCAGGCGGCTCACCGAGTGTTTCTCCATGAATTCGCTCATGTCGATGCGGATCAGGTGCTCTTCGCTGTCGAACAGGAAGGCCGCCAACGCCTTGCACAGCTCGGTCTTGCCCACGCCGGTGGGCCCCAGGAACAGGAAGCTGCCCAGCGGTCGATTGGGGTCGCTCAAGCCCGCACGGCTGCGGCGGATGGCGTTGGCCACGGCCGTGATGGCCTCGTCCTGCCCGACCACGCGCTCGTGCAGCTTCTCCTCCATATGAAGCAGCTTGTCACGCTCGCCTTGCATCAACTTGCTCACGGGAATGCCCGTGGCGCGCGCCACCACCTCGGCGATTTCCTCGGCACCCACCTGGGTGCGCAGCAGCTTCGGCCCAGCCGTGGTACCGCCTGCTTCTTCCTTGGCCTGGGCGTCCTTCAGACGTTTTTCCAACTCGGGCAGCTTGCCGTATTGCAGCTCGGCCACTTTGTTGAAATCACCCTTGCGCTTGAACTCTTCGATCTGGATCTTGGTCTGCTCGATCTCTTTGCGCACTTGCTCGGAGCCCTGCGCGGCGGCCTTCTCGCTCTTCCACACCTCTTCCAGGTCGGCCAGCTCGCGCTCCAGCTTGGCGATCTCGTCCTCGATCAGGCCCAGCCGCTTGATGGAGGCTTCGTCCTTTTCCTTTTTCACCGCCTCGCGCTCGATCTTGAGCTGGATCAGGCGGCGATCCAGTTTGTCCATGGCCTCGGGCTTGGAGTCGATTTCGATCTTGATCTTGGCCGCCGCCTCGTCGATCAGGTCGATGGCCTTGTCGGGCAAGAAACGGTCGGTGATGTAGCGATGACTCAACTCGGCCGCCGCCACGATGGCCGGGTCGGTGATCTCGACGCCGTGGTGTACTTCGTAACGTTCCTGCAAGCCGCGCAGGATGGCGATGGTCGCCTCCACGGTCGGCTCTTCCACCAGCACCTTCTGGAAGCGACGCTCCAGTGCGGCGTCTTTTTCGATGTATTTGCGGTATTCGTCCAGCGTGGTCGCGCCGATGCAGTGCAGCTCGCCGCGCGCCAGCGCCGGCTTGAGCATGTTGCCCGCGTCGATGGCGCCTTCGGCCTTGCCCGCGCCCACCATGGTGTGGATTTCGTCGATGAACAGGATGATGCGACCTTCCTCCTGTGCCACTTCCTTGAGCACGGCCTTCAAGCGCTCTTCGAACTCGCCACGGAACTTGGCACCCGCCAACAGGCCCGCCATGTCCAGCGCCAGCACCTTCTTGTCCTTGAGCGTATCAGGCACCTCACCCGCCACGATGCGCTGCGCCAGCCCCTCGACGATGGCGGTCTTGCCCACGCCGGGCTCGCCGATCAGCACCGGGTTGTTCTTGCTGCGGCGCTGCAACACCTGAATGGTGCGGCGGATCTCGTCGTCGCGGCCGATCACAGGGTCCAGCTTGCCCTGCGCGGCACGTTCGGTCAGGTCCAGGGTGTACTTCTTCAGGGCCTCTCGCTGCCCTTCGGCCTCGGGGTTGTCCACCTTCTGGCCACCGCGAACGGCATCGATGGCCGCCTCCAGCGCTGGGCGCTTCAGGCCCGCCTTGCGAGCTTCTTCGGCCAGGGCCATTTTGCCGTCGGCCAGGGCGAGCAGGAACAGCTCGCTGGCCACGAACTGGTCGCCACGTTTGATGGCTTCCTTTTCAGCCGCCTGTAGCAGCGTCACCGTGTCGCGGCTGACCTGCACCTGCTCCTGCCCCTGCACCTGCGGGAGTTTGGCGATGGCCTCGTCTGCGGCTTTGCTCAGTGCGGCCACGTTCACGCCCGCTCGCTGTAGCAGCGACTTGGGACCGTCCTGCTGGCGCAGCATGGCGGCCAGGACGTGGGCTGGCTCTATGTAGGCGTGGTCCTGCCCCAGGGCCAGCGTCTGGGCTTCGGCCAAGGCCTCCTGGAACTTCGTGGTGAGTTTGTCGATGCGCATGCAGATGCTCCTGCTGATGAATGAACTGAAGCCATGTTGGGGATGGTGGCAGGGGTTTTCAAGTGAAGGGTGGCAGGGAAACCGATCGTCAAGCGGCACTTTGTCGTACCCTTTGGCCTGCACGTTGAACGCTCCGGACCCCACCATGCCATCCATTCTTCACGCTTTCCTGCTGTCGGTCCTGCTGCTGGCCGCCTGTGGCACGCCAACCCCCACGTTGTCTGTCGATGCGTCCCTGGCGCCCGAAGGCGACTCGGGCCTCAGCGCCAAACCGGGCTGGCAGACCACCCGCTTTGCCGTTGCCGCAGCCAATCCGTTGGCCACCGAGGCGGGCTACCAGGTGCTTCAAGCCGGCGGCAGCGCGGTGGATGCCGCCGTCGCCGTGCAGATGGTGCTCACGTTGGTGGAGCCCCAGTCCAGCGGCATCGGCGGTGGTGCCTTTCTGCTGCATTTCGACGGTCGAACCGTCGAGGCTTACGACGGGCGCGAAACCGCCCCCGCAGCTGCCGATGAGGACCTTTTTCTGCAAGCCGACGGCAAGCCCATGGCGTTCATGGACGCTGCCGTAGGTGGGCGTGCGGTGGGCGTGCCCGGCGCGGTTCGCATGCTGGAGCTGGCCCACCGACGGCACGGTACCCTACCCTGGGCCACGCTGCTCCAGCCGGCCATCGCGCTGGCCGAACGGGGCTTTCCGGTCAGTCCCCGGCTGCACACGCTGCTCGCAGCGGAGCGCCACCTCCAGCAAGACCCGGTGGCCGCCGCCTACTTCTACGACGCCAGCGGTCAACCCTGGCCGGTGGGGCATGTGCTGAAGAACCCCGAACTGGCCGAGGTGCTTCGGGGCATCGCGGCGCACGGCTCCCAAGCCCTGCACGAGGGGCCGGTGGCCCAGGCCATTGTGGACAAGGTGCGCAGCCACCCCACCAACCCGGGCCGCATGACGCTGGCCGATCTGTCAGGCTACCAGCCGATCCAGCGCGAGCCTCTCTGCCATGACCACGGCGTGCCGCCGCAGAGGCAGTGGCGGCTCTGCGGCTTTCCACCCCCGAGTTCGGGTGCCCTCGCCATCGGTCAGATCCTGGGCATTCTGCAGCACACACCGGGTGCCGCATTACCCTTGGGTGCGGACGGATTGCCTACCGCCGACTGGCTGCACTTCTACACCGAGGCCGCCCGGCTCGCTTTCGCCGACCGGGCGCAATACGTCGCCGATCCCGATTTCGTTGCCCCGCCCGCCGGCACCTGGATGAGCCTGCTGTCCCCGGCCTACCTGGCCGAGCGCGCCCGATTGATCGGTGAACAATCCATGCAAGTGGCTCAACCCGGTCGCCCACCCGGCACCCAGACCAGCTTCGCCCCCATGCCCGAGCAGCCGCAATACGGCACCAGTCACATCAGCATCATCGATGCCCAGGGCCGAGCCGTGGCCATGACCACCACCATCGAGGCCGCCTTCGGTTCGCGTCAGATGGTCCGGGGCTTCTTGCTCAACAACCAGTTGACCGATTTCAGCTTCGTGCCCCGAAACGCCGAGGGACAAGCCATCGCCAACCGTGTGCAGCCGGGCAAACGCCCACGCTCGTCCATGTCGCCCACGCTGGTGTTCGATCGCTCCAGCGGGCAACTGGTGATGAGTGCCGGCAGCCCCGGTGGGGCGTTGATCATCCACTACACGGCCAAGACGCTGTGGGGCACCCTGCACTGGGGCCTGAATCCGCAGCAGGCCATCGACCTGCCCAACTTCGGCTCCACCAACGGCCCCACGCTGCTGGAAGCGCAACGCTTTCCCGCCGCCACCGTTCAGGCGCTTGAAGCACGCGGGCACGAGGTGCGGGAAATGCCCATGACCAGCGGGTTGCAGGCCATCCAGCGTGTTCCCGGGGGGTATTTCGGTGGTGCCGACCCGCGCCGCGAAGGCGTGGTCATGGGGGATTGATCTGCCAGCAGGTGAAGTGGCGCAGGTAAAGGGGTTTTAGCCGTTGCGGCTGTCGATGCCCCAGCGGGCCAGCGCGGCGTCATCGCTGACCCGGGCGTCCACCCAGCGGGCGCCATCGGGCGTCTGTTCCTTCTTCCAGAACGGTGCCTGCGTCTTGAGGTAGTCCATGAGGAATTCACAGGCCTGGAAGCTCTCGCCCCGATGGGCCGAGGTCACGGCCACCAGGACGATCTGATCCATCGGTTGCAACAACCCCACACGGTGGATGACACGGGCGCCGAAGATGTCGAAGCGCCGGTGCGCCTCGTCGATCATGGCCTCGATGGCCTTTTCGGTCATGCCAGGGTAGTGCTCCAGCTCCATGGTGGAGACGCTGAGCCCGTCATTCCGGTCCCGCACCGTGCCCACAAAGGCACAGACCGCGCCCACACGGGCGTCGGCGGCACGCAACGCGGCCACTTCGGCCCCGAGATCGAAATCCCCGGTCTGGATGCGGACGCGGGCCGTGCTCATGGTCGTCATGGTCGGCTCCGGCTCAGCCACCGGTCACGGGCGGAAAGAACGCCACCTCGGCGCCGGGGCGCAGTGGGGTGGCGTCATCGGCCATGGCATGATCGACGGAGGCGCGTACCGCCTTGCCTCGGGCCAAAGCTTCGGCCCAGGCACCGCCACGCGCCACGAGCTCGTCGCGCAGCGCCCCCACGGTGGCGGCAGAGGTCTGCAGCGTGGTTTCCGGCGTGCCCACCGCTTCGCGGATGGCGGCAAAGAAACGGACATGGATGGTCATGGCGTCAGGACAACAGGGCATCGAAAGAAAGGTAGCGCACTTCGTCGCCGTGTGCAATGGCCTGACCCGGCGGATTGTCCACCAGGCCATCGCCCCACACGACCGAAGTCAGCACGCCCGAACTCTGGTTGGGAAACAGCTCCAGCCCGCCTTGGGCATTGCGGCGCACGCGCAGGAACTCCCGGCGCTTGTCGCCCTTGGGCAGGTCGAAATGGGCCGTCATCGGTATGGGTTGCGGCAACCCGTCGGCCTCGGGCCCTTGAACCCCCTGCAAGCGACGCAGGAATGGCCGCACCAGCAACAGAAAGGTGACGAAGCTCGACACCGGGTTCCCAGGCAATCCCACGAAGTGACAGCGTCCATGGCCCGAAGCCCTGGTTACCCAACCATGGGCAAAGGGCTTGCCCGGCTTCATGCCGACCTGCCACAGGTCCAGCGCACCGAGTTGCTGCACAGCCGGCTTGATGTGGTCTTCCTCCCCCACCGAGACGCCACCGCTGGTGAGGATGACGTCGTGAGCCTCGGCGGCCGAACGCAAGGCCGCCACCGTCGCTTCGCGCTGATCGGGCACAATGCCCAGATCGCTCACCTCGCAGCCCAGGCGGTGCAACAGGGCCCGCAGGAAAAACCGGTTGGAGTTGTAGATGGCGCCAGGCCGCATCTGCTCGGGCGCCACCTCACCGGGCATGACCAGTTCGTCACCCGTGGAAAACAGCGCCACCCGCACCCGCCGCCATACCGGCAACTGGGCAAAGCCCACGCTCGCGGCCAAGCCGAGTTCGGCCGGTCCCAGGCGCTGACCAGCAGGCAGTACCACGGCACCGCGGCGCACGTCTTCACCCTGCCGCCGTATCCACTGGCCCGCCTGAGGGATGGCATGAAAGCGCACGAGCGTTTGCCCCCCTGCTTCGCCCACGACTTCGGCGTCTTCCTGCATGACCACGGCGTCCGCGCCGGGGGGCAGGGGCGCGCCGGTGAAAATCCGCGCCACCGTGCCGGGCTTCAAGGCCGACCCGAAATGCCCCGCTGGTATGCGCTGCGATACCGGCAAGCTCCCACCCGCTGCGGCGAGCAAATCGGCGCAACGCACGGCGTAGCCGTCCATGGACGTATTGTCATAACCCGGCACGTCGAGCGCCGACACCAGGTCTTGTGCCAACACACGCTGATCGGCGTCGAACGTGGGCACCGTCTCGGTTTGTGCGACCGGCTGCACGCTGCTCAGGAGTCCAGCGATCGCGTCTTCCAGCCGCATCAGGCCGGGCCGTGGCTTGGCCGCCAGCGACGAAGCAGGGTCACTCATACAGCGTCAGGCTCCGGAAAACGATAGTCGAACCGATGGGCATGCGCCTGCATCCAGGCCACCACGGCCTGCGGGTCGTTGATGTCCAGCACAGGCAAGCCGGTGGGCTCCGGCAGCTTGGCCGGATCGTCTGTGACCACCGCCACCACGAAGGGGTCCAGGGGATAGAGCGCCAGCCCGCCGGGCTGCTGTCGCCAGAGTTCCAGCTTGGGGATGTCGGCATCGCGGAAGCCGTCCACCAACACCCAGTCGGCCACGGGTGAGAGTTCGGCCAGCATCTGGTGGACCGTGAGCGCGACCTCGCACTCGAACTCGCGCATGAGCACCAGACGCCGTGACGACGCCACCACCACCTCGAACGCGCCGGCCTCGCGGTGCCGGAAGCTGTCTTTGCCGGGGTGGTCCACATCGGGGCCGTGATGGGCATGCTTGACCACCGACACCCGCTGACCCTGGGCCCGCAGTGCGGGAATGAGGCGTTCGATCAGGGTGGTCTTGCCCACTCCGGAGAGACCGGCAAATCCTGTCACGCGCATGTCACCTGCCATCAGCGACCACTCCACTCAGATTGAACATTGTGCAGCGATGTAGGCCTTGACCTGCTCGGCGTCGGCCGACATGATCTGCACCCGCTTGGGCAGGGCTTCGATGCCCTGGAAGCGGGCTGGACGATCGGGCTCTCGGCCCAGGGCTTCAACGATGGTTTGCGCGAACTTGATGGGCAGCGCCGTCTCCAGCACGATCATCGGCACGCCATGCACGAGGTGTTCACGCGCCACCTTCACGCCGTCGGCGGTGTGGGTGTCGATCATCTGGCCGAAGCGCGCCCAGGTGTCGCGGATGGTGCGCAGCCGGTCTGCATGCGTGCTCTTGCCGCTGGCGAAGCCGTAGCGATTCGCGGCCAGCGGGAAATGTGGGTCGCGGCTCAGGTCGAAACGGCCCTCGCGCGCCAGCGCTTCGCCGAACAGGGCTTGTGTGCGGGCCGCGTCGCGCCCCAGCAGGTCGAAGATGAAACGTTCGAAGTTGCTCGCTTTCGAAATGTCCATCGACGGGCTCGACGTCTCAAAAGTGTCGGCACTGCCGCGCACGCGGTACACGCCGGTGCGGAAGAACTCGTCGAGCACGTCGTTTTCGTTGGTGGCCACCACCAGCTGGTGGATGGGAAGCCCCATCATGCGCGCCACATGGCCGGCACACACGTTGCCGAAGTTGCCGCTCGGCACCGTAAAGCTGACCTTCTGGCCGTTGGACGCCGTGGCCTGGATGTAACCGGCAAAGTAGTACACCACCTGCGCCAGCAGCCGTGCCCAGTTGATGGAGTTGACCGTGCCGATCTTGTACCGGCGCTTGAATGCCAAGTCGTTGCTCACCGCCTTGACGATGTCCTGGCAGTCGTCGAACACGCCTTCGATGGCGATGTTGTGGATGTTGGCGTCCTGCAGGCTGAACATCTGCGCCTGCTGGAACGGGCTCATGCGGCCATGCGGGCTGGTCATGAAGACGCGTACGCCTTTCTTGCCACGCATGGCGTGCTCGGCCGCGCTGCCGGTGTCGCCGCTGGTGGCGCCCAGGATGTTGAGCTCTTCACCTCGGCGCGCCAGTTCGTATTCGAACAGGTTGCCCAGCAGCTGCATGGCCATGTCTTTGAAGGCCAGCGTGGGGCCGTTGGACAATGCCTCCAGCCAGAGCCCGTCCTCCAGCGCGCGCAAGGGCACGATCTCGGGCGTACCGAACACCTCGGCGGTGTAGGTCTTGGCACACAGGGCGCGCAGATCGGCCGCGGGGATGTCGTCGATGTAGAGCGACAGCACCTCGAACGCCAGTTCCGCGTAACCCTGTTCGCGATAGACCTGGCGCCAGCGGGTGAGTGTGGCGTCGTCCACCTGCGGGTAGTGCTCGGGCAGGTACAGGCCGCCATCGGGTGCCAGGCCCTCGAGCAGGATCTCGCAGAAACGCTTGCGGTCCGCGTGACCTCGGGTGGAGAGGTAGCGCATCAGGCCAGCTCCTCCTTGCGGATGCGCACGATCGGAGCCAGCACGGTGGGCAACCCCTGCATGTGAGCGATGGCGTCGTTCATGGTGCCTTCGCGCGTGCTGTGGGTCAGGATGATGAGGTCGGTCTGGCGACTGCCCTCCTCGGCTTCGCGTTGCAACACGGCGTCGATGCTGATGCCGGCCTCGGCCAGCAGGCCCGTGACCTTGGCCAGCACCCCCGCCTCGTCGGCGACGCGCAGGCGCAGGTAGTAGCTCGTGACCACCTCGCTCATGGGCAGGACCGGCAGGTCGCTCATCGACGCCGGCTGGAACGCCAGGTGCGGCACGCGGTTGAGGGGGTCGGCGGTGTGCAGGCGGGTCACGTCCACCAGGTCGGCGATGACGGCGCTGGCCGTGGGCTCGCTGCCCGCGCCCTTGCCGTAGTACAGCGTGGTGCCCACGGCATCGCCCTGCACCACCACGGCGTTCATGGCGCCTTCCACGTTGGCGATCAGGCGCTTGGCGGGGACCAGGCAGGGATGCACGCGCAGCTCGATGCCCTGCTCCGCGCGCTTGGTGATGCCCAGCAGCTTGATGCGGTAGCCCAGCTGCTCGGCGTAACGGATGTCGGCCGCCTCCAGCTTGGTGATGCCTTCCACGTGGGCCTTGTCGAACTGCACCGGAATGCCGAAGGCAATCGCGCTCATGATGGTCGCCTTGTGCGCGGCGTCCACGCCCTCGATGTCGAAGGTCGGGTCGGCTTCGGCGTAGCCCAGGCGCTGGGCCTCCTTGAGCGCCATGTCGAAATCCAGCCCCTGTTCGCGCATTTCCGACAGGATGAAGTTGGTGGTGCCGTTGATGATGCCGGCCACCCACTGGATCTGGTTGGCGGTCAGCCCCTCGCGCAGCGCCTTGATGATGGGAATGCCACCGGCCACGGCGGCCTCGAACGCCACCATAACGCCCTTGGCCTGCGCGGCCGCGAAGATTTCGGTGCCATGCACGGCAAGCAAGGCTTTGTTGGCCGTGACCACATGCTTGCCAGCATCGATGGCCTCCATCACCAGCGCCTTGGCAATGCCGTAGCCGCCAATGAGTTCGACCACGATGTCGATATCGGGATTGGCAATCACCTGCCGGGCGTCATTGACCACCCGCACGCCCTCGCCCACGATGGATTGGGCACGCGCCACGTCCAGGTCGGCGACCATGGCAATTTCGATGCCGCGGCCGGCGCGGCGCTGAATCTCCGCCTGATTGCGTTTGAGCACATGGAACACACCACTGCCTACGGTTCCTATGCCCAGCAGGCCCACTTGTATCGGTTTCATATCGGTTCGGTTCTCGGTCAGAAAGGTGGATGGTGACATGCGCGCGGATCAGGTGCCGTGGCGCTTGCGGTAATGCGCCAGAAAGCGGGCGATGCGGCCCACGGCATCGGCCAGGTCGTCCTCGTGCGGCAGGAAAACCAAGCGGAAGTGGTCCGGGGTCGGGTAATTGAACCCCGTGCCTTGCACGATGAGCACCTTTTCCTCGGCCAGCAGTTCATAGGCGAACTGCTGGTCATCCTCGATGGGGTAGATTTTCGGGTCCAGCCGCGGGAACATGTACAGCGCGGCCTTGGGCTTGACGCACGTCACCCCCGGGATCTCGGTCAGCAGCCGGTGCGCCAGGTCGCGCTGGCGGCACAGGCGGCCGGTGGGGGCGACCAGGTCGTTGATGCTCTGGTAGCCGCCCAGTGCGGTCTGGATCGCCAGTTGCCCGGGCGTGTTGGCGCACAACCGCATCGAGGCCAGCATGTTCAGGCCTTCGATGTAGTCTTTGGCGCGGCGCTTGTCGCCCGAGACGATCATCCAGCCCGCTCGGTAGCCGCAGGAGCGGTAGTTCTTGCTCAGGCCGTTGAAGGTGACGAACAGCACGTCATCGGCCAGCGAGGCGATGGATGTGTGCACATGACCGTCGTACAGCACCTTGTCATAAATCTCGTCGGCAAAAACGATCAGGTCGTGCTTGCGCGCCAGTTCCACGATGGCCTGGAGCACCTCGTTCGGGTAGAGCGCGCCGGTCGGGTTGTTGGGGTTGATCACCACAATGCCCTTGGTGCGGGGGGTGATCTTGCGTTCGATGTCGGCCAGGTCTGGTGTCCAGTCGGCCTGCTCGTCGCACAGGTAGTGCACCGGCGTGCCGCCCGAAAGCGACACCGAGGCCGTCCACAGCGGGTAGTCGGGCGCCGGCACCAGAATCTCGTCGCCCGCGTTGAGCAGCGCGTTCATGCTCATGGTGATGAGCTCGCTCGCGCCATTGCCCAGATACACGTCATCGACCGTGACACCCGCGATGCGCTTTTCCTGGGTGTAGTGCACGATGGCCTTGCGCGGGGCGAACAGGCCCTTGCTGTCGGTGTAACCCGCCGCGTTCGGCAGATTGCGGATCATGTCCTGCAAGATTTCGTCGGGCGGCTCCAACCCGAACACCGCCAGGTTGCCGATGTTGAGCTTGATGATCTTCTGGCCCTCTTCCTCCATCGCTCGCGCCTTGTCCAGCACGGGACCCCGGATGTCGTAACAGACATTGGCCAGCTTGGCGGATTTGGATATGGGCGTGGAGTGCATGATGCGCAGGAGGTGAAACCTATAATTTCACCATATTTTCGACCCGCGATCCGTCATGAAGCTCCAACCAGACCGATTCGACACCCTGGCCGTCCATGCCCACGGCCCGGGCTGGGTGATGATCGGCGGTCAGCGATACGAGGAAAGCGTCATTTTCTGTTCGGAAGGCTACCTCAAACCGTGGGGTTGCGCCCAGCATGCGGCACTGACCGCAGCGCATTTCGAAGCACTGGCCCAATGGCGTCCTGAACTGGTGATTTTCGGCAGCGGGCTGAAGCTGAGGTTCGTGTCCCCCGCTCTGCTGCGCCCGCTGATCGAAGCCGGCATCGGCGTGGAAACCATGGATACCATGGCCGCTGCACGCACTTACAACATCCTCGCCGGCGAAGGGCGCCGGGTGGCTGCGGCCTTGCTCATCGAAACCCCTTAGTCGGCCAGCCCAGAAGGCGGCCCCTTTCGGGGTAAAATGCGGTATTACGTTCGGCGCCCGCCGCTTCTCTGTACGAGCGAGCCGGGTGATCGCTACCGAGCGCCTTCGCAGCATTCAACCTAGCAGGGGATCCGCTACATGGCCGTCGTCGTCAATAAACCCATTCCTGAATTTGAAGCCAATGCCACGGGCGGTGTCAAGGTCACGCATCAGTCCCACCTCGGGCAAACCTTGATCCTGTACTTCTACCCCAAGGACAACACCCCCGGCTGCACCACTGAGGCCATGCAGTTCCGTGACAGGTACAAGGACTTCGTCAAAGCCGGTGCCGAGGTGTTTGGCGTTTCACGCGACAACATGAAGTCCCACGAAGACTTCAAGGCCAAGCTGGAACTGCCTTTCGAGCTCATCGCCGACACCGAAGAAAAAATGTGCCACATGTTTGGCGTGGTCAAAAACAAAATCATGTACGGCAAGAAGGTCAAAGGCATCGAACGCAGCACCTTCCTGATCGGCCCCGACGGCGTGCTGCTGCAGGAATGGCGCGGCCTGAAAGTTCCGGGCCATGTGGAAGAGGTTCTCAAGGCCGTGAAGATGATCAAAAAGGCAGCCTGACCACAACCTGCCGTGGTGCATAATGAACTTATGCATCTGAGTTCGGCGCTTCACGTCAACCCGCCTCCTATCCAAGCCGCCCGGGCTGCCCGTGGCGGCTTTTTCATTGCTGCCCATTCCGGTCTTTGAACCATGCCCCTTCCTCCTGCACCCACCAAGAAGGCCGACCGCCTGTCCGCATCAGCCGTCGATGCCGCCCGAGCAGCCCGCCCAACCTCCAACGACCCGATCGAACTCACCACCTCGCTGACCGCCCCGACCCCGATCGAACAGCCAGCCGCACCGCCCAAGCCTCGCACCGCCCGATCCACCCGATCTTCCGCTGAATCCCCAACCAGTACCGCCTCCAAACCGGCCAGCACGGCGGCTCCACGCGGTCAGGCGGAGCCGTCCAAGGCAACCCATCGACAGCGGCGCGGCAAAGCAAACACCTCGCCAGGCTCCACGCGCCTGTTCGTGCTCGACACCAACGTGCTCATGCACGACCCCACCAGCCTGTTCCGCTTCGAGGAACACGATATCTTCCTGCCCATGATCGTGCTCGAAGAGCTGGACGCCAACAAGAAAGGGATGAGCGAAGTCGCGCGCAACGCCCGTCAGGCCAGCCGAACGCTCGACACCCTGGCCGCCCAGCGCGGCGGCGACATCAGCAGCGGTCTGGCCCTGTCGGCCTTGGGCAACTCCGAGGCCACCGGCTGCCTGTTCTTCCAGACCGTTCCGCTGCAGCACGACCTGCCCAACAGCCTGCCCCAGGGCAAAGCCGACAACCAGATCCTGGGCGTGGTTCAGGCCCTGAAAATCAAACACCCCGGGCGTGAAGTGGTGCTGGTGTCAAAAGACATCAACATGCGCGTCAAGGCCCGCGCGCTGGGCCTCGCCGCCGAAGACTACGAAAACGACAAGACGCTGGACGACGGCGAACTGCTCTACCCCGGCTCGCTCGCCCTGCCCCCGGACTTCTGGACCCGCCAGAGCAAGACGCTGGAAAGCTGGCAACAGGGCGGCCACACGTTTTACCGCATCAGCGGCCCCATCGTCGAGCAACTGGTGATCAACCAGTTCGTGTACTTCGAGGCCGCGGGCGAGCCTTCGCTCTATGCCCGCGTCACCGAAGTGCGTGGCAAACAGGCCGTGCTCAAAACGCTCAAGGACTACACCCACCTCAAGAACGCCGTCTGGGGCGTGACCAGCCGCAACCGGGAGCAGAATTTCGCCCTCAACCTGCTCATGGACCCGGAGATCGACTTCGTGACCCTGGCCGGCACGGCCGGCACCGGCAAGACGCTCATGGCCCTGGCGGCCGGACTCACGCAGGTGCTGGACGAGCGCTGCTACACCGAAATCATCATGACCCGCGCCACCGTCAGCGTGGGCGAGGACATCGGCTTTTTGCCTGGCACCGAAGAAGAAAAAATGGGCCCCTGGATGGGCGCGCTGGACGACAACCTGGAGTTCCTGGCCAAGGGCAACGGCGGCAACGCCGGCGAGTGGGGGCGCGCGGCCACCAACGAACTCATTCGCAGCCGCATCAAGGTCAAGAGCATGAACTTCATGCGCGGGCGCACTTTCATGAACAAGTACGTCATCATCGACGAGGCGCAAAACCTCACGCCCAAGCAGATGAAGACGCTCATCACCCGCGCCGGCCCCGGCACCAAGATCATCTGCATGGGCAACCTGGCCCAGATCGACACGCCCTACCTCACCGAAGGCTCCAGCGGCCTGACCTACGCGGTGGACCGCTTCAAGGGCTGGCCGCATGGCGGACACATCACGCTGGCGCGCGGGGAGCGCTCACGCCTGGCGGATTTTGCGAGCGATGTTTTGTAAGTTGGTTTTCTGAGTTGTGCCGGCATGGCTGGCGCCAACGCGCCTGCAAGACTGCAGGGACCCGGGTTTGTGGCTCGATGCGTATCGCAACCTGCTGGCCAGCATGCTGAATCGCGACCAAGCCATTTCGCCGCTGCAAGCCTGGGGCTGGGGGCTGGTGGACACGGTGGAGGGCGCGGTCGAACACGACTCGCCCAACCGAGCCGTCAAACTGCCTGCGGCTTGGAGGGATTCCATGGTGGTTGACGATGTGCCATGTCCGTCGTGAATGGGCTGCCGCCGGTGCTCTCGGAAGATGACACCTCGGCCAACCAGTCATCCAGCGGACGCGGACGGCCGAGGTGGTAACCCTGGGCGGCATCGATGCCGAGTTCGCGCACCCGCTCCAGAAGTTCGGCAGACTCGACGAACTCGGCCACCGTCTTGACCTGCAGCACGCGAGCCACCTCCACCATGGCGCGCACGATCACCCGGTCCACGGGTTGGTGTTGCAACTCCCGCACGAAGGCACCGTCGATCTTGATGATGTCTACCGGAAAACGCTTGAGGTAGTCGAAAGTCGCGTGCCCGGTGCCAAAGTCGTCGATGGCGACGCGAAAGCCCTCTTCCCGCAACCGCGCCAAGGATTGGGCCGCGTCGCGCGGCTGGGCGATCGCCTGGCTCTCGGTGATCTCGAACACGACGCGTTGTGCCGGCACGGCGTAGCGGCCAAACAGCCCCGCCAGCCACTCGCCCAGGTCGGCGCGCGCCAGCGTCGGGCCCGAGAGGTTGATGCTGCAGTAGTCGATGCGTGCCAGCGCGGCGGGATGGCGCGCGAACATGGCCGCCGCTTCTTCGACCACGGCCCGGTCCAGCAAGGGCATGAGCTCGCCCTGTACGGCGGCGGCCATGAACTGGGCCGGCGGGACATCATGGCCGTCCTCATCGCGCAACCGCACCAGCACTTCGGCGGCGACACGGGCCTGCCCTTCGCGCAGCGAGACGATGGGTTGCGCCACCAGATGCAGGCGACGCTCGGTGATGGCCCGCCGGACACGCTCCACGCCCGTGGTCATGGCGCGCAGCCGCTCGCCGTCCTCGGGATGCATACGCACCAGGACGGGATCGGCATCATCGGCTTGAGCCAAGTCGATCTCACGCAAACGCAGCAGCAAGGTCTGCAACCCCGGGGACGGCTCGGCCCCAGCCGGCGCGATGACGGCACAACTGCGCCACAGCGGACGGACCTGCTGCTCCGTGGCCTGCCCCGCATCCCTGGCCGTGGCAGCAGCGACACTGGCCTGCCACTGAGCCAAGTCGCCGGAGCGCAACGCGGTTTCCGTCAACAGCCCCACGTAGCGCCCGGGGGTGCTGCGCGCCCAAACCACCGTGGGCGCCACGGCGCGCAGCCGCCGCGCTGCCGCCGTTTCCAGCGCCCCGAGCGCAGCCGGACCGTCGAGGTACTCGATGGCTCTCCAATTGGCCAGGCGCACCAACACCAGTGCCGGCACCGCGGCGGGGTCGCGCTGCTCGTAGGCACGCGCCAGGCCCGCGTCGGTGAGCAGTTCGGTGAGTGGATCGATGAATGCCAGGCTTTGCAACCGCTCCAGGGCCTCATGCCGCTCGGCATACACCGCGACCAGCACCAGCAGCACACCGGCGGACACGAGCAGAAACAACACCAGCAAGACCAGCTGGACGAGCATGTCCGCGCCTGCGTTGGGGTGCAGGTGCCGCATGCTGAAGGCCGATGCCGCCGTCACCAGCAAGGCCGCAAACATGACGTGCGCGTGCACCGCAGCCGGCCGACATTGGTTGGCCACGACCAGCAGAACCGGCAACAGAAAGTAAGAAAACGCCTGAGCGTTGGAGGTGTCGCCCAACGCGAATGTGGCAGCCAACAAGCTGGCCATCAGGGGACTCAACCATAACAAGCCACGGTGGGCGGTCAAATCGGCCAAGAGCTCCCGCACCCGCTGCCTGAAGCGAGAGCCCGGTTGCCCGATCATCAGATGCCAGGCCACCGGGGCCACGAGCAAGGCCCCGCATGACTCGATGATCCAGTACCCTGCCCACTCCAACACCAGCAGCGCCGCCGAGCGATCCGAGGCAGGCGGCTCCACCAGACCCAGGACCGCCACGCCGCAGGTCGCTGCCAGTGGCGCGCCCACCAGCAGTTCGGCCTTGAGCCAGCGGGTAACAGAAGCGATGCGCTCGAACGGCCGGGGCTCCTCAGACATGGTGCGGCGCGTTGCGGCCCATACCGCAGCCGGACCGATGCTACCCGCCAGGGCCACCGCTGGCACCGCCAGCGGGTTGGCGCCGTAGTGCCAACCCGACCACGCCACCAGTCCAGCCAACAGTGCCAACAAGCCCCGCCACTGCCAGCGGTAGAGCATGGCGAGGCCGAAGCCCGAGATCGGCCACACCAAAGACAGCGACTGGTCGCTGAACGCGAGCTGACGAGACAGCTCGGCCAGCGCCACAACCCACAGAGCAGCAAACACCAACCCCTGCACACTGGCCTGTGGCTGCGTCGATGCCTTTCCTGGCACTCCCCTGCCGATCATGACAAGAGCTCGGCGGGGCAGTCAAACAACGTGTTCATCAGTAGCCTCCAGTCGCGCCATTATGGGAACAGACAGCATTGCGTGCGCGCCGGATCCCGGGCTTCCCTGGCGGTCTCAGGGGCAAGGGCCAACTAAATCAGACGAGTCAAAAGTCGTCGTGGTAGCCCGCCAGGCTTTCGAAGCGGGTGAGCATGTTCAGGAAGGCCAGCTTGACCGTTCCCGTGGGGCCATTGCGCTGCTTGCCAATGATGATTTCGGCCACGCCGGGCTCCTTGCACTGGTCTTTGGTGTAGTACTCGTCGCGGTAGATAAACATGATGATGTCGGCGTCCTGCTCAATGGCGCCGGATTCGCGCAAATCGCTCATCATGGGGCGCTTGTCGGTGCGTTGCTCCACCGAGCGGTTGAGCTGCGACAGCGCAATCACCGGGCATTGCAACTCCTTGGCCAGCATCTTCAGGCCGCGGGAAATCTCACCCAGTTCGGTGGCGCGGTTTTCCCCATCGCTGCTGCTGCCGCTCATGAGCTGCAGGTAGTCCACCACGATCAGGCCCAGCTTGCCGCACTGCCGCGCCAGCCGCCGGGCATTGGCGCGCAGTTCGCTGGGCGTCAGGCCCGGCGTTTCGTCGATGTGCAGCGAGACGTTGCGCAGCTTTTCGATCGCTTCGGTCAGGCGTGGCCATTCGTCGTCCGTCAGCTTGCCGGTGCGCAGATGGCTCTGGTTGATGCGCCCAATGGAGCCGACGATACGCACCGCGAGCTGGGCGGCGCCCATTTCCATGGAGAACACCGCCACCGGCAGACCTTCGTTCAGGGCCACGTGCTCGGCGATGTTGATGGCGAAGGCCGTTTTCCCCATGCTCGGCCTGGCTGCAAGCACCACCAGATCGCCTGGTTGTAAGCCGGCCGTCATGCGGTCGAGATCGATGAAGCCGGTGGGCACGCCTGTGATGTCATTGGGGTTGTCGGCCATTTCCTGCACGCGGTCGAGCAGGTTCACCACCAGGGTATCCATGGACTGGAAGCCCTGCTTCATGCGCGAGCCTTCTTCGCCGATATTGAAGATTTTCTGTTCCGCTTCGTCCAGGATATGGGCGACAGGCTTGCCTTTGGGATTGAAAGCCTGAGTGGCAATGTCGTCGCTGACGGCGATGAGCTTACGCAGAATCGCCCGCTCTCGCACGATTTCGGCGTAGCGCCGGATGTTCGCCGCGCTGGGCACGTACTGAGCCAACGAATTGAGATACGACAGACCGCCGACTTCGTCGGCCTTGCCCTGGCTGCTCAGCTGTTCGAACACGGTGATCACGTCGGCCGGCTTGTTGGCATTGACCAAGGCGGCGATGGCGGCGTGGATGAGCTGGTGCTCGCGCCGGTAGTAGTCGGAATCGGACACCAGATCGGCCACCCGGTCCCAGGCACCGTTGTCGAGCAGCAGGCCGCCGAGTACGCTGGATTCGGCCTCGATGGAATGTGGTGGTACGCGCAGCTGGGCCATCTCGCGGTCGGGCAAGAAGGGCACGCCGTCGGTACTCAGGTCGTCCATGGGAAAAACAGCAGACATCGGATTCCTCTCAAACCCGCATATTAAGCGGGCGGGAGTACAGATATGTGTACACCATTCAGATGGTCAGGGCAGGAACAAACGCCGGGGGTTACAACCTTTCCTGCCTGCGGTGATTGTAGAAGGCCAACCGAAACCGACGATTGACAGATACTTGTGGCTGTCGCCATGCTGAACCCAACCCATGAGCTTCCGATTTTTTCGACGCTTCCGCATCGCCCCGGGTCTGATCCTGCACCTGAGCAAAGGTGGGGTGTCGGTTTGTGCTGGGCCCAGAGGGGCCAAGTTCACGGCCAGCACCCGTGGCACCCGCGCCACCGTGGGTTGGCCGGCACTGGACTGTTCTACACCATCAGCAACCCGCTGGACAAGGCTGCTGCGACAATCGGAGCCCGAGCATCGAACACACCCGGGGTCCAACTCCAGTTTGAGGATATGGAGCAGCGGCTGGAAGTGACATCATGATGACCCTCTTTCACTGCGTCAGCGCCCGCTCCTTCCGGCCCTTGTGGACCCTGGAAGCCCTCGGGCTGCCCTATGAACTCAAAATGCTGCCGTTCCCGCCCCGGGTGTTGAAGCGGGACTACCTTGACATCAACCCCTTGGGCACAGTGCCCTTGTTCCTTGATGGCAAGGTGCGCATGACCGAGTCGGCGGCCATTTGCCAGTACCTGTGCGCGACCCACGCCCCGACACCGTTGCAAGTGGACGTGCACGAGGAGGACTTCGGGGCTTACCTGAATCACCTCCATTTCGGCGAGGCCACGCTGACGTTTCCACAGACGCTGGTGTTGCGTTACTCCCGCTTCGAGCCCGAAGAACGCCGCATGCCCACGGTGGCAGATGACTACGCAAAGTGGTTTCTGGCGCGCCTGAAGAAGCTCGAGCCGGTTCTGGAGCAGCGAAGCTACCTGTGTGCCAACCGCTTCACTGCGGCAGACATTTCGGTGGGCTATGCCCTGATGCTGGCCGAGATGATTGACCTGGCGCCCGCGTTCACACTGGCCGTGGCCGCCTACTGGGAGCGGTTGAAACAGGAGCCCGCTTATCAACGGGCCTTGAAGGCAGAGCATGAAGCGGCCCTGGCTCAAGGGGTGTCACCTGTACCGGCGCCACTTCAGTTTGGAAATGGGTGAAACTTTGGTCACTGCCGGATGGGCCCGCTTGCGCACAGGGGTCTTATGCGTTCAGTCTACCCACCAAAGTTACCCGCAGCGAACGCCAAACAGCACGATGCGCCGCGAGGTGCCATGAAACAAACAAGAGGCTGCAATCTCTCGTAAGTGATTGTTCAGAAAAGAAAAAGCCTCAAAACTGTACGTCTTGAGGCTTCTTGAAACATCACTCGTGGTAGGCGCGATTGGACTCGAACCAACGACCCCCACCATGTCAAGGTGGTGCTCTAACCAGCTGAGCTACGCGCCTGGGTCGGTTGCAAGCCTTGCATTGTAACAGCTTTCAGCATCCGTTTTCATGCCCAGCTTCAACGTCGGCGCACGCTCTGCACGCCGGGCACGTCCTGCACCGCGGCCATGACGCGCGAGACACGCAGCGCATCGGGCACCTCGACCGTGAACGTCATCCAAGCCACGCCCTTGACCGATTGGGTCTGCACGCCGATCACGTTGATTTTCTCGCGCGCAAAGGCGTCGGAAATGTCGCGCAGCAGGCCTTGGCGGTCGATGGCTTCGACTGCCACATCCACCGGGTAGTAGAGTGCATGTTCACCCTTGCCTTTGACGCCGCTCCACTGCACATCGATCACCCGGCCCGGGTGGCGCTGGGCCAGGGCGGCGAAGTCTGGGCAGTCGGCGCGGTGCACGCTCACGCCCTTGCCCCGTGTCACGTAGCCGCGGATGTCGTCTGGCGGGGCGGGCTTGCAGCACTTGGCCAGTTGGGTGAGCAGCGAGTCCATGCCCACCACGAGGACACTGCCTTGCGGGGCGCGGTCCTCGCCACGGGCTTTTTTGATGACAACCTCGTCCGGCGTGGGCAATGCCTGCGGCGGATTGAGGTATTGCTCCACCGTGCGCAGCGTCAGCTCTTCCTTGCCCAGAGCTTCGCACAACGCCTGAGGGTTCGCATAGCCCAGGCCGGCGGCAAGATCGTCGAGATTGAGGGTGGTCTTGCCCTCGCGCTGGAGCAGCTTGTCGAGCGCTTCGCGCCCGCGCTGGATGTTGTCCTGGGCCGCCAGTGCGTTGAACCAGGCGCGCACCTTGCTCTTGGCGCGATGGCTGACGAGATAGCCCTGTTCGGGGTTGAGCCAGTCGCGCGAAGGCCCGCCTTCTTTGGCGGCCACGATTTCCACGGTCTGGCCATTCTGCAAGGGGGTATTGAGCGTGACCATGACGCCGTCCACGCGCGCGCCCCGGCAGCGGTGGCCCAGATCGGTGTGTACCGTGTAAGCGAAATCCACCGGCGTAGCCCCCTTGGGCAGTTCCACAATGGCGGCGTGGGGTGTGAGCACGTAGATGGCGTCGTCGAACAGGTGCTTGGCGCCGCCCATGTCGCTTTGCCAGGCCAACAACTGGCGCAAGACGGCGATCTTGGCATCGTAGTCGGAGCTGGCGCTGACACCGGCATAGCCTTTGCTGCCTGCCTCTTTGTAGGCCCAGTGGGCGGCCACGCCGTGCTCGGCGTGCTCGTGCATGGCCCGGGTGCGGATCTGGATCTCGAAGGCTCTGCCCTGCTCGTCACGCACCACCGTGTGCAGCGACTGGTAGCCATTGGGTTTGGGCTTGGAGATGTAGTCGTCGAACTCTTCGGGCACCGGGCTGAAGTGGGCGTGGGCATAAGCCAGAACCCGGTAGCAATCGTCGATTTCGGGCACCACCACCCGCAGCGCCCGAATGTCGAACACCTGCTCGAAATCCAGCGACTTGCCGCGCATCTTTTTGACGATGCTGTAGATGTGCTTGGGCCGCCCCTGTACCTCGGCGTCGATGCCCTGGGCCTTGAGGGCAGACTCCAGTTGCTGGCGTACCTGCTCCACATGGCTTTCACGTTCGACGCGTTTTTCGTCGAGCAGGCGTGCAATGTGTTTGTAGGTGTCGGGCTCCAGGAAACGAAAGGCCAGGTCTTCCATTTCCCATTTGAGCTGCCAGATGCCGAGCCGGTTGGCCAGCGGCGCAAAAACATGCAGCGACTCGGCCGCCAAGCCCTCGTCGGGTGGGGTCTTGGAGGCGGCATGGAAGCGCAGGGTTTGCAGACGCGAGGCCAAGCGCAGCATCACCACCCGCAGATCGCGCGAAAACGCCAGCAACATCTTGCGAATGTTCTCGGTCTGGCTCGCTTCGAGCTCGGTGGCACCGATGCGGTTCACCATCGAGCCGGCCGCTTCCGCTGCGGCCCGCTGCGCCCTGATCTGGGCAGCCTTCAGGCGCGCCTGCCGCTGCAACTGCACCAGTTTGGTGGTCTCGATGGCCACGTCGGCGTAGTCTGGCCCAAAGGCCTTGCTGATCACTTCCCGGGGCCGATTCAGGTACTGGCAGGCATAGACCAGGTAAACGCAGGCCTTCATTTCGGCCGTACCACCGATCGCGTCGATGATGCCGGCCACACCGTCGGCGTGCGCCAGGGTGTTTTCGCCGGTGTCCAGGGTTTCGGTCAGGAGCAGCGGCTCGGCAAACGCCCGGGCGCGTTCGACCGCGCGGGGATCGACCACCTGCTGGGGGCGAGCCAGCGCCGAGACCAGCGCGGGGACATGGGTGGGCGCATCACCGGGTTTTTCGGCCACCACCGGACTCAATTCGGGCGCTGACATGGCGGTCATCATGCGTCAAGCAGAAAAGACCGCACCACACGAACCTGTTCATCGGCCACGAGGGTGGGCGCATGGCCTACACCCGCGAACTCCACCAACTGTGCCCTGGGGCCACGCTGGGTCATGGCCACGGCGGTTTCATGGCTGAGCAGGTCGGAGTCTGCACCCCGCAGCAGCAGGGTGGGTGCGCTGATGGCGTCGTAGAGTTGCCAGAGCATGGCTTCGCCGGCGCGCATGGCCTCGCGTACGGCAGGCATGTCGCCAGAAGCCAAGAGGGCTTTGAAAGGCACGGCGATGTCGGGGTCGTAGTGGAGGGTCCAGCCACCTTGCACGGCGCGTAGCATCGGGCGCGACAGGGCCAGCCATTGCTCGGGGGTGTGCGGGCCGAAGGTTTGGGATATTTCCCACAACGCAGCCGCAGCCGCCTGCTCACTCGAATAGACACGTTGCACCCCCAGGTACTCCCCGATGCGCAGCAGCGAGGCCGGCTCGATCACTGGCCCCACGTCGTTGAGCACCAACCGACGCAGTCCGATGGCCGGCTGGGCTGCCAATGTGATGCCGATGATCCCTCCCATGCTGGTACCGACCCAGTCGATGGTGAGCGCATAGGGCTCGGCCGTGCCGGTCACGGCCGCGTGGCGCTGGCGCAGATGGCCCAACAGAACGGCCAGGTCGGTGGCATAGGTGGGGATCTGGTAGGCCATGGGGTCGGCGAGCCAGTCGCTCTGGCCACGTCCAGCCACGTCCACACACACCACGCAAGCATGCGGTGCCAGTGCCTGGGCCAGTACATCGAAGTCACGCGCCTGGCGGCTGAGCCCGTGAACGCAGACGACGACGTGAGAAGGGCTGTCCAGTCCGGTGGCGTTCCACTCCCACCAGGCGATGCGGCGTTCGTCGCTGTGCCGGGCGCGAGGGCCGGGCACTTCCAGGTGATGCAGTACGGGTTCCATGGGTCGATTGTGTCTCCTGGAGGTTCAGGGGCAGGCCGTGCGGGCACAGTTCCCCGATAATCCTTTGGCATCGATCGTAAATCATAGGAGTTACAGCATGCTGAACGGAAAGACGGCTTTGGTCACGGGGTCCACCAGCGGCATTGGGCTGGGTATTGCCAAGGCGCTGGCGCGCCAGGGCGCGAACATCGTGCTCAATGGGTTTGGTGAAGTCGAAGCCGCCCGCGCCGAAGTGGCGGCTTTGGGCGTGAAGGTGCTCTATCACGGAGCAGACATGAGCAAGCCCGCCGAGATCGAGGACATGATGCAAGCCGCCGCATCGGCATTCGGCCGGGTGGATGTGCTGGTGAACAACGCGGGCATTCAGCACGTGGCCAATGTGGAGGACTTTCCCGTCGATCGCTGGGACGCCATCATCGCCATCAATCTGAGCAGCGCGTTTCACACGACGCGCCTGGCGTTGCCGGCCATGAAAGCCGCCAACTGGGGGCGGATCATCAACATCGCTTCGGTGCATGGTCTGGTTGCGTCGGCGCAAAAATCGGCTTACGTGGCGGCCAAGCACGGCATCGTCGGGCTGACCAAGGTCACGGCCTTGGAGACGGCAACCACCGGCGTGACCTGCAATGCCATTTGTCCCGGCTGGGTGCTGACCCCGCTGGTGCAGAAACAGGTGGACGCCAAGGCCGCCGCCTTGGGGCTGAGCAACGAAGAAGCCACCAAGCTTTTGCTCGGCGAAAAAGAACCCTCGATGCAATTCACCACGCCTGAAGAGCTGGGCGAACTGGCGGTGTTCTTCTGCTCGCCAGCTGCTAACAACGTGCGTGGCGCCGCCTGGAACATGGACGGGGGCTGGGTCGCCCAGTGAGGTCGTCCGCGTCACTGCAGTTGCACGCTGCCTGAAACGGTCACTTGCAGCAGCGTCTTGCCTGGTTCCGCCGGGACCGGGGCCGACGCCATGGCCGCCCTCGCATCGGCTGCGACCATCAGGCGCGGCCGAATGGCGTACTCCTGCCCGCCTTCGCTCACGGCCACCTCGCGCAGGGTGTAGCCGCTGAAGCCGAAATCCTTGGCCACCTGCTGCGCCGTGGCCTTGAAGCGGGCAATGGCTTGACTGCGGATGCCCTCTTCCAGCGCCTGGCGAGCCTGATGGCTCAATGAAAACGACATTTGCGCCACGGCCATGCCGGGGGTGTCACCAGCGGTGGCGGCGATGCGGGCCACGTCGCGGCCCTGCAACAGCAATTCGGCGCTGCCCTGCCAGCCGATGATCTGGCCTTCGCGGTCGTGGCGCGGGTGCACCGTGAAGCCGCCGCTGCTCACCTCCAGTTCGCCTTCCTGGACCCGGGGGCGGATGTGGCGCAAGGCGTTGTCCGCTGCCTCTTTGAGTTGGCGCTGCACGCTGGCGGCATCGGCCGCCTGGGCCTGGTGGGTGAGCACCACGGTGAGCCAGTCTTGCACAGCCTCTTGCTGGGCGCTGGCGCTGAGTTGCACGACGTTGTAAACGGGCGCGGACGTCTGGGCCTGGAGAGCAGCGGAAGCCGACAACAGGGTGAATCCGGCCAGCAGGGCCGACAACGAGCCAAAAGTGTGCTTCATGCGGGAATCCTCCATGCTGAGGATTGCCAGTGTGCCAGCGAAATGCCCCCCTTTCGAGGCCAGCTGGCCGCGCAGCCGCAACATCTGTAACGGGGCGTTTCTGCCGGGAAGGCAGCGAATAGCAGAAGCCGGGCGTGGTGTCACAATGAGCACTGTTACATTTTGGGAGACGCCATGCCCACCCTGCCCAACCGGCCCGACCGCATCATCGTCGTCGATGACGACGCGCGCATTCGCGATCTGCTCAACCGTTATTTGACCCAGGAAGGTTTCGATGTCTGGGTGGCCGAGGACGCGCGCACGCTGGACCGCCTGCTGCTGCGTGACACGGTGGACCTGATCGTGTTGGACCTGATGCTTCCAGGCGAAGACGGCTTGAGCATCTGCCGGCGGCTGCGAGCTTCCAACAACCGCACCCCGATCATCATGCTCACGGCCAAGAGTGAGGATGTGGACCGCATCGTCGGCCTGGAGGTGGGCGCGGACGACTACCTGGGCAAACCGTTCAACCCGCGCGAGCTGCTGGCGCGCATCCACGCGGTGCTGCGCCGCCGCCCCCCGCCCGAAGTGCCAGGCGCGCCCTCGGCGGAACAGGAAGTGGTCACATTCGGGCCGTTCGAACTGGACCTGGGCAAGCGCATCCTGCGCAAGAATGGGGTCGAGGTGGGGTTGACCACCGGCGAATTCGCCATGCTCAAGGCCCTGGTGCGGCACCCGAGGCAACCCATGTCGCGCGACAAACTGGCCCAACTCGCCCGTGGCCGCGAATTCGAGCCGTTCGACCGCAGCCTGGACGTGCAGGTGTCCCGCCTGCGCAAGCTGATTGAAGCCGACCCCTCCTCACCCCGCTATTTGCAAACGGTCTGGGGCGTGGGCTATGTGTTCGTTCCCGATGATGAAGCCTGACGCGCGATGGCCATGACCGCTGCGCCCGCTTTGAGGGGCATCAGCCTGTTCTGGCGTACCTTTTTGTTGTTGGGGGCGTTGCTGCTGGGCTCGATACTGGCCTGGTTCCAGACTTTTCGTGCGCTGGAGGAGGAGCCCCGAGCGCTGCAGAGCGCGCAACAACTGGCCTCGCTGGTCAACCTGACCCGGGCAGCGATGGTGCACGCGGACGCGATCGCGCGGGTTTCGCTCGTCAAAACGCTGGTCGAACAGGAAAACGTGCGCATTGCGGTGCGCGAACCGTCGGACACCTACCTCGCTTACGACACCGACGCCTTGAGCCGACGGATCAGCGAAGCGCTGGCATCCCGTCTGGGCCATGAAACCATCGTGGCGCGTGAGGTCAACGGTTTCGAGGGGCTGTGGATCGGCTTCATGATCGACAACGACACCTACTGGCTGCTGGCCGACCCGGAACGAGTGGGCAGTGTGCGTGGCCGGACGTGGCTGGTCTGGCTGAGCATTGCCGCCAGCCTGTCGCTCATCGGTGCGGCGCTGTTTGCGGGCTTGCTGAACCGACCGCTCAAACAACTGTCCGCCGCCACGGCGCGTGTGCGTGATGGGGACTTTCGCCCCGACCTGTTGGACGAAACGACGGCCACCATCGAAATTCGGGAAGTGAACATCGGCTTCAACCGGATGGCAGAACAGTTGGCCAAGGCCGAGAGCGACCGCACCCTCATGCTCGCTGGCATATCGCATGATTTGCGCACCCCTTTGGCCCGCCTGCGCCTGGAAACCGAAATGAGCGTGCCCGATGACAACGCCCGCCAGCTCATGGCCGCAGACATCGAGCAGGTCACGGCCATCATCGACAAGTTTCTGGACTACGCGCGTGCCGAGCATGTGCAAATGGGCACCGTGTGTCTCGATGAGGTGATCACCACGGCACTGCAGCCTTATGTGGGCACGCCGGATTGCATGGTACGGTTTTCGCCCACCAAAGCCTGGATGGTCCAGGCCGACGAGGTGGAACTGCGCCGGGTGATCGACAACTTGCTGGAAAACGCCTCGCGCTACGGTCGCAGCGCGGACCACACGCTGGAACTGGACATCGTGGTCAGCGAGAGCAACGGGACGGTGAAGGTGGAAATCACCGACCATGGAGCGGGCGTACCACCCGAATTGTTGCCCCGACTGGCGGAACCTTTCTTCCGCGCGAACGAAGCCCGCACAGCGGCCACCGGCTCCGGCCTGGGCCTGGCGATCGCCGTCAAGACCATGCAACGCATGGGTGGCCATCTGTTGCTGCGACCGGGCCCCACCGGGGGACTGACGGCCGAGTTGACGCTACGCGCGGCCTGAGGCTCAGGCCGGCCGCATGAGCAGCACCACCGCCCGGCATTCGATGCTCAGGCCCTGCCCTACCGGCCCCAGCTTTTCGGCAGTCTTGGCCTTCACGTTGACCTGATCCGGCCGCAGACCCAGTACGTTGGCAATCCGATCCCGCATCGCGTTTTTGAAAGGAGCCAGTTTGGGCGCCTGGGCCACCACGGTGGCATCCACGTTGGCGATGGCATAACCTTGGGCCCGGGCTTGCGCCCATGCATGGGCCAGCAAGGTGGACGAGTCGGCGCCCTGGAAGCGGGCATCGGTGTCGGGGAACAGTGTGCCGATATCGCCCAGCGCGGCGGCGCCGAGGATGGCGTCGGTGATGGCGTGCAGCAGCGCGTCGGCATCCGAATGGCCCAGCAGGCCACTGTGATGGGGAATGTGTACCCCACCCAACACGAGAGGGCGGCCGGGAACGAGGGCATGGACATCCCACCCCTCCCCGACACGGAGCACCGGCAAGGCGGTGCATGAAGACGAACTCATGATGTGCGCTCCCGACGCGCATCGGCGCTCAACAGGGCTTCGGCCATGGCGAAATCCTCCGGATAGGTGACCTTGAAATTGCGAGCCGGCCCCGGGATGAGCAGCGGGCGCGCCCCGCAGGCTTCCAGGGCGCTGGCCTCGTCGGTGATACCGCGAAACCCATCCGCCTCGTGCCGTTCCAAGGCGCGGTACAGCGCCCCCCAACGGAACATCTGCGGCGTCTGGGCCAGCCATTTGTCGTGTCTTTCGACCGTGCCCTCCACACGGGCAGGCACCTCGCCGCGGGCAGCCTGCTTCAAGGTGTCGGGCAGCGGCAAAGCCAGCAGCCCGCCGACAGCATCGGCCATGCAGGCGGCGATCAGCCTTTCGATATCGATCGAGCGAATGAGGCAGCGGGCTGCATCGTGCACCAACACCCAGTCCTGCTCCCTGGCTCCGGCACCCTCGAGGGCGCGCAATCCATGAAACACACTGTGGGCACGGGTGGCCCCACCCACATGCCACACCCGCACGCGGTCATGTGGACTGCGGTAAACCACATCCTCGGGCGCCACCACCACGCCAATGCCAGCCAACGCTGGCACCTCCAAAAACGCCCGCACGGTATGGTCGATCACACGCCGCCCTGCCAGGCTCTGATACTGCTTGGGCCCGCCAGCGCCCGCTCGGCTGCCGGTGCCCGCGCAGGGAATCAGCGCGTACAGGCGCGTAGGCGCGTCCAGGCGGGAGTCGAAAGGCAGGGGCGATTCCTCGGTCAATGGGCGCACGGGCAGGGTCATGGTGGTGTCAGATTCTAAAATCCCTGGGAATTCAGACACCCCGCCCGGCCTGGAGCGGGGTGTCTGCTTTTGCCGTTTTCACCTGTCATTCATGGAACTGCCCAAGCTCTCCCCCGGTAAACGCTATGCCCTGCCCCGCCCGATCGGCTCAGCCGACGCCTTGCTGCTCGCCGATCTGGGGCTGCGTGAAAAGCGTGCCGGCCACCCTGTGGCCATCGTCACGGCCGACGCCACCGACGCCCAGCGCCTGCTGGAGGAAATCCCCTTCTTTGCCCCCGCACTGCGCTGCGCCCTGTTCCCGGACTGGGAGACCCTCCCCTACGACAGCTTTTCACCGCACCAGGACTTGATATCGGAGCGGCTGGCCACCTTGTGGCGCATCCAGCAACGCAAGGCCGACGAAGGCGCCGACGTGGTGCTGGTGCCTGCCACCACCGCGCTGTACCGGCTGGCACCACCCTCGTTTCTGGCGGGCTACACCTTCGAGTTCAAGGTCAAGCAAAAGCTGGATGAAGCCAGACTGAAAGCGCAACTGACGCTGGCGGGCTACCAGCACGTGACCCAGGTGGTCAGCCCCGGCGAATACGCGGTGCGCGGCGGCCTGATCGACCTCTTTCCCATGGGCTCGCCCGTTCCCTACCGGGTGGACCTGTTCGACGACGAAATCGACTCCATCCGCACCTTCGACCCCGATAGCCAGCGCAGCCTGTACCCCGTGCCCGAGGTGCGGCTGCTGCCCGGCCGCGAATTCCCGATGGACGAGGCCGCGCGTGCCCGATTCCGTGCCCGCTGGCGCGAACTGCTGGACGGCGACCCGACCAAAAGCCGCATCTACAAAGACATGGGCAACGGCGTGGCCACCGCCGGCATCGAGTACTACCTGCCGCTGTTCTTCGACCAGACGGCCACCGTCTTCGACTATCTGGGGGATGACGCCACGTTGGTGCTGCACGGCGACCTGGACCCCGCCTTCCAGCGCTTCTGGCAGGACACACGCGAACGTTACCGTCTGGTGCAGGGCGACCCGGACCGCCCGGCACTGCCGCCCGAGACGCTGTTCCTCGACGCCGAAGCGTTTTACGCCGCCGCGAAGCCCCATAGACAACTGGCCCTGCGTGCCGAGCAGCGGGACGTGGAACACAGCGCCTGGGTACAGCGCCTGCCGGACTTGGCGGTTCAGCGCGGCGCCGACGACCCACTGGCCAAGCTACAAGCCCACCTGCGTAGCACCGCCGATCGCGTGCTGCTGCTGGCCGAAAGCGATGGCCGCCGCGAAAGCCTGCTGGACTTTCTTCGAGCCAGCGGCCTCAACCCGCCCGCCTTCGATTCCCTGGCCGAATTCCAAGCCAGCGACGAAAAAACCGGCATCGCCACCGCCGCCCTGGCGAGCGGTTTCGCCTGGGTCGAGGGCGGCATCCACTTCGTCACCGAAACCGAACTGTTCGCCGCCGGCCCCACCGCGCGCCGGCGCAAAAAGCAAGAGCAGGTCAGCGACGTCGATGCGCTGATCAAGGACCTGAGCGAGCTCAACGTGGGCGATCCGGTGGTGCACAGCCAGCACGGCATCGGCCGCTACCGGGGGCTGGTCAACATGGACCTGGGTGAAAAAACCCCCGACGGCTCGCCCGCCTTGCAGGAGTTCCTCCACCTGGAATACGCGCAGGGCGCGGTGCTCTATGTGCCGGTGAGCCAGTTGCAGCTCATCAGCCGTTACACCGGCGTCAGCGCCGACGAAGCACCGTTGCACCGCCTGGGCTCCGGCCAATGGGAAAAAGCCAAACGCAAGGCCGCCGAACAGGTCCGTGACGCCGCCGCTGAACTGCTCAACATCTACGCCCGCCGCGCCGCGCGCGAAGGGCACGCCTTCCGCTTCAGCCCGCACGACTACGAACAGTTCGCCAACGACTTCGGTTTCGAGGAAACCGCCGACCAGAAGGCGGCCATTCATGCGGTGATCCAGGACATGATTTCTCCGCGCCCGATGGACCGGCTGGTCTGCGGCGACGTGGGCTTCGGCAAGACCGAGGTGGCCCTGCGCGCCGCCTTCGTGGCCGTGACCGGGGGCAAACAGGTGGCCTTCCTGGCGCCCACCACGCTGCTGGCCGAACAGCACTATCAAACCCTGGTGGATCGTTTCGCCAAATGGCCGGTGAAGATTGCCGAGATGAGCCGCTTCCGGACGGCCAAGGAAATCAACGCGGCCATGAAGGGCATTGCCGACGGCACCGTGGACATCGTCGTGGGCACCCACAAGCTGCTGAGTGAAAAGACGAAGTTCAAAAACCTGGGCCTGCTCATCATCGACGAGGAACACCGCTTCGGTGTGCGCCACAAGGAAGCGATCAAGGAATTGCGCGCCGAGGTGGACGTGCTGACGCTGACCGCCACCCCCATTCCCCGCACGCTGGGCATGGCGCTGGAGGGGCTGCGCGACCTCAGCGTGATCGCCACCGCGCCGCAACGCCGCCTGGCCATCAAAACCTTTGTCCGCAACGAAGGCAATGGCGTGATCCGCGAGGCGGTGCTGCGCGAACTCAAACGCGGCGGACAGGTGTACTTCCTGCACAACGAGGTCGAAACCATCGAAAACCGCAAGCAGAAGCTGGAAGAAATCCTGCCCGAGGCGCGCATCGCCATCGCCCACGGGCAGATGCCCGAGCGCGAACTGGAGCGCGTCATGCGCGACTTCGTGGCCCAGCGTTTCAACCTGCTGCTGTGCTCCACCATCATCGAAACCGGCATCGACGTGCCCACGGCCAACACCATCGTCATCAGCCGCGCCGACAAGTTCGGCCTGGCGCAACTGCACCAGTTGCGCGGGCGCGTGGGCCGCAGCCACCACCAGGCCTACGCCTACCTGCTGGTGCCCGACATCGACAGCCTGACCAAGCAGGCCGCCCAGCGGCTCGACGCCATCCAGCAGATGGAAGAACTGGGCAGCGGCTTCTACCTGGCCATGCACGACCTGGAAATCCGCGGCGCCGGCGAGGTGCTCGGCGAAAACCAGAGCGGCAACATGCTCGAAGTGGGCTTCCAGCTTTACAACGAAATGCTGAGCGAAGCCGTGGCCAGCCTCAAGGCCGGGCGCGAACCGGATCTGCTCAAACCCCTGAGCGCCGCCACCGACATCAACCTGCACGCCCCGGCCCTGCTGCCCAACGACTATTGTGGCGACGTGCACCTGCGCCTGAGCTTCTACAAAAAACTCGCCACCGCCAAGACCTCCGACCAGATCGATGCGCTGCTCGAAGAAATCGTGGACCGCTTCGGCAAGCTGCCGCCTCAAGCCCAAACCCTGATCGACGTGCACCGCCTGCGCGTGCTGTGCGCGCCCTACGGCGTGCAGAAGGTGGACGCCACGCCCGGCGTCATCCTCATCACCTTCCGGCCCAACCCCCCGGTGGACCCGATGCGCATCATCGAGCTGGTGCAGAAAAACAAGCACATCAAGCTCGCCGGCAACGACAAGCTGCGCATCGAACGCGCCCTGCCCGAACCCAAAGACCGGGCGCAGATGGTGCGGGACGTGCTCAGGTCGTTGGGACAACCCTTGAAAGAGGCCGACTCGGCGTTGCCGGCCTGAAGCAAGCCAGGCCACATCCGCAATAATCCGACAATGTCATCGCCGATCGAATTTGCCCCTGGTTTGACCGTCCAGGGTTTCACCCCCCCCTTGCGCCTGCGCGATTTCAAGCTCATCGCATTCGACATGGACTCCACGCTCATCAACATCGAGTGTGTGGACGAGATTGCCGACGCCGTGGGGCGCAAGGCCGAGGTGGCCGCCATCACCGAAGCCGCCATGCGCGGCGAGATTTCCGACTTCAAAGAAAGCCTGCGCCGCCGTGTGGCCTTGCTCGAAGGGGTGAGCGTGGATCATCTGGAACAGGTGTACCGACATCGACTCCAGCTCAACCCCGGCGCCGCCGAACTGGTGCTGGCTTGCAAAGCGGCCGGGCTCAAGGTGCTGCTGGTCAGTGGCGGATTCACCTTCTTCGCCGAGCGCCTGCGTGACCGCCTTGCCCTCGACTTTGCCCGCAGCAACCGGCTGGACATCCAGGACGGCCGGCTCACAGGCCGCCTGATCAACCAGAGCTGGGGTGACATCTGCGACGCTGCAGAAAAGCGCCGCACCTTGCTGGAAGCCTGCGATCTGATCGGTTGCAGCCCCCGGCAAGCCATTGCCATGGGCGACGGCGCCAACGATCTGGAGATGATGGCTGCAGCAGGCCTGTCGGTGGCTTACCGCGCCAAACCCAAAGTCCGCGCTCAGGCCCATGTGGCCATCGACATGGGCGGACTGGACCGCCTGCTGGAAGTGGTCCAACCCTGAGCCCGGGCCAAAGCGGTCAAGCCGGCTCGGGCACGCTGGGCAGTCCAGCCAGCGCCATCGCCAGCTCTTTTTCGTCGTAGGCCTCGTCCTTCAACTCACCAGCAAAGTATTTCTGGTAGGCAGCCATGTCGAAATGGCCATGCCCGCACAGGTTGAAGAGAATCGTTTCGCTCTTGCCTTCGCGCTTGCAGCGCAGCGCCTCCTCAATCGCGCCCTTGACGGCATGGTTGGCTTCCGGCGCCGGCACGATACCTTCAGCGCGTGCAAACGCCACGCCAGCCGCAAAGCACTCGCCCTGGGTGTAAGCGGTGGCCTCGATCAAGCCCAGCTCCTTGAGGTGCGACACCAGTGGTGCCATGCCGTGGTAACGCAAGCCCCCGGCATGAAACCCGGGTGGGGTGAAGGTGGAGCCGAGCGTGTGCATTTTGGTCAGCGGGGTCATGTGACCGGTGTCGCCGAAATCGTAAGCGTACTTGCCGCGCGTGAGTGACGGGCAGGCCGCCGGCTCCACCGCCACGATGCGCGGCTTGGCACCACCCCGCAGGCCGTGCCCGATGAACGGAAACGCGATGCCCGCAAAGTTCGATCCGCCCCCTGTGCAGCCCACCACCACATCGGGCCAGGCGTCGGCCATCTGCATCTGCTCCATGGCCTCCAGCCCGATGATGGTCTGGTGCATCAGCACATGGTTGAGCACCGAGCCCAGCGCGTATTTGGTGTCGTCGCGCTGCACCGCCAGTTCCACGGCTTCGGAAATGGCAATACCCAGGCTGCCCGGGTGGTCTGCACGCTCGGCCAGCACGCGGCGGCCATATTCGGTTTCCATCGAGGGCGATGCCACGCAACGCGCCCCGTAGGTTTCCATCACCGCACGGCGGTAGGGTTTCTGGTCGTAGGACACGCGCACCTGGAACACCAGCACTTCCAGTCCAAACAGACTGCCAGCGAAGGACAGGGAAGTGCCCCACTGGCCAGCGCCCGTCTCGGTGGTCAGCCGCTTGACACCGGCCTGCTGGTTGTAAAACGCCTGCGGGATGGCGGTGTTGGGTTTGTGGCTGCCTGCGGGGCTGACGCCCTCGTACTTGTAGAAAATCTTGGCTGGCGTGCCCAAAGCCTTTTCCAGCCGATGCGCGCGGTACAAGGGTGCCGGCCGCCACAGGCGGTAGATGTCTCGCACCGGCTCCGGGATCTCGATCTCGCGTTCGGTACTCACCTCCTGCAGGATCAGTTCCATCGGGAACAACGGGGCGAGATCGTCGGGCCCAACCGGCTGCAAGGTGCCGGGATGCAGCACGGGCGGCAACGCTTTGGGCAGGTCAGCCTGGATGTTGTACCAGAACTTGGGCATCTGGTTCTCGTTGAGCAGATACTTGGTGGGCATCGCCATGGGCTCATCTCCTGTTCATGGTGGGTGAATAAACCGGGGCCGGTATGAAGCCGACATCACCAATGTAGCATGTCAGCATGAGCCATGACACCGCCAGCCGACACCGCCGCCCGCGCTGGATGCGGCATGTGGGCACCATCGTGCTGATGTTGACGGTCTTTGGGAGCGTCCACTTTTGGCAGACCCGCCATGTGAACGCCGATATCGATCCTTCGATGAGGGTGCAGTGGTTGACACCGGACGGCCAGATGCACCACGGCACCCTGTCGGATGCCATCCTGGCCACCAGGCCATCGGGCCAGCCCTTGGCCCTGTATGTCTGGGCGCACTGGTGCCCGATTTGCAAAGCTCAGCAAGGCACGATCAACCGCCTGGCGCAGGACTGGCCGGTACTCACCGTGGCCATGCAGTCGGGAGACGCTGCTCAGGTATGGCGCTACCAGATGCAGCATGAGTTGCCCTGGACCACGGTGATCGACCCACGCTCGCAGCTGGCACAGGCACAAGGCTTCCGATCGGTACCGACCTTTGCGGTGCTGGACAGCGGCAACCGCCTGCGATTCCCCACCGTGGGCTACACCTCGGGTTGGGGCATGCGGGCGCGTCTCTGGCTGGCACGCCTGCTCTGAACGTTGGTCAGCCCAGGGCCTTGGCCAACCGGGCCACGCCCTCGCGGATGCGGTCCACGCCCACCGTGGCAAAGCTCAGGCGGAAAGTGGAGACGTCCGGATGCCGGGCAAAGAACGGGGCCCCCGGCACGAACGCCACGCCCTGGTCGATGGCGCGCCGCGCGAGCTCGTTGCCGTCGGTCAGGCGTCCTCCGGCTCCGGTCAGGCGGGCCCAGACAAACAGCCCCCCCTGCGGCTGCACAAAAGCAACCGCGTCACCCAAGTCACTGCGCAGCGCATCGCCCATGGCCCGGGCACGCTCCGCGTACACCTGCCGCACCCGCTGCAGCGTGCCGGGCATGCGGCCCGCCTTCAGGTATTGCGCGGCGGTGGCCTGGGCAAAGGTGCTGGTGTGCGCATCGCTGAACTGCTTGCACATGACCGCCTTGCCCAACAGGTCGGCCGGGGCAATCATCCAGCCCACGCGCAGGCCGGGGCTGAGCACTTTGCTCAGGGAACCGCAATGCACCAGCCGCTCGCGGCTACCCGCCACTTCGGCGCTCAAGGCCAGCAGACTGGGCGGCGGGGCATTGCCGAAATACAGGTCGCCATAAGGATCGTCCTCGACGATCAGGGTATCGTGCCGCACCGCCAACTCCAGCACCCGGCGACGGCGCTCCAGGCTCAGCATGGCCCCACTGGGGTTGCCGAAGGTGGGGATCAGGTACACGAACTTGGGTCGGTGCTCGACGATCAGTTGCTCCAGCCGGTCGGTGTCCACACCGTCGCCGTCCACCGGCGCGGTGATGAGTTCCGCGCCATAGAGGCGGAAGCACTGGATCGTGGCCAGGAAGGTCGGCCCTTCGACGATGACCTTGTCACCCGGCGAGATCAGCGTCTTGCCCAGCAGGTCCAGCGCCTGCTGGCTGCCGGTGGTCACGACCAATTGTTCCGGAGCCACCTGCGCGCCTTTGCTGCCCATGAATTGCGCCAATTGCTCACGCAGAGGCTGATAGCCTTCGGTGGCCCCGTACTGCAGGGCGGCGCCGGGCTCCTCATCGAGCGCGCGCAGGCTGGCTTCGCGAATGCCGTCCACGTCGAACATGGCCGAATCGGGAAAACCACCGGCGAAGCTGATGATGCCGGGCTTGCCCAGCAGCTTGAACAGCTCGCGGATGGCCGATGTCTCGACATTGTTCAGGCGATCGGCGAAACGGACGGCAGAGGATGCACTCATGGGAGAAAATTCAGGACATGAACGAGGAACAGATCGAGCGGTTTTTCGCCACCTTGCAGGCAGCCAACCCCCAGCCCAACACGGAACTGGAGTATACGAGCGTGTTCGAGCTGCTGGTGGCTGTGCTGCTCAGCGCCCAGGCCACCGACGTGGGCGTCAACAAGGCCACCCGGCGGCTGTTCCCGGTGGCCAACACCCCGCAGAAAATACTCGATCTCGGGCTGGAAGGGCTGGAGTCTTACATCAAGACCATCGGCCTGTACCGCAGCAAGGCCAGACACCTGATGGAAACCTGCCGCATCCTGGTTGAGCGGTACGGTGGACAGGTGCCGCGCAGCCGCGAGGCCTTGGAGGCACTGCCTGGCGTGGGCCGGAAAACGGCCAACGTGGTGCTCAACGTGGCCTTCGGCGAGCCGACCATGGCCGTGGATACCCACATCTTCCGGGTCAGCAACCGCACCGGCCTGGCTCCGGGCAAAACCCCGCTCGCGGTCGAGCGCAAACTCCTTCAGCGCATCCCGGCCCAATACCTGGAAAACGCCCACCACTGGCTGATCCTGCACGGCCGATACGTTTGCCAGGCACGGCGCCCCCAGTGCGATCGCTGCGCCGTGGCGTCCTGCTGCGACCATGCCCAAACCCTCAAATGCCCCCAACGGGCCCGGCAACCGTGACCCGCGAGCAGTCGTCCCACGTCCTGCCCTGGCTGGCCCCTGGCGAGCCGTTTCCGGATGTCGAGCGCGCCTGGCAGCAAGGCGACCCGATACCCGGCCTGCTGGCAGCAGGTGGCGCCCTGGACACCCCCACCCTGCTGCGCGCTTACGCCAGCGGCATCTTCCCCTGGTTCAGCGACGACCAGCCCATCCTGTGGTGGAGCCCGGACCCGCGCATGGTCTTGCGACCTGCCGATTTTCGGCTGCATCCGTCGCTGCGCAAAGCGATACGTGGCGGACTGCGATCCGGCCGGCTCGACATTCGCATCGACACCGCTTTCGAGCGCGTCATCCGCGCCTGCGCACACACCCCCAGGGCGGGGCAACGAGGAACCTGGATCGTGCCAGCCATGATCGAGGCCTACACCGCCCTCCACCACGCCGGGCACGCGCACAGCATCGAAACATGGTGGGACGGCGAACTCGTGGGCGGTCTCTATTGCGTCAACCTCGGTCGCATGGTGTTCGGTGAATCCATGTTCAGCCACCGCAACGATGCCTCCAAAATGGCCCTGGCAGGCCTTGTCGCGTGCGCCCGGGTCTGGGGTGTGCCCGCCATCGATTGCCAGCAAAACACGCCCCATCTGGCGTTCATGGGCGCCTGCGAAATGCCTAGGGAACGCTTTCTGGGCACGGTTCGCGAAGCCACCTGCCAGCCCACGCCCAGCTGGACTTTCGACCCCTTATACTGGGAATGCCTGTTATCCAACGGCTCCTCATCACCGTCGTGACCTACCCGAAGGAACTCCCACTGCACGCCGTGCAGTTCTATGCCACGGCACCCTATGCCTGCAGCTACCTGGAAGGCCGCATCGCGCGCTCCCAAGTCGCCACGCCCAGCCACCTCATCCACCACGACACTTACTCAGAGCTCATCAGCCACGGCTTTCGGCGCAGCGGCATGTTCACCTACCGCCCACACTGCGACGGTTGCCGGGCCTGCGTACCGTTGCGAGTGGACGCACAGGCCTTTTGCCCCAGCCGCAGCCAGCGTCGAGCACAGGCGCGACACGCCCACCTGCAAGCCCGCGTGATGACGCTGGGCTACGCGGAGGCGCACTATCAGCTCTACCTGCGCTACCAGCGGCAGCGACATCCTGGCGGCGGCATGGACCACGACAACATCGACCAGTACAGTCAGTTTCTTCTGCAAAGTCGGGTCAACTCCCGCTTGGTGGAGTTCACCGATCCCACAGCCACCGCCGCATCGGCCCTCAAGATGGTCTCCATCCTCGACGTGCTGGACGACGGCCTATCGGCGGTCTATACCTTTTACGAACCCGAACCGCACGCGGCCTACGGAACCTACAGCATCCTGTGGCAAATCGAGCAGGCACGCGCCATGGGTTTACGCTACGTTTACCTCGGGTATTGGATTGCCGAAAGCCCGAAGATGAACTACAAAAACCGATTCAGACCCTATGAGCTGCTCATTGACGGGCGATGGCGGACTGACGGGGGCACCTGATACCCTCCCCACCTTTCATCATTCGCTTGTCAGAATAGAATTTCACAAGGTAAAATGGTGGACCCTTCTCGTTCACCATGACACGACCCCACTCCACTCTGCCTGCCCAGCCCAGCGTTCAGGTGATTGAACGCATGTTCCAACTGCTGGAAGTGCTCGCATCGCGTGAAGAAGCCCTCTCGCTCAAGGAAATCAGTGAGCGCACCGGCTTGCACCCCTCCACGGCGCACCGTATTCTCAACGACTTGGCCATTGGTCGTTTCGTGGAACGCCCCGAACCCGGCACGTATCGGCTGGGTCTGCGGCTGCTGGAACTGGGCAACCTTGTCAAGGCCCGCCTGAGTGTGCGCGACACCGCCCTCGGCCCCATGCGAGAGTTGCACAAACAGATCCAGCAACCCGTCAACCTGAGTGTGCGGCAGGGGGACGAGATCGTCTATGTGGAGCGGGCATACAGCGAACGATCCGGCATGCAGGTGGTACGCGCCATCGGCGGCCGCGCCCCGCTGCACCTGACGTCCGTCGGCAAGCTGTTTCTGGCTGACGACGAGCCACAGCGTGTACGCGCCTACGCCGCTCGTACCGGACTGATGGGCAACACCCGCAACAGCATCACCCAACTGCCCATCTTGGAGCGGGAATTGGCCCAGTGCCGCCGGCTGGGCGTGGCGCGCGACAACGAGGAGTTGGAAATGGGTGTGCGCTGCATGGCAGCAGGCATTTATGACGATCAAGGCAAGCTCGTTGCCGGCCTTTCCATTTCTGCGCCAGCCGACCGAATCGACGAAAACTGGCTGCCCAAGCTACAGGCCACCGCCGCGCAAATCAGTGCAGCTTTGGGATATCGCCCTCAACAGAAATGACCCTCAACTGCGGTCGGACACGTCGGCCACATGGTGTGGGCTGAACAGAGACACCTCCACCCAACGGCGCAGCCGCTCAGCATCACCCAGGCGGGCATTCGCATCGGTGGCATCGAGCAGCACCATGATGAGCCGGCGCCCCGCCATGTTCACCTGCATGACCACGCAGCGGCCAGCTTCCCGGATGAAGCCGGTCTTTTGCAAACCAATGTCCCAGGCGTCACTGTTGACGAGCCGGTTGCTGTTGCGGTAAGGCAATACCTGCCGTCCGACGGCGAGCTCATAGCCGGGCGAGGTGGAAAAGTACCGCAGCAGCGGGCGCTCATGGGAGGCCGCCGCGAGAATGGCGATGTCACGGGCACTGGACTGGTTCTCGCTGGAAAGCCCCGTCGGATCGACGAAGCGGGTATCGGTCATGCCCAGTTCCTGGGCTTTCTGGTTCATCAATTGCACGAAACGCTCCACCCCTCCGGGATAGGTTCGGGCCAGCGCGTGGGCAGCACGGTTTTCGCTGGACATCATGGCCAGGTGCAAGGCTTCTCGACGGGTCAGCCGAGTCCCCACCGCCAAGCGGGAACCGCTGTTCTTGAGGCGGTCCACGTCGGCGCTGGTGATGGTGATCTTCTCGTCCATCGGCAGTTGCGCATCTGCGATCAACACGCCGGTCATGAGCTTGGTGAGCGAGGCGATCGGCAGCACGGCGGTGTCATTCTTGCCGAGCAGGATCTCCTGCGTTTCGGCATCCATGACCAGGGCCACGCTGGAGTTGAGGTTCAAGGGGTCCTGTACCCGGCGCAGCCCCAGGCGCTCACCGTAAGACACCACGACCTCGCCGACCGAGGCAGCCGTCGTGCTGGCGGCGGCTGGCCGGGTCTGGCGCTGGGGGATATGCGCTGCCGTGCGCTGCGGGACTGCGGCCACAGGCCGTTTGCTGGGCGAGCCGGTGTTCGAGGAGGTCCGTTGGGGGGCCGACACCGAGGGCGCGGCCTGTTGTGCCACGGGGCGCTTAGAGGGAACATTCGCCTGTGCCGTGGCGGACCAAGCGGTCGCACCGAGCAACACAGAACAAGCCAACCAGAGCCGAGAAGCAACCGGGCGACGGGTTTTGTTCATGAATATTCCCTCATTCCACAAGCACGACGGCCAGAGTATAGAAGGGAATATTCGAAAAAACAATTTGATTCATTGACTTGCGTGACTTTTTTAAGACAACGTTGCAAGTCAGTCCCGTCCACGGCCTAAAAGGGCTCCTCGACCCCGCACTCAGCCCTGCGCGGCGACCCGATCCGCCTTGCTGTGCAGCTTGTTCAAGGCACTCAGATACGCCTTGGCCGAAGCAACGACGATGTCCGGATCGGCTCCCACGCCATTGACCACCCGCCCCCCGTGTTGCAGGCGCACCGTGACCTCACCTTGACTCTCGGTGGAGCCGGAGGTGATGGCGTTGACCGAGTACAGCAGCAGTTCCGCGCCGCTCTTGACGTGGGACTCGATGGCCTTGAGGGACGCATCGACCGGGCCGTTGCCGTCGGATTCACCGACCAGTTCCTTGCCGTCGATGGTAAACACCACGCGGGCGTGCGGACGCTCACCGGTTTCGCTCTGCTGCGCCAGTGAAACCAGGCCGTACTGCTCCTTTTCGGGCGTCACGCTCTCGTCGCTCACCAGGGCCAGAATGTCCTCATCGAAAATCTCGGCCTTGCGGTCCGCCAGTTCCTTGAATTTGGCGAAGGCGGTGTTGATGTCGGTTTCCGACTCCATTTCGATCCCCAGCTCTTCGAGACGCTGCTTGAAAGCATTGCGACCGCTGAGCTTGCCCAGCACGATCTTGTTGGCGCTCCAGCCCACATCTTCGGCACGCATGATTTCGTAAGTGTCGCGTGCCTTGAGCACACCGTCCTGATGGATGCCACTGGCATGCGCAAAGGCGTTGGCCCCCACCACCGCTTTGTTGGGCTGCACCACGAAGCCAGTGGTCTGGCTGACCATGCGGCTGGCCGGCACGATCTGTGTGGTGTCGATGTTCACATCCAGACCAAAGTAGTCGCGGCGGGTTTTCACCGCCATGACGACCTCTTCGAGCGAACAGTTGCCGGCACGCTCGCCCAGGCCGTTGATGGTGCACTCCACTTGGCGAGCGCCGCCGATCTTCACCCCGGCCAGGGAGTTGGCCACCGCCATGCCCAGGTCGTTGTGGCAATGCACACTCCAGATCGCCTTGTCGCTGTTGGGCACCTTTTCGCGCAGTGTCTTGATGAAGTTTCCGTACAGCTCGGGAATGGCGTAACCCACGGTGTCCGGAATGTTGATGGTGGTGGCGCCTTCCTTGATCACCGCCTCCACCACGCGGGCCAGGAAGTCGATCTCGGAGCGGTAGCCGTCCTCGGCGCTGAACTCGATATCCTCGACCAGGTTGCGGGCAAAACGCACCGACAGCCTGGCCTGCTCCAGCACCTGCTCCGGCGTCATGCGCAGCTTCTTCTCCATGTGCAACGGTGAGGTGGCAATGAAGGTGTGGATACGGGCCCGGTTGGCCCCCTTGAGGGCTTCGGCAGAACGGGCAATATCGCGGTCGTTGGCCCGCGAGAGCGAGCAGACCGTGGAGTCCTTGATATGGTCTGCAATGGCCTTGACCGCTTCAAAGTCCCCATTGGAGCTGGCCGCAAAGCCGGCTTCGATCACGTCCACCTTCAGGCGTTCGAGCTGGCGCGCGATGCGCAGCTTCTCGTCCTTGGTCATGGAGGCGCCGGGGGACTGTTCGCCGTCGCGCAAGGTGGTGTCGAAAATGATCAGCTTGTCGGTCATGAGAGGCTCCTGGGATCTGAAAAAAGAAACGGCCCGTTGCGTGTGCATACGGGCCGTTGGTGCAAAAGGAATGCGCGCTATGTCACCTGCCCGTTTCGGCAACGCCTAGTAGCAGGGAGATGTTCGCGAAATGCATGTTTTCAATGTAACACATTCTTGCCTGGCCTGCAGCCATGGGCCTCAATTGTGCAGACCACGCTCGTCGGGTTCATCGGTGCTGGTGCTGATGACGCTGGTGGGCTTGCCTTTGGCTTTGCGCCAACCATACACCGCATAGCCTGAAAGGCCATAGAGCACGAACAGGCCGAACAGCACCGTGGGCGGGTGGATGTTGATGACTGCAATACCCAAGGCGATCAGCACGATCGCGGCAAAGGGCACACTCTTTTTCAGGCTCAAATCCTTGAAGCTGTAGAACGGCACGTTGGTGACCATGGTCAGGCCGGCATAGAGCGTGATCCCAAACATGGGCCAGACGAGATCTTTGCCTGTGTAGCCAGCCTCCGTGGTCAGCCAAATAAAGCCTGCGACCAAAGCGGCAGCGGCTGGCGAGGGCAGCCCCTGGAAAAAACGTTTATCCACCACCCCGGTGTTCACATTGAAGCGCGCCAGACGCAAGGCGGCGCAGGCGCAATAGACGAACGCAGCGATCCAGCCCCAGCGGCCGATGTCCTTGAGCGCCCACTCGTAGGCGATCAGCGCCGGGGCCGCGCCAAAGGACACCATGTCGGCCAGCGAGTCCATCTGCTCGCCAAACGCACTCTGGGTGTGCGTCATGCGGGCCACGCGACCGTCCAGGCTGTCCAGGACCATGGCCACGAAGATGCCCACTGTCGCGAGATCGTAGCGACCGTCGATCGCCATGACCACGCCATAAAAACCGCCGAACAACGCCGCCAACGTGATCATGTTGGGCAGCACATAAATGCCTTTGTGGCGGCGCGGCGCGCTGGACTCGACTGGGTGCTGAAGGTCGGAATCGTCGTGCATGTGCGGGAGTTTAAGCGCGAATGCGTCAAGCGAGCCGTTTGGCGACCTCGTCGAGCATCACCTCGGTGGCACCGCCCCCAATCGACTGAACACGGGCGTCCCGGGCCATGCGCTCGATGGCGGTTTCTCGAATGAACCCCATGCCGCCATGGAATTGGAGGCAATCGTACATGACTTGATTGACCAAAGTCCCGGCCAACGCCTTGATCATGGACACCTCCTTGGTCACTTGCTGCCCGCGCGCGTCTCGCCAGGCCGTCGCGTAAATCAGGTTTTGGACGGCCTCCACCTGAGAAGCGCGCCAGGCCAGTCGGTGACGGATGGCTTGTTTGTCCCACAGGGGGGCACCAAAAGCCTGGCGCTGCGTCGTCCATTCGATGGCGAGTTCAATCGCACGGGACGCCTCCCCCATGGCCTGCGCTCCCAGCACGATCCGTTCGTTCTGCAGGTTTTTCATCAGGGCATAAAAGCCTTTGTGTTCCTGGCCCAGCAGCGCATCTTCTGGCAGTCGGCAATCTTGAAATACCAACTCTGCGGTGTCACTCGACAGCCAACCGTGTTTCTTGAGCGGCCTTGCCACCCGGAAACCCGGAGTGCCTTTTTCGACAATGAACATGGAGATGTCGCGTCCCCGGCCTGCATCACCGGTTTTTGCCGCGACGAAGTAAACGTCGCCATGCACCCCGTTCGTGATGAACATCTTGCTGCCATTGAGCACCCAGCCGCCGGCATCGCGCCGGGCAACTGTTCTCATGCTCTGCAAGTCTGAGCCGGCATCGGCCTCCGTCATGGCCACCGCAGCAATCTTGCGGCCGGCAATGATGTCAGGCATGTAACGCTCAAGCTGTTCGGGCGAGCCTGCATGATGAAGATGGGGGCTTGCCATGTCTGTGTGGACCAGAACGGTCACGGCAAAACCGCCGAAGGTGGACCTCCCAAGCTCTTCGGCCAATACCACCGTGGCCAGCGTATCGAGTTCGCTGCCGCCGTAACGCACGGGGTATCTGATGCCCAAAAAGCCCAGTTCCCCCATCTGCTTGAGCACCTCTCTCGGCACGAAACCCTGCTCTTCCCATTGCGGCGCAAAAGGCTCCACCCGCTCCTGCACAAAGCGGCGAACAGACTTTCGCAGCATGTCGTGCTCTTCTGTGAAGAACGGTGAGTGGGCCGATGCGTTGACATGCGGTGTGTTCATGGCTGCAGTATCCTAACGATTGTTAGCTAGACTATAAGCCATGATCGAGCGTAAAAAAAATACCTCCCCGAAGGCACCCTCGACCGAAGGGCGGCAATTGGTGCTGGACACGGCCGCACGCCTCTTTCGTGAAGAGGGTTATGCGAGCATTTCTTTGCGTGACATCGCGGCCGAAGCCGGGATGAAGGCTGCAAGCCTGTATCACCACTTCGCCTCCAAGGACGCCATCGTGGGCGAGGTGCTGCGCATCGGGGTCGAGCGCGTCGCTGACGAGGTCAAGCGCTGTGTGATGGCCTTGCCAGACGACGTGGATGCCCCAACGCTGCTGCTGACGGCGGTTCACGCCCATTTGAGGGCGTTGCATCAGTTACAGGACTACACCTCGGCAAACATTCGCATCTTCGGGCAAGTCCCGGCACATGTCCGCGAGGCGCACCTGCCCGAGCGCGACGCGTATGAACGGTATTGGGCATCGCTGTTCCAGCGCTGTGCCCAGCAAGGCGAGCTGGATACCCGGCGCGATCATCAACTGGCACGCCTGTTTCTGATCGCCGCTCTGAACGGTACGTTGGACTGGTTCAAAGGGGGGGCAGCGGCGCTGCAAGCGATCGCAGAAGAACTCACGGCATTGCTGCTTTGCGGACTGGGCCGTCACACGCCCGCCCGGTGAGGTGTGCCGCACCCCCTACCAGACAGGAACCATGATGGACAACGATTCCGACAGCAGACAGCAAAGCTATGAAAAAGCGCTGCAAACACTGCGTGAACGCCTTCAATGGGCCGTTGCAGGGGGTGGAGACAAACTTCGTGCGCGACACCAAGAGCGAGGCAAGATTCCCGTTCGGGAGCGCATTGACCTATTGCTCGACCCTGGCAGCCCGTTCATGGAATTGTCCCCCCTGGCGGGCTGGGGCATGCACAACGGCGAAGTTCCCGCAGCAGGCATCGTGACGGGCATCGGCCGGGTCAGCGGCGTCAATTGCATGATCATCGCCAACGACGCAACCGTCAAGGGCGGCAGCTTCTTTCCCGAAACGACACGCAAACATGTGAGAGCCCAGGAAATCGCATGGGAAAACCGCCTGCCCTGTCTGTACCTGGTGGACTGTGGTGGGGCTTTTCTGCCGCAGCAGGATCGCGTTTTCCCGGACTATGGTCATTTTGGAACCAGCTTCTATCACCAGTGCCGGATGAGCGCCGAGGGTCTCCCTCAGTTGTCTGCGGTCTTCGGTGGTTGCACGGCGGGTGGTGCTTATATTCCCGCCTTGTCAGATGAATCGGTCATGGTCAACGGCACCGGACGGATTCACTTGGGCGGCCCGCCTATCGTGAAGGCTGCCATTTCCGAAGTGGTGGACGCAGAGACACTGGGCGGCGCCAGCATGCATGCACGCGTGTCGGGTGTAACCGATTACCTGGCCATGAACGAAGCCGAAGCCCTGCAGCGTCTGCGCGACATCGTGGCAGGTCTCAACTGGCGACCTGAAGGTACGGCTGCGCGACGTCCATCCATCCCTCCCAAGTTTGATCCGGGTGAAATCCCCGGCATCGTGGGGATGGACCTGCGCCGCCCGTTCGATGTCAAAGAGGTGCTCTTGCGGATGGTGGACGGCAGTGCGCTTCAGGAGTTCAAGCCTGAATACGGCGAAACGCTGGTCTGTGCCACGGCGCACATCCATGGCTATCCTGTGGGCATCCTGGCCAACAATGGCGTGCTGTTTTCCGAATCGTCACTGAAGGGGGCTCACTTCATCGAGCTGTGCAATCAGCGGCGCATCCCGTTGCTGTTTCTGCAGAACATCACAGGCTTCATGGTGGGTACCGAAGCCGAGCGCGGGGGCATTGCCAAACATTCAGCGAAGCTGGTCTACGCGGTGGCCACGGCACGTGTACCACGGTTCACGGTGCTGATCGGCGGCAGCTACGGGGCTGGCAACTACGGCATGTGCGGACGCGGTTTTGGCCCACGTTTTCTCTTTTCATGGCCCAACAGCCGGATCGCCACCATGAGCCCGGAAGTCGCCAGCACGGTGCTTAGCGAACTGCGCCGAGCGTCACTCAAAGGTCCTGCCGATGAAGAGGAGATTCGCGCCCTCCAGGCAGAAACGAAGCGCCAGTTCGAAGAACAAAGCGATCCGTATTACGCAACCGCCCGGCTGTGGGACGACGGGATCATTGAGCCCACGCAAACGCGTGACGTGCTGGGTATCTGTCTTCAACTCGCTGACGAAAGCACGCCTCGGTTTCAGGGTCAAAGCCCCGTTTACCGCATGTAACCATGTTCACACGACTGCTCATTGCCAATCGCGGCGAAATCGCCTGCCGCGTCATCCGTACCTGCCGTCGCCTGGGCATCCTGACCGTGGCGGTGTATTCCGAAGCCGATACCAACGCTAGGCATGTTCGCGAAGCAGACGAAGCGGTCTGCATCGGTCCGGCCAAAGCCAGTCAGTCGTACCTGAACGCTGCTGCCGTGATCCAAGCCGCTCGAGAACGGGAGGTGCAAGCGATACACCCTGGCTATGGCTTTTTGTCCGAACGTCTGGAATTGGTGGAAGCGTGCGAGGCCGCAGGCATCGTATTCGTCGGCCCCCACAAGCGGGCGATGGCGGCCATGGGTTCGAAAATAGAAAGCAAGCGCATCGCCAGACGGGCCGGGGTGCCCTGTGTCCCCGGATACGACGGTGATGACCAATCGATAGAGCGGCTGAGTGAGGAGGCCATCCGCATCGGTTTTCCCTTGCTCATCAAAGCCAGTGCCGGCGGTGGCGGCAAAGGGATGCGCCGCGTGGAGCAACTGGAAGATCTGAAAGACCAGTTGTCGATGGCTCAAGCCGAAGCGTTCGCGGCTTTCGGTGACGACAAGGTGTTGCTGGAGCGGTTCATCGTACGGCCACGCCACGTGGAGGTTCAGTTGCTGGGAGACCGGCATGGTGGCCTGGTTCACCTGTTCGAGCGCGAATGCTCCATACAGCGCAGCTACCAGAAGCTGATCGAGGAAGCGCCTGCGCACAGGTTGGATGCATCCGTCAAAGCCAGACTGTTCAGTGCGGCCTTGACACTGGGTAAACAGATCGCCTACGACTCTGCCGGAACGGTTGAATTCGTTCTGGATGCCGACCGCAACGACGAGCCCTACTTCCTGGAAATGAATACTCGGCTCCAAGTCGAGCACCCGGTCACCGAAATCACCACCGGCTTGGACCTGGTCGAATGGCAGATACGCGTGGCTGCTGGTGAGCCTCTTGCCTTTACTCAGGCAGACCTGCATCAACGTGGCTGGGCGATCGAGGCGCGTGTGAATGCCGAATCGCCAGAAGACCGATTTGCGCCCTCATTCGGCCCAGTGCGTGACTACGAGGCCCTCGCAAGCGAAGGCGTGCGTATCGACAGCGGGATTGATGGCGCGAGCGAGGTGACACCCCACTACGACTCCATGGTGGCCAAAGTGATTGGCCACGGTGCCACCCGTGAAGTCGCACGCCTGCGCTTGCTGGACGGGCTGCGCAAACTCCGTATCGAGGGACTGCAAACCACCCAAGCCATGTTGCAGGACATCTTGCAAACGCCTGCGTTCCATGAAGTCCTGACCACCAACTTCCTGCCTGCAATCTGGCCCAATGGCTGGAAAGACACATCGGGTGCATTGGCCATGGCCCGTAGGATTGCTTGCGCAGAGTGGTTACATGCCCATCTGGAACCCGCCCATACGCCCATGCAAGCCCTGGTGGGTTGGCGCGTCACCGCCGCAGCCGGCGGCACGGGCCGGTGCCGGGTGCTGGCCACAGACCACACCGGAGAACACGAACTGGTACTGCAACTGGATGCGCAAGGGGCAACCAGCGTCTTCAACGAAGAAGCTTGGCATCTCAGGCGCACAGCGCCTGGACTGTGGCGAACGCCGGAAAACCGGTCATTTCACTGCACAGTGGAAGGCCATGCAGTGCGGATCTGGTCTGACGGGTGGTCGAGCACGGTCCATGTCACGCCCGCAGTCGCACGCCCCGCAAAGAGTGTGAGCACCCATTCGTCTGACGATGTGGTGCGCGCAGACATGCCTGGCGTGTTGTCGCAGATCCTTGTGGGGGTAGGCCAATGGGTGCAAACGGGCGAACCTGTGGCTGTTTTGGAAGCCATGAAGCTGTTCCACACCCTGTACGCGCCGCGAGATGGTGAAGTCAAGGCGCTGCCCGTGGCCATCGGTGACACCGTCGCCAAGGGGGCAGCCCTCATTGAATTCAACCCCTTGCCGTGATCAGTTGCGGGTCTGGTCCACCAGCTTGTTTTTGGCGATCCAGGGCATCATGGCGCGCAACTGAGCGCCCACCACCTCGATCTGATGGGCGGCCAAGTTGCGGCGGCGAGCCGTCATGCTCGGGTAGTTCAGGCGGCCTTCCTGGATGAACATCTTGGCGTAGTCACCGTTCTGGATGCGCTTCAGTGCCTTGCGCATGGCCTCGCGCGAAGATTCGTTGATGACCTCGGGGCCGGTCACGTACTCGCCGAACTCGGCATTGTTGGAAATCGAGTAGTTCATGTTGGCGATGCCACCCTCGTAGATCAGATCCACGATGAGCTTGAGCTCGTGCAGGCACTCGAAATAGGCCATTTCGGGTGCATAGCCAGCCTCCACCAGGGTTTCGAAACCCATTTTGATGAGTTCGACGGCACCGCCGCAGAGCACGGCCTGTTCGCCAAAGAGGTCGGTTTCAGTCTCTTCTTTGAACGTGGTCTCGATGATGCCGGCCTTGCCGCCACCGTTGGCCATGGCGTAGCTCAGGGCCAGGTCGCGGGCTTTGCCGGACTTGTCTTGGTGAATCGCCACCAGGTGGGGGACACCGCCGCCCTGGGTGTAGGTGGAGCGCACGGTGTGGCCGGGGGCCTTGGGGGCCACCATCCACACGTCCAGATCGGCGCGGGGCACCACCTGGTTGTAGTGCACGTTGAAGCCGTGAGCGAAGGCCAGCGAGGCGCCTTGCTTGATGTTGGGCTCGACGTTGTTCTTGTAGACCTCGGCGATCTGCTCGTCGGGCAGCAGGATCATGACCACGTCAGCGGCCTTGACGGCGTCGTTGACTTCCATCACGGTCAGGCCGGCCTTGCCAACCTTGTCCCAGGAAGCACCGCCCTTGCGCAGGCCGACCACAACCTTCACGCCGCTGTCGTTCAGGTTCTGGGCATGGGCATGGCCTTGGGAGCCGTAGCCGATGATGGCCACGGTCTTGCCCTTGATCAGGCTCAGGTCACAATCTTTGTCGTAGAAAACTTTCATGTTCATCCTCGTTGGTATGGGTCGCCCGCTCGTGAAAGAGCCCGTCGAAGGGCTTCGACAGGCTCAGCCCGAGCGGTGCGCTGGCTGAGCCCGAAAAACCTGGAATTTTAAACGCGCAGGATGCGCTCGCCACGCCCGATACCGCTCGGCCCAGTGCGCACGGTCTCCAGGATAGCGCCACGATCGATCGCTTCCAGGAAGGCATCGTTCTTGGCCTGGTCGCCGGTCAGCTCGATGGTGTAGCTCTTTTCGGTCACGTCGATGATGCGGCCACGGAAAATGTCGGCCATGCGCTTCATCTCCTCGCGCTCTTTGCCCACCGCACGGACCTTGACCATCATGAGCTCGCGCTCGGTGTAGGCGCCTTCGGTCAGGTCCACCACCTTGACCACCTCGATGAGGCGGTTCAGGTGCTTGGTGATCTGCTCGATGACGTCGTCGGAGCCGGTGGTCTGGATGGTCATGCGCGACAGCGACGGGTCTTCCGTCGGCGCGACGGTCAGCGACTCGATGTTGTAACCACGAGCCGAGAACAAGCCGACCACGCGCGACAGGGCGCCCGCTTCGTTCTCGAGCAGAACGGCAATGATGTGTTTCATGTTCGATTCCTCTTTTCCACCGCCCTCCCCCATCACCGGTAAGTGGCGGGCTTGGCAGCAAATAGATTCGTCTGGGGATGACCCGGCGTGTTGGCCGCAGCCGGGCCGCTGAAAGGTGAGCTCAAAGATCTTCTGAACCGAGAAGCATCTCCGTGATGCCTTTGCCGGCCTGCACCATCGGGAACACGTTCTCGGTGGGATCGGTGCGGAAGTCCAGGAACACGGTACGGTCCTTGAGCTTGCGGGCCTCGCGCAGCGCCGGCTCGACGTCTTGTGGACGCTCGATCAGCATGCCGACGTGGCCATACGCCTCCGCCAGCTTCACGAAGTTGGGCAACGCGTCCATGTAGGAATGGCTGTAACGGCCGGAGTATTCGATCTCCTGCCACTGGCGCACCATGCCCAGGTAGCGGTTGTTGAGCGACAGGATCTTGATGGGCGTGTTGTACTGCAGGCAGGTGGAGAGCTCCTGGATGCACATCTGCACGGAACCTTCGCCGGTGACGCAGTACACCTCGCTTTCGGGCTTGGCCAGCTTGATGCCCATGGCGTAGGGAATGCCCACGCCCATGGTACCCAGGCCGCCGGAATTGATCCAGCGACGCGGTTCAGTGAACTTGTAGTACTGGGCCGCCCACATCTGGTGCTGGCCGACGTCGGATGTGATGTAGGCATCGACGTCCTTGGTCATGTTCCACAGGGTCTCGATCACCATCTGCGGCTTGATGACCTCGGTGTTGTGGCGGTCGTACTTGAGGCAGTCGCGCGACCGCCAGCCTTCGATGGTTTCCCACCAGTGGGCCAGCGCCTGGGCGTCGGGCTTTTGCTGGCTTTCCTTGATCATGGAGATCAGCTCGGTCAGCACGTCCTTCACGTCACCGACGATGGGCACATCCACCTTGACCCGCTTGGAAATGCTGGACGGGTCGATGTCGATGTGGATGATCTTGCGCTCGTTCTGCGCGAAGTGCCTGGGGTTGCCGATCACGCGGTCGTCGAAGCGGGCGCCCACGGCCAGCAGCACGTCGCAATTCTGCATGGCGTTGTTGGCTTCGATGGTGCCGTGCATGCCCAGCATGCCCAGGAACTTGCGGTCGGTGGCCGGGTAGGCACCCAGGCCCATGAGCGTGTTGGTGACCGGGTAGCCCAGCATGTCCACCAGGGTGCGCAGCTCCTGCACGGCGTTGCCCAGCAGCACGCCACCGCCGGTGTAGATGTAAGGCCGCTTGGCCGACATTAGCAATTGCAGGGCCTTGCGAATCTGCCCGCCATGGCCCTTGCGCACCGGGTTGTAGGAACGCATGGTCACCGTCTCGGGGTAGCCGGTATAAGGAATGCGCTTGAAGGAGACGTCTTTCGGGATATCGACCACCACCGGGCCGGGCCGGCCACTGCGGGCGATGTGGAAGGCCTTTTTCATCGTCTCGGCCAGATCGTGCACGTCCTTGACCAGGAAGTTGTGCTTGACAATGGGGCGGGTGATGCCAACGGTGTCGCATTCCTGGAAAGCGTCCAGACCGATGGCGGCCGTCGGCACCTGGCCGGAGATGATCACCATCGGGATGCTGTCCATGTACGCGGTGGCGATCCCGGTGACGGCGTTGGTCAGGCCCGGACCGGATGTCACAAGGGCCACGCCCACCTCGCCGGTGGCACGCGCGTAGCCGTCGGCCGCGTGCACGGCCGCTTGTTCGTGGCGCACCAGCACGTGCTGAATGGTCTCCTGCTTGTAGAGCGCGTCGTAGATGTAGAGCACCGCGCCGCCCGGGTATCCCCAGATGTAGCGGACACCTTCGGCCTGCAAGGCACGCACCAGGATCTCGGCGCCCATGAGTTCTTCGGTAGCGGGGTGTTGGCCGACAGCGGCCGCGGCTTGGGCCATTTCGGCCTTGTTGATTTCCATGATGAACCTTTCGAGAATTTCTCTGACGAAAAACCTTGGGTGCCCCTCGAACCAGCCCTTGTGAGGCCGCCTTGGGACTTGAGGCCAAAGCCATGGCGGACTTCCCGCGCAACCTTGACCCGTTTGCCTGTGACTTTTTGGTAACTGTCCATTATGACACCGGGATTGGAGGGATGGTGGCAGTGCCACGCAGTTTTTGCCACCAGATCGGGGGCGCCGACGCGGGAATGCGACAATTTCGCCTCTGCCTCCATTGCCAGCCATGACCGAAACCTCGCCTGCCCTGCCCCCTGAAACCACCCTGATCACGCCTTCGCTCTGGCGCCGCATGGCCTGCTGGCTGTACGAAGGCATGCTGATGTTCGGGGTGGTGTTCATCGCCGGCTACCTGTTCAGCACCCTCACGCAGACCCGGCATGCCCTGGACAACCGCCACGAACTGCAAGCCTTTCTGTTCCTGGTATTCGGCATCTACTTCGTCTGGTTCTGGCACAAGGGGCAGACGCTGGCCATGAAAACCTGGCACATCCGCGTGGTGGACACCCAGGGGCGCGCGCTGACACAGGCGCGAGCGCTGTTGCGCTATCTGCTGTGCTGGATGTGGTTCCTGCCTCCGCTGGCCGCTGGTCATCTCTGGGACCTGCCTGCGATAGAAGTCACCGTGCTGCTCGGGGGCTGGGTACCTATCTGGGCCATCCTGGCACGCTTCCACCCGCAACGCCAGTTCTGGCATGACGCCTGGGCCGGCACACGACTCGTCAGTTCGCTGCCCGCGAAAGCCTGACCCTGCCTGTCGCATGGGAGAATGCGCGGATGACGAATCCACCACATGTTCCAGCCTTCTCCCTGTGTGTGTACTGCGGCTCACGCCCTGGTGCCGACCTGCGTTTTGCCGATGCGGCCTGCGCCGTGGGCGACTGGATCGGCCGCCACAACGGCCAACTGGTCTATGGCGGCGGCAACAACGGGCTGATGGGCCTGGTGGCCGATGCCACGCTGGCCGCTGGCGGCACGGTGGTCGGCGTGATCCCGGAAAGCCTGGTGATCAAGGAATTCGCCAAACGCGACTGCACCGAACTCCATGTGGTGCAGACCATGCACCAGCGCAAGCAGATGATGGCCGAACGGGCCGACGCTTTCCTGGCGTTGCCGGGTGGCATCGGCACCTTCGAAGAGCTGTTCGAGGTCTGGACCTGGCGCCAGCTCGGCTACCACGACAAGCCGATTGGCGTGCTCAACGTGGCCGGCTACTACGATACCCTACACACTTTCCTGAAGCAATCCACCGAGGCTGGCTTCATGGGCGAATGGCAAATGGACCTGATCCGCGCCTCCCCTACGCTGGAGTCGTTGTTGCCAGCCCTGGTGCAGTCGGCCGGGCTCGCGCCGCCCGACCGGCTGGAAAACATCTGAGAGCCTGAGAATTTTTC
>NZ_JACCDB010000012.1 GCF_013432195.1 Tepidicella baoligensis | reverse complement strand
GGTCATCGCCCGGCTGCTCGCAGTGGGCCTGCCGGATGTGCTCGCCGGTGCACAGGGCATGCTGTTGCGGGTCAAGGCCGACGCCTCGGGCTACGAGCTCGTGTCCACCGTGGCCTCGCCCCGTTTCTACGGTTTTGCCTTATCAAGTGATGGCAGTGAACTGTTGCTGACCGAAGGGCGCGATCAGATCTTCGAGGCTGAGGCGTTCGATGCCTGGACCGTGGCCGAAGGCGTGCACTTTGCCGTTGAAAACAATGCCCTGGTGATGGCGCTGGAGGTGGCGGCATGACGCTCGACCTCTCGGCCCTGGGCTACCGCTGGCGTNTGATGGCAGTGAACTGTTGCTGACCGAAGGGCGCGATCAGATCTTCGAGGCTGAGGCGTTCGATGCCTGGACCGTGGCCGAAGGCGTGCACTTTGCCGTTGAAAACAATGCCCTGGTGATGGCGCTGGAGGTGGCGGCATGACGCTCGACCTCTCGGCCCTGGGCTACCGCTGGCGTGGCCTCTACTCGCCCTACCTGAGCTATCGGGATGGGGATGTGGTCTTCAAGGAAGGCGGCGCCTGGGTGATCCGCCACGGACAGCCGCAACCCTTTGCGCTGGGCCAGCAGGATGCAACGCTCAAAGGCCACTTGCTCACCGGTGGGGTTTCGGTCGGTGGCTTTGGCGGCATGGTGCTGCATGCCAACAATCAGGGTGGGATCGAATTCCGCTTTCCGCAGGACCGCAACGGCACGGTGGCGGTGTCCCTCATGCAAACCCTGCAGGACAGCGGTGCGCACTACATGCCCAGCAACTACCACATGATGGCGGTGATGACCGATGGCTCGGTGCGTGGCTGGGGGCGTGCCATCAACGGTCAGCTCGGTGAGGGCAGCACGGCCGACATCTACCGAACCTTCCCGGCCCGCGTGGCCTTCCCATCCGGGACACCGCGCATCGTCAAGGTGCTGGCCAATCGCGCCAACACGTATTACATCGATGCCGAGGGCGGGTTGTGGTTCTCTGGTGACAACACCGGCAATCTGTGTTCAGGCGACGGCATCACAGGGGCGGCTCCGGTGCCGCGCCGCCTCAATGGGCGCTGCGACATTGCTGAGACCACCCGCATCGTGGACCTGTTTCTGGGCAGCGATTTCTATGCGTACTACCAAGCCATGGCACTGGACGATCAGGGGCGCGTCTACGCCTGGGGGCACAACCGCTACAACAGCCTGGGACTGGCCAGTTCGTCCAACACCAATGTGGCCACCTTGGTGCCTTTTACCCAGGACGTGCCGATCAAGACCGCCTACCTCAACGGCGCCTACTACGCGGCCAGTCACTTGATCGACTACGACGGCAACTGTTGGGCCAGTGGTCAGTCGGGCGCGGCCTTCCTGGGTGGCGACACCCCGCCACGTCACCTGCGCCTGGATCTGGGCGGGCAGCGTGTGCGCAAGGTCATCAGCAGCGAGTTACGCAACTTCGATGCAGCCGGTGCCGCCCTGGACTACCGGCGCGTGCATGGCTTGATCACCGAGTCCGGCAATCTGTATGTCCAGCACAGCACCCCGGACAACACCGGCATGGGCACCACGGCCGGCTACGCCCAGTCGCTGGTCGACAACCCGCTGTTGACCGGCGTGGCCGATGCCTACTTCGCCAACGGCGGCTATCTGCGCGGTATCGCCCTGATGCAGGACGGCCGCGTCATGGGTCGCGGCTACAGCGGCTACGGCTTTGCGTCAGACGCGGGCAACACCACGACTTGGCTGCCCATTGGGGGTGAGCATTTGACCGGTGTCACTAAGCTGCGTGCCACGGCGGGTCGCTATGGCAGCCTGGGGCTGGCCTTGCGTGGCGATGGGCGCCTGGTGGTCTGGGGTCGCAACGAGATTGGCCTGCACGGCAATGGGGTGGCCACCGAGGGGCCCGCGACCGGGTTTGTGCTCAGCGATCGCCCCCTCATCGACTTCAGCCTCTCGGGCTATGCGGGCTATGGCGCGGGCGATGTGAATGCTGCCGTGCACGCCCTCAACGATCGTGGCCAGGTGCTGTCCTGGGGTGCGGGCAATCAGTGCGGTGACGACGACGGCGATCACTGCTTCAGCCCATCAATTATTCGCTTTTGACATCCGTTTCTGACATTCGATTCTCACTCTCTGGAGCCAATCATGGGTACCGTTTCATTGGGCAAGATCGCCTTCAGTTGGCGAGGTCCGTATGCCGAGGGCGCAGCCTATGCGCGCCAGGACGTCGTTGGCCATCAGGGCGACAGCTGGGTGTGCCTGGTCGATGGCACGCTCGGGGTCCTGCCTGGCAGCGATGTGGCGGTCTGGCAGCTCTTTGCGCAAGGCAGCCTGAACGTGGCCGGCATGGCAGGTGACCTCATCTACTTTGATGGCCAGCAACTCGCGGCCCTGAGCCCCGGGCAGTCCGGGCAGGTCCTTAAAATCGATCAGGCCAGTGGACTGCCGGCCTGGGGTGAGGTGGAAAGCCGCTCGGGCGTGCGCGTCAAGGCCCTGCCGCAAGGGGTGAACACCTCTTATCGCAAGGGGGCCTGCGTGATGGAGGACGGCTCGGTGCGGTTCTGGGGCGACAACGGCGCCTACATGCACGGCACGGGCGCCAATGCCGCCGATCGCTCTTACCCTTCGCGCGCCGCCTTCCCCTTCGGTGCCGTCCCCATCGAAAAACTTTACCTCGCCTACAGCAGCCTGAGCTGGGCGATCGATGTCGACGGCAAGCTCTGGACCTGGGGCACGGACGGCTACGGCGCCTCGGGCAATGGAACCACGGTGGCCAGCACGGTACCCTACTGCGCCTCGGACAACCCGGCCAACTCGGTCTACGGCCGTCAGGTGGTGGAGGTCGCCAGCCTGCTGAGTACCGAGGGCTATCCATCGACGCTGGTGCGCACGGCCGACGGCAAGGTGCACGCTTGCGGCTACAACGCCTACGGCCAGGTGGGGGTGGGCGATACCGCCAACCGCAACAACTTGATCGAGGTGCCGCTCTTGAGTGACATCGTCAAGATTGCCGGTGGGCGAGAGCGCTACACCACCTACTACGCCCTCAGCGCCGCAGGCCAGCTCTACGCCTGGGGCTACAACGCCGAGCAGCAGCTCGGCAACGGCGTGACCGCGCAGAACAACATCCCGTTGCTGGTGCCGCACTTTGCCAACAACGGCATCGTGCTGCGCGACGTGGTGGCCGCCTACAAGGGGTGCTTTGCCGTCGACGTCGATCACAACCTCTACTACTGGGGCACCCCAGAAAACGGTGTCGGTGGCACGGGAGCTACCACGGTCACAGGCGTGGTGCTGGTCGCCACGAACGTGCGCGATGTCTTCACCGGTGCTGGTGCCAACCCGCAGGCCTTCGTCATCAAGCAGGACGGCTCGGTGTGGGCCAGCGGTCGCAACAACCACGGCAACCTGGGGCTGGGCATCACCACCGATGTGCTCAGTTTCACCGAGGTTTCTGCCTTGCCGCGTACCATCGTCAAAATCGTCTGCGGCGGATCGGCCTCGTTCAACTACGCCTTGTTCCTGACCCAAGCTGGCAGTGTCTACGCCTGTGGCTACAACGGCAACGGCGCGCTGGGCCTGGGCGACACGACCAGTCGCAGCCTGCCGGAACTCGTCCCGATCGCCCACCGTAAAGTCGTGGATATTTGCAGTTACGGCTACACCTCCGAGCAAGGCACGGGGTTTCTGCTCGACGACGGGCAATTGCTGCAGTCGGGCTATGCGGGCGAGTCGCAGTTGCCCGAAGACGATGACGAGGCGAGCTTCGTGCCTTATCCAGTGGTGTTCTGAGCATGCCCAACGCTGCTTTATCAGAAGCCATCAAAGAGGCCTACGCCAGCGCCCCATCGGAGCAGATCATCCTGCACACCCTGGAGTTGCGCCACCCTGCCTTTGTCGATGAGGCTGGTCAGCCGGTCGCCATCCGCGTGGTGCGCGACACGGGTGATCTCTGGGCCCGGCTGGAATCTCAAGCCCCGCTGCAAGCCGGCGAGCGTGTGCAGTTCGTGGCGATGGGCTTTGAGCTGGATTTGCCGCCCGTCGACACCATGCCCGTGCCAGAAATCACGGTGACACTCGACAACGTCTCACGCGAAATCGTGCGCCACCTGGATGCGGCGGCCGAGTCGCAGTCGGTGATCGAAGTGACCTACCGGCCGTATCTCTCGACCGATCTGGAAGGCCCGCAGATGGACCCGCCCATCCACCTGGTGCTCACGGAAGTGGAGGCCGACATCTTTCGGGTGACCGGCCGTGCCCGCATGTTGGATGTGGGCAACAAGGCTTTCCCAGGCATCAGCTACACCGCCAAAACCTTCCCGGGTCTGACCCGATGAGCCCGACACCCCATTGGGCGGCCGAGCTCATCGGTCGGCCCTGGCACGCCGGTGCACGTGGCCCGGACGCGTTCGATTGCTGGGGCCTGTTCCTGGCCATCCAGCGCGAGCACTTTGGCCGAGACCTGCCCGAAATCCCGGTGGACGCCAACGACCTGCGCACCGTGATGACCACCTTCCGCGACCACCCCGAGCGACAACGCTGGGTGGCCGTGGCGCAACCCGCCGAAGGCGATGCTGTGTTGCTGCGCCAATCCCGCCACCCGGTGCATGTGGGGGTGTGGCTCGCGGTCGATGGCGGTGGCGTGCTGCATGCCGTCAAGGACGCCGGTGTCGTGTTCCAGAAGCTGCCCGAACTCCTGCTGCACGGCTGGCGGGTGGAGGGCTACTACCGATTTGTGGAGTCGTCGTGAGCGAAGCCAACCAGAGCGCGGTGATTCTGCTGCGCAACCCCTTCCAGCCCAGTCAGCGCGAAGTGATGGTGGCCCACCCGAGCCAGACCATACGCCAGTGGCTCGGTGCCCAGGGCATTGCCGAATTCAATCAGCCCACCGTCTGCATCAAGAACGGCACTCCGGTGTTGCGTGCCGATTGGGCGGTCACACCGATCGATGGCGTGGTGCTCTTCATCACCCTGCCGCAGGGCGGGGGAGGTGGTGGCGGTGGGAAGAACCCGTTGCGCACGGTGCTGATGATCGCGGTGATGGTGGTCGCCACCGTCTATGGCGGCCCATTGGGGGCGAGCCTGGGCTTTAGCGGCAACCTGGCCACAGCGGTCGGGTCGGCCATCATCATGACGGCGGGCTCTGCCCTGGTCAGCGCTCTGGTGCCGCTGCCCACGCCCAACATGCCGTCCTTTGCCGGCTCGGGCGGGGGTCTGGCGCAGCCGTCGCCCACCTACAGCCTGCAAGGCCAGGGCAACTATGCGCGGCTGGCCCAGCCCATCCCGGTCGTCTACGGCCGCCATCTGGTCTATCCGGATTTGGCTGCCACCCCCTATGGCGAATATCAGGGCAATGAACAGTTCCTGCATCAACTGCACTGCATCGGCTTGGGCGAATACGACATCGAGCAGATTCGCATCGAGGACACGCCGATTGCCTCGTTTGAGGAAGTGACCTACCAGATCGTGCCGCCCGGCAGTCCGGTCACGCTCTTCAACCCGGATGTGGTGACCGCGCCAGAGGTCGCCGGGCAGGAACTGCTGGCCGGGACCTGGACAGGAGGCTTTGCCATCAACCCGGCCGACAGTGAAATCACGCACATTGGCATCGACATCCTGCTGCCGCGCGGGCTGTATTACGCCAATGACGCCGGTGGCCTGGACAGCCGCAGTGCCAGCTGGAAGGTCGAAGCCCGGGCCATCGATGCCGAGGGCGAGCCACTGAACGACTGGTTCACGCTGGGCAATGAGAGCCTGACCGCTGCCACCACAACGCCGCAGCGGCGCACTTACCGTTATCCCATTGCAGCAGGGCGATACGAAGTGCGTGCCACGCGGCTCGATGGCAAGGACAGCAGTTCCCGCGCCGGGCACGAGGTACGCTGGGGTGAGGCCCGGGGCTGTCTGGCCGGCGGTATCACTTTCCCTGACAACGTCACACTGCTCGCCATCCGCATGCGCGCCACCGATAACCTGTCGCAGCGCTCCAGTCGGCTCATCAACTGCATCGTCACGCGCAAGCTGCCGGTCTGGTCGGTGGACTCTGGCTGGTCTGCTCCATTGCCCACGCGTTCGATCGCATGGGCCTTTGCCGACATCTTGCGTGCGAGCTACGGGGCCAAACTGCCAGATGCCCGAATCGATCTCGCCGCCTTGGCGCAACTGGATCAGGTTTGGGCCGGTCGGGGTGATCGGTTCGATGGTGTCTTTGACCAGCAGGTCACCGTCTGGGAGGCGTTGACTCGGGTCGCCCGCTGTGGGCGAGCGGTGCCCTTCCTACAGGGCGGCATTGTGCGCCTGGTGCGCGACGAAGCCCGGCTACTGCCCGTGGCGCTCTTCAGTCCGCGCAACATCGTCAAGAACAGCCTCAAGATCCAGTACGTGATGCCGGGCGAAGAGACGGCGGACGCGGTGACGGTGGAGTTCTTCAGCAGCCGCACCTGGAAACCCGATGAAGTGACGGTGAGCCTGCCGGGCTCCAGCAGCACCAACCCGGCCAAGCTGCGGCTCTTTGGCTGCACCACCGAAGCACACGCAGTGCGCGAGGGGTTGTATCTGGCGGCGGCCAACCGCTACCGCCGTCGCATCATCACCTTGCGCACCGAGCTCGAAGGCCTGATTCCCACCTATGGCGATCTGATCGCCATTGCCCATGACATGCCCAGTTGGGGCGCGGGCGGCGAAATCGTCGCCTGGGATGCCGACACCCACACCGCCAAGCTGTCCGAGCCAGTCGCATTTGTCGATGGGCAAGAACATGTCATGGCCCTGCGCCGTCGCGATGGCGGGGTCAGCGGCCCGCATGCGGTGATGCCGGGCAACGATGCGCAGCAGGTGGTCTTTGCCGACCTGCCCGACATCCCCATCGAAACCGGCCTGTCGGCCGAGCGCACCCATTTTGCGTTTGGCATCGCCGAGCAATGGAGCCTGCTGGCCCGGGTGATCGCGGTGCGCCCGCGTGGCGAGCAGGTGGAAATCACCTGCGTGGCCGAGCACTCGGGTGTGCACAGCGCCGATGGCAGTGTCGACAGCAGCACCGCCCCAATCTGAAAGGAAAGAAGATGAACGAACCCCACCTGATGGATGGCATGGTGGTCATGCCCCATGACGAATTTGAAACCCTGCTGGAGCGCGCCGCCGAGCGTGGGGCGCGTCACGCCTTGTCCGATGTCGGCCTGGATGGCCCGGATGCTGCAAACGACATCCGCGAGCTTAGGAATCTGCTCGACGCTTTCAACGAGGCCAAGAAAACCGCCGGCCTCACGCTGGTCAAGATGCTGGTCACCGGTCTCGTGCTGGCCTTGCTCGCCGGCACCATCGTCAAAATCAAACTGTTCGGAGGCCCGCAATGAGCCCGATCTTCACAACGCTCGCGCCCGGCCTCTTCGAAGCCGGTGCCAAACTGATCGACCGCCTGATTCCCGATCCAGCCCAGCGCGAGCAGGCCAAGCTCGCCTTGTTTCAAGCTGAAGGTCAGCAGGCCTTGCAGGAAATGCAGGTGAGCCTCTCGGCCATACTGGCGGAAGCCAATTCGGCCGACCCGTGGACCAGTCGGGCACGCCCAACCTTTCTGTACGTGATCTACGGCGTGATCCTACTTTCGGTGATCGGCAGCATCATCGGCATCTGGTGGCCCGCCGAGGTGTTTCAGGCCGCCGAAAACCTCTCCAAGCTGCTCAATGCGGTGCCCGAGAGCTTGTGGTGGCTCTTTGGTGCAGGCTACCTCGGCTACACCGGCGCACGCAGTTTCGACAAGTGGCGCGGCGTGCCCAGGTAGGCAACACCAGCGGCTGCAGCAAACGCAACAGCAGTAAACCATAGACCCCGTCTTCATCCGCTTCCCTTATGGGTGGCTGGTGAAGGCGGGGTCTTTTGTCGTTTGTGGGCCAGAAATTTGCACAACACTCGCCAGATGGCCTTGGCTTTGTTCGCGAACAGCGCCTTCATGGAGGCATGTTCACCTTGCCCCACGCCCCATGGCCCCGCGCCTGCTGACCTCGCCACAAGCCGCCGAGCGTCTCGGCCTGCCTGTGCAGGCGCTCTACAAACTGCGCGATGCGGACGAGGGCCTGGCCATCACCCAGACCGGCCTGCAGGTCGGCTACCAGGTCGAAGACATTGCGGCGTACGAGCGCCGCGAGATGCTGGCCCTGGTCGAGCAGGTGCTGGCCACGGCAAGGCCGCTGCCGCTGATCCGTGCCATGGCGCAGTTGCTGCGATCGCCGCCACCAGAAGAGGGGCTACCGGCCCCCGTGCCCAATCCGCGGCCATCCTCCAAGCTTCTTACGTCCGCTACGCCAGCTACGCCCGCCACGCCGCCCCCCAAAACCCCCGCCGTCTCACCGCCACCCCCTCAAAAACCCGCACCGGCCACACCAGTTACACCCGCCACATCGGCCTGGTTCCTGGTGCGCAGCAAGCCCCGACAGGAATCGGTGGCGCTTACTCACCTGGCACGCCAGGGCTATGAGTCCTACCTCCCGCTGTTCGCCACCGAAAAACTCGTCCGCCGCAAATCCACCGTCGTGCAAGAGCCGATGTTCGCGCGCTACTTGTTCGTGCGGCTCGACACATCAGGTCACGAAAGGGGCCAAGGCCAGAGCTGGAGCCCGATCCGCTCCACCGTCGGCGTGAGCGAATTGGTGTCCTTCGGCAGCCGACCCGCGCGGGTCGATGACGCCCTGATCGCTACCCTGCGCGAGCGTGAGATCGCGCAGCAGGGCACCCCGACCACCTTATTTGCTCATGGCGACAGCGTGCGCATCACCGAAGGCGCCTTTGCCGGGCTGGAGGCGATCTACCAGATGAACGATGCCGAGGGCCGCGCCATGGTGCTGCTGGATCTCTTGAGCAAACCTGTGGCCATGACGATCGACGCAGCCAGTCTGCGCAAGGTGGGGTGAAGCATGACTGCACTTCGCTTGCCTGGGCCAATTTATCTCGACGGTATAGGCCTCATGGCCTTGATACGGCTTGGCCTTCGAAGCCAACATGGCCTCACACAACAAAAAGATTGACCGACCATGGCATTGACTGACATCTCCACCGACCACCACCCCGACACCAGAGCCTTCCGGGCCGCCCAGTACGTGCGCATGTCCACTGAACACCAGCAATACTCCACGCTCAACCAGGCCGACAAGATCCGCGAGTACGCCGACAAGCGGGGCATCGAGATCGTGCGCACCTATGCCGACGACGGCAAAAGCGGCCTCTCCATCGGTGGCCGCGCCTCCCTACAGAAACTGATCGCCGATGTCGAATCGGGCAACACCGATTTCAACCTGATCCTGGTCTACGACGTCAGCCGCTGGGGCCGGTTTCAGGACGCGGACGAATCCGCTTATTACGAGTACATCTGCAAGCGCCAGGGCATCAGCGTCGCCTACGTCGCCGAGCAGTTTGAAAACGATGGCTCCCCCGTTTCAACCATCGTCAAAGGCGTCAAGCGCGCCATGGCTGGCGAATACAGCCGCGAACTCTCGGCCAAGGTGTTTGCCGGCCAGTGCCGCCTGATCGAGCTCGGCTTTCGCCAGGGCGGCCCGGCCGGCTTCGGCCTACGCCGGGTGCTGATTGACCAGAGCGGTGCCATCAAAGCCACCTTGAAACCCGGCGAGCACAAAAGCCTGCAAACCGACCGGGTGATCCTGGTGCCGGGGCCGGCGCAGGAAGTGGCCACAGTCCACCAGATCTACCGCTGGCTGGTCGATGACGATCTCCCCCTGTCTGAAATCGCCCAGCGGCTCAACGACATCCCCATCCACACCGATCTGGACCGCCCCTGGACCTACAGCACGGTGCGCCAGGTGCTGACCAACGAGAAGTACATCGGCAACAACGTTTACAACCGCCACTCCTTCAAGCTCAAGAAAAAGCACGTCGACAACCCGCCCGAGATGTGGATCCGCAAGGAGGGGGCGTTCGAGGGCATCGTGCCGCTGGACACCTTTCTGGCCGCCCAGGAGGTGCTGACCGAGCGCAGCAAACGGCTGACGGACGAGGAATTGCTCAACCACTTGAAGGCGCTCTACGCCGAGTGCGGTCGCCTGTCGGGTTTCATCATCGACCAGGTGGCCAACGGCCCCTCGGCCAGCCTGTACACCTCGCGCTTTGGCAGCCTCGTCCGCGCCTACGAGCTGATTGGTTACCGCCCACCGGGCGGCACCGAGCATCTGGAAATCAACCGCCGCCTGCGCCAGCTCCACCCAGAAATCATCGCCCGCACCGAGCACACCATTGCCGAGCTGGGTGGCCACATCCGGCGCGACCCCAAGACCGATCTCTTGACCCTCAACGACGAGCTGGTCATCAGCCTGGTGCTGGCCCGCTGCCAAACCACCCCGACGGGCCATCTGCGCTGGCGCATCCGGTTCGATCCGGCACGGCTGTTTGACACCGGCCACCCCGACATCACGGTGGCCATCCGGCTCGATCCCGCCAACACCCAGGAGCTCGACTACTACCTGCTGCCCAGGCTCGACCTGCCCGAGCAGGAAATCCGCGTCAGCAACAAAAACAGCGCCGACTTTGAGTGCTTTCGCTTCGACGACCTCACCTTCTTCTACGGCATGTCCGAACGGGAGCGCCTGCAACGGCGCATCTGACGAATCTGACGCCGCTGACCCATCCACCCAACCATCCCAAGAAAGGAAGCCCCATGACAACCACGCCAACGCACCCACTCAAACGGAGGCCCCCATGCTGACCGGCACCCCCGAAACCGTCACTCTGATCCCCATCGCCCGCGTTGAAATCCTCAACTCCCGCGAACGCAACATGAAAATCTTCGAGGAGATCGTCGAGAACATCAAATCGATCGGCCTGAAGAAACCCATCACCGTCACCGAACGCCCCGGTGATGATGGACATCCCAAGTACCTGCTGGTCTGCGGCGAAGGGCGACTCAACGCCTTCCGCATTCTGGGCGAAACCCACATCCCCGCCCTGGTGGTCGACGTCAGCGACGAAGACGCCTTCATCATGAGCCTGGCCGAGAACATCGCCCGGCGCGGCCACCGTCCCCTGGAAATCCTGGCCGACATCGAAATCCTGCGCAAGCGCGGCTACGACGCTGACACCATCATCCACAAAACCGGTCTCTCGCCCAAGTACGTCAAGGACATCGTCTTCCTTCTGGACCAGGGGGAAGAACGCCTGATCGAAGGCGTGCAACGCGGCGCCATCCCGCTCACCACAGCCCTTGAAATCGCTCGTGCCAAGGACGATGACGAGAGCCTGGGCGAAATGCTGCAGGAGGCTTACGAGAACGGCCAGCTCAACCGGCGCCAGATCATCGAGACCAAGCGCCTCGTCGAAAAACGCCAAGCTTACGGCCCCGGCTCACCCGATCCTGCCCAGATCAAGCCGCCTACTTCCAGCTACAGCCTGGTGCGCACCTACCAGCGCGAAGTCGAGCGCCAACGCAAGATGGTCCTCAAGGCCGAGCACGCGCACCAGCGCCTGCTGCTGGTCGTCCAGGGCCTCAAAAAACTCTTCTCGGATGAGCATTTCGTCAACCTGCTGCGCGCCGAGGGGCTGGACACGTTGCCCAAGTACCTCGCAGAGCGCATCGACAACCTGAATGGAGCCACGACATGAACCCCGCCACGAACGCACAACGGGCACAACTGGCCCAACCCAACATCACGCCGATGTACCCCGGTATCCATCAGGCCGATGAGGCTGAGGAGGGCCCCAACCTGCCCACGGCCCCGCTCAACACCTTGCTCGGCTTCGATCTGGAGACTTACCAGATCCCGCTCGACACCCTGATGCCCAGCAAGCGGATTCAAGAAGGTGTGATGAGCACCCGCAAGTACAAGCAGGTCGTCTCGTCCATCCATGAAATCGGCCTGATCGAACCCTTGTCGGTGATCCAGCACGACCCGGCCAAGCCGGAATTCATCCTGCTCGATGGCCATTTGCGGGTGCTGGCACTGAAGGATCTCGGTGTCCACGAGGCCCCCTGCCTGATCGCCAAGGACGACGAGACCTACACCTACAACCACCGCATCAACCGGCTCTCGACCATCCAGGAGCATTACATGATCCGCCGCGCCATTGATCGCGGGGTGAGCAAGGAACGCCTGGCCCGGGCCTTTGGCGTGAACTTGAGCTCCATCAACCGGCGCATCAACCTGCTCGAAGGCATCTGCCCGGACGCCATCGCCCGGTTGCAGGACAAGCAATTCACACCCGACGTGACGCGGGTGCTGCGCAACATGAAGGCCGCCCGGCAGGTGGAGGCGGTAGAGCTGATGGTCGCCAGCAACACCATCACCGTGGCCCATGCCGACGCCTTGCTCAAGGCCACGCCTCCAGAGCAGCGCACCGACTTCAAACCCTCGGAGCGTGACAAGCAACTGGCCCCGATCGAGCAGATCGTCAAACTCGAAAAGGAAATGAGCCAGGTGCAGACCCAGTACAAGGACGCCGAAGAAAACTACGGCTCTGACTTGCTCAACCTGGTGGTGGCTAAGGGCTACCTGACCAAACTGCTCGGCAACGATGCCGTCAAAAGCTACATCACCCGGCACGAGCCCGAAATCCTCGAGCATTTCGAGCTGGTGGTGAATACCGTGAGCATGGAAGAGGCGGTACAGCAGCAACTGGAGGCCGATGGAGAATTCGAAGAACCGCCCGAGGCGGAAGCCCCGGCGCAATAGGGGAGGCGACATAGGACAGATTCATTGCCGCACCGCAATACCGGAGGGTAAAATGCTGACAATAAAAATAACCTTCGGAGGTGGTCATGCACTGGTATCTCGTCCATACCAAGCCCAGGCAGGAAAAGTGCGCCCTGGAAAACCTCCAGCGCCAAGGTTATCAGTGTTATCTGCCCACCCTCCCGTCCGAAAAAATCCGCCAGGGCGTGCTGACGGTGGTAGAAGAACCCCTGTTCCCGCGCTATCTGTTCATCCGCCTGGGTCAGGGGGATTCAGCGCCAAGCTGGGCACCCATCCGCTCGACCAAAGGCGTCAGCCGGCTGGTCAGTTTCGGGGTGGAGCCGGCCAAGGTGTCCGGCTCGCTGGTCGAGGCCCTTCGTGCGCAAGAGGCATCTGTTCAGGCCGAGCCAGAGCGCCTGTTCAAGCCCGGTGAGCGCGTGCGTCTGACCGAAGCGCCGTTTGCTGGTATCGAAGGCATCTACCAAATGGCCGACGGCGAGCGCCGCGTCATGGTGTTGATCGAACTGCTCTCCAAGCAAGTCCGGGTGCGGGTTGCGCCGGCCAACCTGCGCAAGCTCGGCTGAAGCTCGGTCGAAACATTTCTCAAAGTCATGCCGGTGTGGCAAAATACAACCATCCGTTAGGCCTTTTGCAGCACTCCGCTGCTTATAAAAAGCCTCGGAATCCCCTGTTGAACCTCGCTGACCGCGCTTGCTGATCGTGAAACGGCACGGCGGTAGCGTGCCTAAAGCGCATTGATCATCATTTCCCAATTAAATCGAATGACCGGTTTCCGAACGGAAATCGAGGTCATGCTGCGCGTGTGCATTCTCCGGGAGCATCTCCCCTCATGAAAATCGCCATCGCAGGCACCGGCTACGTTGGCTTGTCCAACGCCGTTTTGCTGGCTCAGCACCACGAAGTGGTCGCTCTCGACATCGTCCCCGAGAAGGTGGCGATGCTCAATCGCAAGCACTCTCCCATCGTCGATACCGAGATCGAGGACTACCTCCAGCACAAGCCGCTCAACCTGCGCGCCACGCTGGACAAGCGCGAAGCCTATGAAGGTGCCGAGTTCGTCGTCATCGCCACCCCCACCGACTACGACCCCGAGACCAACACCTTCAACACGAAGTCCGTTGAGGCCGTGGTGCGCGACGTGCTGGCCATCAATCCACAGGCGGTGATGGTGATCAAGTCCACCGTGCCGGTGGGCTATACGGCAAAGCTCAAGGCCGAGCTCGGTTGCGACAAACTCATCTTTTCGCCCGAATTCCTCCGCGAAGGCCGAGCGCTTTACGACAACCTGCACCCCTCGCGCATCATCGTCGGCGAACGCTCGGACCGCGCCGAAACCTTTGCCCATCTGCTCCAGGAAGGCGCGATCAAGCAAGACATCCCCATGCTGTTCACCGACAGCACTGAGGCTGAGGCGATAAAGCTCTTCGCCAACACCTACCTCGCCATGCGCGTGGCCTACTTCAACGAACTCGACACCTACGCCGCCACCCACGGCCTGGATACGCGCCAGATCATCGACGGCGTCTGCCTCGACCCCCGCATCGGTGCCCACTACAACAACCCAAGCTTCGGCTATGGCGGCTACTGCCTACCGAAGGACACCAAGCAGCTTCTCGCCAACTACCGCGATGTGCCGCAAAACCTCATCAACGCCATTGTGGAGGCCAATGCCACTCGCAAAGACTTCATTGCGGACGAGATTCTGCGTCAAAAACCGAAAGTGGTTGGTATCTATCGATTGGTCATGAAAGCCGGTTCTGACAACTATCGCTCCTCTAGCATTCAAGGGGTCATGAAACGTCTCAAGGCCAAAGGTGTTGAAGTTATTGTGTATGAGCCTGTACTTAATGAATCTTGGTTTTTCGGCTCTCGGGTGCAGAATAATTTAGTTCAATTTAAGAATGTGGCAGATCTGATTGTTGCCAATCGAGGCTCTACTGAGTTGAGCGATGTGGCGGGTAAAGTTTTTACTCGCGATGTTTTTGGTTTCGATGAATAGTTCAACGGTAAACTCATGTTAATTCCTGTAATTCTTTCTGGCGGTGCCGGCACTCGCCTTTGGCCGGTATCGCGTGAAGGCCATCCCAAACCCTTCATGAAACTCGCCGACGGTGAGAGCCTGCTGCTCAAAACCTACCAACGCGCAGCCTCCGCTGTAGATGCTTTGGGCAGCGAGAAAGGTGAGTTGATTACTGTCACTAACCGTGACTACTATTTCATGAGCAAAGATGAGCTGGCTGCAGCCCAGTTGGGTGAGCGCCGCCCGGGCATGTTTTTGCTCGAACCTGTTGGCCGTAACACTGCCCCCGCAGTGGCACTGGCCGCTCAACACATAGCGAATAAGTACGGCCCAGATGCATTGATGCTGGTGTTAGCGGCAGACCATCTCATTCAAGACCAGAGCGCATTCAATGCTGCTGTGGCCGATGCCGCAACTTTGGCCCAACATGGCTATTTGGTTACTTTTGGCATCGTGCCTAGTGGCCCAGAGACGGGGTTTGGCTATATCGAAGCTGGTGAAACCATGCAACACGGCCGAAAGGCCATTCGTTTCGTTGAGAAGCCGTCCTTCGAAAAGGCGCAAGCCTACTTGGCAAGCGGCAATTTTTACTGGAATTCCGGCATGTTCTGCTTCCAGGCAGGCCGCCTACTGGAAGAAATAACTCAGCATGCTCCTGACGTGGCTTCCGCTATTGAGGCTTGCTGGCAAGCCGTTACTGCCCAACCCAATGCCGCTGATCAAATGATTGATATCCCGACCCAGATGTTCGCTCAGGTGCCGGATATATCGATTGACTATGCCGTCATGGAGCGGTCCAGCCAAGTGGCTGTTGTTCCTTCTGATTTCGGCTGGAGTGACATCGGTTCCTGGACCGCAGTAAAAGATTTGGTACACCCTGATGACAATCAAAACCGTGCGCTGGGAGAGGTCATCTTTGTCGATAGCCGCAACACCTTTGTGCAGAGCGAAGACAGGCTGGTCGCCACCGTTGGGGTGGACAACCTCATGATCATTGATACGCCCGATGCCTTGCTGGTGGCGCATCCAGATAAATCACAAGACGTAAAAAAGGTGGTAGCCCAGCTGAAATCCAAACTGCACGAAGCCTACAAATTGCATCGCACTGTAGCCCGGCCTTGGGGCACTTATACCGTGCTGGAAGAGGGGCCTCATTTCAAAATCAAGCGCATTGAGGTCAAGCCCGGTGCCAGCCTTAGCTTGCAAATGCACCATCACCGCAGCGAGCATTGGATTGTGGTGAGAGGCATGGCCAAAGTCGTTAATGGCGAACGTGAAATCATGGTGAGCACTAATGAGTCCACATACATCCCGGCAGGCCACAAGCATCGACTCGAAAATCCTGGTGTACTTGATCTGGTAATGATCGAAGTGCAAAGCGGTGAATATCTTGGTGAGGATGACATTGTGCGCTTTCAGGACAATTATGGCCGCGTCTGATATTTCGCGCTCAGATGTTGAGGATCAAAGTGAATCTTGGCATAACCATTCTGGGAAATCGGACATCACGGTTGGGCTGAAAGCAACACATGTCTGGCTTGCCCTTGGCTGGCACGATATACGTCAGCGCTATCGTAGATCGGTCATCGGACCTTTTTGGTTTACGCTGAGCACCCTTATTATGGTGGGTGTCTTGGGTATTCTCTATTCAACGCTGCTTGGACAAGAAATCCACCACTACCTTCCCTACCTTGGCGTAGGACTGGTGGTTTGGCAATACATCAGCACCGTTGTCAATGAAGGTGCAAACACCTTTATTGGTTCCGCCTATCTCATCAAACAGATACGGATGCCGCTCACGATTCACGTGGCGCGTGTAGTGTGGCGCAATTTCGTCGTGCTGATGCATAGCTTGCCCGTTGTATTTTTATTTTTGCTTGCTTTCGGCCACCGTCCTGGGATCAAATTATTTTTGGTCATTCCCGGTCTATTCTTGCTGCTATTGCACGGAGCGTGGATCGGCATTGTGCTTGGCATTCTTTGCGCGCGCTATCGTGATGTTTACCCGATAGTTGGCAACTTGATTCAAGTGGCTTTTTTCTTTACGCCCGTCATGTGGCAAGTGAGTTTACTCAAAGATAAAGCGTGGTTGGCTGAACTAAATCCGCTATATCACATGATCGAAATAGTGCGTGCTCCAATGATCAATTCACACCTAGAACTTGCCTCCTGGCTATGGAGTATCGGCCTGCTGTTAGTCGGTTTTGCTCTCGCTCAATACCTTATGCAGCGCGCGCGCAACCGTGTTCCCTATTGGGTGTAAGTCATGAATGCATTCATTGATTCACGGAGCGTGACAGTCGAGTTCCCTATCTACGAGAACTCCCATCGCTCATTGAAGAAGAAGGTGCTCAACTTGACCACTGGAGGCAAGATCGGCAGCGATGCAGGAAAGCATCCGGTGGTGCGGGCGCTTGACCAGATCACTTTCACCTTTGAGCATGGCGAACGCGTCGGCCTAACTGGGCACAATGGTTCAGGGAAAACTACGCTGTTACGCGTACTTTCAGGAGTATACGCACCAGTTCATGGTTCGCTTGATGTGCGTGGAAAGATTGCCTCTTTACTTGATGTTTCAATGGGCCTTGATCCTGACGCTACTGGTTTTGAGAATATCTATTTACGCGGAATCATGGATGGTCTTAAGCCCTCTGTAATTCGCGACAAGATTGACGACATTGCTGACTTCACTGAATTGGACGAGTATCTTAATCTGCCTGTTCGAACTTATTCTAGTGGCATGATGTTGCGACTGGCCTTTGCCATATCCACAAGTGTGGAGGCCGATATTTTGATTATGGATGAATGGTTGAGCGTTGGTGACGCCCAGTTCAGTGCAAAGGCTGCCGTGCGACTGGAGAAGCTTGTCAGTAAAGCGGGAATTCTAGTTATTGCCTCTCACGATCCTAAGCTCATTGAGCGCGTATGCACCAGAAGAATCCATCTTGAACACGGCAAAATCATGAGTGACGAGAAGGTTGTGCGAGAGGAAGTCGCTGTCGAATGAAGAATATTTTACGGAAAATTCTTCCCAGGCGATTGATATCAGCGGCTCGTATTCTCTTGATCATGCATAGAGAGCATGGTCATGTAAATCGACGCGATGGATTTCCAGTGAACGGTCGTGGCGAGTATCAACCTTGGCTGACTTATCCATTGATTGAATACCTTAAAGGCTTTGATTTTAGTCAGAAGCGTATATTTGAGTTTGGTGCGGGTTCATCTACACTTTTCTGGGCCAGCCGTGCCAAGCACGTAGAAAGCGTCGAGCTCGATCGGCGATGGTTTGATAGCCTTGTCAAAATTGTTCCAGACAATGTGGTGCTCAATCACCAGTCGGATGGAATCTCTTACGCTCAAAAGATTATTGAAGCTGATGGTCAATTCGATGTGATTGTGGTCGATGGTGCTGAGCGCTACCGCTCGGCCGAAGCCGCACTTAAAAAACTGATTCCTGGTGGAATGATTATTCTGGATAACGCTGAGTGGTACCCGAACACGGCGGAGTTGCTTCGAGGTGCTGGTCTGATCGAGGTACGTTTCAGTGGATTTTCTCCAGTGAATGCCTTTACATCGACATCCAGCGTCTTTTTGCATCGCGATTTTTCCTTCCCGCTGGTCACAGATGCGCGACAGCCGCCGGTCGGAGGGGTATCCATCAAAGGGGGTACCCTAGATGATGGCCCCAGGAGTGGCAAATGATTCGTGCAGATCATCCGCTGCTCGAGGTCGCAGAGCACGCCTTTGCCCGGCAGCCTCTACGCATCGTAAAGGGGCTCGTCAGTGCCTATATGGCCTATCCATTGGCCGAGCATCTCGAAAAGCGCAGTGTGCGGCCCAGGCTCGCGCTAATCCGCCATCACTATCGTCTGCCGCTCGAACAGCGAATGGCGGTGGCCAAGGGTCGTCTAGCCGACATACTCCACCATGCCGGTCAGAAGGTTCCGTATTACCGAGATCTGTTTGCCAGCCTAAACTTCGATCCTGAAAAGGTACGGCGCGATCCTGCTTACCTGAACGACCTGCCATACCTAACGAAGGACATCATCCGCGAGCAAGGCGAGCGCATGCTCTCGCAACCCCTGACTCAGGTCCGACATCACGCATGCAAGACAGGCGGATCGACCGGGGTGTCGACGGTCATTTACTACGACCAGCCGGCGGCCGACTACTCTGCGGCGGTTACCTTGTATGCCCGTGAGCGAATCGGAAAGAAGAAATTCAAAACAGAACTGCACTGCGCCTGTCGGTTCCCCGATGTCGCCGTTGCGCAGTGGCCTAGCCGAGAAGACTTCAAATGCTTCGCCATGAACCGTAGCAATGTCTTCTTCGACCGCGTCGACGAAGCGGGGCTCGAAGAGATCTGGCGCACGATCAAGCGCCGTCAGCCCTACCTGTTGCACGAACACCCCTCCACCATTTATGCGCTGGCCTGCCATGTGGAACGCAAGTATGGCGGTGGTAAAGCATTCGAAGTGTTCGAATCTAGCGGAGAACTGCTTCAGCCATACATGCGTGAAAAAATCGAGCAGGTTTTGCGATGCAGGGTGGTGGATCGCTATGGACTCGCCGAGTTTGGCGTCATGGCCTACGAGCTCAATGGCCCACAAGGGGGGCTACAGGTTTTCGAATCAGAAGGATGGCCAGAGCACCGAAGTATCGACGACGGCAACGAGCTCGTGTTCACCGGCTTTCGCAACCAACTGATGCCGCTCATCCGCTATGCCACCGGTGACCGAGCCCGTGTCACCAAGGGGGCAAACGGATTCGTGCTCTCCGATGTAATCGGTCGAATCCATGACGTGGTGCCCATCAATGGCGTGGCGCACCTGACCCACCACATCATGGACATTCTCGATCATCGGGTTGGCGGAATACAGGAATTCCAGATCGACCTTCGCTCGTTGAAACCGATCCTGCGCATCGTTCAGGAGCCGTCGGCCGATACGGAAGAGATACGCCGCCGAATCGAGCATCATTGGCCAAACGCCTTCACGATCGAGTTCGTGACCTTGGCCGACCTGGTGAAGGTTGGGGTCCGTTCTAAGTTTCGTCATGTGGTGACTGCATGATTCATCTAATTGCGAATGCTACTGACGCCCCAACTGTCGCGCTTGTACTGGCAGCGTTGAGACGCTCGGTCAGCCACGGTCTGGCAATTCAAGCATCGCATGCTTCGCTCGATAACGCGTCGATCGTTGTCTGTGTCAATGCCGACGATCGTCTTGGTAATGCGCTTATCGATTGGTTGTATGCCAAGCCGCGCAAGCTGATTGTGTTTGGCAGACTGCCCGCTGCCTTGCATCAGGCATGTGGCGCATCATCTGTATCCTGGCCAGCCAATGCTTCCAGTTGGGCGCGTAGTCCGTCGGCAACTGCTGGCGGATGGGCCCAGAGTGATGGAGAGATTCGCTACCGTGACGCTGCTGCAGGCCTTGGCGCGGCAGGATGGACTAGACCGCTCGAACGATACGATTTCGCCGACGAGTGGAACAACTTGGGCTATGGTGCGATTCGTGCCGATGGGAGCGTTTGGGCGTTGGCCGAGCCTATTCTCTTGCCAGATGCTTCTGTGCTGGCCGACCTACATGTGAACGGCGCGGCTTTACTGACTTACTGTGCACAGTTCGGTGTCGGTGATTCCTCGGTACTCTGGTACAACCGTCCGGTTGGCCCAATCGATTCTTTTGAGTGGCGCCTGGTAGAACGTTTCCTTAGTAACTGGCGTAGCGAAAACTTGCCTTGCTGTCCTGTTATTAGCGAGATTCCCTGGGGCTACGATTCAGCGATTACTACGCGGCTAGATTGTGACGAAGATATCACCTCGGCGCGAGCGTTGTGGGAAGCCTATAGCGAATGGGGCGTTCCCTTGTCGCTGGCAATCCATACCAGCAATCTGGCCGATGACACCCATCAATCCTTCCTGCACGAGTTCTGCGCCAATGGCGGCGCATTGCTCTCACATACGGCAACGCATGCACCCAACTGGGGCGGTAGCTATGAGGCGGCACTAAAGGAAGGGAGTGATTCTCTCGATTTGATCCGAACTGCCACCGGCGTATCGGTTCGCTATGCCGTATCGCCTTTTCATCAGTCCCCTCCTTATGCACTGGCCGGGCTGTGTGATGCCGGCTACTGCGGTTGTATTGGCGGCATCATCCGAAATGACCCAGAGTTTCTTATGGCTCGCGGTGGCGAACTGGCAAATATGCCTAGGGGCTTTATCGGTCACAGCCAGCAGACCATGCTGCACGGCGATTGCATGCTAATCGAGGGCGACCCCCTGCGCATCTTCAAGGCTGCTTACGACCGGGCCTACGAAACCCAAACCCTCTTCGGTTATCTGGACCATCCATTCTCCCCTCGCTATCAGTACGGCTGGATTGACGAAGCCCAGCGGATTGAGGCGCACCGCGGCTTGATTGGCCATATCCGTGCCCGGGCCAATAAGCCCTTGTTCCTGGACGAGATTCAGGCGCTCGATTTTTTGCGGGAGCGAGCCGCCATTCAAATGGCCACGGATGATACGGGTTATCTGTGCCATCGAGGCGAGGCCTCGCGTGGTTTGGTCTTTGGTGTGGAATACAAAGGGCGCTGTGAGCCCCTACTGAGCGGAAAGAGGTTGGGATGAAAGTTCTGGTTGCGTTGGGCACCCGCCCCGAAGTCATCAAGCTGGCCCCGGTCATCGCTGCCCTGCAGCAGCGGGTGGAGGTGAAAGTCTGCGCCAGCGGTCAGCACAGGGAAATGCTCCAACAGGCCCTGGATGCATTTGGTCTGCGCCCCAACCATATGCTCGACACCATGAGCCCGGGGCGTTCCCTAAACATCCTTGCGGCCCGCCTGCTGGAGGGCATGGATGCTGTGCTCGAGCAGGAGCGCCCCGACTGGGTGCTGGTTCAAGGCGATACGACCACGGCCTTCTGCGCGGGGCTCGCCGCTTTCCAGCGTCAGATCCGGGTTGGGCATGTAGAGGCGGGGCTGCGCACCGGCGACTTGAACAGCCCTTTCCCGGAAGAAGCCAATCGCACTTTGTTGGCGCGCATCGCCAGCCTCCACTTTGCACCTACCCGCCTCGCGGCCCGCGCCTTGCGTACAGAAGGGGTGGAGGAATCACGGATACGTGTAACCGGAAATACTGTAGTTGATGCAATCCAGCAGGCGCAGGCTGCTTGGCCCGCTGGCATTCCATCCTCAGTCCCAGCTGAAATCAGGGCTCGGCTTGAGGCCGGGCCAGCAGTGCTGGTCACCTGTCACCGGCGTGAGAACTTCGGCGCCGTGATGGAAGCTTTCTGCAACATGCTGGCCCGTCTCAGTGAGCGTTATTCCGAGCTGCAATGGATCTTCCCCGTGCACCTCAATCCGGCCGTTCGAGAGCCAGTACATCGCCTGCTGGGGGGGCGCCCCAACCTGTTCCTAACCGATCCGGTGGACTACCACACCAGCCTCTACCTCATCCGCCATGCCCAGCTGGTACTCAGTGATTCTGGGGGTATCCAGGAAGAGGCTCCGACCTTCGGTACGCCGGTAGTGGTGATGCGCCAGCACACAGAGCGCATGGAGGGTGTTCATGCTGGCTTTGCCACCCTTGCAGGTCAAGATACTCTGGCTATCGAGGAGGCTGTTAATACTTGGTTAGGGGATGAGCATCACCGCAATAGTCTTCGTGCTAAAGCGAACCCCTATGGCGATGGTCAGGCCTCCGGCCGCATCCTCGCCGCCCTGTTGGGCAAGTCCGTCGAGGAGTTCCATGGCTGAGACCTTGCAGGTACCTCAGAGCTGCATCCTTTTTGCGACCGCGGACTGGGATGAGCCGTACTGGACCAATAAGCAACATTGTGCAAAATCGCTAGCCAAATTGGGCTCACGCGTGCTTTACATTGAGAGTGTGGGACTGCGCAAACCAAGGCCAGGCAGCGGACGCGACTGGCACCGCTTGCTCGACCGCCTTCGCAAGGGGCTGTCATCGCTCGTATTTGGTGCCCCCGAGCGTTCGCCGGGTGTGTTCATTCTCTCGCCCTTGGTGGTGCCCGCCGGTTACCGTCATCCGCTGCTCAGGCGTCTGAACGGTAGCTTGCTTCGGCTGGCGATCCGGCGATCGATGAAACAGCTTGAGCTGGGCAAACCGGTCGTATGGACCTATCACCCCTTCATGCTCGATGCTATCGAGGGCTTGAGCGAGGGTGGCTTGCTGTATCACTGCGTGGATGATCTGGCTGCGGTGCCGGGCGTCGATGCTAAGGCCTATCGCGCTGCCGAGGTCCAACTGCTCAAGCGTGCCAACGTGGTCTTTGTTACGGCCAAGACGCTGATCGAGAAATGTCGCGAGCACAATTCAGATGCGCATTATCTCCCCAATGTTGTCGATGCAGAACACTTCGGCAGGGCCTTTCAGGACGCTCCGCTACCCGCCGATTTGGCAAACATACCCGAGCCGAGGCTTGTCTATCACGGGGTTCTGTCAGACTTCAAGATCGATTTTGAATTGCTATTTGCTTGTGCGCGCAGTCGACCAGCATGGCAGTGGGTGCTCATTGGCGAAGAGCGCGAAGGGCAGCGCAGCGCGTTGGTCGCTGAACTTGCCGCGTTACCTAACGTTCACTTTCTGGGCTATATGCCCTACGAGGTCCTCCCGAACTACCTGCGTGGTATGCAGGTTGGCCTTTTGCCTTCGAAACTGAACGAGTACACACGTGGCATGTTTCCCATGAAGTATTTTGAGTATCTAGCGGCCGGCCTGCCGGTGGTCTCCACCCGCCTGGCCTTTACCGAAAATACCTCGCAGGGACTGGCAATCGGCGATGGCCCCGAGGGATTTGTGCGGGCGATCGAAGCACAACTGGCGGCTGGCAGGCTAACGATGCAGCAGTCGCGCGAGTTCGTAGGTGAGAACACCTGGCAAAGTCGAACACGGAAGATGCTCGAAACTTTGCTCTCTAGACGAAACGCTCAAAAATGAAAGTGCTGTTCGCAACTTATCCGATGGCGTTTCACACCCCCGGTGGCGGTGAAGTTCAGCTACTGGCTTATCGCAAGCACCTGCCTCGCTACGGGGTTGATGTGTCATTGTTTGATCCTTGGGCTCCAAAATTCATGGAGCACGATATCGTCCACTTCTTCTCGTGCGTTGGCGGCTCTGTCCATTTCTGCCGGTTCGTCAAGCAACTCGGGCTCCCTTTGGTGGTTTCATCCAGCCTTTGGATTACAGAACAGACCAGGCATCTGTACCCTATTGACGAGATCTGCGCACAACTGGCCTTGGCGGACCGGATCGTCGCAAACTCTGACATGGAGTGCGAAACTCTCTCCGCGGTCCTCGGATTGCCAAGGGAAAAATTTTCAACGGTTTACAACGGTGTCGAATCATCCTTCTTTGAGGCATCTGATCCAAGACTCTTTCGTGAACATTTCAATATCAACAATCGATTTATTCTGAATGTTGGCAACATCGAGCCCAGAAAAAACCAGTTGGGGCTTGTGCATGCTATGAAAGCTTTCCCGGAGCGGCGACTCGTCTTGATTGGCCATCCGAGAAGCCCTGAATACCTTAAGCAGGTGCTTTCCGAAGGTGGAGAGCAAGTCGTTTACCTTGGACCGCTTGCCCATGATTCACCGTTATTGCGGTCTGCGTACAAGGCGTGCGAATTATTTGTATTGCCCAGTACGCTAGAAACACCGGGTTTGGCCGCGTTAGAAGCCCTCGGACAGAACGCCCGTTTGGTCGTTACGCGCGAGGGCTCTTGCGCAGAGTACTTTGGTGACCGAGCGATCTACATCGATCCAATCTCTGTCAAATCAATTGAGCAGGGAATCAGGCAGGCGCTTGAAGCCAAGCATTTGCATGATGGTGACTGTGTGGACGAGAGGTATAGCTGGGTCAATGTCGTGGAACGCCTAGACGGCGTGTATCGATCTGTATTGGCGAAGGCAAGTTTAAGAACCGAGGTAATCCAAGAATGAATGACATTAACTACGCGACTGGTGCATACGACCCCGAACGAGATCATGAAGGTGAATTCCGCTGGCTTGCAAAACGGGTCGAGATTCAGGTCGCTGGTCTTGAAGGCGTCCTAGTTCTTACTGGCGAATCACCCGTTGCTGGTCTTGCGGTGGTTCAGACTCCGCAAGCGACGATCAATGTTCGGCTGAATCCGGGTCCGATGACTATTCCCATACCAGTCCGCACAAATGGGCATCCTCAAACCGTAATTATTGAGTTTACTCAAGCACTTCATGCACCAGAAGATCCGCGTACATTGAGTTTCAAAGCTCGCACATTGTCCTTCCGACGCCCGGGCCGACAGCCTGATGGTGGTGGCGATGCGGCATTGGTTTCGGGAAAAGGTATCTACGCCGGAGCCGTATCCACAACCTTCGCCCAAGGCTGGCTGAGAATGCATGCGACGATGGCGCAGGATCGACAGTTGAGAATATCGGGCATTCTGGTGCCGCCTATTAACCGACGCGAGCCTGCAGCGCTGACAGCGAACGGTGAAGTGCTGGACAAGATCAGTTATGGTCTCTTCAATCCCGACTATGCTTATCTCGGTAATGTGGCGTTTGAAGGGATTGTCGACCTGACCCGCTTCGAGGGGCAGGAAGGTATCCGTTTCGGCTCGGTCTTCGCAATTGATGGACTGCGTGCAACGCCCGCACATCAGGACTGGTATTGGCCGCTATCCGGTGTCGATGCACCTGTTCCTCAAGCGGAAAACATGCAAAGAATCGGCTCGACTGAGCGCGACTGGTTTCTCTTCTCGGGCGCATCATTTGTAGAGAAACTCGATGAAGTCTTCGGTATCCCGAACCGAAAAAACGTCCATGTGCTGGACTGGGGGTGTGGATGCGGTCGCCTCACTCGACATCTCATTAGCAAAGGCTATGGCCGCATCACGGGCATCGACATCGACCCTGTGAATGCGAATTGGTGTCAAGCTAACCTCCCCGGAGCCGATTTCTCCCTGGTCAGTACCGATATTCCGACGCCACTTCCATCGGGCAGCGTCGACCTCGTTATCGGCCACTCGGTATTTACTCATCTGACAGAAGCGGACCAGTTCCTCTGGCTGTCCGAATTGAACCGCCTCCTCAAGCCGGGGGGGCACGCGCTCGTGACAGTCATGACCAACTTTTCCTCTGCGATCGAGCCGTTCGATGTTGATGCCTACATGGCCTTTCAGCGCGATGGCTTCTTGGATGTGGGCTGGCAGGAGGACGGTGTCGATAGCCAGAAACCGGGGTTCTACCGGCGAATCTTCCATACGGTCGACTATGTATTGCGCCACTGGTCAGCGTACTTCGAAGTGTGTGCAACCCTTGAGGGGTATTCGGATCACCAAAATGCAATCGTATTAAGAAAGTTGCAATGATGCCAAATTGTCATGGATTTTTTTAAACAAGAGGTTTATGAAATGAGAGATACCGATAAAGACTGGAACGAAATTGCTAAAACGGCACCATATTGGGGCGTTCTATCTCACGATGAATTTAGGGAGCCCGATGCTGCTGCATTGGAACGTTTCTTCAAGACAGGTGAAGATGACGTAAATTATTCTTGGCATATTTTTAACAAAATATTTGGTGAATTTTGTCCGAATTCAGCTCTTGATTTTGGGTGTGGCGTAGGGCGATTAATGGTTGCTATGCAAAAGCGCATTGAAAGACTTGTCGGAGTTGATGTGGCAGACGAAATGAGAAGAATTTGCTCTGATAATATGATTGCTGCTGGGGCAACTAATTTTGAGGTGTTAAAAGATATTCCTGAGGATCAAAAGTTTGATTGGGTTAATTCGGTGATTGTTCTTCAACACATCCCGGCCATCCGCGGCTATGAGTTGATAAAAAAACTGTGGGGTCCGACAAAGGAGGGAGGGAGTTTAAGTATTCAGTTTTCTATTTATCATGATTCGACCCATATAAACAAGCTTTTAGAGAAGTCGACTTACTTTACTCACGATGGCGAAAAGGTGAGCATGAATCTCGACTTGGCAAAATTTGATGCGGGTACGATGATGATGTTTGACTATGATCTTGGCTATGTTATGTCTCTGCTAGACCTTGAAGATCGGGCGCCACTTTACATAGAGCATACTAATCATGGTGGTCATCGTGGTGTTTGGTTGTTTGTTCGAAAGCCAGCACCTCATATAACTGTCGAAGAATGCTCACAATAATTCTTGTGCTTGTCATCGCAAGATTAAAGCTTTTGTGCGGCGAACGCTTAACCAAGATTGTATTGGGCCCATGAACATAACTTGTCTTGTGCTCCTTGTATGAGCGGTATTATATTTTTGTTATCTGTGGAAGATTAGATGAGTTATCGAATATGAAAATAATTTCAATGAAAAGACTTCCTCGCGATGATGATGTGCCCGTGTTTGGTTAGGTGAATTGTATGGATTTAGCAATTGTTATTCCATTTATAGAAAAATATGGTGGCGCTGAACGCTACCTGATCGAATGTGTGCGTGTTTGGCAGTCACGCCACGACATTACGATCTACGCTACGAGGATTTCGGAAAAGCTGCTTGCCGAGCACGGCATCGGCCCCGGGGTGAAACGTTGCGAACTGAGCCCATATTTCGAAGGCGAGCATTCGATGTTGCTTAATGCCGTTCTGCTGCCGAAGATTTGGCGGGAGGAGATCGGTCGCCATGATTTGTACCACATGCATCTTTGGCCAACCCACTTGGTAGATCTGCACCCGATGGTCTGGTACCCCCACGAGCCCCTGCGTGTGCTCCACGATCTGCGTTATGAGCAGAATGTCGAACAGGTGGGAAATGATGCGGCACGCAACATCCATATCTATCCCAAATATAACTACGATCGTATCGGTGACTCGCTCTACGAGGCTTACCTGAACTCCATTGATGCCATGGATAAGTCGGTGAGACCTGAACGCATCGTCGCCAACAGCCGCTATACCGCTGACTACTTGGAGGAGGTATACGGTGTCCCGGTGCACGATGTGGTTTATCCCGGCGTTGAGCCAGAGAGCTTCATCGAGTTGCCGACCGACCGGAACCTCTTTGTCACGATTAGTCAGTTGTGGCCGCACAAGCGGGTCAACCTGCTAGTGGAAGCAATTGCTCTGACGGATGACGCGCAATTGTTGGTTATCGGTTCGGGGCCGGAAAAGGAGCGCCTTCAGGAAATTGCAGTCAAGCTCGGTGTTGATGATCGGGTTTTCTTCCTCTCCGGGCTGAGCAATCGTGAGCTTGGGTTGGTGCTGGCTCGCGCCTGCGCATTCCTGTTCTCCCCGATCAAGGAGCCCTTCGGCATCGTGGTCCTCGAGGCCATGGCCGCTGGTTTGCCTGTCATCGCAGTTGATGAGGGCGGGTACGTTGAGGCATGCAAACCGGAGTATTCCTTCCTGGTTCGGCCTTATCCATCCTTGTTCGCCGAAAAGATCCGATACCTGCAGAGTCACCCGGAGGTGGCCAGGAAGATGGGTGAGGCCGGCCGGAAGGCAGCGCCGGAATTTACCTGGAAGCGGGCTGCCGACGAACTTGAAGTTATTCTGATCGACGCCTGGAGCAAGTCGCGCGAGGGCAGGGTTGAGCGCCCCGTGTCTGGTGGTCAGACGATGTTCGGGATTCAGTATTACCTTTGGTTTGGCGAAGGCTTTGGCGCCCCGCACTGGAATGACAATCCCGAAAGTGGGCATGTGTCTGACAAACCAATGATTGGATATTACAGCTCGGTCAAGGGCCAGACCATCGAGAACCATCTGGATCTGTTCGAGCAGATGGGCCTCGATTACGTTATCCTCAACCTGCATCTCGACTTCAAGGGGGTGAATGGGCTCGAGTTGATGGGCATCCAGCATGTCTTTGACATTGCCGCAAAGCGCAAGAGCCCGCTGAAATTTGCCATCCAGCTTGCTCCATATGCCGATGACACGGTGGAGCTGGAGAAAGCGGTGCAAATGATCGCGAAGCTTTACGCTGACCACCCCAATTACCTCAAGCTGGACGACGCGTCGGTGCTGTTCTGGTTCTGGTCGAGCGCCTACGATGGAAACAAGCGATTTGTTTCCATCCTAGCCAAAGCTGCCGAGCGCTTCACGAACATTGCCGTCAGCTTGCGGTTGCCAAACGATACGGATGAAGACAAGCTGACATTTGGTTTCTTCGATGGGTTCGTCCCGTTCTCGCCGCTCGAACTGGCTGAGGAGAAAAACTGGAACCGGGTGTGGAAGGCCGCGTATGACGGGGCCAGGCACGCAGGCATGCGCTACCGTGTAGCTGCCTTGTCGCCTGGGTACGACGACTCGGGATTGACGGCAGCGAACCGAGTCGGCAACCCCTATCGGGTTGTGCCGCGCAAGGATGGCGGTACCTATCGAGCTGGCATGGACTTTGTCGAGTCGCTGACCGACAAGCCCGATCTGGTGATGATCTCGACCTTTAACGAGTTCCATGAGAACACTCACATCGAACCGTCGATGCAAAACGGCATGCGTTACATCGACCTGACGGCGCAGTTTGTAGAACGAATGAAACAAAAGTGGGGACAGTCATGACCGAGAGCGCAGCTTCGATCAACACCGTTGTGTTTGCCGATCCTCTGATTGACCTAACGGCTGGTGGCGCATTTGTATGCGTTCTTTCTACGTCTATACCGATTGCCGATCTCTCGCTTGTGATCGACATCTATGATCTGGACAACCCAGTGCACCCCGAAGGGCACCTGGGCTGGTGGCAGTTTCCACTGGCTCAGCTCGGCGAGCGTGTGTCAGCCCGAGTTTTCGAAGCCGCCAACGGCGTGCTGTGCGAGCTTGAGGGGGCGCAACCGGTTCATCAGTGGGTCAATGACCAGAAAGTCGAGTTCAAGCGGCTAGTGGTCAACGCCGTTTTACGATCGAGTATCACCAATGGCATCGTTTATCTGGATAAGGTGCCCGCATTTAAGGATGCGAGTGATCGGGATTCGTTCCGCCTCGGTTTCAGCCGTGACTGGCAACAGCCCATCTACGCTCCATCGAGCTTCGTCGCACCCGAAGGCGCTACGGTCCGTATTGTCTCGCGCAACGTCTTCCTCAAGGATGCCGTCGGAAACTTCAGCCTTGAGCTGTATCGGGCGCTGAAGCAAAACGACATTCCGGTGGCGCTCTACGCAGAGCAGTTCGATCTTTCGTTGAACGACTTTGTTCGCCGCGTCGATCTGATCACCGAAGAGACCACGCCAAATGACCAACTCTTCTATTTCTCGTCAACTTTTGACCCTGCGCTTGACAAATTACTGCACTTGCCTTTTGCTCGCAAGATTGCTTACTTTCATGGGATCACTCCGCCTGAGCTTCTTCAGGTATTCGACCCGGAACTAAGTATGAACTGCCGGCGGGCTTACAAACAGCTTGGGAGACTGCAGGAGTTCGATTTGCTCGCCACTAACTCCCGCGCATCGGGTGAGTTTTTAACGTCATTCTTTGGCGTCACCGGACGTTTTGGTGTGGATGATATCCGGGTCATCCCGCCCCGGCTGTTGCCTCCCGGAGAGCTGGTGGACTCAGAGGTCATCGAGTCACAAGGCTCAACGCTTTCAGCCGGTGCGCGACTCCTGTACGTAGGTCGTATCAAGAGCCACAAGAAAATCGAAAATCTGCTCGAACTCTTGGCAGCCTATCGGAAACTCGATGGTGCTGCCGAGCTCTGGATTGTCGGGGGTGGCTATGACAAGGCCTATCGAGACTACCTGCGATGGGTGCAGGAGAAGGACCTTGAACTACCGCCTGAATCGGTCAAATGGCTTGGGAGCGTCGATGATGCCCGCCTTGCCGAAATCTACCGAACGGCCAGTGCGTATGTGAACATGAGTGAGCACGAGGGATTCTGCATACCAGTTTTCGAGGCCATGCTCTCTGGACTCCCAGTCTTCACCTTCGGGCTACCCGCCATCCGGGAGGTGTTAGACGGTTCAGGTGTGTATTTCGTCAATAAGGACTACCCTCATCTGGCCCGCTCGATCAAGGCTGTGCTGGACGATCCGGCTCGCCGCTCGTCCATTATTGCGAAGCAACGGATCAGGGCGGCAGAACTGGCGAAAGCGATGGATGGAAGGTCCTTATTCGATCTGCTGGAGCCGGAATTGTCCTGCTAAACGATGCGCGCAGCACTGCGCAACATTTCTGGTTTGAACTTAACCCTCAAGCTTGGCCGAGCGATGGTGGCGCCTTTTCGAAGGCTAACCTATCGCCGCGCTCTCAGCGGGAGTAGCCAACGAATTGACCAAGATTCTTCACGTATACCGCACCTACTTTCCCGATCCGCAAGGTGGCTTGCAGGAAGCCATTCGTCAGATTGCGCTGGCGAGCAAGGCGTTCGGACATGAACCTCGGGTGTTCGCGCTGTCGCCGCATCCGACTCCTGAGCACGTTGAATGCGACGGCATCGCGGTCTGGAGGGCGCGCTCATGGGCGGCACCGGCTTCGTGTGACCTGGGTGGGCCGAAAGCCTTTTCTGCTTTCGCGAAGGCGGCGCGTTGGGCTGATGTCATTCACTACCATTTCCCATGGCCATTCGCAGATGTGCTGGAGTCTGTCGTCAGCCCCACGCGCGCGAAGGTCATGACCTACCATTCGGATGTCGTCCGGCAGCGCGCGCTGGGCCGCGTTTATGCGCCACTAATGCAGGGAATGCTGGGTGGTATGCGTGCGATTGTTGCCACGTCCCCTCCTTACGCCCAAACGAGCCCGGTGCTTGCCGATACGAAGCACCGTAACCGTGTGCGGGTAATACCGCTTGGCATAGATGAGAGCTCCTACCCTCAGTGGGGCGATGATGGTGTGCTACAACGCCTTGGATTGGACCAAGGCGAACCGTTTTTCCTATTCATTGGCGTTTTACGGTACTACAAGGGGCTGCATACCTTGGTGCAGGCGGCTGCTAGCGTGAACGCGAAAGTCGTGATTGCTGGCACTGGGCCGGAGCATGCGGCTTTGCAGGCACAGGTGTGCAATTTCGGGCTGCAGAACGTGGTTTTCGCTGGCCAGATATCGGACGCCGAAAAGGTGGCTCTGCTGCAGCGCTGTCGTGCCTTCGTGCTGCCTTCTCATCTGCGTTCAGAAGCCTTTGGCATGGTGCTGGTCGAGGCCTCGATGTATGGCAAGCCCATGGTGAGCTGCGAGATTGGCACCGGTACGTCGTTTGTGAACCTGGAAGGTGAAACGGGTTTCGTGGTGCCGCCAGAGTCACCAGGGGCCCTTGCTCACGCCATGAATGCCCTGTTGGACGACGGGGAACTTGTAGAAAAATTTGGCCGTGCCGCCAGGCGCCGTTACGAAGCGCTGTTTTCTGGCCCTGCGCTGGGCAAGGCATACACACAGCTCTACCAGGATGTACTGAAAAATCGACCATGAACGAGTCGTTCCTTATTGGTGAGCGTTTCCCCACAGTAACCTTTGGTACCAGCGGTGTGCGCGCCTTGGTGGACGACTTGAACACCGAAGCTGTTTTTGCCTATGTGTACGCATTCATGCAACAGATGCGTGTGGTTCGCGCTGTTCGCGATGGGGCTGCGGTTGCCGTGGGCATGGATTTGCGGCCGAGCAGCCCTTCAATCGCTACCGCGGTGTGTGGCGCGTTGCAGGCGCTAGGGTACCGCGCAGATTTTTTGGGGGCTTTGCCTACGCCCGCCTTGGCACTGCGGTGCCTGACTGGTGGCATGCCCGGCATCATGGTGACGGGCAGTCATATCCCTTTCGACCGCAACGGCATCAAGTTTTACAGCCCGGCGGGCGAGATTCTCAAGGCGGAAGAACAAGCGATCGTGTCTTGCTCGATTCCAGCCCGTGCGCTGGGTAGATTGCTTTCAATGCCGTTGCTGCCCTCAATGGACGTAACGGCCACAGAAGCCTATGTCCGTCGCTACGTTGAGCACTTCGGGGTGCAATGTCTGGCCGGTCTGCGGGTTGGGCTGTACGAGCACAGCGCCGTGGGTCGGGATGTGACCAAGTCCGTCCTGGTTCAACTGGGTGCCGAAGTTGTTTCCCTGGGCAGAAGCGACGATTTTGTACCTGTGGATACCGAGGCCGTTGGCGTGGCCGATCTGGCTCAAGCCCGTAACTGGTGCAAAGCACATCAGCTGGATGCTGTGGTATCCACCGATGGGGATGGTGACCGGCCCTTGGTGTTTGACGAAAACGGTGAGTTTGTGCGCGGTGACCTGCTGGGCTTGCTGTGCGCGCGCCGTTTGGGCATTACCCATTTGGCTGTACCAGTGAGCTGTAATTCCGCCATTGAGCAATGCGGCGCCTTTACGCAGGTGGTGCGCACGCGGATAGGATCGCCCTACGTGATTGCGGCCATGAACGAACTGACTGCCCAGGGCAAAGGGCCAGTGGCAGGTTTTGAGGCCAATGGCGGCTTTTTGTTGGGTTCTGCTGTGCACGGGTTGGCTGCGCTGCCCACCCGCGATGCGTTGTTGCCCATGGTTTCGCTGCTGGCAGAGGCGGTAACGCAGCAAACACGAGTGTCTTCGCTGGTGGCAGCATTGCCACAACGCTTTACCCATAGCGACCGTTTGCAGGCATTTGCCACCGAGCGTTCGCGTGAACTGTTGGCGCAGGTGGCGGTAGAGGAGGGCTTACAGTCGCACATAGCTGGTAAGCACAACCCACCAAAAGTTGTCGATACCACCGATGGGGTGCGCATGACCTTTGCCGATGGCGATATCGTGCATTTGCGTGCCTCGGGTAATGCGCCAGAGCTGCGTTGCTATGCCGAGTCGGCAACCCTGGACAAAGCAAAAGACCTATGCCAACGGGCATTGAGTCAGGTGCAATGACTGCATGCCAATTGACGTGGCAAGCCTTGGGCGCGCAACTGCTGCAGGCTCGCACGGGTGGGGTGGAGCTGCTGTATCTTTCGCCCTGGTACTACACAAAAGCCCAGCGGGCCGCCAGAGGGGGCGTGCCCGTGCTGTTCCCGCAGTTTGCCGAGCGTGGGCCACTCAAAAAACATGGCTGGGCCCGAGATGTGGAATGGGTGCTGACCCACAATGCCTCAGGGGCAGACTCGCATGTGTTGGAGTGGGAATGGACGTGTGGTGGTGCTGGCCAGCCAACCTGGCCACATCAGGCGCATCTGCGCTTGCGTGCCCAGGCCACAGCCAGTGGCCTAGAGATGCAACTCCATGTGCACAACACAGGCACATCGGCATTTGAATGGACGGGTGGTTTGCACCCCTATTGGGTAGTGGGTAACCTGCTGGAATGCCGGTTGACTGGTTTGCAGGGCGTGAGTGTGAGCGACCGCTACAACGCCTCAAGAACCTTCGAAGCCCGGGAGGCTGTTCAGTGCTCTGGGCAGGCATACGAGTCGCTGTACGACACGCCAGGCCCTGTGTGTTTGGAGTTGCCCAGCCACACCGTCAAGCTCAGCATGACCGGGTTTGACCAATGGATGGTATGGAACCCGGGCGCTCATGAGGCCCAAAGACTGACCGATATGCCTGCTGCCGATTGGCAGCGTTTTGTATGCATTGAGCCGGTGCGGGTGAGCAGGCCGTGTCGCTTGCAACCCGGCGGCAGTTTTACCGGCACATTGAAAGCCGAGTGGTGGCCGAATAGCGATGGGATGGGTCGACGGTGAGAATATTTGTCACCGGTGCAAATGGTCTGGTTGGCAGAGCCTTGTGCTCTGTACTTGATCAAACTGAGCATCAAGTCGTCCGAGCTGTTCGCACATCAACTACGCCTTGGGAAGTTCCGGTTGGCGATTTGAATAAAAATACCGATTGGAGCGAAGCCCTGGGCCAAGACACCGATGTTGTCGTTCACCTGGCCGCTCAAGTGCCTTTGACGGACACCGCCGCTGAGGACCAAGCTGACCGGTACACCCAAGCCAACACATTGGGCACGGCCAATCTGGCACGGCGGTGCGCCCAACATGGGGTCAAGCGCTTCATTTTTGTCAGCACGGTCAAGGTGCTGGGTGAAGGCAAGAGCGAGCCCTACCAAGATACGGATTTGGCGGTGCCAGCCGATGCGTACGCCATTTCGAAGTGGGATGCTGAGCAAGCGTTGTGGCAAGTTGCCGCAGAAACGGGTATGGAGGTTGTGATGCTCAGGCCTCCCCTTGTTTACGGCCCTGGCGTCAAAGGCAATTTCCTGCGCCTGATGCAGGCCATTGATAAACGGCGGCCTTTGCCGCTTGGCGCCATTCATAACCAGCGCAGCTTGATCTATCTGGGCAACTTGGTTGATGCCATTCACCGGTGTGTCACTCACCCAAAAGCTGCCGGTAAAGCCTTTCTGGTCAGTGATGGGGATGATGTATCTACCCCCGAGTTGGTTCGCCGGATTGCAGCTTCGTTGGGGCGTCGGCCGTTCCTGTTGCCGGTTCCTGCCTCGTGGATGCAGTGGGCTGGGCGGGTGCTTGGTAAACAGGCCGCTGTTGATCGGCTGCTGGGCTCTCTGTGCGTGGACATCTCACCGCTGCGGGAAGAACTGGATTGGACGCCTCCGTACTCTATGCAGGCGGGGCTCGAAGCCACGGCGCAGTGGTACCGCAAAACCAAGGAAGTCGCGTGATGCTTCGCGTTCTGGATATGGCGCTCGCAGGCCTTGGGCTTTTGGTTTCCTTGCCCTTGATGGCGGTTCTGTTTCTGATCGGTCTGTTTGACACTGGCGCACCCCTGTTCAGGCAGACACGCGTGGGGCGGCACCAAAAGCCATTCACTTTGGTGAAGTTCCGCACCATGCGGCCCGATACCCAATCGGTCGCCACCCACCTAGCCAACCCGGCAGCGGTGACGCCCTTGGGTGCATTTTTGCGCCGTACCAAGCTCGACGAGTTGCCGCAACTGTGGAACGTGCTCAAGGGCGAGATGAGCCTGGTAGGGCCACGGCCCTGCTTGTTCAACCAGACGGAATTGATTGAAGAACGAACTGCGCGAGGGGTCTTTGCCGCCCGCCCTGGCATCACCGGTTTGGCACAGATCAACGGAATAGACATGTCCACCCCGAAGCTGCTTGCAGAAACGGATGCGCGGATGTTGCAGGACTTGGGACTGTCCGCATACTTCACTTACATCATCAAGACGGTCACCGGCGCAGGCCGGGGTGATCGCATCCGGCAGGAATGACGATGAAAAAGCCGCTGTTCAAGTTGGCCGTTCCGGTGCTGGCACTACCAAGACCGGCGAAGCGCTTCGTAGCGCTGATGGTCGATCTCAGTTTGTGCGTGTTGACGGTCTGGCTGGCTTACTACCTGCGCCTGGGTGAATTCATCAGCTTCGCTGGGGCAAGCGAGTGGGCTCAAGGGGCCGTTTGGGCAGGTGTGGCGTCCGTGAGCATTGCGCTACCTATCTTTGTGGTGTCGGGCCTGTACCGCGCCATCTTCCGCTACAGCGGCTGGCCAGCCTTGCTGGCGGTGGCGCGCGCGGTGGGCATTTACGGTTTGCTGTATGCCTCCGTCTTCACCGCCATTGGCGTGGCCGGGGTGCCCCGCACGGTGGGCATCATCCAGCCGATTCTGTTGCTGCTGTTCGTGGGGGCGTCACGTGCGTTGGCCCGGGTCTGGCTGGGTGACCAGTATCTGAGCATTCTCAAGCGTGCTTCACGCCCCAAGGTGCTGATCTATGGCGCAGGCACCACCGGCCGCCAGTTGGCTGCTGCCATGGCCAATAGCCACGAAATGCAGGTGGCCGGGTTCCTGGACGACGACGACCGCCTGCACGGCCACGTGCTGAATGGTCAGCCCATCTACAACCCGGCCGACCTGGACAAACTGGCCACCGCGCTCAACATCAGTGACGTGCTGCTGGCCATGCCCAGCCTGAGCCGAAAGCGCCGCAACGAAATCCTGAGCCAGATCCGTGTGGCGCGCGTGGCGGTGCGCACCTTGCCCAGCGTGACCGACCTGGCCCAGGGCAAGGTCAGCATCTCGGATTTGCGGGAACTGGACATTGACGACCTGCTGGGCCGCGAACCGGTCACGCCCAATCACATCCTGCTGGCTAAGAACATCGTGGGCAAGGTGGTGTTGGTGACGGGCGCTGGCGGCTCCATTGGCAGCGAACTGTGCCGCCAGATTTTGGCGGTGAACCCAGCCAAGCTGCTGCTGATTGAGCAGAGCGAATTTGCCCTCTACGCCATTCACCAGGAGCTGGAAGAGAAACTGGCTGGGCTGGACGGCGCCACGCCCCCCGTTCTGGTGCCCCTGCTGGCCTCGGTACAAGACGACGACCGTATGCGCGAGATCATGTCCACCTGGCACCCGGACACGGTGTACCACACCGCTGCCTACAAGCACGTGCCGCTGGTGGAGCACAACCCGGCCGCAGGCATCAAGAACAACGTGTTGGGCACACTGCGAACCGCCCAGGCTGCCGCAGAAAACGGCGTGAGCGACTTTGTGCTCATCAGCACCGACAAAGCCGTCCGCCCCACCAACGTGATGGGCGCCAGCAAGCGCCTGGCCGAAATGGCGCTACAGGCGCTGGCAGCCACCCAGGCGGGCGCGGGTGGACCAGTCGGAACGGGCGGCACCAAGTTCAGCATGGTGCGCTTTGGTAACGTGCTGGGCTCGTCGGGCTCGGTGGTGCCCAAATTCCGCCAGCAGATCCGCGACGGGGGGCCCATCACCCTCACACACCCAGAAGTGACGCGTTACTTCATGACCATCCCGGAAGCGGCTCAACTGGTGATCCAGGCCGGCGCGATGGCCAAGGGCGGCGACGTGTTCGTGCTCGACATGGGCCAGCCCGTGAAGATCATGGACTTGGCGCGGCGCATGGTCGAACTCTCGGGCCTGACGGTGAAAGACGAGCAACACCCCGAGGGCGACATCGAGATTGCCGTGACCGGCATGCGCCCCGGCGAAAAGCTGTATGAAGAGCTGCTGATCGGCGACAACCCCAAGCCCACCGTGCACGCCCGTATCATGAAGGCCCACGAGGAGTTCATCCCCTGGGCAGAGTTCGAGGTGAAGCTCAACGCCCTGGAGATGGCCCTGAATGTGAACGATGTGGGCGTGATCCGCCTGATGATGCAGCAACTGGTGGCTGGCTACATTCCCAGCGACGACATTGTCGACTGGGTGTACATGGAGCAAGAGGCTGAAGCAAAGGCGACTGCATGAAGACCAATGTTCATCACTTGGTTGGTTGGAAGTTGTTTTGCGCGAAGTGTCGCGAGGGGGAGGACAGGTTTTGCCCGGCAGCTACCAGAAGGCAACTCAACCGCTTTTACGCAAGGTATCGCTTGGCTGCGCACTTTGAAGCCGTGCATGCATATGGGTACAGCGAAAAGGCCTTGCGCGGCTACACCGCTGGACTGCGTTTGCTGGCGGCTTACAGTGCCGCCGAACTGCTTGGCGAAGCCATTGGGAGCAACGTCACATCTTGGAAGATCCCCGATTCCGCCTTGGCGGCAGCGTTGCGAAAAGTCCTGCTTCGACCTTCTGCGGATTCCACAGGACTGTTCGCACAAGAAGGGTTGCGAAAAAAGCTCCAGCTGTTCATGGACGGTGATATTGATATCCGCATTCCTGCCACAGCTTTACGCGTCATGGTGGCCCACGGAAGTTTCACGCCGACAGGAACGGACTCCCTGACAAAGGCGGGTGCCGAAGCGCTACAGCGACTGTCTGATGTTTTACTGCAGGAGTGCGAGCGGCGTTTTGGCGCCTGGCTTCATGAGATGCTTGCGAAGCGTGATGAGGCCGCATGACTCCGTGCGCTTCCGCACCAACCCGCAGGCGTTATTGAGGAAAGTTCGACAGAGTGATAGAGTCCACCGTCAATTACTGCCAGCTACTACACACTACTTTCGATTACTGAGCGTTGCGGGAAGTCAGATGCCAGATGTTGATGGCCATTCCCTTTCAAGGCATCCAGAGGCTCGATTCCAGCCTCAGCTTCATAAGCCAAGATGGCATCCATGGGGTAGCGAACGGCTCGACCGTGGATCTTGATGTACTTGGGTCCGGTCTTTCTGTATCGCCAAAATTGCAATGTGCGGATGCTCATCTTCCAACGTTCGCTCAGTTCGGTTTCGGTGAGCACGGTGGGTGTGCCCTCAATGGGGGAGTTCGGTTTTTCCTCACGCATGTTTGTTCCTCGGTTGACTTGATATCGAATCGGCCAGCAGCCGGTCGTCGCTGGAAGTATTTGACGTGAATGGCGTCAATTTCCGTAGCAGGTATTTGAGGGCGCCTGCAGGCTGCTGAGTGCTTTCGCGAAAACGTCAGCGTTTTGCTGCTGCTTTTTTGCCAGGGGAGGCTGCTGCGGAGGGACTGAGATGTGTGAAGTGCGCGACGGGCGTGTGGGGGTTGTCAGGCCCGCTGCCTCGAAGGCTTCAACGTCAGACAAGCGGTAGCGCACCTGTGACACCAGCTTCAAGTAGGGTGGTCCGGCCCCGATGGACCGCCAGCGCTCCAAAGTAGCCTCCGCAATACACCAGCGCTCGGCCAGCTCTTTCTGGTTCATCAGCTTCATACTTGGCTCCTGTTAGGGCGGGTTCATCCGGGCCCTGATTTAGGCGCTGAACGCACAGAAAGCCAAGCAACAGGATGTGGGTATTTCACAGAAGTCTCGGCTGCCAACACCGATCGATTGACCTGCACCACGGAGATTGGCATAATCTGCCAATGATTCTGGTAAGGAGGTTGATATGCCTACACGCAATGTTGTACTCACCGAGCATCAAGCCTCGCTGGTCGAGCAGTTGGTGACCAGCGGCCGCTACCAAAACGCCAGCGAAGTGCTGCGAGAGGGGCTTCGACTCGTTGAGCAACGCGAGACAGAAGATGCATGCCGCCTCGAGGCGCTCCGCTCTGCCACGCAAGTTGGCCTCGGAGATATTGAAGCGGGTCGATTTAAGACCTTTGACTCCAGGGAGTCTTTACGCTCGCATCTTAAGTTGATCACCGCCAAAGCGATCGCGGCTGCATGAGCTTGGTCTGGCATGTTCGCTTGGCTGAGCAAGCGGAGTTTGATTTGCTCGACATCGCCATATGGACAGCCGAAAATTTCGGCCCTCGTCAGGCGGAGTCCTATGTGGAGAGAGTGACACTTGCCATTGAGTCTTTGCACGATGGCCCAGAAATACTTGGGGCCAAAGCCCGAGATGACGATATCGGGCCAGGGATTCGCACCTTGCATATAGCCCGGGAGGGTAGAAAAGGTCGCCACTTTGTGATCTTCAAGGTGGCGAAGGGGCAGATCATTGATGTGCTACGGATACTGCATGACAGCATGGACCTGGCCCGGCATGTATCGGGCGCTGATGATCAAACGCATTGAGTTGATTTGTCAAAAGCCCACAAATTTCCGCGTGCTTCCGCTACAATAATACCCCACGGTTGAGATGAGTTCGGTTTGACGAGCGACTCCACCACCACCATTCAACGCCCAACCGGCTCCGGTTGGGCGTTTTCGTTTTCAGGTTCCGCGAAACAACGCGGGGCGGCGACCCGTTCTGCGTGTGCTGCCCTTCGTCGCCAGGTCGCGAAGGGCCCACCCGGCTCGACTCTCTTTCGCCCTCTTTTCTCTCGAAATCCGCGCCAACTTCTTTGCGGAAGCGCACGCAAATGGCCTTGTGGCCCAGTGACTTGCACGTGCGTCACTGCCATCGGTTGTCCATCGTGCTTGGATGAGCAAGGCATCAAGCCCGCGCCGCAGTCGCCGCCGCAGCACAGGGCATCGAGTACAGCCCCTGGCGTCCCTGCACCACCACGAGCGCACGATAGGCGAAGAGCGACCCTTCGGCCTCGGGCTTGCCCTTGTCGCGCGCCTTGACCTTGAACACGTCGATGGGCTTGTCACTGTCCAGCCCGGCGCGCCGCATGATCTGTTCGGCGGTGCGGGGCTCTCCCTTGAACGACCACAGTGCGTCGAAGACTGCGGCCTGAGCCTCGGTCAGCCGGATCGGGCCGTGCGGCCAGTCGGGCAGCGTGACCCAGCGGAAATCCGCCGAGAAAGGCCCCTTCACCGGCGTCCTTGGATCGCTGGCCTGCGGAGCAGGTGGCTCACCCGGCATGCCGATGAACGAGATGCCGCCTCCGTAGAAGGCGAAGCGATCCTCCAGCGCCAGCCACTCCACGCCCGGGCCGAAGGGCGCCCCGCGCGTCTCGCGCGGCTTCGGCGTGATGACGCGGATCGCCCCTCCTGCGACCCGCACCCGGTCCAGCAGGGCCGGCTCGCGCCATAGCCGGATCAGATCGCGCGCCAGCAGGACTGGCGAGCACCGGGAATCGCCAAGGCGCCACACGCCATCGCCGAGGGCGTCGATGCCGTCGCGGCTCTCGATCGAAAGCGCCAGCCGCAGCTTTCGGCGCAGCCAGTCCTCGTCCAACCTCAACGCGACCGCGTCGTCGGCCGCGACGGCCACCGGCCCGCACTCGGGGCACTGACAACTACACCCCCGGCGCCCGCCGCCCCAGACCTGCGCCCGGTGCTGGTGGCAGTAGGGGCACAGCACGAATCGCTGGTCCAGGGCCGTGGGCTTCACCGCCTGCCCGAGGGCCGGCAAGGCGGCGACCTCGCGGGGCGAGAGCGCGGCTCGAAGGACGGGCGTGCCGCCCGCGAACAAGCGGCACACCAAGGCCCAGGCGTCGTGCGTGGCCACCGATCAACCCTCGTCGATCGTGGAGGGAAGCGGCTGCGGGCTGGCCGTGTCCGCTTCCGGCGGCGCTTCCTGGGCGTTCAGCGTCTGCCCGGGCTGCAAGATGCCCAGCGAGACCAGGTAGCCCTCCAACTGCGCCTGCAACGCGGCATCGAACTTGTGCAGGTTCAGCCGTCCGCGACGCGTCACCTCGACCGTGACGACCTTGGAACGAGCCTTTCCGGCCTCGGGCGGGTAGTACAGGTTGATGCGTGCCGCCGTGATCAACCAGCCGCGGGCCAGCGGGTCCTCACCAGGGAACTCCTCGCGCAGCAGTTCGGTGACGCAGCGCTGCTCGCTGGAGGCCATCGCCGTGCAATCGAGCTTCAGTGCCGTGCTCGGGCTCAACATCGAGATGGACTTGACCTGCAGCGCCACGAAGCCGTCCGCCACGGCCTGCGGCACATCGAAGCCGAGGCGCAAGACCGACAGGTCCAGCGTCGGCGGCTTGATGCGGTGCGCGTCCACCTTGACGCCCAACAGGTGCTCGGCGAAGGCGTCCACGAGCATCTGGTGGTACTTGGCGCCACCGCGCACGAGGGTGCGAACGACCCCGGTGGCCGCCGCATACTCCAGCACCATGTGGATGTTCGGGTTGCCGACGCGACGGGTGAGATGGGCGCCCTCGAACTCCAGGCGCAGCATGGCCAGATCCTTGACGTGCACCGTCAGCAGGAACACGCCGGGGCGGCGTTCCACCAGGTAAGCCACGCTGCCGTCGCCGCACTGCAGTTCGCGCTGGTAGAAGGCCGAGATGGCCTGGCGCAGCGCGGCCAGAGCGGCATCCGAGGTGTTCGGCCGACGCTTCACGCCGAGGTCGTGCTGCTGGGCTTGCGATCCGTGGCGCTCCAGGTAGTCGAACTCACAGGCCCGCTCGAACAGCGCCGGGTGGTTGGCATACAGCCAGAAGGAGCGGTGGGTATCGCTCCGGCATCCCACCAGGCCCAGCAGCGCGGCGCCGTCCCCGGCGGCGGCCTGGAACATCGCCTGCTTGCCGGCCGGGTCGGCCAACTGGATGCTGGCCATGAGGTTGCCGATCAGACGGTCACGGGCGGCGACGTCGGGCCAGGCCCGAACGGCCTCCACCAGTGCCTGCGAGGTGCGCGGCGTGTCCTCCCAGTCGAAATCGTCGGCCACGGGCAGGCCGTGCGAGGCCAGGAAAGCGCTGAGCGTCGTGTCCACCGGCAGTTCGAGCAGCACGTCGACGAAGGTCTTCTTCATCTTCTCGGTCCTTTCCGCAAGAGGTGTCGAGGGCTGCGGACCGAGGGGGCTGGTTCGCGGGCCGGCGACCGGGTTACCGAACGGCGATCTCGCCAGAGTAAAGCAGCGAGATACAGCGCGATTGTGTCCCGCCCCATTCCGCCTGTCAATCATCGCGGCACGTCTGGCGCTAATTGGTATCTCGTGGCTATACTTGCGGTCTGGTTTTCTACACTGACAGTCGATTCGAGACGGGGACATCGCCATGGCTTCGGCGTTTGGATCACGCCTGCGGCGCTTGCGCGAGGCAAAGAAACTGACCCTGCAGCAGGTCGCCGACGCGGTCGGCTGCACCAAGGCCTACATCTGGGAACTGGAGATGAAGGAGGGGCAGCGCCCTTCGGCCGAGCGCGTGTATGCCCTGGCGAAGGTCCTGGGCGTCACCGTCGAGGACCTCATGGAGGACCAGCCTCGCGAGGTGCCAGCGGCCAGCCCGGAGGATGTCCAGTTCTTCCGTGAGTACGCCGGGATGACCGACGAGGACAAGCAGATCTACCGCGACACCCTCGAACTGGTGTTCCGCAAGCGCAGCAAGGGCGAGAGCTAGCAGCATGAGCGCCCCGGCCCTCAATGGTTTCACCGCTGCCGCCACCGTTCTGAAGTGGCTGCGGGCCTGGCACGCCGGCGACATGCCCGAGGCCATCGACCTTGATGTCGTCAGGCAGATGCTGCCGACCACGCCGTACGGCACCGGGGTCCGGGAAATCAAGCAGCCGATGCCGCTCGACATCAGCGGCTTTGAAGGCAGTCTGGTGCGCAATCCTCATGACGCCGCCGAGTGGGGCATCCTCTACAACGGCCGCGCGAGCCCCGAACGCCGCCGCTTCACCATCGCTCACGAGCTCGGGCACTTCATCCTGCACCGCGACCGGCAGCCGCGTTTCAACTGCGACAAGGAGAGCGTCTACTCGGGCCACGAGACCATGCGCCTGATCGAGCGCGAGGCCGACGACTTCGCCAGCAATTTGCTGATGCCCGGCGATCGGCTGCGCGAGTGGATCTTGAATCGACGCATCGATCTGCACGTCCTCAGTGGCATTGCAAAGCGCTTCCAGGTCTCCTTCGAGGCGCTGTGCATCCGCTTCATCAAGTTCACCCCGCAGCGCGCCATCTTGGTCTACTGGGACAACGGCTACGCGAAGTACGAATGGCGCAGCAGCAGCGCCGTGAGAACCCGGGCGCGCATCCGGCGCACCGGCGATCCGCAAGAGCCCTTACCCGGCACGCTCGCCGCTGACGCGAGCGTCGAGCAGGCATGGGACGGCGTCGAGATGTCCGCCGCGATCTGGTGCCCCGAGGAGGCACCCTACATGAAGCTGCGCGAGTTCAAGCACAGCTACGCCTCGAGAGATCGCGTCCTGACCCTGCTGCTGTTGGAAAGTGCCGAGCCGCGCGCTTGGGATCGGTCGTGGCAGGATGGCGAAAGCTTCGACAGCTACGACCGGTTCGTCTCGACAGGCCAGCACCAGGTGCGATGACGCAGGGCGCCGTAGCCCGCGCATCCCCGCCCAAACCCGTTACGCGAAGTGCCCTCGATTCCTAGCATGAGCGGCGTTTTCCATCAAAACGCCGACCATGCACGAACCCGAACCCTTCGTCCTGGCTCCCGAGGCCGATCGGCCTCGGCACGCGCACCAAGAGGTCGTCGATCTGCTGGCCTGCGCCCTGCTGCGGCTGCGCGCGCGCCCCTTTCCGCCATCTGGCCATCCCGCCACCGACAGCGACTCGGTTGGCCTTGGCTTGTGCGGTCCACAGCGCGTGAATGCGAACCCCGATCACGCACGAGGAGTTCGCCGATGACGACACACGCAAGCCCTGCAGACCCGACCACCGTCGCCGCCCGCGTCGCGCAGTTGCCCCACCTGCCGATGGACAGCCTCTGGGCGCTGTGGGACGAGTACTTCGAGGAGCGGCCCAAGCATCACCACCGCACGTGGCTGGAGAGCCGGCTCGCCTACAGGATCCAGGAGCGCGCCTTTGGCGGGTTGAAGCCCGCGACCCGCCGCAAGCTCGAGGAGATCGGTGAGACGGGCATCCTGCCGCGCCAGCTTCGCCACGACGCGAATCGGCTGCTGCCGGGCACCGTGCTCACACGGATCTTCGACGACGTCGAGCACCGGGTGCTGGTGCGCGGGCCCAATGACTTCGAGTATCAGGGGCAGCGGTTCAAGAGCCTGACGGCGATTGCCCGCCACATCACCGGCACGCCTTGGTCGGGCCCCGCGTTCTTCGGCCTCAAGACCAAGGACGGACGGAAGGAGCCGGTATGAGATCACAACGCTCCGTGCCCTCGTCGACCATGCCGACTCCTGGTCCCGTCACGCCATCGAGGCGCTGCGCGGTCTACACGCGCAAGTCCACCGACGAGGGACTGGACCAGGAGTACAACAGCCTGGAGGCCCAACGCGACGCGGGACGGGCCTTCATCGCCAGCCAACGCCACGAGGGCTGGATCGCCGTCGAGGAGGGTTATGACGACGGCGGCTACTCCGGCGGCAATCTCGACCGCCCTGCGCTCAAGCGGCTGCTCGCCGACATCGAGGCCGGCAGGATCGACATCGTGGTCGTCTACAAGATCGACCGATTGACGCGAAGCCTCGCCGACTTCGCCAAGCTGGTGGAGGTGTTCGACCGCAACGGCGTCTCCTTCGTCTCGGTCACGCAGCAGTTCAACACCACCACCTCGATGGGGCGGCTCACGCTCAACATCCTGCTGTCCTTCGCGCAGTTCGAGCGCGAGGTCACCGGCGAGCGCATCCGCGACAAGATCGCCGCCTCCAAGGCCAAGGGCATGTGGATGGGCGGCATGCCGCCGCTGGGCTACGACGTCGTCGATCGCAAGCTCGTCGTCAACGAGCGCGAGGCAGCCCTCGTGCGTGACATCTTCCGGCGCTACGCCGAGCATGGCTCGGCTGCGCGACTGGTGCGGGAGATGGCGGTCGAGGGGCACACCACCAAGGCCTGGGTGACCCAAGGCGGGCGCCGGCGCACGGGCCGACCCATCGACCAGCAATACATCTTCGCGTTGCTGCGCAACCGCATCTACCTGGGTGAGATCCGCAACCACGGCACGTGGTATCCCGGCCAACACGAAGCGATCGTGCCACGAGACCTGTGGGACGCCGCGCACGCTTTCATCGCGCGCCGCAAGCAGGCGCCGCGCGAGCACCGCGCCAAGCATCCGGCGCTGCTCGCGGGGCTGCTGTTCGCGCCCGACGGCCAGCGCATGCTGCACACCTTCGTCAAGAAGAAGAGCGGACGCACCTACCGCTACTACGTCCCCTACCTGCACAAGCGCCGCAACGCGGGCGCGAGCCTGGCGCCGGACGCCCCGGACGTCGGCCACCTGCCCGCGGCCGAGATCGAGAACGCGGTGCTGACGCAGATCCACACGGCGCTCTCGGCGCCGGAGGTGCTGATCGGCACCTGGCGGGCGTGCCAGCGCCACCCGGCCGGTGCCGCCCTCGATGAGGCGCAGGTGGTGGTGGCGATGCGACGCATCGGCGACGTGTGGGCGCAGTTGTTCCCGGCCGAGCAGCAACGCATCGCGCGGCTGCTGATCGAGCGGGTCCAACTGCATGAGCACGGACTCGACATCCTCTGGCGCGAGGACGGCTGGCTGGGATTGGGGCCCGAGATCGGCGCGCATCCGCTGGTCGAGGAATCCAGCGCACAGACCGAGGAAACACCGGCATGAGCACCACGACGAACCCGCGCAAGCGCGCTATCCGCGTCGAGGTCGGAACCGATGCCCGCAGCTACGTCAGCGATGGCCAGCGCGTCACGCTGGTGCCGCTGACGATCAAGCGCCGCCAGAACCGCAAGCTCCTGATCCCGCCGACGCCCGAGTCCGCCGCTGCGACCGCGGGCGGCCTGGATGCGCCGATGATCAAGACGCTCGGCAAGGCCTTCTACTGGAAGCGGCTGCTCGAGGAGGGGCGCTATCCCACGACGACCGACCTGGCCCGCGCCCTGAAGTTGGAGCCCGGCTGGGTGGCCGAGGTGCTGCGCCTGACCCTCTTGGCCCCCGACATCGTCGAGGCCATCCTGGACGGACGCCAGCCCCGGCATCTGAATCTGCACACGCTGCGTGGCCGCCAAGACCTGCTGCCTCGCGACTGGGGCGAGCAGCGTCGGCTGCTGGGCTTTCCTTCAGCTTGAGACTGGCGCTCAGCTGGCGCAACAACTACCTCTGCCACGCTCCTGGATTGGTGGGCACGGCACAGTGCCGTAGGAGCAATAGACGCAGCAGTCCCCGGGCTTGGGCTTGAGTATGGCGTGGCAGGCCTCGCACTCATAGAACCACTGGCAGGCATCGGTAGGCATGGTCTCGGTCTTGGTGTGACCGCACTCCGGACAAGTCAACGTCGATTCCAGAACGACGGCAGTCACTTCACGCTCCCGACCACCGTCGAGGGGTAGCCAGCATCCTGGGTCGCCCGCGTCAGCGCCTCTACATTCGCCCGCGCGTCGTCGAACGTCACGGTCGCCTGTCGTTTGTCGAGGTTCACGTCCGTCTTGGCCACGCCCGGCACCTTGCCGAGCGCCTTCTTGACCGTAATCGGGCAGGCGGCGCAGTTCATGCCCGGCACTGACAGGGTGACGGTCTTTGTCGCGGCGATGACTGGCACGCTCACGATCAGGGCGAGCGTCAGCATCGGAAAACCAAGCAATCTCTTCATAAAACCTCCGTTCAGTAAAACCAGGGCGCGACCAGCGGGAAGCCGAGCGCCACGATCACCAGGGCGACCACGATCCCGAACAGCAGCTCGTAGCCGCGCCGAACCGACGGCACCGCGCAGGCCTGTCCGGGTTCGCACGCCGGGGCTTTCGCCCATATGCGTCGCCCGGCGAGGAACAACGCGACGAGGGCCGCGCCGATGAAGATCGGGCGGTAGGGTTCGAGGGCCGTCAGGTTGCTGATCCATGCCCCTGAGAAGCCCAGCGTGATCAGCACCAATGGCCCGAGGCAGCAGGTCGATGCGAGGATGGCCGAGACGAATCCGGCCGCGAGCGCCGCACGGCCGCCTCCGGTACTGCCTTGCGCAGTTGGGGTGTCTGGTTTCATGGAGTAAGCTTACTTCCGTACTTAAGTACGGAGTCAAGACCATGAACAGCACGCCCGAGATCGAGGCGATGACGATCGGCGCGCTGGCGCGCGCGGCTGGCGTCAATGTCGAAACCATCCGCTTCTACCAGCGCAAGGGGCTGTTGCCCGAACCAGATCGGCCGCAGGGAAGTATCCGCCGTTACGGCGCCGACGAGCTTGGCCGCGTCCGCTTCATCAAGTCGGCACAGCGGCTGGGCTTCAGTCTCGACGAGGTGTCCGAACTGCTCAAGCTCGAGGACGGATCGCACTGCGCCGAGGCGCGTGCGCAGGCTCAGCGCAAACTCGTTGACGTTCGCGAACGACTGGCTGACCTGCAGCGCATCGAAGCGGCGCTGTCCGAGCTCGTGCAGCGCTGCAATGCCATTCGCGGCCGGGTGCGCTGCCCCTTGATCGCCGCCTTGCAGGCGGAGTGACGCACAGCCGTCCTTGACTGATCCTCGACCATGACGGCGGGCCTTGTGCCCGCCGTTTTCGTATCGGCGAGAACTTTGGCGAACCCGAAGTTCCCGCGTGGTTCGCCATTCGGTCCCTCCAAGGTTCGCCACCCGAAGCCTGCAATGACACCTGTTCCTCAACAGCGTCATAGGAGGCTTCCATGCCGACAACGGCAAGCACCATCCCCCGGTCGCCGGTCGATGCGATCAACAGCCTGTCTCCCGGCGACCGTCGGGTCCTCAACGAGAACGAGCTCGCGCAGCGCTGGGGCCTGAGCCCCAAGACCCTGCAGCGCTGGCGCAGCGAAGGGCGGGGCCCGCGCTACCTGAAGCTGTCCAAGCGCGTCAGCTACCCCCTGGAGTCGGTCATCGAGTTCGAGCGTGGCGCCCTGCACGACTCGACCTCCGAGCGCGCGGCGCGCTGAAGGGGGTGCGATGAGCGATTTGACCCTCTACCCCGCCGACATCGCCGCGATGTCCGTCGGCCAGCTCACCGCGCTTCCGCCCGCCCAGAAGGCGCAGATCAGCCGCCACCTGGACGAAGCGCTCGCCTGGCTCAAGCAGGCCCGCGCAAAGTTCGACGCTGCGCTGGAGGCCGCCTACGGCGAGCAGGCCCGTGCTGCCCGCCTCGAGGCGGGCAAGGACTTCGGCGTCGTGCACCTGAAGGACGGGCTGCTTCGCGTGACGGTCGATGTCCCGAAGCGCGTGTCCTGGGACCAGGCGCAACTGGCCGCCATCGCCCGGCGCATCGCCGCCGCCGGCGAGAAGGTCGAGGACTACCTGGACGTCGAGTACTCCGTCTCGGAATCGCGCTTCTCCAACTGGCCGCCGGCACTGCGCGCCGGGTTCGATGCCGCCCGCACCGTCAAGCCCGGCAAGCCCACGTTCCGGCTGGCCCTCGTCTCGGAGGAGTGATCCATGAGCACCGAACTGATCCCGTTTGATTTCGAAGGCCGTCCGGTCCGGGTCGTCACGGATGCCCAAGGCGAACCGTGGTTCGTCGCGGTGGATGTGTGCGCGGTTCTTGAACTGCCGAACACCACCCGCGCCCTGGCGCGACTGGACCCTGACGAGCAAGCCCTGATCTCGATTCAGGGCATCTCGCGCGGCAATGACCAGGTCAACGTCGTCAACGAGCCCGGGCTGTACAGCCTGGTCCTCGGCAGCCGCAAGCGCGAGGCCAAGCGCTTCAAGCGCTGGGTCACCCACGAGGTGCTGCCGGCGATCCGCAAGACGGGCAGCTACACGGCGCCAAGTGCACGCCCGACCCTGCCGGCACCCACCCAGGACCGCATCGCCGCTCTGCTGCTGATCGGCGAGGCCGTGGCCAAGGTGCCGGGGGTCAAACCCGGCATCGCGATGGCGGCCACGCTCTCCTGCATCCAGGAGAACACGGGCCTGGCGGTCGAGACGCTGCGCCGCGCCCTTCCTGCCCGGGACACTGCGGCGAACGAGGCGATCTGCTCGCTCAACGCCACCCAGCTCGGCAGGCTGCTCGGCCTGTCGGCCAAGGCCATCAACCAGCGCCTGGCCCACCACGGCCTGCAGTTGCGCAACGAGCGGGACGAGTGGGAACTGACCGAAGCCGGCGAGGCTTGGGCCGAAGCCATGCCGTACTCGCGCAACGGGCACAGCGGCTACCAGATCCTCTGGAACCCGGCGGTCGCGGAGCGGCTGAAGGAGGTGGCGTGATGGCCCTCCCCATCATCACCGCCGATCAGCGGCTGCGCGAGAAGCAGGGCGTGAAGCTCGTGCTTCTAGGCAAGAGCGGCATCGGCAAGACCAGCCAGTTGAAGACCCTGCCCGAAGCCTCGACCCTGTTCGTCGACCTCGAGGCCGGGGATCTGGCCGTCAAGGACTGGCGCGGCGACTGCGTGCGCCCGAGCACCTGGCCGGAGTTCCGCGATCTCGTGGTGTTCCTGGCCGGCCCGAACCCGGCGTTGCCGGCGGATGCGCCGTACTCCGAGGCGCATTACCGGCATGTGTGCGAGCGCTACGGCGATCCCGCGCAACTGGCCAAGTACGACACCTACTTCGTCGACTCGATCACGGTACTCGCGCGCCTGGCGCTCGTCTGGGCCAAGACCCAGCCGCAAGCCTACAGCGAGCGCACCGGCAAGCCCGACACCCGGGGCGCCTACGGCCTGCTCGGTTCGGAACTCATCGGGGCGCTGACCCACCTGCAGCACGCGCGCGGCAAGCACGTCGTGTTCGTGGCCATCCTCGACGAGCGCCTGGACGACTTCAACCGCAAGGTCTTCGTGCCGCAGATCGAGGGCGCCAAGACCGCCGCGGAACTGCCCGGCATCGTCGACGAGGTGGTCACCTTGGCGGAGATCAAGGCCGAGGACGGATCAATCTACCGCGCCTTCGTCTGCCACACGGTGAACCCCTACGGCGTCCCGGCCAAGGACCGCTCCGGCCAGCTCGAGTTGCTGGAGCCGCCGAACCTGCGCGCGCTGATCGACAAGTGCGCCGCCGCCACCCGCCTTCCGCCATCCGCCACTGCATCCCAGGAGTAAGCCATGACCGATTGGTGCGATTTCAACGACGCCGAACAACAGCAAAGCTTCGAGCTCATCCCCAAAGGCACGCTTGCCCGCGTGCGCATGACGATCAAGCCCGGGGGCTTTGATGACCCGGCGCAGGGCTGGACGGGCGGCTGGGCCACCCAGAGCTTCGAGACGGGTTCCGTCTATCTCGCCGCCGAGTTCGTGGTGCTGGAGGGCGAGTACGCCCGGCGCAAGCTCTGGAGCAACATCGGCCTGCATTCCCCGAAGGGCCCGGCCTGGGGTCAGATGGGCCGCAGCTTCGTGCGCGCGATCCTCAACAGCGCCCGCAATGTCCATCCCCAGGACATGAGCCCGCAGGCCGCCGCCGCGCGGCGCATCCAGGGCTTCCACGAGCTCGACGGCATCGAGTTCCTCGCCCGCATCGACATCGAGAAGGACGGCCGCGGCGAGTTGAAGAACGTCATCCGAAACGCCGTCGAGCCCGACCACCCGGACTACGTCCGCCTGATGGGCGTGCCGCCGAAGGCCCCCGGTACCGGCAACGGTGGCGCCCCGGCGGCGGTCGCCCCGCCCCGTGCGATCCCCACGCCGCCCGCCCCGCAACGCCCCGCCGTGCCGGGCAAGCCGGCCTGGGCGCAGTGAGAGGAGGGGCATGAAGTGCTGGGTCTGCAAACGACAGGCGCGCGGCTACGGCCACACGGACCTTCGGCATCCGGTGGGCGACGCCCGGCGCTATCCGATCGACTGGGTGTTCTGCTCGCGGCGTTGCCAGGAGGCGTTTCACGCGCTCTACGGCCAGTGGCTGCGGGTGCAGGAAGGACACACGTCCAAGACGGAGGTGGCCATGATCGATCCGTCTGACGTCGAACTGGCCGCGATGAAGAAGTGCCTCAAGGCCTTCGGCGCGGCGGCAGAACGCATCGGCTTCGACAAGCCGCTGGGCGACTACTCCGAGGCCGAGGCGCTCCAGGTGATCGACGCCATCGTCACCTGCTACACGGAGGCGATGGTCGAGCACCACGAAGCGACCAAGTACCCGCCGGTGCGGGGCTTGAAAGACCCGGTGTCCGACCCCTTCGCCGACCTCGAGGACGATCTGCCGTGGGAGGAGCCGAAGGCTCAAGCGCAGACGGCACGCACGGCAGCACCCAAGGAGGCGCGGCGATGATGGACTTCAACGCCTCCAAGAGCCTGTCGGGTCAGATCACGGCGCTGATCGATGCCGGGCTGCAGCAGTCTCGCGCGGCGCAGCCTCGCCGCACGTACCTGGGCGCCTCGCGCCTCGGGGCCGCCTGCGAGCGCGCGCTGCAGTACGAGGTCGCCGACGCCCCGGTCGATCCGGGTCGCGAGACCGACGGTCGGATGCTGCGCGTGTTCGAACGCGGCCACGTGATCGAGGACTGCATGGTCGGATGGCTGCGCGCGGCGGGCTTCGATCTGCGCACGCGCACCGACGCGGGCGAGCCCTTCGGCTTCTCGGCGCTCGACGGGCGCCTGCAGGGCCACGTCGATGGCGTGCTCGTCGCCGGGCCCGACCTCGGCTTTGGGGCCGGCTATCCCGCGCTGTGGGAGAACAAGTGCCTGGGCGCCAAATCGTGGCGCGAGTTGGAGAAGCACCGGCTTGCGTCTGCCCGCCCGGTCTACGCCGCGCAAGTGGCGCTCTACCAGGCCTATCTCGAACTGCACGCGCACCCGGCCCTGTTCACGGCGGTGAACGCCGACACCATGGAGATCCACGCCGAGCTGGTGCCGTTCGATGCGGCGTTGGCGCAGCGCATGTCCGACCGGGCCGTGAAGGTCATCACGGCCACCGAGGCGGGCGAACTGCTGCCGCGCGCCTTCTCCGAGCCCACCCATGTCGAGTGCCGGATGTGCCCGTGGCAGGACCGGTGCTGGAGGGCTGCGGCATGAACGAGACACCGCTGCACCCGGTGCTCGGGGAGCGCCTGATCGACGCACGCGAGGCGGCACTGGCGCTCAATCTGCCGCACTACTGGCTCACGCACGCGAAGGAGCGCCGGCGTCTGCGCCTGCCGCACTACCGGGTGGGCAAGCTGCTGCGTTTCAAGCTCTCCGAACTGATGGCGTGGATGGAGGAACGTCAAGCCCTGCTCACGGCCGACGCAGGGCACGAGGAGGAGTCGGATGCTGGACTTCAATGACACCGCACCCGCGCCCGAGATCCCGGCGTCCGAACGCCGCGAGGCCGTGCGCGCCGCGCTGCTCGCGAGGCTGGAGTCGGTGCTGTTCACCCTGTTCCCCGCTGGAAAGAAGCGCCGCGGCAAGTTCGTCATCGGCGACGTGCTCGGCAGCCCGGGGGACAGCCTGGAGGTCGTGCTCATTGGGGACAAGGCGGGGCTTTGGACCGACCGTGCCGAAGGCTCCGGCGGCGATGTGTTCCACCTGATCGGCGCTCACTTCGGCGTGGACGTGCAGGGCGACTTCGCCCGCGTCCTCGATCTGGCCGAGGACCTCGTCGGCCGAGCGCCCACGGCGCCGCCGCGCAAGGCGGCCAAGAAGACCCCGATCGACGATCTCGGCCCGGCCACCGCCAAGTGGGACTACCTCGACGCACAAGGGCAGCTCATCGCCGTCGTCTACCGCTACGACCCGCCCGGGCGCAAGAAGGAGTTCCGGCCCTGGGACGCCAAACGGCGCAAGATGGCACCGCCCGAGCCGCGGCCGCTGTACAACCAGCCGGGGATCAAGGAGGCCGCCCAGGTCGTGCTGGTCGAGGGCGAGAAGTGCGCCCAGGCCTTGATCGAGACTGGGATCGTGGCCACCACCGCGATGCACGGCGCCAACGCCCCGGTGGACAAGACCGACTGGTCGCCGCTGGCGGGCAAGGCCGTCTTGGTCTGGCCTGACCGCGACAAACCCGGCTGGGAGTACGCCGTGCAGGCGGCCCAGGCGATTCTGTCGGCGGGCGCGAAGTCCTGCCACATCCTCTACCCGCCCGAGGAAGCGGCGGACGGCTGGGACGCGGCGGACGCCGTGATGGAGGGCTTCGACGTCGCGGCCTTCCTCGCCCACGGTCCGCGTGTGCAGGTGCATGACATTGCGGACCCCGGCGAGCCGGTGATCGGCGCGGATGAATCGGTGTGGGGCACCGAAGATGCCCTGGCGCTGGCCTTCACCCGGCGCTACCACCGCGACTGGCGCTACGTGGCGGCCTGGGGCCGCTGGTTGGTGTGGGATGGCCGGCGTTGGCGCAACGAGGAGACGCTGGCGGCCACCGACTTGATCCGCGGTGTCTGCCGACACGCGGCCCTCCAGGCCGACAACCCCAAGCTGGCGGCCAAGCTGGCCACCTCCGGCACCGTCGGCGGCGTCGAACGCCTGGCTCGCGCAGACCGACGCCACGCCGCGACCACCGCCGAGTGGGACGCCGATCCCTGGCTGCTCAACACCCCAGGCGGCGTGGTCGACCTCAGGACGGGGCGCATGCGCGCACACGACCGCGCCGACCGCATGACCAAGATCACCACCGCCACGCCCGGCGGCGACTGCCCGACCTGGCGGCGCTTCCTTGCCGAAGTCACCGGCGGCGACGCGGACCTGCAAGCCTATTTGCAGCGCGTCAGCGGCTACTGCTTGACCGGCTCGACCCAGGAGCATGCGCTGTTCTTCCTCTATGGCACCGGCGCCAACGGCAAGTCGGTGTTCGTGAACACCCTGGCCACGATCCTCGGCGACTACGCCGCCAGCGCGCCGATGGACACCTTCATGGAGACGCGCAGCGACCGGCATCCAACCGACATGGCGGGCCTGCGCGGGGCGCGCTTCGTCTCCTCCATCGAGACCGAGCAAGGGCGGCGCTGGGCCGAATCCAAGGTCAAGAGCCTCACGGGCGGCGACAAGATCTCCGCGCGCTTCATGCGGCAGGACTTCTTCGAGTTCTGGCCGCAGTTCAAGCTTTTCGTCGCTGGCAACCACAAGCCCGCCATCCGCAACATCGACGAGGCGATGAAGCGGCGGCTGCACCTGATCCCCTTCACGATCACCGTGCCGCCCGAGCGGCGCGACAAACACCTGCAGCAGAAGTTGCTGGCCGAGCGGGACGGCATCCTGGCCTGGGCGCTGGAAGGGTGCCTGGCCTGGCAGCGCCTGGGCCGGCTCGATCCGCCGCCGCAGGTCGTGGCCGCCACCGAGGAGTACTTCGAAGCCGAGGACGCGCTGGGCCGCTGGCTGGAGGAGCGCTGCGTGCGCGAGGCCAATGCCAAGTCACTGACCGCCGAACTGTTCACCGACTGGAAGCAGTGGGCGGAGGCCGCCGGCGAGTTCGTCGGCTCACAGCGCCGCTTCTCCGACCTCTTGATCACCCGCGGCGTCGAGAAATGGCGCAACGCCGCCGGCATCCGGGGCTTCCGTGGCGTGGGTCTCAAGCACCCGATGCAGCCCGCCTACACCCCCTATGCCGACGACTGAACACCCGTGACCACCGACAGGACTGACGCATCTGACGCTGTCCATCGTAAGTCTCTACGCGCGCGCGCGTGCGCGCGCCTCACGGGAACTATCGATATCGTGCGTCGGATGCGTCAGTCCCCACCGAACGAGGACTGACACCATGCACACCACGATCCTGGCCCTGGACCTGGGCACCACCACCGGCTGGGCGCTGCGCGACCGCACGGGCCGAATCACCAGCGGCACCGAATCCTTCAAGCCCCGACGCTTCGAAGGCGGCGGCATGCGTTTCCTGCGCTTCAAGCGCTGGATCACCGAACTGAAGGCCCACGCCGACGGGATCGACGCGCTGGTCTTCGAGGAAGTGCGCCGCCACGTCTCGACCGATGCGGCCCACGCCTACGGCGGGTTCCTCGCCACGCTCACGGCCTGGTGCGAGCACCACGGCATTCCCTACCAGGGCGTGCCGGTGGGCACGATCAAGAAGCACGCCACCGGCTCTGGCCGCGCCGGTAAGGACGCGGTGATGGCGGCCGTGCGTCGCCGGGGTCACGCCCCGGCGGACGACAACGAGGCCGACGCCTTGGCGCTGTTGCTCTGGGCCCTCCCGCTCCACGACGCGGCGCAGGAGGCGTGAGATGGACATCCCGACCCCTCGCTACCGCTGCCCGCTGGGGCGCCTGCAGCCCGAGCCGATGGACGTGGAAGCCGTCAAGCGCCGCGGCTGGCGCGAGCAACGCCTGCTCGTCGTCTCCCTGGAGGACGACCGGCTCGATGGGATGGAACGCGAGCTGATCCGCCGAATCGGCGAGCGGCTCTACGGCGCACGGGAGGCGCGCCATGGCTGAGTGGACCGTCGAGCGGGTGGCCGAACGCTTCCGGGAGGCGGCCATCACCGCCCACCGCCTGCCGCCCGTGCGCGTGCAGGGCTACTTCAACACCTGGCCCGCGATCCGCCGCATGCCCTGGGAGACGCTGGGGGCCGAGCCGACGATCCGGCGCTTCCCGCCCAGCCCCGAGGCCATCGAGCGCATGCTCGAGACCATGCGCTGGGTCTTGTGGCTGGAGGAAGAGGAACGGCATCTCGTGTGGATGCGCGCCGAGCGCCACCGCTGGCGCGACATCTGCGCCCGCTTCGGCTGCGACCGGACCACCGCCTGGCGGCGGTGGCAGCGGGCGCTCTCGATCGTGGCCGACCGTCTGAACGGAGAGCAAGGAACTTCTCGACACATGGTGCCACTAAGTGGCATACTTCACTAATGAGAAGAGTCTTCAAGACGCGCCACTTCGCTCGTTGGATGCGCAAGACCGAACTGACAGACGCCGGGTTGTGTCAAGCGGTCGAGGAGATGGCCGCGGGCCTCATCGATGCCGACCTGGGCGGTGGCGTGGTGAAAAAGCGCGTGGGCTTGGGCAACCGCGGCAAGCGTGGTGGCGCGCGCACCCTGATTGCCACCAACAAGGGCGATCGCTGGTTCTTCGTCTACGGCTTCGAGAAAAACGAGCGGGCCAACATCGATGACGAGGAACTGGAGGCGCTGCGGGATCTGGCCGCCGATCTGCTGACCCTTCCCGCGCGCCAGTTGTATGACTCCGTTGCCGACGGAACATTGCAGGAGATTTGCCATGACAAACGAGCCTAAGTCCAAGAGTCGCCTGCTGCAGGCCGTTCATGAGACGGCGCGCGACCTGCATCGCCTGGGCTTCATCGACAAGCGCAAGATGCGCCAGTACGACGCGCTGTGCCTGGAGCCGGTGCATGAATACGACGCTGAGAAAGTGCGCGCCTTGCGCGAACGCCTGCACTTGAGTCAGGCCGTGCTGGCATCGGTCCTCAACACCAGCGTCTCGACCGTGCGCAAGTGGGAAGTGGGCGACAAGAAGCCCAGCGGTCCCTCGCAGAAGCTGCTCGACCTCATCGAACGCAAGGGGCTGGAGGCGGTGCTCTGATGGGGTAGCTCTTCCAAACCCATGCGCAACGTTGATGAACGCAGGGCGCGCTGACAGACAGTTTCGGACTGGATGCAAATCCGGGGTCGTTCAGGGGTGCAACAAAGCAGGCCGATCAGGGGTAGTATCTCGGCTAAGGTCTGGACAGCGGTGACGGTCGAGGAAGCCGCCCGGCCATTCACGGGTCCTTCCTGGCCGAAAGCCAATACGGGGGGCGCGAGCGCGGCGCTTCGCCACCGTCAGGGTGCAAACCGAGGTTTGCAGGGTTTGCGGTTTGCAGGCCAGCGCTGCCGCCACGGCCAGCGACCGGAAGGACGGCCAGGGTACGCATGTTGTGCGTACCCCAAGGGCCGGACCTGAACTCCGACCCCTTGCGGCGCGGCTGACCGTCAGCCGATCCGGTACACCCGCTCTCCGGCTGCGTTGTGCGTCAGCACCACGTTCAGGCCCAGGCGCTTGCGCAGCAGGCCCGAGATCGCGCCGCGCACGGAATGCGGCTGCCAGCCGGTCGCCAGCATCAGTTGCAGACTGGTTGCCCCCTGCGGGCGGCGCAGCGCTAGCACCAGCGCGGCGAGTTTGGTGCCAGGGCGCACCGGGATGCCCTCCAGAAGTTGGAGGCCGTCGGTGGTGTCGCACTTCGCGACGCCATCCGGCGGCACAGGCCGCTGTTGGCCGATGGCCGCGTAGCCCGCGTCGGTCAGCACGTGGTAGCCGTCGGCGGGCTCGATCCAGCCACGATCGAGCAGCGCAGTCAGCACCTTGACCCGTGCGCCACCGCGCAGCGTCTCAGGCGGAATCACTTGTCCATCGGCGCGGTGGGCGGCAGTGCGTAGCAGCAGGGCTTGAGTCGGGGTGAGCTTGGGCAGGGTTTCCATCGCGGCCTCCGTCACTCGGACCGACCGTCGAAGATGGCGAGCAGGTCGTCGAGCGCCTGCTCCACCCGCCCGAGGTCGCCAACGTGGCCCCAGTGGATGGCGTCAGGGTCGTGGCCGAAGTGGTTGTCGGTCAGTTGGCGCAGCCGGGCTACCTTGATGTGGATGGCTGCGGTGCGGGCGAGATAGGTGTCGATGGCAGTGGTCTTGGTGTTCATCGTGGGGCTCCTTGATTGGTGGATCACGCCACCATTCACGCGCTGAACGATCAAGAAGCCAAGAAAAAGATGATGCCCACGGCATCGAACCCTCGTCTGGTGGCCTTCAACCTGATAAATTGCAGTCTTTGCGATTCAAACCGACTTTATGCCGCCCCAACCGCTGCTGCCGGAGCCCTGCCATGACCGCTGAACCGTGGGTGTCCGTGGACCAGATTGCCGAGCATCTGGGTGTCACGCGCGACTCGGTCTACCGCTGGATCGACCGCAAAGGCCTGCCAGCGCACCGCGTGGGTCGGTTGTGGAAGTTCCAGGTTTCCGAGGTGGACGACTGGGTGCGCGCCGGTGGTGCCGATGAGCATGCGGCTCCGGAAGAAAAGGGCTCGTGATGACCGGCCCCGTCGAATTGCTGAATGAACACGAGTCTGCAGCCCGTGAGGGCTGGTAGGCCAAAAGGAGGGAAGTTTGTCCGCCATTGATACCCTGATCGCCCAAATCAGCGATCCCCGCCTGCGCGAGCGCCTCACTGCCGAGTGGAACAACGCGAAGAAAGAAAAGAAATTCGGCCTGGTGTTTGAAGATCACCTGCCGGAGTTGTTGCCGCTGCACGGTGCCAAGCCGCGCAAGGGCGATCTGGTGTGTCGCCGTCAGGGCGCACTGAAAGATGTGTGGCAAATCCAGTCCATCCACGCGGGCGTGGCCACCTGCGTCAAGCCCAGCAACGAGGCCCACCCCAGCGAACCCACCCGCGCAGCGGCAGAGCCGGTGCAGTTCCCGGTGGATGAACTGCTGGTGGTGCGGGAGTTTGGCGAGCCCATCTTCCCCGCGCTGGTGCCCGTGGATGCCGTGCAAAACGGCCCGGCAGATGCCCCCTGGCACACGCTGATCGAGGCCGATAACTACCACGCGCTGCAGTTGCTGGATTACCTGTATGCCGGCAAGGTGGATTGCATCTACATCGACCCGCCCTACAACACCGGCGCGCGCGACTGGAAATACAACAACGACTACGTGGACGGCAACGACCAGTGGCGGCACAGCAAGTGGCTGGCCTTCATGGAAAAGCGGCTGAGGCTGGCCAAGCGCCTGCTCAAGCCGGATACCGGGGTGCTGATCGTGACGATTGATGAGCACGAAGTGCATCACCTCGGGATGCTGCTGGAGCGGGAGTTTCCGGAGGCATACCGGCAGATGGTGACCATCGTCATCAACCAAAAAGGCGTGGCGCAAGGCCGCCTGTCCCGCGCCGAGGAATACGCGCTGTTCTGCTTCAACCCCGGCGTCACATTGGCCGCACACCACGACGATCTGCTTTCGCCCGACCGCGGGGATTCCAAGCGCTTTCAAACGCCGCGATGGGAGCGGTTGTTGCGAGGTGGTACCAACTCACGGCGCGAAGATCGGTATGGATTGTTTTTCCCGATCATGGTTGATCCGGAGAAGCGCAAGATCGTCGAGATTGGCGATCCTTTGCCGCCCGATCAACAACCTGACCTGAGTAATCTGTCTGATCGCCGCACGGCATGGCCCTTGCGTACTGACGGTACGCTCGGTAACTGGCGGGTCAGCCCACCGACCTTGCGCCAGCTGCTGGCCAAAGGCTACGTAAAGCTGGGCGGCTTTGATGAGGCACGGGGAACCTGGACCATTCTGTACCTTGGGCAAAAGGCACAAAACCAGATCGAAGCAGGCGTTATCGAGATCGTTGACCGGCACGAAGTGACTGGCGAAGTGACGGTGCGTTACACCGAAAGCCAGCAGCGCTCCATCAAAACGGTGTGGCACCGCGCCACCCACGATGCAGGTAACTATGGTTCGAGCTTGCTGCGCGGGATTCTGGGTGAAGGTGGGAAATTCTCTTTCCCGAAGTCGCTCTACGCCACGCGGGATGCCGTGGCAGCCATTGTCCGCGACCGCCCCAACGCCCTGATCGTGGATTTTTTCGCAGGCAGTGGCACTACGCTCAACGCCGTCAACCTGCTCAATGCCACCGATGGCGGGTCACGCCGCTGCATTTTGGTCACCAACAACGAAGTCTCCGCCGAGGAGGCGGCCGCACTGAGCGCACGCGGCCTGCAACCCGGCGATGCAGAGTGGGAGGCCCAAGGCATCTGCCGTTCGGTGACCTGGCCGCGCAGCAAGTACACCATTCTTGGTCGCCGTGACGATGGCTCGGTGCTGACCGGTGAGTACCTGACCGGCAAGACGGTGGAGCGCGAGAAAGCGCGCAGCTTCACGCAGATCGGTTTTGTCGATCCTTTGCAGCTCGACACACTGCCCAAGAAGAAGCAGTTGGTGGCGCTGATCGACGGCTTGCCGCAAACGCTGGTGAAGGACCCGTGCCCCTTCATCGTGTCGGAAGACCACAAGGCCAGCGTGCTGTTTGACCCAGCAGCCGCAGAAGATTGGCTGGAGGCACTCGACGGACAAGAGCACATCACCGACTTTTACATCGTCACGCCCGTCAAGCGTGTGTTCGACCAGTTGAAGGCGCAGGTGGTGGAGCTGCTCGGGCCGCTGCTGGTGCCCGAAGAAGAAAAGCGCCCGATGAGCGCGGGCTTTGCCGCTAACCTTGCCTACTTCAAGCTGGATTTTCTGGAGAAGGAGCGCGTGTCGTTGCGCCGCGCCTTCCGCGAGATCCTGCCGCTGCTGTGGCTGAAGGCGGGCGCCGTGGGGCCGCGGCCCGAATTGAAACGCGGCGAGCCGGAGCCGGTGCTGTTTGCGCCGGAGGGCAGCAATTTCGTGGTGCTGCTGGATGAAACCCGCATGGGCCGCTTGCTGAAGTCGCTGGAAGGCCGCACCGGCTTGTCGCAGGTGTTCATCGTCACCGACGCGGACGAATCCTTCAAAACCATGGCGCAGGACGTGCGCGAGGTGGCGGCCAAGGCCAACCCCGGCTTGGCGGTGGTGCAGTTGTACCGCGATTACCTGCTCAATTTCATGATCAACAAGAACCAGGACCGCGCTGCCGGTCACACCGATACCCAGGGAGCGCGGGCATGAAGGTCACCCTGTTCGATTTTCAGAAAGACGCGCTGGGCAAACTGCGTGAAGCGCTGGTCAGTGCCCGAAAAAACGTATCGCCCGATAACCAGCAAGTCGTGGCCTTCTCGGCGGCCACGGGCAGCGGCAAGACCATCATGATGACGGCGCTGTTCGAGGCGATTCTGGATGAGCCCGATGACCAGTTGGCCTGGCCGCTCGATTGGGTGCCGCAACCCGATGCCGTGATCTTGTGGGTGTCGGACATGCCCGAGCTCAACGAGCAGACCAAGCTCAAGATCGAGAGCAAATCGGACAAGGTGTACCGGGTTAATCAGCTCATCACCATTGATGCGCATTTCGACGCGCCCCGGCTGGATGGCGGGCGCATCTATTTCATCAACACGCAGAAGCTGGCCGTCAATCAGCCGCTGACCAATCGTGGCGACGGACGGCAGCATCTGATTTGGGAAACGCTGACCAACACGGCACGGGCGATTCCCGATCGCTTTTATGTGGTGATCGACGAGGCGCACCGCGGCATGACCTCGGGCAAGGGTGCGCAGGCTGCGCAGACCCTGATGCAGCGCTTCTTGTTGGGTTACCCCGAGGTTGGCCTGGTCAAGATGCCGATGGTGATTGGGGTGTCGGCCACGCCCAAACGATTCCTGGATTTGATCGCCAACGCTGAGCACACCGTGACCACGCACAAGGTGGCCGTGCCTGCTGAGGAGGTGCGCAAGTCTGGCCTGCTGAAAGACCGCATCCTGATTCATCACCCGGAAGCCGCCACCACGGCTGAGATGGCGCTTTTGGAAGAGGCGGCACGGCGGTGGGGGCAGATGACGGCCGCCTGGGGCGCGTACTGCCATGAAGAAAAAGAGCAAACCATCTGGCCGGTACTGGTGGTTCAGGTTGAGAACGGCTCAGAACGGCAACTGACCAAGACGGATCTTGGCGCAGCACTGACCGTGATCGAGAGTGCCATTGGCCGTCGCCTGAACGAAGGCGAGGTTGCCCATGCGATGCACGACACGGGTGACCTGGACGTGGGCGGCCGCCGGGTGCGCAAGGTCGAAGCCTCGCGGATTGATGCGGACAAAAACATCGGTGTGGTGTTCTTCAAGACCAGCCTGTCCACCGGCTGGGATTGCCCGCGCGCCGAAGTGATGATGTCGTTCCGCCGTGCGGAGGACCACACCTACATCGCCCAGTTGCTGGGCCGGATGGTGCGCACGCCGCTGGCACGCCGCATCGAGAAGGATGCGGCGCTCAACGATGTGCATCTGTTTTTGCCCTACTTCGATACGGGGGCCGTGGAAAGCGTGGTGGCCTCGCTGCACAACGCGGAAGATGTGCCGCCCGCCGAAACCGGCTCCAGCCGCAATTTGGTGGTGCTCAAGCGGCGCGAAGGCTGCGAGTCCATCTTTGCGGCACTCGACGAATTGATCACGTACCGTGTGAATGCCGCTCGGGCGCAAAGCCCACTGCGCCGGTATATGGCCATTTCACGCAGTCTGACCATCGATGAGATTGATGACGATGCCTGGGGCCGGGCCAAGCAGCAGATCGTTGAGTGGATGGGGCAGCGCATTGCAGCGATCAAGGCGGCAGGCCAGTTTGACGCGGCGACCAAAGCGATCACGCAGGTTGGCCTGCGGACCTTGGCTGTCAATAACGGCACTGGCGTAGCTGAGCCGACTGCGGACTATCACATTGATGCCTCGGACGTGGACATTGATCGGCTGTTCGAAGAGGCTGGGCGCGCCTTCAGTCACGGTTTGCAGATGGAGTATTGGCGCGCCCACGCGGATCGTGATGCGCTGGAAGTCAAGGTTGAGGCCATCGTTCTGGCTCGCAACGCGGCAGAAATGGCCGTGCTGGAATCCCAGGCAGAGGCCGCATTCGATGGTCTTTACGACCAGCACAAGAAGGCCATCTACAAACTCAAGGAGCAGCGGCGCGTCAATTACGAGAAGCTGCGGCTGGCGACGGCCAAGCCCAACGAGGTGCCATGGCAATTACCGGCATCCATCGACTTCAAGCGACTGCCGACTGATCCCCTCTGGGAGCGCCATCTGTATGTGGAAGGCAACGGCCAGTTCCGTGCCGAATTGGGCTCCTGGGAGGCCGGGGTGTTGAAGGAAGAACTGGCCAAGCCTGAAGTGGTCGGCTGGTTGCGTAACCTGCCCAAGAAGCCGTGGTCGCTGGAAATTCCATATGAGACAGGTGGCGACGTTCGGCCGATGTTTCCGGATCTGGTCGTGGTGCGCAAGGCCGGTACTGGCTTCGTTATCGACATTTTGGAACCCCACGATCCCAGCCTGGCTGACAACTTTGAGAAAGCGGTCGGTCTGGCAAAGTTTGCGGAAAAGCACGGCGGGTTATTCGGGCGCATCCAACTGATCCGCAAACAGTCTTCGGCTGGTGGCGAGCATTTCGTGCGCCTGGAAATCAACCAGGCCGCCACGATCAAGAAGCTGCTGCTGATCAACAGCAATCCGCTGCTTGATGATCTGTTTGCTGCTGCATCCAGGTAATCCCAGGGAGTGGAAATGAGTTCAAGTAAAAAGGGGCAAATCGAGAGCGCCAAAATTGTCATCGGTGAGGTGTTCTCACGTTTCTGGTTCCGCATCCCGGATTACCAGCGTGCTTACGTCTGGGGCAAGGATGAAATTTCCGAGCTGATCGACGATGTGAACTACGCCAGCGAGCACAACCCGGAAGGGCAGTATTTCCTAGGCTCGATGGTCTTGCGCAAAGCTACTCGCATCACCGATGGTGTGAGCTTTGAGGAGTACGAACTGCTGGATGGTCAGCAGCGCCTGACGACGCTGATGCTGATGTTGGCGTGCATTCGTGACCGGGTGGTGGACGACAAACTCAAGGGCGCTTGCCGGGAGATGCTGTTCCAAGAAGAGAACAAGTGGAAGAAGATTCCCGGTCGCAATCGCATCGTCTATGACATTCGCGATAACGTTGGTGCCTTTATCGAGCGCTACATCAAGACAGACGACGGGTCGCGCAGTATGGACTTGTCTGGCATCGCTGCCAGCAAGAACCTGTCACTTGCAAACATGGCTGCAGGCATGCAGACCATTCACGCCAGTTTTGATGACACAGGCCGCTTCCCGACAGCCGCAGACTTTGATCGCTTTGTCGGATATTTGCTGAACAACGCCCTGTTCATCTACGTGTCGACGGAGGATCTGGACGACGCTTTCCGCCTCTTCACCATCCTTAATGACCGCGGTATCCCCCTGTCAAACAGCGACATCCTCAAGGCCAAAAACCTTGGCGCCATCAGCAAGGACAGTGAGCGCACCAAATGGGCCGAATACTGGGAGGAGGTCGAGGGCGAGATGGGTCGTGATGAATTCGACCGATTCCTATCCCTGGTGCGCACGATCTACGTGAAAGATAAGGCGCGCGAAGGTCTGCTCAAGGAATTCGACGAGCGCATCTACGGTGCCAAACCACCGTTGCTGGCGCTGGGCACTGACAGTTTTGAGGCTGTCAAAGCCTACAAGGACGCTTTCGACGAGGCAATCCAGTTTGATGGCCTGCCAACCAGCCTTGGCAACGCGTACCGCAACCGCATCAACGTGATGCGCCGTGGCTTGCCTGCCACCGATTGGATTCCACCGGTGCTGGCCTGGTATCGCAAATTCAAGGCTCAGAAACTGCTCGACCTGATCGAGCGCATCGATAACAAATTTTCGGCCGACTGGATTGTGCAGCTGACACCAACCCAGCGGATCAGCAACATGAACGAGGTGCTCAAGGCCATCGAGTCAGCCAGGACTCCAGACGAGGTCTTGGCCAGCAGGGTTTTCGATTTCGACTCTAAGCAGCTGATGGATCTGCTCGACGGTGCGATCTATGGGCGGCGCTTTGCCAGGTATGTGCTGTTGCGTTTGGAATATCTGCTGGCCAGTCATGCCGCACCCTTGAACTTGCCCGACGAGATCAGCGTCGAGCACATTCTGCCGCAGACACCGGGCAAAGCCAGCCAATGGCTCAAGGATTTCACCGATGCGCAGCGTGAGGTATGGCTTCACCGGCTCGGCAACCTGATGCTTCTGTCACGACGTAAGAACACGTCGCTGGGCAACCTGGACTTTGCCGACAAACGAGTGCGCTACTTTGAGGACCGAGTCGAAAGTTTGCCAAACTCCCAACGTCTCTTGGCTTTGGGAGCTTTCACGCTGAGTGACCTGGAGTCTCGACACCAAGACTTGCTGAACCGTCTGGCTGGATCGTATGGGGTAAAACCATGACATTTCGGCGAATGCGTGAGGATGACATCATCGCTCGTTTATTGGCAACCGAATGCCTGCCGGCAACCATTAAGGCGTGCTTAATGGTTCGGACCAAGGACTGATTCGCATGGCAACGAAGAAAACCACCAGAGCCACGCCCAGTTGGAGCGACGTCAAAACCAAGCTGGCCGATTTCGACCGCGCCGGTTTGCTGGGGCTGGTGCAAGACCTGTACGCCGCCAGCAAGGACAACAAGGCGTTTTTGCACGCTCGTTTTGGGCTGGGCGACGACCCGCTGGAGCCCTTCAAGGATGTAATCATCCGATGGATCAACCCGCCTGACTTTCGCAACCCGATCTCGGTCAGCAAGGCCAAGAAGGCCATCAGCGATTACAAGAAGGCACTGGGCCAGCCAGAGGGATTGGCCGAACTCACGGTGTTTTACTGCGAGGAAGTGTTCGATTTTCTGGCCGGTTGCGGCATGGACGATGAAGGCTTTTATGACGCACTGGTGCGGATGTTCGAACAGGCGCTGAAATATGTGCTGGCACTTCCCAAGGGGCAGCAGGCGGCATTTCTAGCGAGGCTCGACCGGGTGCGTCAGTTGGGGCAAAACGTCGGTTGGGGTGTGGGCGATGGTTTCGACCATTTCTGGTCGGAAGCCGGCTTAGCGGGGGGAAAAGAGTATGAGCAAGCTCCCGATCAATCTCCATGATCTGCTGCGCCAACGCACGGTCGAGGGTGAGCGCATCGAGTACAAGGCCGGGTGGAATCCGGACCCGATCATCCGTACCGTGTGCGCCTTCGCCAACGACTTCGAAAACCTCGGCGGCGGTTATGTGGTGATCGGGCAGGATTGTGATGCCAATGGTCAACCGGTGTTTCCGCCGGTGGGGCTAGCCGATAACCAGCTCGACAAGATTCAGCAGGAATTGTTGGCCGCCTGCCAGTTGATCCAGCCGCCGTACTTCCCGGTATTGAGCATAGAGGAAGTCGAGGGGCGCAAGCTGATCGTGCTGTGGGCACCGGGCGGGCAGAACCGGCCTTACAAAGCGCCGGAAGCCATTACGGCGAAGCACAAGGTCTGGAAGTACTTCATCCGCAGGTACAGCAGCACGGTCGAGGCCAAGGGCGAAACCGAGCAAGACTTGTTGAGCCTGGCGGCCAAGGTGTCATTCGATGACCGCTACAACCAGTCGGCACGAATCGATGATCTGTCGAAGCCCTTGATGCAGGCCTTTTTGCAGGAGGTGGGCAGCACGCTGGCAGAGGATGCGCCCGGGCTGTCGGTCGAGGCCTTGGCCCGGCAGATGAATGTGGCGGGCGGACCCACCGAATCACCGTGGCCCAAGAACGTGGGCTTGCTTTTTTCGGCGGGACATCAAAAGCTGGCGATTGCCCGGACGGATGGACCATCCGAGGCGCAACTTCAAGTGGCATGACATGTTTTGCATCGATCCGGTAGACGCCGCAATTCATGAGCGCCGGCACGATGGCCGACAGCGATGAACTTTCGGCGTTGCGCGCCGAGAACTCCCGTCTGATCGCACTGCTCGAGTCGCACGGCATCGAGTGGCGTGCGCGTCAGCAGCCCACTCCGCCGCCTGTGGAGTCATCGAGACTGTCCACCGACGAAAAGGTCGCGCTCTTCCGGCGCCTGTTCCGCGGCCGCACCGACGTGTTCCCCGTTCGATGGGAAAGCAAGACCACCGGCAAGTCGGGCTACGCGCCAGCCTGCGCGAATGAGTGGCGCGCCGGCGTGTGCGAGAAGCCACGCATCAAATGCGGCGATTGCGCCAATCGCATGCTCATCCCGCTGTCGGACGCCGTGATCTACAAGCACCTGGCCGGCGATCACACGGTCGGGGTGTATCCCCTGTTGGAGGACGACAGCTGCTACTTCCTGGCTGTCGACTTTGACGAGGCCGAATGGCGGGATGATGCACAGGCATTCATGCAGTCGTGCGCAGAGCTTGGTGTGCCGGCGGCGCTGGAGATTTCGCGCTCCGGTCAGGGGGCTCACGTCTGGGTGTTCTTTGCCGACCGGGTGGCGGCGCGCGATGCCCGCCGCCTGGGCACGGCCATCGTCAGTCATACCTGCGCGCGCACGCGGCAGCTCCGCCTCACGTCTTACGACCGGCTGTTCCCGAACCAGGACACGATGCCCAAAGGTGGGTTCGGCAATCTGATCGCCTTGCCCTTGCAGAAGGGTCCGAGGGAAAGGGGCTTCAGCGTGTTCGTCGACGCCGAGCTGCGCCCATACCCGGACCAATGGGCATTCCTGGCCTCCATCCAGCCGATGGCCGCGCACGACATCGAGCCGACCATCCTGCGTGCCACGGGTGGCGTCCATCCGCTGGACGTCACCTTCATCGACGACGAAGACCTGGCCACGCCGTGGAAACGCGAGAGCACTTCGACCAAGAAGCTGCCCGGGCCGATGCCAAAGTCACTAAGCGTGACGCTGGCCAACCTGATCTATTTCGAGAAGGCCAAACTGCCGCAGGCGCTGGCCAACCGCCTGATCCGGCTGGCAGCGTTCCAGAACCCCGAGTTCTACAAGGCGCAGGCGATGCGGATGTCGGTGTGGGACAAACCGCGTGTCATCGGCTGCGCCGAGAACTACCCCCAGCACATCGCGTTACCCCGAGGGTGTCTGGATGCCGCCCTGTCACTGCTGCGTGAAAACGGCATCGTCTGCGACCTGAGAGACGAACGCGTTGCCGGCCAGCCGCTGGACGTGTCTTTCGTCGGCAGTCTGCGTCCCGACCAGGAAGCCGCCGTCGCGGCGATGCTGCCCTTTGATGCCGGGGTGCTGTGCGCACCGACCGCCTTCGGCAAGACGGTGACGGCCGCCGCGATGATCGCGCGCCGGGGCGTCAATACCTTGGTGCTGGTTCATCGAACCGAACTGCTCAAGCAGTGGCAGGAGCGGCTGCAGGCGTTTCTGGGCGTCGGCAAGGGTATGGTCGGCACCATTGGCGGCGGCAAGGCCAAGCCCACCGGCAGGATCGACATCGCCGTGATGCAGTCCTTGTCTCGCCAGGGCGAGGTGAACCCGCTGGTCGAGGACTACGGCCACGTGATCGTCGACGAGTGCCACCACGTCGGCGCCGTCTCCTTCGACGCGATCCTCAAGCGAACCAAGGCGAAGTACGTGCTGGGCCTGACGGCGACTCCGATCCGACGCGACGGGCAGCAGCCAATCATCTTCATGCAGTGCGGGCCGATCCGCCACAAGGCGGCTACCCCGGCCGGGGCGCCGCACGACCTGGAGGTCGTGCCGCGCTCGCGCCATGCGTGGATCGATCTCCCGCCAGATGCCGGCATCCAAGACGTCTTCCGTCATCTCGCCAGCGATCAGGCCAGGACCGAGGCCATCGCCGCCGAGGTGCGCGATGCTTGGGCGCAAGGTCGGAAGGTGCTGGTCCTGACCGAACGCACGGAACACCTCGACGCCATCGAGGCGGCCCTCGGCAGCCTGGAGCCGGCGCCCTCCGTGCTGCATGGCCGGATGTCCAAGAAGCAGCGCGCAGACCTCATCGCCCGGCTTGACGCGCTGCCGCCCGACGCGCCCCGAGTTCTCCTGGCCACCGGCAGGCTGGTCGGCGAGGGCTTCGACCACCCGCCGCTGGACACACTGGTGCTCGCCATGCCGGTGTCCTGGAAGGGCACGCTTCAGCAGTACGCCGGGCGTCTGCACCGGGAGCACGCCAGCAAGACCGACGTGCGGATCATCGACTTTGTGGACACCGGTCACCCGGCGCTGCTGCGGATGTGGGATAAGCGCCAACGTGGCTACCGGGCGATGGGGTATCGGATCGGCAATGAAGATTCGGAGTGAGGCGTGAATTCGCTAGTGCCCGCAGTAACCCGCGCCATCGCTCATCAGCTCGGGAGGCCAGCCAGCACGCGGTCAACCGTCCGCCACCAACACCCAAGGGCCAACCGGAACGGTTGGCCCTTTTTCTTGTGCGCCCAGCATG
>NZ_JACCDB010000011.1 GCF_013432195.1 Tepidicella baoligensis | reverse complement strand
GACGAGGCCACCATTTCTTGAACCCCGGAGGGTGAGATCCGTTTTTCGGGTCAAGGCACGGTGTCCCTGTGCCTTTCAATTGCAATGAGGAGAATCGACACATGAACAACAACTTCCGAGCCCTGGTGGTGCTCGCGGCCTTTGGCGCCGCAGGCACAGCCTATGCGCAGGGCTCTGCAGCCGATGGCATCGCCCAGTACCGCGAAATGCTGCAAGACGGCAACCCCGCCGAACTGTTCGAGATGAGGGGTGAAGAGCTTTGGAAAGAAAAGCGCGGTCCCAAGAACGCCTCCCTGGAACAGTGCGATTTGGGCAAGGGGCCGGGGGTTGTGCAGGGGGCTTTTGTCGAACTGCCGCGCTTCTTCAAGGATACCGGTCGGGTTCAGGATCTGGAAAGCCGCTTGATGACCTGCATGGAGACGCTGCAGGGTATCGATGCGAAAAAAGAGGTGACCGCGCGCGGTTTCGGTCGTGGAGAGACGGCCAATGTCGTGGCACTGGCCACCTGGATCGCCTCGCAATCGAAAGGCATGAAGTTCAATGTGCCCCAAAAGCATCAGGCCGAGCGCGACATGTACGAAATCGGCAAGCGGGTGTTTTTCCAGCGTGGCGGCACGCATGATTTCTCGTGCGCTTCCTGCCATGCCATCGACGGCGGCCGTATTCGTCTGCAAGAACTTCCCAACCTCACCACCAACCCAGGGGATGGCGTGGGTTTTGCGGCCTGGCCGGCGTACCGTGTGTCCAATGGACAAATGTGGAGCATGCAACACCGGCTCAACGATTGCTACCGCCAGATGCGCTTCCCAGAGCCCACCTTCGCCAGTGATGTGACGATCGCCCTCGGCGTGTACATGGGGGTGAATGCCAAGGGTGCGGTCTCCGCGGTCCCGACCATCAAACGCTGAACGGGAGCAAGCACATCATGATGAAAAAAACCATTGCGACCATGGCCGTTCCTGCGCTGTTGCTGACGTTGCAGGGATGTTCGACCGGTCCTTCGAGTGCCGATTACGACCAAATGGCGGCTGCGGCCATCAAAGCCTCTTTCGTGGAGCGTGGGATCGCCACTTTGGACCGGCTTGCCCCCGACATGGCGAACGATCTCTGCACCCAGGCCGATGTAGCGGGTAAACCGCTCGACGAGAAACTGGCCAAGCAGATCGAGGAAGCCGAGATGAAAACCATCAAATGGCCTTCCGATGGCAAGTTTCTGGGGGACTGGAAGCAGGGAGAGCAGATCGCCCAAAGTGGTCGCGGCCTGACGTGGAGTGACCAGGCCAATGCGGTCAATGGAGGCAACTGCTACAACTGCCATCAGATCAGCAAGGAAGAAATCTCCTTTGGCAACCTGGGACCGAGCCTGTACAACTACGGCAAGCTGCGTGGCGTGACCGACCCGAACAGCGAAGCGGCCAAACCGATCGTGGAGTACACCTGGGGCAAGTTGTGGAATGCCCGTGCCTACACGGCATGTTCGCAAATGCCGCGTGCTGGCGCCAAGGGCATCCTGACCGAGCAGCAGATCAAGCACATCATGGCGTTGCTGCTGGACCCGGAGTCTCCGGTCAACAAGTGACGCGGGCCTGGGGGCTCACACCCCCAGGTGCTGCTCCAGGATTTCGGGGCGGGAGATGAGTTCGTCGGACGTGCCTTCGAACACCACCTCTCCCTTGACCAGGATCACGTTGCGGTCGGTGATCTGCGTCACGTGCTTCCAGTTCTTGTCCACGATCACGCTGCTGATGCCCGAGTCCCGGATCACCGCGCAGATGCGCCAGATTTCTCGGGCGATCAGCGGGGCCAGTCCTTCGGTGGCTTCGTCCAGGATGAGCAGATCCGGGTTGGTCATGAGGGCACGCCCGATGGTGAGCATCTGCTGTTCGCCACCGCTGAGCTGCTGCCCTCCGTGGCCCAGGCGTTCGGCCAGGCGAGGAAACGTCTCCAGCACGCGCTCGTAGGTCCAGTCTCTCTGGCCACGCACGCCGGGGCGGGCCGCCATGATCAGGTTTTCCTTGACGCTGAGGTTGCCAAAAATCCCCCGTCCCTCGGGAACGTAGGCGATGCCCAGCCGAGCCACGCGGTAAGCAGGTGAGCCCGTCATGTCCTGGCCCTTGATGTGGACGCGGCCGGCACTGGGTTTGACCAGCCCCATCAGCGATTTGAGCAAGGTGCTCTTGCCCATGCCGTTGCGTCCCATCAAGCCAATCGTCTCGCCTTTGCCGACGCGAAAGTCGATCCCCTTGAGGATGTGACTCGCCCCATAATGGGTGTTGAGGCCCTTGGCTTCGATGAGCCAGTCCTGGCTGGTGCTCATGCTTCCTCTCCCAGATAGGCCGCCTGCACGCCCGCATCGGCACGGATCTCGCTCGGGGTGCCCGAAGCGATGACCTGACCATTGACCATCACGGTGAGTTGATCGGCCAGGGTGAACACGGCATCCATGTCGTGCTCGACCAGCATCATGGCGTGGTCCTTTTTGATGGTCTGCAACAGCTCGATCATGCGCTCGGCCTCGGCGTGCCCCATGCCGGCCAGGGGTTCGTCGAGCAGGATGACCTCCGGCTCGGTGGCCAGCGTCATGGCGATTTCGAGCTGGCGCTGTTCGCCATGGCTGATGGCGCTGGCGGCATAGCGGGCGCGGTGGGTCAGACCCGCCAGGGTCATGGCCCGTTCGGCCCGCTGGTTGATATCCTCGAACCTGGAGGCCTGGGTCAGCCAGCGCCCTGCGTGCGGGGTGCGCGACTGGGCCGCCAGACGCACGTTCTCCCAGACGGTGAAGGGCAGGAAGATGTTGGTTTTCTGGTAGCTGCGACCCAGGCCCCAGCGGGCAATGCGCTCGGCCTTGAGACCCGTGATGTCGCGGCCAGCCAGCCGGATCGTGCCGGATGTGGGAGGCAGGTCACCGGACAGCAGGTTGGTCAGGGTGGANAGCGGGCAATGCGCTCGGCCTTGAGACCCGTGATGTCGCGGCCAGCCAGCCGGATCGTGCCGGATGTGGGAGGCAGGTCACCGGACAGCAGGTTGGTCAGGGTGGACTTGCCGGCCCCGTTGGGGCCGATCACGGCATGCAGGTGGTTGCGCCGCAACTGCAGCGACACGTTGTTCACGGCAGCCAGCCCGCCGAACCGTTTGGTGACGTTGTCGGCCTGGAGCAGGACCTCAGCCATGGCGTTTCTCCGAGGGGGTTGCGCCCTGGCTGTCGGCATCGTTGCCGTCAGGTGGTGGCGAGGAAGCGCCGAACAGGCGATCGTGGAGGTTCTGACCCAGGCCCAGCAGGCCCTTGGGTGCGAAGACGACGATGAGCACGATGAACCCCCCCATGAGCAGTTGCCAGTGTTTCGTCAGGTCTTTGAACAGGTGCAGCAGGTATTCGAAGGCGAAGGCGCCGACGATGGCCCCTGCGAAGTTGCCCATGCCGCCCAGAATCACCATCATGATGGCGTGAGCGCTGAGGTGAAAGCCCATCAGCTCGGGGTTGACAAAGCCGGTCTGGGCGGCCCACAGGTAGCCGGCCACGCCTGCGAGGGTGCCGGCCAGGGTGAAGGCCGTGAGCTTGTACCACATGGTGCCGTAACCCATGGCCCGCATGCGGTGCTCGTTGACGCGGATGCCGGCCAGCGTGCGCCCGAACGGCGAGAACAGCAGCCGGCGCAGGAAGGCGTACACGATGAGCAGCACCGCCAGCGTGAAATAGAAGAAGGTGATGCGGCTTTCGAGGTTGAAAAGCTCCTCGCCACCCGTGAGCGGGCCGAGTGCGGTGGTGGGTTTGAAATAGACGTAGATACCGTCCGAGCCGCCCAGGGAGCGGTTGTCGAAGAACAGGTAAAAGATCATCTGGGCGAATGCCATCGTCACCATGATGAAGTAGATGCCGTGGGTCCGGACGACGAAGAAGCCGATGATCAGCGCGGCCAGCCCGGCGCCCGCGGCGGCCAGCGGCAGGCTCCACCACAGGCTGATCGGGCCGCTGTCGGGCGTGAGGAAGGCAAGGGCGTAGCCCGCCAGCCCAAAGAAAGCCGCATGGCCGAGCGAGACCATGCCGGTGACGCCCTGCAGCAGGTCCAGGCTCATGGCGAAGATGGCGAGGATCATCATCTGCGTGAGCATCTGGGTGTAGTAACCGGTGCTGTCGAGGCCCATGACGGGGTAGAGCGCGAGCGCAACGGCGCCCAAGCCGAGGGTGAGCTGCAGGCTGCGAGGCAGGTGCTCGAGATGGGAACTGGCGGCGGACATCGTTCAGCGTTTCTCAGAATGGGAGGTCATTGTTTGAACAGGCCTTCGGGCTTGTAGAGCAGCACGGCCGCCATGAGCATGTACACGAGCATCCCCGCGATCTGGGGGATCAACACCTTGCCGAAGGTGTCCACCAGGCCGACGAGCAGCGCGGCAATGAACGCGCCCCGCACCGATCCGATGCCACCGATGACGACCACCACGAAGCACATGATGAGCACCGAGCCCCCCATGCCGGGATAGACGCTGGAGATGGGCGCCGCGATCATGCCCGCAATGGCGGCCAGCCCCACGCCCAGTGCGAACACCACCGAGTAGATGAGCCGGATGTTGACGCCCAGGGCCTCGGTCATGTCCCGGTTGAAGGCGCCAGCGCGGATCTTCATGCCCAGGCGTGTCTTGGAGATCAGCAGATACAGCCCGATGGCCAGCAGAATACAGATGCCCGACATGAATAAGCGGTACACGGGATACGACAGGGTGTCGGTCAGCGGGATGGACCAGTTGAGCATCTCGGGCATTTGCACCGCGTGGACGTCGTCGCCCCACAGCAGCGAGCGCACTTCCTCGAAGATGTAGATGAGGCCGAACGTGAGCAGCACCTGATCGAGGTGGTCGCGCTTGTAGAAATGCCGAAACAGCGACCATTCCAGGACCAGCCCGAGCAGGATGGACAGCGCCGCGCCCACCACGATCGCAACGAAGAGGCTGCCGAAGGTTCCAGCGAAAGACCAGGCCAAGTAGGCGCCCAGCATGTAGAAGCTGCCATGCGCCAGGTTGACCACACCCATGATGCCGAAGATCAGGGTCAGCCCCGCCGCCAGCATGAACAACAGCAAACCGTATTGCAGGCTGTTGAGAAGCTGGATCAAAAAATTTGCAAAATCCATGTTGACACGCCGCGCATCGAAAAGGACGCGGCGCCATACGCGCTCAGGCCATGGCGCCGTGCCAAAAAGGGGAAGGAAAAAGCGGCTGGTCAGGCCATGCGGCAACCGGTGCCGGGATCTTCCACCGCCTTGCGGGCAATGCCGATCACCTTGTTCTCGCGCCCGACGACTTCGCGCAGGTACATGTCCTGGATCGGGTTGTGGGATTTGCTCATGGTCCATTTCCCGCGCGGGCTGTCGATCGTCGCCCCGCGCAAGGCGTCGTAGAGCGCCTGTTTGTTGGACAAGTCGCCATTGACTGCTTGGGCGCCCTGGATCAGCAGCAGGCCGGTGTCGTAGCCCTGGACGGCGTACACGTCGGGTTGCATGCGGAAAGCCTTGGCGTATTCCAGGCGGAATTGCTTGTTGCGCGGCGTATCCAGCGAGTCGCTGTAGTGCATGGTGGTGAGCACACCGTTGGCCGCATCACCGGCAGCGTCGAGCACGCCTTCGGTGAGGAAGCCGGAACCGTAGAGCTGGATCGTGCGGTTCAGGCCGGCGGCCGCATAGTCGCGCAGGAACTTGGCGGCGCCGGCGCCGGCGAAGAAGCAGGCCACGGCATCCGGGCGCAGCGAGGCGATTTCAGTCAGCAGCGCCTGGAATTCGACGTTGGGGAAGGGCAGGCCGAGCTTGCGAATGATGGTGCCGCCCGCTTCGGTATAGCTTTGCTCGAAACCTTCGAAAGCCTCGTCGCCGGCGGCGTAGTTCCAGGTGATCCAGACGGCGCGCTTGTGGCCCCGGTCCACCATGGGCTTGCCGAGCGCCAGCGTGGGCTGGGAGTTGGTGAAGCTGGTGCGGAACACGTTGGGCGCACATTGGGCCCGCGTCGCCGCATGCACACCCGCGTTGGGAATGAGGTTGAGAACACCCGTCTCCCGAGCCACCCGGTGAATGCCCATTTGCACGCCAGAGTGCACCGTACCGATGAGCACGTCCACGCGGTCGCGTTGCACCAGACGCTGGGCGTTTTCGACCCCTTTGGCCGGGTTGGATTCGTCATCCACCTTGAAGAAATCGACCTCGCGGCCGCCCAGCTTGCCGCCTTTTTCGTCCAGCGCCATGCGGAACCCGTTTTCGATCGCCACCCCCAGCTGGGCGAAGGTCCCGGTATAAGGCAGCATGAAACCGACGCGGACACGGTTCGATTGCGCTCGAACGATTTCCGGCAGCAAAAGGCCCGTGGATGCAGCACCGATCACGGCGGCTGTGCGGGTGAGTACGACTCGGCGAGAGGTCATGGTTTGTCTCCTGTTGGGGGGTAACGGTCGGATATTAGAAGGGTTCGTTGTGCGCGGTGATCCTGAATTACCCGGTAGCCAACCAAATAATTCATGGTTAAACTATTTGGTGTTTTCTGCCAGCACATGTTCGGCCAGCCAGGCGCGGCACCAGGCAATGCCCGCTTCTTCAGGGGATGCGTCGCTGCTGGCATCGTGGGTCCATACCTCGCCCAGGCGCTGCGCCCCGAGATCGGTGAGTTTTTCGTCAAAGCGCTTGCCGCCCATGGCAAAGGTCATGGGGTAGCTGCCCTGGTCGCCCAGAGACATCACGCCATAGCGCACATGCCCGAGAAATCGCGGATGGTCATGAAGGCTGGCGTAAAGTGCTTGCGCGTTGTCGGGGACGTCGCCGCTGCCGTAGGTGGCACAGCAAATCAGAAACAGCGCAGACTCGTCAAAGACGCTGATGTCCAGTCCGTCCATGAGCACGACCTCGATATCGGGCAGCAGATCTGCGCAATCCATTTGGATGGCCTGAGCCACGCATTCAGCGGTTTGGGTCGTGGTACCGACCAGGATTTTGAGTTTCATGGACAATGCATTAAATTGCGTGCCTGGTCATGCAATATACTTCATAAACCTGAGGTGCTTCCCTCAGGAAAACCCTGATGCGGTGCAGATGCACCGACAAGCCGATTCGGTGCGGATTGGCGCAGGGTTCGAAGCAGCCGAGCCGCTAAAATTCGGGGTCTTTCTCCCTTCAGGCCACACCGTGACCCAGCACATCACCCCGATCGAGGGGGGCGACGCCCTCGGTAACTTCCGCGCTCAGCAACTCCTGCCCCGCCTGCAAGCCATTCACGACCGCATCGTTGGCATTTCGGCCCGCTTCGTGCACCTGGTCAACACGCTGGAGCCGCTGACCGATGCGCAACTCAAGGACTGGCAAGCGCTGCTGACCTACGGTGAGCCGTATCAGGGAGAACAGGGCGGGGTGCTGGTGGTGGTGACGCCGCGCATCGGCACGGTGTCGCCTTGGGCATCCAAGGCCACGGACATCGCGCGCAACTGCGGCTTTGCCGTCAAACGGGTGGAGCGCATCACCGAATACCGCCTCACCCTCCGGGCTGGTCTGCTGGGCAAGGCCGGCCTGACCCCGCAGCAGTGGCAGCAAGTGGCCGCCGTGCTGCATGATCGCATGACCGAAAGCGCCTTGACCAGTCGCGAAGAGACTTTTCAGCTCTTCACCGAACTGGAACCTGCTCCCATGGAGCATGTGGATGTGCTGGGTGGCGGCAGAGCGGCGCTGGAGCGGGCCAATGTGGCCTGGGGTCTGGCGCTGGCCGACGACGAGATCGACTACCTCGTCAAGGCTTTCAGCGATCTCAATCGCAACCCCACGGACGTGGAGTTGATGATGTTCGCGCAAGCCAACAGCGAGCACTGTCGCCACAAAATCTTCAACGCGCAGTTCACGATCGACGGGGTGGCGCAGGACAAGAGCCTGTTCGGCATGATCCGTCATACCCACCAAGCCAACCCGCAGCACACGGTGGTGGCCTATTCGGACAACGCCTCCATCATGGAAGGGCACGAGCTGGAGCGCTTCGTCGCTCGCACCCACAACGAAGGCCCGACGCCTTACGTGGCCGAGCGCGCCCGGCACCATGCGCTGATGAAGGTGGAAACACACAACCACCCCACGGCCATCTCTCCATTCCCTGGCGCCTCCACCGGCGCCGGCGGCGAGATCCGCGACGAAGGCGCCACCGGTCGGGGCTCCAAGCCCAAGGCGGGCTTGACGGGCTTTACCGTGTCCAAGCTGTGGGGCGGCTGGTCCGACCAGCCCGGCGGCAAACCCGAGCACATCGCCAGCCCCTTGCAGATCATGACCGAAGGCCCGCTGGGTGGCGCGGCCTTCAACAACGAATTCGGCCGGCCCAACCTGCTGGGTTACTTCCGCGAGTACGAGCAGACGGTGGCCACCGATGCCGACACCGTGCAGCGCGGCTACCACAAGCCCATCATGATTGCAGGGGGGCTGGGCCAGATCGACGCCACACAAACCCACAAGATCCGATTTCCTGCTGGCACCTTGCTGATCCAGTTGGGCGGCCCTGGCATGCGCATCGGCATGGGCGGTGGTGCCGCCAGTTCCATGGCCAGCGGCGTCAACGCGGCCGACCTGGACTTCGACTCCGTGCAACGCGGCAACCCCGAAATCCAGCGCCGTGCCCAGGAAGTCATCAACCAGTGCTGGGCGCTGGGCGAAGCCAACCCCATCCTCGCCATCCACGACGTGGGCGCCGGCGGCCTGTCCAACGCTTTCCCGGAGCTCACGAACGACGCTGGCCGTGGGGCTCGCTTCGACTTGCGTGCCGTACCGCTGGAGGAATCTGGCCTGTCGCCGAAGGAAATCTGGTGCAACGAGAGCCAGGAACGCTACGTGCTGGCCATTGCCCCCGAATCGCTGGAACGGTTCAAAGCCTTCTGCGAACGCGAGCGTTGTCCCTTCGCCGTGGTGGGGGTAGCCACCGAGCAGCGCCAACTGTTCGTGGGTTACGAAGACGCCGTGCACCGCGCCGTGCCGTCCCAAGCCAGCACAGCCCCCTCGGGGGGCAGCGAACCACACGAAGTGGGGAGCGTGGGGGCTGCGGTCAACATGCCGATGGACGTGCTGCTGGGCAAGCCACCCAAGATGCACCGCGACGTGACAACCGTGGAACGCCAGGCGGCCGAGTTGGACTTGACCGGCGTGGACCTGCAAAAGGCCGTCATCGACGTGTTGAGCCATCCCACCGTGGCCTCCAAGCGCTTCCTGGTCACGATAGGCGACCGTACCGTGGGCGGGCTGACGCACCGGGACCAGATGGTGGGCCCCTGGCAGGTGCCCGTGGCGGATTGCGCCGTGACCCTGGCCGACTACGCCGGTTTTGCCGGCGAGGCCATGAGCATGGGCGAACGCACCCCGCTGGCCGCGCTGGACGCGCCCGCTTCCGGCCGCATGGCCTTGGCCGAGGCCATCACCAACCTGCTGGCCGCCCCGATTGAACTGCCGCGCGTGAAGCTGAGCGCCAACTGGATGGCCGCCTGCGGCGAGCCGGGCGAAGACGCCGCACTGTACGCCACCGTCAAGGCCGTGGGCATGGAGCTGTGCCCGGCGCTGGGCGTGAGCATTCCCGTGGGCAAGGACAGCCTGTCCATGCGCACGCAGTGGACCGTGGATGGTGAGCAGAAGAAGGTCACCTCGCCGGTGAGCCTGATCGTCAGTGCCTTCGCCACGCTGCCTGACGTGCGCGGCACGCTGACCCCGCAGCTCGACGCGCAGGAGGCAGACACCACCCTGGTGCTGATTGACCTGGGCAAGGGCCGAAACCGCATGGGCGGCTCCATCCTGGCGCAGACGCTGGGCCAGCCTGGCGGCGCCGTGCCGGACCTGGATGACCCACAAGACCTGATCGCACTGGTCAACGCCGTGAACGCCTTGCGCGCACAGGGCAAAATCCTGGCTTACCACGACCGCAGCGACGGCGGCCTGCTGGCCGCGGTGGCCGAAATGGCCTTTGCCGGGCACGTGGGCGTGGCCCTGAACGTGGACCTGCTGGTCACCGAAGGCGACGGCATCTCCGACAGCCGCATGGACACGGGGGACGCCAAGAACTGGGCGGCCCAGGTGAGCGCCCGCCGCGAGGAGCTGACCCTCAAGGCGCTGTTCAACGAAGAACTGGGCGTGGTGTTGCAGGTGCGTACCGACGAGCGCAACGAAGTCATGCAGGTGCTGCGCGAGCATGGCCTGAGCAAACACAGCCACTTTGTGGGCAAGACCCGTCCGGTCAGCTCCGCCACGGACGCGGGCAAGGGCCAGCTACAGGTCTGGCGCGACACCAAGGCCGTGTTCAGCGCCAGCCTGTACGATCTGCACCAGGTGTGGGACAGCGTGAGCTGGAAGATCAACCAGCAGCGCGACAATCCCGCCTGTGCCGACGCCGAACACGCCGCCGCTGGCGTGCCCGCCGACCCCGGCATGCATGTCGCGCTCACCTTCGACCCGTCGCAAGACGTGGCAGCGCCATACCTGAACCTGTCCCGGCCCCGGGTGGCCATTCTGCGCGAGCAAGGCGTCAACTCGCACGTGGAAATGGCCTACGCTTTCCACCTGGCGGGCTTCGAGTCTTTCGACGTGCACATGACCGACCTGCAGTCCGGTCGCGTCCACCTGCGCGACTTCCGGGGCGTGGTCGCTTGCGGCGGCTTCAGCTACGGCGACACGCTGGGCGCCGGCATCGGCTGGGCGCGTTCCATCACCTTCAACCGCGTGCTGTCGGAACAGTTCCAAGCCTTCTTTGCCCGCTCCGACACCTTCGGCCTGGGCGTGTGCAATGGCTGCCAGATGTTTGCCGAACTGGCCGACATCATCCCAGGTGCCGAGGCCTGGCCGCGCTTCACCACCAACCAGAGCGAACGCTTCGAGGCGCGCCTGTCGATGGTGGAGGTGTTGGAGTCGCCCAGCCTGTTCTTCCAGGGCATGGCCGGCAGCCGCCTGCCCATCGCCGTGGCGCACGGTGAGGGCTACGCCAATTTCAAGCACCGCGGCAACCGGGATGCGGTCATCGCCGCCATGCGCTATGTGGACAACACCGGAGCGGCCACCGAAGCCTACCCCTTCAATCCCAACGGCAGCCCGGGCGGCCTGACGGCGGTCACCACCGCCGACGGCCGCTTCACCGCGATGATGCCGCACCCCGAGCGCGTGTTCCGCAACGTCCAGATGAGCTGGACCGATCTGAAAGCCACGGGCGGCATCGAAGCTTACAGCCCTTGGATGCGCATGTGGCGCAACGCACGCAAGTGGGTGGGGTGATCGATCGAGGTTTGACGTGCGTCAAGGCATGCGGATGACGGAGCACTAGACTGTTATTCATTCTTTGCTTCTTTGATGCAGTCCATGTCCTCCGATACCGACAACGCCCCGATCGAAGACTTTTCGCAATGCCATGCCGGCATCTTCCGCAAGCTGGAGATGCTGGGCGAACTGCCGGCACTGCTGGAGCCTGCGGCGCGCGCGCGTGACATCGCCGAGAAGGCCCTTGAGTTTTTCCGCGAAGCCATCTTCGAGCACCATCTGGACGAAGAGCGGGAGCTGTTTCCCGCGGTGATCAAGAGTGCCGAAAAAGGTGCCGAGTCGGACCGCGTCAAAGCCATGGCCGAACGCCTGACCAACGAGCACCGGGAACTGGAGCGGCTTTGGAAAACCCTGGAATCCGGGCTGAAGAAAGTGGCCAAGGGCCAGTTTGGCGATGTGGACGCGTCGGTGATTCAGCATTTGGTCACGCAGTACCGTGCCCATGCCGAGTTCGAAGAGCGCGAGTTCCTGCCGCTGGCACAAACCATCCTCGGGCGCAATGCCAACCACATGGCGGCCCTGGGCATGTCGCTGCACATGCGCCATGTGCGCGGGCCGCTGAACGCCTACGTCTGAACCTCAATGCACTGGACGGGCGGCAGGCCGCGTCCGGTAAAACGTGAGGGGCTGCTCGGCCGCCTGCTTGAGCACGCTGCGTTTGATCTTGCCCACCACGTGCATTTCGCAGGGTTTGCAGTCGAAGCGCAGGGTCAGCTTTTCCTTGCCGTTGATGAGCTGCAGCGGCTCCGCGCGCACGGTGCCTTGCACCCCGGTCACGCCCTTGGCCTGCTTGGGGCACAGGCTCAGCGAGTAGCGCACACAGTGCTTGGTGATCATCAGGCTGACTTCACCTTCTTCCTCGTGCGCCTCGTAGGCGGCAGCGATCACCTGGACGCCGTGCTTGGCGTAAAAGTCGCGTGCCTTCTGGTTGAAGACGTTGGCCAGGTAGGTGAGGGTGTCTTCAGGGTAGGGCACGGGCGGCTCCGCCGGTGCGGCTCGCGGAGGGCGGGTGTAGGCCGCTGCTCGGGCGGCTTCCAGCTTGGCCACGGCATCGCGCCGCAAGGCGTTGAGCTGTGAGGCGGGCACGAACCACGGCTGCGACAGATGCAGCCCAATGTCGTTGGCCAGGAACATGGTGTCTCCCAGACGGCCCAGTTGCTCACGCAGCTTGGTCGCGGCCTGGGCCGGGTCTTTGGCCCGCTCCCAAGTGCCTGTCAGCTCGGCACTGCCCACGTGGCCGTCCTCGTCGGTGAGCGTGAGCTGCAGGCCCGCAGGAGAATCGCTCAGCACCATCCACACGCCGATGCGGCGGTCAGCAGATTTCTTTTCCAGCGTGCGCACCCAGGCCATGCTGCGGTTGCGGTTCACAGCGGTGCCGCGTTTCATATCCTTGAATCCGCTCATAGGGTCCTTGGGGAAGACGCGCCAGACGGTGCCGCCGTCCTGGCCAGGGCCGAGTTTTTCCACGCGGTTGGCCTGCAGGCCCACCAGTTCCTTCTGCAGGTCGTGGTAGCACAGGCCGTCGCCGTTCTGCAGTTCGGTGGAAGGGTCTTCGGTCTCTAGCTCCAAGCAGTCGGCAGCCACCCGGGTCACCCAGCCGATGGGCTGGCCGGGGTTTTTGGGGGTGTCGAAGGCGCCGATGTCTGCTTTGCGGCCTTGCACGAAGTAGTCGGTGAACTCGCGGTTGAAGTTCTGGTTCGGATCGGGCGTGAAGGTGTAGGTGCAGCGGCCGCTGGAGGCGCGCGCGAGTTCGGGACGCTCTTCCAGGATGGCGTCGAGCAACTGGCGGTAGTGGGCGGTGATGTTCTTCACGTAGCCCATGTCTTTGTAGCGGCCTTCGATCTTGAAGCTGCGCACGCCCGCGTCGATCAGGGCGCGCAGGTTGTCGCTCTGGTTGTTGTCTTTCATCGAGAGCACGTGCTTGTCGTGCGCCACGATGCGGCCCTGGCTGTCTTTGACCTCGTAGGGCAGGCGGCAGGCTTGCGAGCAGTCGCCCCGGTTGGCGCTGCGGCCGGTGTGGGCGTGGCTGATATAGCACTGCCCGCTGTAGGCCACGCACAGCGCGCCGTGGATGAAAAACTCGAGCACGGCGCGGTGGGGCGCGTCCACCGGCCCCAGCGCCTGGTGGATGGCGGCGATCTGCGGCAGCGTCAGTTCGCGGGCCAGCACGATCTGGCTCAAGCCCGCGTCTTGCAGGAAGCGGGCTTTTTCGGGGGTGCGGATGTCGGTTTGCGTGCTGGCGTGTAACTGGATGGGAGGCAGGTCCAGCTCCAACAGGCCCATGTCCTGGATGATCAGCGCGTCCACCCCGGCCTGGTAGAGCTGATGGGCGAGTTGGCGGGCGGGTTCCAGTTCATCGTCGCGCAGAATGGTGTTGAGCGTGACGAACACCCGGCTGTGGAAGCGATGGGCGTGGCGCACCAGTCGCTCGATGTCGGCCACGGAGTTGTCGGCGCTGGCGCGGGCCCCAAACGAGGGCCCGCCGATGTAGACGGCGTCGGCACCGTGGTTGACGGCTTCGATGCCGATGTCGGCGTCGCGCGCGGGTGACAGGAGTTCGAGCTGGTGGGGCAACATAATCGGGACTTTTAAGCCAACCCTCGATTGTCCATGAAACGCCAAGATTTCCGCTTTTTTCACCGGCTTCGCGTGCGCTGGGCCGAAGTCGACATGCAGAAGATCGTCTTCAACGCGCACTACCTGATGTACTTCGACGTGGCCATCACCGAGTACTGGCGCGCCCTGGCGTTGCCCTATGAAGACGCGATGCATGTGCTGGGCGGCGAGCTCTATGTGAAAAAGGCCTCGGTGGAGTTCAACGCCTCGGCCCGCATGGACGATTTGCTCGACATCGGCATGAGCTGCACACGCCTCGGCAACTCGTCCATGACCATCACCGGAGGGATTTTCCGGGGTGAGGAGCACTTGATCAGCGGTGAGCTGATCTATGTGTTTGCCGATCCGGCCACGCAGACCTCCAAACCCATTCCCGCCGCGCTGCGGGCCCTGTTACAGGGCTACGAGGCGGGCGAGCCGGTGATCGAGGTGCGCACGGGTACCTGGAGCGAGCTGGGCGGCGACGCCCGGCAGGTGCGCACGGCGGTATTCATTGAAGAGCAGCACATTCCCCGCGAGGACGAGTGGGACGAGGCCGACCAGAGCTGCCTGCACGCCGTGGCCTACAACCGTCTGGGTCAGCCCGTGGCCACTGGGCGGCTGCTGGAAGGCGGGCCTGGTGTGGGCAAGATCGGGCGCGTCGCGGTGCATCGGGTGTTGCGTGGCACCGGCGTGGGGCGCGCCATCATGATCGCGTTGACCGGCGCCGCCCGCCAGCGGGGCGACCACACCATCCGCCTGAGCGCCCAACGAACCGCCGAAGGGTTCTATCGTCGCCTGGGCTACGAGCCGGTGGGCGAGACTTACGAAGAAGTGGGCATTCCCCATGTGGACATGGAGATGCGCCTGTAAGCGCTGTCCGCCAGGGACCAACGCTCCCCATCAGGCCGACAATCGGATCTCGGCTGATGTGCGTGTGTCCACTCCTCCAGATCCACGGGCAGACCCGGTGCGTGCCAGCGCGCGATCAGGGTGCTGCGGGTGCCGTATCCCATGTCGGGCATGTGGACGAACGCGCGGGACAACTCGCGAGCCTTCTCAGAAGGGATGCCGGTTTCGGGCAGGTCGGCGTCCGGTGCCGGATGCCGGTCCAGCAAGGCCTGGAGCAAGGTTTCACGCCACAGTGGCGCAGGTTCGGCGAAGGGGCCTGTCAGCGCATCGAGCGCCTTTGCCATGGCGGTTTTCAGTCGCAGGGTTTTAGGCCAGGGCGTGTCCAGGCTGGCATTGGAGAGCCCGTACACGCCAGGGCCCAGAAGCATGCCGTGCCAGCCGGGAGGCAACCGCAACATGCTCCCGGGCGTGGTCGGTGTCCCTGGCCGGTTGCTCAGCCACACCCATGTTCCGCTCGCCCAGTCTCCCAAGACGAGGTTGAACCCGCCGTAGGCTTGGGGGTCGATCTGGCGGGTCAGGTGCAACCAATCGGGCATGTGCGCCGCCCCGCCCAACCAGTGGGTGACCAGCTCCCCCCGGCTGCGCGGGGCGGCATCGGGCGTGCCGCTGCGCACGTTGGTGAGCATGGCCACCCGGCCTGTCTGCGAGATACCAAGCCAGGTCCCACCCGCCCGGAGGTCACGCCCGCTGCAAACCCGCGTGCCGTCCGGCAGCGCCCAGACCGACAGTGGCAAGGTGGGGCGTTGCCAGAACTCGTCGCGGTTGGCGGCGAGCAGCAGCGGGCAGTCGGCCCGCATCCCCAGAGCAAAGGCGATCAGGCACATGGAGGCAGTGGCATCAGATGTCGGCCAGCAGCTCGTAGGGCAGGGGCAGCAGTTCGAGTGCCGGGCCATGCGCCGAGCCCAGGCTCAGCCGCTGGCCGTCGCTGGCGGTGATTTGCATGCAGACGATGGCGTCATAGCCCCCGCTTGGATGGGGGGCGGCCTGTACCACCGTGCCGCAAGGCTGTTCCTCGTCACTGGCATGGAACACATCCTGTCCCGGCTGGGGTTCGGTGTCGCTGTGCACCAGAAACGCCCGGCGTTTGAGGGTGCCACGGAACTGGCTTCGGGCCACCACCTCTTGCCCCGGGTAGCAGCCCTTCTTGAAGTTCACCCCCCCGATGGATTCATAGTTCAGCATCTGCGGCACGAAGTGTTCGACCAACGGCTGTGTGACCATGGCCACGGCGCTGCGCACCTCCAGCCACGCCCACAGGTCGGCCGCGAGTGCCGGAGCGGAGGGTGCAGGGGCATCGGCAGGTCTACAGAGCAGGGCCCGCGCAATGCCTTCGGCCGAAGGCAGCCGGATCCAGGCTGCGCCATCGTCATCATGCCAGAGGCTCCAGGGGGCGCTGCCCAGTTCTGAGGGAATCACCGCTCCGGCCGCACCCCACAGCGCTATCGTTTCGGATGCATCCGTCAGACGCACCTTGGAGCGCAGCACGAACATGGACAGGCGTTTGAGCGTCGCGGCCAGCACGTCACGCGAACAGATCAGCCAGATATCGTCGGCAGCGCGCTTGAAGCCGATGAACGAGGCCAGCAGACGCCCTTTGGGGTTGCAGTAGCCGGCCAGCCGGGCTTCCTGAAGGCCGAGCAGAACAAAGTCGTTGGTCAGTTGGGCATGGACAAAGGCAGCGGCATCTTCACCCTGGGCGCGAATCACGCCCCAGTGGCCGAGACGCAGCAGACCGTGGAATGAAGAAGTGTCCAGACCGGCAGCGGAAGTGGGCATGGGGTTCGACAGACTCATGAAAGGGAACGGATCGAGGTCACGTATCATCGGATAACTGTATTGTCCCAGAGGTCCATGTCCGTGTTCCGATTGTTGAAATCGCTGCTGTGGTTGTCGGTGGCAGCCGTTGTGTCGTTCGCCGCCCTGGGCCTGTGGTGGCTGCATCGGCCTCTGCCCATGCCTCTGGACGACAGCGGCGTGCTGGACCTGAACATCGCGCCGGGCATGAGTGCGCGCGGCGTGGCCCGTGCGCTGGCAGACAGCGGCGTGCCGGGACCGGAGTGGTTATGGTTCGCCTGGTTCAGGGCTTCGGGCGAGTCGCGCAGCATCAAGGCTGGCGCTTACGAATTCGACGCCTCCACCACGCCGCGCACGTTGCTGGACAAGCTGGTCCGGGGAGAGCAGGCGGTGCGGCGTGTCACCATCGTGGAGGGTTGGAACTACCGTCAGGTGCTTGAGGCCTTGCGTTCGGCCGAACACCTGCACGATGACCTGCCCGACGGCGGGCACCGGGAGCTCATGCAGGCGCTGGGGCTACCGTATGCACACCCTGAAGGTCGGTTTTTTCCCGATACCTATCTGTACCCCAAGTACGCCACCGCTTCATCCGTGTTGCGTCAGGCGGCTCAGGCCATGGAGCGCCGTCTGGCCCAGGCCTGGGAACAACGCGCGCCCGGGTTGCCGCTGCGCACACCCGAAGAAGCGCTGATCCTGGCCAGCATCATCGAGAAAGAAACCGGCTTGCCGAGTGACCGTGAGATGGTCGCGGGCGTGTTCATCAACCGTCTGCGCATCGGCATGCGGCTGCAGACCGACCCGACCGTGATCTATGGCTTGGGTGAAGATTTCGACGGCCGGCTGCGCCGACACCATCTGGAAACCGACACGCCCTACAACACCTACACCCGCAGTGGCCTGCCGCCGACGCCAATCGCCATGCCCGGCATGGCATCCCTGCTGGCGGCGGTGCAGCCGGCTGAGACGCCTGCCATGTATTTCGTCTCCCGGGGCGACGGCTCCAGCGAGTTCAGTCGCACCCTGGAAGAACACAACCGCGCGGTGCGCCGCTTCATCCTGAACCGTTGAGGACACTCTCGTCATGCGACACACCGGACTTTTCATCACCTTCGAGGGCATCGACGGGGCAGGGAAGTCGTCTCACATCGTCACCCTGGCAGAGGCATTTCGGGCTCAAGGCCATACCGTCACGCTGACGCGAGAACCGGGCGGCACACCGCTGGCCGAGACGTTGCGCGGCATCCTGCTCAACGAAGCCATGGACCCGCTGACCGAAACGCTGCTGATGTTTGCGGCTCGCCGCGACCATCTGTGCCAGGTCATCGAGCCTGCGCTGGCGCAAGGTCATGTGGTGCTCTGTGACCGCTTCACCGATGCCACTTTCGCCTACCAGGGCTATGGTCGGGGCTTTGATTTGACGGTCCTGAAAACCCTGGAGCAGTGGGTGCAGCACACCGCTGCGATGGATGGGGCGATCCGCCAGCCGGATCTCACCCTGTGGTTCGATGTGCCTGCGGCCGTGGCTGCGGCGCGTTTGAGCCAGGCCAGGGTGCCGGACAAGTTCGAAGCCATGCCCGAGGCCTTTTTTGCCCGTGTTGCTCAAGGTTATGCCCAACGCTGCCAAGAGATGCCCCACCGTTTCGTCCGGCTGGACGGCACCCAGCCCATGGAAGCCGTGTGGCGGCAAGCGTTACAAGCCTGTGTGGAGCGCGGTTTCCTGGCGGAGCAAATGGCATGACGCTGCCCCCCTGGCTCCAACGCCAGCACGATGGCCTGCGCCAGCAGCGCGGCCATGCGCTGTTGCTGGCTGGCCCCCCTGGCCTTGGCCAGTACGCACTGGGGCTTGCACTCGCTCGCACCTGGTTGTGTGCTGCCCCTACCGACACCGGCGCCTGTGGCGTGTGCGGGAGCTGCCACGCGATCGACGTGCGCACCCACCCCGACTTGTTCGTGCTCATGCCCGAAACCCTGGCCTTGGCCCTCGAATGGCCGCTGGACCCGAAGACACAGGACAAAATCGACCGCAAGGAACTCAAACCCGGCAAATTCATCCGTGTCGATCCGACCCGGGAAGCCGTCGCATTCACGCAGACCACCCGCTCTCAAGGGGATACCAAGGTGGTGCTCATCCATCCGGCCGACCGTCTCAACGTGGAATCGGCCAATACCTTGCTCAAGACGCTGGAAGAACCCCCGGGGGCAGTGCGCTTCATTCTCACCGCCGAAGCCGCCCATGCGGTGTTGCCCACCATACGCAGCCGCTGCCTCACGCACACCATGGCCTGGCCAGTTCCAGACGAGGCCATGGCTTGGCTGGCGAGCAACGATCAGGCGGGCGATTCCGGTGCCATCCTCAAGGCGGCCGGCGGATGCCCGGAGACGGCCCGGGAGTGGCTGGACAGCGGCCTCACAGCCGCCATCTGGTCGCAACTGCCCAAGCGACTGGCGCAAGGCGATTTCAGCCTCATGGCAGACTGGCCGCCCACGCGCCAGATGGACGCGCTCTTCAAACTCTGCCACGACCTAATGGCGGCCCGAACCGGGGCTGCGCCCCGATTTTTTGCCGCGACTGACCTGCCCCCTGCGCCGCCCATGTCTGCGCTCAACGCATGGTACAAGGCGCTCGTGGCCGCTGCCCGAACCATGGAACACCCGTTCAACGCGGGTCTGCAGCAGGAAGCTTGGGCCGTGTGCGCCCGCCAGTGCCTGACGCTACACTCCACGCCATGAGCACGGCCGAGCAGCCGGGCGCCACCCGCCCCACCGTCATCCAACTGTCCATCAAGGAAAAGGCTGCCCTGTACGCAGCCTACATACCCTTGTTTGCCGAAGGGGGCATCTTCGTTCCCTCCGCTCGCGAATACAAGCTGGGCATGGACGTGTATGTGCTGCTCACCCTGCCTGACGATCCACAGCGCTACCCCATTGCCGGCAAAGTGGCCTGGATCACCCCGGCGGGGGCCGCCGGCTCCCGAGCCCAAGGCATAGGCATACGCTTCCCGGCCGACGAGAAATCCAAAATGCTCAAAGCCCGCATCGAAGAAATCCTGGGGGCCCATCTGGCGTCCGATCGCCCCACGCAGACCATCTGACCCCCTGTTCATGTTTGTCGATTCCCACTGCCACCTGACTTTTCCCGAACTGTCGTCGCAATTGCCCGCCGTACTGCAGGCCATGCAGGCGGCATCGGTCGACCGGGCCCTGTGCATCTGCACCACCCTGGAAGAATTCGAGGCCGTACGCGATCTGACAGAACGACACGTCAACCTCTGGGGCACCATCGGCGTGCATCCGGACAACGAAGGCGTTCGCGAACCCACCGTCGAGGCCCTGGTGGCAGGCGCGCAACACCCGCGGGTGGTGGCCATCGGGGAAACCGGCCTCGATTACTACCGGCTGGGGAGCCGGACAGTGGATGAGATGGTCTGGCAGCGCGAGCGTTTCCGGGTCCACATCCGGGCGGCGCGCCAGATGGATCTGCCCTTGGTCATCCATACCCGCAGCGCTTCGGCGGACACCTTGGACATTCTGAAACAGGAGGGCGGTTTTTCCAGGGCCGACAGCGGATTGCCTCGAGCGCGAGGGGTGTTTCACTGTTTCACGGAAAGCGCCGAAGTGGCTCGTGCTGCGCTGGACCTGGGTTTCTACATTTCGTTTTCGGGGATTCTGACCTTCCGCAACGCCGCCGAACTGCGGGATGTGGCGCGCATGGTGCCACTGGACCGTTGCCTGATCGAAACCGACAGCCCTTACCTGGCCCCCGTGCCTTACCGCGGGAAAATCAACTTGCCAGCTTATGTACCCTTCGTGGCCCGGCAGCTGGCCGAAATCCAGGGCGTATCGGTGGAAGAAGTGGCCGCTGCGACCAGCCGGAATTTTGAACAGCTGTTCAGCAAGACGACTCTGTAGCCTGAAACCCCACACGTCATGGATCCGAAACCGTGTTCGCCATGCGCCCTCAAAGCCTCTCAAACAACTTGAAAAATATCATTCAACTCTTTGTTTTTTCAAGTTTTTTGCTTTTTCAAATGCCCGCCGTTGGACAATCGGGTTCTTACGAGCAGTTCTTCGTCGCCATCCAGCGGGACGACGTTCGAACCTTGGAGCGGCTGGGTCGCCTGGGCTTTGACTTCAACACGCCGAGTCCCGAATTGGAGCCACCGCTGTTCCTGGCGATCAGCCAGGGATCGCTGCGTGTGGCCCGATTCCTGATCGGACGGCCCGAGGTCAACGTGGATGCCCGTGGCAGCACCGACGAAAACCCGCTCATGATGGCCGCCCTCAGAGGGCATCTGGATCTGGTAGAGGCGCTGATAGCGCGGCGAGCCCAAGTCAACAAACCGGGCTGGACACCGCTGCACTACGCGGCCACGCACAAAGGGCCCAACGCGCCAGCCATCACCCGCTTGCTGCTGGAGCACCATGCGTTCATCGATGCCGAGTCGCCCAACCGCACCACGCCGTTGATGATGGCCGCGCACTACGGCCATCCCATGGTCGTTCGCATGTTGCTGGAAGAAGGCGCCGACCCGCTGGCCCGCAATCAGCAGGGCTTGACGGCCATCGATTTCGCCCACCGGGCCGGCCGCCCAGACATGGCTGAACTGATTGCCTCATTCGTGCGGGGGAGCCTGCCCGCCGGCACCTGGTAGGCGATGCCTGCATCCGCCTTACGTGCAATTACTTAAACACAGGCAGGGCATTTGCGGTTCCAATGCTAAGCTGAAATCGATACAGCAGGAGACCGCATGTGGAGTAGAGATTACCGCGACATCGTGGGCGGACTGGCGATGCTGGCCATCGGGCTCTTCGTCGCGTGGCACGCCTATCAGGAATACGACATCGGCCAGCTCAACCGCATGGGGCCGGGCTTTTTTCCGGTCAGCTTGGGTATTTTGCTCGCCATACTCGGCCTGCTCATTACCATCCCCGCCTTGCTGAGAAAAGGTTCGCCCGTCAAGGTCGAAGTCAAAACGCTGGTGCTGGTCACGCTCAGCATCGGCCTTTTTGCCCTGCTGCTCAAGCCACTGGGCATCGTGTTCGCCACGATCGTGACGGTACTGACTTCCTCTCTCGCAGATCGCCAAATTTCCTGGAAAGGTCGCGTGGCGGTGGCCCTCGGGGTGGCCGCCATCACCTGGGGGGTCTTCATCCAGGGGCTGAGCATGGTGTTGCCGGTCTGGCCCTGGAGCCCTTGAGCCCGGAGTCCACAACAGATAGTCCCCATCCCCCCACACGAATAAAGACTCAGAGACATGGACATCGCCAACGGACTCTTGCTTGGCCTGCAATCGGCCCTGCAACCCACCACCTTGCTCTACTGCTTCATCGGCGTCTTCCTGGGAACGCTGATCGGCGTGCTGCCCGGCATCGGGGCATTGGCCACCATCTCGTTGCTGCTGCCCATCACGTACCACATCCCGCCTACGGCTGCCATCGTGATGCTCGCGGGGGTCTACTACGGCGCCCAATACGGCGGCTCCACCGCTTCGATTCTGCTCAACCTTCCGGGCACACCCTCATCGGCGGTGGCCTGCCTGGACGGGTATCCCATGGCGAAGCAGGGCCGGGCAGGCGTGGCTCTGTTCATGACGACGATTGCCTCCTTCGTCGGCTCCATGCTGGGCATTCTGGTGCTGGTGATGTTCTCGCCAGTCATCGCGGAGCTCGGCCTGCAGTTTGGCCCAGCCGAATACTTCGCCATGATGCTGCTCGGCCTGGTCGCAGCGTCCACCCTGGCATCCGGCTCTGCCCTCAAGGGGCTGGCGATGGTGGTGCTCGGTCTGGTGCTCGGTACGGTGGGCACGGACGTGAACTCCGGTGTGGCGCGCTTCGACTTCCGCATCCCCGAACTCATGGACGGGATCAACCTGGTGGCCCTGGCCATGGGCCTGTTCGGTATCGCGGAAGTGATTTCCTCCATCAACAACACGACTGAATCCAAGGTCAAGGAAAAAATCACCTTTCGCTCCATGACGCCGACGCGCAAGGACTGGAAGGAGTCGGTATTCCCGATGCTCCGTGGAACGGGCATCGGCAGTTTCTTCGGCGCCTTGCCCGGTACAGGTTCCAGCATCGCCTCGTTCATGTCGTACGCGGTCGAGAAAAAGGTGTCGAAGGACCCGGGCAAGTTCGGCAAGGGGGCCATCGAAGGCATTACCGCCCCCGAATCGGCCAACAACGCCGCTGCGCAGACCGCCTTCGTGCCCACGCTGTCGCTCGGCATTCCGGGCGATGCGGTGATGGCGCTGATGCTGGGTGCGCTCATCATCCATGGCATTCAGCCCGGTCCGCTGCTGATGACCCAGCAGCCCGACCTGTTCTGGGGCCTGATCGTGAGCTTCGGCATCGGCAACATCATGCTCATGATCCTGAACCTGCCCCTGATCGGCATCTGGGTGGCCATCCTGCGCATTCCCTACAACGTGCTGTATCCCGCCATTCTGGTGTTCATCTCCCTCGGGGTGTACAGCGTCAACAACAACACGTTCGACGTCTATATGGTGGCCTTGCTGGGGGTGTTCGGCTATGCGCTGGCCGTGCTCAAGTTCGAGGTCGCGCCCTTGCTCCTGGGCTTTGTGCTGGGGCCGATGATGGAGGAAAACCTGCGCCGTGCCTTGCTGCTGTCCCGTGGCGACATGATGACCTTCATCGAGCGCCCGATCAGTGCCGGCTTCCTGGCCGTCGGTGCCGCGCTGGTCCTATGGACTGCCTACGCCTCGTTCAAACGTGCCCTCAAGGGCCGGGAACGCCGCATGGATGAACAGGCGAACGATTGATCCCGGCGGCGGCCCTAGGCGGCCATGCCCTGGTGCCGCAGCAGAGCGTCGATGGAAGGCTCACGCCCCCGGAAGGCCTTGAACGACTCCATGGCCGGTCGGCTGCCGCCGGTTTCGAGAATGGCTTGACGGTAGCGGCGGCCGGTCGGCACGTCGAGTGTGGTGCCCGAGCGTTGGGCCGCTTCCTCGAAGGCAGCGTAAGCGTCGGCGCTCAGCACCTCGGCCCACTTGTAGCTGTAGTAGCCTGCTGCATAGCCCCCGGCGAAGATGTGGCTGAACGTGTGGGGCATGCGGTTGTAGCCCGGTGGTTGGATCACCGCAACTTCGTCGCGGACCTGTTGGAGCAAGCCCATGAAGTCCACGCCGTCGGCATTCTTCGGGGCGTCGTGGCTGTGCAGCAGCATGTCGAACAGGGCAAACTCAATCTGGCGCAGGGTTTGCAGGCCACTCTGGTGGTTCTTGGCGGCGAGCATTTTGTCGAACAGCTCGCGGGGCAGCGGCTCGCCGGTGTCCACATGGGCGGTCATCTGTTTGAGCACGTCCCACTCCCAGCAAAAGTTTTCCATGAATTGGCTGGGCAATTCCACCGCGTCCCATTCCACGCCGCTGATGCCGCTGACGTCGCGTTCGTTGACCTGTGTGAGCAGGTGGTGCAGACCGTGGCCGAATTCGTGGAAGAGGGTGATCACGTCGTCATGCGTGAGCAGGGGCGGCTTGCCATTGACGCCTTCGGCGAAATTGCAGACCAGATGAGCCACCGGGGTTTGGAGCGAGGCGCCGTCGGGACGCAGCCAACGGGCACGCACGTCGTCCATCCAGGCGCCGCCACGCTTGCCGTTGCGTGCGCCGAGGTCCAGATAGAACTGCCCCACGAGTTCAGGGGCGCCGTCGCCTGGACGGCTGGGCGTGCGTTCGATGCGGAAGAACTGCACCCCCGGGTGCCAGACGGGGGCCGTATCGGGGCGGATGCTCACCTCGAACAGGGTTTCGACGATATGGAAGAGGCCTTGCAGCACCCGGGGGGCGGTGAAGTAGGGTTTGACCTCCTGTTCGCTGTAGGCATAGCGGGCTTGGCGCAGTTGCTCACCGATGTAGGCCCAGTCCCAGGCCTGCGGGTCATGCAGGCCCAGGTGTGCGGCGGCATAAGCGCGCATGTCTGCCAGGTCCTGTTCGGCGTAGGGCCGGGCCTTGGCAGCCAGCTCGCGCAAGAAACGAATCACTTGCTCGGCCGATTCAGCCATTTTGGGCACCAGGGACATGGTGGCGAAGTCCCGGTAGCCCAGCAACTCAGCCTCTTCCTGACGCAGGGCGAGAATTTCGCGGATGAGCGATGTGTTGTCGTATTTCACCGCTGCGCCCTCGGCTTGGTCGCTGGCACGGGTGGTGTAGGCCCGGTAGAGGCGCTCGCGCAACGCGCGGTTGTGACCGAACTGCATCACTGGCAGGTAGCAGGGCAATTTCAGTGTCAGCTTGTGACCAGTTTGCCCCTCGGCCTCGGCGGCCGCCCGGGTGGCGGCCAGCACATCGTCGGGAACACCATCGAGCTCTTCGGCGGTGGCGAAATAGGCGTAGGTGTCGGTGGCATCCAGCGTGTTTTCGCTGAATTTCTGGCTCAGTTCGGCCAGGCGCTCCTGGATGGCGGCAAAGCGTTCCTTGGCCGCGCCCTGTAGTTCGGCCCCGCCGAGCACGAAGCCGAGCAGGGCATTTTCCCGTGCCCGGGCCTGCTCGGGTGTCAGGCGTGTCGGGTCCATCGCCTTGTATTTGGCGTACAGCCGTTCATCGGCGCCCAGCCGCGTCCAGAATTCGGTGACCTGAGGCAGGGCCGCGTTGTAGGCGGCGCGCAGCTCCGGGGTATCGGCCACGGCGTTGAGGTGACTGACGGCACCCCAGGCTCGACTCAGACGTTCGGTGGCCACGTCGAGGACCGCGGCCATGCGCGGCCACTCGGCCGGGAAGTCCTCAGCCGTCACCGTTTCCAGGGCTTCGTTGGCAGTGGCCAGTAGGGCCTCGACCGCAGGAACCACGTGTTCGGGCCGGATGGCGTCGAAGCGCGGCAGGTCGGAGAAGTCGAGCAGGGGGTTGGTGGCCTGCAGGGCGGACGTTTCGGTGGCTGTAGTGGCGTTCATCTGGGGCACTTGGGGCTGGTGTGTTCGGTTTGCAAGGCTAGCGCGTGCAAAGCAACCCCGCGGCCGGCAGGGCCAGGCCACAGGGCCGCACAGGTCACTTCTGGGAGGTCTTCTTCACGCTTTTGGGCTTGGGTTTCTTGGCGCGCTTGATCAAGCCGCCAGGCGTCAGGCGTTCGTTGCCCAGCACGCGCACCATCTTCACCTCGGGGCGCTGGCCGCCCTTCTTGCTGTACTTCAGGATCTTGACATCGCGCGGGCCCGGCATGCGGTCTTCGTCAACGGCCTTTTCCTTCTCGGGAATGGGTCGCCAGAGCACCAACAGCTTGCCGATGTGCTGGATGGGTGCGGCGCCGAGTTCGTCGGCGAGCGTTTGGAGGTAGCTCTCGCGCTCGGTGCGGTCGTCGGAGAAGACGCGCACCTTGATCAGACCGTGGGCCTTTAGAGCGGCGTCCACTTCTTTCTTGACGGCGGGGGTCAGGCCGTCACCGCCGATGAGGACGACAGGGTCGAGATGATGAGCATCCGCACGGTGGACCTTGCGCTGGGCGGGGGTGAGTTCGATTTGAGCCATCTGCCGATTATCCGGCATACCCCTGTTGAAAGGGGCTGCGCTACATTGCCAGCATGGATGCCCCTGTTCCTCGCCATGTGCTGCCCGTGCTGGTATTCGCCCAGTTCGCCGGCACATCCCTGTGGTTTGCCGTCAGCGCCGTGATGCCCGACCTGCAACGCGAACTGGGCTGGCTTATAGTCGGAGCCGCATGAAGGTCAAAACACAGAGCAAGAAGGTCAACAAGGCCTGGCTGAACCAGCACGTCAACGATCCGTGGGTCAAACTGGCCCAGAAGGAAGGTTATCGCGCGCGTGCGGCCTACAAGCTCAAGGAGATCGATGAGACCTTCCACTTGATCCGTCCCGGTCAGTGTGTGGTGGATCTGGGTTGTGCCCCCGGCGCGTGGAGCCAGTACCTGCGCCGCCGACTTTCGCCCGAGGGCGCGGCTGCCGGCGCGCTCAACGGGGCCATCGTGGGGCTGGATGTGTTGCCCATGGAGCCGATCGAAGGGGTGCATTTCATTCAAGGCGATTTCCGCGAAGCATCGGTGCTGGCGCAACTGGAGGCCGCCCTGCGCCGCCCCGACGGCAGCTCTCGGCCGGTCGATGTGGTGGTGTCGGACATGGCGCCCAATTTGTCGGGTGTCGAGTCGGTGGACGCGGCCCGGGTCGAACACCTGGTCGAGCTCGCGGTGGACTTTGCCCGGCAGCATCTGAAAAAGGACGGCGCTCTGGTGGTCAAACTCTTTCATGGCAGCGGCTACGATGGTCTGGTCCGGCTGTTCCGAGCAACCTTCCGGTTGGTCAAACCCCTGAAGCCCAAAGCGTCGCGCGACAAATCGTCGGAAACCTTTTTGGTGGGAATCGGTCTGAAGTAGCGCCCCAATCGGTTTTTTCTATCCATGTCATGCATATGGATGAGTTGCCCGAACGGGTATGGTGTCTTGAAGGACCTAAAATGGGTGCCATGTCAAGGTCAGTGATTACGAGCAGGAGCCTTTCTTGAACAACCAGTGGTTTTCCAAAGTTGCGGTGTGGATGGTGATCGCCATGGTGCTGTTCACCGTCTTCAAGCAATTCGACGGGCGCACCACGGCCGGCGCCGGCTACATACCCTATTCCGAGTTTCTCAATGAGGTCAAGGCCCAGCGCATCAAGAGTGCCACCATCCAGGAAGGCTCCAGCGGCACCGAGATCATTGCCATCACGACCGACGACCGGCGCGTGCGCACCAACGCCACCTATCTGGATCGCGGTCTCATTGGCGACCTGATCGCCAATGACGTGAAATTCGATGTCCGCCCCCGCGAGGAAGGGTCGTTGCTGATGACCTTGCTGGTGAGCTGGGGGCCGATGTTGCTGCTGATCGGGGTGTGGATCTACTTCATGCGCCAGATGCAGGGCGGCGGCAAGGGCGGTGCTTTCAGCTTCGGCAAGAGCAAGGCCCGCATGCTGGATGAAAACGCGAACACCGTGACCTTTGCCGACGTGGCCGGCTGCGACGAGGCCAAGGAAGAAGTCAAGGAGGTCGTGGACTTCCTGAAGGATCCCGCCAAGTTCCAGAAGCTGGGGGGGCGTATTCCGCGTGGTCTGCTGCTGGTCGGTCCTCCCGGCACCGGTAAAACACTGCTGGCCAAGTCCATCGCGGGCGAGGCCAAGGTCCCGTTTTTCAGCATCTCGGGCTCGGACTTCGTCGAAATGTTCGTCGGCGTGGGTGCGGCGCGCGTGCGCGACATGTTCGAACAAGCCAAGAAGAATGCGCCCTGCATCATCTTCATCGACGAGATCGACGCCGTCGGCCGCCAGCGTGGCGCAGGCCTGGGCGGTGGCAACGACGAGCGTGAGCAGACACTCAACCAGATGCTGGTCGAGATGGACGGTTTCGAGACCAATCTCGGCGTCATCGTGATCGCGGCCACCAACCGGCCCGACATCCTGGACGCTGCGCTGCTGCGCCCGGGCCGCTTCGACCGCCAGGTCTATGTGACGCTGCCCGACATCCGCGGACGCGAGCAGATCCTGAAGGTGCACATGCGCAAGATACCGATCGGCCCCGACGTCAGCCCGGAGATCATCGCCCGTGGCACCCCCGGCATGAGCGGTGCGGACCTGGCCAACCTGTGCAACGAGGCCGCCCTGATGGCTGCGCGCCGCAACGCCCGCGTGGTGGAGATGCAGGACTTCGAGAAGGCCAAGGACAAGATCCTGATGGGCCCCGAGCGCAAGTCCATGGTCATGCCCGAGGAGGAACGCCGCAACACCGCGTACCACGAGGCGGGCCACGCGCTCATCGGCAAACTGCTGCCCAAGTGCGACCCGGTGCACAAGGTCACCATCATTCCGCGCGGCCGCGCGCTGGGCGTGACCATGAGCCTGCCCGAAAAGGACCGCTACAGCTACGACAAAGAGTACATGCTCAACCAGATCAGCATGCTGTTCGGCGGCCGCATCGCGGAGGAGGTGTTCATGAATCAGATGACCACAGGCGCCAGCAACGACTTCGAGCGGGCCACGCAGATCGCCCGCGACATGGTGATGCGTTACGGCATGTCGGAGCGGCTGGGGCCCATGGTCTACGCCGAGAACGAGGGGGAGGTCTTCCTCGGCCGCTCGATCACCAAGACCACGCACATGAGCGAGGAGACCATGCGGCAGGTCGATGCCGAGGTGCGGCGCATCATCGACGAACAGTACGCGCTGGCGCGCCGCCTGATCGAGGAAAACGCCGACAAGATGCACGCCATGGCCAAGGCCCTGCTGGAGTGGGAAACCATCGACAGCGAGCAGATCGACGACATCATGGCCGGCCGGCCGCCGCGTCCGCCAAAAGATTACACGCCGCGCAACCCCAGTGCCGGAGGGGGCGACAGTGGCGGAGCTCCTGAGGTGAAGTCCGATCCTGCTCCCACGGCCGCCTGATCGGTCGTGGTGAGGCATCCTGGGGCCTGACGGGCCCCTTTTTCATGTGACACGCGCCATGCAGACCCGTTGGCAGACCACCCGTTTTTCCATCGACCTCAGCGCCCCGGTGTTGATGGGCATCCTCAACGTCACGCCCGATTCGTTTTCGGATGGAGGGCGCTTCCTGGCACCTGCCGATGCGTTGAAACAGGCCGAGCAACTGGTCCGAGATGGAGCCGGCATCCTCGATGTCGGGGCCGAGTCCACCCGGCCAGGGGCTCCTCCGTTGCCGTTGCAGGATGAATTGGAGCGGCTGGTGCCGGTGCTGCGCGAGCTGGTGAAGTGGCAGGTGCCGGTGTCGGTGGATACCTACAAGCCCGAAGTGATGCAGGCGTGTCTGGATCTGGGTGTGGACATCATCAACGATGTCTGGGCTCTGAGACGCGAAGGTGTGCAGGGCCTCACAGGTGAAGCCGTGGTGGCGCAACATGGCCGCTGTGGCGTGTGTTTGATGCATATGCACCTGGAGCCGCAGACCATGCAGATCGCGCCGATGGAGGGTGATGCGGTGCCTGCGGTGACGGCGTTTCTGGCCGAGCGCGCAGGGCGACTGCGGGCACTGGGGGTGGATCCCTCGCGCTTGGTGCTGGACTACGGAATCGGTTTCGGTAAGACGGTTGCGCAGAACTTCGCGTTGCTCGCTCGGCAGCGGGACATCCTGGCGCTGGGCTATCCCTTGCTGGTTGGGTGGTCGCGCAAGTCGTCGCTCGGTCAGGTCACGGGACGCACATCGGCACCAGACCGGGTGCTGGCCAGCGTCACGGCTGCGGTGTTGGCGGCGGAGCGAGGGGCCCGCGTGCTGCGTGTGCACGATGTGGCAGCGACCGCTGAAGCCTTGAAGGTGTGGCAGGCCATGACCGAGCAGGAGGGATAATCCTGCCCTGCATTGCAACCACCCATCGTATTCATGAAGCGACAGTATTTCGGCACCGACGGCATCAGGGGAACCGTCGGGCAAGCTCCTATCACACCCGATTTCGTCCTGCGCCTGGCACATGCGGTCGGGCGTGTGCTCAAACAATCCGAACCCCATCCGGTGGTGCTGATTGGCAAAGACACCCGGATTTCGGGCTATATGCTGGAGTCGGCGCTGGAGTCCGGGTTCAACTCGGCGGGTGTGGACGTGGTGCTGCTCGGGCCCGTGCCCACGCCAGCGGTGGCCTACCTCACGCGGGCCCAGCGCGCTTCGCTGGGCGTGGTCATCTCTGCCAGCCACAACCCCTTTCCCGACAACGGCATCAAATTCTTCAACGCCCAAGGCGCCAAGCTGCCCGACGAATGGGAGCTGGCGGTCGAAGCGGCCTTGGCCGAGCCTCCCCTATGGGCGGATTCCGCGCACTTGGGCAAGACGCGCCGCCTCGACGACGCCGCCGGCCGCTACATCGAGTTCTGCAAGAGCACGTTTGGCAGCGATCTGTCCCTGCGAGGACAGAGGATCGTCGTCGATGCGGCCCATGGCGCGGCCTATCACATCGCGCCCAAGGTATTCCATGAGCTGGGCGCCGAGGTCATCGAGATTGGCTGCCAACCTGACGGCTTCAACATCAATCAAAACGTCGGCGCGACCCACCCCGAGGCCTTGATCGCGGCTGTTCTGGCTCATGGTGCAGACGTGGGCATTGCGCTGGACGGGGATGCCGATCGGCTGCAAATGGTGGATGCCACGGGCCGTCTGTTCAATGGCGACGAGCTGCTTTACCTGCTCGCCGATGACCGCCTGGGCCGCGATGAGGTGGTGCCTGGTGTCGTCGGCACGCTCATGACCAACATGGCGGTGGAGCTCGCCCTGCAGGCCAAAGGGGTGAAATTCGTCCGGGCCAAGGTGGGCGATCGCTATGTGCTGGAGGCGCTGCACCAGCATCGCTGGCAGCTGGGCGGCGAAGGCTCGGGGCATCTGCTCATACTCGATCGTCAGACCACGGGGGATGCCATCGTGTCGGCTCTGCAGGTGTTGCAGGCCTGCGCTCGCAGTGGGCAGACCATGTCCGAATTGCTGCGTGGGGTGGAGCTTTACCCGCAGGTGCTCATCAATGTGCGTTTGCGGCCTGGTCAGGCCTGGCAAGACAACGCCGCTTTGCACAGCCTGATCCGGGAGGCCGAATCCGACCTGGGCCAGACGGGTAGGGTGCTCATCCGTGCCAGTGGCACCGAGCCGCTGCTTCGTGTCATGGTCGAAGCTCGCGATGCGGACCTTGCTCACCGATGGGCCGAGCGTCTGGCCGAGGCAGCCGCGGCATGAGCACTTTGTGCATCGTCGAGGCGGATTATCACGATCCGCGACACGCCCGTGCCATCGTGGATGTGCTCGATGCCTACGCCCGCGATCCGGCCGGTGGCGGTGAGGGGTTGAGTGCGTCCGTCAAGCAGCGTCTGGTGGGCGAGCTGGCGCGCCGCCCACAGGCATTCAGCGTGCTGGCCTTCGATGGCGATGAGCCGGTGGGGCTGGTCAATGCCATCGAAGGGTTTTCTACCTTCAAATGCCGTCCACTGGTCAACGTCCACGACGTGGCGGTGCTGCCCAGCCATCGAGGCCAACGCATTGCCGAGCGCATGCTGGAGGTGGTCGAGACGCTGGCCCGGGCGCGGGGAGCCTGCAAGCTCACCCTCGAGGTTCTCGAGGGTAACCTCCCAGCGGTGCGGCTGTACCAGCGCATCGGCTTCGAGGGCTACCAGCTCGATCCCGCCATGGGGTATGCCCGCTTCATGCAAAAGTGGCTTTGAGACCATACCAGACCACCACCACTTGGCGCCACGTTCATCTTGGCGTAACCTACGCTGGCCATGCAGCCATCTTTTGTGAATGAGGTGCCTTCGCCGTCACGGCGCTTTCTATTGAAGTTTGCTCTCGGGCTGCCTGTGACGGCGCTGTGGGTAGGCCCGGTTGGCGCTCAGCCTGCGTCGGCGGCGGCCGAAGAAGCCAAGGCGCCGCCACTGCCTGCCCTGGGCTCGGTGCTGCGCGTCCCCCCGGTGACGCTGCTGGACGGGCAGTCCTTCGACGCTTCGAGCCGGGGGCGGCCGCTGCTCATCTATTGGTGGGCCAGTATCTGCCCGTTTTGTGCCCTGCAGAGCCCGAGCATGGAGGCATTTTGGCGCCGGCATCGAGACCGCATCGATTTTCTGGGTCTCTCCATCGACCGGAATGCCGACTTGGCCAGTCAGTACATGCGCAGCCGGGGATACACCTTTCCGTCGGCCTGGACCAGCCCGCAATGGCGGCAACATTTTCCGAAACCTCGGGGGCTGCCCATCACCCTGCTGTTGGACGCAGCAGGCCGTGTGCTCGCAGCCGAAAGTGGGCAGATGTTTCCTGAAGACATCGAGGCCTTGGCCGATCTCATTGCCTGAATCAGGCCCCGATGTGACCAGATTTTCATCAAGATGACATATTCAGACTTTCGGGTTGTTCAATAATCGGGGGATACCGAACCGCACAAAAACGATCCGAATGAGCGCCCACCCCCCCATCAAAAGCGGATTTCTCGACCGGGACCAGAGCATTCTCGCTTTCAACGAGCGCGTGCTGGACTGGGCTCGAAGGCCAGACGTCCCCTTGCTGGAGCGCTTGCGTTATTTGGCCATCGTATCGTCGAACCTGGACGAATTCTTCGAGGTTCGCTTCGCCCCCCACTTGGCTGCCTTCCAGACCAACGAGCAGCGTGGCGCAGTCAATGCCCAGACCTTCCGCGAGGTGGCTTCCAAAGTCCACGACCTGGTGGCACAGCAGTACGCCATCTACAACGACGAGCTCTTGCCCGCGCTGCAAAAGCGCGGCATCCAGGTTGTGGCCCACTCCGAACGCAACGCCGCGCAGCGCCGCTGGGTGAAGGAGTATTTCACCCAAGAGGTGCAGCCATTGCTGCTGCCGATCGGGCTGGACCCGTCGCATCCTTTCCCCCAGGTCGCCAACAAATCGCTCAATTTCATCGTGAGGCTTGCCGGGCGGGACGCCTTTGGCCGGGAAAACGAGGTGGCCATCGTCAAGGTGCCCCGCGCCTTGCCGCGTTATGCCCGCATACCCGGGCAGCGCCATTCCAAGACGATGTATTTCGCTTCGATTTCCAGCATCATCCGTTCGCATCTGAATGACCTGTTTCCTGGCCGTACCGTCACCGAGTTCTCGCAGTTCCGGGTGACTCGGCATTCCGATCTGGCGCTGGACGAGGAGGAGGTGAAAAACCTGCGCACCGCCATGCGGCTGGGCTTGCAACAGCGCCACTACGGCCAAGCCTTGCGCCTGGAAGTGTCGGCCGGCTGCTCGGACTTCCTCTCCGACTTCCTGCTGCAACAGTTCAATCTCCCGCCCGAAACGCTGTTCCGTGTGCCTGGCCCGGTCAATCTGGTGCGCCTGAACCAGCTCATCGACCGGATCGAAGCCCCTGCGCTGCGTTTCCAACCCTACCAACCGGGGTGGCCGGTCCAGCTCACGCCGGGGCAGTCGTTCTTCGAGCGGCTGAAAAAAGGCGACGTGCTGATCCACCAGCCCTACGAAAGCTTTGACGCCGTGCTCGCGTTTCTTCGCGAAGCCGTGGAGGACCCGGACGTTCTGGCCATCAAGCAGACCATCTACCGTACCGGCTCCAAGGGCGAGATGGTCGAACTGCTGCGTGAAGCGGTGCGGCGAGGCAAGGAGGTCACCGCAGTGGTGGAGCTCAAGGCACGTTTCGATGAGGAGGCCAACATCAACCAGGCGGAGCGGCTGGAGTCGGTGGGGGCGCAAGTGGTGTATGGCATCGTGGGGCTCAAGACCCATGCCAAGATGTTGCTGGTGACCCGCCGAGAAGAGGGCCGCATCGTGCGTTACGCCCACGTCTCGACCGGCAACTACAACCCTGGCACGGCGCGGCTTTACACCGATGTCAGCTACCTCACCGCCGACGAAGCGCTGACCAGCGATCTGGAACAGGTGTTTCTCCATCTGGCCAGCCAGAACCGGCTGCCCAAGCTGAACAAGGTTCTGGTCGCACCATTTCACTTGCACAAAGGCCTGCTCGAGCGCATCGATGCCACGGTGGCGGCGGCCAAGGCTGGGGAGGAGGCACGCATCATCCTCAAAATGAACGCGCTCACGGATGAACCCCTGGCTCGCGCTCTGGCGAATGCTTCCCAGCAGGGGGTTCAGGTGGATGCGATCGTGCGCGGCGCCTGTATTCTGCCGGCCGGGGTGCCCGGCTTTACCGAACGGGTGCACATCCGCTCCATCATTGGCAGGTTTTTGGAGCATTCCCGGGTGTTCTATTTCCGCATGGGCAGCCAGGAGGAGCTCTGGTTGTCCAGCGCTGACTGGATGAACCGCAACATGTTGCGCCGCATCGAGCTGGCCTGGCCCGTGACCGACGCGGCGCTGCGGCACCGCTTGATGGACGAATGCATACACCAGTACCTGCAGGATGCACGGGATGCCTGGCTGCTGCAGCCTGATGGCGCTTACGTCAAGGCCGCCGCCCAAAGTGGCAGAGGGCGCAACGCTTTGCATTCGGCACAGGCGGCCCTGATGGGGCGGCATGGGAGTAAAGGGTGATGATGGATCTGATCTTGTGGCGGCACGCTGAGGCCGAAGACTTGGAGGAAACCGACGAAGGCGGTGGAGCGGGGGCAGACCTGTCACGCCGCCTCACGGCCAAAGGCGAGCGACAGGCCAGCCGCATGGCCGCTTGGCTCGACCGGCAGTTGCCCGAGGGGGTGCGCGTTTATTCCAGCCCTGCCGTGCGGGCCGAGCAAACGGTGATCGCCTTGGGGCGCAAATACAAAGCCCGCGAAGAGCTGCGCCCCGACGCGGGGGTGGACGAACTGCTCGAGTTGGTCCAATGGCCTCATGGCAAGCAGCCGGTGCTCGTCGTCGGGCACCAGCCCACCCTGGGCCGGACCGTCGCGCGGTTGTTGGGGTTCAGTGAACCGGAATGCTCGATCCGCAAAGGCGCGGTGTGGTGGCTGCGTCAGCGCGAGCGCAACGGCCAGATGCAGACGGTCATTCTCACCGTCCAGACGCCCGAACTGCTTTAGCGCAGGTCCAGCACCAGCCGCCACTCGGTCTTCTGCCAAGCCAAGGCTTCTTCTTCCAGCAACCACGCCGACTGGGGAAACCGTTTCGCCCAGCCTGGCACGGCCGTCAGTTTGAATTGGCGTGGCTTGTATTGGAAGCGCAGCGCGGCAATGTCCGGGTCTTTGCGGGCATGGCAGAGCACGACGGCCAGACGCAGGCTGATGAGCTGTTTGACAAACAGCTCATCCGACAGATTGCCCTCCAGTTTTCTCAGCTTGCCACGCTGGCCCAGCACCAATTGACTCATCCGATGCAGCTCGGGCAAGGAAAAACCCGGCGCATCCACATGGTCCAAAATGTAGGCGCCATGACGGTGGGCGTTGGCATGCGAGATGTGGGTTCCGATTTCATGCAGGCGTGCGGCCCAGTCCAATTTCTGCGAATACCGACCATTGAGCGGATCCGCATTCGCAATTTGAGCGAACAATTGCGTGGCCACGGCCGATACCCGTGCCCCCTGGGCCTTGTCGGTGGTGAAACGCTCGGCCAGCCAGCGCACGGTGCGTTCCCGCACGTCGGTCTGGTCGTTGTCCCGGTCAATCAGGTCGTACAGCGCTCCTTGGCGCAAAGCCCCCAGCGCGCGATGAATGGACTCCATCTCAAAGAGTTCGAAGAGCGCGTGCAGCACGCTCACCCCCCCGGCGAGCACGGGACGGCGGTCGTCTTTGAGGCCCTCCAGCCGGAGGTCTTCTGTATTGCCAGCGCGCAACATCCGCTCGGTCATCCAATCCAGACCGGGTTTGGTGATCATGCCTGCGGGGAAACCGTGGATGCCCAGGATCTCCGCCACCGCTCCCATGGTGCCCGATGAGCCGTATGCCACATGCCACTCGCTGGGGGGAAAAGTCTCCAAGGCTTCGTCGAGCACCGCCTTGGCCGCGATGACGGCGGTTTTGAGCATGGCAGGGGTGAACTGTCCGCGCGGGAAATAACGGGTTGACCAGGCGACGCTGCCCAGTCGGTACGACTCCATGCGCATGGGTGTGTAGCCTTGGCCAAGTATCACCTCGGTGGACCGCCCGCCGATGTCGATCACCAACCGGCGTTCGTCAGACTGCGGCAAGAGGTGTGAAACACCCTGATAGATCAATCGCGCTTCCTCGTGGCCAGAGATCACATCGATTGAAAACCCCAGTATCTGTTGCGCCTTGCGCAAAAAGTCGTCTCGGTTGCGGGCTTCGCGCAGCGTTTGGGTGGCCACGGCGCGCACCTGGTTCTTCTTGAAGCCTTGCAGGCGCTCCGCGAAGCGGGCCAGGCATTCCCAGCCTCGCTCCATGGCAACGAGGCTGAGGTTTTTGTTTTCATCGAGCCCGCTGCCCTGGCGGATGACCTCCTTGAGGTACTCCACCCGTTCGATGTGGCCCGAGTCGTAGCGTCCGATTTCAAGGCGAAAGCTGTTGGACCCGAGGTCCACTGCTGCCAGCAAGGTTCCGTTTTGCATGCCGCTCCATCACTTGAAGGGCGCTCAGCATACCACCGAAGCGGGGCCATTCAGGGGTATTCAAGCGGTGGAAATCGAGTGTCGGGCGCCTTTTCAATGAATTGTCACAGAAGTGTCACAGAAGCCTCCTACAGTCGCCGATGTCCCTTCCAACCTTCCTTCAAGAGGAATTCGATGAAACGCACCTTTTTGAAAACCATTGCCGCTGCAGCGTTGTCCGTGGCCACCATCGGCTTCAGCCATGTCGCCATGGCCGCCGACATCACCGGTGCTGGCGCTACATTCCCGTTCCCGATCTATGCCAAGTGGGCCGAAGCCTACAAGGCACAGACGGGCGTCGGTCTGAACTACCAGTCCATCGGCTCCTCTGGCGGCATCCGTCAGATTCGCGCCAAAACCGTGGCTTTCGGTGCGACCGACGCCCCTTTGTCCGGTGAAGAGCTGGAGCGCGATGGCATGGTGCAGTTTCCGGCGATCATCGGTGGCACCGTACCGGTCTTCAACTTGCAGGGTTTTGCCCAGGGTGAAGTCCGCATCACCGGCCCCGTGCTGGCCGAGATGTTCATGGGCAAGATCACCAACTGGAACGACCCCAAAATCGCCGCGCTGAACCCGGGCAAGACCTTCCCGAACCAGGCGATTACCGTGGTACACCGTGCCGACGGCTCCGGAACCACCTTCAACTGGACGGATTACCTCTCTGCGGTCAGCAAGGAGTGGGCTGACACCGTGGGCAAGGGTGCCTCCGTGAAGTGGCCTGCCCCGTCCTCGATCGGCGGCCGTGGTAACGAAGGCGTGGCCGCCAACGTGCAGCGCACCCGCGGCGCCATCGGCTACGTGGAATACGCCTACGCCAAGAAGAACAACATCCCCTACATGGCTGTGCAGAACGCGGCAGGCAATTTCGTGCGCCCTGACGAAACCACTTTCGCCGCTGCCGCCGCCGGCGTGGACTGGTTCAGCGTGCCGGGCATGGGTGTGTCCATGGTCAACCCCCAGGGCGCCAACTCCTGGCCCATCAGCACCGCCTCGTTCATCCTGATGTACAAGGAGCCCGCCAACGTGGCCGAGAGCAACGAGGTGTTGAAGTTCTTCGACTGGGCATTCAAGAATGGCCAGAAGATGGCCCTCGAACTGGACTATGTGCCCCTGCCCGACAGTCTGACCAACGACATCCGTACCAAGGTGTGGTCTCAGATCAAACGCTGATCGTTCACTGAACGCTTGTATCCTCACCCGTCGGTCCTGCTTAGCGGCCGACGGGTGTTGACATGAAAAGGCATCCCAAATGGCGACAGGCGATCTCCCCATGTCCACCAAGGCATCCATGAGCAACGAAGACATGTCACACGAGACGGGTTCTGCCCGCATGGTGGCCATAGCCAGGCGCCAGCAGGTGCAGGACTTCTTCTTTCACCGTGTCACCCAACTGTTTTCCCTGATGGTGCTGGTTGCTCTGGTCGGCATCATCGTGTCCTTGTTCATGAATGCCTGGCCAGCATTCAAGGCGTTCGGCGTGCAATTCCTCTGGACCGTCCAGTGGGACGTGGTGAACGAGGAATTCGGGGCCGCCATGGCCATCGTGGGCACGCTGCTGACGGCCGGCATCGCCATGGTGATCGCGGTGCCGCTGGCCTTTGGTATTGCCCTGTTTCTCACCGAAACTTGCCCGGTGTGGCTGCGGCGCCCGCTGGGAACGGCGGTGGAGTTGCTGGCGGCTGTGCCATCCATCATCTACGGCATGTTCGGTCTGTTCGTGTTCGCGCCGCTGTTTGCTGACTATTTCCAGGTGCCCCTGCAACAGGTGCTGGGCGGCATGCCGATCATCGGCTCGCTTTTCGGCGGTGTGACCAACGGGCTGGGCATTCTCGCCGCCGGCATGATCCTGGCCTTCATGGTGCTGCCTTTCGTGGCGGCGGTGATGCGCGACGTCTTCGAGATCGTCCCCCCCATCCTGCGCGAGTCGGCCTACGGTCTGGGCTGTACCACCTGGGAGGTGGTGCGCAAGGTGGTGCTGCCGTACACCCAGAAGGGCGTGATTGGTGGCGTGATGCTCGGTCTTGGCCGCGCGCTGGGCGAAACCATGGCTGTGACCTTTGTGATCGGCAACGCCAATCGCATGCCCACCTCGCTGTTCTCGCCAGGCACCTCCATCGCTTCCGTGTTGGCCAACGAATTCGGCGAAGCGTTCGATATGCACATGCACACGCTGTTTGCCTTGGGTTTCCTGCTCTTTGGGATCACCTTCGTCGTGCTCGCTCTTGCCAAGATTTTGGTCAACCGTGCTGAAAAGGCCAAAGGGGTCTGAGATGGAATTCAATCAATCGCTCTACAACCGTCGGCGGCGCAGCAACGCCATTGGCCTGTTTCTGTCGATGACGGCCATGGCACTGGGCTTGACCGTGCTGCTGTGGATCCTCTACGTGCTGTTCTACAACGGCTTTGCGGCCATCGACTGGGCCATGTTCACGCAGGACACGCCCGCTCCGGGTACCGAAGGAGGCGGCCTGCGCAATGCGATCGTGGGCAGCGCGTTGCTGGTGGGGCTGTCGGTGCTGGTGTCCACGCCGATCGGCATCCTGGCCGGGGTGTACCTGGCCGAGTATGGCGACACCAGCAAGACGGCCGAAATCACCCGTTTCGTGACCGACATCATGCTGTCGGCTCCATCGATCGTGCTGGGCCTGTTCGTGTATGCCATCGCGGTCGCGACGGTAGGCAATTTTTCGGGTTACGCCGGCAGTCTGGCCTTGTCATTGATTGCCGTTCCGGTGGTGGTGCGCACCACCGAGAACATGCTGCGCCTGGTGCCGGGCAGCCTGCGCGAGGCGGCTTTCGCCCTTGGTGCCCCGCGCTGGAAGGTGGCCACCATGGTCACCTTGCGGGCCGCCAAGGCCGGCGTGATCACCGGTGTGCTGCTGGCCATCGCCCGCATCAGCGGCGAGACCGCGCCGCTGCTCTTCACCGCGCTCAACAACCAGTTCTTCACCACCGACATGAGCGGTCCCATGGCCAACCTGCCGGTCTGGATCTACCAGATGGCCATGAGTCCGTTCGACAACTGGAACCGTCTGGCCTGGGGCGGCGCCTTGATCATCACCATGACCGTGCTGGTCCTCAACATCATCGCCCGCGTGCTGTTCCGTGAAAAAGTCAGCGCCTGACCCAAGCTCACACAGGAAATCATCATGACTGAAACGGGTATCGCTCAAAAAAACGCCATCGAGGTGCGCAACCTCAACTTCTTCTACGGCAAGTTCCAGGGCCTCAAGGATGTGAACCTCGACATCGTCGAGCGCAAGGTCACGGCGTTCATTGGCCCTTCGGGCTGCGGCAAGTCCACGCTGCTGCGCACGCTCAACCGCATGTACAGCCTCTACCCGGGGCAGCGCGCCGAAGGGCAGATCAATTTCTACGGCCAGAACATCCTCGACGACAAGCAGGATGTGAACCTGCTGCGTGCCCGCATCGGCATGGTGTTTCAGAAACCCACGCCGTTTCCCATGACGATCTACGACAACATCGCCTTCGGGGTGAAGCTGTACGAGAATCTGAGTCGCTCCGAGATGGACGACCGTGTGGAATGGGCCCTGACCAAGGCCGCGCTGTGGAACGAGGTCAAGGACAAGCTCAACCAGAACGGCCTGAGCCTGTCGGGTGGTCAGCAACAGCGTCTGTGCATCGCGCGCAGCGTGGCGGTGAAGCCTTCGGTGTTGCTGCTGGATGAACCGACGTCTGCACTGGATCCGATTTCCACGGGTAAAGTGGAGGAGCTGGTGCACGAGCTCAAGCAGGACTACACCATCGCGATCGTCACGCACAACATGCAGCAGGCCGCCCGCTGCAGCGACTACACCGCCTACATGTACCTGGGAGAGCTCGTGGAATACGGTGCCACCGAGCAGATTTTCTTCAAGCCCAAGCGCACCGAGACCGAAGACTACATCACAGGAAGGTTTGGTTGACCATGGCCGACAAGCACCTCTCCAGCCAGTTCGACGCCGAACTGAGCAACATTTCCACCCGTGTGCTCGAAATGGGCGGCATCGTCGAATCCCAATTGCGCCAGTGCATCTACGCGCTGCATCACTTGAGCGTCGAAACGGCCGACCAGGTGCTGGAGCTCGAACATCGTGTCAACCGCCTCGAAGTCCAGATCGACCACGACATCACCTCCACCATGAGCCGGCGCCAACCAACGGCGCGCGACCTGCGGCTGCTGGTGGGCGTCTCAAGGGTGATCGTGAACCTGGAGCGCGCAGGGGACGAAGCATCCCGCATCGCCCGCATGCTCAAGTCGTTCATCGAAGCGGGGGCCCCTCGCTCGCTGCCGGTGGTCGATCTCGAGACCTCGGCCAAGCACGCCACCGACCAAATGCACCAAACCCTCGATGCGTTTGCCCGGCTCGATGTGCAGGCCGCGCTGGCCATCATCAATGAAGACGACCGCATCGACGCCGAATATGAAGGCTACTTCCGCCAGCTCATCACCTACATGATGGAGGACCCGCGCACGATCAGCAGCAGCCTCAACCTGCTGTTCCTGGCCAAGGCCATTGAGCGGGTGGGCGATCACGCCAAGAACATCGCGGAAGCCACCATCTACGTGGTCAAAGGCGCCGATGTGCGCCACACCACACCCGAACAGCGGGAGTCAGCGATCCAATGAGAAAGCTGCCCCGTGTACTGGTGGTCGAGGACGAGCCGGCCATCGCCGAACTCATCGCGGTCAACCTGCGCCACAACGGCTTCGCTCCCACCGTCGTGTTCGACGGTGAGGCCGCTCAGCGCGAGGTGGACTCGGTGCTGCCCGATGTCGTCCTGCTCGACTGGATGCTGCCCGGCGAAAGCGGCGTGGCCCTGGCCAAACGCTGGCGCCAGCAAGAGCGCATGAAAACGGTTCCCTTGATCATGCTGACAGCCCGCACCGAGGAGAGCGACAAAGTGCAGGGCCTGGATGCCGGCGCCGATGACTATGTGACCAAGCCGTTTTCGACCCAGGAACTGCTCGCGCGTATCCGTGCCGTGTTGCGCCGCCGAGCGCCCGAGGTCGTCAACGACGCCGTGCAGCTTGGTGAGTTGTCGCTGGACGCAGCGACCTATCGGGTCACGCTCAGTGGCCAAGAGCTCAAGGTCGGGCCCACCGAGTTCAAGCTGTTGCACTACCTCATGAAACACCCGGAGCGGGTGCATACCCGGGGCTCTCTGCTGGATCGGATCTGGGGAGATCACGTCTTCATCGAAGAGCGCACGGTGGACGTGCATGTCAAGCGTCTGCGGGAATCGCTGGGGGCCGCAAGCGCTATGATTGAAACCGTGCGAGGTGCGGGCTACCGCATCACCGCTCAACCCCAAGCCATCAAAGCCAAAAACGATCCTACCCCAGCATGATTCGCCGGCCCCTGGAACTGCTCGCGCTCACATTGGCGGGGGGCTTGAGCGGGGTGTGGCTGGCCGAAGGCAAGTGGGCCCCGGTGCTGGGCAGCTTGGTTGGAGCGACGATCTGGATCACGCTGGACAATGTGCGCGCGGCCCGGGTCCTTGCCTGGTTGCGCCACGGCCATGCGGTGCGCCCGCCGCAAACCTCGGCCGTCTGGGCCGAGGTGGTGGAACGGGCTCGCAAGGGATTCAAGGCCCTCAATCGCAAGGCACGCAAGAGCGAGGCCCGCTTGCAAGAGTTTCTGGCCGCCATCCAGGCGTCACCAAACGGGGTGTTGCTGCTTGACCGCAACGCCTCGATCGAATGGTGCAACTTCACGGCGGCGCAGCATCTGGGCTTTGATTCCAAGCGTGATGTGCACCAGCAGATTCGCAACCTCGTACGCGACCCGGTTTTCATCGAATACCTGAATCACGGGGACTATGCGCAACCGATCGAAATCGACGGTCGCGACGCCACGCCCGGACACCCGCAGCGCATCTCCATCCATATCCACGTCTATGGCAAGGGCCGCCGCCTCATGCTCACGCGCGACGTCACGGCCTTGGAGCAAGCCGAAGCCATGCGCCGGGATTTCGTGGCCAATGTCTCACACGAAATCCGCACGCCGCTGACGGTGGTCTCCGGATTCATCGAAACTTTACTGAACCTCGACCTCTCCCCCGAGGAGCAGCGGCAATACTTGCAGCTCATGGACGCGCAGGCTCAGCGTATGCAAGGTTTGGTGAGTGATTTGTTGATGCTGTCCCGGCTGGAAGGCAGCCCTGCCCCCGGGGGGACGGAGTGGGTCGGTTCGCAAGCCTTGCTGGAACAGGTGACGGGGGAGGCGCGTGCGCTATCCGACGTGATCAGTGGCGGCACTCATCGAATCGTCATCGAGCCATGCGAGCCGTTCGATATTGCGGGTGCGCGCTCCGAGCTGGCCAGTGCCATGTCCAATCTGCTCAACAACGCGGTGCGTCACACACCCGCTGGCAGTGAGGTGCGCGCTGGCTGGCGCCTCACGGCAGAGGGTGGGGCTGAATTTTTCGTGCAGGACAACGGCCCCGGCATCGCCCCTGAACACCTGCCGCGCCTGACTGAGCGTTTCTATCGGGTGGACAGAAGCCGTTCGCGGGAGACGGGTGGCACCGGGTTGGGTCTGGCCATCGTCAAGCACGTCGCTCAGCGCCACGGAGGCCACATGCAGGTTGACAGCACCCTCGGCCAGGGCTCGACCTTCACCATCACCTTGCCACCCAGCCGGGTGCTGGTGGCCTGAATCGCGGGGGTGAAAAGACCCGTCTCAAGGCGAAGCGCGCTCGAACATCATCCAGGTATCCCGGTTGTCCCGCAGACGGGGAATCTTCGTGATGAGCCGCCACTCGTCCATGGCCACGGCACCTTGCAGGTGCACGTAGTCGGCGGTATCCACCACCAACCGCGAGCAGGCGTCAGCCAGCGCAGACGGCGCACGAACCACGCGCAGGCCACCGTGGTATTGCAGACCGGCGATTTGTGCATGACTCAGCCCGAAGGTGGCTACGCAGTCCCCTGGGGGAACGGCGGCTGCCACCCGTTCCGACATGAAACGCTGCCCCATGCCGTGGTTGAGCAGGGGCAGCCACAGCGTCATCAGCAAGACCCAGCACAAGGTACTGCCTGTGGCCGATAGCACGAGGCTTTTCCAGATCGCCGGCCGGTGCCGACCCGCCCGCCAAGCCATCACCCCCAGCCATGCCAGTGTCACTGCCAGCGCCGGTACGAAGCCCGCGAGCATGAAGCTGGGCTCGAAGTTCGGCGCCAGCCTGGCCACGTTGGCGGCCGGCTTCGCTGGAGTGCCGGTCATCATCGCGATCCAGATGGTCCAAATGATGATGGCCCCGCCCGTGAAAAACAGCAGGGCAAACCAATCGATGAGCGCGGTGACGCTGCGCCGCAGCGTTGGCAAGGCAAAAGCGGCCAACGCTGCCAGAGCGGGCAGAGCCAGCAGCAGTGTGCGATCGCTTCCCCGGTCCCTCAGCGTGCTCAACAATACGACCAGCACCCACAGAAACGGGAGTAGCCAGTGGGGGCTGGACCAATGGCGCCGCCACGCCCATAGGGCCCATAGTGCCAGCAAGCCTATTGGCCAGGTGAACCAGACCAGCAGGCGACCAAGGCTACGCCAAGCGTCGTAACGCTCCCAATAGGCCCAAGGGAAATCGTGCCACCAGCCACCCGGCCAAGACCATCCATACACCGCCGCTGCAGCCACCATGGCGCCTGCGGCGCTGGGCAAGAGTACGGCGGAGGGAAAATCAAAAGAGCCACGACCCAATCTGGACTGGAGCACAGCAACCACCGCCGGCAACAAACCGAGCAGCATGGCAAGCCCTGGAGCGCCGCTGAGGGCAAGCCCTCCCGACGACAGCCAGGACAGCGCCACCGTTTTCCAGGGATGCCGTGCGTGTGTGCTGAAGCATCGTGCGGCCGCATGAAGCCCGACCGCCACACAAGCGAGCCGGGCAGGATCGACACTCGTTTCGTGGGCGAGCATGGCCAGTCCCAGGCTGGCGATGAGGGCTAGCCAAGCCGCATCGGCCATGGCCCGGGCGTAATCGATCGGGTGGGCTTCTCCGCCGAAGGCGAAACTCACGGGCTGCGCGCTGTGTCCGCGGGCCAAGTGAAAAACCGCATACCAGGTGCTGGCGAGGGTGACGCCCAGCAACAGGGCAAACGGCACCTTGGCGGCCAGGCCGGCCGGCAGGAAGGGCAGGGCTCGAATGGCCCAAGCACCGAGCCAATAAGGGAGCCAGCCGGCTCTGGCGGGTGTCTCACCCAGCAGCGTGGGTGTCAGCCATTCCCGAATCGGTGACTGGGAGAGTTCGAGCATCACACCGAAAGCGGCGAGATCCTCATTGCGCCAGGGGTCCCGTCCAAGAAAGCCGGGGACGACATAAAAGAGACCCAACAGCACCAGCACCCACCGGGGTAGACGGCGGGCGGCCACTTGAGTGACGATGGCTGGTGTGGGACGGATCACGAGAAAACTATAGCCTCTGCCACGGCGTCCCAACAAAAAAGCAGCCTGGGGCTGCTTGTTTGTTGGAGAATCGGGCGGATTTATTTCGCGGCACGGGCAAAGCGGTTGCGGAACTTCTCCACACGGCCACCCATGTTGTCCACACTCTTCTGTGTGCCGGTGTAGAAAGGATGGGATTCGCTGGAGGTGTCGAGCTTGAACAGCGGCAGTTCACGGCCGTCGTCCAGCTTGATGGTTTCCTTGGTGTTGACGCAGGAGCGGGTCACGAACTGGAAGCCGTTGGACAGGTCCACGAAACACACTTCGCGGTAGTTGGGGTGAATGCCTTCTTTCATCGCTGTTTCCTCTGGTGGGCGGCAGCCGCAGCCAGCCCATCTGGCGCACTTTCCGCAAAGCCTCGTATTGTAGCAGTTCCGGCTCGTGGATATCAACCACCACGACGCATGAGATCGAAGAATTCGTGGTTGTTCTTGGTTTGGCGCATGCTCTTGAGCACCATTTCCATGGATTCGATTTCATCCATGTTGTACATGAACTGGCGCAGGATGCGGGTTTTTTGCAGGATTTCGGGTTGCAGCAGCAATTCTTCGCGCCGGGTGCCGGAGCGGTTGAGCTGGATGGGGGGAAAGACGCGCTTTTCATAGAGGCGGCGGTCGAGGTGGATCTCGCAGTTGCCGGTGCCCTTGAATTCCTCGAAGATGACCTCGTCCATGCGGCTGCCCGTGTCCACCAGCGCGGTGGCGATGATGGTCAGCGAGCCGCCTTCTTCCACATTGCGTGCGGCGCCGAAAAAACGCTTGGGACGCTGCAGCGCATTGGCGTCCACGCCACCCGTCAGCACTTTGCCCGATGAGGGCAGCACGTTGTTGTAGGCGCGAGCCAGTCGGGTGATGGAGTCGAGCAGAATGACGACATCCTTTTTGAGCTCGACGAGGCGCTTGGCCCGCTCGATCACCATCTCGGCCACATGCACATGACGGGCCGCGGGCTCGTCGAAGGTGGATGCGATCACGTCGCCTTTGACGGTGCGTTGCATCTCGGTCACTTCCTCGGGGCGCTCGTCCACCAGCAGCACCATCAGCGTGACCTCGGGGTAGTTGGCGGTGATGGCATGGGCGATGGACTGCATCATCACCGTCTTGCCGCTCTTGGGCGGGGCAACGATCAGGGCGCGCTGGCCTTTGCCGATGGGCGCGATGATGTCGATCACACGGCCGGTGATGTTTTCCTCGCCTTTGAAGCCATCGCGTTCGAGACGCATCTGCTCCTTGGGGAACAGTGGCGTGAGGTTCTCGAACATGATTTTGTGCTTGTTCTGCTCAGGAGGCAGGCCGTTGATTTTGTCGAGCTTGTTCAGGGCAAAGTAACGCTCGCCGTCCTTGGGGGTGCGGACCTCGCCCTCGATCATGTCGCCCGTGTGCAAGTTGAAGCGACGGATCTGGCTGGGCGAAATGTAAATATCGTCGGTGGACGCGGTGAAGCTCGTGTCCATGTTGCGCAGGAAACCAAAGCCATCGGGCAGGACTTCCAGGATGCCATCGGCAAACACCTGCTCGCCGGCTTTCGCACGCTTCTTGATGATGGCAAACATCAGCTCCTGCTTGCGCATGCGGCCGGTGTTTTCGATTTCGAGGGCTTCGGCCTGCTTGAGCACTTCGGAGACGTGCAGAGCCTTGAGTTCGTTCAGGTGCATGGAATCACTCCTGCAAGGAGTTGGTGCGAAAGGAGGGGGAGTGGGCCGCTCGCGGTGGTGCGCGGCAGCAGACATCGAGCGGTCGTTGCGCTCGTTGAAGGAATTATGACAGGAAAATGCCCACGCCCGGGCATGATGCCCGGGCCGTGCAGGGCTCAGACGAGTTGCTGATCGATGAAAGCGGTCAACTGAGCCTTGCTCAGGGCCCCCACCTTGGTGGCGGCCAGCTGGCCATTTTTGAACAGCATCAGCGTGGGGATGCCGCGGATGCCATACTGAGCCGGTATGTTGCGGTTTTCGTCCACGTTCATCTTGGCGACTTGCAATTTGCCCTTGTAGGTGCTGGCCACCTCGTCCAGAATGGGGGCGATCATACGGCAGGGGCCGCACCACTCGGCCCAGAAATCGACCAAGACCGGCGCGCTGGATTTCACCACGTCTGCTTCGAAGGTTGCGTCGGTCACGTGCTTGATCAGTTCATTGGCCATGAGAGTGTGCGCCTCTGTTCGTCTTTGACATTCAGGAAAGGAGGTGACGAGCCTTGACCCCGGCACTGGCTACACAGTTAGGGCTGCTTGGTTCCCCACCTGACCCGGTTGGCCGCTTCACCATGCGGGAAGGCCCGTCAGGAAGGATTGTATGCGACAGATAGAATGCCTGCATGTCCTACGTCGTCCTGGCTCGCAAGTACCGCCCGCGGAATTTTGCCGAAATGGTGGGGCAGGAGCATGTGGTGCAGGCGCTCACGAACGCCCTGACCACGCAGCGCCTGCACCATGCCTATCTGTTCACCGGCACCCGGGGGGTGGGCAAGACCACGGTGTCCCGCATCCTGGCCAAGTCGCTCAACTGCACCGGTCCGGACGGCCAGGGCGGCATCACGGCCGCCCCGTGCGGGGTGTGCGACGCCTGCCGCGACATCGACTCGGGCCGCTTCGTGGACTACACGGAGCTGGATGCCGCCTCCAACCGTGGGGTGGATGAGGTGCAGACATTGTTGGAGCAGGCCGTCTATAAACCAGTGCAGGGGCGCTTCAAGGTCTTCATGATCGACGAAGTGCACATGCTGACGAACACCGCCTTCAACGCCATGCTCAAGACGCTGGAGGAGCCGCCTGCATACCTCAAGTTTGTGCTGGCCACCACCGACCCCCAAAAGGTGCCGGTGACGGTGCTCAGCCGTTGCCTGCAATTCAACCTGCGTCCTATGCCGCCTGAGACGGTGCGGGAGCACTTGGCTCAGGTGCTCCGATCGGAGCAGGTGACCTACGAAGACGGGGCGCTGCGCCTGCTCTCACGGGCCGCGCGCGGGTCGATGCGTGATGCGCTGAGCCTGACCGATCAGGCGATTGCCTTTGGCGGAGGGGAGTTGCGCGAACCCGTGGTCCGGCAGATGCTCGGCGCGGTGGACCGTGAACATGTGCGCCGGCTGATCGCGGCGCTGGCCGATGGCGACGGGGCGCAGGTGGTGGCAACGGTGGAGGAATTGCGCGTCCAGGGTCACAGCGCGGCTTCCACGCTGGAGGAGCTCACGGGCATGCTCCAGCGCATGGCCGTGCTGCAGGTCGTCCCAGACCAGGTGCACTGCACCGACCCGGACGATGCCGAGTGTGCCCAGCTGGCGCAGCGCCTTCCCGCCGATCTGACCCAGCTGCTCTACAGCCTATGTTTGCAGGGGCGCGTGGAACTGGGGTTGGCGCCCGACGAATACGCAGCGCTCACCATGGTGCTGTTGCGTTTGCTGGCATTTCAGCCGGAGTGGACGGAAAAAAAAAGTCTGAAACGCTCCTCGGCTGAGGCGGTTCGTCCGTCCGCTGTGCATACCGAACCGCCACCCGCCGTGACGCCGCCGAGCGTTGCTCCGCCACCCACGACGCCGCTGCCCGCACACGAACCTGTGTCATCCCCTGAGTCGGGCGACCTTTCGGACTTTTGGCATCGTGTGGTCTCGACGCTCATGGAGCGCGAGGCGGTCACCGCTCTGACGCGCGAGCTGGCCTTGCAATCCCAACTGGTTCAACGCACGGACGATTGCTGGACCCTGCGGATCGGCAATCCGGCCTTGGCTCAGGCCGGTTCGCGCGAGCGGCTGCAGGCAGCCCTGTCTGCACACGGTTGGCCGGTTCGCATCGAAGTGGAAAGCGGCCCCGTGCAAGACACGCCCGCGCGCCGCCATGCTGCTGCGGCCGAGGCGCGTTTGCGCGCGGCCGAGGAAAGCTTGCGGGCCGATCCTTTCGTTCAATCGATGATGCGCGATTTTGGCGGCAAAATCGTGCCCGGTAGCATCCAGGCGCTCTGAGCGCCGTAACCCCGTACACAAGGATACCCATGTTCAACAAAGGACAACTGGCCGGCCTCATGAAACAGGCCCAGGCCATGCAAGAGAACCTCAAGAAAGCCCAGGAAGAGCTGGGAACCATCGAAGTGACCGGCGAGTCCGGTGCCGGGCTGGTCAAGGTGGTCATGACATGCAAGCACGACGTCAAGCGCGTGACCATCGACCCCAGCCTGCTGGCCGAGGACAAAGACATGCTGGAAGATCTGGTAGCGGCCGCCTTCAACGCGGCCGTGCGCAAGGCCGAGGAAACCACCCAGGAAAAGATGGGCAAGATCACCGCCGGCATGCCGGGCCTGCCCGGCGGCATGAAGCTTCCCTTCTGAGTCGGCCATGGCCCGGGCGCTGGACCAACTCATCGCCGCGCTCCAGCGCCTGCCCGGTGTCGGTGTGAAATCGGCATCCCGGATGGCCTACCATCTGCTGCAACACGATCCCCAAGGGGCTGAACAGCTGGCTCAAGCGTTGTTGCGGGCCACCGCCGAAGTCCGCCACTGCCGGCTGTGTCACACCTTCACCGAGGACGACATCTGCGACACCTGCGCCGATCCGGGACGCGACAGCGGGTTGCTCTGCGTCGTCGAGACGCCCGCCGACCAAGCCGCCCTGGAACGCACGGGCATTTACCGGGGCCGATATTTCGTGCTCATGGGCAAGCTCAGCCCTCTCGGGGGCGTCGGGCCGCACGACATCGGCCTGGAAAAACTGATTCGCCGACTCACGGATGGTGTTGCGGCAGAGCCGGTGCGCGAAGTCGTGCTCGCGACCAGCTTCACCGCCGAAGGCGAGGCCACCGCCCACGTGATCGGGCAACTGGTCCGCTCCCAGGGCATCAAAGTGACCCGCTTGGCTCGGGGCGTACCCGTTGGCAGCGAACTGGAGTATGTGGATCTGGGCACCATCGCCCACGCCTACGCCGATCGGCGCTGAGCCGGCAGCTAGGGGTTCACCCCATTCTCGTTAACCCGCTCGGGATCAGCCCGGGTGGCGCGATGGTCCGGGTGTGACTATGCTTGGGCCAGAAGGCTGGGGGGCTGCCTGGCGTGCAGGAGGGGTATTGCGGTGCGACTGTCGCGACGTGTCTGGTTGTTGGGGGCGGCATCCCTGACGCTGCCCCCATTGCTGGCATCGAGGGCCCAACCGGCTGCGGTGGATATCCTGGTTCAAGGTATCGACCGCATCCAGTCGCTGCCCCTGGTGCTGGCGCAGCGGCTGGGATTTTTCCAGTCCGAAGGGTTGAATGTCAGTCTGTCTGCGGTTCCTGCCGATACCCGCACCTTGGAGGCAGTCGGCCGCCTGAGCACCAGCGTGTTCGCGGGCAGCTTCGAGCGCACGCTTTATCTCAACGCCACCGGCCGCCCGCACCGGGCATTCGTCCTTCTTTCCCGCTCACCGCAAAAGGTGCTCGGCATCTCGGCGCTACACATGCCGGCCGGGCAGGAGGTGTCGGATCTGGTCGGTGCACAGATCGGCATCCCGGCATTGGGCTCGGCTTCCGAGCGGGTGGCTCAATGGGTGCTGATGCGTGCCGGGCTCAAGGTTTCGGATGTGCAGTTCGTCGAACTGCCCAACCCAGTGCAGGCGATGGCCGCCCTCAATTCGGGCACCGTCGATGCGTTGTGCTACGGCGATCCGGCCATCACCCGGCTCGAAATGGCCGGTGTGCTGCGTGTGTTGACCGATACCCGTACCCTGCGGGATACCGAAAAGGTATTCGGTGGCCCGGTTGCCTGTGCCTGTTTGAGCGCCTCCACGGCGTTCATCGATGCCCAGCCCCAGGTGGTGCAGGGGCTGACGAGCGCAATCGTTCGCAGTCTGGTCTGGCTGCGAACGGCGGGAGCGTCAGACCTGATGCGGCATGTGCCCGAGCCATTCATGCACGGTGACCGCTCGCTGTTTCTGGGGATGTTTCATCGGTCACGCGAATCTTTGGCCGTCGATGGACTCATGCCCGATGGCGCGGCACTGAATCTGATGCGAGCGCTGGAGCGGCTGCGCCTGCCGGTCGAATGGCAGAGCGTGCAGCCCCACGCCACCTACACGAACCGATTCGCCCAGCGAGCGCGCCAGCAGTGGCGAGCATGATCCGAGGGACTGCCTTCGCATAAGATCGGCGCATGTGCCCGACGCCCTCTGACGACCCGCTGTACCAGCGGCTGCAAGCCCTGCATGCGCTGCTGCACCATCACGCCCATCTGTATTACGTGCTCGACAGCCCGGAAGTGCCAGATGCCCAGTACGACGCCTGGTTCGAGGAGTTGAAAGCCATCGAGGCCGAGCATCCGCAATGGCGCACGCCAGACTCCCCCACCCAGCGCGTGGGGGGCCGGGTCCTGGACGGTTTCGATACCGTTCGCCACCGGGTGCCGATGTTGAGCATCCGCACAGAAACCGATACCGAGGCCAGTGGTGCCCTGGCGTTTGATGCCCGTATCCGCAAGGAACTCGAACTCGGGGACGATGCCCCGCCTGTGGAGTACGTGGCCGAGCCGAAGTTCGATGGTTTGGCCGTGAGCCTGCGTTACGAGGCGGGGGTGCTGGTCCAGGCCGCGACGCGCGGCGATGGCGAGGTCGGGGAAGACGTGACGCAGAACGTGCGCACCATCGGCCAAATCCCGCTGCGGCTCGACAGCCGCCAACGGCCCGTGCCGCCCGTGCTGGAGGTGCGTGGCGAGGTGTACATGCGACGCGACGATTTCGAGGCTCTCAACGCGCGCCAACGCCAGCGCATCGCCAATGGTGCCAAGGGGGAGAAAACGTTTGTCAACCCCCGCAACGCGGCCGCCGGTGCCATTCGCCAACTGGACCCCCAGATCGCCGCATCGCGGCCGCTCAGCTTCTTTGCCTACGGCTGGGGGGAGATGACTGCGCCGGAGCAGGGAGGCCCGGCATTCGCCACCCATTTCGAGGGCCTGATGGCCCTGCGCGATTGGGGATTCCCGGTGTCGGATCTGGTGCAGCGTTGTACCGGTGCCGAAGCCCTGGTGGCCTACCATCGGCGCATCGGTGCGCTGCGTGATCAGCTGCCCTTTGACATCGACGGCGTGGTCTATAAGGTCAACCGGCTGGATTGGCAGAAGCGGCTGGGCTTCGTCACCCGCGAACCGCGTTGGGCCATCGCTCACAAGTATCCGGCTCAGGAGCAGATGACCACGGTGCTCGACATCGAGGTGCAGGTAGGGCGTACCGGTAAGCTCACGCCCGTGGCCAAACTCGCTCCGGTATTCGTGGGTGGGGTCACGGTCACGAACGCCACGTTGCACAACGAAGACGAAGTCCTGCGCAAGGACGTCCGCATCGGCGACACGGTGATCGTGCGCCGTGCCGGCGACGTCATCCCCGAGGTCGTTTCGGTGGTCTTGCCGGGCGTGGCGCCTGAGCAAGGAGCCGGCACGCCCACCGGCCCGGCCGGGGTAGCCGGTCCGGTTCGCGGTCCGGTATTTCGCATGCCGACCCATTGTCCCGTGTGTGGCAGTGACGTGGTGCGCGAACCGGGCGAGGCCGATCACCGCTGTACCGGCGGTTTGTACTGCCCGGCCCAGCGCAAGCAGGCCATCCTCCATTACGCGCAGCGGCGTGCCATGGACATCGAGGGCCTGGGCGAAAAGCTCGTGGATCAGTTGGTGGATGCCCAGATCGTCCGCGGCATCCCCGATCTGTACCGGTTGAGCTTGACTACGCTGGCGAATCTGGACCGGATGGCCGAAAAATCCGCCAGCAATCTGTTGGCGGCACTGGAAAAATCGAAGCGCACCACCTTGGCCCGTTTCCTCTATGCGTTGGGGATTCGCCATGTGGGCGAGGCCACCGCCAAGGATCTGGCTCGTCACTTCGGCAGCCTGGATCGCATCATGGATGCCAGCGTGGACGAACTGCTCCAGGTGCGTGACGTCGGTCCCGTGGTGGCCCAGAGCATACACACTTTCTTCGCCCAGCCGCACAACCGCGAAACCGTGGAGGAGCTGCGTGCCTGCGGTGTCCATTGGGACGACGAAGCAGGCTCTGCTGCCGTGCCTCAGACCCTGCTGGGCAAAACCTTTGTGCTCACCGGCACCCTGCCCACACTGTCGCGTGATCAGGCCAAGGCGTTGATCGAGTCGGCGGGGGGTAAGGTCAGCGGATCGGTGAGCAAAAAGACGGATTTCGTCGTGGCCGGTGTGGAAGCAGGCAGCAAACTCGACAAGGCCCGGGCCCTGGGCGTAGCCGTGATCGACGAGGCCCGTTTGTTGGCCCTGGCCAGCGGCTCCGTTGAGCCTTGATCAATCGTTGAAATGGTAGTGGTCGCGGTTCAGCACGGCGGCCACTGCGGTGACTTCTTCCGGAAACATCTGGAAATTGAGCGTCGAATTGCATTGCTCGACCATGCCGCGCAGCAGCCCGGCGTTGGAGATCACGCCCAAGGGGCGGTAGATGGCACTGCCATCACCGCCGACTTTTTCCGCATGGCACTGGGCGCAGCGGTGCTGCTTGATGAGTTCTTCACCGAGTTGGAGATCGGCCCCTTGAAAAATGGCCGGGCCTTGAGCCTGTGCAGGACGCTGCATGAGCGCTGCGGCCACAAGCATGACCGCCGACAAGACAAAAAGCAACAGCCGCGAGCGCGATACCGATCGGTATGCTGAAGTGGCATGAGGGGTTGGGGTATGTTGGGACATTGCAAACCTCCTTTGCCGTGATGGCGATTGGCCATACACCTTAACACCCCATGCCCAGGCGACATACCGGGCATTCCCTAAATCCCTCAGGGGCCTTCGAGCACGGCGAGCAGATCGGTGGTCATCTGGGCCTGGTGCTTGTAGTCGTGCAGACCGGGACCGCTGATGAGGAAGGTGTCCTCCACCCGTTCGCCCAGGGTAGTGATCTTGGCCAGTTGCAGGTTGACGTGATGCTGGGCCAGTACCCGGGCAATGCTGTAGAGCAGGCCGTTGCGGTCACTGGCCGATACACTGAGCAGCCAGTGCTGGCCTTTGTCGTCGGGTTGCAGCTCCACGCGCGGGGTGACCGGAAAACTGCGCACCCGGCGCGACAGGCGGGCGCGGCTCGGCGCAGGCAGCGGCCCTGAGGTGGTGATGGCGGCCGGCAGTTCGTTTTCCACCAGGGCTATCAGCTCCCGGTGGTGTTCCGCCAGGCTGGTCGTGATGACCTGAAAGGTGTCGAGGGCGTAGCCGTCGCGGGTGGTATGCACTTTGGCGTCTTGAATGCTGAAGCCGGCGGCATCGAAGTAGCCGCAAATGCGGGCAAACAGGTCGGCTTCGTCGCGAGCATAGACGAGTACCTGCAAGCCCTCGCCCACGAGCGAGCGGCGTGCCCGCACGACGGCCGAGACCCCCTCAGCCATATCCGCCTGCGACAGTGCCCGCGTCACATGCCGCGTGTGCCAGGCGATCTCGTCGGCAGAGTGGCGCATGAAATAGCTCACGTCGAGCTGATCCCACAGACGCTTGTGGGCCTGGTGAGGCAAGGCATGCAGGGCCAAGGTGGCCAGTGCTTCGCGCTTGCGTGACTCGATCTCGGCGCCGGGGTCGGCGGCTGCGCCTCCCAGCACCCGCACGGTGGCGCGGTAGAGATCTTCGAGCAGCTTGCCTTTCCAGGCATTCCACACTTTGGGACTGGTGCCGCGGATGTCGGCCACGGTCAGCAGGTACAAGCCCGTCAGGCGGCGTTCAGAGCCCACCCGGCTGGCAAAGGCCGCGATGACGTCCGGGTCGCTGAGGTCTTCTTTTTGTGCGATCCGGCTCATCGTGAGGTGTTCGGCGACGAGGAACTGGATCAGTTCGGCATCGGCGCGAGCTATGCCGTGTTGTCTGGCAAAGGTGGCCACATCGGCCGCACCCAGCGTCGAATGGTCCCCGCCCCGGCCCTTGGCAATGTCATGGAACAGCGCGGCCACATAGAGCAGCCACGGCTTGTCCCAGCCAGCGGCCAGCTGTGCGCAGAACGGGTATTCATGGGCGTGCTCGGGGATGAAGAAGCGCCGCACATTGCGCAGCACCATCAGGATGTGTTGGTCCACGGTATAGACGTGGAACAGGTCGTGCTGCATTTGTCCCACGGTGTTGCGGAACACCCAGAGGTAGCGCCCGAGCACGGAGGTTTCGTTCATGAGCCGCAAGGCATGGGTGATGCCCTCGGGCTGCTGCAGGATGGCCATGAACGTCTGGCGGTTGACCGGGTCGCGCCGGAAAGCGGCGTTCATGATCGGGCGGGCGTTGTAGAGCGCGCGCAGCGTGCGGGCCGACAAACCCTTGATCCCCAGCGTACGTTGGTAGATCAGAAACGTTTCCAGGATGGCCTGTGGTTCGCGCAGGTACAAGTCGTCACTGACCACTTCCAGCATGCCGGCTTTTTCCACGAAGCGCTCGTTGATGGGCTGTAGGGGCACGGGGTCGCCGCGCTCGTCGCTGGCCATGCGCTCCTGGATGTTGAGCAGCAGGATCCGGTTGAGCTGGGTGACGGCCTTGGCGGCCCAGTAGTAGCGGCGCATCAGCGCCTCGCTGGCTCGACGGGCCTTCTTCGCACTGACGATCCGGGCATTGGTGTCGGGGGCCACGATGGCCTTGTAGCCGAAGGATTCGGCCAGCGCCGTCTGCACGTCGAACACCAGACGATCTTCTCGCCGCCCGGTGAGGGCATGCAAGCGGGCACGCACCAGGCTGAGAAAGGCTTCATTGGCCTTGAGTTGGCGGACCTCGAGCCGCGTGGCCAGCCCGCGCTGGGCCAGTTCGTCCCAGGAGCCCCCCAGCCCGGCAGCCTTGGCAATCCACAAAACGATCTGCAGGTCGCGCAATCCCCCAGGCGACTCCTTGCAGTTTGGCTCCAGGGCGTAGGGGGTGTTCTCATATTTCTGGTGCCGCTGGCGCATTTCCAGCTTTTTGGCTTGCCAGAACGCCTTGGGGTCGATCGATTCACCCACGCGCCGGGCCAGCTGCTCGAACAGGGCGCGGTGGCCAGCGATCCAACGGCATTCGAGGAGCGCCGTCTGGACCGTGACGTCGGCACCGGCTTCGGCCAGGCACTCATCGACTGTGCGCACGCTGGAGCCGATTTCGAGCCCTGCATCCCAGCACCGGCTGATGAAACACTCCAGCGCCGCCCGAATATCTGCCGATGCTTCCAGCCTGACGTTTTCGGGGAGCAGCACCAGCACATCCACGTCGGAATAGGGGAACAGTTCTCCACGACCGTAGCCTCCGACCGCCACCAAGGCAAACCCCGACGGCAGACCGGCTTGCCGCCACAGCGCCTTGAGTGTCTGATCGGTCAGCCGGCTCAGGCGCCTCAGCAGCGCATGAATGGCTCGGGCGCCGCCATGGAGTTGGGCGAGTCGCTCCAGGATGGCCGCCTTGCCTTCGCGGTACTGAAGCCGCAAGGCGTTCGTCGCGGAAGGCGTGACGACGTCCATATGCTGACGTCTCAGGCGGATGTGGCCGGCGTGTGCACGAAAGCGGGGGGAGGGGGGGTACCCGCCGACCAGGTCAAGATTTCGTAGCCAGTGGGCGTGCACAGCACCGTGTGTTCCCATTGGGCAGAGAGGGAGCGGTCCTTGGTGACGATGGTCCAGCCATCGCCCATTTCGCGAATCTCGCGCCGGCCCTGGTTGATCATCGGCTCGATGGTGAAGGTCATGCCGGCCTCGATCGTCATGCCTGTGCCGGGTTTGCCGTAGTGGAGGATTTGCGGGTCCTCATGGAACTTCTGGCCGATGCCGTGGCCACAGAATTCACGCACCACCGAATACCCTGCCGCCTCGGCATGCTGCTGGATGGCGTAACCGATGTCGCCCAGGCGCACGCCCGGGCGTACCTTCTCGATGCCTTTCCACATCGCCTCATAGGTGACGGTGCAGAGCCGACGTACAGGAGGCGGGGCATCGCCCACGATGAACATGCGGCTCGTGTCGCCATGCCAGCCGTTCTTGATCACGGTGATGTCGATGTTGACGATGTCACCCTTCTTCAGGGGTTTGTCGTTCGGAATGCCGTGGCAGATGACGTGGTTGACCGACGTGCAGATGCTCTTGGGATACGGGGTGTAGCCGTTGGGAGCATAGTTGAGCGGCGCGGGCGTGGCCTGCTGGACGTTGACGATGTAGTCATGGGCCAGACGGTCGAGCTCGTTGGTCGTGACGCCTGGGCGCACGAAAGGGGTGAGATAGTCCAGCACTTCGCTGGCGAGTCGGCCGGCGAGTCGCATGCCTTCGATGCCGGCTGCGTCCTTGATCGTGACGGTCATGGCGGTACAGGTGAACCCAAGTGGCCTGCCCGGAGGGGTTCGAACCCCCGACCCACGGCTTAGAAGGCCGTTGCTCTATCCAACTGAGCTACGGGCAGTCGCTGCAAGAAACAAAAGGCCCAATGGATGGGCCTTGATTGTGCGCTTGATGGAAAAAACTTGGTCGGAGCGGCGGGATTCGAACTCGCGACCCTCTGCTCCCAAAGCAGATGCGCTACCAGGCTGCGCTACGCTCCGACACAGGGCGCATTGTAGCCGCACAATCCCGGCTGCCCGACCCCGTTGTCATCTTTTCTTGCCATACTGCTGCTGACCGAACAACGCCTCCCGGGCCTTGTCGTCGGTCAGGGGCTTGCGCGCGTCGGCCAAGACGGCCACGCCACGCTGGACGGCTGGGCGCGCGGCGATCCGATCAAACCAGGCCTTGAGCTCTGGGTAATCGGCCCAGTCGATGCCCTGGTTCTGCCAGCTGCGCAACCAAGGAAAAACGGCGATGTCGGCGATGCTGTAGCTGCGCCCTCCCAAATAAGGACTCGTCTTGAGGCGCTCGTTCATCACACCATACAGCCGCTTGGCTTCGTTGGTGTAGCGGTTGATGGCGTATTCGATCTTTTCCGGGGCGTAAACGCGGAAATGGTGAGCCTGCCCGAGCATGGGGCCAACGCCTCCGACCTGGAACATCAGCCACTGGAGGACCTCGAACTTTTGCCGATCGGTTTTGGGCAGCAGCTTGCCAAACTTGGCCGCGAGGTAGATGAGGATGGCGCCCGATTCGAACAGGGCAATCGGTCGGCCATCCGGTCCCTGGCTGTCCACAAGCGCGGGAATTTTGTTGTTCGGGCTGATGCGCAGAAACTCGGGGCTGAACTGCTCGCCAGCACCGATGTCGATCGGGTGTACCTGCCAGTCGCGGCCCAGCTTCTGGCCGCATTCCTCCAGCATGATGTGCACTTTGTGGCCGTTGGGCGTGGGCCAGGAATAGACGTTGATCATGTGAATCTACCGGGTTGATGGGCTGGCCAGCATGCTAACGCAAACTTTTCAAAAGCCTTGGGCACGGAAAATGCTGCAACACACGCGCAAAGATGCTACAATGCGTGCTTCACGACCAAATGGGCGGGTTTTCACCGGCCCATTTTTTTTGGTCGATCTGTTTTTTGCTCTGTGAAGGCGGCATTCGCAGAGCTTGATGGGTGGACATGTCCTGGCAGCAAACTCTTGAGCAGACGGTGACCGGCCTTGGTTACGACCTGGTGGATCTGGAACGGTCCGCCGGCGGGTTGCTGCGCGTCACCATCGACTTTCCATGGAACCCGGCCGTGCCTGAGCAGCGTTTCGTCACGGTCGAAGATTGCGAGCGCGTGACCCGGCAGCTTCAGTTCCTGCTGGAAGTCGAAAATGTCGATTACAAGCGGCTGGAGGTGGGGTCGCCCGGTATCGATCGGCCTTTGCGCCACGAAGCAGACTTCGAGCGTTTCGTCGGCGAGGTGGTGGATATCACCCTGAAGCTGCCGATCGGTGAAGCCGCTGCTGCCGGCATGGCTGCGAATCGCAAGAAATTTCGTGGTGTGCTGGAGCGTGCGCCCGACGGCGGCTGGCAGTTGGTCTGGAGCGATGCGCCAGAACCCAAGCCGGGGCAACGTGTGAGCAAGAAAGCGAAGCCGGTACCCATGAATGTGCTGGGTTTTCACCTCGACGAAATCCGGGAGGCCAGGCTGGCCCCCATCGTGAACTTCAAAGGCCGCAGCGCCGCCGATGGGCTGCGGCCGCCCAACATGAACCCCATAACAGCGCAGCAGACTGGAAAGGCAGGCGAGTGAAATGAACCGCGAAATGTTGATGTTGATCGATGCGATCTCCCGCGAGAAGAACGTGGAACGTGACGTCGTTCTCGCAGCGGTGGAATCTGCACTGGCTTCCGCCACGAAGAAGCTGCACAAGGGCGAGGTGGACATTCGTGTCTCCATCGACCCGGACACCGGCGCCTACGAAACCTTCCGGCGTTGGCTGGTGGTGCCCGACGAGGCGGGTCTGCAAAATCCCGATGCCGAGGAGATGTACTCCGATGCCGTCGAGGACCACCCCGGTATTCAGGTGGGGCAGTACATCGAAAAGCGCATCGAATCCGTGCCGATTGGCCGTATCGGTGCCATGGCCGCCAAGCAGGTGATCCTGCAGCGCATCCGCGATGCGGAGCGCGAAATGCTGCTCAATGACTTCATGAGCCGTGGCGACAAAATCTTCGTCGGCACCGTCAAGCGCCTGGACAAGGGTGACGTGATCGTCGAGAGCGGCCGCGTCGAGGGGCGGCTCAAGCGCAGCGAGATGATCCCGAAGGAGAACTTCCGCCCCGGTGATCGCGTCCGCGCCATGATCATGACCGTCGATCTGAGCCTGCGCGGTGCGCCGATTTTGTTGTCGCGCTCCGCGCCGGAGTTCATGATCGAACTCTTCCGCCAGGAAGTGCCCGAAATCGAGCAGGGTTTGCTCGAAATCAAGTCCTGCGCCCGCGACCCCGGCTCCCGCGCCAAGATCGCCGTGTTGAGCCACGACAAGCGCATAGACCCCATCGGCACCTGCGTGGGTGTGCGTGGCTCGCGTGTCAACGCCGTCACCAATGAACTCGCCGGCGAGCGGGTGGACATCGTGTTGTGGAGTGACGATCCGGCGCAGTTCGTGATCGGTGCGTTGGCGCCGGCCAATGTGCAATCCATCGTCGTGGACGAAGAGCGCCATGCCATGGACGTGGTGGTGGACGAGGAAAACCTGGCCATCGCGATCGGCCGAGGCGGCCAGAACGTGCGCCTGGCTTCGGACCTCACCGGCTGGAAGATCAATATCATGACCGCCGACGAATCCGCCCAGAAGCAGGCGGAGGAGGCGAATGCGATCCGCAACCTGTTCATGGCCAAGCTGGATGTGGACGAAGAGATCGCCAACATCCTGATCGAGGAGGGCTTCACCAGCCTTGAAGAAGTGGCCTACGTGCCACTGCAGGAAATGCTGGACATCGAATCGTTCGATGAGGATACCGTCAACGAATTGCGCGCCCGCGCCAAGGATGCGCTGCTGACGATGGAAATCGCGAAGGAAGAGAGCGTGGAGGAGGTGTCGCAGGATCTGCGCAACCTAGAAGGCCTCAACGTGGATCTGATCGCCAAGCTGGCCGATGCCGGCGTCCACACCCTAGACGATCTGGCCGACCTGGCCACCGACGAACTCACCGAAATCACCGGGCAGACGACCGAAGAAGCGACGGCCCTGATCATGAAAGCGCGCGAGCACTGGTTTACCGGTGACGATGTGAAAGCGCAATCGTGATCTCGGAGGCCATACGGAGTCATTCATCTATGTCAAGCAATACCGTCGCAGAATTCGCCGCTGAACTGAATAAACCCACCTCCTTGTTGCTGGAACAACTGGCCAGTGCGGGTGTGCACAAGCATGCTGGTTCGGACCCGATTTCGGAGTCCGACAAGCAGCGGTTGCTCAACTACCTGAAGGCCAGCCATGGAACCGCCAGCGGCGAGCGCAAGAAGATCACCCTGACCAAAAAGTCCACCACCGAGATCAAACAGGCGGATGCGTCGGGGCGTGCCCGCACGATTCAGGTGGAAGTGCGCAAGAAGCGCACCTTCATCAAGCGTGACGACGAGCCCGTGATCACCCCCGAAACGCCTGCTTCGGCGGCTGTGATCGACGACGACGAGCTGGCTCGCCGCGAAGAGGAAGCCCGTCGCCAAGCCGAACTCCTGCGTCGCCAGGAGGAAGAGCTGGCACAGCGCCGCAAAGAGCGCGAAGAGCGCGAAGAGGCCGAAGCCCGTGCCGCGGCGCAAGCGCAACGTGAGCGCGAAGAGGCCGAAGCCCGTGCCGCGGCGCAAGCGTAACGTGAGCGCGAAGAGGCCGACGCCCGTGCCGCGGCGCAAGCGTAACGTGAGCGCGAAGAGGCCGACGCCCGTGCCGCGGCGCAAGCGTAACGTGAGCGCGAAGAGGCCGACGCCCGTGCCGCGGCGCAAGCGTAACGTGAGCGCGAAGAGGCCGACGCCCGTGCCGCGGCGCAAGCGCAACGTGCGCGCGAAGAGGCCGAAGCCCGCGCTGCCGCCGAGCGTCTGGCTCGTGAACAGAGGGCTGCCGCCAAGGCCGTGGATGCTGCCGCTCCTGCCCCCGAGCCTGCACCAACGGTCAATGCGGTCGAGCAGCAAGTCCAGGCTGAAGCCCAGGCCCGCGCACGGGAAGAAGCCCAGCAGCGGCTGGCTGCCGAAAAGGCAGAGGAGGAGCAGCGCGCTCGTGATCTGGACGAGCGGCGTCGCAAAGCACTGGCCGAGGCTGAAGCCATCCGGGCCATGATGGCGGCCCCGAAAAAAGTGCTGGTGGCCAAAAAACCGGAGGAACCCAAGTCCGCCGAGGCCAAGCCCGGGATCAAGGGCACGCTGCACAAACCGGCGAACACCCCGGCCAAAGCCACTGCTGGCGCGGCGGGTGGCGGCAAGAAAGAAGTCAAGTCTGAAGCCCTGTCTTCCACCTGGAAGGATGAAGCCGGCAAGAAAAAGGAGCTCAAAACCCGTGGCGATACCGGCTCGGCAGGCCGTGGCGCAAGCAACTGGCGTGCCGGCCCCAAGGGGAGCAAGCGCGGCGGTCGCGACGACCGGGAAACGGCTTTTGCCGCACCGCCCGAGGCCAAAGTCATCGAAGTCCATGTGCCGGAAACCATCACCGTGGCTGAACTGGCACACAAGATGGCGGTCAAGTCGTCTGAAGTCATCAAGCAGCTCATGAAGTTGGGCCAGATGGTCACCATCAACCAGTCGCTGGACCAGGACACCGCCATGATCGTGGTGGAGGAGCTCGGACACAAGGCCGTGGCCGCCGCACTGGACGATCCGGAGGCCTTCACCGAAGAGGAGGTGTCTTCGGCCAACGCCGAACTCAAGCCGCGTGCCCCGGTGGTGACCGTGATGGGCCACGTGGACCATGGCAAGACTTCGCTGCTGGACTACATCCGCCGCTCCAAGGTGGCGGCAGGCGAGGCCGGCGGCATCACCCAGCACATCGGGGCTTACCATGTCCATACCCCACGCGGCATGATCACGTTCCTGGATACCCCTGGCCACGAGGCCTTCACCGCGATGCGTGCCCGTGGCGCCCAGGCCACCGACATCGTCATCCTCGTTTGCGCGGCCGATGACGGCGTGATGCCCCAGACCAAAGAGGCCATCAAGCATGCCAAGGCTGCGGGGGTGCCGATCGTGGTGGCCATGACCAAGGCCGACAAACCCGAAGCGAATATCGAAAAGGTCAAGGCCGAGTTGGTGGCCGAGGAAGTGGTGCCCGAGGAGTTTGGTGGTGATTCACCCTTCATCGCCGTGTCGTCCAAGACCGGCATGGGTATCGATGAGCTGCTGGAAAACGTGCTGCTGCAAGCCGAAATTCTGGAGCTCAAGGCACCGGTCGATGCGAATGCCAAGGGCTTGGTGATCGAAGCCCGCCTCGACAAGGGGCGTGGTGCCGTGGCCACCGTGTTGGTGCAGTCCGGCACACTCAAGGTGGGCGACGTGGTGCTGGCCGGTCAGACGTCTGGCCGCGTGCGCGCCATGCTCGACGAGAACGGCAAGCCGATCAAGGAAGCCGGCCCGTCCATCCCGGTGGAAATCCAGGGCTTGGCCGAGGTGCCACAGGCCGGTGACGACTTCATGGTGCTGACCGACGAGCGCCGCGCCCGGGAAATCGCGACCTACCGCGCAGGCAAATTCCGCTCCACCAAGCTGGCCAAGCAACAAGCCGCCAAGCTGGAAAACATGTTTGCCGACATGCAGGCCGGCGAAGTCAAGACCTTGCCCATCATCATCAAGGCCGACGTGCAGGGCTCGCAGGAAGCGCTGGCGTCTTCGCTGCTCAAGCTCTCGACCGATGAGGTTCGGGTCCAGCTGGTTTATGCCGGGGTGGGTGGCATCAGCGAGTCCGACATCAACCTGGCGATCGCCTCCAAGGCCATCGTCATCGGTTTCAACGTGCGCGCGGATGCCGGCGCCCGCAAGCTGGCCGAAGCCAACGACGTGGACCTGCATTACTACAACATCATCTACGACGCGGTGGACGAGCTCAAGGCTGCCATGTCGGGGATGCTGGCGCCAGAGAAACGCGAAGAAGACATCGGCACTGCCGAGATCCGGACCGTGTTCGTGGCCTCCAAGATCGGTACCGTGGCGGGATGCATGGTCACCTCGGGGTATGTCACACGCTCGGCGCATTTCCGGCTGCTGCGCGACAACGTGGTGATCTATACCGGCGAGATCGAATCGCTCAAGCGCATGAAGGACGACGTCAAGGAAGTGCGCGAAGGCTTCGAGTGTGGTATCAAGCTCAAAAATTACAACGATATCAAGGAAGGCGATATCCTCGAGCTGTTCGAGGTCAAAGAAATCGCCCGCACGCTGTAAGCCATGCCTGCCCGCAAGTCGTCTTCCAACCGCAGCTTCAAGGTCGCCGATCAGATCCAGCGCGACCTCACCGAGCTCATCGCGCGGGAATTGAAAGACCCGCGCGTGGGCATGATCACGCTACAGGGCGTCGAGGTCACGCCCGACTATGCCCATGCGAAGGTGTATTTCAGTGTGCTGGTCGGTGACCCGCAGGAAACCGAAACGGCCCTGAACCAGGCGGCCGGTTTCCTGCGCAACGGTCTGTTCAAGCGTTTGCGTATCCACACCGTGCCGACCCTGCATTTTCATTTCGACCGCACCACCGAGCGGGCGGCCGACATGAATGCCCTCATCGCCAAGGCCGTGGCCTCACGCTCAAAAGAAGAGAGCTGAGCATGATGGCTGCCCCTCGCGCGCGGGTGCAGCGTCGCCCCGTGCATGGGGTGCTGCTGCTTGACAAACCCATCGGCTTGTCCAGCCATCAGGCCTTGCAAAAGGTCAAATGGCTGTTGCGTGCCGACAAGGCTGGCCACACCGGAACGCTGGATCCGCTGGCCACGGGGGTGTTGCCTCTGTGTTTCGGTGCCGCCACCAAGTTCAGTCAGCTGCATCTGGATGCGGACAAAACCTATGAGACCACGCTGCGCCTGGGGGTGAAGACAAGCACGGGCGATGCAGAGGGAGCGGTGCTAGAAACCCGGCCGGTGACCTGTACGCCGGGCGCGGTGGTGGAGGTTCTCGACCGCTTCACGGGCCCCATCCAGCAATTGCCGCCCATGCACAGCGCCCTCAAGAAAGACGGCAAGGCCCTGTACGAATACGCCCGCGCCGGCATCGAGGTGTCGCGGGAGTCACGCGCGGTCACCATCCACGCTCTCGAACTGCTCGACCTTCGCCTGCAAGGAGATGCCCCCGCCCTGCGCCTGCGGGTGCGCTGTAGCAAGGGCACCTATATTCGAACACTGGGCGAAGACATAGGGGAGGCGCTCGGCTGCGGCGCCCATCTGAGCGCATTGCGGCGCGTGGCCACCGGCTGCTTCGACCTGGACGGCTGCCTGACCCTGGAGCAGATCGAAGCCCTGCCAGAAGACCGCCGCCTTGCGCTGCTGCTGCCGGTGGATGCGCTGCTGGCCGGACATGACCGCGTCACGCTGGACGGCGACCATGCGGCGCGCTTCCTCAGCGGCATGCGACGTCGCGGGCCATGGGCCGATACCGAGCGCGTCGCCGTCTATGGCAAGCGGCCCGCCACGCTGCTGGGCACCGCCCGCGTCAAAGCCGGTGAACTCATACCGGGGCGGCTGCTGAGCCCCATTGAAATTCAACAAATCCTGGAAAACCCAACATGAGCACTCCCATTCGCAACATCGCCATCATCGCCCATGTGGACCACGGCAAGACCACCATGGTGGACCAATTGCTGCGGCAAAGCGGCACCTTCGCCGAGCACGAGAAAGTCGTGGACACGGTGATGGACAACAACGCCATCGAACGGGAACGGGGCATCACCATCCTGGCCAAAAACTGTGCCGTGAGCTGGCAAGGCACCCACATCAACATCGTGGACACCCCGGGCCACGCCGACTTTGGCGGCGAGGTGGAACGCGCCCTGTCCATGGTGGATGGCGTGGTGCTGTTGATCGATGCCCAGGAAGGCCCGATGCCGCAAACCCGCTTCGTGACCAAGAAGGCCCTGGCCCTGGGTCTGAAGCCCATCGTGGTCGTCAACAAGGTGGACAAGCCCGGCGCCAACTGCGACAAGGTGATCAATGCCGCCTTCGACTTGTTCGACAAGCTGGGCGCCACCGACGAGCAGCTGGACTTCCCAGTGGTGTACGCCTCGGGCATCAACGGCTGGTCCAGCCTGGAAGAGGGGGCCCCGGGCGAGCAGTGGGGCCCTGACATGTCGGCCCTGTTCGACACCATCCTCAAGCATGTGCCGGCACATACCGGCGACCCGCAGGCGCCGTTGCAGTTGCAGATTTCTGCGCTGGACTATTCCAGTTTCGTGGGCCGCATCGGCGTGGGCCGGGTGAACTCCGGCACCATCAAGCCCGGCATGGACGTGCTGGTGTGCGAAGGCCCGGACGGCAAGCGCGTCAAAGGCCGGATCAACCAGGTGCTGACCTTCCAGGGACTGGACCGCATGCAGACCAGCGCGGCGGGGCCGGGCAATATCGTGCTGATCAATGGCATCGAGGACATCGGTATCGGCGTGACCGTGACCAGTGTGGAAGACCCCCGGCCTCTGCCCATGCTGAAAGTGGATGAGCCGACCCTGATCATGAACTTCTGCGTCAACACCAGTCCGCTGGCCGGTCGGGAAGGCAAGTTCGTGACCAGTCGCCAGATCTGGGACCGCCTGCAGAAGGAGTTGCAGCACAACGTGGCCTTGCGCGTGAAGGAAACCGACGAGGATGGCGTTTTCGAGGTGGCCGGCCGGGGTGAATTGCACCTGACCATCCTGCTGGAGAACATGCGCCGCGAAGGCTACGAACTGGCCGTCTCCAAGCCGCGCGTGGTGTTCAAAGAAATCGATGGTGTGAAGTGCGAACCCATGGAGTTGGTGACCGCCGATGTGGAGGAAGAACACCAGGGTGGCGTGATGCAGGCGCTGGGTTTGCGCAAGGGGGAGATGGTGAACATGGAGCCGGACGGCAAAGGCCGCGTGCGGCTGGAGTACCGCATTCCCGCCCGTGGCCTGATCGGCTTCAGCAACGAGTTCCTCAACCTCACCCGAGGTTCGGGCCTGATCGCGTCCATCTTCGATGGTTATGAACCCTACAAGGGCGATATCGGCGGGCGCAAGAACGGGGTGCTGATCTCCATGGACGATGGCGAAATCTTCACCTATGCCTTGGGCAAGCTGGACGACCGTGGGCGCATGTTCGTCAAAGCGGGGGACCCCGTGTACGAAGGCATGATCGTGGGTATTCACAACCGCGAGAACGACCTGGTGGTGAACGCCACGCGCACCAAGCAGTTGACCAACTTCCGCGTCAGCGGCAAGGAAGACGCGATCAAGATCACGCCCCCGATCGAGCTGACGCTCGAATACGCCGTGGACTTCATCGACGACGACGAGCTGGTCGAAATCACGCCCAAGAGCATCCGTCTGCGCAAGCGTTTCCTGAAAGAGCACGAGCGCAAACGCGCCCAGCGCGAGGCCGCATGAAGCTGCGCCACGGCCAGGCCGTGGCGCTGATGGTGCTGGTGACATTCCTGTGGGGTACCGCAGGAGTCGTGACTCGGCACCTGGAGCAGGCCCAGGCCTTTGAAATCACGTTCTGGCGCAGCTTTTTTACGCTGCTGTCGCTGATGGTCATCCTGCCTTTGTGGCAAGGCTGGGGCGTCTGGCAGCGCATGCGGCAAGAAGGCTGGGTGCTGTGGGCCTCCGGCGCCTGCTGGGCGGTCATGTTCACCGGCTTCATGGTGGCGCTGGCCAGCGCGGGAATCGCCTGGATGTTTGTGCGCCAGCTCGACGGCACGGCCTGGATGGGTATGCTGGTGGCCCTTCTGGAAGTGCTGTTTGGCATCGCGCTGGTCTGGTGGCTGGTCAGCGAAGTGCCCAGCGCCGCCGTGCTGCAAGGCGGTGTGCTGGTGCTGGGCGCCTTGGTGATCAACGAGTGGCTGGGCTGGCGCGAGCGCGAAGGCCACTACCGCATTCAGCAACTGGCTGGAGAACAGGAGACCCTGAAATGAACGATGCTATGGACTACTTGAACATTCCCGAGGTGGTGGTCGAAGCCAGCCCCAACGGAGTGGGGCTGATCACGCTCAACCGGCCCGGCGCGCTGAATGCACTCAGCCTGCCGATGATCCGCGCCCTGATGGCGGCCCTGCAGGACTGGAGGGACGATGAGCGGATCCATGCCGTGGCCATTCGTGGCAAGAGCCGGCACGGTGATTTCGGCGCCTTCTGTGCCGGCGGCGACATCCGCTTCTTCCATCAGGCGGCCACCACAGGCAATCCGGAACTGGAGGACTTCTTCACCGAGGAATACGCCCTCAACCACCTGATCTACACCTATCCCAAACCCTACATCGCCTTCATGGATGGGGTGGCCATGGGTGGCGGCATGGGGATCAGCCAGGGCGGCCAATGCCGCATCGTGACCGAGCGCTCCAAGGTGGCGATGCCTGAGACCAACATCGGTCTGTTCCCGGATGTGGGCGGCGGCTACTTTCTGGGGCGCTGCCCGGGACGGGTGGGCGAATACCTGGGCCTGACAGGACAGGTGATCACGGGCGCACAGGCCTTGCTGTGGGGCCTGGCCGATGTATGGGCCCCTTCGGATACGCTGTCCAAAGCATGGGAGGCGTTGCAACACGTGCAGGCAGCCCATGCCGCGGATTTCATGGCCGCCTGGCAGGCCCAGACTCGGGCCTTGGGCTGGCACAGTGGCGAACAAGCCGCTCTCGCCCTGGGTGCGCAGCCGCTCGCCCCCGAGTTGGAACAGGCCTTCGCGGCCGACTCGGTGGTGGGGGTGGTGCAGGCCCTGGAAGCAGCCGGTACCGAGGTTGCCCGCCAGACCGTGGAGACACTGCGCTTGCGCAGCCCCCTGATGCTGCATGTGGTGCTGGAGCAGATCCGCCGTGCCCGGTCCATGGACTTGGCCGATGAGCTGCGCATGGAACGCGACCTGGTGCGCCACTGCTTCCACCCCGTGCACCTGGGTTTGACGCCGGCGGCTTCGGAAACGGTGGAGGGCATTCGCGCACTGGCCGTGGACAAGGACCACACCCCGCGCTGGAAACCCAACCGCATCGAGGCCGTGACCCCCGACATGGTGGAGCCGTTTTTCCTCAGCCCCTGGCCGGCAGCCATGCATCCGCTGCGCGATCTGACCTGAAGGGGCCGTGACGGGCAGGGCCGGATTCAGAGCCGGCGCTGCTTCATCGCCCGCTCGACCTCGCGCTTGCCCTCACGCTCCTTGATGGTGTCGCGCTTGTCGTGCTCGGCCTTGCCACGCGCCAGCGCGATCTCGCACTTGACCCGACCGTTCTTCCAGTGCAGGTTCAGCGGCACCAGGGTGTAGCCCTTTTGCTCCACCTTGCCGATGAGCCGCTGGATCTCCTGCTTGTGCATGAGCAGCTTGCGGGTGCGGGCGCTATCGGCCGACACATGGGTCGAAGTGCTGCGCAAGGGGTGGATCAGACAACCGATAAGGTAGAGCTCCCCGTCGCGAACCACCACGTAGCCCTCGGTGATCTGCACTTTGCCGGCACGCACCGCCTTCACTTCCCAGCCTTGCAGCACCAGGCCGCACTCGTACCGTTCCTCGATGTGGTAGTTGAACGCGGCTTTCTTGTTGTCGGCGATGCGGCTGTCGCGCAGAGGGGGTTTTTTCGGGGCAGTCATGTCGGGCATATGGGGGATGACGGGACCTCTACAATCCCCACACCAGCCAGGATTGTATGTAAGCCCGAGGGCTTCGATGAAAAGCATTCACAAGACCGTCCTCATCTGGCACAGCCCGCACGAGATGTTCGAGCTGGTGACCGATGTGGCCCGCTACCCCGAATTTCTGCCATGGTGCAGCCATGGCGAGGTGCTGGAACGCACGCCAGATGGTATGGTGGCGTCGATCGGCATGTCGATCGGGGGTGTCCGCAAAACCTTCACCACGCGCAACACCCATGTGGATGACCGACGCATCCATCTGGAGCTGGTGGACGGGCCGTTTTCTCACATGGACGGTACCTGGGAATTCAAGCCCGTGGGCGATGGCCAGCAGCGGGCCTGCCGGATCGATTTCACTCTCAACTACGGCTTCGCCAGCGCCACGCTCGCCGCGCTCGTGGGGCCGGTGTTCGACAAGATCGCGGGCAGTCTGGTCGATGCTTTCGTCAAACGCGCAGATCAGGTGTACGGCGAATGAGTGTGCATGTGACCGTCGTGGCGTCGCCTGGTCCCCGGCAGGTCCGGGAGGCGGTACTGGAGCTGCCCGACGGTGCCACCGTGGCTGACGCTCTGGCCGCGACTGGTTGGCCAGCCGACGAATGGGCGAACCGGGAGGTTGGGGTGTGGGGGCTCAAGGCAACGCCTTCGACCCCGCTGCGGGAGCAAGACCGTGTGGAGATCTACCGCCCCCTGCGGGTGGATCCGAAAGTGGCTCGCAAGGAGCGGTTTGGTCGGCAAGGCGCCCGGACGGCCGGGTTGTTTGCCCGGCGCAGACCCGGCAGCAAGCCGGGCTATTGACGACAGTTGTCCCGGATGATCTGACGCAAGCGGGCCCGTTCGGCCCTGACCATGGCAGCGTCCATCGGTATCGGCTGCCCGTGTTCGTCGCGCATGAGCAGCCGTGCGCCAGACTGGAGCTGCGCCAGCGATGCCTGGGCCCGATCACAATTGTCGGCCCGCACGTCCAAGGCAACGGCGGGGGGTGTTTGCCCAGGGGGGTCTGCGAGCGCATCGGCAGGTGCTGTCCGAGAAGAGGGCGAACGCACGATGCGTTGCGGCGGTACCGTGGCGGGCGGCGGCCGGTCGCTGAGAACGCGACGGTTGTGTTCGTCCAGCCAGATCCACATTTCGGTGGCCTGGGCCAGGGCAGTCACGCCCCACACCAAGGCCAGTCCACAGATTCGCCACCGAAAGCGGCCCACGGCGCAGCCCGTCTGCATGGTTTCCTCCCTTTGGTGCATCAAACGTTGTATCGATGTCTGCCTCGATACTGTAAATGGGAAAAGCCCGTCCAGCCCGCCTTTACAATGGCGCTTTTGGAGCCTTACTCATGCGCCTACTCGGAAAAGCGCTCACCTTCGACGACGTGTTGCTGGTGCCGGCGTACTCCCAGGTCCTGCCCAAGGACACCTCTCTCGCCACCCAACTCACCCGCGACATCCGGCTGAATCTGCCCCTTGTCTCGGCTGCCATGGACACGGTGACCGAAGCCCGGCTCGCGATCGCCATCGCCCAGGAGGGTGGCATTGGCATCGTGCACAAAAACCTGACGGCGCAGGAACAGGCTGCGCAGGTCGCCAAGGTCAAGCGCTACGAATCGGGCGTGTTGCGCGATCCCGTGGTCATCACCCCTGACACCACGGTGTATCAGGTGATGCAATTGTCCGAAGAGCTTGGTGTGTCGGGTTTCCCCGTGGTGGACGGCGGCAAGGTGGTGGGCATCGTGACCGGACGCGACTTGCGTTTCGAAACCCGTACCGAACTGCCGGTGCGCGAGATCATGACGCCACAGCAACGGCTGATCACCGTGCCCGAAGGCACCACGCCCGAGGAAGCCAAAGCGCTTTTGAACAAACACAAGCTGGAGCGCTTGCTGGTGGTCAACGAGTCGTTCGAGCTCAAGGGGTTGATCACCGTCAAGGACATCACCAAACAGCTCAATTTCCCCAACGCCGCACGTGACGCCGCCGGGCGCCTGCGTGTCGGCGCCGCCGTGGGCGTGGGTGCCGGCACCGAAGAGCGTGTGGAGGCCCTGGTCAAAGCCGGCGTGGACGCCATCGTGGTGGACACGGCGCACGGGCACAGCAAAGGCGTGATCGACCGCGTGCGCTGGGTCAAGCAGAACTACCCACAAGTGCAGGTCATCGGCGGCAACATCGCCACCGGCGCGGCGGCCTTGGCGCTGGTGGAAGCGGGCGCCGACGGCGTGAAGGTTGGTATCGGCCCCGGCTCCATCTGCACCACCCGCATCGTGGCAGGCGTCGGGGTGCCGCAGATCACCGCGATCGACAACGTGGCCACCGCCTTGCAAGGCACCGGGGTGCCGTTGATCGCCGACGGCGGCATCCGCTACAGCGGTGACATTGCCAAGGCCATCGCCGCCGGTGCCAGCAGCGTGATGATGGGCGGCATGTTCGCCGGTACCGAGGAGGCGCCCGGCGAAGTCATCCTCTACCAGGGCCGCAGCTACAAGAGCTACCGCGGTATGGGCTCCATCGGCGCCATGCAACAGGGCAGCGCCGACCGGTATTTTCAGGAATCCAGCACCGGCAACCCCAACGCCGACAAGCTGGTTCCCGAAGGCATCGAGGGTCGCGTTCCCTACAAAGGCTCGGTCGTCGCCATCATCTTCCAGATGGCCGGCGGTCTGCGGGCAGCCATGGGTTATTGCGGCTGCTCCACGATCGACGAGATGCGCGAGCGCGCCGAGTTCGTTCAGATCACGGCTGCCGGCATTCGAGAAAGCCATGTGCACGACGTGCAGATCACCAAGGAAGCGCCCAACTATCGCGCCGACTGACGCCGCGCCGACCGATGCAACACCACAAAATCCTTATTCTCGATTTTGGCTCCCAGGTCACGCAGCTCATCGCGCGGCGTGTGCGTGAAGCGCATGTGTACTGCGAAGTCCACCCCTGCGACGTGTCCAGCGACTGGGTGCGTGACTACGCCGCCGACGGCTTGCTGAAGGGCATCATCCTCTCGGGCAGCCACGCCAGCGTGTATGAAGTGGACGATCGCGCGCCCGATGCCGTGTTCGAACTGGGCGTGCCGGTGCTGGGCATCTGCTACGGCATGCAGACCATGGCCACCCAGCTGGGCGGCAAGGTGGAGGGGTCTCACACCCGCGAATTCGGCTATGCCGAAGTGCGCGCCCGTGGCCATACGGCGCTGCTGAAAGACATCGTGGACTTCACCACCCCTGAAGGCCACGGCATGCTCAAGGTGTGGATGAGCCACGGCGACAAGGTGACCGAACTGCCGCCGGGCTTCAAGCTCATGGCCAGCACCGAGAGTTGCCCCATCGCTGGCATGGCCGACGAGGCGCGCCGCTTCTATGCCGTGCAGTTCCACCCTGAAGTCACGCACACGGTGCAGGGTCGGGCCATATTGGAGCGGTTCGTGCTGGAGATCTGCGCCGCCCGGCCCGACTGGATCATGCGTGACCACATCGACGAGGCGGTGCAGAAAATCCGGGAGCAGGTGGGTGATGAGGAGGTCATCCTCGGCCTCTCAGGCGGGGTGGACTCCTCGGTGGCTGCGGCCCTGATCCACCGCGCGATCGGCGACCAGTTGACTTGCGTGTTCGTGGATCACGGTCTGCTGCGTCTGCATGAAGGCGACATGGTCATGGACATGTTTGCCGGCAAATTGCACGCCAAGGTCATTCGGGTCGATGCCAGCGACCTGTTCCTGGAGCGGCTGGCTGGCGTGTCCGACCCGGAGCAAAAGCGCAAGATCATCGGTGGCCTGTTCGTGGACGTGTTCAAGGCAGAAGCGGAGAAGCTCAAGGCCCAACGCCCTGGCTCCAAGGGGGCGCAATGGCTGGCGCAGGGAACCATCTACCCGGACGTGATCGAGTCCGGCGGCGCCAAGAGCAAGAAAGCCGTCACCATCAAGAGCCACCACAACGTCGGTGGTCTGCCCGAGCAACTGGGCCTGAAGCTGCTGGAGCCGTTGCGCGACCTGTTCAAGGACGAGGTGCGCGAGTTGGGCGTGGCGCTGGGCCTGCCGCACGACATGGTCTATCGCCACCCGTTCCCCGGGCCTGGCCTGGGTGTGCGCATTTTGGGTGAGGTGAAGAAGGCATATGCCGATCTGCTGCGGCGCGCCGACGCCATCTTCATCGAAGAACTGCGCTCCACCATCGAGCCGCATTCGGGCAAGAGCTGGTACGACCTGACCAGTCAAGCGTTTGCCGTTTTCCTGCCCGTCAAAAGCGTGGGCGTGATGGGCGATGGCCGGACCTACGACTATGTGGTGGCGCTGCGTGCCGTGCAGACCAGCGACTTCATGACCGCCGACTGGGCCGAGCTGCCCTACAGCCTGCTCAAGAGGGTCAGCAGTCGCATCATCAATGAGGTGCGTGGTATCAACCGCGTGACCTACGACGTGAGTTCGAAGCCGCCAGCCACCATCGAATGGGAATAAAACCGCCAGCCCCTTGGCCTGCACGGTGAACAAGCACCGAGACGCCCACTACATGGGCCTCGCCCTCGCCGAGGCTCAACGCGCAGCGCGGGAGGGCGAAGTGCCGGTGGGCGCGGTTGTGGTGAGTCCCGGCCGAGCAGGCGAACCCGACCGGATCCTGGCCCGCGCACACAACCGCCCGATCGGCCTCCGTGATCCGACGGCACACGCCGAGATGCTGGCGCTACGCGCCGCGGCCGCAGCAACCGGCAACTACCGCCTGGATGGCTGCGAACTTTTCGTGACACTGGAGCCTTGCGCCATGTGCGCGCAGGCCATGTTGCATGCCCGCCTTGCCCGGGTGGTGTACGGCGCTCGCGAGCCCAAAACCGGCGCTGCGGGGTCCGTCATCGACGTGCTTGGAAACCCCGTCTTGAATCACCACACCGCGGTGAGCGGGGGCGTTGAATCCGAAGCTTGTGGCGCGCTGATGCAGGCATTCTTTGCTGCGCAAAGGCGCAAAGCCCGAGAAGCCGCCATTCCCTTGCGCGAGGATGCATTGCGCACGCCCGATGCCCTGTTCGAACCTCTATGGCAGGCCTGGCCTGACTGGCTGGTTTACAACCGCTGGATGCGGGAGGGCGCGGCTTTACAAGGGCTGCGCCTGCATTGGATGGAGCTGTCGCCGACACCGGCATCTGCCCTGCCATCTGGGGTCGTTTTCCTGCACGGGCTCCATGGCTGGTGGCCCGAATGGGCGCAGGATGCCAGAAAGGCCCAGGCAGAGGGCAAACGAGCCTTTTTGCCAGACTTGATCGGTTTTGGCATGAGTGACAAACCGAAAAAACCCCGCTGGCACACCTTGGAACGGCATCTGCAGGTGCTGCAGGAATGGATGGTCGCCTTGGAGCTGCCGAACTGGCTGGTGGTGGCGGCCCCCGAGCAGAGCCGCCTGGCCCATGCCCTGTGCGCTCGCCTTGGCGATGCCCGCGCACATCTGGAAATCCGCACACCGACCCCCATGCCTGGTTTGCCTGAAGGCTGGCCAGACTGGCCATACCCGGACGCCGGCCACCGTGCTGCCCAGAAAGCATGGCCCTGGCCAGACGCATGAGGCATGAGGACATAATCCGGCACATGGCCCATATTTACCTGTATTCCCCGAGCAGCGCGGTGCGCGACAAAACCGGTTTTCGCAGGGCGCTCAAGCGCCTGCAGGCCATGGGCCACGAGGTGGAGGTGGACCCGGATGCACTGAGCAGCCACCAGCGCTTCGCGGGCGACGACGACACCCGCCTGGCCGCCATCGCCCGCGCCGCCGCCAGCGGGGCGCAGATCGTGCTCACCACCCGTGGCGGCTACGGCCTGACCCGCCTGCTGCCCCGACTGCCTTACGACGCCATTCAGCGTTCGGTGGAGCAGGGCAGCGCCTGGGTGGGCTTGAGCGACTTCACCGCCTTGCAGGCAGCGGTACAGGCCCTGCGCGGCACACCCACCTGGGCGGGCCCCGCCTTGCTCGAAGACTGGGCCTGCGAACAGGCGCCCGACGAAATCATGCAGGCATGCTTTGACGACCTGGTGACGGGTGTGGGCGAGGGCACCGGCTGGCGACTGCCGGCGGCCGACTTCCGCGCCCATCCTGAACTGGCTTCAGAGGCAGGCTGGGCGGCCGAAGGGGCGATGCTGTGGGGCGGCAACCTGACGGTGTTGTGCAGCCTCGTGGGCTCCCCGTTCTTCCCGGTCGTGGCAGGTGGCATCCTGTTCCTCGAAGACGTGGGCGAACACCCTTACCGCATCGAGCGTATGCTGACCCAACTGCTGCATGCAGGCGTTTTGGAAGCGCAGCGCGCCCTGGTGCTGGGCAGCTTCACACGCTATCAGCTCACGCCGCACGACAAGGGCTTCAACCTCCGCCGCATGGTGGAGTGGTTGCGCACCCAGGTAAAGGTGCCGGTGCTGACCGGCTTGCCCTTTGGGCACGTGCCCACCAAGGTGCTGCTGCCGGTGGGCCGCCCCGTGGACCTGTACGTGCAGGGCCGTGAAGCCTTGATGTTCTGGGAGTGAGCGCCCTCACTTGAGGCTGCCCGCCAGGAACTGCGCCAGGCGTTCGCTTTTCGGGTGGGCCAGCACCTCGCGCGGGTGGCCTTCTTCCTCGATGCGCCCCTGGTGCAAAAAGATCAGGTGGTTGGACACTTCGCGGGCAAAACCCATTTCGTGCGTCACCACCACCATGGTACGGTGCTCCTCGGCGAGCTTTTGCATCACACGCAGTACCTCGGTCACCAGCTCCGGATCCAGCGCGCTGGTGGGTTCATCGAACAGCATCACTTCGGGCTCCACCGCCAGCGCACGCGCAATGGCCACGCGCTGCTGCTGCCCACCGCTCATGTGGGCGGGGTAGCGGTCCTCCACACCCTTGAGGCCCACCCGATCCAGGTATTTGCGCGCCGTCTCCACGGCCTGTTCCTTGGGAACCTTGAGCAGGTGCACCGGGGCTTCGATGATGTTTTGCAGCACCGTCATGTGGGCCCAGAGGTTGAAGTTCTGGAACACCATGGCCAGCTTGGTGCGCAGGCGCTGCAACTGCTTCGGTTGGGCGGCTTCCAGCTCACCGGTACGGCCTGGTTTGAGCTGCATTTCTTCGCCGGCCACCACGATGCGGCCCTGATGCGGCTTTTCCAACAGGTTGATGCAGCGCAGGAAAGTGCTCTTACCCGAACCGGAACTGCCGATGATGCTGATCACGTCGCCCGCCCGTGCCGACAGGGAAACGCCCTTGAGCACCTCATGGTCACCGTAGCGTTTGTGGAGGTCGTGCACCTCCAGTTTCATGGGAGCAGTGGACATGGGCAGGTCAGTGGGTACGGGGCCTCAGGTAGGCCAGGAAGCGTTTTTCCAGCCATTTGAAGCCGCCAACCAGAGCAAAAGTGATGCACAGGTAGATGGCAGCGGCAAACAGATAGGCTTCAAACGGCAGGTAGAAATCGGAATAGATGCGGCTGGCCGCTGCCGTGAGGTCCAGCATGGCGGGGACGGTGCTGGCCAGACTGGTGCTGTGCAACATCATCACCACCTCGTTGCTGTAGGCGGGCAGGGTGCGGCGCAGGGCGCTGGGCAGCACGACGCGGCGCAGGATCTGCCAGCGCGACATGCCCATGGCCTGGGCGGCCTCGATTTCCCCGGGGTTGGTCTCGCGGATGGCGCCAGCCAGCATTTCCGCCGTGTAGCCCGCGTTGTTCATGGCGAAGGCCAGCAGAGCGCAGAAAAAGGCGTCCTTGAAGTAGGTCCACGGCCACACCGTGTCCCAGCGCGCCTGTATCCAGTCGAGCTGCGCCAGGCCGTAATAGATCAGGTACACCTGTATCAGCAGCGGCGTGCCGCGGATGCAATAGGTGTAAGCGCCGGCCAACCAGCGCAGCAGCGTGATGCGACCGGTAAGTGCGAGGGCCAGCAACAGGGCCATGACGCCCCCCATGGCCAGCGAGCCGAGCAGCAACCACATCGTGGTGATGAGACCCTCGGCATAGAGAGCGAGGGTTTCGGGTCGGGCCAGGATGGACCAGTTCACAGGCTCACCTTCTTGTTGCCCAGGCTGTACCGGTTGTTCAGCCAACGCAGCATCCACAGGGAAAGCGAGGTGTAGATCAGGAACAGCGCCGCTGCAAACAAGAAGAACACGAATGGCTCCCGGGTGGCAGCGCTCGCCTGCTTGGCGCGGTAGGTCATCTCGTGCAGGCCAATGAGGCTCACCAGAGCCGTGGACTTGATGAGCACGAGCCAGTTGTTGGTGAAGCCGGGCAGGGCGTAACGCACCATCTGGGGCAGGGTGATGCGGAAAAACGTGCGCACCGGACTCATGCCGAACGCCCAGGCAGCCTCCATCTGCCCCTTGGGAATGGCCAGGATGGCGCCCCGGAACGTCTCGGTCATGTAGGCACCGTAAATGAAGCCAATGGTCAGTACGCCGGCGGTGAACGGGTCAATCCGGATGCGGCTGGCAAACCCGAGGGCCTCGGTGAGGTGGTTCAACCCGATGGCGCCCCCGTAGAACACCAACAGCATCAGCACCAGTTCGGGTACGCCCCGAATGAGGGTGGTGTAGATCGTTGCCACCCAGACGATCGGCTGTCGCCCGGAAAGCTTGGCGGCCGAACCCAGCAGGCCCAGCACCACGGCGACCACCAGCGCAGAAAGCGAGACGCCCACCGTCAGGAGGGCGCCTTCGAGGATACGCAGGTAGTAGCCGGACAAACCGGAATCCCAGGTCAGTCGCCGTAGACGTCGAAGTCAAAGTACTTCGCGCTGATGGTCTGGTACGTGCCGTTGGCGCGGATGGTCTGGATGGCCTGGTTGATCTGCTGCTTGAGCTCGTCCTGACCTTTGCGCATGGCCACGCCCATGCCGGTGCCGAAATACTTTTCATCGTTGAGCAGCGGGCCGACGAAGGTGTAGCCCTGACCTTCGGGCTTGCTCAGGAAGCCGCCGGTGACTTCAACCGCATCGGCCACGGTGCCGTCCAGCCGGCCGGAGCGGATGTCGAGGTAAACCTGGTCCTGAGCTTCATAGGGGATCACGTTCACGCCTACGGGCCGCAACTCACCCATGGCGTAGCGTTCCTGGGTGCTGCCCTTGAGCACGCCCAGACGCAGACCCTTGAGAGATTCCAGGGATTCGAATGGCGTGCCTTCCTTGACCACGATTCGGCTGGGGGTGCTGTAGTACTTGTCGGAGAAGTCGATGACCTGCTGGCGCTCTTCCGTAATGGACATGGAGCTGATGATCACATCGTACTGCTGGGCTTGAAGGCCAGGAATCATGCTGTCCCAGACCTGTTCCACAAAGACGCAGCGGCGCTGGATCTCGGCGCAGATGGCCTCGGCGATGTCCACATCGAAACCGGCGGGTTTTCCATCGGCGGTCTTGAAAGTGAAAGGCTCGTAGGTGGGGTCGATCGCAACGCGCAGGACCGGGGTGCCGCTGGCGGCTGTCGCGGGAGCTTCTTCCTTCTTGCCACACCCCACCAATGCGACGGTGGCGGCCAGACCCAGGGCCAGGAGAAAGTTCTTCATGAAAAGTCCTTGAACGATGGATAGGGGTCAGCCGCGGATGCAGTCATGCCGTGGCCGTATGTCCGGATTTTAGCGGGTCGGGCATTCCATGCAATGTCGTTGTCATAATTCTACAATGTGTATTATGTTAAATCATAGAGATGCTGAAAGCAATGAGTTGCCCACGATAGCCAAGCATGCGTCGCAAACACCTAGCCGCCGTGGGAAAACAGATTCTTCAAGTTGAAACCAAGATGTCATCCAGCGCCTTGCCGGCGGCCAAGTAATCTTCAACCCACTTGGGTTTTTTGCCTCTGCCAGTCCAGGTGTTGTTGCCAAGCCTGTATTTGACTGCAACGACTTTCTTCTTTTTTTCAACCATTGCGTTCGGCTTGGCTTCCACTTGAAAACCCAGCTCTTCAGGCGTGAAGCCATAAAGCTTGATTTTGTTTTTCACATCTTCCAGCACTGGAATTCTGTTGGCTTGTGCAATTTCCTGTGCTTTTTTCTGCAACTCGGCAATCTGCAGCTGGATTTTCTCAAGCTCATCCATTTGGAACTCCTTTCAAATTTGAACCATGGTGGAAAATTGAGGTTCACGATTATAACTGCCTCAAGGATTGAAAACCTGTGGTAACATGCGAAGTCATGAATTGACTCTCTAATGCGTTCGCAAACCATTGAATTTCAATGGTTTTTGGTTTTCCAAAAAAGTTCCTGCTTCTCCCCTTCTCCTCCCGCAAGACATCGGCATGAGCATGACCTCCCGCCCCTCCCTCACCCGCTATCTGGTCGAGCAGCAACGCGTCCATGGTCTCATCCCTCCCGAGCTTCGCCTGCTCATCGAAGTGGTGGCCCGGGCTTGTAAACGCATCTCCATCAGCGTGAACAAAGGCGCATTGGGCGAAGTCCTGGGCAGTGCAGGCAGTGAAAACGTACAGGGCGAGGTGCAGAAGAAACTCGACATCATCGCCAACGAGGTGCTCATCGATGCCAACGAATGGGGTGGTCACCTCGCCGCCATGGCCTCTGAAGAAATGGAAGGCATCTACGTGGTGCCCAATCGTTACCCAAAGGGCGAATACCTGTTGCTGTTCGATCCGCTGGACGGTTCCAGCAATATCGACGTGAACGTGAGCATCGGCACCATCTTTTCGGTGCTGCGCCGCCGCAACGAGGACCCGACCCGCGTGGACCCGGTCTGCGAGAGCGACTTTCTGCAGCCCGGCCGCCATCAGGTGGCTGCTGGCTACTGCATCTATGGCCCGCAGACGGTGTTGGTGCTGACGGTGGGTAACGGCGTCGCCATGTTCACACTCGACCGGGAGCAAGGTTCCTGGGTGTTGACGCAGGAAGACGTGCAGATCCCCGCCGATACCCGGGAATTCGCGATCAACATGAGCAACATGCGCCACTGGGATGCCCCGGTGCGCCGCTATGTGGAGGAATGCCTGGCCGGACAGGAAGGCCCGCGCGGCAAGGATTTCAACATGCGCTGGATCGCCTCCATGGTGGCCGACGTACACCGCATCCTCACGCGCGGCGGTATCTTCATGTACCCATGGGACAAGCGTGAACCCCACAAGCCCGGCAAGCTGCGCCTGATGTATGAAGCCAACCCGATGAGCTGGTTGGTGGAGCAAGCTGGGGGGGCCGCCACCAACGGTCGGCAACGTATTTTGGACCTGGAGCCCACTCAATTGCATGAGCGCGTCAGCGTCATCTTGGGGTCGAAAAACGAGGTGGACCGGGTCACCGCCTATCACTTGGAGGCCGACAAGGTTCGCGGGACGGCGATCCCCCAGAACGCGCTATAATTCTCGTTTCGCTGCACGACAGCGAGCACTACGCGAGTGCCGGAATAGCTCAGTCGGTAGAGCAGCTCATTCGTAATGAGAAGGTCGGGGGTTCGATTCCTCTTTCCGGCACCACAATAAAAAGCCCTTGGCTGTCATGGCCAGGTTTTTTTGCTTTTGTGTTGACACCATCAACCTTCCATACCGAGGGCGGCAGGCAGTTTGCGGAGCAAATCCACGTCGGTTCGGGCCCCCCGAGTTCGACACTTACCCC
>NZ_JACCDB010000010.1 GCF_013432195.1 Tepidicella baoligensis | reverse complement strand
CATGCTGGGCGCACAAAAAAAGAACCCGCGTGCAGCGGGTTCCCGGCCATCGAATGGCTGTGGTTCACCTGTAGCCGACACGGTCCAGCATTTGCTGGATTTTGGTGAGGTTTTTGGCCACTACGCCCAGGGGGATGTTTTCCTGCTTGAAATCTTCCCCCCCGATGGATTTCAGGGCCGGGTTGTCCACCTTCACGCCTTTGGCGGCGGGGAACTCGTTGTTGCCGTTGGCAAAATAGTCCTGAGCGAATGGGCTGGCCAGAAACTCCATGAACTGCACGGCGGCGTCCAGGTTTTTCGCATGACGGGCCACGGCGGCGCCGGCGATGTTGACGTGCGTTCCGGTGGTTGCCTGGTTCGGAAACACGACGCGAACCTTTTCCATCACGGCCCGGTCTTCGGGACGGTTCGATTTGATGAGGCGTGCCACATAGTAGCTGTTCGTCAGCGCCACACCGCATTCACCGGAGGCCACGGCGCGGATCTGGTCGGTATCGCCGCCCTTGGGCGCCCGTGCCATGTTGTCCACGATGCCTTGGAGCCAGGCTTGACCCTGTTCGTCTCCCAGCCGTTCCACCACGGTGGCAAACAGGGACAGGTTGTAGGGATGCGAGCCGGAACGGGTGCAGACCAATCCCTTGAGTTTCGGGTCGGCGAGTTGTTCATAGGTTTGCACATCTTCGGCTTTGACGCGCAGCGGGTCGTACACGATCACGCGGGCACGGGTCGAAAAGCCGGTCCAGGTCACCCCTTCCGGGGTGCGGTCGGCGCGCAAGTTGGCCGGGATGGCGGCGTCCAGCTTGGCAGACTGGATGGGACGGAACAGTCCCTGGCTGTCGGCAGCAGCCAAGCGGGCCGCATCGACCAGCAGCACCACATCGGCGGGAGATGCAGCGCCTTCGGCCCGCAGACGGGCCACGATGCCCGCGTCGTCCGCATCGACCCGGTTGATCCGGATGCCGGTCGTGCGGGTGAAGGTGTCGTACATCACTTCGTCGGTCTGGTAGTGGCGGGCCGAATAGAGGTTGAGCACCTGGTTCTGGGCCGACGCGGTCACGGTCACAGCGGCCAACGCAAGGGTTCCGATGGTCAGTTTCAGGATGTTGGGCAAAGTCATATGGCGTTCACGGGTGAATAAGGAAGAGCGGGAGTCCATATTAACACAAACGAAAACGATTCCTATTCGAAATTTGACGCATCGATGGACGCCGAGCATAAAAAAAGGGCTTCGCACTGCGAAGCCCTTGAAGGGTCCCTGAATCCGATTTCGAAGAGACCCGAGGAGACAACCGGTACTTGAGGGTCAATCCGCCAATTTCAACGCTTGCGGTTGGTGGTTTTGCTTGGGGTGACCTGGTTGGCCATGGCGTGGAAGTTCGATTCGGCAACGTCCGTGGCCTGCTTGACGGCCTTCTGGACGGTTTCCATGGCGTTGGTGGCAGCGGTAACGGCACTTTTCATCATGGCCACGGCGGGTTCGGTGCCAGCGGGGGCGTTTTTGGCTATGTTGTCCACCACGGTCATGAATTTTTCCTGGGCCTCGTTGCCCTGAGCTTCGGCCACCTTGGCAAACTCGTCCCGTGCGCCGGAAGCGATTTCATAGAGTTGACGGCTGTAAGCAGCTGCCTTCTCGGCCAAGGGTTCCATGAGAGAGGCTTGCAGGGCGATGAGTTCCTGGGCGTCCTTGGCGCTGAGGATGGCCTGGGCGTTGTTGGCCGATTCGCTCAATGCTGCTTTCGTGACCTGCAAGTTGAGGTCCATCAGTTTTTCGACGCTCTCGAAGGCTTTTTGCGTCAGACCGAAAAGGGTTTCGATGTTGGCCTTCTGGGCGGCAACCATTTGTTCAGCAGTCAGCATGTTCAACTCCAGGGTGTAAGGGTCCGATGTTGAAGCGGCATTTTGGTGGTCAAGTCATGGACTTGCATGAATTGCTGCGCTGCAACATGGCTCAGATTATAGGGTTTTTCCCCGGTTTTGCAACCCCCAGTCTTGTCCAACGAGGTATGAGCCTGAACGGGGTATTGTGATTCCAGCACGGCATGAGCCTGAGGACGGCGCAGGGGCTTGGATGGGAAGTCACAATTCGCGGGTGTTTGCTTACTACGCCGACCATTTTGTGTTGCCTCTGCCGCAAGGGCACCGTTTCCCCATGGGCAAGTACGCAGCCCTACGGGATCGTTTGACGCGGGGGCTGCCCTTGGTGCGGATGCAGCAGGCTCAGCCTGCGAGTGATGGGGAGCTGGCGCTGGTCCATACCCCGCGTTACATCGACGCGGTGATGCAGGGCACGCTCACGCCCGCCGAGCAGCGTGAGATCGGTTTTCCCTGGACCCCCGCCATGGCGGAGCGGGCGCGTCGTTCGGTGGGAGCCACGGTGCAGGCCTGCCGGGCGGCGCTGTCCGGGGAGGGCATCGCTGCGAATCTGGCCGGAGGCACCCATCATGCCTATGCTCATAAGGGAGGTGGATTCTGCGTGTTCAACGACGCTGCGGTGGCGGCTCGTCTCATGCAGGCTGAATGGGCGCGCCAAGGGGCGGCGCAACGCCAGCAACCCTTGCGGGTGGCCGTCATCGACCTGGATGTGCATCAGGGCAATGGGACCGCCAGCATCTTCCGCGATGACCCTTCCGTGTTCACACTGTCGCTGCACGGGGAAAAGAATTTCCCGTTTCGCAAAGAGCCCAGCGATCTGGACGTGGAACTCCCCGATGGCTGCACCGACGCACCTTATATCGAGGCGCTGGAGTGGGCGTTGGGGGAGCTCGAACGCCGGTTCGAACCGGACCTCGTCATTTATCTGGCCGGTGCCGATCCGCACGAGGGCGATCGACTGGGGCGTCTCAAGCTCACGGATGACGGCATGGAGGCACGTGACCGGCGCGTGTTCGAGTGGGCCTGGGCGCGCCGCATTCCGCTGGCCATGACCATGGCGGGCGGATATGGGCGCGATATCGAAACCACGCTGAGGGTGCAGTTCAACACCTGGCGGCTGGCGCTGTCGCATTGGCAGCGCTGGCAGGCCAGCGAACGCACGCCTCGGTGGCAGAATGCCCTGCCATGAACGCGCCGCCGCCCACCCACCGCCCTCAGCCTCAGCCACGTGCATCCTACCCAGTGTTCCGGACCATAGGCACCCGGTGGATGGACAACGACATCTATGGCCATGTCAATAATGTGGTCTATTACAGCTGGTTCGATACCGCCGTCAACGGCTACCTCATCGAACAGGGTGTGCTGGACATCCATCAGGGCGAGGTCATCGGTCTGGTCATCGAGACGCAATGCAACTACTTCGAGTCACTGGCGTTTCCGCAGACGGTGCACGCCGGCCTCAGGGTCGGGCATTTGGGGCGCTCGAGCGTGCGCTACGAGGTGGGGTTGTTCAGCGCCGATGGCGAGCTCACCGCGGCTGCGGGCCACTTCGTGCATGTGTATGTGGACCGGCAGACGCGCCGCCCTGTGCCGTTGCCGCAGCCGTTGCGCCAGGCGCTGCTGCGCCTGTGTTGAGCAGGCTGGCGCAGGCGTCGCCATANGTGCATGTGTATGTGGACCGGCAGACGCGCCGCCCTGTGCCGTTGCCGCAGCCGTTGCGCCAGGCGCTGCTGCGCCTGTGTTGAGCAGGCTGGCGCAGGCGTCGCCATAATTGACGTTTACGTCAACGTCACATGCAACCGGAGACTCCCATGACTCAAAACCCTGTGGCACGCCCCCCCGTGCAGGACCCTGCCAGCGTGGACGCCGCCATCACCGGCCGCATGTCGGTGCGCGCCTTTCTGCCGAACCCGGTGCCACGCGAGCTGATCACGCATGTGTTGGAGGTGGCCAGCCGGGCGCCGTCGGGCACCAACACACAACCCTGGAAGGTGTATGTGTTGCAGGGCCGCAGCCGCGATGAACTGGTCCGCAAGGTCTGTGCGGCACACGATGCCCTGCGCGACAACCCGGCCCTCGCGGACGAATACCAGGAGGCCTACGACTATTACCCCAAGCAATGGGTCAGTCCCTACATCGACCGCCGACGCGAGAACGGTTGGAGTCTGTATGCCCTGCTGGGCATCGGCAAGGGCGACAAGGACAAGATGCATGCCCAGCACCAGCGCAATTTCCGGTTCTTCGATGCGCCGGTGGGCATCATGGTGACCATCGACAAGATCATGGGCGGGGGCTCGCTGGTGGACACCGGCATGTTCTTGCAGAACCTGATGGTCGCAGCACGTGCCCGCGGTCTGGACACCTGTCCACAGGCGGCCTGGAACCGATTTGCTAACATCATCCTGCCGCACATCGGCGCGGGCGACAATGAAATGCTGGTGTGTGGCATGTCGCTGGGGTATGCCGATCCAGCCGACAAGGTCAACACTTTCCATACGCCGCGTGTACCCGTGGCGGATTTCACCACCTGGCTCGAATGAGCCTTCGCAACCGCCTGAGTCCATGCAGCAGCGACCCGCCATTCTGGTGGCGCGAGCCATCTTCCCCGAGGTGCTGGAGCGATTGCGCCAGCACTTCGAGGTCAGTTACAACGGGCACGACGAGGATTGGTCGCCCGATGAGTTGATCCGGCGTTTGCAGGGCAAGGTCGGCGTGCTCACCACCGGCAGCCAGCGCATCGATGCCACCTTGCTTCGCGCCTGCCCCCAATTGCGCATCGTCGCCAACATGGCGGTCGGCTTCAACAATTTTGACGTGGCGGCCATGACGGCAGCCGGTGTCGTCGGCACCAATACCCCGGATGTGCTCACCGAAACCACCGCCGATTTCGGCTTTGCCCTGTTGCTGGCCGCCGCCCGCCGCATGGTCGAGAGCGAGCATTTCTTGCGTGCCGGGCGATGGGATCGCTGGGCCTACGACCTCTTTGCGGGCCAGGACGTGCATGGCAGCACGCTGGGCATTTTGGGTATGGGGCGGATCGGGCAAGGCATCGCCCGCCGGGGCGCACACGGTTTCCGCATGCGGGTGATCTACCACAACCGCTCCCGTCTGGACCCGACCACCGAAGCCGAATGCCGGGCCACCTACGTCAGCAAGGAGGAACTGCTGCGGCAGGCCGACCACCTGGTGCTGGTGCTGCCCTACACGCCACAGAACCACCACGCCATCGGGGCGGCCGAACTGGCCATGATGAAGCCCACGGCCACGCTGGTCAATATCGCGCGCGGTGGCATCGTCGATGATGCGGCGCTGGCGCAGGCTTTGCGTGACCGTCGCATCGCCGCCGCCGGGCTAGATGTTTTCGAAGGCGAGCCGAAGGTGCACCCGGATTTGCTCACGGTGCCCAACGTCGTGCTCACCCCCCACATTGCCAGCGCCACGCTGGCCACGCGCCTGGCCATGGCCAACCTGGCCGCCGACAATCTGATCGCTTTCTTCACCCGGGGCGAGGCCCTGACCCCGGTCAACGCGCCGCAGCCCCAGGCGGGAGCCCCTCGAGCGGCCACATAATCGGGGGATGACCGAATTCCCCAACCTGTGGCTGGTGTTGCTGGCCATTGTTCAACTGTTGCTCGTCGTCTGGCTGGTGCACCAGGCCAGAACCCGGAGTGCCGTGCCGGCCGAGCCGCCCGAGGCGGTGGCCGCACGCCTGCAGATGCTGCATCTCTTGCAAGCCCTGGCGCAACGCATCGACCGGCTGGAAAGCGAGCTGCGCCGCGAGCTGAGCGAATCTGGACGCGGACAACGGCAGGAGGTCTCTCAAACCCTGTCCACGTTCCAGGAGGCCTTGCTCAAGCAAGGGGCAGAAGCCCTCCGCACCCAGAATGCCCAGATCGATGCATTTGCCCAGCAACTCGTGCAGTTGCGGGGTTCCTTGGGCGATACCCTGACCCAGCAGCTTCAGGCGTTGAGCGAAGCCAATGCGCGACGACTCGCCGAGGTCCGCGCCACCCTCGAATCTCAATTGGCACAGCTCCAACAGAGCAACGCGGCCAAGCTCGAAGAGATGCGCGCCACGGTGGACGAGAAGCTCCATAAAACCCTCGAAAACCGTCTCAGCGAAAGTTTTGCCCACGTGGCGCAACGGCTGGAACAGGTGCACAAGGGTCTGGGTGAGATGCAAACCCTCGCTGCAGGCGTGGGCGACCTCAAACACCTGCTGACCAATGTGAAAACCCGGGGCATGTTCGGCGAAGCCCAGTTGGCGGCGCTGCTGGAGCAGGTGTTCACGCCCGAGCAGTACGCCACCCAGGTGGCCACCCGGCCCGGCAGCCGCAACGTGGTGGACTTCGCCATTCGACTGCCCGGCAAAAACGACGATGGCTCGCCCGTGTGGCTGCCGATCGACGCGAAATTCCCCAACGAGGATTACGAGCGCCTTCTGGAGGCCCAGCGTCAGGCCGACCCGGTGGCCGCCGAGGCGGCGGCCAAAGCCCTGGAGGCTCGGGTGCGGATGGATGCCAAGTCCATTGCCGAGAAATACCTGGAGCCGCCGCACACCACGGATTTCGCGCTGCTGTTCCTGCCTTCCGAGGGGCTGTATGCCGAAGTCCTGCGTCGCCCGGGGCTGGTCGAGTCCCTGCAGCGGGAGCACCGCGTCACGCTGGCCGGCCCCACCACCTTGCTGGCCATGCTCAATGCCTTGCAAATGGGGTTTCGCACCCTGGCCCTGGAGAAGCGCTCCAGCGAGGTGTGGCAAGTGCTGGGTGCCGTCAAGACCGAGTTTGGCAAGTTCGGTGACGTGCTCGCCAAGGTCAAGACCCAGACGCAGACCGTGCTCAACAGCCTGGAAAGCGCCGAGGTGCGCAGCCGGGCCATGGGCCGTGCGCTCAAACAGGTCGAAGCCCTGCCCGCCGAGCAGGCGGGAACCATCCTGCCCGCGCTGGATCGCTACGAAGACGCCTGATTGGCGCGGGCGCCCCCGCAAAACGCGACAGAAAAAAAATTACACTCAACCCCATGGCCCTACATCCCCCACACGACCACCCGGCCGATGCGATGAGCCTCGGCGCCCGGGCAGCCTTCGTGCTGATTCCGCTGATGGCGTTGCTGGCCGTTCTCTGGACCGCCACCACCGTGCACCTGCCTGCCGACATTTCCGTCTCGTGGGTGCCGGCGATCGACGTCAATCTGAATTTCCATATCGACGGTCTGTCGCTGCTCATGCTGCTCATGATCACCGGCGTGGGTACGGCCGTGTTCATTTATGCAGGGGGCTACCTGGCGGGCCACCCGCAGCAGAATCGGCTTTACATCCTGCTGACGCTGTTCATGATTGCCATGATCGGCTGTGTCACGGCAGACAATCTCATCGTGCTGTTCCTGTTCTGGGAGATGACCAGCCTCGTCTCTTTCCTGCTGGTGGGTTTCAACCACGAGGACTCGAACAGCCGCAAATCGGCTCAGCAGGCTTTGGTCGTCACCGGCTCCGGGGGTCTGGCACTGCTGGCTGGTGCCATCCTGCTGGGGCAGGTGATGGGGACGCTGTCCATCCAGGAGATCATTGCCGCGCTGCCCCAGACCGAGCGCACTCCGGCGCTGACAACGGCCTTGGTGCTGATCCTGCTGGGTGCCTTCACCAAGAGCGCGCAGTTCCCTTTCCATTTCTGGCTGCCCAACGCGATGTCGGCGCCCACCCCGGTGTCGGCCTACCTGCACTCGGCGACCATGGTGAAGCTGGGGGTCTATCTGGTGGCCCGGCTCGACCCTGGCTTTGGCGACTGGACCCTGTGGCAATGGACGTTGCAGACCATTGGCTCCATCACTGCTGCTTGGGCCATGTTGCTGGCCTTGCGCGAACGCGATCTCAAACGGATTCTGGCCTGGTCCACCGTGGCCACCCTGGGCACGCTGGTGATGCTGGTGGGCATGGACGGCAAGGGTGCCGCCGTGGCCGTGGGCGCATTGCTGCTGGCCCATGCGCTGTACAAAGCGCCGCTCTTCTTCGTGGCGGGCAATGTAGACCACGGCACCGGTACCCGTGTCATCGATCGGCTGGGCAACTTGCGTCATGCCATGCCTTTCACGGCGGCGGCTGCGCTGCTGGCGGGCTTGTCGATGGCGGGCGTTCCACTGTCTTTCGGCTATATCGTCAAAGACGCCATCACCGAGGCCAAAGCCATGGGTGACGTGATGGAGATCGTGAAAGTGGCCAACACCATTTTCGGTGCCGTGGCCGTGGCCGTGGCCGGTGTGGCCGCGGTGCGGATTTTCTGGCGTCACCCAGGTCACAACGACACGCCCGAGGCGCACGAGGGCGGGCTGTGCCTGGTGGGGCCGCCGCTGGCTTTGGCCGCGATCGGCATCGTGTTGGGTATTTTCCCCTTCATGGCCGACTGGCTGGTCGGTGTCGCCTCTCAGGCCATGTCGCCCCGAGCCGAAGCGGTGGCGGTGCACTTCGCGCTGGAGCTGGGCCCAGGGCTGCTTTCGTTGCTCGCTACCCTGGTCATCGGAGCCGGTATCTTCTGGTATTGGGATCCGTTGCACCGGATGTTCGATCGACTCGTCGGCCCGCTGGACAAGATCGGCATGGTGGCCAACTACGACCGTTTCATCAAAGGCATTCCTGTGGTGTCTGCCATGTGTACGCGCACGCTGCAGCATGGCAGCCTGCCGGGTTACGGTGTGTTGCTGCTGGCGTTCATCTCGGCCCTGATGGGTGGCATCCTGCTGGTGGGCTGGAACCAGTGGGTCTGGCCCGACTGGGTCACTCCCACGGCCGGCTTCGTGGGAGCCTGCGCCATCATTGCTGCCGGCGGCTTGCTGGCGGTATTCCAGCGCGACCGCCTGGTCCTGTTGCTGGCTTCTGGACTGGTGGGTTTTGGCAGCGCGGTGTTCTTCATGTACGTGGGGGCGCCCGACGTGGCGTTCACCCAGTTCGTGGTCGAGTCCGTGTTCGTGATCGTGGTGGCTTCGGTGCTGCTCAAGCTCAAACAACGGGGTATGGGGCAGGGGCTGGAACATGCCAGCGCGAGTCGTTGGGCGCTGCCGGTGTCGATCGCCTTTGGTGGGGTGGTCACGCTCTGGCTGCTGGTGGCCGTGGGCGGGGCCTTCGATCCGGCGCTGTCGCAGTTCTTTGCCGAGAAAAGCGTGCCCGAGGCGCACGGCCGCAACGTGGTCAACGTCATCCTCGTGGACTTCCGGGCGCTCGATACGCTCGGCGAGATCAGCGTGGTCATGCTGTCTTTCCTGGCCGCGTTGCCTCTGCTGCAGGCGGTGCGCGCGCATATGCGGCGCGAAAAACTGGACGCTACCCATCAGAGAGGTGATGCATGAACAGACGGCTCGTGATTCTGGAATCGGTGTCCGGCCCTCTGTACTGGGTGATTCTGGCCGCCTCGCTCTGGGTGTTGCTGCGCGGCCATAACGAACCGGGCGGAGGCTTCATCGGTGGGCTGGTGGCGGTGAGTGCCTCGGTGCTCTGGGCCATTGCCAAAGGCAGTGACGCCGCCGCCCGCCGTTTGCCCACGGGCTCGCCGGTGCGTCTGGCCGCTATCGGGGTGGGTGTCGGTGCCTTGTCCGGCATGCCCGCGTTTTTCTCGGGGGAAAGCTTCCTGACCCACTGGTGGGGCGAAATTCCCTTGGGCTTCACCGAGTTCGCCGTCTCTACCGTGTTGTTGTTCGATATCGGTGTGTACCTCTGTGTCTGGGGGGCGCTGGCCGGTTATGCACTGGCGCTGCTGGCACTGGGCGAAGCCGATGATGGCGGCGATGCCACGGAGGAGGGGCGCTCATGATCTGGTTGATCGCATTGACCATTTGGATGGCCGTTTCTGCGGGCATCTACCTCTCGCTGTCCAAGGACGTGTTTCGCTGCGTACTCGGCTTGGGCATTCTGGGTAGCGCGGTGAATCTGGTTCTGTTCGTTTCCGGCCGCATCGACGTGATGGAGCCCGCGGTGGTCCCGCTCGGCGAAACCGTGCTGCGCGATGCCGCCAATCCCTTGCCGCAGGCGTTGGTGCTCACCGCCATCGTCATCGGCTTCGCACTTGTCTGTTTCTCTCTGGCCTTGGTGCTGCGTCTGATCCAGAGCGCTGGCACCGACGATGCCCTCGAACTTCGAATGGCTGAACCGCATCCCACCGACCCCGTCAAGCCGCCGTACAACGGCGCCGCCCACGAACCGGCCTGGCCGGACGCTCCTGCCGCCCAGCCCAAGGAGGCGCCATGAGTGTGCTGGCTGTCAGCCCGGTGCTGGTGCCCCTGGTTACGGTGGTGGCCACGACACTGGCACAAAAACGCCCTGGACTGCAGAACGTGCTCAGCTACGTGGGCATGCTGCTGTTCTTCGGTTGTGCCGTGGCGCTGGTCGATACCGCTCACCATGGCGTGGCCGCACAGGCTGTTTTCGGTGGTTGGGGGGCTCCGTTCGGCATTGAATTCCATGTGGACCGCACCGGCGCGGCCATGGTGCTCATCACCGCCATCATGGGGCTGGCGTCGCTCGTGTTCATGGCCAGCGATGCCGATTGCGAACCACGCCATCCCTTGCTCCTGCCGCTGATGTTCGGCGTGCTGGCCGGGGTGGGGGGCTCGTTTGCCACGGCCGACCTGTTCAACCTCTACGTCTGGTTCGAGGTGATGCTGATCTGCGCGGTGGGGATTTTCGCCATCGGCGGCCGCATCGACCAGCTCGACGGCACCTTCAAGTACTTCGTGCTCAACATCTTCGGCACGCTGTTGTTGCTGGTGGCCGTGGGCATGATCTACGGTGCCACGGGTCACCTGAACTACACCGCCTTGGCTCAGGCAGCGCCCCAGCTTTCACCCTGGGTGGTGACGCTGCTGGTGTCGGGCCTGATGCTGGCCTTTCTGGTGAAGGCGGGCGCGTTTCCGCTGTTTGCCTGGCTGCCGGCGTCCTACCACACCCTGCCGGCACCGGTGCTCGCGCTGTTCGCCGGTCTGCTCACCAAAGTCGGCGTGTATGCGGTGCTGCGCTCGGTGGGGGATATCTTTGCCCCAGCCCCCGATCTTGTCTACGTGGTCCTGGGCTGGATTGCCGCCGGCACCATGCTGTTCGGGGTGCTGGGTGCTGCCTATCACTGGGACATGCGCCGCATCCTGGCTTTCCACATCGTCAGCCAGATCGGCTACATCCTGCTCGGCGTGGCGCTGGCCAGCGAAGCCGGCAACGCCGCCACGCTGTTCTACACCCTGCACCACATCGTGGTGAAGGCCAATCTGTTTTTGATCGCCGCCATGATCTGGCGCCTCACCGGCAACTACGATCTGCGCAAGATCGGTGGACTCTACAAGGTCAAGCCGTTGCTGGGCGTGCTGTTCCTGATTCCGGCGCTCTCCCTGGTGGGTATTCCGCCGTTGTCGGGGTTCTGGTCCAAGCTGCTGGTCTTGCAGGAGGCGATTGCCCAGGGCCGCATCGCCTGGACGGTGATCGCGCTCATCGTCAGTGTGCTGACGCTGTATTCGATGGTCAAAATCTGGATGGAGGCGTTCTGGAAGTCGCACCCGGACGAGCACTGGACCCTGCCTCGCACCCCGAACCTGTGGCCAGCCTGGGTCGCCACGCTGGGGCTGGCCGCGGTGACGCTGAGCATTTCCTTCAATCCGCAGTTCCTGGTCGAGTATGCCCAGGCCGCTGCCCAGACGCTGGGAGGTCGCTGACATGGGAAAACCGATCGCTGCCATCGTTTTGCTGGCCCGTTTTCTCAAGGCCGTGGTGATTTCTGGCTTCCAGACGGTGCAAGTCATCCTGCGCGCCAGTTTCGGGGAGCGCAAGCCTCCGCCAGCGGCCTTTCTGCGGGTGCGCTTTGCGCCCATGAGTGCTCAGGGCGCTTCCCTGCTGGGCTGCATGATCACGCTCACGCCCGGCACCACCACCCTCGACATCGATATGGATAAGCGTGAAATTCTGATGCACGTGCTCGACGCTTCCGACACCGATGCCCTGGTGCAGGGCATCCGGGAAGACTTTGAACCCGGCCTTGTGGCCCTCTTTGGGGAGCAGTCATGATCGCATGGGCCAACTTCCTCCTGGTCCTCGGCGCGCTCCTCGCGATTGCCTTGGCCACTTACCGCATCGTGCAGGGCCCGCAGCATGCGGACCGCATCGTGGCGCTCGATATTTTTCTGGCCGCTGCCGTGGCGTTGTGCGTGGCCGCATCGCTGCATACGGGGCGCACGGTTTTCCTGGACGTGGGAATCGGCCTGGCGCTGGTGGGCTTCGTGGCTACCATAGGCTGGGCCCGTTTGGTGGACAAGGGGGTCGGCTCATGAGCGCCATCGCTGGATTGTTTCTGGTGGCGGGCGGTCTGTTGCTGCTCATCGCTGCCTGGGGCGTGATCACCTTGCCCGATGCCTTGGCCCGTCAACATGCGGCCACCAAGGCGGGTACGCTGGCGCTGGCCATGGTCTGTATCGGCGCGGCCCTGGGTTCGCTGTCGTGGGACTGGGCTTGGCGTCTGGTGCTGATCGTGGGCTTTCTGCTGGCCACTTTGCCGGTGGCCTCCCATCTGCTGGCCCGGGCCGCCGTGCGGGAGGCGGGCACGATCGACAACGTCTCCCAGGCCAAGCTGGTGGGTGACGATCCCGCCGAGAAATCCCGCCGCTGATCCTGCCTGAAGGGGGTTAGAGGCCGCAGGCGTCGGGCAGGCCGTAGAAGCGCTTGATGCCTTCCCAGGCCTGTTCGGGCTCGTCCACGTACTGGAACAGATCCAGGTCTTCGGGCGAGATGGCGCCTTCTTCGACCAGCACGTCGAAGTTCACCAGCCGCTTCCAGTACTCCGATCCGAACAGGAAGATCGGCACCGGCTTGGCCTTCTTGCACTGCACCAGTGTGATGACCTCGAACAGTTCGTCCAGGGTGCCGAAGCCGCCCGGGAAGGCCACCAGGGCCTTGGCGCGCATGAGGAAATGCATCTTGCGCAGGGCGAAGTAGTGGAACTTGAAGCACAGCTCTGGGCTGATGTAGGGGTTGGGTTCCTGCTCGTGAGGCAGCAGGATGTTGAGTCCGATATTGAGTACGCCACGGTCATGGGCGCCACGGTTGGCTGCCTCCATGATGCCTGGGCCGCCGCCAGTGGCGATGTAGAGCTGGTCTTTTTTCGGGCAGCTCAGGCTGTAGTCGGCCACCAGTTGGGCAAAGCGACGTGCTTTGTCGTAGTAGTGGGCATTGCGCAGCAGCGCTTCGGCGCGGCGCAGGGCCTGTGCATCACCGCTGGCCTGGGCCGCCTCGTATAACCGTTGGGCCTCGGCGGGTTCCCGAAAGCGCGCGCTGCCAAAGACCACGATGGTGTTCTCGATGCCGTGGGCCTGCTGGGCGAGGTCCGGCTTGAGCAGCTCCAGCTGGAAGCGGATGCCACGTGTCTCGCGTCGCAGCAGAAATTCCGGGTCGGCAAAGGCCAGCCGGTAGGCGTCCGGTATGAGTCGTTGCTCGCCATCCGAGGTCAGGTGCATTTCAACGGCAGCATCGGCCAGTCGGCTGGTCTGGAGGTTGTGGGTCGCGTCCATGGTGCAGAGTCTCGGGATATGTGGGCGTCAGTTCCGGTTGGATTCAAAGCCCCTGCGCAAGTGCCAACGGCACGCACACAACGACCTGGGTGGCAGGCGGGGTGATGGGAAAACAAAAAAAGGCTCCGCAGAGCCTTGTGATACATGGGCGTCACGCGCGCGCTCAAACGCGCTTGCGGTATTCGCCGGTGCGGGTGTCGATTTCGATGCGGTCGCCCTGATCCACGAACAGAGGCACGGCCACTTCGAAGCCGGTGGCGATCTTGGCGGGCTTCATGACTTTACCGGAGGTGTCGCCCTTGACGGCAGGCTCGGTCCAGGTGACTTCGCGCTCCACACTGGTCGGCAGTTCCACCGAAATGGCTTTGCCGTCGTAGAACACCACTTCGGCAGCCATGCCGTCTTCCAGGTAGTTCAGGGCGTCGCCCATGTTGCCGGCTTCGACTTCGTATTGGTTGTACTCGGCGTCCATCCACACGTACATCGGATCGGCGAAGTACGAATAGGTGCATTCCTTCTTGTCGAGGATGACGTTGTCGATCTTGTCGTCGGCCTTGAACACCACTTCAGTGGCCATGTTGCTGAGCAGGGCCTTGAGCTTCATGCGCACGGTGGCAGCGCCACGGCCGCCACGGGCGTATTCGGTTTTGAGGACGATCATCGGGTCCTTGCCGTGCATGATCACGTTACCGGCGCGGATTTCTTGAGCGATTTTCATGGTGCTTCCGTGTGTTGTTGCCGCTCAGGCGAAGGGATGAGGGCATTCCCTTGGCGCGCGGCGGTGAGCGAGCATGTCGCAAAACCCTTGATTTTAACGTTTTTCCATGACGAAGCCCAAGAGCTGTGTGACCAGATCGTGTTGTTGCAGGAGTCGGGCGCGGGCGTGCTCGGTCACGTTGGCCCAATCCCTCAGCCTGCCGGGAGAGAGATCGGGGGGCGGATGGCCGCCCATGCCGTTCCAGAACAGATGGAAGTCGCGCAGGTCGGCAGGGCCGCCGAGCCAGTCCAGGAAGGCGTGGAGTTTGGTGTGGTGGGCGTTGTCGTCTTGTGGATAGATCTGCCAGACGAAGGCTTGGCCAGCCCAGAGTGCCCGCACCAGTGAGTCCTCGCCGCGCACGAAGTTGAGGTCGCAGGCCCAGAGCATTTCGTCGAAACCGGGTTGGTCCACCAGGGGGCGGCGCACCCAATGGCGGGGCGGTGCATGCGATCCCAGCCAGCGCTGGACGGCAGCCTCGGCCCGCCCAGGGGTGATGAGCAAAGTGGTTTCGCTGTCGTCGTGCAGCCTGCCCAGGAGCCAAGGCAGGGCGAGGGGCTCGTAACAGAACAGACTGATCCACGTAGGGGCGCCGCCGGGTGTGGCCTGGTCCCGCCATGCGTGGCGCGCGAAGGCCGCTTGACGTGCAAGCAGATCGACCTCCCGTAACAAGCCGCCGGTGGCAGAGGTGAAGCCGGGGTAGAAAAACCAGCGCGTCCAGCCACGTGCCGGACCACTCATGAGCGGTGAGGGCAGGCGGTGCATGCGTTCCACGTAAGGTTCGGCGCTCAGGTATTCCAGGTTCACCCAGACGGGAGCCTCGCCACTGGGCCAAAGTGCCCGTTGCTGGAGGACGAATCCTTCAGGCGGCTCGCAGCCGAAGGCCTCTACCCACACGTCGGAGCGGGGCAGGTTGGCGAGCCGTTCATGGGGCCATTCGGTCTCCCACGCCCATGCCTCTATCTGTGGCCAATCGCCTTCCAGGGCCCCGGGGGCCATCCAGTGCAGAGCGTCGGTTTGGTCCAGCCACAGCCGTACCCGTTGTCCCTGGCTGGCCAGGCCTCGGGCCAGGCGCCAGCACACACCCACGTCGCCGTGGTTATCGATGACGCGGCAGAAAATGTCCCAGTGCAAAGGGGGCGCAACGTGCGGCATGGGCCCAATTGTCGCTGGCCTGGTGCCACAATGGCGATCGATCATGACGAGTCCGCATTCTGAAGATCTGCTCAAGGCGGTGGCCAGTTTGCCGTCGTTGCCGGGCGTTTACCGTTATTTCGACGCCCAGGGCCTGTTGTTGTATGTGGGCAAAGCGCGCGACCTCAAGCGCCGCGTGTCCAGCTACTTCACCCGCAGCCACGATGGCACGCGCATTGGCCACATGGTCAGCAAGATCGCGCGCCTGGAAACCACGGTGGTGCGGTCCGAGGCGGAAGCGTTGCTGTTGGAGAACAACCTCATCAAAACGCAGCAGCCGCGCTTCAACATCCTGTTTCGAGACGACAAGAGCTATCCCTACCTGAAGCTCAGTGCCAGCAGTTGGGCGCCTTCACACACCGAAAGTACGCAAGGGTCCGGCGGCTCACCGCGCCCTGAGCACTACCCACGGGTTTCCTACTACCGCGGGGCCGTGGACAAGCGCCATCGGTACTTTGGTCCCTACCCCAATGCCTGGGCGGTGAAGGAGGCCATCCAGTTGATCCAGAAGGTGTTTCGGCTGCGCACCTGTGAAGACACGGTGTTCAACCACCGCACGCGCCCCTGTCTGCTGTACCAGATCAAGCGCTGCAGTGGCCCGTGTGTGGGGCGCGTGAGCCCGGCCGACTATGCCGCCGACGTGCGCAGCGCCAGCGCCTTTCTGCGGGGTGAAACCCAGACGGTGCTCGACGAGCTGGAACGCCGCATGCTGGCCTACGCAGAGCAACTCGCTTTTGAGCAGGCGGCCGAGGTGCGCAACCAGATCGCGGCACTTTCCAAGGTCTTGCACCAGCAAGCGATGGAGAGCACCAGCGATCAGGATGTGGACATCCTGGCCGTGAAGGTGCAGGGCGGGCGCGCCTGTGTGAACCTGGCGATGGTGCGTGGCGGGCGCCACCTCGGCGACCGGCCGTATTTCCCGGCGCATGTGGAAGAGGGGGTGGTGATCGCCGCACTGGATGATGACAAGGGGGGCGTTGGCGTTTCGGATGTGGCGCCTACCGAACCACTGGCTGAGCGCCGCAGTGCACCCCCTTCGGTCGAACAGCGCGTGCTGGAGGCCTTCATGGCGCAGCATTACACCGGCGTGCCCCCGCCGCCTGTGCTGGTGCTCGGCGCACCGGTGGACGCGCACCTCATCGAGCTGTTGACGGAACAAAGTGGCGTGCGTCTGCACACGGTGTTCAACCCGCGCGAGCACCGGCGGGCCTGGCTGGACATGGCCCAGAAGAACGCCGACCTCCAATTGGCCCGTCTGTTGGCCGAAGAGGGTTCGCAGCAGGCGCGCACCCGCGCCCTGGCCCAGGCGCTCGATCTGCCGGAAGATGCGCTGGATCGCTTGCGTATCGAGTGTTTCGACATCTCCCACACCGCGGGCGAATCGACCGTGGCCTCGTGTGTGGTGTTCGAAGGCCACAAGATGCAAAGTGCCCAGTACCGACGCTACAACATCGACGGCATCACCCCGGGCGACGACTATGCCGCCATGCGTCAGGTATTGCAGCGGCGCTACGGCAAGCTCGCGCAAGCCCTTCGTGAAGACGAGTCGGGCCCGACGGGCCCACACCGTTTGCCCGACATCGTGCTGATCGACGGTGGCAAAGGCCAGGTCGGGGCAGCCAAAGAAGTGTTCGAGTCGCTCGGGCTGGATGTGGGGCGGCTCGTCGGTGTGGAAAAAGGCGAGGGTCGCAAGGTCGGGCTGGAAGAGCTGGTGTTTGCCGATGGCCGGGAAAAAATCTACCTGGGGGCGGATTCGGCCGCGCTCATGCTGGTGGCGCAAATCCGCGACGAGGCGCACCGCTTTGCCATCACGGGGATGCGGGCGCAGCGGGCCAAGACCCGCACCGGCGGCAGCAGGTTGGAAGACATTCCCGGCGTGGGCCCGAAGAAGCGCGCCCGTCTGTTGCAGCGTTTCGGTGGCGTGCGTGGGGTGGCTGCCGCCAGCGTGGAGGATCTGGCCTCGGTGGACGGCATCTCCGTCGAGCTTGCCGAGACCATTTACCGCGCCTTGCACTGATTACCCCGCATAATCACGGCCATGTTCTTCAATTTGCCAACGCTGTTCACGTGGGCGCGCATCGTCGCCATTCCCCTCATCGTGGCGGTGTTCTACTGGCCTGGCCTCAGTGAGCCAATGCAAAACCTGATCGCCACCGTGCTGTTCGTGGCGTTTGCGCTCACGGACTGGGCCGACGGCTACCTGGCACGCAAGCTGAACCAAACCTCGTCGTTCGGCGCGTTCCTGGACCCGGTGGCCGACAAGTTCCTGGTCTGCGCCTGTGTGCTGGTCCTGGTGCACCTGGACCGGGCCGATGTGTTCGTGGCGCTCATCATCATCGGCCGGGAGATTGCCATCTCCGCCCTGCGCGAGTGGATGGCCACGATCGGTGCCAACAAGAGCGTGGCGGTGCACATGGTGGGCAAGCTCAAGACCACGGTGCAGATGGTGGCCATTCCTTTCCTCTTGTATGACGGCCGCGTGCTGGGCCTGATCGACACCCGTTTCTGGGGCACGTTGCTCATCTGGGCCGCCGCGGTGCTCACCGTCTGGTCCATGGTGTATTACCTGCAGAAGGCCTTGCCCGAAATCCGGGCCAAGGCGCGCTGACCCGGGTGACGATCATGGTCGGAAACGCTGGAGACAACTCGTGGCTGCGCGCCATGCCCTGGGTGTTCGTGCTGATCTGGAGCACGGGCTTCATCGTGGCGCGCTACGGCATGCCGCATGCGCCGCCCATGACCTTTCTGGCTTGGCGCTATGCGCTGTCGATCCTGTGCTTTTTGGTGTGGATCTGGCTGGCCAAAGTGGCCTGGCCCAAGGATCGTGAACAATGGCTGCATCTGGCGGTGCTGGGCGTGCTGATGCATGCAGGCTATCTGGGTGGCGTGTGGGCGGCGATCAAGGCCGGCATGGGGTCAGGTTTGTCGGCATTGGTGGTGGGCTTGCAGCCGGTGCTCACGGCCATCTGGCTGTCGGCCACCGGCAGCGCCGTGACGCAACGGCAGTGGATGGGGCTGACCCTGGGTTTCACCGGGCTGGTGCTGGTGGTGTCGAACAAGTTTGTCGCCGGCAGCGAGGGCGATACCGCGACCTGGCTCAACCTGTCGTTCGCGGTGTTGGCGCTGTTCAGCATCACCGTGGGCACGCTCTACCAGAAGCGCTTCGTCAAGCCTTGCGATGTGCGCAGCGCCAACACCGTGCAGCTCATGGCCGCTTTTGCCGCGACGCTGCCGCTGGCCCTGCTCGAAACCGAGGGCATGAACTGGAACGGCGAATTGATGGGCGCCATGGCCTGGTCGGTGCTGGGCCTCACGCTGGGCGGCAGTTCGCTGCTGTACATGCTCATTCAACGTGGGGCGGCGGCCTCGGTCAGCAGCCTCATGTACCTGGTGCCGCCATGCACCGCACTGCTGGCCTGGATACTCTTCAGCGAACCCATCACCGTCTACACCGTGCTGGGCATGGGGCTCACTGCGGTGGGCGTCAGCCTGGTGATACGGCCGCCCAAACCCTAGTTTCCCTGAAAACCTGCCATGAAAACCCATCGCATTGCCGTGATCGCCGGTGACGGCATTGGCCAGGAGGTCATGCCCGAAGGGCTGCGCGTACTGGAGGCCGTGGCCTCGAAGTTCGACATTGGCCTTCAGTTCGACCACTTCGATTTTTCGAGCTGGGCCTACTACGAGAAGCACGGCCAGATGCTGCCCGACGACTGGAAGGACCAGATCGGCGGACACGACGCCATCTACTTCGGCGCCGTGGGCTGGCCCGAGAAAATTCCGGACCACATCTCACTGTGGGGTTCCCTGCTGCTGTTCCGGCGCGAATTCGACCAGTACGTCAACCTGCGGCCGGCCCGGCTCATGCCCGGCGTGATCGCGCCGGTGGTGCGGCGTGATGGCAGTCCGCGCCAGCCCGGCGAGATCGACATGATGATCGTGCGCGAAAACACCGAAGGGGAGTACTCCAGCATCGGCGGCCGCATGTATCCTGGGACCGAGCGCGAGATCGTGATGCAGGAAACGGTGATGAGCCGCCACGGCGTGGACCGTGTGCTGAAATTCGCCTTTGAACTGGCCCAAAGCCGCCCCAAGAAGCACCTGACCAGCGCCACCAAAAGCAACGGCATCGCCATCACCATGCCCTACTGGGACGAACGCGTGGCCGAGATGGCCAAGGCCTACCCCGAGGTGTTCGTGGACAAGTTCCACATCGACATCCTCACCGCGCACTTTGTGCAGCGCCCCGACCACTTCGACGTGGTGGTGGCCAGCAACCTGTTCGGTGACATCCTGTCCGATCTGGGACCCGCCTGCACGGGCACCATCGGCATTGCGCCAAGTGCCAACCTCAATCCCACGCGGCAGCACCCCTCTCTGTTCGAACCGGTGCACGGTTCGGCGCCGGATATCGCGGGCAAGGGGATTGCCAATCCCATCGGCCAGATCTGGTGCGGCGCGATGATGCTGGACTTTCTGGGCCATCGTGACGCACACGACGCCGTGCTGCGGGCCATCGAGGCGGTGCTGGAGCCCGGCAGTGGCGGCCCCCGCACACCGGATCTGGGCGGCAGGGCCACCACGGGTGATGTGGGACGCGCCGTCGCTGGTATGATCCAAGCTACACCACCGGTTGCAACACAGAGGGGAATCCATGAACAAGGCTGAACTCATCGAGCACATCGCCAGCAGCGCGGACCTGTCCAAAGCGGCGGCAGCCCGCGCACTGAATGCCACCATCCAGGCCATCGGCACCACCCTGAAGAAGGGGGGGACGGTATCGCTGGTGGGGTTCGGGTCGTTTTCGGTGACCAAGCGTGCTGCCCGCACCGGCCGCAATCCTCGCACCGGCGCCGCGATCAAGATCAAAGCGGCTAAAATCCCTAAGTTTCGTCCTGGCAAGGCGTTGAAAGACGCCATCAAATAACGGTTTTCCGGTTTCGGTGGGGTGCTTAGCTCAGCTGGTAGAGCGGCGCCCTTACAAGGCGTAGGTCGGCGGTTCGAACCCGTCAGCACCCACCACAAAAACCTAATTGAATCAAGAAATTAGAAGAATTTGGACCCCTCGTTTTGCAAGGGGCATCCATTCTTGAGTCGCGATGATCCACTTCATTGACTTGCAGGCCCCTCAACAAAGCTGTCGGTATGGATGTCTTTGGGACTTGCTCCACAGGAGAGGGCGGTTTGTCTGACGGCTTCCACCATACCCGGAGAACCGCAGATGTAGATGATGTGGTTATTCAGGTCATTGAAGCGGCAGGCCAGCGCTTCATCGGCTCTGCCCACAAAGTAGCTGTTTCCATGGCTTGTTGTGGGTACAGTGTTCACTGCAGGCACGAACTGGAAGTCAGGCCAGAACTTCTGCCATTTTTCAACAGCTGACTGCATGTAGAGACCTGAAGGGTCACGCGCCCCCCATATCAATGCCAGCTGTCTTTGTGCTTTCTTTTTGAGCAGTCCATCGAGAATGGATTTGACGGGTGCAAAGCCTGTGCCACCCGCCACGAAAACCACGGGTCTGTTGTCTTGTTCATCTAGATCCACATGGCCATAGGGCAGTTCGATGTCCAGTGTGTCTCCTGGTTTGAGAGTTGAAACCCTGCTGCTGAAATATCCCCCTGGTACATGACGAATATGCAGGGTTACGCCGTCACTTTCATGCGGAGCGTTGGCCATGGAATAGCTCCGGGAACTGCCATCTTCCATGCGGATGAGTAGATACTGCCCTGCACGGAATTTGATCTTTTTGCCAGCGGGTAGCCTCAGTTGCAGCACCGATACATCTGGTGCGGCCAGTTCATTGCGGTAAACCCTGGCGGTGAAGGTTTTGGGGGCACCGTCTTCTGAGCGTTTCCAGCTGGTCGGCTGTATGACCAGGTCGGTGGATGGCTCGCATCCACAGAAAAGAACCTGTCCTTCAGCACAATTGTCGTGGCGGAAGGGGAGTGAGCCATGCGGCTGGATGTTGCCCTCGGTTACGCTGCCGGCACAATTGCCACAGATGCCTTTGCGGCAGGAATAGGGCAGTGAGATGCCAGATTTGAGGGCTGCATCAAGGATGGTCTGTCCAGGTTGACAGACAAAGCTGATGTCCGTGCCTTGAAGTTTGATCTGAAAGCTCATGTGAATATGGTCTGGTTTCCCATTAGCAGTGCCACGGTTCGTAGAACGGCTGTTGGTTCTGCAATCCCCTTGCCTGCAATGTCCATGGCGCTTCCATGACCTACACTCGACAACAGGACATCAGCTCCGATGGAAAGGGCGCTGGCCGCTTTGGGCGACAGCAGTTTGACGGGGATATGCCCCTGGTCATGAAAGATGGCCACGTACAGGTCATGCCTGCGGTCTGCCAGGGCAACGTCTGCACCCATGGGGCCGTCGATGTGGAGGCCATACTCCCGCAGTGTCTTGGCTGCCGGGACGGTGATGTTTTCGTCTTCTGTGCCAAAGAGGGTTCCCTCCGAGGCATGGGGGTTGATGCCAAACAGGGCCACCGAGGGTGTTTCGATGCCCAGCCGCTGACAACCACGTATGCCTGCCTGTGTGGCCTTGATAACCAGTTCCGGTGTAATCCGGTTTAGGGCGTTCTGGATACTTTCATGCAAGGTGGTGTGAACTATCCTCAGGCCACCTCCAACCAGCATCATGAAGACTTCGTCCTCACTGACGTTGCAGACTCTGGCGACCAGGGATGGGTAGCCGCTGAATGGAATGCCTGCCTTGTGTATAGCGGTTTCATGGTGGGGGCAGGCCACCACTGCATCGAACATTCCTTGACGGCAGGCATGGATGGCTGCGGTGGCCGACTCCACAGTGGAAAGACCGGCGTCCGCGTCAATTACCCCTGGTTTGATCTTTCCTGGTAAAGTGCCAGCTTCGACGTGACTGACTTTTCCCAGAAGGTCTTGCAGTCCGCAGATGTTGGCAGCGTGCTCCAGGGCCTGAGCTGGGCCAAACAAGGTGATGTTGGACCTTTGTGGCTCAGGCAGGGCGCTCATGGCTTTCAGGGCAATTTCTGGCCCAATGCCATGAGGATCGCCCAAAGCCAGTGCTATGCGTCGGCTGACAAGTGTATTCACAGTGGGAGGGCCAGCAGGGTATCTACCACTGAGCTGTCACAAACGGCAATGCGCTCGGACAGCAGGAGTTGCCCGTCCTGCCTGATGAACCGGTCCAGATACACCCCGGTCGCGAAAACGTCGGTTTCGCCGGTGTGCATGATCCTAGCCACCATGAAAGGGGTTCGTGCTTGCGCTGTGCTGTCCGAGGCTTCTGTGATCAGGGGAATGCCGATTAGGTGCCGGTAGGTGTGCCTTTCGTAGATATTGGCTTCCCGAAGGGCGGAAACTCGGTCTGTCAGCATGTCCCGCGTATCCGCCCAAACCAGCCCTGCTGCCAGTCCCGCGCGATAGTTCTCGATGCTGGTCACCCGGTAGTTACACTCGGCTGTGAAGAAGCTGGGCCACCGCTCCAGATCATCGCTGTCAATTGCATCGGCGTAGGCGGCATTGAAGACCGCGATTTGAAGGAGGTCAATCATGGGCTGCCTCCATGTGATGGCGGTAAGCTTTCCAGAAACCACGAATTGAAGTTTCCGTGGCCCGGCCTTCACTGGAGCCAACGGCATCTCCGCCCATCTCGACCACGGCATCCAGGTCGCTGGCGCCGGCTATGCCACGCTGGACAAAACCGCCGACAGCACCGTCTTCCATGGAAATGAACCCAGCCGGCCCGACCAGATTCAACTGTTTCAGCCTGATCTTGCGTTGTTCGGGGGTGTCATCGGCATAACCCAAATAGGTCCAGTTCAGCTCGCTCTTCTCGATGCCTTTGGGTAGAAGTTGACGTATGGCTATGCAGTTTTGGATTTGCTGAACCACCAGACCGGGGAACACGGAGAGGATTTGCAGGGTGATGCCATCGTCGTACTCATGAAAGCCAGACAGCAGACTGGGATCTTTGAGGCGGTACCTTTCATTGTCAGATCGCAGAGCCTGTTCTTTGTATGAGTCGTCTTTGGCTGCAGGATCAATCATGGAGTAGCTGACATGGTGCCCTCCCGAACTGTCGACGATCACGCCGCCTTTCTGGGACAAACGGTTGATTTCAAAGGTGGTAAAGAAGGTATGCAGCAGACTGGCGTGATAGCTGTCCTTCACATTTTCAAAGTAAAGCTTCCAGTTGTTGGGCAGTGCCTGGGTAAAGCGACCTATGACTTCCACTGGTTTGTGCAGCACCCGTTCAATGCGGGCTGCAATTTCTTCACCTAGGTACTCCTCGATGTCGGGGACATCGTCAGAGAAACTGCCAAAAACCAGCCCGCAGAAGGTAGTTGTCCTCAACCTTCGAGGGCTGTGCTCTTCCTTGCAGAAGGTGGGAGGCATTCCTCCTTGCCCTTTGACGCCCTGCTCAAAAGCCACCCCGGTCAGCTCTCCCTGGAGGTTGTAGCTCCATGCGTGGTAGACACACTGAAAGCTTTCCACCTTTCCGGACTTCTCCAGCGCGATCAACGCGCCCCGGTGGGCGCAGCGGTTTTCAAAAGCGTAGATTTCTTCATCTTCACCGCGAACCACCACCACTGGGGTTTCCCCAACAAAGGTGGTGCGGTAACTGCCAGTTTCTGGCAGTTCGACTTCCAGGCAGAGGTAGTTCCAGACTGCACCTCTGAAGATGCGTTCCTGCTCTTGCTGGTGGGTGAGGCTGTCCCCGTAGATCGCGTAAGGAATGCGAGTGTTGTCTCGCCGCTTCCATTGAATGGTCTGTGTTTGCATGTTTGGCCTTATTCCAATGTCACCTTGGCTGTTTGAATAACTTTTTTCCATTTTTCAGACTCGGCTCTGATGAACTGTCCAGTGCGCTCTGGCGACCAGCCCGCTGGTTCAGTGCCCTGTTCTTCAAACCGTTGTCTTACCTCGGGGGAAGACAGGGCTTCGGCAATCTGGGACTGAAGCCTTGCTGCCGCTGCAGCAGGTGTTCCGGGAGGCGCTACAACCGAGAAGAAGGTTACGGCCTGCATGTTGGGCAGGCCCTGTTCGGCAAAAGTGGGAATGTCGGGCAGGATTTTGGACCTTTTCTCACCTGCGACAGCAAAGATGCGGATGCTGTTGGAGTTGTGATGGGGCGCAGACGAGCTGATGTTGTCGAAAAAGACGTCCACGTTTCCAGCAATCAGGTCCACCAGTGCGGGTGCTGTGCCCCTGTATGGAATATGGATCATTTCAGTGCCTGTGAGCTGCATGAACAGGGCCGCAGTCAGGTGGGAGGTGGAGCCGTTACCCTGCGATGCCACACTGACTTTGCCTGGATTGGCTTTCAGGTAGGCAATGAGTTCCTGCAGGTTCTTGACCGGCAGCTTGTTGCTGACACCCAGGATGTTGGGCGCTGTGGCCAGAACAGTGACTGGAACCCACTGGGTGGGATCAAAAGACAGTTTGCTGTATAGATGGTGGTTCACTGCTATCGGGCCAGGTGGCGAAGCCAGTACGGTCAGACCATCAGGTTCAGATCGGAATACTCGCTCTGCACCAATGTTGCCGCCAGCACCCGGCCTGTTGTCCACCACGACCCCGCCTGCATAGTGGGCACGTATTTTTTCCGCTACGATTCGTGGCAAGATGTCTGCGGTGCCTCCCGCCGGAAAGGGAACGATAAAGCGTAGGGTATTGCCGCTTTGTGCCCATACGCTCCCGCCCATCAAGGTCAAGGCCGCGCCTTGAATGACGGTACGACGACGGATGGATGTTGGGTTCATGCATGTCTCCTGTGTTGTTGGAAGACGGATTATTGGAAGCAATCAAGTGCCCCTTCAAGCAATATTTGCGCAATGCGCAAAATTTAGGGTAAACCTTGAGTCATGAGTCATATGAGTCATGAGCGCGACAGAGACTCGGTGGTTTCCTTGCGCAAGGGACTTCAGGTACTGACCTCTTTTAGCAGGCAGTACCCGAGATTGACCATTACCGATGTGGCCCGGCTGACGGGTTTAAGTGCTGCATCTGCTCGTCGCTCACTGTTGACCCTGTACGATTTGGGTTACCTTCATGGGGATGGCAAATTCTTCTGGATGTCACCCAAAACATTGCTGGTGGCGAACGCCTTTATTGCTTCCAGGCCATTGCCAGCCATAGCCCAGCCACTGCTGGATGCTCTATCTGAAAGGACCAGGGAGTCGGCATCACTGGGGCAGTTGCTGGATCACGATGCCATCATCGTAGCCCGATCCACTGCGAGGCGCAGTTTGAGCATTGGCCTGGGCATAGGGTCCCGGCTACCGGGCTACTGCTCTGCGATAGGTCGTGTCTTGCTGTCCAGTCTGCCAATGGCAGAGGCTGAAGCCAAGTTGCTGTCAATGGACAGAAGAGCACTGACACGCAATACGATCACAGATTTGACCCAGATCATGGACTTGCTGGAGCGGTGCCGAGAAGTAGGGTGGGCAGAAAGTGATGAAGAGATTGAGATGGGGGTCCGCTCTATGGCTGTGCCTGTCCGCGACAGGTCAGGCAATGTAGTGGCTGCCATGAGCATTGCTGTCAGGGCCGAGCGGATGAGTATGGCTGAATTCCAGCGGTCTTTTATAGGACAGCTGACGCGGGCCCAGAAAACGCTGGAAGCCAGTCTGTTTCCGGTTTCAGCTGAAAAGTAGCGCGGGCAGAGCCTGTGCTCTTCAGCAGATCGTTACAATCCCCACATTCGGCTGGTTCTATTCAATGTCTTGCCCAGTATCAATCTTGGTCTTCCTGGATGTTGGTAAATCATCTGAGCCAAAAGTTGGTAAGATTTCAGGCTATCCACCAAATTGTTCGCCTCGGGTGGTAGAAAGTTGGTAGAGGGTGTAAGGTGTTGATTTCTAAGGAAGTGCGATACTCTTGATACTCTTACAAGGCGTAGGTCGGCGGTTCGAACCCGTCAGCACCCACCACCCCCATGAAAGGCGAACACGGGTTCGCCTTTTCTGTTTCAGGCTGCGCACACATGTTTGATTTCTTCCGCAACAACATCAAGTTCCTCATGGGCTTCCTGATGTTGCTGATCATCCCGGCTTTCGTGCTGTTCGGTGTCGAGGGTTACAGCAATCTGCGTGAAGGCCGCGATGTGGTCGCCAAGGTGGGCCGCATCGAGATCACACGCCAGGAGTGGGATTTCGCCCACCGCCAGGAGGTGGATCGTCTGGTGGCCTCCATGCCTGGCATCGATCGCAGCCTGCTCGACAACGAGGCCAGCCGCTTCGACACCCTGGAGCGCCTGATCAACGAGCGCCTGCTCGCTCTGGCGTCTGCCGAGGGCCTCTACCTGACCACGGATCAGCGTCTGGCGCGCGAACTCACCCAGGACCCGAGCATCGCAGCATTGCGCCGGCCCGATGGTAGTTTGGATGTGGATCGCTACCAGCAACTGCTGCGCGCCCAGGGCATGACCGCCGAAATGTTCGAGGCCAACGTTCGCGCCGACTTGGCCCGCCGGCAGGTCATTGACGGATTGACTCAAAGCGCCTTTCTCACCCCTGCCGTGGCTGACCAGGCATTGCGGGCATTCTTCGAGCGCCGTGAAGTGCAGGTTGCACATTTCAGACCACAGGACTTCCGGGCGGCGATCGAGGTATCCGACGCGGATCTGCAAGCGTTCTACGAGCAAAACCCCCAACTGTTCCAGTCACCCGAGCAGGTGGATGTCGAATATCTGGTGCTGGACCTCGACGCGGTGTCTGCCCGTATTCAACTCAGTGAGTCCGATCTGCGGGCCTACCATGAGCAGAACATTGCCAACCTGGCTCTGCAGGAGCAGCGCCGTGCGCGTCACATCCTGCTGACGGTGGAACCGGGCGCGGACGCCGAAACCAAGGCCGCGGTGCGCCGCGAAGCACAAGCCTTGCTGGCCGAATTGCGGGCCCATCCGGATCGTTTTGCCGAGCTGGCCCGTACCCGGTCGCAGGATCCCGGGTCGGCTGCGCAGGGCGGGGACCTGGATTTCTTTGCCCGTGGCGCCATGGTCAAACCGTTCGAGGACGTCGTCTTCGCACTGGAGCGCCATGCCATTTCCGACGTGGTGGAAACCGAGTTTGGCTTTCACATCATCCAAGTGACCGACATTCGGCGTCCGCAACCCGAGTCTTTCGAGGCTGCGCGTCCCCGCTTGGAACGGGAGTTGCGCCAGCAACAAGCTCAACGGCGCTTTGCCGAGGCAGCAGAGGATTTCAGCAACCTCGTTTATGAACAAGCCGACACGTTCGTGCCCGCTGCCGAAGCCTTGGGTCTGACCATACGCCGTGCCAATGGCGTGTTGCGTACCGGTCCGCTGGATGCCGGCCGCGACGCCGCGTTGGCCAACCAACGCGTGCTGCAGGCTGTGTTTTCGCCCGAATCGCTGCGCCAGAAGCGCAACACCGAAGCGGTGGAGATCGGCGCCAACCGGCTGGTATCGGCCCGCGTGCTGGAGCACCGGCCGGCGCACCTGCAGCCTTTCGAGGATGTGAAAGCCGAGGTGCGCGAACGCCTGGTGCAACAGCGTGCCCTGGAAGCCGCCCGGCAGCAGGCCAGGGATCAACTCGTGGCCTGGCAGGCCGGAGCGCAGCCGCGCCTGCAAGCCCCACGGATCGTTTCCCGTATCGACGACCAGGGCCTGCCCGGACCGGCGCTCGGAGCGGCGTTGAGCGTGCCGGCCGGACCGTCCACGGCGGCCTGGACGTCGGCGGACCTGGGTGCAGAGGGTGTGATGGTCATCCGCGTCAATCGCGTGCTGGAACGCGAAACCCCCGACCCGGTGCGCGCCTCCCTGGAACGCAACCAACTGGCCCAACTGTGGGGTCAGGCGGAAGCCCAGGCGTATATTCAGTCTTTGCGTGCCCGCTTCAAAGTGCAGGTTCTAGCCAAGCGTGGGGAAGCCTCGTAAAAAACCGAGGCTTTTCTGGGCCGGTACATCAATAGGCTTGGGATACGGGATATAATTAAAGGCTACGGTGGCTGTAGCTCAGTTGGTAGAGTCCAGGATTGTGATTCCTGTTGTCGTGGGTTCGAGTCCCATCAGCCACCCCATCATTTCCCTTCAAAATCAAGGCCCTGTGGGCCTTGATTCGTTTTTGGTGATAGGCAAAGCGGATAAGCGCCTGCTGGGTGCTTGACCTGCGGCACTCGTCCCTGTGCTGTGTGTTCGGAAGACCGTCGGCATATGGTCAAGTGCCCAAGTCAGTTGGCCGGGTCATGGGATGTGGCAAAAAAAAGCCAAGAAAAACCCGCCATGCGTCTGTTCCGCACCTCTGTGGACCCCTGGTCAGGATCACCGATGCCGCTGGCGATCGCCGAGCCAATCGACATCTTCCATGCTCAACTGTTCTGGATCCAGTGTGGGCGGTGGCGTTCTGGGCTGGAAGTGCAGCGCTTGGGCCACCCAGGGGCCGCTTGACATAGCCGGACCGGGCACGACCAGTTGCTGCTGGATCATGAAAAGCGCCAAGGTGGCGAACATCAGGTGATTCAACAGCCGCATGGGCGCGGTGGCCTCCTTGCGGGAGCGCTGGCGCAGGGTTGGCATGTGTCGCATGGGGGCCTTTCCAATAAGGCTTGCATGGTATCCCGATGGCTTTGCCCGATCAAGTGCCGGGATATGAGCCGGGATATGAGCAAAGCGGGAGCGGGCAAAGCGGCCCCATCCAGATTGCTGCAAGCGGTTGTGCTGTTCGGGCAGGCTCGGCGTACAGTTAACCCATCGTCACTCGACCGTTTGTCATGACCCAAGCTTCAGCTACACACGACCCCGCCTACATCCAGCAATGGATGGACGAGCACCGCATCACCGAGGTGGAATGCCTGATTCCCGACATGGCGGGCCAGGCGCGCGGCAAGATCGTGCCCCGCCACAAGTACAACCCGGCCGTGGGCCTGCGCCTGCCCGAGGCGGTGCTCACCATGACGGTGACCGGCGACTATCCCGAAAAGGATTTCACCTCGGTGGCCGATGGCGACATGGTGCTCACCCCCGACGCCACCACGCTGCGGCCGGTGCCCTGGGCCAAGGAGCCGACGGCCCAGATCATCCACGACTGCTACCGTTTCGACGGCACGGAAACCCCTTTGTCACCCCGCGGCGTGTTGCGCCGCATGATCCGCCTGTACGAGGCCGAAGGCTGGAAGCCGATCATCGCGCCGGAAATGGAGTTCTATCTGGTCCAGATCGAACCCGATGAGGACATTCCTCTCAAGCCCCCGGTGGGTCGCACGCGCCGCACCGAGGCTGGCATGCAGAGCTTTTCCATCGATTCGGTGAACGAGTACGATGACATTTTTGACGTGATGTACGACTGGTGCGAAGCCCAGGGCATCCAGCTCGACACGCTGATCCACGAAATGGGCACGGCGCAGATGGAGATCAACCTCGACCACGGCGATCCGTTGCCGCTGGCCGACCAGGTGTTCCTGTTCAAGCGCACGGTGCGCGAGGTGGCGATTCGGCACAATATGTATGCAACCTTCATGGCCAAGCCCATGCAAGGGCAACCTGGCAGCGCCATGCACATTCACCAGAGCGTGCTGTCCACGGCAACCGGTCAGAACCTCTTCAGCCGTCCGGACGGCGAGGCTTCCGACGAGTTTTTCCATTTCATTGGCGGCTTGCAGACCTATTTGCCGGCCGCCACGGCGGTCTTTGCGCCCTATGTGAACTCGTACCGCCGCCTGTCGCGCTTCACGTCAGCTCCGATCAACCTGAGCTGGGGTTACGACAACCGCACCTGCGGCCTGCGCGTCCCCCACTCGGGTCCGGAGGCGCGGCGCGTGGAAAACCGGCTGGCGGGGGTGGATGTGAACCCCTATCTGGCGATTGCGGTGAGCCTGGCCTGTGGCTACCTGGGCATGAAGCAGCGCATCCGGCCTTCTGAGCCAACCACGGGCAGCGCCTACGAGCAGCCGCACCAGCTGCCGCGCCACCTGGACGACGCCATCGAACGCCTGACGGCCTGCCAACCCCTGGCCGAGCTGTTTGGTGAGCACTTCCTGCAAACCTACAGCGCTATCAAGGCGGCGGAATACCAGGAGTATTTCGACGTGGTCAGCCCCTGGGAGCGGCGCTTCCTGTTGCTGCACGTGTGAGTGCAAGCGCCCGCCTTGGTACTCAACGGGCGGGTCTGAGCCAGGCGAGTCCCACACTCACCACGGTCGATGCCACCAGAGCCCCGAGGAAGGGCGCGAGGGTGGGGATGCTCTGGGGGAAGCTGGCCGCCAGCAGACCACCTGCCAGCGAACCCGTCTGCACCCAGCCGGGCAGCACGGCGCCGATCAGGCCGGCCACGCAGCCCGCCACGGCGGCCGCCGGCGTCATGCGGTTCCACAGCCCCTGCAGCACCGGCACCACGGCCGTGGCACACAGCAGATCGGCAATCAGGAACAGGCGCAACACCGACAACCCCTGCAGTGCCACCAGCACCACAGGCACCATCAGAATCACCGTGACCCAGCGCGCCGCCGTCAGGGAAAAACCACGGCGGCTGGTGACCACCAGCGAGGCAATGCCGTTCTGCAAGGTGTCCACCGACGAGGCGACCAGCGCCAGCGCCAGCAGCAGCGCCGGCAGGGCCAGCCACCCCGGCGCGTCGGCCAGCAGGGCAAAGAAGGGAATGGGCGGCTGGCCCAGGTTCTTGCCCGAAGCGGCCGCGAGGATGCCCAGCCCGCCCACCACGATCACCACCAGCACGGTGGCCACGCCACCCAGCCAGGCACCGTGGTGCAAGGCCTGGTCGCTTTCCGCCGCCCATACCCGCTGCCAGTAGCCTTGGTGAAAGAGGTTGGCGGCCGTCACGGCGATCACCAGCGTCAGAGCCACCGACAGCGATACCCCGATGGGTGCGGCGGGTAGGGGGTGCTCGAAAGCGCCAGCCGGCAGGGAGGGGACGGCCACACCGGCGACGATCACCAGCAGGCCCACCAGCAACCAGGCCTGCCAGCGGTCGGTGGCCAGGCTGGCGCGCAGGCCGCCCCAAGCGGTGTAGATGAGGGTGGTGATGGCCACGCCTACCACCGTCCAACTGCCCGGTATGTCGGACAGCATGGCCGTGATGGCCCCGATGGCCGTGAGTTCAGCCGTGATGAAACACAGCATGTACAGCACCGACATGGCCGACACCCAGTGGCGCAGGCCGGTGCCGAAACGTGCCTGGGCGTATTCGCTGATGCTTCGGCCTTGCGGCAATCGGCGCCGGATGGCCGGGCCGCACCAGGCCAGCAGCAGGAAGGGCAGGGCTGCGCCCGCTGCATAACCCGCCACGGCCACGGGGCCCACGAAAGCCCCCACCTCTGGCGGGGCAAACAGAATCCAGGCGCCCATACCCGACGCCAGGAACGACAGCCCGAGGGTGGTGGCCCCCTGCGAGTTGCGGGCCGTGAGGTACTGGTCGAGATCAGCGTGTGGGGTGCGTGCCCGCAGGCCGACCCAGACGAACAACAGGAGTGCCGCTCCCAGGGCGGCCAAAGTGGCGTAAGCCATGTCGCGCTTCCTCCGCCGGCATGAACCGGATCAGGTTCCAGGGTCTGCGCGGGTTGGACGCACTCTCAGCCCCTGACGGGACTCCCCTGGCGACTGTTGAACACATGGTGTGGCAGCGAGTTTAGCGCGAATTCACCAGCACCAGCTTGCCCTTGACCTGACGGCTGCCCATCAGCGCATAGGCCTGAGGCAGTTCGTTCATGGGCAGGGTGCGGTCGATCACGGGTTTGATCTTGCCTTGCAGGTACCACTGCGCCAGGGTTTGCATCATCGCGGCATTCGCCTGGGGCTCGCGCTTGGCGAAATCGCCCCAGAACACGCCCACGATGGAAGCTCCCTTGAGCAACGGCAGGTTCAGCGGCAGGCTGGGAATCGGTCCGGAGGCGAAACCGATCACCAGATAGCGCCCCCGCCACGCGATGGAGCGGAAAGCCGGTTCGGCAAAATCGCCGCCGACCGGGTCGTAAATGACATCCGGGCCCTTGCCGCCCGTGGCCTGCTTGATCGCTTCACGCAGCGTACCGGCGGGCGTGTGCTCGCTGTAGTTGATGGTGGCGTGCGCCCCGACTTCGCGGCACAACGCGCATTTCTCATCATTGGAGGCGGCAGCAATCACATGGGCACCGGCTTGCCGCGCGATCTGGATCGCTGCTGTGCCCACGCCGCCTGCACCGCCGAGCACGAGCACGGTTTCCCCCGCCTTGAGGGCCGCGCGGTCGATGAGGGCATGGTAGGAGGTGGCGTAGGTCATGATGAAGGCGGCCGCGTCCACCAGGTCGAACCCGGGGGGCAGGGGCATGCACAGTGCGGCCGGTGCCAATGTGTGGGTGCCGAACCCTCCGGTGCCGCTCAGGCAGGCCACGGGCTGCCCAGGTTTGAGGTGGGTCACCTCGCTGCCCACGGCTTGCACCACACCGGCGTACTCCGCGCCGGGCACAAACGGCAGCGGGGGCTTGATCTGATACTTGTTCTGGACGATCAGCAGGTCGGGAAAGTTGAGGCTGGCCGCGTGGATCTCGATCAGCACGTCTTGGGGGCCAGGTTGCGGAGTCGGCAACTCCTTCCAGGTCAGGGCGTCCACGCCCACGGGGTTTTCGCACAGCCAGGCTTGCATGCAGGTCTCCTTGTCGGTCTCGTACCATGCTGGATCATAGGGACGACGACCATGCCGGGCCAGTTTCGCTTGTCCCTGTGGCGACGCCCTACAATCCCATCCAATGAAGATTCTTCTGTCCAACGACGACGGCTATCAGGCCCCGGGCATTCGGGCGCTGTACGAAGCCCTGAGCGAGATTGCCGAAGTCGAGGTGGTGGCCCCCGAGCACAACAACAGCGCGAAATCCAACGCGCTCACGTTGCATTCGCCGCTGTATGTGCGCACCGCCCCCGACGGGTTTCGCTACGTCAACGGCACGCCGGCGGATTGTGTGCACATCGCGCTCACGGGCTTGCTGGGCTATACCCCCGATTTGGTGGTGTCTGGCATCAACAACGGCGCCAATATGGGCGATGACACCATCTATTCCGGTACCGTGGGCGCGGCCATGGAGGGCTACCTGTTCGGGGTACCGGCGATCGCGTTTTCTCAAACCGAAAAGGGCTGGCGTCATCTGGACGCCGCTGCCGCCAAGGCACAGGAACTGGTGCGTTTCCTGATGCCCTCGATCGAGGCCCACCGCCTCGCCAGCGTGGGTGGGCACCATGAACCATGGTTGCTCAATGTGAACATGCCCTGCGTGCCCCTGGCGCAAATGCAAGGCTTCAAAGTGGCCCGGCTCGGGCGTCGTCACGCTGCGGAGCCCGTCATCACCCAGGTGAACCCGCGCGGTGAAACCATGTACTGGATTGGCGCGGCCGGCCCCGCCAAGGATGACGCCGAAGGGACGGATTTCCACGCCACCGCGCAGGGGTTCGTTTCGATCACGCCCTTGCAGATCGACCTGACAGACCATTCCCGGTTGGCGTACTGGGCGCAGTCGGCGGCCCATTTGTCTGCTCAGCAGCCAATAGCAGCCGAACCGTTGGACATGCAGCGCCCCATGGAGCATCAGTCGAGGTGAGCCGGCCCCGTTCTCCCGCCACATCCCCACCGGCGACGCCCGAATCCAAGGAGCGCCCAGGTTTTCCCGTCCGTCTGCCGGGCTGGGCGGCCACATCTGCGGGGGCACAGGGTGGTGGCGTACGGGGAGGCGCTGCGCGGTCCGTTTCGACGGGCAGAGCGCCAGCCATTGCGCCCGCACCAGTCACGGGTGCGGGCATGGATTCCCGTGCGGTGCGCGAAGCCATGGTCCACAAGCTGGTGGCGCGGGGCTTGCAGCATCCTGTAGTGCAGCAGGCATTTTTGGCGATCGAGCGGCACCGCTTCGTCGATTCCGGGCTTGTGGCCCAAGCCTATGAGGACACCAGCCTGCCTATCGGCTGGGGGCAGACCATCTCCAAGCCCAGTGTGGTGGCGCGGATGCTGGAACTGCTGTGTGATGGCCATACAGGCCGCTTGGGGCGTGTGCTCGAGATTGGCACTGGCTGTGGTTACCAGGCGGCTCTGCTGAGTCACCTGTGTCGCGAGGTGTACAGCATGGAGCGCGTCAAAGGCCTGCACGAGCGGGCGCGGGAAAATCTGCGACCCTTGCGCCTGCCCAACGTGCATTTGATCTTTGGCGACGGTATGTCGGGTTTCCCTTCCGGTGCGCCCTATGCGGGCATCGTGGCAGCAGCAGGAGGGCGGGACCTTCCGACCGCTTGGCTGGAGCAGCTCGCGGTGGGGGCGCGGCTGGTGGCGCCTGCGGAACTCGTACCTGGGCAGCAAAGTCTGGTGGTGGTGGAACGCACCCCGAGCGGATATGTGAAGAACGTGTTGGAAGCCGTTCTGTTTGTCCCTCTAAAATCGGGGGTGGCCTGACCGCCGTGGGCGCGTTGGGCTTTTTGATTTTGACGAGGTATTGCATGGAACCGATGGAGTCCCGTGGGAGGACAGGCGCTTGGGGCCTGATGCTGTTGCTGTCTGCGCTGATGCTGGCGGGTTGTGCCGCTCCTCGCCAACCCGCTCAGCGGGCGCCGGTGGTGGACCGTTCCCCGGTACCGGCCACCACGGCAGCGACCACCCCGCTGCCTCCAGGCGCTGAGAATGCCGGTAAACCTGGATACTACACGGTACGCCCTGGTGACACATTGATCCGGATTGGCTTGGAAACCGGTCAGAACTGGCGCGACATTCAGGCCTGGAACGGCCTCGTCAACCCGAATGTGATCGAGGTTGGCCAAGTGCTGCGCGTGGCGCCGCCTGAGCCCGTTGCGGTGGCTGCCCCGGCGCCTGAACAGGGCACGGCGGCTCAGCCGGTGCCGATGTCCAACGCGCAGGGGCGTCCTTTGACCGAGTCCTCGACGACCACTGCTGCTGCCTCGCCTGCGCCTGCCGCCGCACCCACCCGGGTGCCTGCGACCGAGGAAATCCGCTTCATCTGGCCTGCCAACGGTCCCGTGATCGATGCCTTCGACGAAGCGCGCAACAAGGGCGTCGGCATCGGGGGGCGTGCGGGCGATCCGGTGGTGGCGGCGGCCGATGGGCGGGTGGTCTATGCCGGTGCCGGCCTGCGCGGCTATGGCAACCTGATCATCCTCAAGCACAACAACACCTACCTTACCGCTTACGCCCACAACCAGGCTTTGCTGGTCCGCGAAGACCAAAACGTGCGCCAGGGTCAGAAGATCGCCGAAATGGGCAGCAGCGATACAGACCGGGTGAAGCTGCATTTCGAGGTGCGTCGGCAGGGCAAGCCCGTCGATCCCCTCAACCACCTCCCGCGCCGTTGATGGCACCGGCCGAGGCAACGGAGGCCGTCGTCGAGACGGGCCGACTGCCCGGGTGGCTGGAAGTCACCTCGATGGACCTGGAGGCCCAGGGCGTGGCCCGCCGCCCGGACGGCAAGGTGGTGTTCATCGATGGTGCCTTGCCCACCGAGTGGGTGAGTGCCCAGACACAGCGCCGCAAGAACCAGTGGGAACAGGCCGTCCTGACCGACATTCATCGGGAATCGGCCTTGAGGGTGGCGCCCCGTTGCCCGCATTTCGGCCTGCATGCGGGGGCTTGTGGCGGTTGCAAGATGCAGCACCTGGACGCGGGTGCGCAGGTGGCCGTCAAACAACGGGTGTTGGAGGACAACCTCTGGCATCTGGCCAAGGTACGGCCCGAGTCGGTGCTCCGGCCTGTTCAAGGTCCGGCCTGGGGGTACCGCTATCGGGCGCGGTTGTCGGTGCGCTACGTGCAGAAGAAAGGCGAAGTGCTGATCGGGTTTCACGAACGCAAGAGCCGCTATGTGGCCGACATGCGCGAGTGCGCCGTGCTGCCGCCTCATGTGAGCCGCCTGCTGCTGCCCTTGCGGGCACTCATCCATGGCATGGATGCCCGCGAAACCTGTCCGCAGATCGAACTCGCGGTGGGCGATGAAGTGACCGCGCTGGTGCTGCGCCATCTGGAGCCGCTGAGCGCCTCTGACCTGCAACGTTTGCGGGACTTTGCCGCCGCCCGGCGAGAGGAAGGCGTTTGTCTGCAATGGTGGTTGCAGCCCAAGGGACCCGATACCGTACACCCGCTCGACCCCGAAGCCGATGAGCCCCTGTTGGCCTATGCTCTGCCCGAATTCGGCATACGCATGCCGTTCAAGCCGACCGATTTCACCCAGGTCAACCCCCATATCAATCGGGTGCTGGTGGCCAAAGCGGTGCGCCTGCTGGACGTGCACCGCGACGAGCGCGTGATCGACTGGTTCTGTGGTCTGGGCAACTTCACGTTGCCGCTGGCCACTCAAGCCCGTGAGGTGCTGGGTATCGAAGGCAGTGAAGCCTTGGTGGCGCGGTCACGGGAAAACCTTGATCGCCACCTGGCTTTAGGGCATGGGCTGGCCCCCACCCGTTTCGAGGCGCGCAACCTGTTCGAGATGACCCCGCAGATGCTGGTGGCCGACGGCTATGCCGACAAGTGGCTGGTCGATCCGCCCCGAGAAGGGGCTTTCGCCCTGGTCAAGGCGTTGGCCGACTTGCATCAGGCTCACCTGGCCGGCCAGCGCTCACCCACGGGATGGCAGCCACCGCGTCGCATCGTCTATGTGAGTTGCAATCCCGCGACGTTGGCGCGCGATGCCGGACTGATCGTCCATCAGGCCGGCTACCGTTGTCGTGCGGCGGGTGTGGTCAACATGTTTCCACACACGGCTCACGTGGAAAGCATTGCGGTGTTCGACCGAGACGACTGACGCTCAGCGCGGCGGCGCCAGATTCGGCCGGGGTGGCAGTGCTATGGCTCCCGTGGGCGCTGCCGAGGTACCGGGCGTCATGGCCGGTCCCGCTGCAGGCGATGGCGCGGCTGAAGGCGTGGAGGGGGGCAAGATCACCTCTTCGGGGGGAGGGGCCGGTGGCGCTGGTGGCGCAGCAGGCATGCCCTCGATCTCGTTTTCCCGCATGTACTCGTCCATCTCGCGCCAACCTTCGAAGATGGCTGCTTTCGAAACCCGGGGGTTGGAGTTGTAACAGTCCTCCAGACTGCGTACGGCATGCCGGCAGGCTGCTCCGATGGCTTTGCCCTCCGCTTCTTTTTTGGCGTTTGCCATGCCGGGCGTCTCGATGCCCAGCATGTCGCAGCCGGCAAACAGCGTGGCCAGAGGCAGAGCCAGCAGCAGGCTGGCGCGGCGAAGGGGAAACGTGGGCGCGACCATGAACCGCATTGTTCAACAAACGTTGGGCGGGCTGGGCAATGAAAAGGGGGCTCAAGCCCCCTCATTTCGTTTTCACGCCCTCGCGCAGTTACGTCAGTCCCGCTCGCCGCCGAACAGACCGAGCAATGCCAGCATGCTCTGGAAGATGTTGAACAAGCTCAGGTAAAGGCCCAGCGTGGCACTGATGTAGTTGGTCTCGCCGCCGTCGATGATGCGCTTGAGGTCCACCAGCAGGAAAGCGCTGAAGATGCCGATGGCCATCACGCTGATCACGGCCATGCCAGCCGGGCTGCCGACGAACACATTGATGATGGCACCGACCATCAGCACGATGGCGCCCATGAACAGCCACTTCGCCAGCCCTTCCAGGTCGCGCTTGATGATCGTGGAGAGGTTGGCCATGATCAGGAACACGGCCGCAGTACCGCCAAAGGCCGTCATCACCAGATCGGCGCCATTCTTGAAGCCCAGCACCATGGCCAGTAGGCGCGACAGCATCAGACCCATGAAGAAGGTGAAGGCCAGCAGCACCGGCACACCGGCGGCAGAGTTCTTGGTTTTCTCGATCGCGAACATGAAGCCAAAGGCACCGCCGAGGAACACCACCAGCCCCAACCCGCCGCTGAGCGAGGCGGTGATGCCGGTGCTCACGCCGATCCAGGCGCCCAGCACCGTGGGCAGCATGCTCAGGGCCAGCAGCCAGTAAGTGTTGCGCAGGACCTTGTTGCGCTGCTGGGTGGCGATCGTGGTGCCGAAACGGCCATAGCTTTGCGTCGGTTGGGTCATCGTTGCGTGCTCCTGTAGGAAATGCCTGCCATTCTATAAGCCATCGCCACGCGGAGAAGCGATTAAGCTTACGTCTTCGTCACTGATCCACTTTCGGAAGGAAAGTTCATGAACACCAAACCCGTCCTGGAGCTTGCGGACGTCAAGCTGATCGCGGCCGCCGCGGAAGCCGAGGCGCTGAAAAACCACTGGGCCGTGACCATCGCCATCGTGGACGACGGCGGTCACCTGCTGTGGCTGCAGCGGCTGGATGGAGCGCCCGCGGTCTCGGCCCACATCGCTCCGGCCAAGGCGCACACAGCTGCGCTGGGCCGGCGCGAGAGCAAGATTTACGAGGACGTGATCAATCAGGGGCGCACGTCGTTTTTGAGTGCTCCCAGCATTGCCGGCATGCTGGAGGGCGGCGTGCCGATCGTCAAGGACGGCCAGTGCATCGGGGCTGTGGGCGTCAGTGGTGTCAAGTCCAGCGAGGATGTCCAGATCGCCAAGGCTGGCATTGCCGCGCTCGGCCTTTGAGCATCTTGAGCGGCGAGCCCCAGCGGGTCATTTCGTCAGGATCAGCTTGCCTTGACGGGTGACCTTCAGCCGGTAGAGTTGGCCTCGATGGCGGATCAGCAACTCCCGTTGTCCGTTCAGAAGGACTTGGCTATCCAGTGTAAAGGCGCTCCCATAGGCCGACATGGAAAGTGGCGAGTGGCCTGCTTCTGACGGTAGGTGACGATCGATGTGGGGCTCGGTTTGCATCATGGTTCGGTCACGAAAGCCAGCTTGCGGATGCCGGCGCGCTGGACGGCTGCCATGGCGCTGGCCACGTGTTCATAACGCACCGCCTTGTCGCCGCGGATGTGCACGGCGGGCTGGGGGTCTAGGGGGGCGATCTGGGCCAGCCGTTCCTCCAGTTCGGTCTGGGTGATGGGCGTCTGGTTCCAATGCAACTGACCTTCGGCGTTCACGCTCAGGCGTATGGTTTCGGGTGGCTCGCGCAGGGGCTCTGTGGCGGCTTGTGGCAGGTTTACGTTCACCGAATGGGTCATCACCGGCACGGTGATCATGAACACGATCAGCAGCACCAGCATCACGTCGATCAGCGGGATCATGTTGATCTCGCTCATCACCTCGCCGTCGTCGGATTCGGGGTTGGAAAACGCCATGGTGTTGCTCCTCAGGCCTGCTTGATCGGCCGTACCTTGGCGTTCGATGGCACCCCTTCCTCACCCACACGGGCCCCGGTCACGAAGTAGGCGTGGAGGTCGTGCGCGAAGCGGTTGAGCTTGTGCAGCAGGCTTTTGTTGCCTCGCACCAGGGCGTTGTAGCCCAGCACGGCCGGGATGGCCACCACCAGGCCCAGCGCCGTCATGATGAGCGCCTCGCCTATGGGGCCTGCCACCTTGTCGATGGTCGCCGAGCCCGCCATGCCGATACCCAGCAACGCATGGTAAATGCCCCAGACCGTGCCGAACAGACCGATGAAGGGGGCCGTCGAGCCCACCGACGCGAGGATCACCAGACCGGCCTGCAGGCGGGTGGTCACGTCATCGATGGCGTTGCGCAAAGAGCGCGTCACCCATTCACTCACGTCCAGACTGTCGTGCAACTGGCGGCGTGGTTCGCCGTCCAGGTGCAGGATGTGGGTGGTGGCTTCGCGCCCTTGCAGCGCGAGTAAATAAAAGGGGTTGTTGTCAGCCGGGCCGAGCTTGTTCAGTCCCTCGGCAAAGTCCTGGCTGTGCCAGAAGCTGTCCACTGCCCGGGCTTGGGCGCGGAGACGGTGCAGGGTGATCGCCTTGAGCACGATCACCACCCAGGTGGCCACCGACATCGTCAGCAAAATGATGGCCACCAAACGGATGACCCAGTCCCCTTGCTGCCAGACGTGGCCCAGGCCGAATTGCATGTCCATGACGAATTACTCCAGTACGAAATTGATGGGGATGTTGAACCACATGGCCTCGGGCACGCCGTTGCGGGTGCCTGGAACGTAGCGCCAGGCCAGTACTGTTTGCAACGCGGCTTGGTCGAGCCGGGCGTAGCCGCTCGAGGTGCGGATTTCGGCCTGGGAGGCAGTGCCGTCCACCTCGATGCGCACGCGCAGCACCACCTGACCTTGTTCGCCGAGGCGTCGGCTCAGCGGGGGATAACGGGGCGGTGGGTTGTCGAGGTAGCGGGCCGCGGCAGAAGGCAGTTCGATGCGTGGCGGCGCGGGTGGCCCCGGGGGTGCGCTGGCCAGGGACAGGGCACTGGGCACCGTGCTGTCCGAATGGGCAGGCGGCGTCGCCAGCGAGGTGGCGGGCGAGGCATCGGCAGCGGGTGGCTCTGTTTTCGCGACGGGCAGGGTTGGCAGCGGCTCCGCGCTCGACGCCGCCTGTGAGACTGGCGCAGACATGGGGCGAGGCGCGAGCGCAGCAGGGCTCGGACGCGGTGGGGGTGCAGCCACCGGCGGCGCAGAGGTAGGGGCGGGCGGAGGTGCCGGATGGGCCGGAGTTGCCGCAGTCACCCATTCGGCCACAATCTGGGCGGGGATGACCACTTCTTGTGGCGGGCGGTTTTGCAGCCCTGCTTGCAACGCCCACAACGCGCCCGCATGCGCGGCGACCACAGCGGTCACGACGACGAAGTGGCGTGTGGTGAAGGGTGGCATAGAGGTTGTAGGGGGGAAGTTCATGATCTCAGCACCCACCAGCCCAGCGCGATGACGAGCAACAATGAGAACAAGAGACCTGACAGCATGGCATTGTAAAAATAGGATCTGACTGGATTATAAACGAGAATTAATCTCATTTAAATTGATGAACGGGTTCGGATTGGGGTACAAATATCGGGGTGTGATGGCGCTCACCCTGTCCAGACCACACAGGGCCATGGTGGCGCTGAATTCGTCGAGCAGCAGGCGCAGCACGTGCGCTACGCCGCGGGCTCCTCCGTTGACCAGTCCGTGAGCCACCGGTCGTCCCAGAAGCACGGCCCTGGCGCCCAGGGCCAGGGCTTTGAAGACGTCGGTGCCGCGCCGGATGCCCCCATCGACCAACAAGGGGATCTCGTCACGAACGGCTTCGACGATGTGGGGGAGCACATCGGCGGTGGGGGGTGTGGTGTCGAGTACCCGCCCACCATGGTTGGACACCACGATGCCAGCGACGCCGGCCTCGCATGCCACGCGGGCATCGGCCGGATGCAGGATGCCTTTGAGCAGCAGGGGCAAGGGGCTGTGGGCGCGCAACCATTCCACATCGGCCCAGCTTGCGGCTTGTTGTAACAATGAGGCCAGACCCTGTGCAGCCCCGGAGGCGGGGGGCATGTGGGGCTGCGGCAGTGGACTCGACTCGGACACGGCTGCTCGCCGCTCGCGATCGCGTACACCCTGGATGGGGGCATCGACGGTGAGGACGAGCGCCTCATAACCCGCTCGGGCGGCACGTTCGGCCAGCTCGAGAGTCCAGCCGCGGTCGCCCAGGTGGTAGAGCTGGAACCACAGCGGGCCCCGTTCCGGGTCTGCGCCTACATCATGGGCGATGTGCTCCAGCGGGGTATTGGCCTGCATGCTGAGCACCATGCCCACGCCCTGGGCGGCAGCGGCCAAAGCTGTGGCCCGTTCGGCATCGGGGTGAAGCCTGCCTTGTTGAGCCATGGGCGCCACCAGTACGGGGGTGGGCCAATCGCGTCCCAGCAGCGTCGTGGTCAGGGTCGGCATGCCAACAGCGCACAACACCCGGGGCCAGAGCATCAGCCGTGACCATGCTGCCTGATTGGCCCGCAGGGTGTGTTCGTCGGCAGCGCCGCCATTGAAGTAGGCGTCTGTCCAGGGTGACAAGCGCTCGCGGGCCTGGCGTTCATGGTCAGCCAGGTTGACCGGTGGTGAATCAGCCGTGCGCATCAGGTATCTGCCCACAGGCGTAGCAAATTGTGATAAATGCCGGTCAGTGCCGTTGTTTCAGCCGATTCGCCATGGCGCTCTCGCATTCTGAGCAAGTTCATGTCGAGGTCGAACAGCAGACGGCGTTGTTCATCGCTGCGGACCATGCTCTGTATCCAGAGAAAGCAGGCCAGTCGCTCGCCACGGGTCACGGGTCTGACTTCATGCACGCTGGTGCCGGGGTACAGAACCGCGTGTCCGGCGGGCAGTTTCACGCTGTGGGTGCCGTAGGTGTCGTGCACGGTGAGTTCGCCACCTTCGTATTCATCGGGGTCGTTCAGAAACACGGTGCACGATACATCGGTGCGCACGTATTCGGTCTGGCCACTGGGCAGCGCCTGAAGCCGGATCGAGTTGTCCACGTGCGGGCCATAGTGGTTGCTGGCACCGGCATAGCGGTTGATGCGCGGTGCGAAGAGGCGCAGCGGCAGCGCCGCGCTGAAGAAAAGCGGAGATCGGTCGAGTCCCCGCGTCACCTGCCCGACGATCTGTCGGGCCGCCTCGCAATCGCGGGGAAGCTGCTGGTTGTGCTTCACCGAACGGGCTTGCGGGCCTGCGCTGGCGCGGCCGTCTTCCCAAGGTGCGTGGGCGAGCCAGTCGCGCACGAGGCGCAATTCGTCAGGGGTGAGGATGTCGGGCAGGGTGAGGAGCATGGTGGCTTAGAACTTCATGGTGGCGGTTACCTGTAACATGCGCCCCGCACCCGGGACGTAGTGGGCCGGATAGAGCTGGTCGGCATACAGCTTATTGGTCACGTTGCTCAGTTGCGCCTTGAGCGCGAGCTTGTCGAAGTCGAACCGGTATTCGGCCATCAGGTCGGCGGTCACATACCCCGGGACATGGAATTCGACACGGGTGGGCCTCTGCTTGCTGCGGAAGTTCAACCCGCCTCCCACGCGCCATTTCGGGGTGAGCTGGTATGTCGTCCATACGGTGCCGCTGTGCTCCGGTGTGAGCGCCGGTCGATCGCCCACACGCTCGCCGGGGGCGCTTTGGGCGCAGGCGCCGGAAGCAGGGCAGGGCGCTGCCTGCGTGACGCGCGCGACGGGTATCCACATGTATGAGCCATAGACCTCCCACTTCGGGTTGAGGCGGCCCGCGATATCGACCTCGAAGCCCGCCACATGGCGCCGGCCGGAGGTCGTGATGACGGCGGTGGGTTGCCCGCTCTGGGGATCGATGACGGTCACGTCTGGGTCGGTGTTGCGTTCGTTGAGTTTGGTCGAGCGAAACAGGGCCAGTCGTGTGGTCCATTGCCGGTCGGCCGAATCGAGTTTGGCGCCGATCTCGAAGTTGATGCTTTTTTCGGGTGGCGTGCCAACATTGCCAGCGCTCAGCGAATAGGCTTCTCCCGATGTGTTGAATGATGTGCCTGCCGATACGTGGTATGAGTGCCTGTTATTCGGCTGATAGAGTGCGCCAATGCGTTGGCTGACCTCGGAGACTTTCATCCGGTAGGCAGTGACGGTCTCCGGCCCCGCTGCGTTGTTGGGGATGCTGCGCAGGTTGTAGTCTCCCGTCAGGTTGTCGTAGCGCAAGCCGCCGACCAGCTTGACGTGGGGCGACACCTGTACCACGTCCTGAACGTAGGCACCCCAGCCAGTGGAGGTGTAATCGTTGTTGACCCGCAGCACCCGGGCGGACTCGTCCACCGAGGCCCCGTCGTTGGGAGTTCCGACGGTGGTGTTGGGCTTGGTCAGGTTGACGCCGCCCTGTGCTGCATTGCGTGCCGCGAAGACGGTGCGCTTTTCTTCGGAAAAGTCGGCCCCCGCCATGAGCTGGTGGCGCATGCCGAGTGCGGTGAAGGCCTTCGTGTAGTCGGTTTGCGCCTGTAGCACATCCATGTCCTGGATTTTGAGGTGGGTGCCCCGTGTCAGAACCGTGTTGGGGCCGAAGTTCGTCAGGTTGGCCGCTACCCCTCCGGGCTGAAGTGCTGCGCCGGCCAGCCGGATGGCGCCTGAGCGTTGGTCCCGGTGAAAGCTGCCGGTGCGCACCTGGGTGGTCAACTCGCTGTCGTGGCTGAAACGGTGCGTGTGGGCCAGCGTGGCGATGGTGCCGCCGCTCTCGTTGTAGTCGCTGGCCTGGCCATAGTAGGCCTTGGGGTCCAGTGGCAGCAAGGCCCGCTCAGAGGCAGGCGCACCGGCGTAAGGTGCGATGAAGGGCAAACCGTAGTTGATGCCGTTTTGGTTGTCCAGGTGGTACAGGCTTGCCCGAAATTCGTTCCGCTCGCCGATCCCCCAGCGGTAGCTGGCTGCCAGTCCGCGTTTGTCGATGCTGCTGCCCGAGCCGTTGTTGTCGGCTTTGGTGGCCATGGCGTTGATGCGCAAGGCCGCATTGGGGCCGGTCTGGATATTGAAATCTCCAGTGATGCGCCGGTAGGCATGGCTCCCCAAGGTGAGGTCGATTTCGTGCTCATCGATCAGGCGCGGCACTTTGCTGACCTGGTTCACGGCACCCCCGGTCGATCCGCGGCCAAACAGCATGGACGCCGATCCTCGCAACACCTCCAGGCGATCGAGATTGAAGGTGTCGCGGTCGTAGATCGCGGGATCTCGCATGCCGTCGATGAACAAATCCCCGGTGGCTTGCAAGGAAAAACCTCTGAGTCGAATGTCCTCCTCGCCGCCTTCCGCTGCCAGGAAAGTGATACCGGCGGTGTTTTTCAAGGCTTCTTTGACGGTATGGAGGTTGCGGTCATCGATCAATTTTTCCGTGACCACGGTCACCGATTGAGGAATGTCACGCAGCGCTTGCCGGCCTTTGCCGATGCTGGATTCCGTGGCACGCAAGGAGTCTTTGCCCTCAGGGGCCTCGGCTTGCTCTTTCACGGTGACGGCGGACAGGGTGGTTTCGGCAGGTGACGGGCCCTGCGCCAGGGCTGCAAAAGAACTGGCCAGGAGCATGGCCCCAATTGGCAGCAGGGTCGGCAGCGTGGTTGAAGCGGAGGTGCGCGCAGGCGCGTGTGCACTCGAAGCAGGCAGCGGTTTCATGCGACAGTCGAACGGTTTGAGGTTGCTGGCTGGCTGACAACGGGTACCCGTTCTGGCTGGCTGAAAGCGAGATCATACCCTATTTAACGATAATGAGTATCATTCACTTATAGGTGTGTGGGTAGGAGCGGATCTGGCGTGCCGTGCTGGGAAAAACTATCGGCGCAATAGAAACTATCATTCGTCATTATTCATTGTTTTGGGCTATCATTGCGCCAAGACGTCAGCACATGACCTTGCCCTGCTGGCGTACTTGTTTCTTGTTTCGTGTTCTCTACAACTGAAAGGAAATCCTCATGTCTCTGATCAACACTCAAGTCCAGCCATTCAAGGCCCAAGCCTTCCACAACGGTAAGTTCATCGAAGTGACCGACCAGAGCCTGAAAGGCAAATGGTCCGTGCTGATCTTCATGCCAGCCGCCTTCACCTTCAACTGCCCCACCGAAGTGGAAGACGCAGCCGACAACTACGCCGAGTTCCAGAAAATTGGTGCCGAGGTCTACATCGTCACCACCGACACCCATTTCTCCCACAAGGTGTGGCACGAGACCTCTCCCGCTGTGGGCAAGGCCAAGTTCCCGTTGGTCGGCGATCCCACTCACACCCTGACCCGCGCCTTCGGCGTGCACATCGAAGAAGAAGGTCTGGCGCTGCGCGGCACCTTTGTGATCAACCCTGAAGGCATCATCAAAACCGCTGAAATCCACAGCAACGAGATCGCCCGCGACGTGAAGGAAACCTTGCGCAAGCTCAAGGCCGCTCAGTACACCGCCGCCAACCCCGGTCAGGTGTGCCCTGCCAAGTGGAACGAAGGGGCCAAGACCATTGCTCCGTCGCTGGAACTGGTCGGCAAGATCTGATGCCGCTGGGCCTGTTGACTGGCCAGAGAAAAAGGTGTCGCAGGTCGACACCTTTTTTTTCGACTCGAGTTCAGATGGAAAGAGTCTATCGATAGATTAGAAATATCCAATAACAAAATCAATAGTCTGAATCTATAATTTAGGTATGGGTTGCACTGACGGCAACCTCCCAACACCCTGCTTACAAGGAGAAAACCATGCTCGACGATACCCTCAAGGCCCAATTGAAAGCCTACCTGGAACGTGTGACCTTGCCGTTTGAACTGGTCGCCACGGTGGATGACTCCGACAGCAGCCGCGAGATGGTGGAGTTGCTGCAGACCATTGCCAGCCTGAGCGACAAAATCACCGTGCGTACCGATGGCACCGATGCCCGCAAGCCATCGTTCAGCCTGCAACGGGTCGGCTCTGACATGAGCCTGCGTTTTGCCGCCATTCCGCTGGGGCATGAATTCACCTCGCTGGTGCTGGCACTGCTGTGGACGGGTGGTCACCCCCCCAAGGTCGATCCGGACGTGATCGAACAGATCCGGGCGCTGGATGGCGACTACCAGTTCGAGGTGTATATGTCGCTGAGCTGCCACAACTGCCCGGATGTGGTGCAGGCGCTCAGCCTGATGGCCGTGCTCAATCCCAAGGTCAAGACCGTGGTGATCGACGGCGCGCTGTTCCAACAGGAGGTCAGCGAACGCGAGGTCATGGCGGTACCCATGGTGTATCTGAATGGCCAGGTGTTTGGTTCCGGCCGCATGATGGTGGAAGAGATCGTGGCCAAGCTGGATACGAAGTCCGCCGAGAAAGAGGCCGCCAAACTTAGTGTGAAAGACCCGTTCGACGTGCTGATCGTCGGTGGTGGCCCGGCCGGGGCGGCGGCAGCCGTCTATGCCGCGCGCAAGGGCATCCGCACCGGCGTGGCTGCCGAGCGTTTCGGCGGGCAGGTGAACGACACCCTGGCCATCGAGAATTACATTTCGGTGCTGGAAACCGAAGGCCCCCAGTTTGCCGCCGCGCTGGAGCAGCAGGTCAAGCACTACGGCGTGGACATCATGAACCTGCAACAGGCCGTGAGGCTGATTCCGGCCGAGCAGGAAGGCGGCTATGTGTCGGTGGAGCTGGCCAACGGTGCGGTGCTGCAGGCGCGCTCTGTCATCCTGTCCACCGGTGCGCGCTGGCGCAACGTGAATGTGCCTGGCGAGCAGACATACAAAAACAAGGGCGTGGCCTATTGCCCGCACTGCGATGGCCCGTTGTTTAAGGGCAAACGCACGGCAGTGATCGGCGGGGGTAACTCCGGTGTGGAAGCGGCCATCGACCTGGCCGGCATCGTGCAGCACGTCACGCTGATCGAGTTCGCTGATCAGCTCAAGGCCGATGCTGTGCTGGTGAGCAAGCTCAAGAGCCTGCCGAACGTGACCATCATCACCAATGCCCAAACCACCGAAATCACTGGCGATGGCCACAAGGTCAACGGTATCCGGTACAAGGATCGGATCAGTGGCGCCGAACACCACCTGGAGCTGGAGGGCATTTTCGTGCAGATTGGCTTGGTGCCCAACACCGAATGGCTCAAGGGTACCGTGGAGCTCAATCGATTCGGTGAGATCGTGGTGGACGCCAAGGGGCAAACCAATGTGCCGGGTGTGTTTGCGGCGGGTGACTGCACCACGGTGCCATACAAGCAGATCGTGATCGCAGCCGGCGAGGGTGCCAAGGCCGCGCTCAGCGCCTTCGACTACCTGATTCGCACCCCGATGCCTGCAACCGAGGAAGCAGCCGCGCTCTGAAGCCCTTGGCAGATGACAAAACGGCCAGCATGGCTGGCCGTTTTGTTGCAGGGTTGAAGTGCTGATTACTTGAGGTCGTCGGCAATCACCTGAACGATGCGCTGGGCGTTCGCCGAGGACTCGGGCTGGCCATTGGCGTCCAGCACCGAGACGGTGGATTGGTTGTCACTGCTGCGCACGACGATGCGGTAGCGCACAGGGGTGGCATCGTTGCGGCGCGAGCCTCCAAACATGCGGCTCAGGAAGCCCGTTTTTTCCGCTTCCATGGTGGCATCAGGGGCCACATAGCGAACGAAATACACACCTTGCGAGCGGTCACGGTCTTCCACCGTGAAACCCGTGCGGTCCAGTGCCAGACCCACGCGCCGCCAAGCCCGGTCGAAACCTTCATCCAATTGCACCACGGGAACGTTGTCGACCGTGGCAACGCGCGCGGCCGGCTGTATGGCTCCAGCGGCGATCAGTGCTTGCGACTGCTCTTGGCTCACGCCCAGTTTGACCATGAGGCGACGCAGGAACTCGGCTTCGAGCTCCGGGTCAGCCGGGCGTGGTTGCCAGATGGTGTTGTCTTGGCGGGCACTGGTATAGACCTCTACCATGCCGCGGTGACTGATGTAGATCTCGGTGCCTCCGGCGGCGTTGCGCTCCAGCCGGGTACGAAACTTGTCGCGCTCGCCGGTCGAGTAGAGATTCTCGAAAATCCGACCAATGGTGGCGCGGATGAAGTCCTGTGGCAGCTTGGCGCGGTTCTCGGCCCAGTCGGTCTCCATCAGGCCGAGGTTCTGCTGATCGAGTATGAGCAGAAAGCCGTTTTCTTGCCAGAAGTCTCTGATGGATCCCCACAGCTCTTCTGGAGCCCGGTCCACGACCAGCCAGCGCTGGTTGCCAGCCCGCTCGATACGCACATCGCCGATCTGGTTGGCGGCGGTCGGCATCCCCTGCTGGGGTTGTGCGATCTGGAAGCCGGTGGCAGTGACCACGCCGCCAGGAATGGTGTAGCGAGAGTCGCGGCTGAGTTGAGTGAGATCAGGCGGAATTTCGAGGGAATTGACCTGTCGGGCGCTTTTGTAATCGATGCGGTCTTCTTCCAGGACCGAACATCCGCTGGCCAGGGCGACGGCAAGGGCCACGGTTCCCCACTGAACAAGGTTGGGGCGGGGGGGATGTCGGACAGCGGTGTGTTTCAGGTTCATGGAGCGACTCATCGGATGATTGGCGCGTGTGTCAGAAGTTCCAGAAGGTGCTTCAAAGCAGGCCTGCGGTGCGCAGGGCTTCGGCCACGACGGGTTGATTGGCTGGGCTGAGCGGGGTCAGCGGTAGCCGCAGGGCGGCACTGCACAGGCCCATCTGGGCCATGGCCCATTTCACGGGTATGGGATTGGGCTCCACGAACAATTGTTTGTGCACAGGCATCAGCTTCATCTGGATGGCCATGGCGGTTTTCACGTTCCCAGCGATGGCGGCCATGCAGAGCTCGTGCATGAGTCTGGGGGCCACGTTGGCCGTCACGCTCACGTTGCCCTGGCCGCCACAGAGCATGAGCGCTACGGCGGTGGGATCGTCACCGGAATAGACGGCAAAGTGTTCGGGGGTTTCGCGGATCAGCCATTGGGCGCGTTCGATGTTGCCGGTGGCCTCCTTGATGCCGACGATGCCAGGCACCTGAGCCAGGCGCAGCACGGTGTCGTGGGCCAGATCGGCCACGGTGCGGCCGGGCACGTTGTAGAGCACGATGGGCAGATCGCCCGTGGCCTCGGCGATGGCCTTGAAGTGCTGGTATTGCCCTTCCTGGGTGGGCTTGTTGTAATAAGGAACGACTTGCAACTGGCAGTCGGCGCCGACTTTGCGGGCGAACTTGGCCAATTCGATGGCTTCGGCCGTGGAATTGGCGCCACAGCCGGCCATGATCGGCCGGCGACCAGCGGCCTGTTCCACCGCCACGCGAATGATTTCGCAATGTTCCTCCACGCTCACCGTCGGGGACTCCCCCGTGGTGCCCACCACGCCGATGCAGTCGGTGCCTTCGGCGATGTGCCAGTCGATCAACTGGCGCAAGGTAGGGTAGTCCACGCTGCCGTCTTCAAGCATGGGGGTGACTAGCGCCACGATGCTGCCAGTGATCGTTGTCATAGAGGAGGGATGGTGGTGAGGAAATGGATCAAATGCGCATTCTACCCAGCCGCGCGCAGTGGATAGCGAGGCGGTGGATCGATTTCTTTGCCGCTGGGGCGCACTGCGCAAATGCGTTGGATGTAACGCTCGGGTGCGGTGAGGAAACCGTCTTCATAGGCGACGATGCGCAGGTTTTTGCATACCTGCAGCAATTCACCCGGTTGAAGCAGGAAATCCGGTCGGGCAGGTTTGCCGACGCTGGCGTTGCCGTGGGCAAAGGTTTCGTAGATCAGGACGCCCTCCGGAGCCAGGCTGTCGAGGATTTGTGGCCACAGTGGGCGCCAGAGGTAGTGGGTGACCACCACCGCATCAAAGCGCTGGCCGGCCAGAGGCCAGGGGCCGGATTCGATGTCGGCGCACACGGTCCGGACCTGCGGAGCCAGGTCGGCCAGCGTGATCAGGGCCTCGGCGTCGCGGTCGAGCGCGGTGACGTGGCAGCCTTGACGCACCAGCCAGCGGGTGTGCCGGCCGTGGCCGCAAGCCAAATCGAGGGTCCGAGGACCGCCGGGCCGCTGGTCGGGGATGAGATGGGTCCAGCGGCAAACCCAGTCGGACGGTGTCTGTGCGGTGTGCAGCATGCGGATTCAGAAGCAGGACCAGAGCCGGTCGGCGAGGTCCACCATGAAATCAGGGTGGGCGTACAGGCTGAACACCCCTAGCATGAGTGCGACAGCGATCGCCCAGCCCAGCCAACGCCAAGCTGGCTGGGATTGGGGTGGTCGGGGCTGCGGTGTCATGGCCGAGGAGGCTTCCATTGGCGGAGTCAGGCCGTGGCGCCTGCCACACGCTGGGGACCGCGATGGATGGGCTGTTCGCGAATGGGCCAGTTCACCAGGGCGGCAAAAATGCCCAGCGCAATCGAGATGTACCAGACGATGTCATAGCTGCCTGTGCGGTCGTACAGCAGGCCGCCGAGCCACACCCCCATGAAGCTGCCCACCTGGTGGCTGAAAAAGACGAAACCACCCAGCATGGAGAGGTGGGCCACCCCGAACACCTGCGCCACGATCGCGTTGGTGGGGGGCACGGTGGAGAGCCACAGCAAGCCCATGGCGCAGGCGAACAGGTACACCGACCAAGGTGACAGTGGGACCAACAGGAACAAGGTGATGGCGGCGGAGCGCATCAGGTAGATGAACGCCAGGATCTTGCGTTTGGCCAGCTTCTGCCCGAGTACGCCCGCGGCGTAGGTGCCGAACACGTTGAACAGCCCGATCAGCGCCAGCGCGTAGCTGGCCACCTGGGGCGACAGGCCGTTGTCCTTCAGGTAGCTGGGCATGTGCACGCCGATGAACACCACCTGGAAGCCGCACACGAAGTAGCCGGCCATGAGCAATTGGAAGCTGCGGTAGCCGAAGGCTTCGCGCAGGGCCTGCAGGATGGTTTGCTCGCGCACCACCGGCGTCGTCTGGCCGCTGAAGCCCGGCTCGCGCAGCCCCCAGGCCAGCGGCGCCATGAGCAGGGCAGCCGCTCCGAGGATGAGCAGCGCGTCCTGCCAGCCGAACTGCGCGATCAGAAAGCCTTCGACCGGCACCATCAGAAACTGGCCGAACGAACCGGCCGCCGCCGCCATGCCCATGGCCCAGGAGCGCCGCTCGGCCGGAATTTGCCGGCCGATGATGCCGTAGATCACCGCGTAGGTCGTCCCGGCCTGGGCGGCGCCGATGAGCACGCCCGCCGTGAGTGCGAACACCAGCGTGGACGTGGACAGCGCCATGCCGGCCAGCCCCAGGGCATACAGCAGGGCACCACCCACCAGCACCCGGTAGCCGCCGAACTTGTCGGCCAGCATACCGGCAAAAATGCCGAACAGGCCCCACGACAGGTTCTGGATCGCCATGGCGAAGGCGAAGGTTTCGCGCGTCCAGCCCTGTTCCTGGGTGATCGGCTGCAACCACAGGCCGAAGCCGTGTCGGATGCCCATGGACAGGGTAACGATGGCGGCGCCGCAGGCCAGTACCTGCAGGGCCGACAGCTTCCGGTCGGGCGGAGGGGATGCGTCAGTCGAGGTCATCCGCCAATCCTAACCAATACACGGGATTTGCGTGCGCGCAGGCTCAACGCCCGATCAGCCCGCGAAGGCGGTCGCGAATCTGGTCGGTTTGGGGGGACTGCAGCTTGTCCTGTGCGGTGGAGCGCAGGGTGTCTGTCACGGCACTGCCGAGCTCCAGGCGCCAGTCGGGGTTGGCCAGCGGGCCGGTCAGGCGAACCGGCACGGTCAGGCCGCGCAGGTCGCTGGTCTCGCGACCGCCCTGGCCCTGGCTGGTCGCCACCAGTGTGGGCTTGAGCAGGTAGTCCAGGGTCTGGTCAGGCAGGTTCACGCGGCCTTCGCCGGCCAGGCGTATCAACGGCGCCTTGAGGCTCAGATCCCGATTGGTGGCAATGCCCTGGCTGATCTGGAAGCTGGCGCTCAGTTCGCTGAAGTCGGTTTTCTGGGAGGGATTGGTGTTCAGGGCCGCCGCGCGGGAGCTGCCCAACAACTGTTGCGCGTTGCGCACCACCTGGGCCAGGTTGATGCCCCGGATGGCACCGTCCTTCAGATCAAGGCTGGCGGTGCCTTGCAGGGCACGCAGCCAGTCCTGCGTGGTGGCCCCCCGGGTGTTCACGTCCAGCGTCACGTTGCCACGGCCTTCCAGTTTGTCGTTGGCGGCCAGGTCTTTCAGCAGGGGGGCTATGGCCACGTTGCTGAGCGTCTGGCGCAGGCTCAGCCGGTTGCCGGCCGTCTGCAGGCTGGCGCTGCCCGTGAGCGTGCCCTGATAGAGCTGGGCGTTGATGGGGGCTACGTCGATGCGCCCTTGCCGCGCCGACATGCCCAGGCGCAGTTCGTTGAGTGTGAGGCCGCTGGCCTTCAACTCGCCAATGCGCACCGTGGCCTGGCCGTTGAGGGCGTTGAGCCCGCTCAAGTCGATGCGGCTGGGCGCTGAAGCCGGTCCTCCAGCGGGTGCGGGGGCGGCTTCTCGCTTGGTGTAGCGGTCCACGTCCAGGCGCTGAGCGTCCAGGTCCAGCTTGAAGGTGAAGGGCTGGAAGGCGCCCACCTCCAGTGCCAGTTTGACGGGGCTCCCGTCGAGACGAGTGTCCAGCCGGGCTTCGGCGGTGGAGGCACCCCAGTTCAGGCCAGCCTGCCCGGTGAGTGCTAGGGTCAGGCGCTGTTGCGGCAGGCCGGGGTGGTGCAGGTCCAGCTCGCCCTGCAGGCGGGGCAGCGCCAAATGGCTGGAGGCGATGTGCACCTCCAGCGGTGTGTTCAGGCGCAAGGCCACCTGGGCGTCTGCCGATGCCACCTGCGCGTCGAGGACCAGCTGTCCCACACTCAGGGCCTCGCTTTCACCCGTCACGTCCGTGGCCTTCAGGGAGATGTCCGCACGTGTGCTGGCGCCTTGCGCATTGCGGAAGGTGAGGCGGGCGTTCTCCAGCCCGATCGCATCCATGCGGATGCGGGGCAGGCTCGTGGGGCCGCTTTGGGGCGAGGCGGTGGGCTCGGAAGCGGCCAGGGCCAGCAGGTCATCGATGTTGAGCTGGCCGTTGCGCTGCTGGACGAGCGTGGCTTCCAGGCCGCGCACCTGCAATTCACGCACCACCACCTCGCCAGCCAGCAGCGGGCGTACCTCCACGGCAGCGCTCACGCCTTCCCAGCGGGCGAATGGCTGTTCACTGCGCGGTTCCGACAGGCTCGAGGGGCCGATACGCACCGCCACCTGGGGCCAGAAGCTCAGCGAAATGTCTTCCGACAAAGCCAGGGTCCGCCCGGTTCGCTGCTCCACCGTCTGGCTGAGCTGTTGCCGCAGCCGTTCTCCATCGAACATGAGGAGCAGCGCCACGGCGATGAGCATCAGCACCAGGATGAGGGCGGCCACCACCGCCAGGGAGATCTTCAGGGCTTTCATGGGAGGCTCGGATTGGTAGGGGGATGTTACCCGTCTCTACAATCCGTGGCCATGACCGACCGATCCGCACCTGTGAACGCCCAAGGTTACGCCGAGGGCTCCATTCGTGTTCTCAAGGGCCTGGAGCCCGTGAAGCAGCGCCCGGGGATGTACACCCGCACCGACAACCCGCTGCACATCATTCAGGAGGTGCTGGACAACGCCGCCGATGAAGCGCTGGCTGGTTTTGGCCGCAAGATCAAAGTGGTGCTGCATGCCGACGGCTCGGTGAGCGTGGAAGACGACGGTCGCGGCATTCCCCATGGCATCCACCCCGAAGAAAACGCCCCGGTGCTGGAGCTGGTGTTCACCCGCCTGCACGCGGGCGGTAAGTTCGACAAGGGCAAGGGCGGGGCCTACAGTTTCTCCGGCGGGCTGCACGGCGTGGGCGTCAGCGTGACCAATGCGCTCTCTGCCCGCCTGGAAGTGACCAGCTACCGCGAGGGTCATGTGGCCCGCATGGCCTTTGCCGGGGGCGACGTGGCCGAGCCCCTGACCCGTCGCCCCAGCGCCGAAGGCGACCGCAAGCAGGGCACCACGGTACGGGTGTGGCCCGATGCCAAGTACTTCGAGTCCGCCACCTTGCCACAGGCCGAACTGGTGCACCTGCTGCGCAGCAAGGCCGTGCTGATGCCGGGTGTCAGCGTGTCGCTCGTGAACGAAAAAACCCGCGACACCCAGACCTGGCAGTACAAGGGCGGCCTGCGCGACTATTTGCAGCAGACCCTGAGTGCCGAGCCGGTGATTCCGCTCTTCGAAGGCGAGGGCTATGCCGACTCAGGCCATGAAGCCTTTGCCGAAGGGGAGGGCGCGGCCTGGGCGGTGGCTTTCACCGACGAAGGCACCCCAGTACGCGAGAGTTACGTGAACCTCATCCCCACCAGCGCCGGCGGCACGCACGACAGTGGTCTGCGCGATGGCCTGTTTCAGGCGGTGAAAAGCTTCATCGAACTGCATGCCCTGCTGCCCAAAGGGGTGAAATTGCTGCCCGAAGACGTGTTCGCCCGGGCCAGCTACGTGCTCTCGGCCAAGGTGCTGGACCCGCAGTTCCAGGGCCAGGTCAAGGAGCGGCTGAATTCGCGTGACGCCGTGCGGTTGGTGAGTCACTTTGTGCGCCCGGCGCTGGAGCTGTGGCTGAACCAGCACGTGGATTACGGCAAAAAGCTGGCGGAATTGGCCATCAAAGCCGCGCAGAGCCGCCAGAAGGCCGGCCAGAAGGTAGAAAAGCGCAAGGGCTCGGGTGTGGCTGTGCTGCCCGGCAAGCTCACCGACTGCGAAAGCCGCGACATCGCGCATAACGAGTTGTTTTTGGTGGAAGGTGACTCCGCCGGCGGCAGCGCCAAGATGGGGCGCGACAAGGAGTGCCAGGCCATCCTGCCCTTGCGCGGTAAGGTGCTCAACACCTGGGAGGTGGAGCGTGACCGGCTGTTCGCCAACACCGAAATCCACGACATCGCCGTAGCGATTGGCGTCGACCCGCACGGGCCGCACGACACGCCAGACCTCAGTGGTCTGCGCTACGGGAAGATATGCATACTCAGCGACGCCGATGTGGACGGCTCGCACATCCAGGTGCTGCTGCTTACCTTGTTCTTCCGCCACTTTCCCAAGCTGATCGAAGCCGGCCATGTGTATGTGGCCCGGCCGCCGCTGTTCCGTGTGGACTTTCCGGCGCGTGGCAAGAAGCCCGCCGGCAAGGTCTATGCGCTGGACGAGGGCGAGCTGACCGCCATCCTGGACAAGCTACGCAAGGACGGCGTCAGGGAGGGCGCCTGGAGCATCAGCCGTTTCAAGGGGCTGGGTGAAATGAGCGCCGAGCAGTTGTGGGACACCACCCTCAACCCCGACACCCGGCGTCTGCTGCCGGTCCAACTGGGCGACCTGGACTTTGCGGCCACTGAAGCCCGCATCACCCAACTCATGGGCAAGGGCGAGGCCGCTGCCCGCCGCGAACTCATGGAAATTTATGGCGACGCGGTGGACATCGACGTGTGAGCAGCGGGCCCGGTGTCAGGTCCGGGCCTTGGATGCCACCAGCCAGTAGGTGACGCCCAGGGCCAGCACGATCAGGCCCACGCCGTACAGGTACTGGTGCGACACCGTGTTGAAGTCCAGCACGATGACCTTGCGGGCAATCGCCATGAGCGCCGTCGCGATCACGAGCCGCACGTGGATCACATCGTCCCGTAGGTAGAGCGTGATGTTGGCGAAGATCTCGATGGCGATCAGCACTGCCAGGAACGACGCAAAAACCACGAAGATGTCGTTCAGGCTCAGGAACAGATAGGGTGGTTGGATCAATCTTTCGTAGAGAACGAAAGCCACGTCGGCCACGCACAGGAAGATCACGATCACCATCAGCACCGCCAGCAACCGTATGGCCTGCCGGATGAGCAGGTTCAGGTGGGTGATCAGTTTGTCGCCATTGGGCGGACCCAAATGTCTTTCGCAGGCGTCAGGGTGTTGCTGTTCGCTCATGCCACGCTCTGGTGTCTGTTCCGGTTTTCACTGTACGGCAGTCCGGCAAAGCAACACTTGACATGGATCAGCTTTGTCGCCTGGGCGGGTAGCGCCACCAGGCCCACACCACCAGCAGACCGAAGGCGGTGTAGAGCAGCGCAAACACCCACAGCGGCGCGTGGTGGTAGATCAGGCGTTCCACCCAGTGCTGCACGAAGCTGGCCTCGTAACCGGCTTGCCCCGCCCGTTGCCTGAGCGCCGACTCGATCACGGTGAGCGGGCAGTAGCGGTCGAGCCAAGCCTGCAGCGCCACCACCGCAATGGTGACGAGGTGCGCCATGCGCCAGCCCAGCCCGTTGACCCAGGGCCAGCGCAGCCGGTTGCCGATCACGATGGTCGGCAGGCCCAGCACCACAAACAGCACCACGCCCAGGTGCAGCAACAGCACCGCGTCGGCAAGGGTCTGGTAAGGCAGGTTCATGGTGGGCGCCGCACCAGTTCATTGCACCTATGATGGAGCCCCAAAGCCCCTATGAGCACCCTCGACCCCACCGCCGCGCAGGCCCGTTGTTCTGAGTTGACCTGCGCGCCTTCCTTCGCGGTATCCAGCACGATGACACCCGATCCTGGTTCGGTTTCTTGACCGAAGGCGCCACCTGGGTTCAACCTCGTCCTCCGTCGGCTGATTCAGATCCCGTTGGCCTAGGCGCGGACACTGGAAAACGGTGACCGTGTAGCCCCTACCCGCCTGTCGAGGTCAGGGCTTTCTGCCCAGCGCCAGCTCAATTTTCCTGTCGGTCTTGTACTGGCTGAGGGCGTAGACCGACCACAGCGCAGCCGGAATCCATCCAATGAGGGTGAGTTGCAGGATCAGGCAGATGATGCCCGCGAACGGGCGGCCGATCGTGAAGAACTGCAGCCAGGGCAGAAAGATGGCCAGGAGCAGGCGCATGGTCTGTCAGCCGTCGTTGACTACTTGGGGCGGTGCAGCGCGCAGAGCTTGTTGCCGTCGGGGTCGCGCACGTAGGCGAGGTACAGCGTGCCCGCAGGGCCTTGCCGGGGGCCAGGCGGGGATTCGATCGATGTGCCACCGTTGGCCACGGCCACATCGTGGAACTGCTGCACCTGTTCCGGGGAACTGCATTTGAAACCGATGGTGCTGCCGTTGGCACAGGTGGCCGGTTCGTTGTTGATGGGTTGCGTCACCGCAAACGACACCCCCTCATGCCGGTAGAACAGGCGCTGATGCCCGCTGGCGGCCGTGTTGCGTATGGCCTCGCCCACTCCCAGCACGCCGAGTACGGCGTCGTAGAAGCGTTTCGATGCTTCGATGTTGTTGCTTCCCACCATCACGTGACTGAACATGCGTTGTCTCCTGGTAAAAAAGTCGCGGGCGCCGACAATGGGCCCACCCCGATCGGGAATGACATGATATCCACACTTCGGAGGCCAGGTTCGGATCGGTGATGGTTGGCCTGCTACTTGCTAAGATGCAAGTGTCCGGGTTCCGCATCGGGACCATCCCATTTCCCGCACGCCACCATGAGCCGACCGATCTTCGACGAAATGCACGCCGCCCCCGATCAGGTTCGGGCCCACTACCAGACTTACGCCCGGTGGCTGGCCGAGCAAGCGCCCGAGGTGATGGCCGACATGCGGGAGGAAGCCGAGATGATCTTCCGCCGCGTGGGCATCACCTTTGCCGTCTATGGTGACAAGGACGAGGATGGCTCCGGCACCGAGCGGCTGATTCCGTTCGACCTGATCCCGCGCATCATTCCGGCGCACGAATGGCGCTATCTGGAAAAGGGTCTGATCCAGCGGGTCAACGCGCTGAACCGATTTGTGCACGACATCTACCACGACCAGGACATTCTCGAGGCCGGTATCGTGCCGCGCGAGCAGATCGAGGGCAATGCCCAGTTTCGCCGTGAGATGATGGGCGTGGATATACCGAGGGGGGTGTATTCGCACATCGCAGGCATCGACATCGTGCGGGCTCCCGTGCCGGGCGGGCAGGGCGAGGCCGAATACTACGTGCTGGAAGACAACCTGCGCGTGCCCAGCGGCGTGAGTTACATGCTGGAAAACCGCAAGATGATGATGCGGCTCTTTCCCGAACTGTTCAGCCGCCACCGCGTCGCCCCCGTGGCGCATTACCCTGACCTGCTGCTGGACACGCTGCGCGCCGTCAGCCCGGCGCACGCGGCCGAGCCCACGGTGGTGGTGCTCACCCCCGGCATGTACAACAGCGCCTATTTCGAACACGCCTTCCTGGCCCAGCAGATGGGGGTGGAGCTGGTGGAGGGGCAGGACCTGTTCGTCAAGGACGGTTTCGTTTATATGCGCACGACGCGCGGCCCCAGGCGCATCGACGTGATCTACCGCCGGGTGGACGACGACTTTCTGGACCCGCTGGCCTTCAGGCCCGACTCCACGCTGGGCTGTGCCGGCCTGCTCGACGCCTACCGCAAAGGCAACGTCACGCTGTGCAACGCCATCGGCACCGGGGTGGCCGACGACAAGTCCATCTACCCCTACGTGCCGCAGATGATCGAGTTCTACCTGGGCGAACAACCCATCCTCAAGAACGTGCCCACTTTCATGGGCCGCAAGCCCGATGATCTGAAATACATCCTCGCCAACCTGAAAGACCTGGTGGTCAAGGAAGTGCATGGCGCCGGTGGTTACGGGATGCTGGTGGGCCCGGCGGCCACTCAGGCCGAGATCGAAGCCTTTCGCAAGGCGATCGAAGCCAAGCCCGAGGGCTATATTGCGCAGCCCACGCTCAGCCTGTCCACCTGTCCCACGTATGTGGAGGAGGGTATCGCGCCACGCCATATCGACCTGAGACCTTTCGTGCTCAGCGGCCAGAAGGTGCAGATGGTGCCCGGCGGCCTGACGCGCGTGGCGCTGAAGGCCGGATCGCTCGTCGTGAACTCGTCACAAGGCGGTGGTACCAAGGACACCTGGATTCTGGAAGCCTGAGGGAGACATAGCCATGCTGTCGAGAACCGCTGACCATCTGTTCTGGATGTCGCGCTACACCGAGCGTGCGGAAAACACCGCCCGCATTCTGGATGTGAACTACCAGACCTCGCTGCTGCCGCAGTCGGCCGGGGTGGCGCAGGTCGGCTGGGAGGGGTTGCTGCGCATCAGTGAACTGATGCCTGCCTACCAGTACCAGTACGGCGAGGTCACGCCCCGAGACGTGCTGCACTTCATGGTGCGGGACGAGAGCAACCCCTCCAGCATCGTGAGCTGCCTGCGGGCAGCGCGCGAGAACGCCCGGGCCGTGCGCGGTGTCCTCACCACCGAGTTGTGGGAGACGCAGAACCAGACCTGGCTCGAACTGCAACGCCTGCTCCAGAGCCGGATCTTCGAGAAGGACCCCACCGAATTCTTCGAGTGGGTCAAGTTCCGCTCGCACCTCTCCCGTGGCGTGGCCATCGGCACCATGTTGCAGGACGAGGCCTTCCATTTCTACCGCATGGGCACCTTTTTGGAGCGCGCCGACAACACGGCCCGCCTGATCGACGTGAAATTCCACGCCGTGGAGAGTGATTTTTACGGCGCCGCCAATGAGGAAGACCAGGAGTTGGACTTCTACCACTGGAGCGCCATTCTGCGCAGCGTGAGCGCCTTCGAGGTCTATCGCAAGGTCTACCGCGCCGTGATCACCCCCGAGCGCGTGGCCGAACTCATGATCCTGCGGCCCGACATGCCGCGCAGCCTGTTGGCCTGCATGAACGAGGTGGTGAACAACCTGCGCGCGGTCAGCAACGAAACGTCGGCCGAGACGGAACGCCACGCAGGCAAGCTGCGGGCTGAACTGCAGTTTTCCAGGATCGACGAGATCCTGGCCAACGGCCTGCATGCCTTCCTCACCCAGTTTCTGGACCGGGTGAACATGCTGGGCACCCGCATCAGCCAGAATTTCCTGATCCCGGTTGCGTCCTGAGCTGGCCAGCGCCGCAGGCCTGTACCAAAGTGGTGCCGCCATCGCTCGGCAGATGGTGGGACAGCGGATGACAGCCCGTGGCAGTGCATAGTTCGTAATCGGGTACGAAGTCTGAACGGCTCAGGCGCAAGACATCGACCCGAATGGCCGCTGGTCGATGCACGAACCAACCGTCGCGCCAGACCGCACCAGGTGGGGGATCCATGCCGGCCCCCGATCCTTTGACGCGGCTTTCCACCGCCTGCAGCGACCAGACGCCGCCAGCGTCCCGCACAACGGCGTAATCTTCCTCCCAGCGCACCTTCTCGATCGAGTGCATCCAGGCCAGGGTGAAGTGTTCCCATGGCAGAAAGACCGCTGGCGGCCCGCCGGCCAGCGCGAGGCTCAGACAGATTCCGCCAGCGAACAGGTTCACGACTGGGTGTAATGTCTGTGACCACGCTGACGCCGCGTGCGCCAGACGTGCCACGCCAGGAACAGGGCCACCGATCCTAGGCCGATTTCGTCGGTGATGGGCAGGGCCACCACCAGGAAGCTCGCCGCCACGACGGCCACGATCCGCTCCCACCACTGCAACGGGCTGAACAGGTAGCCGATGGCGCCCGCCCCCCACATGCCGATGGCCACCAGCGCCTTGAAGACGATCCACAGCGTGGCCGTCCAACTGTCGCCCTGGAGCATCAGCGCCGGGCTGTAGACCGCCATGTACGGCACAATGAACCCGGCGATTGCCACCCGCACCGCATTGAGGCTGATCTTCAGCCCCTTCTCCCGGGCGATGGGGGCGGCGGCAAAGGCGGCCAGTGCCACCGGTGGCGTCAGGTCGGCCATGATGCCGAAATAGAACACGAACATGTGCGACACAATCAGCGGCACCCCGAGTTCCAGCAACACCGGCGCGGCCAGCGAACTGGTGATGATGTAGTTGGGGATCGTGGGAATGCCCATGCCCAGGATCAGGCAGGTCAGCATGGTCAGGAACAGCGCCAGGAACAGGCTTTCACGACCGATCGCGATCACGTAGCCGCCCATTTCGGCGGCCACGCCGGTGAGGTTGATCACGCCGATGATCACGCCCACCAGCGCACAGGCGATGGCCACCGGCAGGGCATGCCTGGCCCCTTCGACCAACGCACGCACCGCCAGTTGCCGCGTGTCACCCCCGACGCGGCGCAGGTAGGTGATGGCGATGAGCACGGCCGTGACCACGAAGAAGGTGCCCACCCCGAACTGGAAGAAACCAGCGCAGGCAAAGCCCAGCAGCACCCAGAACAGCGCACGCAGCGCAAACCCCTTGATGCCGCTGATGGCCGCTGCCCCGAAGATCAGCACCACAGTCAGCGCCAGGCCCACCGAGCCCGAGAACAGCGGTGTGTAGCCCGAGAACAGCAGCCCCACCAGCCCAGCCAGCGGCAGCAGCAGGTACCAGCGCGCCTTCACCGCCGTCCAGGGATTGGGGCATTCTTCTTTGGGCAGGCCCAACAGGCCCTTGCGGCCTGCTTCCAGATGCACCATCCAGAACACGGTCACGAAGTAGAGGATGGCGGGGATGATGGCTGCCTTGACGATGGACAGGTAGGGCACGTTGATCGTTTCGGCCATGATGAAGGCCACGGCCCCCATGACGGGCGGCATGATCTGGCCGCCCATGCTGGACGTGGCCTCGACGCCCCCGGCAAACGCCGGGCTGTAGCCGAAGCGCTTCATGAGCGGAATGGTGAACTGGCCGGTGGTGACCACGTTGGCCACGCCCGAACCGTTGATCGTGCCCATCAGGCCGGAGGAGATGACCGACACCTTGGCTGGCCCGCCACGGGAATGCCCGACGGTGCCCATAGCGAAGTCGTTGAACAGCTTGATCATGCCGGCCTGCTCCAGGAATGCCCCGAACAGGATGAACAGGAAGATGTAGGTGGATGACACGTAGGTCGGCGTGCCATAGATACCTTCGGTGCCAAAACCCAGTTGGCCCACGATCTGGTCCAGCCCATACCCTCGATGCGCCAGGTTGCCCGGCAGGTGCTGGCCGAACAGGGCGTACAGCAGGAAGATGCCGCAGATGATGGGCAAGCCCCAGCCCATGACGCGACGCGCGGCGTCGAACACCAGCGCAATGAGCACGATGCCCACCACCCAGTCCCAACCCTCCATTTCACCCGCGCGCACCGTGAGCTCGACCTCGAAGTACCACTGGTACAAGCCGGTGGCAAAGCCGGCCAGCCCCAGTGCCCAGCCGAGCACGCGCCCACTGGTACCGAGCCCGCCGCGCTGGCCATGGAAGGGCGGATACAGCACGAAGATCATCAGCAGCACGAAGCCGACGTGGATGGCCCGGATGACCTGACTCGACAAGGGATGGAACGCGGCCATCCACAACTGGTAGGCCGAAAAGGCAATGGCGATCCAGAAGATCGCGCCGGCCAGGCTGGCTCGGTTTTCCTGGCTGTCGTTGGCGTGTGAGGGTGTCATGTGAACCTCGAGGGCGTTGAAACCGAAACGGCCCCGTGGGGGGCCGTTGGATGCGTCATGGCATCAATGTGGAGCCAAAGGGCTCACTTGAGGACACCGACCTCGCGGTAGTAGCGTTCTGCGCCCGGGTGTAGCGGCACAGGCATGCCCTTGATGGCATTTTCGCGGTTGATGGCACGGGCGGCGCTGTGTGCGGCGTGCAGGGTGTCGAGGTTGTCGTACATCGCCTTGACCATGCGATAGACCGTCTCCTCAGGCACGCCAGCGTGCGTCACCAGGAAGTTGGGGATGGCGGCGGTCGGCACGTCTTCGGTCTGGCCGTTGTAGGTGTTGGCCGGGATGACCGAGGGCTGATAGGCAGGGTCTCCGACCTTGGCGATCACGTCGTGCGGAATGGGCACGACCACGATGCGCACGGCGGTGGCCAAGTCGCGAATCGAGGCCACACCCAGGCCGGCCGATTGCAGTGTGGCGTCGAGCTGGCGGTTCTTGATCAGTTCGACCGATTCGCCGAAAGGCAGGTACTCGACCTTGGCCAGATCGCTGTAGCTCATGCCGGCAGCTTTGAGGATGGCGCGGGCGTTGAGTTCGGTGCCGGAGCGTGCGGCCCCCACAGACACGCGCTTGCCTTTGAGGTCGGCCAGCGTGCGGATGCCGGCGTCGGCGCTGGCCACGATCTGGATGTAGTTGTTGTAGGTGGCGGAGAAGCCACGCAGCCGATCGAGTTTGGTGCGGAAGCCAGCTTCTTCATTGCCGTTCCAGGCGTCGGACAGGGCATCGGCCAGCGTAAAGGCCAACTCACCGCGGCCGGCCTGCAAGAGGTTCAGGTTTTCAGCGGAAGCGCGGGTCACCTGAGCGGTGGAGCGGGTGTTCGGGATGTCTTTGGCGAAGATTTGCGAAAGCGAGACACCGATCGGGTAGTACACCCCGCTTTGACCGCCGGTGAGCACGTTGATGAACTGTTGCTGTTGGGCCGATACGGTGCCGGCCACGAGGGCGGCACCGAGGCCGACGATCAGTCCGAGCTTTTGTAGCAGTCGCATACGGTCTCCTGTGGAAATGTTTGGACCTGATGATCTTACTGCAGGATGACAAGCTGCCATGCCCGGAGTTCTACTTACTGTGTGCCTGCCGCGCCGTCGTGTATGGAGCCGAGCCGCTCCAGGCGCCGTGCGTGCCAGTCCAGCACGGCCGCTTGCCGGTGCATGCGTTCGGCCAATCGGGGAAACGCCTGCCGAATCACATCGGCAGCGAACTGTTCCAGGAATCGGGATTTGAGTTCCGCCCGTGCGCGTTCCACTCCCATGGTTTCATAGGGGACCGAGGCGAGCAGCAGGAAGCCGTCATCGGGGATGCGGCCTTCGTCCATGTTGCTTTGAATGATCTGCGCGGCGGTGCGTATGGGGTGGGCCAAGTCCGGGCTGTAGGGGCCGACGATGAGCGCCAGGTTGGGGGTGTGCAGGAAATCGAAGCCTCGGCCCAGGCAGATGACCCATTCACGGTGTTCGATGGCGAGCTCGCGTTGCCGGCGCGCGGTTTGTGCTCGGGTTTCGATGACGTGGGCGATATTGCCTTGCAACAGCGGCAGCAGGTCGGCGCGCATCGGGGCTGGCAGGTCGGGCAGCAAAGCCGCCAGACGGGGTTCGAGCGGGGTCTGCGGATGGTTGGCCAGCTCAGCCATGTCGAGTGAGCCCCCCTCCGGGCTGTGCAGCAGCAGCGCTTCCTGATCGGTTTCGAAGCCGCACACCAGGGGATACACCGTCTGATGGGCGCCGCCGAACAAATGCGACACCTGTTGCCGTATCGCCCACGCGTGCTCCATGCTGGCCTGCCGGTTGTAATGGAAGCCCGCGCAGCCACGCTTGACGTCGCCTCGCGACCAGTGGTAAGTGATGAGCAGCAGCACGCGGCGGCCCGCATTGATCATGCTCAATACATGGTGGGTCAGGATTTCGCCGAGGTGTGGCCAGCCGAGATTGAACATGCCACCCAGGTTGCGAAAGGGCATCAGGATGCCAGCCGGCGTCTGCGTGGCCACCGAGAGGTTGATGCGTCCGTCCATGCATTTGAGGGCCGCAATCGCGGTCGGGTGTTCGGCCAGGTAGCGCTGACGGGCCAGCCAGGCTTCCGGGCCGCGAAAGGCTTGTCCGTGGCGGTCCGCGAGCCGGTAGAGCCAGTCGATGCGTTCGGCGATTGGGGCTTCGTGGCCGAACGGGGGAGCCGTGGGGAGCTGCTCTGAGGGTGTTGGTCCGATGGGGGGCATGGGGCAGTGGAGATGGGCAGTCAGCGGATACCCTTGCAGTCTAGGGCGCGGTCAGCGGGCGCGCCATAGGGCTTCCACTGCCTGCCCGAGTTCGATGACCGCCATGGCGTAGTAGCTGCTCTGGTTGTAACGGGTGATCACATAGAAGTTTTCCGTGCCAGCCAGGTAAGTTCGGGGGGCGCCACCACGCTCAGGATCGCCGTTTTCCAATTCCACCAGCGCGAGCGGGCCCGGGTGGGCTTGCCCGGCGGCGTCGAGCAGCACACCTTTGTCGGCCAGGGCGCGGGCGTCGAAGGTGGGCAGGATGCTGGGTGCCAGCAGCGTGTCCAGGGCCAGGCGGCTGGTGTCGAGCGTGACCGGGTAGTGGGTGGGCGTGCCGGGCTTCCAGCCGAAGGCCTGGAGATAGTGTGCCACGGAGCCGATGGCATCCGCCGGACTGTTGAGCAGGTCGATGCGACCGTCGCCGTCGTAGTCCACGCCGTAGCGCGTCCAGTTGCTGGGCATGAACTGGGGCAAGCCCATGGCACCGGCATAGCTGCCGAGCCACTGGGTGGGAGGCATGCCCAGGTCTCGGCTCAGGCGCAGCAAGGCATGCAGTTCACTGCGAAAGAAAGCACTGCGTTGCTCGGCCCGCGGATGCTCGGCGGGAAAGTCGAAAGCCAGTGTGGCCAGGGCATCCAGTGTGCGGAAAGTACCGGTGTGCTGGCCGTACAGCGTCTCGACGCCGATGATCCCAACGATCAGCCACGCCGGTACGCCGAACTCGGCCTCGGCCCGGCGCAGGGTAGGCTCGTGTTCGCGCCAAAAGCGCAGGCCGGCCTGCAGCCGTCGTGGCTCCACGAAGCGGTCCCGGTACACGTTCCAGTTGCGCGGCGTGCCGGCGGGGGCGGGCGTCATCAGCCGTATCACCTGGGGGTTGCGTTGGGCCTGAAGAATCCACCGTTCAGCCCAGGCGTCTTCCCACAGCTCTTGGGTGTCGATCTCGCGCGCGAAGGTCAGGGCCGCTTCGTGCTGGGCGTAGTGGCCCAGCGCGGCTTGGGGGCGTACCTTGGTGGCTGCCGACTGCGCAGCGGAGGTCGGGGCGTGCGCGCACAACGCGACGGCCGCGAGCAGAGAGGCCAGCAGGGCTGTGCAGCGATGGCGGGGCGGGTGAGCGGCGGTGAAACGTGAGGGAACCATCGACACGGCGGTTTCAGGGGGTTGGGTTGGCAAGAGGGGGTAGGGCAGGTAGGGCAGGCAAACGGCGGAAGTCGCGGCGCAAGGCCGCGAGCCGGATGGTGCTGGACGGATCGTAACGCTGAACCTCTAGGGCCAGAAGCCAGTCGCGCCAACGCTGTAGCGCCTCGGCATGGGCCTGCGGGCCGGTGAGTTGCGTCGCCATCTGCCGCGGGGTGGCTTGGGGTGGCAGTTCGAGTCCCGCCTGTTGCAGCCGGGCGCGCGCCCGGTGCAGCAGTCGCAGCCAGGGGTCGTGGCGGGCGTGGCTCCAGGCCGTCCAGGCGGCCCCCAGCAGACTGGCGAACACCAGGGCGCCGATCATGAGATGGAAAAGGTCGGTCCAGCTGGGTGAACTGAAGCCCAACTGACGCAGCAGATCCATCTGCCGGCTGGAGGTGTAGTTCAATACCCACTGGTTCCAGCGGTTGTTGGTGGCCTCCCAGAATGCCCGTACCTGCCACAGCAAGTCGGGGTGAATGCGCAGCATGGCGTTGGCCACCAGACCGGGTGGTGGGCGCAAGCGCGACAGTTCCGTGGTACGTGCCGGCGCCACGTAGGCGGTGGGGTCGATCCGGGTCCAGCCCCGGGAGGGTAGCCACACCTCGGCCCAGGCATGTGCATCGCTCTGGCGCACGGTCCACACGCCATCGACGGGGTTGATCTCGCCGCCGTGGTAGCCCGTGACCACCCGGGCCGGGATGTCGAGTGCCCGCATCAGGATGACGAAGCTGGACGCGATGTGTTCGCAAAAGCCCGCTCGGCGGTCGAACCAGAATTCGTCGGCGGTGTGGCGGCCGTACAGGCCGGGCTCCAGGGTGTAGGCGTAGCCGCCGGTGCGCAGGCGTTGCAGCACGGCGTCGATGTAGGGCTCTGGTTCTGGCGTGTGGTCGAGTTCGCGCCGCAGGTCCTGTGCGAGCTGGAGCGTGCGCGGGTTGAAGCCCCCGGGCAGCTCGAGATCGGGCAGCAGCGTGGCATCGCGCTGCGCCGGGCCGTGCCGGAAGTGGGGATGGGCCACGGCGTCGAAGCGGGTGACGTCGGTCAGTGGCCGGTCCACGGTCCATTCCAGTTCGGGGGAAAGCCGGGCCTGCTGTCCGGCGATGGGCGGTAGGCTGGGGGTGGCCTCCAGGGTCATCACCCAGGGGCGGTTGCTGGGTTCCTGCGTCAGCCGGTAACGGATGGCCTCAGCGGTGTCCAGGATGTCGAGCGGCGGCATTGGCGTCGCCAGGGGTGTGCGGGGTCTGGGGCGCCATTGCAGGCCGTCGAACACGCTCATGACGGGGCCACGAAAATACAGTTGGTCCTGCGCTGGTCGGCGGCCGTCCTCGAACTCGACCCGGAATGCAATGCTGTCGTCCAGGGCGAGGCGTGCGATTTGGCCGACCTGCATCTCGCCCGACAGACCGCTGCGCCCGAATCCGCTGTCGGTGGGAATGCCCCACAGCGGTGCGAAGCGGGGGAACAGCATGAACAGCACCAGCATGATGGGCGCGCCCAGCAAGGCCATGCCGCCGGCCAGCCGTGCCGCGCGCCACAGGGGGGGATGGCCAACGGGCATGTGTGCCAGCACCAGGCCGGTCAGCAGCCCCAGAAAGGCCAGCAGGATCCCCAGGGCGGTGAGCAGTGTCTGCGAATAGAAAAAATGGGTCAGCAGCGTGAAGAAACCCAGGAAAAAGATCACGAAAGCGTCACGCCGGGCGCGCAGCTCCAGCGTCTTGAGCGCCAGCAGCACCACGATCAGGGTGACGCCGGCCTCGTGCCCCAGTATGGTCTGATGGCTGCTGAAGGTGCCTGCTGTGGCGCCCACCAGCAAAGCCAGCCGCCAGGGCCAGCCGGGCAAGGAGCGGGCGCCGACGGCCAGCCAACCGCGCCAGAGCAGCACCATGGACGTCATGACGGTGCACCACAGAGGGATGTGAGGCGACTGCAGGGCGACGATCCAGCCGATGACCCCCAGCAGGAACAGGGTGTCGCGGGTTTCGCGGGGCAGCGTTCCCGGCTGCCAGAGCCTGCTGTTGGCTATGCGCACGCCAAAGTCTCCAGGCAGCGCCGACGATGGGCCGGGCCCTGTCCAGGTGGAATGTCCGTGCCGTTCAGTCGCAACCCGTAGTCGATGGCCAGGGCATCGGCTTGCAGCACCCAGGCGCACAGGCGGGAGCGGCGACCCTCCCCATCGTGCAGGCCGCAGGTTCGTTCGTCGAGCCAGAGCTCAGCCATGGGGGGGTGGTTGAAATCCCGGCTCACCCAGTGGCCCGCGCCGCTTTCGGCCAGACGTGCCACCTTTTTCCAGACCACCCACTTGAGCGGGTCACCGCGTCGGTAGGGGCGCACGCCATCCACTTCGTCGCTGCCACGTCCCGTTGGGGTCAGGCAGGCGGGGCCGTCTTCGGCATGGCTGCCCAGGGGCAGCGGCGCGGCCGGGGTCTCGGGTGCGGGATAGACCCACAACTGCGATGCCGGCCGCCACCAGTGCCAAACCCGAAAGGTGCCCAGGGGAAAGAGGGTTTCCACCCGCAGCGGGGGCAGAGGCATGCGACCGCGGTGCCGGGTTGGCCGCGTCAGGCGCACGGTGACGCTGCCTTGAGCGGGCACGTCGGTCCAGATCAGCGCGTGCGGGTCGGATGCGCCATCCTGCCAGCGCAGGCCCAAGCCATAACGCGGCCGCCGCGTGGGGTTGTGCACGGTCACGTCCACCGGGGCGGCCTGGCCGGCAAACACCGGGTCGGCCGGGTGCAGGCTGAGCTGTAGACCGCGCAGGTTGTGGTGCGCCACGTGCATGCCGATCACCGCACTGCCCGCGATCAGAAAGGTCAGCAGGTGGCCCAGGTTGAGCTGGTAGTTGATGCTCGCCAACAGCAGCAGCACCAGCGTGAGGGCGAACATCCAACCCGCCCGGGTGGGCAGGATGTAAAGGTTGCGGTGGGTGAGGGTGGTCTGGTCAGCCTGAGGGAGGCGGCTCAACCACCAGTCGTGCCAGCGCGTTCGCCACGCGCGCGAAGGCGTGCCGCGGGTCAGGGCGTGGGCAGTGGGCATGGGTTTTGGAGGCTGGGGGCGGCGCGGAGTTCAGTGTTTGCCTTCAAGGCAGTGGCGTAGCCGCCACCATGGCTTGTACCTGCTCCCAGGCGCCGCGCCCGGAAATCCCGGTCGCCACCAGGCGGTGGGCTGTCGTCTGCGGCAGGATGGCTGCCACGTCGTCCGGGGCTACGTAGCGCCGGCCTTCGATCAGCGCCCGAGCCTTGGCTGCACGCAACACCGCCAGCCCGGCCCGCGGGCTCAGCCCTTGCACGAACCACTGGCCGTTGCGGGTGGCCTCAAGGAGGTCCTGCAGGTAGTCCAATACCGCATCGGAGGCACTGACCTGATCGACCATGGCCTGTAGTTCGGCCAGCTGGCGGGCGTCGAGCAGGGCGGGCAGATGTTCCAGCAGTTCGCGTCGGTCCTGTCCGCGCAGCAGCGTGCGCTCCGCGTCCCGGCTCGGGTAGCCGAGGCTCAGGCGCATGAGGAAGCGGTCCAGTTGTGACTCGGGCAGGGCGTGCGTGCCGAGCTGGTCGTGCGGGTTCTGGGTCGCAATGACGAAGAACGGTTGCGGCAGGCGGCGCGTCTCGCCTTCCACCGATACCTGTTTTTCCTCCATGGCTTCCAGCAAGGCGCTCTGGGTTTTGGGGCTGGCGCGGTTGATCTCGTCGGCGAGCAGGACCTGGGCGAACAGCGGCCCCGGATGGAACACGAAAGCCTGCCGTTGCCGCTCATACACCGAGACGCCCATGAGATCGCTGGGCATGAGGTCCGAGGTGAACTGTACCCGAGAGAACGCCAACCCGAAGGTGCGGGCGAGTGCATGCGCCAGCGTCGTCTTGCCTACGCCTGGAACGTCCTCGATCAGCAGGTGCCCGCCGGCCAGCAGACAGGTGACGGCATCACAGATCTGCGCATCTTTTCCGACGATGACCGTGGTAAGCTGGCGCAATAACGAGGCAATAATGTGAGGCGGGGCATCCATGCCGCCACGATACCGGAAAACGTCAGCGATGAAACCGACGGGTTATTTCACACACCGGGCTTTCACCCGGCACGAGATGGGCGCGGGCCACCCCGAATGCCCGCAGCGCTTGGGAGCCATCGAGGACCGCCTGCTGATCACGGGCCTGGGCGATGCCCTGGAGCGCCGTGAACCTACGCCTGCTTCGATGTCCGAACTGGAGCTGGCCCATGACCGGCTCTACATCGCCTCTTTGCGTGGCCTCACCGACGAGCTGCGTGAAGAAGTCGTCGCCGGCGGGCCGACGCACCTGGCGCTGGACCCCGACACATCCATCAATGTCCACTCCTGGGAAGCGGCCCTGCTCGCGGCGGGGGCCGCCCTCAACGCCACCGACGCGGTCATTGCCGGCGAACTCGAAAACGCTTTCTGCGCCGTGCGCCCTCCCGGTCACCACGCCTGCCGTGGCAAAGCCATGGGCTTCTGCCTGTTCAACAACGTGGCCCTGGCCGCCAAGTACGCCCTGGATCGGCATGGCCTGAAACGGGTGGCGATCATCGATTTCGACGTTCACCACGGCAACGGCACGGAAGACATCGTCGCGGGTGACGAGCGCATCCTCATGTGCAGTTTCTACCAGCACCCGTTCTATCCCGAGTGGCCGCATGCCAGCGCCCCGAACCTCGTCAACCTGCCGGTGCCGGCCTACACCAAGGGTATGGACGTGCGCGAACTCATCGACGCCACGTGGCTGCCCCGCCTGGAGGCCCACCGCCCGGAAATGATCTTCATCAGCGCCGGCTTCGATGCCCACCGCGAGGACGACCTGGGCCAGCTTGGCTTGGTGGAGCAGGATTACGCCTGGATCACCGAGCAGCTCAAGGCCGTGGCCCGGCGCCACGCCCAGGGGCGCATCGTCAGCGTGCTCGAAGGCGGCTACAACCTCAGCGCCCTGGCGCGCAGCGTGGAGGCGCATCTGCGCGTGCTGGCCGGGGTCTGATTTTTCACCATGACACCATGACTGCAGAAGCCCCCATCCTGCTGCACAGCCGCGACGACCGCGGCGTGCACACCCTCACCCTGAATACGCCCAAGGCCTTCAATGCCTTGAGCGAAGCGATGCTGGCCGCTCTGTCCAGCCGGCTCGACGAGATTGCCTGCGACGAGCAGGCCCGCGTGCTCGTGATCGCGGCTGCTGGCAAGGCTTTTTGCGCCGGGCACAACCTCAAGGAAATGAAGGCCAACCCGTCCCTGGCCTATTACCAGCAGTTGTTTGCCCAGTGTTCCCGCATGATGCTGCAGATCCAGCGTCTGCCTGTGCCGGTGATCGCCCAAGTCCAGGGCCTGGCCACGGCGGCGGGTTGTCAGCTGGTGGCGCAGTGCGATCTGGCCGTCGCGGCGCAGGAGGCCACCTTCGGGGTCAACGGCATCGACGTCGGGCTGTTCTGCGCCACCCCCAGCGTGCCGCTGGTGCGCAACGTGCCCGCCAAAGTGGCCATGGAGATGCTGCTCACAGGGGCATTCATCTCGGCCGAGGAGGCCCGGCTGCGCGGGCTGGTGAACCGCGTGGTGCCGGCCGAGGCGTTGGATGCGGAAGTGCAGCGGCTGGTCGCTTCCATCCTCACCAAGCCCCGCGAAGCCATTGCGATGGGCAAAGCCGTCTTCTATCAGCACCGCGAAACGGGCATCGAGGCGGCCTACCAGCTCGCTGGGCAGACCATGGCGTGCAACATGGCGCATGAGGTCGCGCAAGAAGGCGTGCAGGCCTTCATCGACAAGCGTCCTCCCGCGTGGCGCGTATGAGTGAGGTGGCGACGAGATCCGGGGCCGCCGCCCCCATGCCGATCAACGATTTCACCCTGTGGTTGCAGGCCTTCCTCCAGCCCGGGGCACTGGTGGAGCTGGGTGCCTTGGTGGGGTGTGTGGTCTTGGCATGGAGCATCGTGGCGCTGGCCCGCCGGACTTTCCGGCCCGATGAGTCGTCCTCCATCTGGTTCGGCCGCCGCCTGGTGGACGGTGTGCTGTTCCCGGCCCTGCTGCTGATACTGGCTTACGGCACACGCTCCACCCTGCAGCTGTTCCAGCCGCTCGCCGTGTTCCGTTTGGTGATTCCGGTGCTGGTGGCTCTGGTGGTGATCCGGGTGGGTGTCAAGGTGTTGCAGGTGGCTTTCCGCGATGCGGCCTGGCTGCGGCCCATCGAGCGCACCATTTCCTGGGTCGCTTGGCTGGGCATGGTGCTTTGGGTCAGCGGCTTGCTGCCGGTACTCCTGAGTGAACTGGACAAAATCACCTGGAAACTGGGTGGCAGCAGCCTGTCGCTCCGAACGCTGATCGAAGGGGCGTTGACGGCCGCCATTGTGCTGGTGATCACCTTGTGGATTTCTTCTGCCATCGAGGCTCGCTTGCTGAAAGCGGCCACCGGACCGGAGGCATTGTCGTTGCGCAAAGCGGCCAGCAACGCCACCCGTGCCCTGCTCATGTTCGTGGGGCTGATGGTCGCACTGTCATCGGTGGGCATCGACCTCACGGCACTGTCCGTCCTGGGCGGGGCCATCGGCGTGGGCATAGGTTTCGGTTTGCAAAAACTGGCCGCCAACTACGTCAGCGGCTTCGTCATCCTCACCGAGCGCAGCATGCGCATCGGCGACATGATCCGCGTCGACAACTTCGAAGGCCGGGTGACCGACATCAAAGCCCGCTTCACCGTCATCCGCAACCTCACTGGCCGAGAGTCCATCGTGCCGAACGAGGTGCTGATCACCAATCGGGTGGAAAACCTCTCGTTGGCCGATCCGAAGGTGTGGCAGTCGAGCGTGGTGAGCGTATCGTATGGCAGCGATGTCGAATTGGTCAGCCGGCTGCTGATGGAAGCCGCCCTGAGTCACCCCCGTGTGTTGCGCGATCCCGCGCCATCTGCCTCATTGTCCGCTTTCGGAGCCGATGGGCTCGAATTTACACTCGGCTACTGGATTGCCGACCCGGAAAATGGTCAGTTGGGTTTGCGCTCTGACATCAATAAATCCATCCTGGCACTGTTTCGCGAGCATGGTGTCGAAATCCCGTTCCCGCAACGCGTGCTGCATTGGCCAGCCGGCAGCCCGCGCCCGCCCGATACGGAGCCGTCGGCCACCGATGTCATTCACAAAGTTATTAAAAATAACTAAACCGTTCTTGCATGGGCTTTCGAGGCCCTCTATAATGCAAAAAAAAGAACGGTCGTTCGTTTTTTTGATGCTTACAATCTTGACGTTTACGTAAACGTCAATCAAAGACGCATTCGATAACCACCTCAACAGGAGCAAGGCATGAAGATTCTGGTCCCCGTCAAACGCGTGGTGGACTACAACGTGAAGGTTCGCGTCAAGGCCGATGGGTCCGGCGTGGACATCGCCAACGTCAAGATGAGCATGAACCCGTTTGACGAGATTGCGGTGGAAGAAGCCGTGCGCCTGAAGGAAAAGGGCGTGGCCACCGAGGTCGTCGCCGTCTCCTGCGGGGTGGCACAGTGCCAGGAAACCCTGCGCACCGCCATGGCCATCGGTGCCGACCGCGCCATTCTGGTGCAAACCGATGTGGAGCTGCAGCCCCTGGCCGTGGCCAAGCTGCTGGCCGCGCTCGTGGCCAAGGAGCAGCCCGGCCTCGTGATTCTGGGCAAGCAGGCCATCGACGATGACGCCAACCAGACCGGCCAGATGCTCGCCGCGCTCACCGACCTGCCGCAAGCCACCTTCGCCTCGAAGATAGAAGTGGCCGATGGCAAGGCCTTGGTCACCCGCGAGATCGACGGCGGCCTGGAAACCCTCTCCGTGAGTCTGCCCGCCGTCGTCACCACCGACCTGCGCCTCAACGAGCCGCGCTACGTGACGCTGCCCAACATCATGAAGGCCAAGAAGAAGCCGCTGGAGACCGTCAAGCCCGAAGACCTGGGTGTGGACGTGACCCCGCGCCTGAAGACCCTCAAGGTGGCAGAGCCTCCCGGACGCAAGGCCGGCATCAAGGTGCCTGACGTGGCCACGCTCGTGGACAAACTGAAAAACGAAGCCAAGGTGATCTGAGGAGAACACGAATCATGACTGCACTCGTCATTGCCGAACACGACAACGCCTCGATCAAAGGCGCCACGCTCAATACCGTCACCGCCGCTGCAGCCTGCGGGGGCGAAGTCCACATTCTGGTGGCCGGTCATAACGCCGCTGGGGCCGCGCAAGCCGCCGCCCAAATCGCCGGTGTGACCAAGGTGATCCATGCCGATGGCGAGTCGCTCGCCCACGGCCTCGCCGAGAACGTGGCTGCTCAGGTCCTGGCCATCGCTGCCCACTACACCCACATCCTGTTTCCCGCCACCGCCAGCGGCAAGAACGTGGCTCCCCGCGTCGCTGCCAAGCTGGACGTGGCTCAGATCAGCGACATCACCCAGGTCATCAGCGCCGACACCTTCGAGCGTCCCATCTACGCCGGCAACGCCATGGCCACTGTGCAAAGCGCCGATCCGGTGAAGGTCATCACCGTACGCACCACCGCGTTCGAGGCCGCCGCCTTGGGCGGCAACGCGACCGTGGAAACCGTGGCAGCCGTGGCCGACAGCGGCAAGAGCGCCTATGTGGGCAGTGAATTGGCCAAGAGCGACCGCCCTGAGCTGACGGCGGCCAAGATCATCGTCTCCGGTGGCCGCGCGCTGGGCAGCGCCGAGAAGTTCGACGAAGTCATCACCCCGCTCGCCGACAAGCTGGGCGCGGCCATCGGTGCCAGCCGTGCGGCCGTGGACGCGGGCTACGCCCCGAACGACCTGCAGGTGGGCCAGACGGGGAAAATCGTGGCGCCGCAGCTCTACATCGCTTGCGGCATCAGCGGGGCGATCCAGCACCTGGCGGGCATGAAGGATTCGAAGGTGATCGTGGCGATCAACAAAGACCCTGAAGCCCCGATCTTCAGCGTGGCCGACTATGGCCTGGAGGCCGACCTGTTCCAGGCCGTGCCCGAATTGGTCAAGGCCCTCTGATCCTCAACCCCCAGCAAGGGCATCGTTCGCGATGCCCTTTGCGTATGCCTACCCGGAGACAAGACACATGACGTACAAAGCCCCCGTCAAGGACATGCTGTTCAACATGCGGCACCTCGCCGATCTGGAACAGGTGGCGCAAATGCCCGGCTTCGAGGATGCCGGCCTGGAAACCGCGCAGGCGGTGCTCGAAGAGTGTGCCAAACTGAACGAGGACGTGATCGCACCCCTGAATTGGGAAGGAGACAAGTACCCGTCGTCCTTCCACGACGGGAAAGTCACCACCACCCCGGGTTTCAAACAGGCATTCAAGCAATACGCCGAAGGTGGCTGGCAGGGTTTGCAGCATCCCGTTGAATTTGGCGGACAGGGCCTGCCCAAGACGATCGGCGCTGCCTGTGGCGAAATCCTCAACAGCGCCAACCTGAGCTTTGCCCTGTGCCCGCTGCTCACCGATGGAGCCATCGAGGCATTGCTGACGGCTGGGTCCGATGAGCAGAAGGCCATCTATCTGCCCAAGATGATTTCAGGCGAGTGGACCGGCACCATGAACCTGACCGAGCCGCAGGCCGGTTCCGACTTGTCGTTGGTGCGCTCGCGCGCCGAGCCCCAGCCCGACGGTACATACAAGATCTTTGGCACCAAGATTTTCATCACCTACGGCGAGCACGACATGGCCGACAACATCGTGCATCTGGTGCTGGCACGGGTCACCGGGGCGCCGGAAGGGGTCAAGGGCATCAGTCTTTTCATTGTGCCGAAATTCCTGGTGAATCCCGACGGCTCACTGGGTGCCCGCAACGATGTGCATTGCGTGAGCATCGAGCACAAGATGGGCATCAAGGCCAGTCCCACGGCGGTGCTGCAATACGGCGACCATGGGGGTGCCATCGGCTACCTGGTGGGCGAAGAAAACCGGGGCCTGGAATACATGTTCATCATGATGAACGCCGCTCGCTACGCCGTGGGCGTGCAGGGCATTTCGGTGGCCGAGCGTGCTTACCAGAAAGCCGTGCAATACGCGCGTGACCGCGTGCAAAGCCGCCCTGTGGACGGCTCGCGCAATACCGCCGTACCCATCATCCATCACCCGGACGTCAAGCGTATGCTCATGACCATGCGGGCGTTGACCGAGGGCTGCCGTGCCATGGCCAGCGTGGCCGCGGCCGCCTATGATGCCGCGCACCACCACCCGGATGCCGATACCCGCAAGCAAAACCAGGCTTTCTACGAGTTCATGGTGCCGTTGGTCAAGGGCTACAGCACCGAAATGAGTCTGGAAGTCACCAGCCTGGGTGTGCAGGTGCATGGGGGCATGGGCTTCATCGAAGAAACCGGGGCGGCACAGTACTACCGCGACGCGAAGATCCTCACCATCTACGAGGGCACCACCGCCATCCAGGCCAATGATCTGGTGGGCCGGAAAACGGCCCGTGACGGTGGTCAGGGGGCCAAGGCGCTGGCCAAGCAGATCGAGGCCACCGAGGCCGAATTGCAGGCCAGCGGCAACGTCCACGCCCGGGCCATGTTCAAGCGCCTCCAGGCAGCCCGCGAAGCGTTCCTGGATGTGGTCGAGTTCATCGCCGGGCAGGCCAAGGCCGACCCCAACGCCATTTATGCCGGCAGCGTGAATTACCTGATGCTGGCCGGCAACCTGATGGCGGGCTGGCAGATGGCCCGTGCGCTGCTGGTGGCCGAGCGCGAACTGGCGGCGGGCAACGACACGGCCTTCATGCAAGCCAAGATCACGACGGCGCGTTTCTATGCCGACCACATCCTCACCCGCGTTCCCGGTCTGCGTGACGCTGTGGTTGAAGGCGCGCCGGGTGTGACCGAGATGGCCCTGGAAGCTTTCTGACGCGGTTTCACCCCCCTGAGCACCCTGTCATGTCATCGAGAGGGTGCTGTTTTGCCTGTTCGGCATCGTTGTGCATTCGTCAGGAGACTTCATGTCCACACTGCCCCCCGTCCTGAAGCGCGTGGCTTTTCCGGTCATCGGATCGCCGCTCTTCATCATCAGCAACCCCAAGCTCGTCATTGCTCAGTGCAAAGCCGGTATCGTGGGTTCCATGCCGGCGCTCAACGCCCGCCCGGCCAGCCAGCTCGATGAGTGGTTGGCCGAGATCACCGAGGCGCTGGCCGCGCACGACCGCGATCATCCCGAGCAGCCGGCCGCACCGTTTGCCATCAACCAGATCGTGCACAAGAGCAACGACCGGCTGGAGCATGACATGGCGCTGTGCGCCAAGTACAAGGTGCCCATCGTCATCACCAGCCTGGGGGCGCGCGAGGACGTCAACCAGGCCGTGCATGGCTGGGGTGGGGTGGTGCTGCACGACATCATCAACAACACCTTTGCGCACAAGGCGATCGACAAGGGCGCCGATGGCCTGATCGCCGTGGCGGCCGGAGCCGGTGGCCATGCCGGCACCAAGAGCCCGTTTGCGTTGGTGCAGGAGATCCGCCAGTGGTTCGACGGCCCGTTGGCCCTGGCGGGGGCGATCGCCACGGGGGGGGCGGTGCTGGCGGCCCAGGCCATGGGGGCAGATTTCGCCTACATCGGCTCGGCTTTCATTGCCACCGAAGAGGCGCGCGCCGCCGATGCCTACAAGCAGGCGATCGTCGAAGGCACCTCGGACGACATCGTCTACAGCAACCTGTTCACGGGTGTGCATGGCAATTATCTCAAGGCGTCCATCCGCGCGGCCGGCCTCGATCCTGACAACCTCCCCGAGAGCGATCCGAGCAAGATGAGTTTCGGCAGTGGCAGCACCAAGGCCTGGAAGGACATCTGGGGCAGTGGTCAGGGGATTGGCGTGGTCGATGCGGTGGTGCCGGCAGCCCAGCGCATCGAACGGCTCAAGCGTGAGTATGCGCAGGCCCGGGCCCGGCTCGGACTCTGAGCGCCGCAGGGGTTCAAGCGTTGGTCGTTTTCACCTCTGACGGTGGTGACGGATTTTGCGTGAAGCAGGCCCCGAATGTGTCATGCACCCCTTGGATCAGGTGGAGCGAGACAGACGGATCGTCGCAGGCCCAGACACGGCGCCCAGCCATGCCGCGCAGCCAGGTGAGTTGGCGTTTGGCGAGCTGCCGGGTGGCGAAGATGCCGCGCTGGCGCAAAGTGGCTCGACGGTCCACCGTGAGATCGGATGGATCGCCCGAGGGCACGCCGTCCAGCGCTTCCCAGGCCTGCCGATAACCCACACAGCGGATGGAGGGCAGGTCGGGTGTCAGATCCCCGCGCTGGCGCAGACGCTTGACCTCATCCAGAAATCCGGCGGCCAGCATGGCGTCGAAGCGTTGCTCGATGCGCTGGTGCAGCCAAAGGCGCTGCGTCGGCTCGAGGGTCCAGAAGGCCCCGGCGAGACCGTCAATGAGCGGTGCTCCGGCCATGTCGCTTCTGGCCGCCCGCCGCTGAAAGGCTGAAATCGGCCGTCCGGTTGCTTCATACACCTCCAGGGCGCGAGCAATGCGTTGGGCATCGTTGGGGGCGAGCCGCGCGGCAGTCTGCGGGTCCACGTGCGCGAGTTCGGCATGCAGCGCGGGCCACCCCCTGGCGAGGGCTCGTTGCGCGATGGCGAGCCTCAGGGCTGGCTGGGCTGGGGGCATGTCGTCCAGCCCTTCGAACAGGGCCTTGAAGTACAGCATGGTGCCCCCCACCAGCAGGGGTAGCCTTTGCCGGGCACGGATGGCGTGGACCAGGCGCGTCGCATCGCGCACGAACTCGGCGGCGCTGTAGGGTTCGGCCGGATCCCGGATGTCGATCAGGTGATGCGGAACCCGGGCCAGCTCTGCCGCCGATGGCTTGGCGGTGCCAATGTCCATGCCCCGATACACCAGGGCCGAATCGACGCTGATGATCTCCACCGGCCAGCGTTGGGCGATCTCCAGTGCCAGTGCCGTCTTGCCGGAGGCGGTTGGCCCGGCGATGGCCAGCCAGCATGGCGCGGTCATGAGGTGGCGGGGGTGTGGGTGCGCTGGGGCGGTTGCCGGGTTTCACCGTAGCGTTGGACGAGCGTCCAGGCGATGGTGGCGATGACCAGGCTCCAAAACCACAGGCCGTTGGTGAGCGGCAGCACGGTGGCGTTGTCGGTGCCCACCGGCATGCGACCGCCCAGCCATTGCCCCATGGCAAAGGCCGCCACCATCATCAGAAAACCGCTGAGTGCCGATGCGGTACCAGCCGCTTGCGGGAAGGGCGACACGGCCCCGCTCTGGCCGCAGGGCTGGTGCACCCCGTGCGCCAGGATGAACAGGTAGTAGGGCAACATGATGGCCCAGGTGTTGTGCCAGCCCAGCCAGCCGAACAGCCCCATCAATGTGCCGCCCGACAGGGTGAAGGCGGCGGCCAGGGCCACCGTGCGGCGCACACCGAGGCGGGGGATGAGCCGGCGGCAAACGACCGTGCCCACGATATACACGAAGGACATCGAGAACATGAGCAGGCCGTAGTGGGTCTTGCTTAGGCCCAGGGCGTTGATGAACACGAAAGAAGAGGTGGCCAGGAACGTGAACAGGCCGCCATACGAGGCCGTGGCCAGCAAAGCGTAGGTCCAGAACGTGGGGTGGCGCAGGATGTTTGACCAGACGCGCATCTTTTCCGACCAGCTCAAGACCTGTCGCCGCTCGGGAGGCAGTGTTTCCTCGAAGCGCCAGACCAGCAGTGCCAGGGTGCCAGCACCAAAAACCGCGAGGGCGCCCAAGGCGGCCCGCCAGCCGAACCAGTCCGACAGGAATCCACCCAGCGGTGCGCTGATACAGGCGAATACCCCCAGCCCGCTCAACCCTTTGGACATCATGCGGGCGCCTTCGGCAGGGCCGTACAAGTCCCGTACGATGGCTCGCGCGCACATCACTGCAGCCCCCATCGCCGCACCTTGCACGGTGCGCCACAGCACCAATTGCTCCATACTGGAAGCAAAGACACTTCCGGCAGAGGCCAGCGCGAATGCGCCCATGCCCCACAGCAAGATCGGCCGGCGGCCCAGACGGTCTGACAAGGGGCCCCAGACGAGCTGAGACAGCCCGAACGCGAGCAACAGTGCCGTGAGGGTCAACTGGGCTTGGTGCATGGAGGCACCGAAGCCTTGGGTCATGGCGGGCAATGCCGGGAGGTATAAATCGGTGGCGATGGGCTGGACGCCAAGCAGCAGCGACAGCACCAGCACCACCAAGCCGGAGGACATGGATGGGCGAATGGCAGAAGTCATTGCCGCGAGCGTAACAGAACGGACACGGCCGCATCCATCAGTAAGCTCCCGGCGTTCAGATCACACCCTGGGCCAGCATGGCGTCGGCCACTTTCACGAAGCCGGCGATGTTGGCGCCATCCACGTAGCTCAAAGTGCCGTCGGGGCGCTGGCCGTGGTGCACGCAGGCTTCGTGGATGCCGACCATGATGCCGTGCAGGCGCGCATCCACTTCCTCACGGGGCCAGTTCATGCGCATGGCGTTTTGGCTCATTTCCAGCCCGGAGGTGGCCACGCCGCCGGCGTTGCTGGCCTTGCCCGGGGCGTAAAGCACACCGTGGTCTTCAAACAGTTTCACGGCTTCCATGGTGGTGGGCATGTTGGCGCCCTCGGCCACGCATTTCACGCCGTTCTTCAGCAGCGTGTGGGCGTCGGAAGCGTCGAGTTCGTTCTGGGTGGCGCAGGGCAGGGCCACATCGACCGGAACGGCCCAAGGCTTGATGCCCGGCTCGAAACGGGTCCGGGTGCGGGCAGCGTAGTCGCTGACGCGGCCATACAAATGGTTCTTCACCTCCATCAGCTCGGCCAGCTTTTCCGGGGTGAAGCCGTCCTCGTCGATCACGGTGCCGCTGGAGTCGGACACGGTAACCACCTTGGCCCCCAGGGCCATGGCCTTTTCCACGGCGTACTGGGCCACATTGCCCGAACCCGACACGCTCACGCGCAGACCGTCGAAGCCCATGCCTTGGCGCTTGAGCATTTCTTGGGCGAAGTACACGGTGCCATAGCCTGTGGCCTCGGGGCGGATCAGGGAGCCCCCGAAACTCAGGCCCTTGCCCGTGAAAACGCAGTCGGCCCGGTTGCTGAGCTTCTTCATCATGCCGGCCATATAGCCTACCTCACGCCCACCGACCCCGATGTCGCCCGCCGGAACGTCGGTGTCGGAACCCAGGTGCCGGAACAACTCGGTGACGAGCGCCTGGCAGAAACGCATCACTTCGCCCGGGCTCTTGCCCTTGGGGTCGAAGTCGGAGCCGCCTTTGCCGCCGCCCATGGGCAGGGTGGTGAGCGCGTTCTTGAAGGTCTGCTCGAAGGCCAAGAACTTGAGGATGGACAGGTTCACCGAAGGGTGAAAGCGCATGCCACCCTTGTATGGGCCGATGGCCGAGCTGTGCTGGATGCGGTAGGCGCGGTTGACCTGTACGTCGCCTTGGTCGTTCACCCACGATACCCGGAACATGACCACGCGCTCAGGCTCCACGAGGCGGTCGAGCAAGCCCTGCTCGGCGTAGCGGGGATGCTGTTCGATGAAGGGCCAGAGGCTTTCCATGACCTCGGTGACGGCTTGTAGAAACTCGGGTTGACCGGGGTTGCGGAGGGAAACGTGTGCCAGGAAATCATGCAGAGAGGCGTATTTCATCGGGACAGCCTAGGGTCATGTGGGTTATGAGGGATACGCATTTTGCACGATTTGAAGGCGGCTTTTCCCGAAGTTGGGGCATGGATGGGCATGCTGGGTGCCATTTGCACCCCTGTGGGGCGCCCGAAATCAGCGCCCACGCAGGAACAGGGCGTCCAATTCGCGCAGGCTGAGCTGACGCCATGTGGGGCGTCCATGGTTGCACTGGTCGCTTCTTTCGGTCGCTTCCATTTGGCGCAGCAGCGCATTCATCTCTTCCAGCGTCAGACGGCGGTTGGCGCGCACCGCGCCATGGCAGGCCATGGTGGCCAGCAGTTCGTGATGCGCCCGTTGCACCACGGTGGCGGCATCGTGTTGCGACAGTTCGGCGAGCACACTGCGCGCGAGTTCGACCACATCGCCCTGAGCCAGCGCGGCCGGTACCGCCCGGACGGCGAGGGTTCGCAAGGAGAAAGGGGTGATGTCCAACCCCAGGCGCTGCAGCGTGGTTTGATGGGCCTCGGTGGTGGCCACTTCGGTGGGGGTGGCTGCGAAGGTGGCGGGTATGAGCAGCGGCTGGCTGGGCAAGGGTCGATCGCCTGCCGTATCCAGCTGGGTTTTCAGGCGTTCATAGACGATGCGCTCGTGGGCGGCGTGCATGTCCACCAGCACCAGCCCTTGGGCGTTTTCGGCCAGCAGGTACACGCCGTGCAATTGGGCAATGGCTCGGCCCAGGGGCCAGGTGGGGGCGGTGTCTGGTGTGGATTCAGCGTTGCCAGCCGGTGAGGGTGTGTCGGAGGGCGGGCTGCCGGTTGGAGCGGGGGGGTGGCTGGATGCCGGGTTCCACAAGGCAGCGAGGTCGTTGACCGCATGCCCTGAGACAGAGGTATTACGTACTTGGGAGAGGCTGGTCCAGGCAGGCGCGGGATGCGGGGAGCTCACATCCAGACCCATTTGCGTGTGCGGGCGCTGCAGTGGCGGGGTGGGCACCGGGCTGAGCAGGGGGTCTGTGGACGGGGTCGTCTGGGAGCCGGCCATGCGCGGGGCCGCGAGGGCATGCTCCACGGCGTTGCGCACCGCTTGATGCACCTCGCGACTGTCGCGGAAGCGCACCTCGATCTTGGTGGGATGCACGTTGACATCGACCCGGCTCGGGTCCAGGGTGATGAACAGGGCGTACACCGGCTGGCGTTGGCCGTGGAGCACATCCTCATAGGCGCTGCGGACGGCATGAGCCACCACCTTGTCGCGCACGAAGCGGCCGTTGACGTAGGCAAACTGCCGGTCGGCACGGGCACGCGCGGCGTCAGGCAAGCCCGCGCGGCCCCAGACTTGGATTCCCATCGCCTGGCCTTGGATGGGCACGCTGGCGGCCAGAAAATCGTCGCCGAGCACGTCGGCCAGCCGCCGATCCAGTGCTCGATGGGGTTCCTCGTCGAGCACAGCGCGCCATTGCTCGATCAGCTTGCCTTCGTGCCACACGGCAAAACCCACTTCCGGGCGCGCCAGGGCATGGCGGCGCACGGCTTCGAGGCAGTGGGCCAGTTCGGTTGCGTCGGTTTTGAGGAACTTGCGGCGGGCCGGCGTGGCGTAGAACAGCTCGCGGACTTCCACGGTGGTGCCGGGTGTGCGCGCAGCAGGGGTGATTTCACCCGTGCGGCCGTGCAGCATCCAGGCGTGGGGGTCGGGTGCATCCACGCTGCGCGAGAGCAGGCTGACTTCGGCAATCGAGTGAATGGCAGCCAAAGCTTCTCCGCGAAACCCCATGGTGTCCACGGCTTCGAGTTCGGCCAGGTTACGTATCTTGCTGGTGGCGTGTCGCTTCAAGGCGGTGGACAGTTCCTCTCGAGGAATGCCGCAGCCATCGTCCTCGACGGCAATCAGGCGGACGCCGCCGGCTTGCAGCCGCACGGTGATCTGGGTGGCACCGGCGTCTAGCGCGTTGTCCACCAGTTCCCGCACCACCGACGCCGGACGTTCGACCACTTCGCCGGCAGCGATCTGGCTGATCAGTTCATCGGGCAGTTCCTGTATGGGGCGGCGGGGCTGCAGGTGGGGGCGGATCGGGGTGGCGTGGTTCACCGGGCGATTGTAGGAGGCGAGATGGTGGGTGTGGGAGCTCTTTGGTGTGAATGCTTTCGCGCCAATGCCTGTCTCGCGCCCAGGTATTTGGTGGCCAAGATGTGTGCGCCCAGGGGCTGGCGCTTCAGCGAGGTGGCCGGTGCTGCGCACCGGCTCCCCTTCGATGCTCGATGCCGTGGCCACGCGGCGGAACTCGCTTCGTTCGCTTGGCGCTCACTGCGCTCAAACAGCCGCCGCGAGTCAGAGGTGGATGCACGCTGTGCGTGCGGCCACGGCCTCTGCGCTTCTCGGCACCCCGCAAGGCGCGCCAGCCCCTGGGCGCACCCGCCTTGGCTGAGACGATGTTGGCACACCACCAGTTGCGCTCCAACGTACTTGGTGGCTGCGGGAGGCCTGGCCCTGTGGGGGCGATTTCTGTGGCGGCTGTGGCCGCCTGCCTGGGGCCGGGCGCGCGTGAGCGCGCTTCATGAACTGACTTGCGGCGGCTGTCTGAGCGCAGTGAGCGCAAAGCGAACGAAGCGAGTTCCGTCGCACTGGCCCCAGACAGGAGGACGCAGCGGAGTCGGCGCCCTGGCGCCGACCGTCACAGTATGAGCCCCCACAGGGCCAGGTCTGCCGCAGCAAGCGACGTCCCCCGCAGTCGCAACTCACCCGTCTCCAACAAACATCCCCCACCAGACCCCCAGTGCAGATGCGCGTAAACCCTAGTGGAATGAATTAATAAGTAAACATACTATATGTATCGATCACCGCTTGGAGCTCTCCCATGAACGCCTTCATCGAACCGCAAACCAACGCCCGCTGGCCCGTGCAGGAAGGCTCCAGCCGCGTGCCTTTCTGGGCCTACACCGACCCGGCCGTCTACCAGCGCGAACTCGACCGCCTGTTCTACGGGCCGCACTGGTGTTATGTCGGCCTGGAGGCCGAGATCCCCAAACCCGGAGACTACAAGCTGAGTTGGGTGGGCGAGCGCCAGGTCATCATGGTGCGAGACCGCGTGATGCCGAAGGACCGGGCCACGGACCACGGCATCCGTGTGGTGGAAAACCGCTGCGCCCACCGGGGCGTGCGCTTCTGCCAGGAGCCTCACGGCAACGCGCGCAGCTTCGTCTGCCCCTACCACCAGTGGACCTACAAGCTCAACGGTGACCTCGCCGGCCTGCCGTTCAAGGACGGCGTCAAGGTGGTCACTGAACAGGGAGAGTGCATCAACGGAGGCATGCCACCGGACTTCAGCCTGCAGCACAACGGCCTGACCAAGCTGCGCGTGGAGGTGCTGCACGGCTTGGTGTTTGCCACTTTCAGCGATCAGGCAGAACCGCTGCGCGACTACCTGGGCCCCCACATCCTGCCCTGGCTGGACCGCATCTTCCAGGGTCCCAACGGCTCGCGCCAGCTCACCCTTTTGGGCTACAACCGCCAGCGCATTCCGGGCAACTGGAAGCTGATGATGGAAAACATCAAGGATCCTTACCACCCGGGGCTGCTGCACACCTGGTTCGTCACCTTCGGCCTGTGGCGTGCCGACCAGAAAAGCCGCATGGTGATGGACGAACACGGTCGCCACGCGGTGATGATCTCGCGCCGCAACGACGGCGGTCAGGGGCCGGCCAAAGACTCCGGCGTGCAGACCGACGTCACCCAGGGTGTGACCAGTTTCAAGGCCAACATGACGCTCCACGACATGCGCCTGCTGGACGTCGTGCCCGAGCCCTGGTGGACGGTGCCCGACCCCACGCAGCCAGGCCAAACCATCACACCCACGGTGACCATGATCACGCTGTTCCCCAGCCTCATTGTGCAACAGCAGGTCAACTCGCTGTCCACCCGGCACATCCAGCCGCGCGGCCATGGCAGCTTTGATTTCGTGTGGACGCATTTCGGCTTTGCCGATGACACCCCCGAGATGACCGAACGACGCCTGCGCCAGGCCAACCTGTTCGGCCCGGCCGGTTTCGTGAGCGCCGATGATGGCGAGGTGATCGAGTTCAGCCAGGACGGCTTTGAACAACGAAACAGCGACGGCCTGGGCCAGGGGCATACCCTATGTGAGCTGGGCGGCAAGGATTCCGGCGTGGGCCAGCCACCCACCGAGCACATGGTGACCGAAACACTCATCCGCGCTATGTATGACTACTGGAAAAAGGCGATGTCCCTGTGAGCCGCGAAAGAACCACGCCATGACACCCGAACAATTGCAAACGCTCTGGCTGCACCACGAGATCGACCAGCTCAACGCCGCCTACGCCGCCGCCCTGGACGAAAAGCGCTATGCCGACTGGCCCGGCTTCTTTGTCGCCGATGGCCACTACCGGGTACAGGCGCGCGAGAACTACGACCGTGGTCTGCCGCTGTCACTCATGTATTTCGAGAGTCAGGGCATGATGAAGGACCGCGTCTACTGCATCACGCAGACCATTTACCACGGGCCTTACCACATGCGCCATGTCATCAGCCCCGCCCGGGTGCTGGAGGTGGCGCAGGAGGAGGGTGTGGAGGTGGTGCGCGCCCAGGCCCACTACGCGGTGTTCCGCACCAAGCCGGGCAGCGTGAGCGAGGTGTTCAACGTGGGCCGCTACATCGACGAATGGATACGTGAAGGTGGCGTGCTCAAGCTGCGCAGCCGCCATTGCGTGTATGACAGTGAACTCATCCTGAACTCGCTCATTTACCCGGTGTGAGCAAGCCGACACGCTCTCGATCGGCGCGGCGCAGAGAACAACCCATGCTCAGAGCGCGCGGCTGCGTGCCAGTGGCGGATTCTGCGAAAAGTAGGCAACGATGCCCCGCAGCAGCGCGTCGGCCATGTCGGCCTGAAACCGCGGGTCGCGCAGCCGACGTTCCTCGTCGGGATTGCTGATGAAAGCCGTCTCGACCAGGATGCTGGGGATGTCGGGGGCACGCAACACGGCGAAGCCAGCCTGCTCGACCTGGGGTTTGTGCAGGCGTCCGACGCGCCCGATCTCGGCAAGCATCGCTCGCCCGAGTTTCAAGCTGTCGTTGATCTGTGCCGTGGTGCTCATGTCCAGCAGCGTGCGTTGAAGCTCTGCATCACGGGCGCGCATGTTCACGCCCCCCACCAGGTCGGCGGCGTTTTCCTTGTCGGCGATCCAGCGGGCCGCCGCGCTGGTGGCACCCCGTTGGCTGAGGGCATAGACGCTGGCGCCCCGGGGCCGCGGGGTGTAGAAGGCATCGGCATGGATGCTCACGAAGAGGTCGGCCTCCACTCGTCGTGCCTTGTCCACTCGCACATGCAGCGGAACGAAATAGTCGCCATCGCGGGTGAGGAAGGCCCGCATCGTGTGGCCATTGACCTGGGTCCGGTTGATGCGATCGCGCAACAGGCGGGCAATGGCCAGCACCACGTCTTTTTCGCGCGTGCCGCCAGGGCCGATGGCGCCGGGGTCCTCGCCGCCGTGGCCGGGGTCCAGCGCGACCACGATCAGGCGATCCACCCGCCCACCCGTGGTAGGTGCCCCAGGGCGCTGCTTGGCGCTGAAGGCCGGGCGCGCGGGGTCCCGCGACGCAGGAGCGGATGGATCGGTGGCGTAGGTCTCGGGCCGTTGGGGCGGGGGGGGTGCAGTGGCCGCCGGCCGCGGCGTCTGAGTGGTGGGCTCGCCGGGCAGCTGTGCGATCAGGTCTCCGAGCGGGTCATCGGTCTGGGGAGCTGGTTGGGCCTGGTCGAGCTCACGCAGTCGCTGGGCAATGAGCTCTTCCAGCGGATCGCGGGCCTCGGTCGGGTAGAGGTCCATCACCAGCCGGTGCTGGTAGGCCGCCACCGGGGCGAGCTGGAACACCTGCGGGGTGATGGGGCGCTTGAGGTCGATCACGATACGCACCACGTTGGGCGCGTTCTGCCCCACTCGCACCCCGGCCACATTGGGATCGTCGGCCCGCACATGACCGATGAGGTCGCGCAGGGCCGGCACGATTTCGATGCCCTCGATGTCCACGGCCAGGCGCGGCGGATCGGCCACGAAGAAAGGGGTGGCGTTGAGTTCCGCATCCGATTCGATGGTGATGCGGGTGTAGTCCTTGGCCGGCCACATGCGCACCGCGACGATGGTTGCACCACGGGCCAGTTCATGAGGGCCCAACGTAAGCAAAAGCGTGCTGGCCGCGCCCAACCATTGGAAAGCGGTTCGGCGTTTCATGCGTCCAGGGTCTCCAGCAAGTGCTTGCCGGTGGGGGTCAGGGCGCGAATGCGGAACATGCGGGTGTCGTCATCCAGGGTGTCGATGGTGATGTCGAGGTCGGGCAAGGGCAGATATCCGGCGGCTTTCTCCGGCCACTCGACCAGCTTGAGCCCGGGGGCTGCGAAAAGTTCGCGCAAGCCCGCATCTTCCCATTCCCGGGGATTGCTGAAGCGGTAGAAGTCGAAGTGCGATACCGTCAGGCCCTGCGGCCAGGCTGGTCGGGCGGGGGTGGTGTGCGGTTCGACGATGGCGTAAGAGGGGCTTTTGATGCGACCCGTCACCCCCAAGGCGCGGAGCAGCAGGCGAACGAAGGTGGTTTTGCCTGCGCCCAGATCGCCGTGCAGGTGGATGGCGGCGTGGGCCAGGGCGTCGCTGCCGGCCAGCCGCTGGGCGAGCGTCTCGGTGGCCTGCTCCGAGCCGCAGGCGATCGTGTGTTCCGCGGGCGCGGCATGGTTGCTCATCCCTGTTTCTACAATCTGCGGTTGATGTTCGATGCTGCTCAATTCGTCACGCATGTCCGCCAGTGGGCGCGCGATCTGGGATTGTCCCAAATCGGCGTGGCCGGGGTGGACCTGCGCGATGCCGAGCCGGGCTTGCTGGCTTGGCTGGAGGCCGGCTTCCATGGCGAGATGGACTACATGGCCCGCCATGGCCTCAAGCGCGCGCGCCCCGCCGAACTCGTGCCCGGCACCATAAGCGTGGTGACCGCCCGTATGGATTATCTGCCAGCCCGGCGGACCGACGACTGGCGGGCCGAGGAATGGGCCCGGCTCGAGCGGCCGCTCGAAGCCGTGGTGTCCCTCTATGCCCGTGGGCGAGACTACCACAAGGTGCTGCGCCAGCGCTTGCAAAAGCTGGCCGAGCGCATGCAGCAGGCCTTGCCGGCACAAGATGCAGATGGGTTCGCATACCGGGTGTTCACCGACTCCGCTCCCGTGCTGGAGGTGGAGCTCGCGCAGCGCAGCGGCATCGGCTGGCGTGGCAAGCACACACTGGCGCTGGACCGCGATGGCGGCTCCATGTTCTTTCTGGGGGAAATCTTCGTCAATGTCGCCTTGCCGACCACGGTGGCGGTGAGTAGCCATTGCGGTGCATGCACGGCGTGCCTCATGGCCTGCCCCACCGGGGCGCTGGTGGGGCCGTACCGGCTGGATGCGCGACGCTGCATCTCCTACCTCACCATCGAGCACGCCGGTCCGATTCCCGTGCCTTTGCGCCCCCTGATGGGCAACCGGATCTACGGTTGCGACGACTGTCAGTTGGTCTGCCCGTGGAACAAATTCGCCCGTCGCACGCCGTTGCCGGATTTCGACGAGCGCTCGGGCCTGTCCGGCAGCCGTTTGGTGGAGTGCTTTCTGTGGTCTGAAACCGAGTTCCTGCAACGCACCGAAGGCACACCTATCCGCCGCATCGGCCATGAACGCTGGCTGCGCAATGTGGCGGTGGCGCTGGGCAATGCCCTGGCCACCGGGTTGGCTCCTGCCGATGCCGTACAGGTCACGCAGGCCCTGCAGTCCCGTGCCGAACATCCCAGTCCACTGGTGCGAGAACATGTGTCCTGGGCGCTGCAGCAAGCGCTAAGATCGAGCACATGAAGCCGTTGTCCAGTCTCCACGCTGCCCTGCTCGACCTCGGCCGGGGAGGGCTGCGCTGGCTGACCAACTGGTGGCGCATCGTGCACTTGGGGGCGGTGATCCTGGTGCTGGCGGTCTCGCCATCGAGCTACCGGCGTGAGCGCTGGCCGGTGCTGGCCCGTCACCTGTACCTGGCCACGGCACCGGTCCTGCTCTGGTTCACCGTGCTCTCGGCCCTGCTCGGGTTGGTGCTGATCCGCATCGTGGTGGTCACGGCGCTGAGCTACGGGCTGTCCCAGTATGCCGTGGACATGGTCGTGCGGGTGCTGGTGCTGGAATTGATCCCGCTGGCTGCCGCCCTGTTCGTGGCGTTGCGCATCACCATTCCGCAGGGGGCGGAACTCATAGCGCTGCGGCAGCAGGGGGCATTCGACGCCTGCAAGGCGCAGGGGCGCGACGTGCTGCACTGGCTGGTGTTGCCCCGGGCCCTGGCGGGCATGTTTTCGGTGTTCATGCTGGCGGCCCTCAGTTGCGTGGTGGCGCTGGTGCTGGCCTACCTGAACATCTACGGCTTCAACCCCTGGGCGATCGGGAGCTACACCCGCATGGTGGGCCATGTCTTCAACCCGGTCGTGACGCTCATCTTCACCTTCAAGACGCTGTTCTTCGCGCTCACCGTGGCCCTGATTCCGCTGGCCTCCAGCCTGTACGACCCACCCGACCCCGAACGGCGCGCCAGCAGCGAGCTTCGGTCTTTGGTCCGCATGTTTCTGGCCCTGCTCGTGATCGAGCTGATCTCCCTGATGGGCAACTATTATTGACGCCATGAACCCCGACGACGTCGTTGACCAGACCATACGCCAGGCTCGCGTGTCCAACGTCGAGTTCAAGGCCGCGCTGCTGCTGATACTGATGATCGTGCTGATCGTCGGTTCGGCTGCCTACCTGCTCTACGCACGGGGTGTGTTCGAGCCGACTCAGGAACTGGTGCTCATTGCCGATGATTCCGAGGGTGTGGTCGTGGGCATGGACATGACGTTTTCCGGCTTCCCGATCGGACGGGTCCGGCGCATCGAACTGGGTGAGGACGGCAACGCCCGCATCATCGTGGATGTCTCCCGCAAGGATGCCCACTGGCTGCGCGAAACCAGTGTGTTCACCATGGAACGCAGCCTGGTGGGGGCAACCCGCATTCGCGCCTTTACCGGCGTGTTCGAAGCGCCGCCCTTGGCTGACGGTGCCGAACGTCAGGTGCTCAAGGGCGATGCGATGGCCGAGATTCCCCGCTTGGTCAGCTCGGTGCGCGATCTGCTGGACAATCTCAACCGGATCACGGCCGAGCAATCACCGCTCAGTGTGAGTCTGCGCCATGTGCAGACGGCCACCGAAACCCTGAACAGTCCACGCGGTGCTCTGGGTCTGCTCATGGGCAATGACGCCGACCGGGCCCGCCTGCTGCAGGTCTTGGACGAGACAAACGCCTTGCTGGCGCGACTCGAAGCCGTGGCGGGCCGCACGGAAACCCTGATCGGCAACGCCGACCAGCGCGTGTTCGGCGATGCCGGCCTCATGACCGACATGCAGACCGCCGTTCAGACCGTCGAAAGCCTGCTGTCGGACGCCCGTCAAAGTCTGCAGAAGGTCGATGCGGTGCTGGTGGAAGTGCAGGGCATCGCGGTCAACACCCGCACCGCCACGGTGGATCTGGACGTGCTGCGCGCCGAGGTCGAGGCCAGTCTGCGCAAGGTCGAAAGCCTGGTCAACGACATCAACCGCCGCTGGCCTTTTGCACGCGACACGGAGCTCAAGCTGCCATGACCCGAAATTCCATTGCGCGTCTGGGCAGCGTTTGTGTGGTGGTGAGCTGGCTGCTGGGCTGTGCCAGTGGGCCACCGGCACCCGACTGGCAGGTCAACGCGCATGGGGCGATGCAGCGCGCCACGATGGCCGAATGGGAAGGCAACGACCGTGTGGCGGGTGTCGAGTGGCGCCGAGCTCTGGAAGAAACGCGGCGCACCGCCCGGCTGGATCTCCTGGCGCTCGTGGAGTTGAGCCGCTGTGCCGTGCGTCAAGCCAGCCTGGATATCGCTCCCTGTGAGGGTTATGAGCGCTTGCAGGCGGATGCCACACCCGAAACCCAGGCCTATGCCCGCTACTTGGCAGGCGTACCCGAGGCAGCGGACATACCCCTGCTGCCACCCGCCCACCGTGCGGTGGCTCAATGGCTGTTGGTGCCGCCCACCGAAAGATCATCCGCTACTGTGCTCATGGCCCTGGCCGACCCGGTGTCGCGCCTGGTGGCCGCTGGCGCGTTGTTGCGGGCCGGGCGGCTGGACCCGCCAGGCATCGCGGTAGCGGTGGATACGGCTTCGCAGCAGGGTTGGCGTAGGCCCTTGTTGGCCTGGCTGCAGGTGCAGGCCGATGTGGCCCAGCAGTCCGCAGACGCCGCCTTGGAGGCACTGGCGCGCCGTCGGCTGGATGCCCTCACCGCAGGGGCAGCAGCACGCCCAGCGCGAACGTCAGACTGAGCACCCCCAACAGTGTGGACAAGGTGACCAGCCCCGCGACATAGGGACCGTCATACCCCATGCGTGCGGCCAGCACATAGCAACTCGATGCCGTGGGCACGGCAGAAAACATCAGCAACACCACGGTCTGCGTGGGGTCCAGCTGCCAGGCGATGGCCACCAGCAGGGCGGCGACCGGCAGCAGCACATGCTTGATGCCCAGCACCAGCGTCGCCAGCGTCTTGGCTTGCGTCATGCGCCCGAGTTGCATGCCGGCGCCGGCCGCCATCAGGCCCAGTGCCAGCGCAGCCTGGCCGATCCGGTTCGTGGTCGGTGCCAACCAGTCCGGGATGCCCAAACCGGCGATGTTCGCGGCCAGCCCACTCACCGTGGCGATGATGAGCGGATTGCGCACCAATTCACGCAGCAGGCCGTGCTGGCCGTGGCGGGCCATGGGAAACACGGCCCCCACGTTGAACAGCGGAACACAGACCCCGATCAGCACCGCCACCAGCGGCATCCCCTGTGGTCCGGCCACCCGGTCCACCAGCGCCAGCACGATGAAAGAGTTGAAGCGGAATGCCACCTGCGCGCTGGCTGCATGGAGCCGGGTGTCCAGTCCCCGGCCCACCCACGGCCAGCGGGGCAGTGAATAGGCCAGCAGGATGCCGGCCAGGCCCAGCGTGAGCCCGGCGCCCATCATGTGTGTGGCCGACTGCCACTCCAGCGGCGTGCGCACGATGGAGTGGAACAGCAACACCGGGAACATGAAAAAGTACACCAGACTCTCGATCGGCTCCCACACCTTGCGGTTCAGCGGGGTGTAGCGGCACAACAGGTAGCCACACAGGATCAGGGAAAAGTCGGGAAACAGGAGTTGAGCAAAATTCACGCCCGCCAGCTTAGCAAAGTCGCTGGAACCATTCGATGGATTCCGTGACAAAATCAACCACCAGCTGCAACGCAAATCGATTTATTTGACCTTCTTATCGATTTCAATATCACATATATGAAAACCAAATTTCATCTTGCCAAAAGAGCGTCGTCCCGTTATGCCTCTGGTTCTTCCGCCCTGCCTCAGGGTGGGGGCCAGGCCGTGGCCCTCATCGATGAGCGTTATCTCGGCTGGTTGGCTCAGCAGCAGCCTTCCAAGCCGGCCCATCCCTTGCAGCGCAGCGCCCTGACTGTGGTGTTTTCCGGTTTGGCTCGGTTGTGTGGAGCCGAAGGTTCGCTCACTCGCGCCTGCCTGTTCACCGACCAGCCGCCTACCGAATTGGTGGACGGTGTGCTGCTGCGCATGGTGCCCCCCCATGCCCTGGACGGAGGGTTGGGCCTGGTGCGCTCCCTCGGTCTCGAGCTCACGCAACTGGCGAGCCGCGGTGCCTGCAGCATGGTGTTGATTGCCAGTGACGACGAGCGCCTCATTCCCTATATCGACGAAGCCCAATGGCGCGGACTCAAGGTGGTGCTCGTCACAGACGAGGCCTCCCAAGACTATGGCCGCCTGACGGGCGAAGACCCGAGCTGGGCCCGGCTGCTGATGCAGGCCGATCGCCGTGTCGCGCTGCATGAGGCGGCTTGGGCAGCGCTGACGACTCCCGGGGCGAACAGCCACATGGGGCGTGTCCATGAAGGGGACCGCGAGGCCGACAGCGGGTTCGACATGCCGCCCCCGGACGGGCCGCCAAGCGATGAATGGCGGGCTCAGGTGGAGCGTGTGATCCAGGAATGGTGGCGCGACGAAACCCCCCATGCCCGACTCGACTTGTACGAGGAGATGCAGAACAGCCAAGGCGTGCCGCCCGAGACCGACCGGCATCTGCTGCTGCGCGTGCGACGGGAATTGGCGCGCGCGCTCAGCTTTCCTGAAAAGAAGGCCATGCGCGAGATGATTCGTGAAACGGTGCTGGCCCAGCCCCCGGTGGTGGATGAAACCGTCGATTCATGAGCCTGGGCACGGCAGCGAATCCGAAGACGCCTTGGAGCTCGGGCAAGAGCTGACGGCATGGCTGTCCACGCCACCCGGCCGTTACATGCTGGCTTGGGAGCAGGCGCAATTCGATGCCGCCGTGGTGGACCGTTTTGGCTTCAATGCACTGCAACTCGGTCTGCCCGAAATCGATGCCCTGCGCGCGAACCGAATGCCGCACCGCTGGCTGGCCGTGCCCGAGGTCGCCGGCCTGCCCTGGGACGTGCGCATGGATGGTCACGCCTTCCCCCGTCCGGTATCGCTGGTGACGCACGCAGCGGCCCTGCCGTTTCCCGAAAAAAGCCTGGATCTGGTGGTGTTGCCGCACACGCTGGAGCTCAGCGCCGACCCCCACGCCGTGCTGCGTGAAGTCGAGCGCGTGCTGGTTCCCGAAGGGCGGGTGGTGATCTGTGGTCTCAATCCTGCGAGCCTGTGGGGGATGCGCCAGTACCGTGCCCATGTCTTTGCGCGGCTCGGCCTGGGTAACAACTGGCTGGGGCGCCGTTTTTTGCCCGAAGCCGGGGATTTCATCGGGCACTGGCGGCTGAAGGACTGGCTGCGCTTGTTGAGCTTTGATGTCGAGTCTTGTCGGCTGGGTTGCTACCGGCCGGCGGTACAGACCGACCAATGGCTGAACCGCTACCGCTGGATGGATGCGGTTGGCGCCCGTTCCTGGCCTTTCTTGGGGGCGGTGTATTTCATGGTCGCCGTCAAGCGGGTGCGCGGCATGCATCTGCTCGGGCCAGCCTGGAAGCCCAGGCGCTCGATGGCCGCGCCCGTGGGCGTGGCCCAGCGGCCCTCCTTGCAGCGACCTTCGCACCGCATGAACCAGCGCCAAGATCCATGAACCACGTCATCATCTACACCGACGGCGCCTGCAAGGGCAACCCTGGCCCAGGCGGATGGGGTGCGCTGCTGCGTTCTGGCACGGCAGAAAAGGAGCTGTGGGGCGGCGAAGCCGAAACCACCAACAACCGCATGGAGCTCACCGCGGTGATCGAAGCCCTGCAGGCGCTCAAGCGTCCCTGTCGTGTTTCGCTCTACCTCGACAGCGAATACGTTCGCAAGGGGATCACCGAGTGGTTGCCAGGCTGGAAAGCGAGGGGCTGGCGCACGGCCAGCCGCCAGCCGGTGAAAAATGTCGATCTGTGGCAACGACTCGACGACCTGGTGCAAGGCGGCGGGCACCAGATCGAGTGGCACTGGGTCAAGGGGCACGCCGGGGATCCGGGCAACGAGCGGGCCGATGCCTTGGCCAACCGTGGGGCTGCTCGCGCTGCTGTGTCATAGCCAAAGGCATGTAAACGCGAGGTAAACCACCAGGCAAAAGCCACACACCGATGGCCAGCTGCCACACGCAAGCATCGAAATAATGATAAAGTGAAATGATTAGGTTTTCCACTTGAACCACATGTCCAGAAAAGCCATTTATGGGGTCGTTGTCGGGGCCGGATTTGCGCTCGCTTTCGCTGCCGCGTGGTGGTTGCAGCAACCGAAGTCACCCGGCACAGAAACCCCGGCGGCTGTGTCTGGCGCTGGCGGCCCGGGTGCGTCAGCCCGGGGGCCGGGTGGGCCGGGTGCCTTGCCGAGCGTGGAAGTAGCGCCCGTCACCGTCACCCGGTTGGTGGAGGATGCGCAATCGGTCGGTTCTTTGCGTTCGCGCCAAAGCGTGTTGTTGCGCCCAGAAGTCAGCGGTCGCATCGTACACATCGGCTTCGAGGACGGTGCCCGCGTGCGCAAAGGCCAACTGCTGTTTCAGCTCGACGATACCTTGCAACGCGCTGAGCTCAGCCAGGCCCAGGCGCAGCTTTCGATCGCGCAGGTCAACCTCAAGCGCAATGAAGAGCTGGTCGCCCAGAATTTCGTGGCCCGGCGGGTGCTCGACGAAAGCCGGGCCAGCCTGCAGGTGGCCGAAGCCCAGGTGCAACTGGCTGAGGCCCGGGTGGCACGCATGCGCATTGTGGCCCCCTTCGATGGCGTGGTGGGCATATGCAGCGTCAGCCTGGGAGATTTCGTGCGCGAAGGGGCCGAACTGGTGAACCTGGAAGACTTGTCGCAGTTGTATGTGGATTTCCGCCTGCCCGAGCGTTATCAGGCACGCGTGGGTCCCGGCCAAACGGTACAAGTCCAGATCGACGCCTTGCCGGGCCAGAATTTCACGGCGCGGGTGCAGGCCGTGGATCCTCTGGTGGATGCCAATGGTCGTGCCTTGCAGGTGCGGGCCGTGATGTCTTCGGCAGACCATCACTCCTTGCGTCCAGGGCTGTTTGCGCGCGTGACCGTGGTGTTGTCGGTCCAGGAAGCTGCCCTGATGGTTCCGGAAGAGGCCATCGTGCCCCAGGGTGGGCGCCAGGTGGTGTATGTGCTGGGCCAAGAGGGCGAGGGGGATGGCGCACGTCCCGTTGCGCGACGCGCCGAAGTCACGTTGGGGCTGAGACGAAGCGGCATGGTTGAAGTGCTCAGCGGTGTCCAGGCGGGCGATTCGGTCGTTGTGGCTGGGCAGCAGCGTCTGCAGCGCGACGGCATGCCGGTGCGGGTGATCGACATGAGTCGGCCTTCCGGCCCGCCTGCTGGTGCCGCGGCGCAGTCGGCACCGCATTCTCTGGGTTGATGGCCGCGGAGTCGCAACATGCAACTGCCTGAAATCTCGGTTCGTCGTCCGGTGTTCGCCACCGTGTTGTCGCTGTTGGTCTTGCTGGTGGGCTGGGTGTCATTCAACAGTTTGACGGTGCGCGAGTATCCCAAGATCGACGAGCCCAACGTCACGGTCACCACCCGCTTTGCCGGGGCTTCCAGCGAGGTGGTCGAAACCCAGGTGACCAAGCCGCTGGAGGACTCGCTCGCGGGCATCGAGGGTGTGGACGTCATCACCTCGATCAGCCGGCAGGAGGAGAGTCAGATCACCGTGCGTTTTCGCCTGGAGCGCGATCCCGATGCCGCAGCCGCCGAGGTGCGCGACAAGGTGGCCCGCGTGCGTGGGCGGCTTCCCCAGTCGATCGACGAACCCATCGTGGCCAAGGTGGAAGCCGATGCCTTTCCCGTGATCTGGATCGCACTCAGTTCCGACACCCTCAACGCCCTGCAACTTTCCGACCTGGCCAACCGCATCGTCAAGCCCGTGCTGCAGACGGCCACCGGGGCCGCCGATGTGCGGGTGTTCGGGGAACGCCGCTATTCCATGCGTCTGTGGCTGGACCCGGACCGGCTGGCTGCCTACCGCCTCACCGTGCAGGATGTGGAGGATGCGCTGCGCCGCTCCAACCTCGAGGTGCCTGCCGGCCGTATCGAGAGCCAGCAGCGTGAATTCAACGTGACCGCTGCTACCGATCTGCAAACGGTCGAGGAATTCCGCGCCATCACCATCCGCAACGTCAACGGCTTGCCTGTGCGCATCGGTGACGTGGCCCGCGTCGTGCAAGGGCCGCAGGACGAGCGCACGTCGGTGCGGCTCAATGGCCGGGAGACAGTGTCCCTCGGTGTGATCCGCCAGGCCACGGCGAATCCACTGGACTTGTCGATTTCGGTGCGTGGACTGCTCGACAAGGTGCGCGAAGAACTGCCCCCCGGAATCAACGTTGACATCGCCAACGACAACTCGGTGTTCATCGACCGTTCGATCAAGGCGGTGTACGCAACCATTGCCGAAGCGGTGGTGCTGGTGACGCTGGTGATTTTCGTGTTCTTGCGCACGGTTCGAGCTTCCATCATCCCGTTGGTCACGATTCCGGTCAGCCTCATCGGTGCCTTTGCTCTGATGAAGCTGTTTGGCTTTTCCATCAACACGCTGACGCTGCTGGCCCTGGTGCTGGCCATCGGCCTGGTGGTGGACGATGCGATCGTGGTGCTGGAGAACATCTACCGCCACATTGAAGAGGGCATGGAGCCTTTTGCGGCGGCCATCAAGGGATCGAAGGAAATCGCCTTCGCGGTGGTGGCCATGACGCTGACGCTGGCCGCTGTGTACGCGCCGCTGGCCTTCACGCCTGGCCGAACCGGGCGGCTGTTTGCCGAGTTTGCGCTGGCGTTGGCTGGGGCCGTGCTCGTTTCCGGGTTTGTGGCGCTGACCTTGTCGCCCATGATGTGCTCCAAGCTGCTCAAGCACAATCCCAAACCCAACCGCTTTGACCGCAGCATGGAAGCGGGGCTGCAGGCGCTCACACGGGGCTACAGCCGGGTGCTCACGTTGGCCTTGAAGGCGCGCTGGCTGGTGCTGCTCGTCATGCTGGGCAGTGCGGCTGGCAGCTGGTGGTTGCTGCAGAACACCAAACAGGAACTCGCCCCCATCGAAGATCGGGGGGTGATTTTCACCATCATCAACGGCCCTGATGGGGCGACGTTGGACTACACCCGGCGCTATGCACAGGCGATCGAGCGCATTGGTCAGGACTACGAGGAGTTCGACCGCATCTTTGCCATTGTGGGCAACCCATCGGTGGCACAGGGCACCGTCTTCTTCCGTGCCAAACCGTGGGAAGAGCGCGAGCGTACCACCCAGCAGATGGCCCGTGAAATGGCACCGCGCATTGCCAGTTTGCCGGGCGTCAGCGCTTTCCCGATCACGCCCCCCTCGCTCGGGCAGGGATCTCGCGAACGCCCGATCAACTACGTGATCGTCACCAACGACAGCTATGAAAACCTGGCCCAGGTGGTGCGCCAGTTCCAGGACCGGCTGGCCCAGATCCCAGGCTTTTTGCAGGTGGATACGGACCTTCGTCTCAACAAGCCCGAGATCCGCATGGAGGTGGACCGCGAGCGCGCCGCCGACATGGGGGTGAGCATCGATGCGATCGCGCGCACAGTGGAAACCATGCTGGGCGGACGTGACGTCACCCGCTACAAGCTGGGTGGGGAACAGTACGATGTGATCGTGCAGACCGAATCCAGCCAGCGCAACACCCCGGACGACATCGAAAGGATGTTCGTGCGTGGCCGCAACGACCAGATGGTCCCGCTGGCTTCGCTGGTGACCACCCGGGAGGTGGTAGTCCCGCGCGAACTCAACCACTTCGCCCAGCGTCGCAGTGCCTCCATCACTGCCAACCTCGCGCCTGACCTCGCACTGGGACAGGCCCTGGAAATGATGGACGAGATCGCCCGCGAGATCCTGCCCCCCGGCTACACGACCGACCTCAACGGCCAGAGCCGCGAGTTCCGCAATGCCTCGGGCTCATTGGCGCTGGTGTTCGTGCTCGCGCTGGCGTTCATCTACTTGGTGTTGGCCGCGCAGTTCGAGAGTTTCATCGATCCCTTCATCATCATGCTCAGCGTGCCGCTGTCGATGCTGGGGGCTCTGCTGGCCTTGCGCTACACCGGGGGCACGCTCAACGTGTTCAGTCAGATCGGTCTGATCACGCTGGTCGGTCTGATCACCAAGCACGGCATCCTGATCGTCGAGTTTGCCAACCAGCTGCGCCAGCAAGGGCTGGACATGCTCGACGCGGTGAAACAGGCAGCGGAGCTGCGTCTGCGCCCGATCCTGATGACGACCGGTGCGATGGTGCTGGGCGCGGTGCCGCTGGCCCTGGCTTCCGGTGCTGGGGCCGAGAGCCGCCAGCAGATTGGCTGGGTGATCGTGGGCGGCATGACGGTGGGCACGTTCCTGACCATTTTCGTGGTGCCAACCATATACACCTTGTTGGCTCGCCAGCGAGTACCGGGTGCGAACCGGACGGTCGTCGATGAGGCGGTGGCGCCAGCGCATGGAATGGTGCCGGCGAAGTGAGGTCTGCAAGCGCAGGGGCCGTGGCCGTAGAAGCCTTGGCCTTCTGGGGCGTCTGAGCGTTGCTAGATCACCCCATCGAACATCATCACGTCCACCTCGTCCCCCACGGCCACGTTGCCTTGGTCGTGGTGCAGCACGATGAGGCCGTTGGCTTCGACCATGGATCGCAGCACGCCCGAACCCTGGTTGCCGGTGGTGCGCACCTGTAAGCGACCATCCGGTCTGGTGGAGACGATGCCGCGCTGGTACTCGGTGCGCCCGGGTTTCTTGCGCATCGGCTCCAGGCTGTGGGCACGCAGCAGCGGGGTGTGGCTTGGGCTCGCGCCCATCATCTTCAGCAGGGCAGGGCGCACAAAGGCCAGGAAGGTCACCATCACCGCCACCGGGTTGCCGGGCAGACCAAACAGCACCGCGTCGTGCCCGCCCTCGGTGATATGGCCCACGGCCATGGGGCGGCCCGGCCGCATGGCGATACGCCAAAAGGCCACGTCGCCCAGTTGCTTCATCATGGCCTTGGTGTGGTCGGCTTCACCCATGCTCACACCGCCACTGGTGATGATGGCATCGGCCTGCGCGGCGGCTTGGCGAAAAGCAGATTCCAGGCTGGCCGGGTCATCCTTGATGACGCCCATGTCCAGCACCTCGACGCCCAGTCGCGTGAGCATACCCAACACGGTGTAGCGGTTGCTGTCGTACACCGCGCCTTCGCGCAGCGGCTCGCCCAGGCTGAGGATTTCGTCGCCGGTGGAGAAGTAGGCCACCTTCAGGCGGCGAAACACCGGCACCAAGGGCAACCCCAGACTGGCAATCAAGCCCAAAGCCGCCGGGCCGAGACGGTCGCCCCGGCGCAACGCGGGCTGGCCTTGCATCAGGTCTTCGCCCTTCAGGCGGCGGTTGTCGCCAGGGTTCACCACGCCAGGGGGTACCCGTATCGCGTCACCCTCTGCCTGAACGAATTCCACGGGCACCACGGTGTCCAGGCCGGCCGGCATGATGGCGCCGGTCATGATCTTTACGCACCCGCCGGGGCCGACCTGTCCGCTCCAGGCCGTTCCCGCATAGGCCGTGCCCACCACCGTCAGTGTGGTGGGTTTGTCATGCGACAGGTCCGCCCCCGCCAAGGCGTAGCCGTCCATGGCGGAATTGTCGTGCGGAGGCACGCTGATGGGCGAAATGACGTCTTCGGCCAGCACACGCCCCAGCGCGCCCAACACCCCCACGGTTTCGGTGTCGCTCACAGGTTCCACCAGGCGGTCGAGGAAGTCGTTGACGGCGGATACCCTCAAGGCTTGGGGGTCGTAGCCTTGCAGGGCTGCGGCGATCTGGTCCAGGGTTTTCATGGGGTCTCGGGGTCACAGGGCGCGGGATTCGATGGCGCGCAGTTCGTCCAGGGTGTTGGTGTTGCAAAACGCCAGCGGGTCGTCGCCGGGTTGGTCGAAAGGCACGATCACGGTGCGGTGCTGTGCCGTCCAGGCGTCGATCTTGCGCCCCCCGGCCTGGGTGAAGCGCGTCAGGCTTTCCAGGAGGTCCACGTGCAGGAGGCAGAACACCGGTTGTGGCCGTGAGGGGTTGGTCGGACCGGGATCCCCTTCTGGGCCGGCCGCCATGGCGATCTCGGCGTGCTCACGTTCCAGGGCATGGGCAAGGCGCTCCAGCAAGTCCAGCGGGAAACGGGGCGCATCGCAGGGCACCGTGAGCAGGTAGGGGGTTTCACAGCGTTCGAGGCCGGTCAGGAAGCCGGCCAGTGGGCCGGCGTAGCCTTCGAGCGTGTCGGGCCAGACCGGCACACCGAAAGCCTCGTAGGCCCCCAGGTGCCGATTGGCATTGATCATACAGCCGGCCAAGCGGTGTCCTTGCTGCATTTGCAGGCGCAGCAGGGCGTGGAGTGCCAGCGGTGTGCCGTGGAGGGTTTGCAAGCCTTTGTCGATGCCACCCATGCGGCTGCCGCGGCCACCGGCGAGCACCAGGCCGGTCACGCTTTGGGGTTCCACACGCATCGGCTCAGCCTCCGATGTAACTCATTTCGATGCGGCGCCTACCCTGGCCCGAGTTTTCGGGGGGCAGAAACGCCCGCAATTCGGAATAACGATCCCGTCGGCCTTGCCAGATCGCCCCGATGGCCGAGGCCAACTCGGCGTCGCTGGCACCGCCGCGCAGCAGTGAGCGAAGGTCATGCCCCTGGTGGGCGAACAGGCAGAGATAGAGCCGACCTTCGGTGGACAGGCGCGCGCGGTTGCAGTCGCGGCAAAAGGCTTGGGTCACGCTGCTGATCACGCCGACCTCACCCAGTGAAGGATCGTGCCGGCCGTCAGGCCCCGCGTAACCCCAACGCTCGGCGGTCTCACCCGGGGCGGCCGGCTCCAAGGGAACCAGGGGCCATTCCTGCTGGAGGCGTTGGATCACCTCCGCACTGGGCAACACCTCGTCCATGCGCCAGCCGTTGGTTGCACCCACGTCCATGTATTCGATGAAGCGCAGCACGATGCCGCTGCCCCGGAAGTGCCGCGCCATGGGCAGGATCTGGTCGTCGTTGGTGCCGCGCTTGACGACCATGTTCACCTTGATCGGCCCCAGACCGGCCGACTGCGCCGCCGCGATGCCTTCGAGTACGTCGGCCACGGGGAAATCCACATCGTTCATGCGCCGGAACACGGCATCGTCCAGCCCGTCCAGACTGACGGTCACACGCTGCAGGCCCGCAGCCTTCAGGGTCGCGGCCTTGCGCTTCAGCAGACTGCCGTTGGTGGTCAGGGTCAGGTCCAGGGGCTGGCCGTTGAGCGTGCGCAGCGCCGCCAATTGCTCAACCAGTGTTTCGAGATTTTTGCGCAACAGCGGCTCGCCGCCGGTCAGGCGAACCTTGCGCACGCCATGCGCAATGAAGACCTGGGTGAGGCGGGTGATTTCCTCGAAAGTGAGCAAGGCGCTGTGCGGAAGGTAGGTGTAGTTCTTGTCGAACACCTCTTTGGGCATGCAGTAATTGCAACGGAAGTTGCAACGGTCGGTGACGCTGATGCGCAAATCGCGCAGCGGGCGGCCGAGCGCGTCGTTCAGCAGGCCGGTGGTGGGGATGGGCTGTGCCGGCAAGCGCGCCGACAAGGTCTGCAAGCGCTGATCGACCAGAGGGATGACTCGTTCGGACATAGTCAAAAGATTACACCACGCGCCGGGTGCCAGGGGCGAGCACCCATTCGAAGGCATGCGGCGGGTAGGGGTGAGGCGAACGTTGTCCGGTGTGACCAGGGTCCATTTCGATCACGCGGGCAATCAATTACGTTTTGTAGCCTGAAACCGTGTCGATGGTGGGTAGGAGGTTGGCGTTTTTGGTTTAGCGCTTGACACGTGCGCGTTCAACGACAATGTCAGCCTGTGCCTGACTTACGCCAGGTCCCAAGGTGCCAAACATCACGCCCCAGTTGTTGTTAATGCCACCGATGCGGGTTTTCATGAAGATGTCGATCACCTCTGGAGTAGAGTGACGCAGCAGTTCCATCCCTTGCACAGAACGCGCAACGGCTTCCGTGGCGGGACGGGCCAGGAATTCGTCGTCCACCATTTCCTTGAGTAAACGTGATGTGGTGGTCACGTAAGCATCGAAACGGCTGTCCATACCCTGCACGCCCTTGAGTTCGGCCATGAGGGCATCGCGGCAGCTCGGGTCTTTCTGCATGGCGCGGCGCACGTCCATGCACATCATGTTGGCAGAACCTTCCCATACGCTGTTGAGCGGCGCCTCACGGTACAGGCGAGCCATCGGGCCATCTTCCACAAAGCCATTGCCACCATGGCATTGGAGCGCTTCATTTGCCACGGCCACCACGCGCGAGCAATTGAAGTATTTCGCCATTGGCGTGGTGATTCGGGCAAACGCCTTTTCCTTGGCGTCGGTATCGAGGTAGTCAGTGGCTCGGGCCACGCGCAACGCCATCAGGGTCGATGCCTCCACTTCCACTGCCATGTCAGCCAGCACGTTAACCATCATGGGCCGCTTGGCTAAGCTAGAGCCGAAGCCGCCCCGTGTGGTGGTGTGATTCAGGGTTAGGGTCAGCACCTGACGCATCAGGCCAGCGGAACCCACAGCAAAGTCCAGACGTGTCAGGTGGGAGTGGGACAGGATTTCACGCAGACCTTTACCCTCCTCACCCACTCGGATGGCAAGGGTGCCGCTGAATTCCACCTCACTGCTGGCGTTAGAGCGGTTGCCGGCCTTGTCCTTCAAGCGCTGGATAAAGAAGCGGTTGAAGCTGCCGTCCGGCAAGGTACGCGGGAGGAAAAAACAGGTTACTCCACCATTGACCTTGGCTAAGGTGAAGAATCCATCGGATTGCGGCACTGAGCAAAACCATTTGTGGCCGGTCAACTCGTACCAATGGGCTGTCGCTCCGTGATAGTCGGCGGTGTGGGAATACACCGCTGTGGTCTGGGTCTCGCGCAGGTCAGAGCCACCTTGTTTTTCGGTCATGGCGTAACCAACGACGACCGAGGGCTTGTCCGCCACTTCACGACGGCTGTTCTCGTACACGGTACCGAGGGATTTTTCGGCCCAGATTTTCAGGGCAGGCTCATGACTGAAGCCCGCATAGGAGGCGTAGGCCATGCCAGTCGGGCAACCGGTGCCCTGTTCGACTTGGTTCCAAAGGTAAGACAAAACAGCGCGTGCCAAATGCGGGTGTGCCTCTTTGGCAGTCCAGGAGAGCGTTGGCACTTCATGTTGCCAAGCCAAGCCCATAAGTTGATGCCAGGACGGATGAAAGTCCACCCAATCGATGCGATTGCCGTAACGGTCATGGGTCTTGAGTTCGGGGATGTTACGGTTGGCTTGACGTGCCAATTCCTGAATGCCTTCATCTCCTGCCAGCTGCCCAATGGCCGAACATTTGGCAGCGGCCCAGGGTGCATCACGTTCAATGACGGCTTTCAACACCACGTCGTCCTCAAAGGCATTGAAGCCGAAGGGGAAGTCGGCTTGGTTTTTGACAACGTGGGTGGCAAAGCGGTCAGCCTTAGCGGGTGTGGCCAGCGTCTGCGTGGAGATGGGTGCGTTCATGATTTTCTCCTAAATGTCGCGTTGAGGCGGCAAGGGATTCGTTTTTCAGGGCAAGGTCAAAGCCCATCCCCTGGCGGGCTTCTGTGGTCTCGACGGAGTTCAAACGATCAGTGGCACGATCAGCAATGCGACGATGTTGATGATCTTGATCAGCGGATTGACGGCCGGGCCCGCGGTGTCCTTGTAGGGGTCGCCCACGGTGTCGCCGGTCACGGCCGCCTTGTGGGCTTCAGAGCCCTTGCCGCCGTGGTGGCCGTCCTCGATGTATTTTTTGGCGTTGTCCCAGGCACCACCACCGGTGCACATGGAAATCGCCACGAACAGGCCGGTGACGATGGTGCCCATGAGCAGACCGCCCAGCGCCTTGGGCCCGAGGATCACCCCCACCAGGATCGGGACGACCACCGGCAGCAGGCCCGGTATCATCATTTCGCGGATGGCCGCCGTGGTCAGCATGTCCACCGCCTTGCCGTATTCGGGCTTGCCGCTGCCGTCCATGATGCCCTTGATCTCCCGGAACTGGCGGCGCACTTCCTCCACCACCGCGCTGGCCGATCGGCCCACGGCCTCCATGGCCATGGCGCCGAACAGGTAGGGGATCAGCCCGCCGATGAACAGGCCGACAATGACCATCGGATCCGACAGATCGAAGCTGATCTGCTGCCCATAGGTTTCGAGCTTGTGGGTGTAGTCGGCAAACAGCACCAGTGCGGCCAGGCCCGCCGAGCCGATGGCGTAGCCCTTGGTCACGGCCTTGGTGGTGTTGCCCACCGCGTCCAGCGGGTCGGTTACGTCGCGCACGCTGGAGGGCAGTTCGGCCATTTCGGCGATGCCGCCTGCGTTGTCGGTGATGGGGCCGTAGGCGTCGAGCGCCACCACGATCCCGGCCATGCTCAGCATGGAGGTGGCGGCCACGGCCACGCCGTACAAGCCGGCCATGGCGTAGGAGGCCAGAATGGCGGCACACACCATCAGTACCGGCCAGGCGGTGGATTTCATGCTCACGCCGATACCGGCAATGATGTTGGTGGCGTGCCCGGTGGTGGACGCCTGCGCCACGTGCCTGACGGGACGGTATTCGGTGCCGGTGTAGTATTCGGTGATCCACACCATGGCCGCCGTCAGCGCCAGGCCCACAAGACCTGCGGCCCACAGCCGCCACTGGCTGCCGCTGGCGGCGATCGCATCGTCCGGCATGATCCACACCGTGGCGAAATAGAAGGCGATGCCTGAGAGCACGGCCGCCACGATCAAGCCTTTGTACAGCGCGGGCATGACGTTCTTCATGCCGGGCGTGGCCTTCACGAAGAAGCAACCCACGATGGAGGCCAGGATGGACACGCCTCCGAGCACCAGCGGGTACAGCACCGCCTGCATCGGTGCGGCAGCCACCAGCAGTGCTCCCAGCACCATGGTGGCGATCAGCGTGACGGCGTAGGTCTCGAACAGGTCGGCGGCCATGCCGGCGCAGTCGCCCACGTTGTCGCCCACGTTGTCGGCAATCACCGCCGGGTTGCGCGGGTCGTCTTCGGGGATGCCGGCCTCGACCTTGCCCACCAGGTCGGCGCCGACATCGGCGCCTTTGGTGAAGATGCCGCCGCCGAGTCGCGCAAAAATCGAGATGAGTGAGGAGCCGAACGCCAGACCGATGAGCGGATTCAGCATCCGGGCCAGTTCCGGGCCGGAGGCGGGTTGGCCATCCAGGCCGAGAAACCAGAAGAAGCCGGCCACTCCCAGCAGGCCCAGGCCCACCACCAGCATGCCGGTGATCGCGCCGCCACGGAATGCCACGTCCAGCGCCGGGCCGATGCCTTGTGTGGCGGCCTGGGCGGTGCGCACGTTGGCCCGCACCGAGATGTTCATGCCGATGAAGCCGCAAGCCCCCGAGAGCACGGCGCCCAGCACGAAGCCCACGGCCGTGAGCACATCCAGAAACACGGCGATGAGGAGAGTGAGCACCACCCCCACGATGGCGATGGTGCGGTATTGCCGCGCCAAGTAGGCGGCCGCCCCAGTCTGGATGGCCGAGGCGATTTCCTGCATGCGGGCATTGCCCGTGTCCTGGGAAAGAATCCAGTTACGTGACCAGAATCCGTAAACGACGGCTCCCAGTCCGCACGCCAGCGCAAAGATCAGCGCAGATTGTTCAACCATAGATGTCTCCTGCTCGTTTCGACTTGGAGGAAGCCAACGCGCGCGAGCCACTGGCTTCCGCTGCGTTGCTTCCTCGCACGTGCCCACGGTTACGATGTCACGGTGTAATACAGGCAGGGCGATTGGCCAACGTGTGCAATGTATCTCAAATAGCTGGTTTTGACACTGTTGCAGTGCAGCACCGGCTGGTGGCTTGGAGTGGGTGTCAGGCTCGCATCAGTAAAATCGGGCCCAATTCTTCGGTTTTATCAACTCTCGACAAAGAGCCCACATGTCTCTCGACAACGTCACCCCTGGCAGCAAGGCCCCTGAAGTGTTCAACGTCATCATCGAAATTTCGATGAACGGCGACCCGATCAAGTACGAAGTGGACAAGGCTTCGGGCTGCATCTTCGTGGACCGGTTCATGAACACGGCCATGCATTACCCGACCAACTACGGCTACGTGCCTCAGACCATCGCTGGCGATGGTGACCCGGTGGATGTGCTCGTGATCACTCCCGTGCCCCTGCCTCCGGGTGTGGTGGTGCCCTGCCGTGCCCTGGGTATCCTGAAGATGGAGGACGAGGGCGGTGTGGATGGCAAGGTGCTGGCCGTACCGACCGAGAAGGTGTTGCCGCTGTACTCGCGTTGGCAATCCTACGAGGATCTGAACCCGGTGCGCCTGAAGGCCATCGAGCATTTCTTCGAACACTACAAGGATCTGGACCCCGGCAAGTGGGTGAAGGTGCTGGGCTGGGATGGCAAAGCCGCCGCGCACCAAGAAATTCAGGCCGGCATCGCCGCCTATCAAAAGGAGCAGTCCGCCGCTTGAGCGGTCTCGACGCTGCCAACCCTTCGATCCTGGCCCCTGACGTGCCCCGTTTCACCCCGGAGCCCGCAAGGGGCTTCGGTTTTTCAGGTGTGCCAAATAACGCGCCATACCGTCGCCTTCGCGCTGCAGGAAGCGGTCCACCGCATCGGCAAAGACGGGATGGGCCAGCCAATGGGCGCTGTGCGTGACCGTGGGCAACAAGGCGCGGGCCATTTTGTGTTCGCCCTGTGCGCCGCCTTCGAAACGCGTCACGCCGTGCTCGATGCACCACTGCAGCGGCTGGTAATAGCAGGTCTCGAAGTGCAGGCAGTCCACCCGTTGCAGCGCACCCCAGTAACGCCCGTAGGCTGCCTGCGGGCGTGCCGAGGTATCGCTGAGCGCCACCAGGCTGCAGGCGATGGGTTGGCCTGCTCGGTCACGGGCGATGAACATCAGCCACCAGCCCGCCAGTGAGTCGGCCATGGCGTGAAAGAACGCCGGCTTCAGGTAGGGGGGATTGCCATGCTCCCAATAGGTGCGAGCGTAACAGCGGTAGAAGAAATCCCAGTCGCTGGCGGTGATCTCGTGGCCACGCCGCACGTCGAAGCGGATGCCGGCGTCCATGACCTTGCGGCGCTCCTGGCGGATTTTCTTGCGTTTGTCTTGGGTCAGGTTGGCAAGAAAGTCGTCGAAGTGCCGAAACGGACGTGGGCCATGGGGCGTGGGGCAGGCGTTGTGCCAGTGGAATTGCACGGTGTGGCGTTCCAGCCAGGCTGCTCCGATCAGCGCCTCGCGGTCGGTGTCGGCATTGAACAGCACATGCAGGGATGACCAGCCAACGCGTTCGGCCTGTGCAAGCAATTCGACCTGGAGGGCGTGGCGGGCCGTGGCATCACGGGCCAGCAGACGCGGGCCCGGGACTGGTGTGAACGGCACCGCCACCAGCCCCTTCGGATAGTAGGCGAGCCCATGGGCCTCGTGGGCTTGCGCCCAGGCCCAGTCGAACACGTATTCCCCATAGGAATGGTCCTTGGCGTACAGCGGCGCGGCAGCGCACAGTGCTTCGTCACGCCAAAGCGTGAGCCAGCGGGGGTGCCAGCCGGTCGATGGTATGGCGCTGCCGCTGGCATGCAACGCGGCGAGGTACTCATGGCGCATGAACGGGCCGCAAGCACCGCCCATGGGCTGGGCTTGCAGCAAGGTGTTCCACGCCCCGGCTTCGATCTGCTCCGGCTCCGTGATCACCTGGGTGACATAATCGACGGCACCACTTTCGTCTGTTGTTTTCATGTCCTTCAAGCTCTGCATCGCGCAGCTCAATTACGTCGTGGGCGATCTGGCCGGCAATGCCCGTCGCATCATCGAGGCGGCCCGCCAAGCCCATGCCCAGGGCGCTCGCCTGTTGCTCACCCCGGAACTGGCCATCTGTGGTTACGCCGCCGAAGACCTGTTCTTGCGCCCGGCGTTCGTCGCGGCCTGTGATGATGCCGTGAAAACGGTAGCCCGCGAGACGGCAGGGTTGAGCGGTCTGCGCATCGTGGTGGGCCACCCGGCAGCAGTGGAAGGGGGGGGGGCATCTTCCCGCAGCGTGCGCCGGGCCCCATGCCATAACGCCGCCACGGTGATCTGTGAAGGCCAGGTGGTGGCCCGCTACGCCAAGCGGGAACTGCCCAACTATCAGGTCTTCGACGAGCGGCGCTATTTTGTGCCTGGGGACGCCGCTTGCGTCTTCGAGGTGCCCGATGCGTCCGGCCAGCCCTTGCGGGTGGGCCTGCTCATCTGTGAAGACGCCTGGCACGATGGCCCCGCGCTAGAGGCCAAAGCGGCCGGCGCCCAGTTGCTGGCCGTCATCAACGCGTCGCCGTTCCACGTGGGCAAGGGCGACGAACGCGAATGCGCCATGCGCCTGCGCACCCAGGCCACCGGGCTGCCGCTGGTGTATGCGCATCTCGTCGGTGGGCAGGATGAAATCGTTTTCGAAGGCCGCAGCTTTGCCCTCAACGCCGATGGAAGCCTCGCCGCGCGTGCCCCCAGTTTCGAAGAGGCCTTATTCCCGATCGAGATCGCTACCCCCGCACAGCCAGCCAAGCTCGTGAGCCTGCACGGTCCCACAGCCCCCGAGCAGGGGCTCGAAGCCGACCTGTGGCACGCCCTGGTGCTGGGGGTGCGGGACTATGTGGGCAAGAACGGTTTTCCGGGGGCGGTCATCGGGTTGTCCGGCGGCATCGATTCGGCCCTGGTCTTGGCCATCGCCGTCGATGCCTTGGGCAAGGATCGCGTCCACGCGGTGATGATGCCCTCGCCCTACACCGCCGACATCTCCTGGATCGATGCGCGAGACATGGCGGCGCGCCTGGGCGTGCGCTACGACGAGGTGTCGATCCGCCCCATGTTCGACGCCTTCCTGCAATCTCTGGAACCGCTGTTCCAAAGGCGGGGCGCCGACACCACCGAGGAAAACCTGCAGGCCCGCATTCGAGGCACCTTGTTGATGGCCTTGTCCAACAAGTTCGGTGCCATCGTGCTGACCACCGGCAACAAGAGCGAAATGGCCACCGGCTACTGCACGCTGTACGGCGACATGGCCGGTGGTTTTGCCGTCATCAAGGACGTGGCCAAGACCCTGGTCTTCCGACTCGCGCGCTGGCGCAACGCGAACGACCCGTACGGCAACGGCCTGAGCCCCATCCCCGAGCGCATCATCACCCGGCCGCCAAGCGCCGAGCTGCGCCCGAATCAGAAGGACCAGGACAGCCTGCCGCCCTACGACGTGCTCGACGCGATCGTCGAGCGTTACATGGAAAACGACGAAAGCCCGGCCGAGATCGTGGCCGCTGGCTACCCGCAGGACGCGGTGAACCAGGTGGTGCGGCTGATTCACCTCAACGAATACAAGCGTCGGCAGGCGCCGGTCGGCATTCGCGTCACCCACCGCAGCTTTGGCAAGGACTGGCGCTACCCAAACACCAATCGCTATCGGGGCTGAGAGCCTGAGAATTTTTC
>NZ_JACCDB010000001.1 GCF_013432195.1 Tepidicella baoligensis | reverse complement strand
TGGCTGCCCCCTATGCCGATTGTATGGGGTCGTGGCCGTCTAAGGGTGGGCCCGTGTGGCAACGGGCGTCTGTCTGCGGCACACTCTGGGCACCCCGTTTGCCGTGTTGTTCGACGTGATCCGAGCCCTGTCCCCGACTGCTGCTGCCCGACGCTGGGTACCGGGTTTCCGTGCCCAGATGATCCTGCTGGTCGGCTCATTGCTGATTCTCATGCTCGGCATCCAGGGCACCTATCTCAGTCAACGCTATGCCGCCCTGATGGAAGATCAGATCGGGCAGCGAGCCCTGAGCGTCGCCCGCACCCTGGCCACGAACCACCAGCTGATCGACGCCTTTTCTCAGACCGATCCCGCTGCCGTGATCCAGCCGATAGCGGAGCGCGTGCGTCTGCAGACCGGTGCCAGTTTCGTGGTGGTGGGCAACCGTGACAGCATCCGCTATTCTCATCCGTTGCCCGACCGGATCGGGCAACGCATGGTCGGGGAGGACAACGACCCCGCCCTGCTGCGTGGAGAAGCCTACGTGTCCCGGGCGAAGGGATCGCTGGGGCCTTCGATCCGGGGGAAGGTGCCTGTGTTTGACGAGGCGGGTGACATCATCGGCGTCGTGTCGGTGGGGTTTCTGGCCAGCGAGATCCAGGAGCGCATTGCCGGGGATCTGCGCAACAACCTCCTGCTCATGCTGGGCACGGCAGGACTGGGTTTGCTGGGGGCGGTCGCGATCGCCAACCGTTTCAAGCGTGCCATCCTGGGGCTGGAGCCACACGAGATCGCCCGCCGGCTGAAAGAGAAAGACGCGATCTTGCAGTCGATCCACGAGGGCCTTATCGCGGTCAACGTCGATGGACGCATTACCCTGGCCAATGCCGGTGCCCGCCGCTTCCTGCCCGGGGGCGAAGCACAGGATCCGGTCGGTCGAGACATTCTGGAGGCGTTGCCGCATTCGAGGTTGCACGAGGTGCTGGAAACCGGCGAAGCCCAATACGACCGCGAAACCTGGGTAGGGGAGCAGTTGGTCGTGGTCAATCGGGTGCCCATCGTGGTGAATGGACGGGTCGAGGGGGCGGTGGCCACCTTCCGCAGCCGCATGGAGATCCTGGAACTTTCCCGCAGCCTGACCGAGGTGCGGCAACTGGCCGATGGGCTGCGCGCCCAGGCGCACGAGTTTTCGAACAAGCTGCACACGCTCGCCGGGCTGTTGCAGCTCGGCCAAGTGCAGGAGGCCATCCAGATGATCGGCGAGGAGACCCGGCTTGAACAGGCCCGTTTGACCCTGCTGCAGAGCCGGGTGCGTGACGCGGCGCTGTGTGGCCTGCTGGCCGGCAAGCTCATGCGCGCTTCTGCGCGGGGTGTGACGATCGAGGTCGATGAAGGCAGTACCCTGCAGTCCGAGCTGTCTTTGCAGGGCCGCGAGGCGCTGCTGAGCATCATCGGCAACCTGCTGGACAACGCCTGCGAGGCACAGCGCCCGGATGGCCGCAGGCCGGTGGTGCGGCTGTCGTTCACCGACATGGGGGACGACATCGTCATCGAGGTGGATGACAACGGCAGTGGTGTGGACGAGGAGCAGGGTGAACGCGTGTTCGAACGTGGCACGTCCACCAAGGGCAGCGGGCGCGGCATCGGGTTGGCGCTGGTGCGCCGGTTGTGCCGCGAATTCGGGGGGGACGTGTCGCTGGAGCCCGGCCAGGCCGGCGGAGCCTGTTTCGTTGCCGTGGTGGACAAGCGTCAGGTCATGGCGTTGGGAGCGTTGGATGAAAGCTGATGGACCGCCTTACCGTGTGCTGATCGTCGAGGACGACTTTCGCATCGCCCGCATCAATCAGGCGATGGTGGAACAGCATGGTGCCTTCGTGGTCGTGGGCAGTTGCCGCGATGGTCGTGAAACCTTGGAGTGGCTGCAACGCCATCCCCATGGCGCAGACCTGGCCTTGTTCGATGTCTACCTCCCCGATGTCGAGGGCCTGTCCTTGCTGTGGGAGGCTCGTCGTTGCTGCCGCAGCCTCGACATCGTCATGGTCACCGCTGCCAGAGAGGTGGACACGGTGGAGGAGGCGCTGCGTGCTGGCGTGTTTGACTTTCTCATCAAACCGGTACAAGCCGTGCGCATGCAGGCCATGCTGGATCGCTACGTGCAGCGCCGCAACATGAGGCGCAAGGGTCGGGAGATCAATCAGGAGCAGCTGGACGAAGCGTTGTCGAGTGCAATCCCCGAGAGCCGCGTGCGCACCTTGCCCAAGGGGGTGGATGCCCTGTCGCTGGACACCTTCATTCAGGCCCTGACCCAGGCCCATGAACCGCTGACAGCGAGCGAGCTGGCCGAACGCGCCGGAACCAGCCGGTCCACTGCAAGGCGTTATCTTGAATACCTGGTGGGGACCGGGCAGGCGGTGGTGGCTCCGGCCTACGGCGAAGTGGGCAGACCGCAACGCCTGTACCAGTTGCGGCCGAATGTGTGAGCAAAATGAACAAAAAGCCCAATTTAATCTCAACCCCCTGAATCGGGGGAAACCCTCATGCCCTGAGGGGGCCGACCCCCTAGCATCCCGTCACTCCCCGCAGTCGAGCGGGGTGGCATGGTATTCACCAGGAGACGAGATGATGCAACACGACAAAGGTCTGGCGCGCCGCGACGCGCTCAAGTGGATGGGCGTTGCCGGTCTGGCCGGTGCTTCGATGGGCCCGTTGGGCATGGCCTGGGCGCAGGCATGGCAGCCGCGTCAGGCGGTGGAGTACATTGCACCGGCCAACCCTGGTGGGGGCTGGGACACCCTGATCCGCACCACGGCGCGGGTGATCCAGGAAGAAAAGCTGGCACCGGTGAACTTCGCGCCCATCAACATCCCAGGGGGTGGGGGTGCCGTGGCATGGGCCCAGATCGCGGCCAAGCGCGGCAACCCGCATGTGCTGTTCGCGGCCAGCCCCCCCATCATCCTGGTGCCCCTGTCGGGTGCGTCCCGTTTCGGGCACAAGGACTTCACGCCCATCGCCCGCCTGATCACCGACTACTCCATCCTGCTGGTGCGCACCGATGCGCCTTACAAAAGTGCCAAGGAGCTGTTCGAGGCGATCAAGGCTCGGCCCAACCTCAGCGTGGGCGGGGGCTCTGCACCTGGCTCGATGGACCACATCTCCATCGCCGGAGCCGCCTCCGCGGCTGGCGTGGCAGCGAACCGGCTGAACTACATCGCCTTCTCGGGCGGCGGCGAAGCCATGACCAACCTGCTGGGTCGTCATGTGGAAGCGGTCATCACCGGGGCTGGCGAGGCCCAGGCCCAGCTCAAGGGAGGGCAGGTCCGTGCACTGGCGATCTCGGGCCCGAAGCGCATGAGTTCGATCCCGGACGTCCCGACCTATCAGGAGCAGGGCATCGATTTCACTTTCGACATCTGGCGCGGCATCATGGGGGCGCCGGGCATGCCCCCCGAAGCTGTGGCCTACTACCAGGACATGTACGCCCGCATGCTCAAGACCCCGGCCTGGGCTCAGGCGCGTGACCAGCTGGGCTGGATCGATGCCTTCCAGACCAGTGCCGAATTCGGTGCCTTCCTGGACGAACAGCACAAGCAGTTCAGCACCGTGCTGAGCGACCTTGGACTGGTTCGCCGCTGATCGTCGCGGCAAATCCTTCCGGCTGGCGAGCCCTCCAAGGGGCCGCCAGCCTTCGCGTGTCCTGTGTGGAGACTGTTCATGAGTGCCAACCGCATCCTGGCGGTGATCATCGGTCTGCTGTCCGCGGCCTATCTCTGGGCGGCCTTTCAGATACCGGTGTTCCCCATCCCGAGACCCGTCGATTCGGATGCTTTTCCCAAGCTGCTCGGTGTGCTGATGCTGGGCCTGTCGGTCTGGCTCTTCTTTGAGAAGGATGGAGCCGCTGCGCCCACAGAGGAGGGGGAGGCCGTGCGCACCCCTTGGGAGCGATGGCAGCCGGTGGTCGTGACCTCTGTGGCTATCGCTGTCTACGCCTTCGCCCTAGGCTGGATGGGTTTTGTGCTGGCCTCGTTCCTACTCACCGCCGGCCTAACGTGGTTTTATGGTTATAGGCGCCACGGCATCAATGCCATCGTGTCGCTGGCGGTGCCGCTGGGGTTGTATCTGGTGATGACCCGCTTCATGAACATCCACCTGCCGGCCGGTTGGCTGCCTATCTGACGCCAAGGAATCGATATGGACGTGCTTGACAGCATTTTTTTCGGTTTCAGCGTGGCCTTGCAACCGGGCAACCTGATGTACGTGTTCATCGGCGTGTTCGCCGGCACCATCATCGGCATGGTGCCGGGGTTGGGGCCGATCAGCGCACTGGCGCTGATGATTCCGATCACCTTTTCCATGAACCCCACCTCGGCGTTGATTCTCATGTCCGGGGTGTACTACGGGGCCATTTTCGGGGGGTCCACCTCGTCGATTTTGCTCAATGCACCGGGTGTGGCGGGCACGGTTGCCACCTCGTTCGACGGTTTTCCAATGGCCAAGAAAGGGCAGGCCGGCAAGGCGCTCGCGCTCGCGGCCTGGGCCTCGTTTGCGGGAGGCACCATCAGCGTGGTCGCCCTCATGCTGGTGGCGCCGTTGCTGGCCAGGGTGGCGGTCAGCTTCGGGCCGCCGGAGTATTTCGCCCTCATGGCGCTGGGCCTGACGGCCGTGGTCAGTCTCTCGGACAAGTCGCTGGTCAAGGGGCTGATGGCGGCTGTCTTCGGCATGATGGTGTCCATCGTCGGCATCGACCGGCAGACCGGCACGCAACGCTACACCTTCGATTCCCTGCACCTCCTGCAGGGAATCGACTTTCTGGTGGTGGCGCTCGGCGTCTTTGCCCTGGCCGAGGTGTTCGTCATGCTCCTGAAGGGGCGCGATGCCAAGGGCTATGTGCAGCAGGCCCTCGGATCGCTGAAACTCAGCCGCCAGGAGGTGCGTGAAATCACTGGCCCGGTGCTGCGCAGTTCCACCCAGGGCTTTTTTGTCGGGGTGCTGCCCGGGGCAGGGGCCACGGTGGCGTCTTTCCTGGCCTACATCACCGAAAAGCGCATCGCCAAGGACGGCCACACCTTCGGCAAAGGCAACATCAAGGGCGTGGCCGCGCCTGAAGCAGCCAACAATGCGGCGTGCAGCGGTTCGTTTGTGCCCTTGCTTACCCTGGGGGTGCCGGGGTCCGGCTCCACGGCCGTGCTGCTGGGGGCCTTGCTGGTCATGGGGGTGACGCCAGGCCCCATGATGCTGACCGAGCGCCCCGACGTGTTCTGGGGGGTGATCGCCAGCATGTACATCGGCAACCTGTTCCTGCTGATTCTGAACCTGCCGCTGATCCCGTACATTGCGCGCATCCTGGAGGTGCCGCGTCCCATGCTGCTGGCACTCATCTTGCTGTTCTGCATGATCGGTGTGTACGGGCTCAAGTTCACCACCTTCGACCTGCTGCTGTTGCTGGGCTTTGGTCNCGCTGATCCCGTACATTGCGCGCATCCTGGAGGTGCCGCGTCCCATGCTGCTGGCACTCATCTTGCTGTTCTGCATGATCGGTGTGTACGGGCTCAAGTTCACCACCTTCGACCTGCTGCTGTTGCTGGGCTTTGGTCTGGTGGGGTTGCTGATGCGGCTCAACGGCTTTCCGGTCGCTCCCATGATCCTCGCGCTGATCCTGGGTGACATCATGGAAGAGAACATGCGCCGGGCGCTGCAGATTTCGGGTGGTGACTGGATGGTGTTTCTCGACAAGCCGATTTCCGCCACGCTGTTGGGCATCGCCGTGGTGTCGCTGGTCCTGCCACCGCTGTGGCGGACCCTGCGCAGGGTCCGCCGCTGAGTCCACCTTGAGCGTGGCAACGGCCGGTTGCGTCTTTATCCGTCAAAATCGGGGGCTTATGACCAAGCCCCCCTTTCCGTTCCCCCCGCCTGAGCTGTTCGAGCAGTTCGCGGCTGCCCTTCCGCCCCCGCCAGACTGGCTGCGTGCCGAGTTGCAGAACCGCCTCGTGCTTTTTCTGAACCATGTGCTGATGCAGGAACCCCAGGCCATGGAGCGGTTGCGACGGCAAAAAGGCAAGGTGCTGCAAGCGCAGTGGGGGCGCCTGTCGCTCAGCCTGCAGGCCACCCCCGTGGGTTTGTTGGGCGTCACCCCGGGAAACCCGACACCGGACTTGCGCGTCACGCTCACCGAACCCTCACCCGTGGCGCTGGCGCAGACGCTTACCTCGGGGGAGAAACCTGCGGTGGACATCCAGGGCGATGTGCAGTTCGCGGCCGACATCGCCTGGCTGGTGGACAATGTCCGCTGGGATGTGGAGGAAGACCTGTCCCGCTTCGTCGGGGATGCGGCCGCGCACACCCTGGTCGAGGCAAGCAAGGCCGCGCTCACCCGTTTGCGTGCCTTTGCGGCCGGGGCCGCCTCCCAAGCCCAAGACCTGCGCGCCAAGGTGGGCGCCTGGGCACCGGGGGGCAAGTCCGATGCCGGCCCCCCTTCTGCACCCGAGCGCAGCGGAGCCGACCAGTGATCACGCGATTTTTCCGAGGGGTGTTCATCGTCTGGGTCGTGTTCCGCTACGGCCTCGATGAACTCGTGTTGTCCGGCTTTCGCAATCCCGTGGTGCGAACCGTGCGGGCCATCATCACCATCGGTCGCCGGCTCGACAGTCCGCGTGGCCAACGCTTGCGCGAAGCCCTGGAGCGCCTGGGGCCGATCTTTGTCAAATTCGGTCAGGTTTTGTCCACCCGCCGCGATCTGCTGCCGCTGGACATCGCCGAGGAACTGGCCAAACTGCAAGACCGGGTGCCGCCGTTTCCTTCCGCGGTGGCGGTGGCGACCATCGAGCGGGCATTCGGAAAAAAACTCGACGACGTCTTTGCCAGTTTCGACCAGGTGCCGGTGGCCAGCGCATCGATTGCCCAGGTCCACTTTGCGGTGCTCAAAAGCGGGCGCGAGGTGGCGGTCAAGGTGCTGCGCCCCGGCATGTTGCCCGTGATCGAGAAAGATCTGGGGCTCATGCGCATGATGGCCGGCTGGGTGGAGGCGCTGTCGGCCGACGGCCGTCGGCTCAAGCCGCGCGAAGTGGTGGCCGAGTTCGACAAGTACCTGCACGACGAGCTGGACCTCATGCGCGAGGCCTCCAACGCCACGCAGCTGCGCCGCAACATGGAGAATCTGCAGCTCGTGCTCATCCCCGAAATGATCTGGGACCATTGCCGCAGCGACGTGCTGGTGATGGAGCGCATGAAGGGCTTGCCCATCAACCAGGTGGAGCGGCTGCGCGCCGCCGGGGTGGACATTCCCAAGCTGGCGCGCGACGGCGTGACGATTTTTTTCACCCAGGTGTTCCGCGACGGCTTCTTCCACGCCGACATGCACCCGGGCAACATCCAGGTCAGCATCGAGCCCGAGACGTTCGGCCGCTACATCTCGCTGGACTTCGGTATCGTCGGGACCCTGACCCAGTTCGACAAGGAGTACCTGGCGCAGAACTTCACCGCTTTCTTCCGGCGCGATTACAAGCGCGTGGCCGAACTGCACATCGAAAGCGGCTGGGTGCCGCCCGACACCCGGGTCGATGAGCTGGAGGCCGCCGTCCGTGCGGTGTGCGAGCCCTACTTCGACCGCCCGCTCAAAGACATTTCGCTCGGTCTGGTGCTGATGCGTCTGTTCCAGACCTCGCGCCGCTTCCACGTCGAGATCCAGCCCCAGCTCGTGCTGCTGCAAAAGACGCTGCTCAACATCGAGGGCCTGGGGCGCGAACTCGACCCGGACCTGGACCTCTGGAGCACGGCCAAACCCTTCCTGGAACAGTGGATGCTGGAGCAGGTAGGGCCCAAGAAATTCTGGAACCAGCTCAAAGCCGAGGCGCCGCATTACGCCAAACTGGTCCCGGAGCTGCCCCGGCTGCTGCACGATTACCTGCGCCAGCGCCCGACCGACTTGCGCCGCGAGGTGCAGGAGTTGGTGCGCGAGCAGCGCCGCACCAATCGGCTGCTGCAAGGGTTGATCTATGGGGGTATCGGTTTCGTGCTGGGCCTGTTGCTGATGCAGATGTACGTCCGCGTCAGCCTCTGGTGAGGGGCCGAAAAAAAGGGGGCTTGAAGGCGACCACGGTGGCCGCAACTATAATGGCAGGTTGACCTCCTTTTTCAGATCTTCCCGGTTTGCACAGGTAATCATCATGCCCATCTATGCGTACAAGTGTGAGTCCTGCGGACATGCCAAGGACGTTCTGCAAAAAATCTCCGACGATCCTCTGACCGACTGCCCCGTGTGCGGCGCCTCCTCCTTCAGGAAGCAGTTGACCGCCGCCGGCTTCCAGCTCAAGGGGTCGGGCTGGTATGTCACCGACTTCCGCAACAACGGCGGGGGTGCCGGTTCTGCCGCCGCCGCAGGTACGGCCACGGCAGCCGCAAGCTCCGAAGCGGCGGCCGCTGGCTCCGGCGACAGCACGGCGTCGGCCACTGCCTGCGGCAGCGCTTGCGCCTGCCACTGATCCCTTCCTCACGGCTGCCGCGTCAGGGTGGTGGCTGAACTTCACACCCCCTGGTCGGCGCGGGCGCGCTGGCCATTACTCGAAAGCAAGTGTATGGCGATGCGTAGCGAATACTGCGGTCTGGTGACCGAGGCCCTTATCGGGCAGAGCGTGACCCTGTGTGGCTGGGTCAATCGCCGCCGCGACCACGGTGGCGTGATCTTTGTGGACCTGCGCGATCGCGAGGGTTATGTGCAAGTGGTCTGCGATCCAGACCGCCCGGACATGTTCAAAGTCGCCGAAGGTCTGCGCAACGAGTTCTGTGTCCAGGTCAAAGGCGTGGTTCGTGCCCGACCCGAAGGCACCACCAACGACAGCCTCAAGAGCGGCAAGGTCGAGGTGCTCTGCCACGAGATCAAGGTACTCAACCCCTCGGTCACACCGCCGTTCCAGTTGGACGACGAGCACCTGAGCGAAACCACGCGCCTGACGCATCGCGTGCTCGACCTGCGCCGCCCCTACATGCAGCGCAACCTCATGCTGCGTTACAAGGTTGCCATGGAGGTGCGCAAGTTCCTGGATGCCCACGGTTTCATCGACATCGAAACCCCCATGCTCACCAAGAGCACACCGGAGGGCGCGCGCGACTACCTGGTGCCCAGCCGCGTCCACGATGGCCACTTCTTCGCGCTGCCGCAGTCGCCTCAGTTGTTCAAGCAGTTGCTCATGGTGGCGGGCTTCGACCGCTACTACCAGATCACCAAGTGCTTCCGCGACGAGGACCTGCGCGCCGATCGTCAGCCCGAGTTCACCCAGATCGACATCGAAACCTCTTTCCTCGACGAGCAGGAAATCCGGGACCTGTTCCAGGACATGATCAAGACGGTGTTCCAGAACACCCTCGGTGTGGACCTGGGCGACTTCCCCGTGATGCCTTACGCCGAGGTTATGCACCGCTTCGGCTCCGACAAGCCCGATCTGCGCGTCAAACTCGAATTCACCGAACTGACCGACGTGATGGCCGACGTGGACTTCAAGGTCTTCAGCGCCCCGGCCCAGATGCCCAACGGCCGCGTGGTCGCCTTGCGCGTGCCGGGTGGGGCCGAGATGAGCCGCTCCGAGATCGACGCCTACACCGAGTTTGTGAAGATCTACGGCGCCAAAGGGCTGGCGTGGATCAAGGTCAACGACGCGGCCGCCGGCCGTGACGGCTTGCAGAGCCCCATCGTCAAGAACTTGCACGACGCGGCCATCGCCGCCATCCTGCAGCGCTCGGGGGCGCAAAACGGCGACATCCTGTTCTTCGGCGCCGACCAGGCCAAGGTGGTCAACGATGCCATCGGCGCGCTGCGCATCAAGATCGGCCACAGCGACTTTGCCCGCAAGAGCGGGCTCTTCGAGGACCGCTGGGCACCGCTGTGGGTGGTGGATTTCCCCATGTTCGAGTACGACGAGGAAGAAGGGCGTTGGAACGCCATGCACCACCCCTTCACGGCGCCCAAGGACGGCCACGAAGAACTCATGGACAGCGATCCGGGCCAATGCATGGCCAAGGCCTACGACATGGTGCTCAACGGCTGGGAGCTGGGAGGCGGCTCGGTGCGTATCCACCGCGCCGACGTGCAGAGCAAGGTGTTTGCCGCGCTCAAGATCGGCCCGCAAGAGGCGCGGGCCAAGTTCGGTTTTCTGCTGGACGCGCTGCAATACGGCGCTCCGCCCCATGGCGGCCTGGCCTTCGGCCTGGACCGCCTCATCACGCTCATGACCAAGGCCGAGTCCATCCGCGATGTGATTGCGTTTCCCAAGACGCAGCGTGCCCAGTGCCTCCTCACCCAGGCGCCCAGCATGGTGGACGAGAAACAATTGCGGGAATTGCACATCCGTCTGCGCAATCCTGTCGCGGCCTCGGCGTCCGCCTGATATAGTGTTCAACCAACCGTAACGGGAGTCGACGATGACAGATACCCAACAAGCCCAACACCAGCCCAAAGACAAACTGATGGCCGACCTCAAGGCCGTCATGGCCGATGCCGAGGAGTTGTTGAGCGCGACCGCCAGCCAGACCGGCGAACGGATCACAGAACTGCGCGAGCGCATGCAGGACAACCTGCGCAATGCGCGCCACAAAATGGGCGATTGGGAAGACGCGGTTCGGGTCAAGACCCGCGAAGTGGCCCGCGCCACAGACGACTACGTTCACGAGCACCCCTGGAAATCCATCGGTCTGGCGGCCGGCATCGGGTTGATCGTCGGGCTGCTGATCAGCCGCCGCTGACGCGCTGGCCGGCCCGGCAATGGCCCAAGACGAACGCACCGAGCCCCCATCTCCACCGACCGATTCGCTGCTGGCGGGCCTCAAGGGTTGGCTGCACGACGGCTTGCAGCTTGTGCGCGTGCGCTTCGAGCTGCTGGGTGTCGAGGCGCGCGATCACGCCATCGGTGTCGTGGAACTGATGGCCTGGGCTGTGGCCGCAGCGGTGCTGTTGTGTCTCGGCCTGGGTTTTCTGGCGGTGTTGCTCACCGTGCTGTGGTGGGAGTCTCACCGTGCGCTGGCGTTGGCCGTGTTCACGGCCGTCTTTCTCACCCTCGGTGCGGTGGCGCTGCTGATCGCGCGGGCCCGTGCACGCGAAACCCGGCGTTGGTTCGAAGCCACCACCCAAGAGCTGGCCCGCGATGCCCAGCAGCTGCGGCCATGAGGCAGCGGCAAGCGCTGTGGATGCGGCGTGCCGAGCTGGTGCAGCGCTCTGGCCTGCTGCGCGAGCGGCTGGTGGCCCACGGCCGCGCACTGCAACCTCTGTTTCAGGTGGCCGATCAGGCCCGGCATACGGCCCACTGGATGCGGGCGCACCCCTGGGTTCCTTTGGGTGTGGTAGGCCTGCTGGTGTGGCGCCGGCCGCGCCGATGGTGGCGTTGGGCCTGGAAGGGGTGGGCGGCCTGGAGGCTGTATGTGCGTGTGCGGCGGGCGTGGCAAGGTGGGCGGGTATGAGCATCCGCCCTCCAGTCGGGGTGGCGTCTGCCGATAGAATGGTTTCGCATTGCAACCGGGGTTGAGACGCACATGCTGGTGATCATCGGGTACATCGTCGCGCTGGGCTGCGTGTTCGGCGGCTACGTCATTGCCGGCGGCAACATCGGCGTCATTCTCAAGGCTCTGCCGGTGGAAATGCTCATCATCATGGGCGGGGCCATGGGGGCATTCGCCGTCAACAACCAGCCCAAGGTGCTCAAGAAGGCGGCCGGGGCCTTTGGCAAGGCGATCAAAAGCAGCAAGTACACCAAAGAGCGCTACATGGAGCTGCTGGCCATGCTCTATGAGATCCTGCAGAAGGCCCGCAAGGAGGGCCTGATGGCGATCGAAAACGATGTCGAAAATCCTGAGGACTCGCCGCTGTTCCAGAAGTATCCCACGGTCGGCTCGGACCACCATGTCATCGAGTTCGTTACCGACTACCTGCGCATGATGGTCTCCGGCAACCTGAACGCCCACGAGATCGAGGCTTTGATGGACAGCGAGATTGACACCCATCACCAGGAGGAGCATGCCGTGGTCGGCGCCTTCACCCGCCTGGCTGGCGCGCTGCCGGCGTTCGGCATCGTGGCGGCGGTGCTCGGTGTCATCAAGACCATGGGCGCGGTCGATTCACCGCCCGCCGTGCTCGGGGGCATGATCGGCTCGGCGCTGGTCGGTACCTTCCTCGGGATCTTCCTGGCCTATGCCATCGTGGAGCCGCTGGCCGGCCTGCTGGAGCAGAAGATGGAAGAGGGCACCAAGGAACTCCAGTGCATCAAGACCACCCTATTGGCCAGCATGCAGGGTTATGCGCCGATGACGGCGATCGAGTTCGGGCGCAAGGTGCTGTACTCCACCGAGCGTCCCACCTTCTTGGAACTCGAAGGTCACGTCAAGACCAAGAAATAACACAGGGCGTCGACGACCATGGCCGCTTCGGGCAAACCGCTGCAACCCATCATCATCAAGCGCGTCAAGAAGGGTGGGCATGGGGCACACGGTGGGGCCTGGAAGATCGCCTATGCCGACTTCGTGACGGCCATGATGGCTTTCTTCCTGCTGATGTGGCTGCTCGGCTCCACCACGGAGGCGGACCGCAAGGGCATTTCCGATTATTTCAACGCCCCGTTCATGGCTACCCTGTTCGGGGGGCCTGGCAGTGGAGCCAGCGACAGCATCCTGCCAGGAGGTGGCGATGACCTCACCCGCACCACGGGGCAGATGGCGCGTGGAGACGCCGAGTTGGCGACGCGCGAGCTGGGTGCGCAACTGATCCGGCAGGAGGCCATGCGCTTGGAGCGCCAGCGCATCGAGGGCCTGCGCGACAAGATCGAAACCGTCATCAACAACAACATACGGCTTTCCGAGTTCCGCGACCAGATCCGCATGGAGATGGTGCAGGACGGGTTGAACATCCAGATCGTGGACGACCAGAACCGGGCCATGTTCGACGTGGGCAGTGCAGTGGTTCGGCCCTACATGCGTGACATTCTGCGCGAAATCGGCGCGGCACTGGCCGAGGTGGACAACCGCATCTCGCTGTCTGGGCATACGGATGCCACGCCCTATGGCAGCGGCGCGCGCGGCTACAGCAACTGGGAACTGTCGGCCGATCGGGCCAACGCCACGCGCCGTGAACTGGTGGCTGCCGGTCTGCCCGACGAGAAGCTCGCCCGCGTGGTGGGCATGGGCTCCAGCCAACCCCTGCTGGCCGATCGTCCTTTCGACCCGGTGAACCGGCGCATCAGCATCCTGGTGCTGACCCAGGAGGCGGAGGAACGCATGGCAGAGGGGTATCGGCTCTCATCTTCCACATTCGGCGGCAACGAGGCGGCAGCGCCCACCGGTGCAGCGCAATGACCGCATCCACCCACACTGCCCTTACACTTAGAGCTCTCCCCACACGGAGCCATGTATGCCCGACCTGCGTTTTCTGATCGTTGACGATTTTTCCACCATGCGCCGCATCGTGCGCAACCTGCTCAAGGAAATCGGCCACGCCGATGCCGACGAGGCCGAGGACGGGGTGGTGGCGCTGCACAAGCTGCGCAACGGCAAGTTCGACTTCGTGGTCAGCGACATCAACATGCCGAACATGAACGGCTTCGAACTGCTCAACCAGATCAAGGCCGACGAGAAGCTCAAGCACATTCCGGTGCTCATGGTGACTGCGGAAGCCCGTAAGGAAGACATCATCGCCGCAGCCCAGGGCGGGGCGGCTGGCTACATCGTCAAGCCTTTCACCAAGGCCACCCTTGAAGAAAAACTCGCCAATATCTTCAAGAAGATGGGCTGGTAAGAAGGGCAGGCAGCATGAGCAACAGTACCCCTACGCACCACGACCCGTCCTCCGAGATGTTCCAGAAGCTGGGGGCGATCACCCGCCAGCTGCACGATGCCCTGCACGAGCTGGGGTACGCCCCGGTTCTCAAGGGGGCGGTGGAAGAGTTGCCCGACGCGCGCAGCCGGCTCGAATACATTGCCCGACTCACGGGTGAGGCGGCCGAAAAAGTGCTCAACCGTGTCGATGAGGCCAAGGCCGAGCAGGACGCGGTGCGGCAGCACAGCCGGCGGCTCGTCGAGACCATCCGTGGGGTACCTGGTCTGAAATGGGCCATGCCGGAGCTGGTGGAGTGGTCGGAAAAAATCCAGCAGAGCACCGAGCGCACCGATGCCCACCTCACCGAGATCATGCTGGCGCAGGATTTCCACGACCTCACCGGGCAGGTGATCAAGAAGGTCGTGGCGCTGGCGGCCACCATCGAGGGCCAGCTTCTGCAGCTGTTGCTGGAGGCGGCGCCGCATGCCCTGCAAGCCGATGGTGAGACCAAGCCGCGCCAGCCCGCGCCCAGTTCCCGTGAGGCTTTGGCCGGCCCGGTGGTCAACCCCGAGGGCCGCTCCGACGTGGTGACGAGCCAGCAGGACGTGGACGATCTGCTCTCCAGCCTCGGCTTCTGATCGGCCTTCTGGCTGGAACTGGCCGGAAAGCCCGGGCTTTATCGGGCTTTAGAAAAGCGGTCGGCGCCAGACAATGCGGTCAACGATTCGTTTGACCGCCCATGGAATCTTCCACCCAAGAAAAGAATCTGCCGGCCTCCCCCAGGCGGCTGCAAAAAGCCCGGCAAGACGGGCAGGTGCCCCGTGCCAAGGATCTGTCGAATCTGGCTGTGCTCGGGGGAGGCATGGTGGTGCTGTTGGCCTTGCTGCCCTGGGGCTACGAGCGCTTGCGCCAGGCCATGCGGCTGAGCTTTTCTTTTGATCAGGACAGCATTCGCCATCCCGAAGTGATCCTGCAGCAGCTCTCGCTGGCGCTGGGTGAGGCCCTGATGTTCTTTCTCCCGCTGGGTGTGACGGTCGCGCTCGTCGTGGCGTTGTCGCAGATTGCAGTGGGTTCGTTTGCGTGGAGCGCCAAACCACTGGTGCCAGAACTGTCCAAGATTGGGTTGATCAGCGGGTTCAAGCGCTTGTTTTCGCGCCAGCAGTTCTTCGAGGTGCTCAAGCTGCTGGGCATCACCGTGTTGCTCGCCATCGTGGCATCGGTGTTCGTGAGCACGCACCTGGTCGAATTCGGCACCCTGCTGCTGCGGCCCCTGGAAAGCTCGTTGAGCCAGCTCGGGCGCTGGTTCATGGTGGGGGTGGGTGGGCTGTTGGCCGTGGTGCTGCTGGTCGCGCTCATCGACGTGCCCTTGCAGCAGTACCTGCACCGGCACCGCTTGAAGATGTCGCTCAAGGAGGTCAAGGACGAGCACAAGGAAACCGAGGGCAATCCCCAGCTCAAGGGCAAGCTGCGTCAGCGCCAGCGCGAGATCGCCCAGGGCAACAGCGTCACGCGCGTGCCCGCCGCCGATCTGGTGGTGATGAACCCGACCCACTACGCCGTGGCATTGAAGTATGACGAAAAGACCATGGCCGCACCGCATGTGATTGCCAAGGGTGCGGACCTGATCGCGCTGCGCATCCGAGACGTGGCCCAAGAGCACCAGGTGCCGGTGTTGCAGTCGCCGATGCTGGCGCGGGCGCTCTATGCCCACACCGAGATCGATCAGCAGGTGCCGGCCGCTCTCTTCACCGCCGTGGCCCAGGTGCTGGCCTATGTGTATCGCCTGCGGGCGGCGCTGCGCGGTGAGGGCCCGATGCCGGGTGAGCCACCGCAGCCGGAGGTGCCTGCCGAACTCGATCCGCATCGGGGTCGTGCTCCCCATCCATCGAACGCCTAACCGTCTCCAACACCGACCATGAACGAGTTCATGCAAACCGCCCAGCAGTGGCTGGGCAATCGCCGGGGTCAGGGGCCGGCTTTGGCCGCTCCGATTCTGGTGATGCTGGTGCTCTCGATGCTGGTGCTGCCGCTGCCGCCGTGGCTGCTCGACACCTTTTTCACGCTCAACATCGCGTTGGCGTTGACGGTAATGATGGTGGCGGCCTATATGAAGCGGGCGCTGGACTTTGCCGCTTTCCCGACCGTGCTGCTGCTGACCACCTTGTTGCGCTTGTCGCTCAACGTGGCCTCCACCCGCGTGGTGCTGATGGAGGGGCATGCCGGCCCGGGTGCCGCCGGCGCGGTGATCGAGGCGTTCGGCACCTTTCTGGTGGGGGGCAATTTCGCCGTCGGTGTGATCGTGTTCCTGATCCTGGTGGTGATCAACTTCATCGTGATCACCAAAGGGGCCGAGCGTATCGCCGAAGTGGGCGCTCGCTTCACGCTGGACGCCATGCCGGGTAAGCAAATGGCGATCGACGCCGACCTCAACGCCGGCATCATCGACGACAAAGAGGCCAAGCGCCGCCGAGCCGAGGTGGCCGAAGAGGCCGACTTCTTCGGCAACATGGACGGCGCATCGAAATTCGTGCGCGGCGACGCCATCGCGGGCATCCTCATTCTGTTGATCAACATCATCGGCGGCTTCGCCATCGGCATGCTGCAGCATGGGCTCAGCGCAGGGCAGGCGGCCGACAGCTACATCACCCTGGCCGTGGGCGACGCATTGGTGGCCCAGGTGCCGGGCCTGCTGATTTCGGTGGCGGCCGCCATGGTGGTGTCGCGCGTGGGCAAGGAAGAGGAGCTGGGCGACCAGATCGTGACCCAGATGTTCGACTCGCCCAAGGTGCTGGGCGTGACGGCTTCGGTGCTGTTTCTGCTGGGTGTGGTGCCCGGGATGCCGCATGTGGTGTTTCTCACCTTCGCGGTGCTGATCGGGTCGGTCGCTTTCTGGATTTGGCGCAGCCAGCAACAGACTTCGGCGGCGGATGCCCAGGCGCAGCAGGCCGCGGCCGCAGCGGCCCAGCCCTCGTCCGATACCGAGGCCACATGGGACGACTTGCAGCCGGTGGACCTGCTGGGCCTGGAGCTGGGCTACCGCCTGATCCCGATGGTGGACAAGAACCGTCAAGGCGATTTGCTGACCCGCATCAAGGGGGTGCGCAAGAAGTTCGCGCAGGAGGTGGGCTTTCTGCCGCCGGCCGTGCATGTGCGCGACAACCTGGAACTGCGTCCCAGCGCCTACCGGATCACCTTGCGTGGCGTGGTGGTGGGCGAGGGCGAGGTGTTTCCCGGGCAGTTCCTGGCCATCAATCCGGGCCACATCAAGACGCCGCTCATCGGCACTGCCACCACCGATCCGGCCTTTGGGCTGCCCGCGCACTGGATCGACGAGCGGCAAAAGGAAAACGCGCAAATGGCCGGCTACACCGTGGTTGATTCGGAGACCGTGCTGGCCACGCATTTGTCACACTTGATGCAAGTCCATGCCGCCAAGCTGCTGAGCCGCACCGAGGTCCAGGAACTGGTGGCGCACGTGGCCAAGCTGGCCCCGAAACTCATCGAAGAAGTGGTCCCTGCAATGGTGTCGATCGGCGTGTTCCAGAAAGTCCTCCAGCTGTTGCTGGAAGAGTCGGTGAACATCCGCGACATCCGCACCATCATCGAGGCGCTGGCCGAGCACGCCGGCCAGACGCAAGACCCGGCAGAACTGGCGCGCCGGGTGCGCCAGGCGTTGGCGCCGGCCATCGTGCAGCAGATTTATGGGCCGGTCAACGAGCTGGAGGTCATTGCCATCGAGCCTGGCTTGGAACGCCTGCTCACGCAGGCCCTGAGCGGTCAGGGCATGGCGGCGCTGGACCCCGGCGTGGCCGACATGCTGACCCAGTCCGCCGCCAAGGTGGCCAATGCTCAGGAAGAAAAGGGCGTGCCTGCCTGCCTGCTCGTGCCCGATGCCATCCGTTCCGCCATGGCGCGTCTGTTGCGCCGGGCTGCTCCGCGCCTGCAGGTGCTGGCGCACAGCGAAATCCCTGATACCCACCTCATCCGAATCGGCCCGATTCTTGGAGAAGCCGCATGAACGCCCAACGTTTTATCGCCCCCAACTCGCGTGAAGCCCTGGCCCAGGCCAAGGCCGCCTTTGGCGACAGCGCGGTGATCCTGTCCAGCCGCTCGACCGAACAGGGCTTCGAGGTGGTGGCCACGGCCGAGGAGCATCTGGCGCAGCTGGCCACTCAGGTGGCGAATCCGGGCTCGTCCACTGCCCCGCGCGGCCGCATGACGCTGGAGCAGCGTGCCGCGCGGCAGTTGCCCCGGCTGTCGCCCAAGTCCAGCGTCGCGCAGGACACCGAGATGTTGGCCATGAGCACCCTGTCGTTCCAGGATTACGTGCGCGAGCGCATGCTGCGTAAGCGCCGTGAGGCCTTGCAAGGAGAGGGCGACGCGGGCAAGGCCCGAGGTACCGATCGCGCAGAGATGGCGCCCCCGCCCGCCCGGCATGGAGGGGCTGTGGCGCAGGACGGCGACATGGTGCTGCCCTTCGCGCGTGGCCAGCAGGAAGCGCGAGGCAGCGCCGCAGCCAAGACCCGCTCCCCGGCAGGCGCAGTGCCTGCCGATGTGCCATCCAAGACCGCCGCGCCAGCGCCGGTCGGAGCGCGCCTGGCCGAACAGATCGATAGCCTTAAGGCTCTGATGGAAGAGCGCTTCACCACGTTGGCGTGGATGGGGCAGGCCAAACAGAGTCCCATCCAGTCCACCTTGCTGCTCAAGCTCGTTCGTTCAGGCTATTCGCCCACCGTGGCCCGTGCCGTGATGGAGCGCCTGCCCGAACGTTACGGCGCGGCCGAAGCGTTCCGCTGGACGCAGGAGGTGTTGGCGCGCAACCTGCGCACCAGCCGCGATGCCGGGCAGTTGTGCGACGAAGGTGGCGTGTTCGCCCTCGTCGGCTCCACCGGGGTTGGAAAAACCACCACCGCCGCCAAGCTGGCGGCCCAGTGTGTGCAAGCGTATGGCGCCAACAGCATCGGCCTCATCACGCTCGACACCTATCGCGTCGCCGGCTACGAGCAGTTGCGCGCCTACGGGCGCATGCTGGGCGTGGTGGCGCACTTGGCCCATGACCGTGCGGCCTTGCAAGACCTGCTGGAGTTGCTGGCCAACAAGCGCATGGTCATCATCGACACCGCGGGGCTGGGCCAGAAGGATCCGCGCATCCAGGAAATGATGGAGTTGCTGGCCGCGCCCAGCATCAAAAAACTGCTGGTGCTCAATGCGGGCGCCCATGGCGACACCCTGGACGACGTGGTGCAGGCCTACCAAGGCACCCCGCTGCACGGCGTGGTGTTGACCAAAATCGACGAGGCGGCCAAGCTCGGCCCGGCGGTGGACACGCTGATTCGCCATCAGCTGGTGTTGCGCGGGCTCAGCACCGGCCAGCGGGTTCCGGAAGATTGGAAGCGCCCCGATGCGTTGGCGCTGGTGCGCCTGTCGATGGCCTCGGGTGGGAAGTCGGCCTACGATCCCCAGTCTTCCGAGCTGCCGTTGTTCTTTACCGACACGGCCCGTGGCCGCGTCGAACTGGATGGACGCCATGCTTGAGAAGCGCAGCGATCAGGCCTCGGGGCTGTCGGCGCTCAAGCTGTTGCCGCCGACACGGGTATTGCCGGTGGTGCAGACCACCACCGATGGCTGGTGCTCGCTGGAGCTGCTGTGGCGGCTGGAGCGCGCCTTGCAGGGCATGGGGCAGCCGGTGGCGATCGTCGAGGGCCTGAAAGGCTTGTCGGCGGACGATGCCTGGCTCGGGCATGGCCGCTTGCTGCAGCTCTGGCTGGCCGGGACTCCCCCGGGTTCGGTGGTGCTGCTGCATGCCCCCCTGGAAGCGCTGGCCGTTTTGCTCGCCGACAGCACGGCCCGGCCGCTGATCGCTCTGTCCGACGCGCCCCCCGCCTTGGTGCAGGCCTACAACGCCGTCAAGGTTTTGTGGCAAGCCGCTGCTCTGCGGCCGGTTGTGCTGGCCTTGCGGGGCACCGAAACGGCCGAGCTGGCCGACCCTGCGCACGCCACGGCCGAGGCGCTTGCCAAGGCGTGTGAGCGCCACCTGGGCTGGGTTCCCGTGGTGTGGCCGCTGGGGTATGATTCCCCGGTGAGCGGGGCTCAGATGGACGCCAACGAATCCTGTGTGCTCAAGGTGCTGGACACGGCACTGGTGCTGGAAGATCCCGAGAACCGATCCCATGATGACGACCCCTCCGAGCGTTGCCCGCCCCTCGCAGCCGATCAGATCATCGGAGTTTCAGATGTACACCGCCAAAGGCACGCTTGACCGGGATGCGCAGCTACGCAAATACAGTCCTCTGGTCCACCGCCTGGCCCACCACCTGATTGCCAAACTGCCTGCCAGTGTGGAGGTGGATGACCTGATTCAGGTCGGCATGATCGGATTGACCGAGGCTCTGGCCCGCTTCGAGCCTTCCCAAGGCGTGCAGTTTGAAACCTTTGCCAGCCAACGCATCCGTGGGGCCATGCTGGACGAACTGCGCGACGGGGACTGGATGTCGCGCGGGTCACGCAAGTTGCAAAAGGACATCGAGCTGGCGGTGCAGAGGCTGGAGCAGCGCCTGCAGCGCTCGCCCAAGGAGTCCGAGATCGCCCAGGAACTGGGCATGTCGCTGGCCGATTACCAGGAGTCTCTGGCCCGGGTGCGTGGTACCCAGCTCGTGTATTTGGAAGACCTGTCTGCCCGTGGCGATGACGAGGACCATTTCCTCGACCGTTTCCTGCCCATCGATGCCCAGTCCGACCCCGAGTCCCTGCTCAGTGACCAGCGCATGCGTGAAGCCCTGGTCGAGGCCATCAAGAAGCTGCCTGAACGCGAGCAGTACGTCATGAGCATGTATTACGAGCACGACATGAATCTCAAGGAGATCGCTGCCGTGCTGGGCGTGACCGAGTCGCGCGTGAGCCAGTTGCACAGCCAATCCATTGCGCGGCTGCGTGCGCGGCTGCGCGAGCATTGAATCCACCCGCGGGGCCGAAGGCGGTTCGGGCCTCAGGCCTTCAAGTAGCCGCTGCCGGCTCCGCCCCATCCTGGGCTGCGGGCGCCAAGCCGCCTGTAGGCCTTGACCTGGTCGGGGGGAAACAGCACATCGAGCGCCCGTTGCGCCTGCGCCGACAGCCGGGTGTGGAGTGCAAACAGGTTGTCGATGCCGGTGCCGACCTGTTGCGCCAGCAGGGCCACTTCAGCCGGAGGGGTTTGGGATGCGAAAGCGCTTGCGAGCGCAGGCTGAACCTGGGTCAGCGTTTCGGCCAGTTGGGAAAGGCTGGAAACGACGGCATCGGCTTCGTGGCGCCCGATGCTGTCGAGTGCCGCTTGGTGCGCGGCGGCCACCGATGCCTGCAGCGCCGTCAACTGGGCATGAACGTCTGACCAGTTGACCGGCTGGCTCATTTGAGCGGATTGTCGTTGCCGGTGGATGGGCCGGCGCTGGCCACGCTCAACATCTCGCGGGCGTTGGCCAACAGCTTGTCGGCAATGACTTCGGCGTTGACTGAGAACGAGCCGTTCTGGATCGCCATGCGCATGGCTTCGACCTTTTCGGCGTTGAAGACGTCGGTGCCGGAGCGTGCGACGTTGTTGGTCATGGTCTGGGTGACCGGTGACAGCTTGACTTCCACACCGCGGTTGCCGGATTCCGGAGGGGTCATCGCTGCGGGCTGGGCAGGCACGGCGGCGCGATCCACGGGTTTGTTGGCACCGGTGGATGCAGCTGTGACGGACTTGTCTGGCAGGCTGTTGACGTTCATGACACTCTCCAAGCCCCGGCCAAGGGGGCGCTTGAGAGCCTTATCGACCGAACATGAGCGGACTTTAACCTTTTTTGGACATTTCAGTGTCTGTTTTGCGTCACAGCGCGATTTCGACCGTTTCGGCATCCCGCACCGTGCCTGTGAGCACCTTGCGGTTGGGCATCCGTACCCGGGCGGTTTGCCCCAGGTGGCCATGGGTCAGGGCGGCGCCCGAGGCGGTGAGGGTGAAGCCCTGCCCGCGGACCAGTACCCGTACCTGGGTGCCGGCGGTGAACACCTGCGGGGCCCGGACCATGCCTTGGCGCAGCACCTGTCCGGGCAGGAGGTTGCGGGCGGCTTCGTTGCCCAGCCAGTCCTCGGGGCGAGCGAGTACAGGGGAGATGCCTTCGGTCCAGTCCACTTCCACGGGTTCCACGTCGGCCTCGGTCAGGGCGGTGCCAGCCAGCACCGGCTGGCGTACGGCCCATGCCGGCCCCCAGACGCGCACCTGAATGGGCAGGAACACATTCCAGGCGGTGGGCCCCTCGTTGCAGCGCAGGCCGATGCGCGTGCGCCCCCACAGGCGCGTGCCGGCCGGCAGGTAGGGCTCGATCCGGGCACAGGGTGCCAGACGCAGGCGACTGTCCAGCGCGCCCACCTCGATCTCGGGGCGCAGGGGCAGGGCGCCCGGCTCGGTGGATTGGAGTTGCTGGTGGATCCAGTCCTGGGCTTGGCGGGTCCAGGCCGCCGCCATGGCGGGCGTGGTCTGGGCATGGACAGAAAGCGCCGCCGTTGCGCTCATCAAGCCCATGGCGCTGATCAAGGCGAGCCGGCGCAGCCCGCGCCAGCCACGCCCCGATACGCCGGCCGGGCGACGGGGCGGTGAAAGGCGGGAGGCTGGGTTCATGGCTGTCGTCATCCTTGGACTGAACTTTAGGCCCGATGCGGACGGGTGAAGCGGGGAAATGCAGGGGTGATGGCGGGCTTTTCGGGGCATGGGGTGCCCTCAAGTTTTTGACAATCTGGGCATCGGGGTATGTGGCCCCAGGTGTCCAGACCCTCCAGGAGGTGCCCATGATCGAACGACTGACCCAGCGCATGGAGTTTTTCTCCGACGTGCTGCAGTTGCGTGCGCATCGCCAGCAGGTGATCGCCAGCAACATCGCCAACGCCGACACGCCTGGCTATGCGGCCCGGGATTTCGACTTCAAGGCCGCCATCCGGGATGCCGCGCGCAACCCTTCGGAATTGCGCGCCGGCGCGGTGCCGTTGCTGGCAGGCAGCGACGCCCGCCACCTGCGCACCGTCAGCAGCGCGGGCGGGGTGGCCGAACGGACTCGGGTGGCCTATACCGTACAGACCCAGCCCAGCCTGGACGGCAACAGCGTGGACATGGACCAGCAGCGTGCCAACTTCATGGACAACGCCATCCAGTACGAATCCACGCTGCGCTTCATCAACGGGCATGTCCGGACCATGCTCAGCGCCATCCAGGGTCAGTGAGGAGCACGTTCATGTCCATGTTCACGATTTTCGGGGTTTCGGGCAGCGCCATCAGCGCCCAGGCCCAGCGGCTGAACACCGTGGCCAGCAACCTTGCCAATGCCGATGCCGTCGCCGGACCCGACGGGCAGGCCTACAAAGCACGACAAGTCCTGTTCCAGACCGTCCCCATGGGCAACAACCCCGCTTCGGCCGGTGTGAAGGTCCAGAACGTCATCGAGAGCGATGCGCCCAACCGCCGTGTGTTCAACCCCCAGCACCCCAGCGCCGATGCCGAAGGCTATGTGACCCATTCCAACGTGAACCCGGTGGAGGAGATGGTCAACATGATCTCGGCCTCCCGTTCGTATCAGAACAACGTGGAGGTGATGAACACCGCCAAGTCGTTGCTGCTCAAGACCTTGCAAATGGGGCAGTGAGCTGCCCAGACAGGAGCCCGCCATGTTCATGACCCCCCTCAGCAACAGCGAGATCGATGCCTACAACGCCCGCGGCGGTGCGCAGGCCGATGCCGCCGATCCCCAGGCCGCGCAGGACCGGTTTCTCAAGCTGTTCATCGCGCAATTGAGCAACCAGGACCCGCTCAACCCGCTGGACAACGCGCAATTGACCTCCCAGATGGCCCAGATCAACACGGTCACGGGCATCCAGCAGGTCAACCAGACGCTCATGAGTCTGGCGTATCAATTCAATCTGGCCCAAGGGGTGCAAGGAACCGCTCTGGTGGGGCGTCAGGTGGTTGCCCAGGGCAACGCACTCGCTGTGGAGTCCGGCACGGCGCAGGGCAGCTTCAGCCTGAGCCAGCCAGCCGACAGCGTGCGTGTGGACATCATGTCCACCACGGGCGAGGTGCTGGATACGGTCGATCTGGGGCCGCGCAGCGCTGGCATGCACAACTTTGAATGGGCCATTGGTGAGATCGATCCCGCGCGCATCGGTGGCATGCAGATCAACGCCACGTCCGCTGGGCAGTCCGTCCCGGCCGTGCCGCTGTCTCGTCAGCGTGTCGAATCCGTTGCCATGGTGGACGGCATTTTGCGCATGCGCACCAGCGGCGGCATGACCCTCTCGTACCCACAGATTCTGGCTTTTCTCTGAGCTCAGACCCCTTTTCACACAGGAGCACAACATGAGTTTCCAAACCGGCCTCTCGGGTCTCAACGCTTCAGCCCGCAACCTCGATGTGATTGGGCACAACATTGCGAATGCCAACACCACGGGCATGAAGGTCTCCCGTGCGGAGTTTTCTGAAGTCTATGCCTCATCCTTGGGTGCCACCGGCGGTGCGTCCGCAGGGATCGGGGTGCAGGTGGCCACGGTGGCGCAGTTGTTCACCCAGGGCAACTTGAAAATCACGGGCAACCAACTCGATTTGGCCATCAATGGAGCGGGTTTTTTCCAGGTTCGGGCAACCGACGGTTCAACACTCTACACCCGCAATGGCGAGTTCAAGCTCGATCGCGATGGCTACATCATCACCAACAACGGTGCTCGCTTGCAGGGTTTTCCCACCAACGAGTCCGGCGTTCGCACCAGTGTGGTGCCTGGCGACATCCAGTTGCCCACGGCCTCAGCCATCGCGCCCCGGCGCACCGGGGCCAACCCCGACCCTGCATTGCAGGGACTTTTTCTCAATGCCAACCTCGATGGCCGCACCGAACCGCAAGTGCCTGATGTGCCGCCGGATGCGCGTGCCACTTTCCCGCTCAGCGAAAACCAGAAAACTTACGGTACAGCCACCAATGTGTACGACTCACAAGGGGTGGCGCTGCCGGTGCAGCTCTATTTCGTCAAGCTGCAGAATGCCAACGAATGGCAGATCATCGCCAGCGCTGACAATGGGGTGAGCGGCCAAGATTTGGGAACCGTGACCTTCGATGCGTCGGGCCGCGTGGCGTCGCTGGTCAACCCCGATGGAGATCCGGGTCTCGACGACATCACCATCCGTTCCGGTCCTATCGACCCGCTGGTGCCCGGCGTCTATACCGGGGTTGTCCAGACCCCCAGCGATGGCACGCTGGCCTTTCCTCTGCGCCTGGGTGATCCTCAAGCCGGCTTCACGATTACCCAGTTCGGCAGCAAGTTTGGGGTGTTCGATATCAGGCAGGACGGTTATGCCTCTGGGGAACTGACGTCCATCGACATTGCGGAAAACGGTGTCATTCTGGCGCGCTACTCGAACGGCGTCTCGCTCGCGGCAGGCCAAGTGGCGTTGGGCAACTTCCGCAACCTGCAAGGCTTGCAGCCGGTCAATGGCGGCTACTGGTCTGAAACCATCACCTCGGGGCAGGTGGTGCTGGGAGGGCCATTGGAAGGCCAGCTCGGCCTGCTTCGCCAGAGCTCGCTGGAAGAGTCCAACGTGGACCTGACCCAGGAACTGGTCAACATGATCGTGGCGCAACGGGCCTACCAGGCCAACGCCCAGACGATCAAGACGCAGGACCAGATCCAGCAGACCTTGGTCAATTTGCGCTGATGCACGGCTGAAGCCACAGGAAGGGCCGACTCATGGACCGCGTCATCTACACCGCTTTGTCCGGGGCCAATGCGGCCATGCACCGCCAGCAGGTGCTGGCGAACAATCTGGCCAATGTCAGCACCAACGGCTTTCGGGCCGAGTTGGCCACTTTCCGCTCGGTGCCGTTGCGCGGCGAGGGGGCGACGACCCGTGCCTTCGCGCTGGAGGCCACTGCCGGGCATCTGGACACACCCGGCACCATGAACAGCACGGGGCGCAACCTCGACGTCGCCGCCGTGGGGCAGGCCTACTTCGCCATCCAGGCACTCGACGGCACCGAAGCCTACACCCGGGCCGGTGCCCTGCAGGTGTCGGCGCAGGGGCTGTTGGTCGGACACGCCGGCCTGCCCATGCTGGATGACGCCGGCGCTCCGATCAACATTCCCGACAATGCCCGGGTGACCATTGGGCGCGATGGCACGGTGTCGGCGCGGGTCGGAGATGAGGAGCCGCAGGTGCTCGGCCGCCTCAAGCTCGTCACGCCCGACGCCGAGTTCCAGCGACTGGTGCGCGGCAACGACGGCCTGTTTCGCAGCGCCGACGGCGCCCCGCTGCCCACCGACCCGACCGCCGCGTTGGTGGACGGCATGCTGGAGGGTTCGAACGTCAATCCGATCGAGGCCATGGTCGGCATGATCGGTGTGGCGCGGCAGTACGAGCTGCAAATGCGCATGCTGCAAAACGCCGAAAAGAACGACCAAAGCGCCAGCCAGTTGCTGGGGCTTGGCGGTTGAGCCGCCATACGCTGAAGGAGCGAAAACATGATCAATTCCTTGCAGATCGCCAAAACCGGCATGCAGGCCCAGCAGACCCAGCTGGACGTCATTTCCCACAACCTGGCCAATGTATCCACGGCAGGCTTCAAGCGTGGTACGGCCATTTTCGAAGACCTGATCTACCAGAACCTGCGCCAAGTCGGGGCAGAAACGGCCGAACAGACAGAGCTGCCCACGGGCCTGCAGATCGGCCTGGGGGTGCGCACGGTCGCCACCGCACGCACCTACACCCAGGGCAGCCTGCAGCAAACCGGTAACACGCTGGACGTGGCGATCAACGGCGACGGCTTTTTCCAGATCGAGATGCCGGACGGCACCACCGCCTACACCCGTGACGGCACCTTCAAGCTCAACTCGCAGGGCCAACTGGTGACCACGAGCGGATATCTGGTGTTGGGCGGCGTGACCATTCCAGCGGAGGCGCGCAGCATCACCATCGGGACCGATGGCGTCGTGTCGGTGATTGCGGGCAACAACCCGCAGCCGCAGCAGGCCGGGGTGATCGAACTGGCCTCATTCATCAACCCGGCAGGGTTGGAGCCGCGAGGGCAGAACCTGTTCACCGAAACCCCCGCATCCGGAGACCCCATCGTCGGCCAGCCGGGAACCGAGGGGCTGGGTCCGGTGTTGCAGGGCTACCTGGAGAGCTCCAACGTGAACGTGGTGCAGGAATTGGTGGCCATGATCCAGACCCAGCGTGCCTACGAACTCAACTCCAAGGCCATCCAGACGTCGGATCAGATGTTGCAGCGCCTGGCGCAGCTCTGAACGGTCTGATTGAACTCGAGGACTTCTTCCCATGAAGCGCTACAAAAAAATCGGCTCGGCTGCTGGCCTGATGATGGCCCTTGGGCTCGCAGGTTGCTCCAACCTCTCGCAAGTGCCGGACGTGGACCTGGCCAAAGCCCCCGAGGTGCTGGCCTATCCCCAGACGCAAAACCCGGTGCCCGCATCGGTCACGGGCAGCCTGTTCACCCCGGTGAGCTACCGTCCCGCCTTCGAGGACCATCGCGCCCGCATGGTGGGCGACACCCTGACGGTGCAGATCACCGAAAGGCTCACGGCCTCACAGCAAAGCTCGACCGATGTCAACCGTGAGTCCGAACTCAGCGCAGGGGTGTCGGCACTGCCCCTGTTCAATGACAACTCCTTTGCCCGAGCACGGGCCAGCGCACAGTCGTCCAACACCTTCAGTGGAGACGGCTCCACGCGGGCCACCAACACCTTTTCCGGCAACATCACCGCCGTCGTCACCGAGGTACTGCCCAACGGGCATCTGGTGGTGATCGGCGAGAAGCAGATCGGTGTGAACCAGAATGTGGACGTGCTGCAGTTTTCAGGCACGGTGGACCCACGCACCATCCGGCCGGGCAACACGGTGCAGTCCACCCAGATCGCCAACGTGCGCGTGCTCTCACGCGGACGCGGTGCCCAAAACGATGCGCAGACATTTGGCTGGCTTTCCCGCTTCTTTTTAACGCTTCTGCCGTTCTAAAGTTTTCTGACAATCGGTTCATGCGCTCGTCGTGGCTCCTGGTGGAGCCGCGGGAAAGGCTCCCATGAACCGATTTTTCTTTGCCCCTTCCCTTTGTGTTCGCCGTGCCCTTGCCGTGCTCGGGCTGGCCGCCCTGGTGGTCTGGTCCCTGCCGGCCCAGGCCAGCCGCATCAAGGACGTGGCCTCCGTGCAGGGTGTGCGCACCAACCAGCTCACCGGCTATGGTCTGGTGGTGGGCCTCGACGGCACGGGAGACCAGACCAACCAAATGCCCTACGTTGGGCAGACGCTGAACAACTACTTGCAGCAGCTCGGCATCACCTTGCCGCCGGGGGCCAATTTCCAGCCCAAGAACGTGGCGGCCGTGCTGGTGACGGCCCAGTTGCCGGCTTTCGCCCGTCCAGGGCAGGCCATCGACGTGACGGTCTCGTCCATCGGCAACGCCAAGTCTCTGCGTGGCGGCACGCTCATCTCCACGCCGCTGCGCGGGGTGGACGGCGAAATCTACGCCCTGGCACAGGGCAATTTGCTGGTAGGAGGAGCAGGCGCCTCGGCCGGGGGCAGCAGCGTCACTGTCAACCATTTGGGTGTCGGACGCATTCCCGGCGGAGGCCAAGTGGAGCGTACCGTGCCCACGCCCCTGTTGCTCGGCGAGACGGTGGACCTCAACCTCAACGCCTCCGATTTTCAGACCGCCCGCCGGGTGGCTGAGTCCATCAACAGCGCCATGGGCGAGGGCACGGCCCAGGCGCTGGATGGCCGGCTGGTGCGGGTGCGCGCCCCCATCGACCCGAACAGCCGGATCGCCTTTCTTGCCGACATCGAGGAGTTGCCGCTGGAGTTGCCGCGCCCTGTGGCGCGTGTGATCGTCAACTCCCGTACCGGCTCGGTGGTGATGAATCAGGCCGTTACCTTGGGGGCAGCGGCGGTGGCACACGGCAACCTGTCGGTCAGCATCAGTTCCACGCCGCTGGTCAGCCAACCCGAACCGTTTGCGCCTCCGGGTGCGCAGACCGTGGTCACCGAGCGGGCCGACATCCAGATCAGCCAGGAAGGGGGGGCGCTCATCAAGCTGGAAGCATCGGCCCAACTGAGCGAAGTGGTCAAGGCCCTCAATGCCCTGGGGGCGACCCCACAGGACCTGGTGGCCATCCTCCAGGCCATGCGGGCTGCCGGTGCGCTCAAGGCGGAGCTGGAGGTGATTTGACATGAGCCTCGACCCCATGTCCACCCTGTCGCTGGCGGGGCAACGCGGCCTGGCGATCGACTCCAAGTCGCTGGATCAGCTTCATGGGTTGGCCGGCCGGGACGGCCAGGCCGCGCTGAAAGAGACCGCTCGTCAGTTCGAGGCCTTGTTCATGCGCGAACTGCTCAAGAGCATGCGCGAGGCGACGATGAAAAGCGGCTTGATGGACAACGAGGCCACCGATCTGGGCACCCAGTTGCTGGACGAGCAGTGGGCTCTGAAGATGACCGGCCTGCCCGGTGGCCTGAGCGAAATGATCGAGCGCCAGTTGATGCAGCAGATCCAGCCGTCGCCCGGCAGTGGCGGGGCTGCGCCCACCGCATCCGCGCCGCCTGCCTCGGCTGACCGTTCGAGCAGTGCCCGGGTGCCACGGCCCACGCCCACGCAGGCCGCTTTCGTGGCCCAGCATCGCCAGGCGGCGTTGCAGGTGCAGCAGGAATCGGGTATTCCTGCCAGCTTCATGATCGGCCAGGCCGCCCACGAAACCGGCTGGGGCCGCAGCGAAATCCGTCGTGCCGATGGCTCCAACAGTTTCAACCTCTTCGGCATCAAGGCCGGGCCGTCTTGGACAGGCAAGGTGGCAGAGATCACCACCACCGAATACGTCGATGGCGAGCCGCGCAAGGTGACGGCCCGATTTCGTGCCTACGACTCTTATGCCGACGCGTTTCGCGATTACGCCCGGCTGATCAGCCAGAGCCCGCGCTACAGCCGGGTCATGGAGAACCTGCATTCGGCCCGCTCGTTTGCCGAGCATCTGCAAAGCGCCGGCTACGCCACCGATCCGCGCTACGCCGAAAAACTCAGCCGGGTCATCAACACCACGCTGAACGTCAAACGGGCGCTGGGATAAAGGAAGGAGTCAGCCATGTCTTTCAACGTCGCCGTGACGGCCCTCACCGCCAACCAATCCGCGCTCCAGGTCATTGGCCACAACATTGCCAACGTGAACACGCCGGGCTATTCCCGGCAAACCGTCAGTTTCGAACAGGTTCCGGGCCAGAACTTTGGCAACGGTTACTTCGGCAAGGGGGTGGAGGTGGCGGCGGTCGAGCGCTCCTACAACCAATTCCTGACCCGGGAGGCCAACCTGAGCGCGGCCTCGGCCGCCTCGGCCAACGCGCGTTATCAACGCCTGCAAGCCTTGGAACAATTGTTCCCCATGGGGGACGCTGGCATGGGGCGCCAGCTCAACGGCTTTCTCAATGCCTGGGCCGATGTGGTGGCCTCGCCCACCAACCAAACGGCCCGTGGCGTGGTACTGACCCGGGCCGAAGAACTTGCCAGTCGCCTGAACCAGACCGCCCGCCAACTCGAGGAGCTGCGCGTGACCACACGGGTCCAGCTCGATGCCAGCCTCGCGGAAGCGAACCGGCTGGCGTCCAACATCGCCAGCCTCAACCAGCGCATTGTCGATGCGTATGCCAGCGGCCGCTCGCCCAACGATTTGCTGGATCAGCGTGACCGCCTGGTGGCCGATCTCAACAAAATCATACCCGTCAACACCCTGGAGGCAGACGACCGCTCTCTCACGGTGTTCGTGGGCAACAGCTTTCCGGTGGTTCTGGGCAATCAGTCCACGCCCTTGGTGGGCTCGGAAACGGTCAATGCCGCTGGCCGTTACACCGTCGGTTTTGGCCGCCCCGATGCCGTCATCAGCGAGGACCTGATCTCGGGCGGTATGCTCAAGGGCCTGCTCACGTTTTACAACGACGATGTGGCCGACGTGAGCAACCAGCTCGGGCGTCTGGCGCTGGCCACCGTCGAGCTGTTCAACCGTCAGCACGCCGCTGGCCTGGACCTCAATGGTGAGCCCGGGCGCAACCTCTTCAACCCCATCAACTTCAACAACGCCGTCGTACCGTTGACGCCGACTTCGACGGCCGGCTTGAGCCTGTCGGTGGATCCCGCAGCCGATGCCCCCACCCGTTTCCAGGCATCGGACTATTCGGTGCGCTACGTGGCGCCCGATCAGGTGGAAATCCGCCGGGTCAGCGACGGGGCTTATTTCGACCCTGGCACCGGCGCGTTCACCTCGGCCTCACCTCTGACTGCTACCTTTCCCGCCGCCCCTGACAACTTTCTCTCGTTCGACGGTTTGCGCTTGACCCAGACGGCCACCGGCGTGGCGGGTGACCAGTTCGTGCTGCGGCCGTACGCCACAGCGGCGGCCCAGGTTCAGGTGGCGCTGACCTCGCCGTCCCAGTTGGCGATCGCCAGTCCGGTGCTGATCGAAGCGGGCAGCCGCAACGGCGACACCTTGCAGGTAGAGGCCCTGTATCGCATGCCGGTGGCCACAGGCGGGCCACCGCTGCCTCAGTCAGACATTCAAATCACTTTTGCACCCAATGGTCAGTTCTCCGTGACCGCCACCAATCCGGCGGCGGGTGTGGAGATCTACAGCCCGGCGGGCAACCTGCTCACCCCACCGGGAGGGCCTTACGACTTCACCTCCGGCCAGGAAATCCTGATCGCGGTCGACGGCCAAACGCCCTTGCGGCTGGTGCTTCGAGGCGCTCCGGGTGAGAGCGATACCTTCACCATCCGAGACGCGGCCGGTACCGACATGCGGCAGAACGCCGGCAATGGGCAAGCCCTGCTGGCCTTGCGGGACCTGAACGCGCTGGATGGCTATACCCTGTCTGACGGTTATATCCCGGTGTTCGCCTCCGTCGCATCGAGCATCCAGGTGGCCAAGGCCGATGCGCAATTCGCCACCCTGGTGGCCGAGCAGGCCGAAGCCGCCCGCGCCAACCAGGCAGGCGTCAATCTGGACGAAGAAGCCGCCCGGCTGCTGCAGTATCAACAGGCCTACCAGGCTGCCGCCAAATACCTGCAAAGCATCCAGTCGATTTTCGACACCCTGCTGTCCACCTTCCGTTGATACAGGATCCACCATGAGCATCTACCGCGTCAGCACCGCCAACAGCTATGACGGCACCATCAACCGGATCAACCAGCGCACCGCCGAATTGGTGGCCACGCAAGAAAAGCTCGCGGCGGGCAAGCGCGTGCTCAAAGCCAGTGACGATCCGGTGGCTGCCACCTTGGCCGAACGCGAAAGCAACCGGCTCATGCGTACCGAGGCCGATTTGCGCGCCCTGGAACGTTCCCGCTCTGGCTTGATACAAGCCGAAAGCACCATCGGGCAGATGGGAGAAGTACTGGCACGCTTCAAGGAACTGCTGGTGCAAGCGGGCAACCCCACCTTGTCTGCCAGCGACCGCCAGAGCATCGCCCAGGAAATGCGCGGCCTGCGCGAGCAGCTGCTCAACCTCGCCAACACCCAGGATACCGAAGGCAACGCCCTGCTGGGCGGGCTGGGCGTGACCAATGTGCTCGGCAAGCCCTTTGCCGATGTGTACGGCGCCAACACCGGGGTCGTCTTTCAAGCCGTCAGTGGGCAGGCCGCCGCCACCGAAACCGCTTTGCCGAACCGGGTGGACGGCAGCTTTGCCCTGATGCGAGTGCCCACCGGCGACGGGTACTTCGAAGTCGAGCAGGTCAGTGGCAACGTGCTGGTCACGGGCATCGCCATTCGGGACATGGATGCCCTCATGGCCACCGGCTTCTACGCCGATCCGCCCGCCAATGTGGACTTCAGCGTACAAGTCAACTGGGACGGCACGCAAGCGACGCTCGATGTGTTCCGCTCCGATACTGCGCAGCCCATCCAGTCCGTGCCCCTGGGCCCCGCCTCGCCGGGCCAGACCCTCAACCTGCGTCAGGCACTGGGTGCTGCATCCATTGCCGTCAGTGACGACACCGCATCGCCCCCCATCGACTACGGATTCGACATCGAGCTCGATGGCAGCGTCACCTTTCCCGCTGCCGTCACCTCCGATCCGATTGCCCGCTTCGATCTCAAGCCCAGCCAAACGGGCGACCTGTTCGCCACGCTGCAACGTGCCATCGATGCCCTCGAGGCCGATGGCAACAGCACCCAGCTCACGCAAGAGCTGGGACGCGTCCACCAGGAAATGCAGGCGGGGCTGGACCGCCTGCTGCTGGTGCGCGGCCGGCTCGGGGAGCTGCTGCGCCGGGCCGACAGCATCGAAAGCCAGCTGCAGGACCGCTCCGTGGCCTCGCAGAAAGAGCTCTCCAACCTCACCGATCTGGATCTGGTCAAAGGCATTTCCGATTTCCAGACCCAGCAGCTCGGCCTGCAGGTCGCCCTTCAGTCCTATGCCCAGGTTCAAAGACTCACGCTGTTCCAGTACATTGCGTGATGTATGGCGTTGAACCTGCTTGAACACGTAGCCTTTGCCTATCAGCCGATCTGGGGAAGGACGCGCCAGCTCATAGGCGTGCGCCTGCGCGTGCGTGTCGTCAACCCCGAGTCGGTGAGCGCGGCGCAGTTGTTGCACCTGCTGTCCGAAGAGCTCTCGGCCGACTCGCCTTTTGTGCTGGTGTCCTTCGCCGAAGCCGGTTTTCTGCGCGAAGCGCTGTCGGTCAATCCGCACGAACACATCTGGCTCGAACTGCCCGACTTCGGCGACGACGTTCCGCCAGGCCTGCTGGAAACCGTGGCCTATGCCCACCGCATGGGGCACCGACTGGTCCAGGACGCCCCCCTGGCCCGAGCCAAACCCCTGCCGTCCATCGGCCAAGGCGTGCATCGCTACCTGCTTCATCTGTGGCCCGAACAGGCCAGCCAGGCCCTGCACGCGGCCCGCCACATGCGGGAGGGCGCGGCTGCCCACAGCCCGGTGTTGGCCGAGCAGCTCTACCGCGGCATCGGCCAGCGCGAACTGGCCATGCATTGCCTGGACGACTGCGGCGCCTGGGGCCTGTGCGGCTGGCCGGTCGATGACGTGCTCATCCCATACCAGCGCTACGGCGTGCCGGTGGACAAGCTCACCCTCGTGCGCGTGCAGCAAGCCCTGATGCGGCAGTCCTCGATGGAGGTGGTCGAGGACCTCATTCACCAAGACGCCGTGCTCACCTTCCGCACCCTGCGGCTGGTCAACTCCCCGGTGTTCGGCACGTCCCGTGAAGTCACCACGGTGCGCCAGGCCCTCATGCTTCTGGGCCAGCGCCGCCTGCGCGACTGGCTGCTCGAACTCATGCCCGGTGCCTCCGGTGACCGGGAACTGCTGCCCGTGCGGCTGGGCCTGGTGCTGCGCGCCCGCCTCATGGAACACCTCATGGAAGCGGGTTTGCAACGCGACCTGCGCACCGAAATCTACGTCACCGGGCTGTTTTCCATGCTGGGCCAGCTCATGAACGAACCCCTCTCATCGGCCCTGCGGCGCATCCCCGTCTCGGAGGCCATGGGCGACGCCCTGCTGCGCGAGGCCGGCCCGTACCACACCTACCTAGACATCGCGCGGCGCATGGAGCGCTTCGACGAGCTCCAGCACTTGCCCGGCCTGTGCGATGCAGCCGCCTTCCCCATCGACCACGTCAACCGCAGCCTCATCCGCACCATCGCCGGCTGGCGCAATACCTTGTAAAAACCCCGCGTCGGCGCCGAATCGGGCATGGGCGTAGCATGGAGGCTCCTGCCCACCCTGCTGCTTCCAACCCATGTCCCGCCGCACGCTCCAAGCGCTGCTCGTGGTGTGTCTGGTCACGCTGCTGAGCGGCTGCAGCTTCGTCAGCCTCGCCTACAACCGCCTGCCCACCTGGATGTACTGGCGGCTCGACAGCCTGCTCGACCTGTCCGACACCCAGGCCGCGCTGGTGCGGCCTGCCCTGCGTGAATGGCACGAATGGCACCGCAGCGAACACCTTCCCCGTTACGCCAGCGCCTTGCGCCAGTGGCAGCAAATGGCCCTGGATGACGTGTCTGCCGAGCAGGCCTGCCAAGCGTTTGCACAGATACGCGGCTGGGCCGAAGAGGCCGCCGAACGGTTCCTGCCCGTCATGGCCGACTTGGCGCCCACGCTGTCCGACGCGCAGCTCGACCACTGGAGCCGCCAGCAGCGCCGCCAGGATGCCGAATTCATCGAATCCTTCGGCCACGCCCCGGGCGAGGTGTCGCCCCAGCGGCTGCGCCGCACCATCCAGGGCGCGGAGATGTTTTATGGCCGGCTCGACGCGGCACAGCGCGCCTGGCTCAGGGAGCGTCTGGCCCGCAGTGCCTTCGATGCCCAGCGTACCCTGCAAGAGCGCCAACATCGGCATGCCGATGCCGTGGCCGCCGTGCAGCGCATCCGCAGCGGGGCAGATGCCCAGCGCACGGTTCAGGCCGTCTGGGAGCGCACCCTGCAATCCCCACGCGAGGATTACCGCCGCTACAGCGAACGCCTCGTGCAGGACGGCTGTGCACAGTTCGCCGAGTTGCACAACCTCACCACGGTCGAACAGCGCCAGCGAGCCGTTCAACGCTTGCAAGCCTTCGAGCGCGACTTTCTGGCCCTGGCCAACGGCCGCTGAACCAGCCTGCCCTGGGTGAGGCATAAAAAAACCGCCGGGCGGTCAACCCGGCGGTCGGTGCGACGAGGCGAAACGTCAGCGCACAGGCATCACATGTCCATGCCGCCCATGCCACCCATGCCGCCCATGGCGGGAGCAGGGGTTTCGTCCTTCGGCGCTTCGGCCACCATGCACTCGGTGGTCAGCATCAGCGACGCCACGGAGGCGGCGTTCTGCAGCGCGGTGCGGGTCACCTTGGTCGGGTCCAGGATGCCCATCTCGATCATGTCGCCGTAGGTGGCGTTGGCCGCGTTGTAGCCGAAGTTGCCCTTGCCTTCGAGCACCTTGGCGATCACCACGCTGGGCTCGTCGCCGGCGTTGGCCACGATCTGGCGCAGGGGCTCCTCGACGGCGCGCAGCACGATCTTGATGCCGGCATCCTGGTCGGGGTTGTCACCCTTGATCTGGCCTGCAGCCTGCTTGGCGCGCAGCAGAGCCACGCCACCACCGGCCACGATACCCTCTTCCACGGCCGCACGGGTGGCGTGCAGCGCGTCTTCCACGCGGGCCTTCTTCTCCTTCATTTCGACCTCGGTGGCAGCGCCCACCTTGATCACGGCCACACCGCCGGCCAGCTTGGCCACGCGCTCTTGCAGCTTCTCGCGGTCGTAGTCGGAGGTGGCTTCCTCGATCTGCACGCGGATCTGCTTGACGCGAGCCTCGATATCCTCGGCCTTGCCGGCACCGTCGATGATGGTGGTGTTCTCCTTGGCCACTTCCACGCGCTTGGCCTGGCCCAGGTCGGCCAGTTGCACCTTCTCCAGCGTCAGGCCCACCTCTTCAGAGATGACCTTGCCGCCGGTCAGGATGGCGATGTCTTCCAGCATGGCCTTGCGGCGATCGCCGAAGCCCGGGGCCTTGACGGCGCACACCTTCAGGATGCCGCGGATGGTGTTGACCACCAGGGTGGCCAGGGCTTCGCCCTCCACGTCCTCGGCAATGATCAGCAGCGGACGGCCAGCCTTGGCCACCTGCTCCAGCGTGGGCAGCAGGTCGCGGATGTTGCTGATCTTCTTGTCGAACAGCAGCACGTAGGGGTTTTCCAGAATGGCGGCCTGCTTGTCCGGGTTGTTGATGAAGTAGGGCGACAGGTAGCCGCGGTCGAACTGCATGCCTTCGACCACGTCCAGCTCGTTCTGCAGGCTCTTGCCGTCTTCCACGGTGATCACGCCTTCCTTGCCGACCTTGTCCATCGCGTCGGCGATGATCTTGCCGATGGATTCATCGGAGTTGGCGGAGATGGCGCCCACCTGAGCGATTTCCTTGCTGGTGGTGGTGGCCTTCGAAGCCTTCTTGAGCTGCTCGACCAGGGCGGTGACGGCTTTGTCGATGCCGCGCTTGAGGTCCATCGGGTTCATGCCGGCGGCCACGTACTTCATGCCTTCGCGCACGATGGCCTGGGCCAGCACGGTGGCGGTGGTGGTGCCGTCACCGGCGTTGTCGCTGGTCTTGGAAGCGACTTCCTTGACCATCTGGGCACCCATGTTCTGGAGCTTGTCCTTCAGCTCGATTTCCTTGGCCACGGACACACCGTCCTTGGTCACGGTGGGGGCGCCGAAGGAGCGCTCCAGCACCACGTTGCGGCCCTTCGGGCCCAGGGTCACTTTCACGGCATTGGCCAGGATGTTCACACCTTCGACCATGCGGGCGCGGGCTTCGCCGCCAAACACTACGTCTTTTGCTGCCATGTCAAATCTCCAAATTCGGTTTCAAGGGGTTGATGCGAGGTCACTTCTCGATGACGGCGAACAGGTCATCTTCCTTCATGACCAGCAGCTCATCGCCATCGACCTTCACGGTTTGGCCGCTGTATTTGCCAAACAGCACGCGGTCGCCCACTTTCACAGACAGGGGTTTGGTTTCGCCCTTGTCGTTCGTCTTGCCCGGGCCAACGGCCAGCACCTCACCCTGGTCGGGCTTCTCGGCGGCGTTGTCGGGGATCACGATGCCCGAAGCGGTTTTGGTTTCGTTTTCCAGACGCTTGACGATCACGCGATCGGCGAGAGGACGAAGTTTCATGGGTTCTCCTGTGTCAGAACAGAACGTGGTTGGACGAATCGTGGCGGGCACTTGTTAGCACTCAACGCCAGCGAGTGCTAATCATAAGGGCGACGCCCGGCGTTTTCAAGAGGGCAAGCGGTTTTTCAGAGGCAAGGCCTGCCGGGCCCAGATGGCCGGAGCAGGAAACGAGCCGTGCGGCTCACCGTGCCATGCGCGCCACGCTCGCTGCTCAGACGCGCTCAAAAACAGCGGCAATACCCTGTCCGCCGCCAATGCACATCGTGACCAGGGCGTAACGACCGCCGGTACGGTGGAGTTCGGCGATGGCCTTGGTGGTGATGATGGCGCCCGTTGCCCCCACAGGGTGCCCCAGCGAAATGCCAGACCCGTTGGGGTTGACGCGGGCAGGATCGAGCCCCAGCTCTTGAATGACCGCGCAGGCCTGTGCTGCAAACGCCTCGTTGGACTCGATCACGTCCATATCTTGTACGGTCAGGCCGGTACGCTGCAGCACTTTTCTGGTCGCTGGCACCGGGCCGATGCCCATGTGGTCGGGTTCCACACCGGCATGCGCATAACCCACCAGTCGGGCAAGAGGTTTCAGCTTCAGCGCCTGCACCCGGTCTGCGGCCGCCAGCACGACCGCCGCTGCGCCATCGTTGATACCGGATGCGTTGCCCGCCGTCACGGTGCCACCGTCTTTTTTGAACACCGGCTTCATGGCGTTGAGCGCCTCCAAGGTGGTATTTGCGCGCACATGCTCATCTTCCTTGAACACCACAGTGCCTTGGCGGGTCTGCACCTCGACCGGCACGATCTGTTCCTTGAAGTAACCCCGGGCAATGGCCGCCGCTGCACGGCGCTGGCTTTCAAAGGCCAGTCGGTCCTGCATGTCGCGGCTGATCTTGTAGCGCTCGGCCACGTTTTCGGCGGTCACGCCCATGTGTATCTTCTGCCAAGGGTCGTGAAGAATTCCAAGCATGTAATCGATGCTTTTCGAGTCGCCCATGCGCGCGCCCCAGCGCGCACTGAGGTCAAAGTACGGGCCACGGCTCATCGATTCGGACCCTCCACCGATGGCGACATCACAGTCTCCGTAACCAATGGCCTGCGCAGCAGAGATGATCGCCTGCAGCCCCGAGCCGCACAGGCGGTTCACATTGAATGCGGGGGTTTCAATCGGGCAGCCGGCGTCGATGGCCGCCACCCGGCTCAGGTAGGCGTCCTTGGTGTCGGTGGGGATCACGTTGCCCATGACCACGTGACCCACCACGTCTGGGGCGATGCCGGCACGCTCGATGGCTGCACGCACGGCAATGGTCGCCAGCCGGCTATTGGGTACGTCTTTCAGGCTGCCCCCGAAGGTCCCGATGGCGGTGCGAGCGGTGCTGATGATGAAAACGTCGCGGTGCTTCATGTCAAGATGAGTGATGGAATTCAGTGGTACATGGCCTCAATCTCGCTGGCATACGCCTTGTAGATGCGCGACCGACGCACCTTCATGGTGGCCGTCACTTCCCCATCGTCATGGTCCAATTCCTTGGTCAGGAGGTGGAACCGCTTGATCTGGGCGACTGATGCCAACTTGCTGTTGCCAGCGGCGATTTCAGCCTCGATGAGCTCACGCACGCGTGGCGTCTCGACCAGTGAGCGGAAGTGGGTGAAAGGAATGCGCTGTGACTCGGCCCATTTGCCCACGGTTTCCATGTCGATCATGACCAGCGCACTGACGAACTTGCGTCCTTCGGCCACGATGATGCATTCCTTGATGTAGGGGCTGGCCTTCATCGTGTTCTCGATCTCGGAAGGCGTCAGATTTTTGCCCCCGGCCGTGATCATGATGTCTTTCAGACGGTCAACGATCTTGATCTGCCCATGATGTAGGCGCACCACATCACCGGTATGCAGCCAGCCATCGACGATGGTCGCCGCCGTGGCTTCTGGGTTTTTGTAGTACCCGCAGAACACCATGTCACCACGTATCTGGAACTCGCCGCCCAATTCGTCACCATCCACCTGGGCGATTCGCCATTGCACCCCATCGGTGGGGACGCCGACCGTGCCGATCACCACCTGGTCCAGGTGATGACCCGTGACCATCCCTGTCGACTCGGTCAGGCCGTAAACCTCGACCAAGGGCACGCCGATGGTCCGGAAAAACCGCACCACATCGGGGGGAATCGGGGCTGCACCGGTGAGGGCCACTTTGGCATTGCGCAAACCTATGAAATTCTGAAGGGCGCGAAAGATCAGCCAGTAACTGATGGCAAATCGCAGCCGCTCACCCACGCTCCAGCTGGAGCGGGCCTTCTCTGCCAAGGGTTGGCAGGCGGAAAAGGCCTTGCGAAAGAGGAGTCGGCGCAGAGCACCCGTTTCCTGCAGCTTGATGTTGATGGCCGCGTGCATCTTCTCCCAAATACGAGGCACGCCGAGAAACATCGAAGGCGCCACCTCACGCAGGTCTTCCTGCACGGTGCGAATGGATTCACCAAAGTTGACCTGGGAGCCGATGTACAGCGGTACGAAGGTCGTGAGCATCTGCTCGGCCACGTGACACAGCGGCAGATAGGACAGATGGCTGGTTGCGGACGTGAGCTGTAAGCGGTTGATGATGCCTGGTACCACACCGCGAATATTTCGGTATGAAATCATCGCGCCCTTGGGCTTGCCGGTGGAGCCTGACGTATAGATGATCAAGCCGATATCATCCAGCGTCTGGCGGTCAAGAGCCGACTCAACCTCGCTGATCCTGCCACTCTGAGCCCCCAATTGCTCCACTTCCTCAAAAGTGGCAATCAGTTTGCGGACATCGGGCGTGAAACTGCGCAGCCCCTTCCTTTCCGTGACCACGATCTTCTTGAGGCGCGGCAGTTGCGGCAAGGCCTCCAGCACCTTGTCCGTCTGCTCCTGGTCTTCGCAGACCATGATCTCGATGTCCGCATGCCCGACGACGTAGGCCACCTCAGAAGCCGGGCTGGTGGGGTACACCCCCACCGTGACGCCGCCCACCAGGCCTGTACCCATCTGGGCAAGCACCCATTCAATGCGGTTTTCCGCAATGACGCCCACGTGGCCACGATCGGACAGCCCCAGCGCCCGCAAGCCCAGGCCAAAGTGGCAGGCCCGTTGGTGGTACTGCGCCCAGGTGAAAGGCTTCCAGATGCCGAAGTCCTTTTGCCGGATCGCGACGCGCTGCGCATCGGAGCGCGCACGTTCGCGCAGCATCTGGGGCATGGTGAGTTCGGGAAGATTCATATCTTCTTTGGTTTATGCGCCGGCTCAGGATAACCAGCGTTTTCTGCGCTTGTAATGTTTGATGTTCTTGAAGCTCTTGGCTTCGCCGCCACCACCCATACCCAGGTAGAACTCGCGCACATCGGCATCGCTGGCCAGGCGGTCGGCCGAGCCGTCAATCACGATCTTGCCGTTTTCCATGATGTAGCCGCTGTGTGCGACGGCCAGCGCCACCGTGGCATTTTGTTCAACCAACAGCATGGAGGTGCCACGCTCGGCATTGATCCGGGCGATGATGGTGAAAATGTCTTCAACCAGCTTGGGCGACAGGCCCAGCGAGGGCTCGTCGAGCAGCATCAGGAGGGGTTGCGCGATCAGTGCCCGCCCGATGGCCAACATCTGCTGCTCACCGCCTGACAAGTAACCGGCCAATCCCTTGCGTCGCTCATACAAACGCGGAAAATAGGTGTAAACCAGATCGAAATCGGGCTTGGCATGGTGTTCCCGTCCGGTCAGCGCGTAGGTGGCAGCGATCAGATTCTCCTCGACCGTCAGGTCTTCGAACACCCGCCGCCCTTCCATCACATGGAACAGACCGCTGCGGACCAACTGCTGTGGTGCCATCGCAGCGGTATCACGACCATCGAACCAGATGCTGCCGCTCTCGACCTGGCCATCCTCCAGAGCAAGCAGGCCCGACACCGCCTTCAGGGTGGTCGATTTGCCAGCGCCGTTGCTTCCCAGCAGGGCGACGATATGGCCTTGCGGAACGACCAATGACAGGCCCCGCAGGGCCTGTACGACCTTGTTGTAAACGACCTCGATGTTGTTGACTTCGAGGACGTTGGCTCTGGCGATCTCGGTCATGCTGCGTCAACACATCAAAGGGTGATCCAGTCAGAGGCGGCGACCATCCGTTGTGCTTTCATGTCTGCTCGGTAGATGCGGCCCACGGGAATCGAATTGCCGCGGATGGTGATGGGCACGCCGATCAGCCCCCCGGTATCAAAGTCTTTGATGCTGTTGAGTGCGGCCTTCAAATTGGGGCCATTGAGCGGCTTGTTGGCGTCCAGACAGCGCTTGGCCGATTCCAGAAACAGCATGGTTGACACAAAGCCCTGGATGTACGCGGTACTCTGGTACTCAGGGCGCATCGAGCGGATTTTCTCGAGCATGGGCGCCTTTTCGGTATCGTAGTAGTAACGGAAGGGCATGACGCCCATGAACCCTTCCCCGGCTTCCCCCATGCGCATCACGGTGGAGCTGTCCATGGTCCAGAAGGTGCCCATCCACTTGCTGGTCATGCCCTGCTGTTTGCCCTGGGTGATGAACTCGGGGATCGGCGCCAGGATGTAACCATGGAAGATCGTGTAGTCGGGGGCTGCACGGCGCAGCTTGATCACTTCACCCGAAACATCCACACTGCCAGGGGGTGTCATGATCTTGATGACCACGTTGAGCCCCAGATTTTTCGCCACGGTCTCGCTTGCGTTGATGGGGTCGCGGCCGAATTCGGAATCTGAATAGACAAAAGCCACCTTGGCGCCCGGCTTTTCCTTGGCAATGTGCCGCAGCAAAATGCCGAACATCTCGGTATAGTCAGGGCCAACCATGAATTGATTGGGGTATTTCTGAGGATCGTTGAGCTCGGTCGCAAACGACGCCCCCGTCATGAGAATGTTGCCGTTGCGATCCAGTTCAGGGTTGATGGTCTTGGCGAAACCGGTGGAATCACCGTAGTACAGGTTGACCCGGTTCTGGCTGGTGATCTTTTTGAAAGCGGCCACCGAGGCATCCACTCTGTACCCGGTGTCCTCGGGCACGTAGCGTATCCGGCGGCCATGGATGCCGCCAGCGTCGTTCACGATCTTCACGTAATCCTGAATACCGGCGTTGATGCCCACACCCGCAAAGGCAAAAACCCCCGTCATGGGGATGGAGCCCCCGATCACGATTTCTTCCGCCCCCTGCGCCAACAAAGATAGCGGGTGGGACAGCGCTGCCGCACCTGTGGCGGCGGCACCCAGGATGAGGTGGCGCCGCCGGCTGGAAATGGGTTGCTCATTCATGAGTGTCTCCTTGTGTGGGTTGGGGGGAACCTGAAAAGCTGCAGCCACTCAGTTGCGGAATGGCCACAAGTGGAAAAACCGTCGAATACGTCGCCAAACTTCGGCCAGGCCATGAGGCTCGAACACCAGAAAACCGATGATCAGCAAACCGAAGATGATGGTGCGAACGGGCGAGAGGAACACCATGTAAGTCGCACTGTTGGGCAGCAGGTCAAATACCAGCTTCAGCAGCTCGGGCACCATGGTCATGAAGGCGGCACCTAGGATGCTGCCCAGAATCGTGCCCATGCCACCGACAATGATCGCGGCGAGGAAAAAGATCGACATGAGCAGCGGAAAGCTCTCGGGCGTCACCACACGGAAGAAGTAGGCCCACATGCCGCCAGCCACACCGGCGTAGAAAGACGACAAGCCGAATGACAGGAGCTTGTAGCGAAGCAGCGGTATGCCCAAGACCTCCGCCGAAATGTCGCGATCGCGTATGGCAATGAAGGCACGCCCGATGCGGGTGCGGAACAGGTTGGCCGCTCCGAGCAGCATCAGCACCGTGATGGGTACGATGATCCAGTACAGCCGGAATGAGGTATCGAGCGGTATGCCCCAAAAGTGCGCCGGGGGGATGCTCATGCCACTGGTGCCACCGGTGAACTCGAAGTTGGCGAGCAGGAAGTGGACAATGAAGGAAGCCGCGATCGTGGCAATGGCCAGGTAGAGCCCCTTGACCCGCAAGGATGGAATACCCACGATGATGCCGCCCAACATGGCCACCACACCGCCGGCCAGGAGGTTGAACAGGAACGGCGAGCCCACCTTGGCTTCCAGCACCGCCACCGTGTAAGCTCCCAAGCCCATGAAGGCTGCCTGCCCAAGGCTGACGAGGCCGGTGTACCCAGTGAGGATATTGAGTCCGGTGGCGCTGGCCACGTTGATGCTCACCAGACAGGCGAGGTAGAGCCAGTAGTCGCTGGCGACAAACGGAAAGAGCAGCAAAAGAGCGGCCCCCACAGCCAGCCACGTTTTCTGCGTGCGCGAGTCGAACAGCGCCGCGTCGGCAATGTAGGTTTCCTTGAAGGTCCCGATGCGCATGAAGTTGCCTTAAAGACGTTCGATCTCGTGCGTGCCGAACAGCCCGTAAGGCCGCAGCAGCAAGACACCAACCAGCACGATGAATGTGGCCAGCAGTTTGTATTCACCCCCCAGGTAGGCGCCTGCCAATGCCTCCACCAGGCCAATGAACAGCCCGCCAATGAGCGCGCCCAGGACGCTGTCCAGCCCACCCACGATGACCACCACCAGCACCGACAGGCCAAAGATGCCCATACTCGAAGAAATGCCCCCGATGGAGCCGACGATGATGCCGGAGATGGCCGCCAGCATCGCCGAGGCCACCCACGATAGAGAAAACACCCGAGGGACGTTGATGCCTACCGAGTACGCGGCTGCCTGATCAGACGCGGTTGCACGCAGGGCGACCCCCCCTCGCCAGAAGCGGAACACCAGCAGTACGGCGGCAATGAACACCACCGCAATCATGGCCCCCCAGAACACCTTCGGTGCCAGGAAGGCGTCACCCACCATGATGGGCTGCGTCGGCATGAACTCTGGGAGCCGGCGCTGATCGGCACTCCAGATCACCTCAACCATGCCCACCAACACGGAGGCCAGACCCACCGTGACCATGAAAATCGAGATGGGCGGCTCACCCAGCATCGGCCGGATGATGGTGCGCTCGATCACCGCGCCCAGCAGGCCCGAGCCCAACACCGCAGCCGGAATCGCCAGCCAGAGTGGCAGCGTGAACATGGCCGCAAACGTGAAAAACAGGTACGCCCCTACCATCAGCATCTCACCGATGGCGATATTCACCACCCGAGTCGCCTTGTAGACCATCACGAATGCCAGCGCCGCCAGCGCATAAAGCCCCCCGCTGGCAATGCCCGTCAGGCTGACTTCGAACAGGTAGGACCAATCCATCACTCGGCTCCTTGCATCTGGCCGACACGAGCAGAGGCATGCAGCCTGCGACGCAGATCGCCCACGTCACCCGATCCCAGGTACGCGCGATTGACTTCCGGGTCAGACTGCACCACGGCCGGTGTGCCCTGGGCGATCACCTGGCCGAAGTTCAGCACCACCACGTGATCCGAGAGGTCCATCACCATGCCCATATCGTGTTCGACCATCAGCACGGTCACGCCCCATTCGCTGCGCACATCGAGAATGAAGCGCGCCATGTCTTCCGTTTCTTCGCGGTTCATCCCGGCCACCGGTTCATCCAGCATGAGAATTTCTGGTTGCATGGCCAGAGCGCGCGCCATTTCAACCCGCTTTTGCAGGCCATAGGGCAACGCGGCGACGCTGGCATGGCGTATGTGGTCGATCTCCAGGAAATCGATGATGCGTTCCTCGATATCGCGCCGAAGCTGTGCCTCCTCGCGCCGTGCGCGACCCAGATAGAACAGGGCATCAAGCACGTTGGTCTTGAGGTGGGCATGCCGACCGAGCTTGATGTTGTCGAGTACGGTCATCCCACGAAACAGCGCAATGTTCTGAAAACTTCGTCCGAGCCCCATGCGGGCGCGCTGGGGGGCCGGAATGCGGGTGATGTCTTGGCCCTTGAAACGGATCGTGCCTTCCGACGGGCGGTAAAAGCCCGAAATCGTATTGAACAGTGAAGTCTTACCGGCTCCGTTCGGGCCGATCACAGCCGTGATGCTGCCAGCCTGAACGTCGAAGCCCACCCCCGTCAGCGCCTTGACGCCGCCGAATGCCAGTGTGACACCGTCGACCTGCAGAAGGGGGGCAGCCTTCTGGCTGCCGGAGAATGGAGTCACCATGGCGTTGGTATTCGGGTTTGTGCGGACCTGAAAATGCCTACTTTTCCGTAGACTTTCTACCCATGAGTAGATTCTGAATGCTCGAGCCTCGTCCCCGCACTGGTGGTTTCCCTAGTTCGAAAGTGTTTCGTGAATAATCCGGTCGTCAAGAAGGTTCGTAAAACCCGCTCCAGCATCGTGGTCGATTCTCCCTGGGCCATCGAGCCGGTCCGGGAGCAGCAGCGCGAAGCCAAACGCATGGCCGTGCTGCAGACAGCCGCCCAGTTGTTCAACGAACGGGGGTTCCACTCCACCTCGCTGGACGACATTGCAGCCCAGCTCCACGTCAGCAAACCGACGCTGTACTACTACGTCAAGAACAAGGACGAAATCCTGTTGCAGTGCGTCAGCAAGGGGCTTGAAATGACGCTGGAGGGCATCGAGGCCTCGCGTGCGGCCGGTGGCAATGCGGTCGAGCAACTGCGAGCGTGCATGCGGGTGTATGCCGACATCGTCATGCAACCCTTTGGCATGTGCCTGATACGCGTCGGTGACCAGGAGGTTCCTGAGCCCAGTCGCACAAAGTTGCGGCAGATGAAAGCCGAAATCGACCTCAGCTTTCGGCGCTTGGTGGAGCAAGGTGTCCAGGAAGGTCTGCTGCAGGCCAGCGACACCAAAATGGCCGCCTTCGTCATCGAGGGGGCCCTGAGCTGGATTGGTCGCTGGTACCAACCTGGCGGTGAATACACACCGCAGCAAATTGCTGATCGGTGCATCGCCATCCTGTGCGACGGGGTATTGCGGCGGCCCAAACGGCCTGCAAAATCCCAATAGAGACGGGTCTCTTGGTGCTCGCCGGGTGCGAGAGCCACGGAGGTCTGTTTGCCCGCTTCGCCGTGGCAAACGAAAAAGCCCCTGACGGGGCCTTGTGGCGGAAGAGGAGGGATTCGAACCCTCGATACGGTAGAAACCGTATACCGGATTTCGAGTCCGGCGCATTCGACCACTCTGCCACCCTTCCGCGTGTCGAAACTCGCATTCTAGCCTATTCGGCGTCGCGCAACACCTGCAAGGCGGCATCCAGGTCGGCGGGGGAGGTGCCGTCGGCCACGGCCACCTGGGCGTGAAGGTCGGCGCAGGCCGTCCAGCCCTGGGCCTTGAGGCGGGCGATGGTCTGGCCGGCGTCCTGGGGAGAGGCGTAGCCGGCGCTTTGCAGCAGCACGCGGCCCTTGGCGTCGGTCAGCTTGAAGTAGAACAGGCCATCCTGTTCGCGGTATTGCTTGAAGGCGGGCCGCGCCGCCTTGTCGGTTTTGGCCGTCTGCGATTGGCTGTTCGTCTGCAAGGGGCGCAGGCCCACGGCATGGCGCAAACGCGCGGTGAAGGGCGTGGCCACGGCGCGGGCCTTCAACGCACCTGCCTGCAGAATGGCTTCCACCTGTTCCGGGTGGGCCATCAGCTCGTCGTAGGTGGCGCGCATGGGGGCGACTTCGCGGTCGATGCGCTCGAACAGCATCTGCTTGGCATCGCCCCAGGCAATGCCGTCCGCGTAGGCCTGAGCCAGTGTCGCGGTTTCCTGCGGGGTGGCGAAGGCTTGGTAGATCTGGAACAGCGCCGAGCCTTCGGTCTGCTTGGGCTCGCCAGGGGACTTGGAGTCGGTGACGATGCCCATGATGAGCTTGCGCAATTGTTCGGGCGGGGCGAACAGCGGGATCACGTTGTCGTAGCTCTTGCTCATTTTGCGGCCGTCCAGGCCGGGCAGGGTGGCCACCTGCTCGTCGATCACCGCTTCGGGCAGGGTGAAATGCTCGCCGTAGAGGTGGTTGAAGCTGGAGGCCATGTCGCGCGCCATTTCGATGTGCTGTACCTGGTCGCGCCCCACCGGCACCTGGTGGGCGTTGAACATGAGGATGTCGGCCGCCATGAGCACCGGGTAGATGAACAGCCCGGTGCTCACGCCTTCGTCGGGCTCGGCGCGGGCGGCGGCGTTTTTGTCCAGCATGGCCTTGTAGGCGTGGGCGCGGTTGAGCAGGCCCTTGCCGCAGACGCAGGCCAGAAACCAGGTGAGTTCCGGAATTTCAGGAATGTCCGACTGGCGGTAGAACGTCACGCGCTGCGGGTCCAGGCCACAGGCGATCCAGGTCGCCGCAATCTCCAGCGTGGAGCGTTGCAGGCGGGCGGGATCCTGGGTGGAGATCATGGCGTGGTAGTCGGCCAGGAACAGAAAGCTGTCCACCCCAGGTTGGCGGCTGGCGCGCACGGTGGGGCGGATGGCCCCCACGTAGTTGCCAAGGTGGGGGGTGCCGGAAGGTTTGATGCCGGTCAGTACGCGAACGGGTGTCATGGGCAAAGCAGAAGGGAGGTCAGAACAGCACCCAGCGGATGGGGCTCAGCAGCAGCTCGATCACCCCAGCCGTGAGGTTCATCAGCGGGCGCAGCCAGTAGGTGCCGAGGATGCCGGTGAGCACCAGGGCCAGGACGATGAAGAAACCGAAGGGTTCGATGCGCGAAACCGTCATGGCCTGACGCAGGGGCAGCAAGCCGACGAGGATGCGCCCGCCGTCCAGCGGGGGCAGGGGAAACATGTTGAGGGCGAACAGCACCAGGTTCACCAGCAGACCGGCGCGCGCCATTTCCAGGAAGAAGCGCTCCTCCACGCCCAAGGCCACCAGGAAGTAGCCGAACAGCACCCAGCACACGGCCATGACCAGGTTGGCACCCGGGCCGGCGAGCGCGACCCAGATCATGTCGCGCTTGGGGTGGCGCAACTGCCCGAAGTTCACCGGCACCGGTTTGGCGTAGCCGAACAGGAAGGCCCCGCTGGTGGCGAACAGCAGCAACAGCGGCATGGCAATGGTGCCCAGCGGGTCGATGTGCTTGAGCGGGTTGAGCGTGATGCGGCCCAGCATCCAGGCCGTGTGGTCGCCGAAATGGCGCGCGGCATAGCCGTGCGCGGCCTCGTGCACGGTGATGGCGAACAGCACCGGGATGGCGTAGATCGCCACGGTTTGCATGATGGAAGCGAAGTCCATGGGCGTATTGTCTCAGGTGGCCGTCACAGGCCGAGCGCCGCCAGGGGGCCGGCTCCCTGGCGCAGCACCACGGGGGCGCCGCCGGTGCCCATGGGGGTGAGGTCCAGCACCGTGGTGGGTTCCAGCGGGCAGGCACCGGCGTCGATCACGGCGGCCAGGTCGTGCTCGAAGCGCTCGCGGATGTCGTGCGCGTCGTTGAGCGGTTCGGTGGCACCCGGCGGAATGAGCGTGGTGGCCAGCAGCGGGGCGCCGTGCAGGGCCAGCAGGTCCTGCAGCGCCTGGTGCTTGGGCACCCGCAGGCCGATGGTTTTGCGCGAGGGGTGGCTGACGCGGCGCGGCACCTCCTTGCTGGCCTCCAGGACGAAGGTGTAGGCGCCCGGGGTGCCCAGCTTGAGCAGCCGGTACTGCCGGTTGTCCACCCGGGCGTACTGGGAGAGTTCGCTCAGGTCGCGGCACAGCAGCGTCATGTGGTGCTTGTCGTCCACGCCGCGGATGCGGCGCAGCCGGTCGGCGGCGGCCTTGTCGTCCAGGTGGCAGACCAGCGCGTAGCTGGAATCGGTGGGCACGGCCAGCACGCCGCCCTGGTGGAGCAATTGCACCGCTTGCTTGAGCAGGCGCGGTTGGGGGTTGTGCGGGTGGATTTCGAAAAATTGCGACATGGGGCGATTGTCCCATTCCGCCGAGCAGCGGTGGCGTGCGCGCCGGTGCCTCCAGTTGCGCGATGGGCGTTCTGGGTGAAACAAAAAGCCCAGCGCGGCTGCGCTGGGCTTTTGCTGATGCCGGTCAGGTTGCCAAGGTGCTTGGCAGCCCAGAATCAGAAGGTGTGGGTGATACCGAAGTCCACACCAGACACTGAGCGACCAGGCTGGGCACCAGTGGTGCCGTTGGTGATCAAGTTCGCGCCGTTCTTGTTGCTCACCCGTGCATAGGTGGTGTACAGCGAGGTGCGCTTGGACATCGGGTACACGTAGCCAATGGCGTACTTGTCGGCCTTGGGGTCTGAGCCGGTCAGCGCATCGAACTTGACGTTGCCGTAGGCGGCGCGGAAGTTGCCGGGGCCAAAGGGCACGATCACACCAATCTCGTAGCCGGTCAGCTTGTCTATGGTTTTGGAAGCGAATGTGAACCCGCCGTCCTTGACGTCTTCCTGGTACCAGGAGCCCATCAGTTTCGCGACGCCAAAGTCATACGACGCGCCCAGGTTGGTGGAATTCACTTTGTTGCCTACCCTGGTAGGATCTTTGTCCTTCAGGGTGCCGTAAGCCAGGGCAACGTCCAGCGGGCCTGCCTTGTAACCCAAGCGGAAGGCAGCGGTCTCGCCCTGCACACGTGTTGGTGTTGTACTGTTTGACTTCTCGTCCACAGCGTACTGGAAGGAGCCGTACACGCCCCCCAGGTTGCTGGGCAGGATGTAGTTGATCGTATTGCTGTTCCAGACGTAGGGGTCGCTGCCAACCGTTCCACCTCTGTATCCAGCTTGACCAAACACAATGGGTCGTGTGCTGTGTGCCAGCGTCCGGCCCGAGCCGTTGGTGGCGAAGGGAGAAAAAGAAATCGGGTTCCAGAAGGTGGGGTTGTAGTCACGGCCCAGGCGGATCTCGCCCCAGGCATCGCCGGCAATCGCCACCCACGCTCCGCGGTCACCGATCTTGGTGTCGGTGGGTTCGTCAGCGTTCAGGCTGGTTTCAATCTGGAACTTGGCTTTGAGGCCGCCGCCCAGGTCTTCCGTGCCGCGGAAGCCGAGGCGGTTGGTCACGTTGCCGCTGCTCACCATTTCGTTCTTGTTGGTGCCGCCGCTGATGTTGGTGCGGGTAAAGGCCTGGTCAATCACACCATAAATGGTCACGGCTGACTGGGCCATGGCGGCGCCAGTGGCGGCCAAAGCGGCCAAGGCAATCAGGGTCTTTTTCATTCAAGCATCTCCAGTTGGTAGGGGAGGAACGGGGGGGGAGCGGTGGCAGCGGGTGCTGCCACACGATCCCTTGGCTTCTTTGCAGAAGTGTCCTGATTAAAACAGACCATCTTGTGGAGTTCATGTCCTGCCCAGGGGGTTAGGGGAAAACCCGGTCGTTTTCGTTGCGCAGATACAACGCTGCGGCTGGAAATGAGCAACGTGCGCGGGCGTGTCATGGGTCGGTCACAACGGCTTAGAACAATCGGCTCCAACTCCTCGCGTGGTGTGAGGAGGGTGACTCGATTCCAACTCAACTCTGAAAGCTCAACGATGAAAGCCAAGCTTGTTGCACTGGCCGTTCTGGCCGCTTGCGGTACCGCCTATGCGCAATCCCATGTATCGGTGTATGGCCGTCTGGATCTGGGGGTCGGTAGTGAAAAGGACAAGATAACCAATCAAAGCAAATCGGTGGTGTCCAGTGGTCTGCTCACCACCAGCCGCCTCGGTTTCCGTGGAACTGAGGATCTGGGTGGTGGTTTGAAGGCCATCTTCCAAATCGAGACGGCTCTTGCGCCTGACGAGCCAGTTGAGACGAAATTGGGTGACCGCACGGCCATTGTGGGGCTGACGGGCGGTTTCGGTACCCTCAAGCTGGGCCGTACCGACACGACTTTTGACGACATTCGCGACCTGGCCGTCAGCAGCAGCCTCTGGGATTCTGAGTTCACACCCACGAAGAACGTGTACGGCGTTGGGGTTGGCGACTATTCGAGCCGCGCCAACAACCAGATCCGTTACGAATCGCCATCTTTCAGTGGCTTTACCTTCGGCGCGAGCTTCAGCCTGGACGAGAATGCCGCACAGAAGCGTGACATCAACGCCTTCAACATTCGCTACAGAGCGGGCGCACTCGATGTCGGTCTGGGCTACCAGGAGCAGAAACACGAATCTGCACCTGCCAGCGATCGGGAGTACACCGCCCTGTCGGGTGCGTACAACTTTGGCGTGGCCCGCGTGTCGGCCGGCTACCAGCGGGCCAAAGACGGCAACAGCGCCAAAGACAACGAGTACTCCCTCGGCGTGAATGTGCCGGTGGACAAGTTCGACTTCTCATTCGGTTACGCCAACAGCAAGGCCGAGAATGCCGCAGGTGCCACCATCGGGAAAGCATCTGGCTTTGCTTTGGGTGCAACCTACTCATTGTCGAAGCGCACCCGGCTCTATGCCGGCTGGCGTGACACCAGCCGCAAAAACGCGGCTGGCGTGAAAACTTTCGACGAGCGCCTGTACGCGGCAGGCATCCGGCACGACTTCTGACACACCCATGGCTGACAGGCCGGTTACCGGTGACCGGTTGTCATGGTCATGCAAGGGGGCGCTGCCCCCTTTTGCTTTGCCCCTGAAGGGCTGAGGGTGCGGGGTGTCGTAAAAATGAAACATTTCGGTGGCCCAAGAGCGGTTTTTGGGGGTTTTCCCTAGATGAGGGCCGCCGGTGCGGTTAGGATTTGACTCGTGGGTCCGCTTCCGGGTCCTCCCCCGGTCAACCGGGTTCCATTTTTCAAGGAAGGTTACTCATGAAAAAGTCTCTGATCGCTCTGGCCGTGATGGCCGCATCGGGCGCCGCCATGGCGCAATCCAGCGTCTCCGTGTATGGCATCGCCGACATTTGGGTGGGCTCTGTCAAGCAAGAGTTCAACGGTGAAAGCGAGCGCAACAGCAAGGTTGACAGCGGTGGCGCCAACACCAGCCGCATCGGGTTCAAGGGCACCGAAGATCTGGGTGGTGGCCTGAAGGCCAACTTCCTCATCGAGACCAGCATCGGTATGGATGAGCCTGGAGGAACCAAGCTGGGCGATCGCAATGCCTACGTGGGCTTGTCTGGCGGCTTTGGTGAAGTGCAGCTTGGCCGTACATGGTCGTCTTACGACGATATTCGCTCGTCGGCCAACGACAACTTCAATGCCAACGTTGCAGCTTCCTTCCAGACTTGGGTTGGCTACAACGACAAAGTTTCCAACAGCATCAAATACATCAGCCCTGAGTTCGCGGGTTTCAGTGGTAGCCTGACCTACGGCTTCGGGGAAGACAAGGCTAATAACACCAACGGCAAGGCCAGCAGCCTGTTGTCCGTGGGCCTTCAGTACGCCAATGGCCCCCTGTTTGTGGGCTTTGCGCACCAGACTGAAAAAGCGGGCAATAAGATCAACCTAGGGGCGCTGGGTAATGGGGAAGTGCTATTCGGGTTGACGGGTATCTATTCCGGTAGTCTCACTGAACCGTTGAAGGCCTCTGCTGGTTCCAAGGCTACCTACAATCTGCTCAATGGTTCTTATGATTTTGGCGTGGCCAAGCTGGTGGCTGGCTACAACGAAGTCAAGGTCAAGAACCTCACTGTGTCTGATAGTACTACTACCCCAGCCGCGAACACTTTCTCGGTTGGGACTTTGAAGGCCCAGGAGTGGAACATCGGTGCGGAAGTGCCTCTGGCCACCGCGCTTTCGCTGGGTGTGGGCTATGCACAGTCCACCATCGAGCAAGCTGGCCAAGACATCGCCAAGTCCACCGGTTACACCGCCACGCTGCTGTACTCGCTGTCCAAGCGCACGACGGTTTACGGTGCATTGTCTCAAGCCAAGCTTAAAGACAAAGTGGGCCTTGGCAACCAAGACAAAGTCACGCTGTACGCTGTGGGCCTGAACCACAAGTTCTGATGCACAGGGGGTTTCGGCCCCTTCTGGCATCAGCCGCAACCGACCCCTGCGGGGTCGGTTTTTTTTCGCGTGCGCTGTGGCAGCGCGATTGGTTACTGGATGCGGTCGGCCAGGAGTTCCCACACGGGGGTCAGCCGGCCTTCCAGGTGGGGCAGGGCGCCCAGGTCGCAGTGGCTTTCGCCGGGGCTGTGGAAGTCGCTGCCGCGGGAAGCGGCCAACCCGAATTCGAGGGCCATGTCGGCATACTTCACATATTCGGCGGCGCTGTGGCTGCCGGTGACGACTTCCACCGCCTGGCCGCCGTGGGCTTTGAACTCGGTGAACAGGGCGTATTCCTGGGTGGGGCTGTGGGCGTAGCGCGCGGGATGGGCGATCACCGCCACGCCGCCCGCTTCACGGATCCAGCGCACCGCATCGCCCAGCGTGGCCCAGCGGTGCGGCACATAACCGGGCTTGCCTTCGGTGAGGAAGCGGCGAAAGACCTCGTTCGTGTCTTTGCAGACACCGGTCTCCACCAGGAAGCGCGCGAAATGGGTGCGGGAGATGAGTTCCGGGTTGCCCACGTATTTGAGCGCCCCTTCGTAGGCGCCGGCGATGCCGGCCTTGGCCAGCTGTTCGGCCATTTCCTGGGCGCGCTCGCCACGTCCGCCCCGCGTGCGCCGCAGGCCCTCCACGAGGGCGGGGTGGTCGGGGTCGAAGCCCAGCCCGACGATGTGCACCGTCACGTCCACGAAAGTGACCGAGATTTCCGTGCCGGTGAGATAGGGCAGGTCCAGGGACCGGGCCGCTGCGAGGGCGCGTCGTTGCCCGCCGACCTCGTCGTGATCGGTGAGCGACCACAGTTCCACCCCATTGGCCTTGGCGCGTGCCGCCAGGGCCTCGGGCTCCAGCGTGCCGTCCGAGACGGTGGAGTGGCAGTGAAGATCGGCGTTCAGTATGCTCATGTCGAAACCATTGTAGGGGTTGGGCAAGCCCCTGTTGGCGAGCGGGGTGTCTGCCGCAGGCCGACGGCTACACTCTTGCCGTGTCGCTGTTCAAATCCGCCTCCATTGTTTCGTTGCTCACGTTGGCCTCCCGCATCACGGGGCTGATGCGGGAGCTGCTCATCGCTGCGACTTTCGGGGCCAGCGCGCTCACCGACGCGTTCAACGTCGCCTTTCGCATTCCCAACCTGCTGCGGCGGCTGTTTGCCGAAGGGGCGTTCAGCCAGGCGTTCGTGCCGGTGCTGACCGCCAGCCGCGAAAAGGATGGCGAGGCCGCCACCCGCGTGCTGATCGATCAGGTGGCCACGGTGCTGGCCTGGGCCTTGACGCTCACCTGCATCCTGGGGGTGCTGGGCGCGCCCGCCCTGGTCTGGGCCATGGCAGCGGGCCTGAAACAGAACCCCGAGGGCTTCGACGCGGCGGTGGGGCTCACGCGCTGGATGTTCCCATACATCGGCTTTATGTCCATGGTGGCGCTGGCGGCCGGCGTGCTCAACACCTGGAAGCGGTTTGCCGTGCCCGCCGCCACGCCGGTGCTGCTCAACGTGGCCATGATCGGCGCCGCCTGGTGGGGGGCGCCGTGGTTCGCCACGCAGGGTTGGGAGCCCATCTACGCTCTGGCCGCTGGGGTGATGCTGGGGGGCGTGTTGCAGCTCGGCGTCCAGTTGCCTGCACTCAAACGCCTCGGCTTGCTGCCCCGCATCGGGGTGTCGGCCAGCGCGCTGAAGTCGGCCTGGCGGCACCCGGGCACCCAGCGCATACTCACGCTCATGCTGCCCGCGCTGCTGGGCGTGAGCGTGGCGCAGATTTCGCTGCTCATCAACACCCAGATCGCCTCGCATCTGGCCACCGGCAGCGTGAGCTGGCTCACCTACGCCGACCGGCTGATGGAGTTCCCCACCGCTTTGTTGGGGGTGGCGCTGGGCGTGGTGCTGCTGCCGCAGCTCTCGGCCGCCCGCGCCGCCGGTGATGGTGAGCGCTACAGCAGCCTGCTCGACTGGGGCCTGCGGCTGGTGGTGCTGCTGGCCATACCCAGTGCCGTGGCCTTGCTCACTTTTGCCCAGCCGCTGGTGGCGGTGCTGTACCACTACGGCGCCTTCACCGTTGCCGATGTGCGCCAGACCTCGCTGGCGCTCATGGGTTATGGGGTGGGCTTGCTGGGGCTGATTGCCGTCAAGGTGTTGGCCCCCGGCTTTTATGCCCAGCAAGACATTCGCACCCCGGTTCAGATCGCCATCGTGGTGTTGGTGTTCACCCAGTGCATGAACCTGCTGCTGGTGCCGCGCCTGGCCCATGCGGGGTTGGCGCTGGCCATTGGCCTGGGGGCTTTGCTCAATGCCGGCTGGTTGCTGGCGGGGCTGATGCGGCGCGGGGTCTACAGGCCCGCACCCGGTTGGGGGCGACTGGGCTTGCAAGTGCTGGCCGCGAGCGCCTTGTTGGCGGTATTCCTGTTGTGGTCCAGCGCGCAGGTGGACTGGGTGCATGCCGTGCAGGCCGGGCGCCGGGTCCTGTCGCTGGTGTTGATCGTGGCCGGCGCTGTGGTGGTGTACTTCGGTGTGCTGATGCTGGCCGGTGTTCAACTGCGCCAGTTTGTGCGAAAGTAAGCACATGGCTTTGTCGTTTCAGGTTCCGTCGCCGTTGGAGTACTTCGCCGCCCTGGTGCGGGATGACGAGGGCTTTCCGTTGCTGGAGGCCGCCGCCGCGGTGGCGATGGACGAATACCCGGACCTGGACGTGCAGACCGTGCTGGGGGACTTGGACCAGTTGCTGGCCCGCTTGCGCCGACGTCTGCCGGCCGACGCCGGCCCGCTGCAGCGCCTGCGGTTGCTGAACCAGTTCTTCTTTCACGACCTGGGTTTCGGCGGCAACGTCAACCACTACTACGACCCGGAAAACAGCTACCTCAACGTGGTGCTGCGCACCCGGCGCGGCATTCCCATCACGCTGGCCATTCTGTGGCTGGAGCTGGCCCAGGGCTTGGGGCTGCAGGCACGGGGCGTCAACTTCCCGGGGCATTTCATGGTCAAGGTCAACCTGCCACAGGGGCAGGTGGTGATCGACCCGTTCACCGGCCAGTCCCTGAGCCGGGAAGACCTGTCGGAACGGCTGGAGCCGTACAAGCGCCGCAACGGGCTGGTGGACGACTTCGACGTTCCCATGGGGCTGTACCTGCAGTCCGCGCCGCCGCGCGACATCCTGGCCCGGGTGCTGCGCAACCTCAAGGACATCCACCGCAGCCAGGAGGACTGGCCGCGGCTGATCGCCGTGCTCGACCGGCTCGTGTTGCTCCTGCCCAAAGACTGGAGCGAACGCCGTGACCGTGGGCTGGCCTGGGCAGAGCTGGGGCACCCGGAGCGTGCCGTGCCAGACCTGGAGGCCTACCTGGCGCATGCCGAAGACCCGCTGGATGCCGATGCCATCGGCCAGCGGGTGCTGGAGCTCAAGCGCGAGCTGAGCTGAGTTCAGGCCACCACGACGGCCGCATCTTCACCGCGCGGGGCAATGACGCCGATCTCATAGACCGTTTCGCCCTGGGCGCGCAGCGTGGCGGCGATGGCGCTGGCCGCTGCCGGGTCCACCACCACCACCATGCCGATGCCGTTGTTGAAGGTGCGGTTCATCTCGAGGTCGTCGATGGCTGCCGTCCGTTGCAGCCACGCGAACAGCTCGGTCTGCGGCCAGCTGCCTTTTTTCAGGTGGGCGGCCAGGCCTTCGGGCAGCACGCGGGGGATGTTTTCCAGCAGGCCGCCGCCGGTGATGTGGGCCAGTGCCTTGATGCCGCCTCGGCCGGCGGCCGCTGCCGTGTTCGGGCGTGGGGCCAGCGCAGCGAGCACGCTTTTCACATACAGGCGGGTGGGCGCCATGATGGCCTGCCTGAACGGCTGGCCGTCCAGCGTGGCGGGCAGGTGGGCGCCCGCCCGCTCGATGCACTTGCGCACCAGGGAAAAGCCGTTGGAATGCACGCCGGCCGAGGCCAGGCCCAGCACCACGTCGCCGGCCTGCACGTTCTGGCCGGTCAGGATCTGGCTTTTCTCAACCACGCCCACGGCAAAGCCTGCGAGGTCGTATTCACCGGCCGGGTACATGCCGGGCATCTCGGCGGTTTCGCCACCGATCAGGGCGCAACCGCTGAGCTCGCAGCCCTTGGCAATGCCGCCCACCACGGCGGCGGCGGTGTCCACGTCCAGCTTGCCGCAGGCGAAGTAGTCCAGGAAGAACAGCGGCTCGGCACCCTGCACCAGCACGTCGTTCACGCTCATGGCCACCAGGTCGATGCCCACGGTGTCGTGCATGTTCCACTCGAAGGCCAGCTTGAGCTTGGTGCCCACACCATCGGTGCCGCTGACCAGCACCGGCTCGGTGTAGCGCTTGGGCACTTCGAACAGCGCGCCAAAGCCGCCGATGCCGGCCAGCACGCCGTCGCGCAGGGTTTTCTTGGCCAGCGGTTTGATGCGTTCGACCAGCGCATCGCCCGCGTCGATGTCCACGCCGGCGTCTTTGTAGGAAAGGGGTGTCGTTGTCATGGGGTGGAAGGCCGATAAAATCGCCTGATTTTACGGGCCCGCCATGTCCCTGTTGATTTTATGTCGCTGACCGCCCACCAAGCCCGCATGCTGGCCTGGCTGGCGCTGGCCGTTGCCGCGTGGTGGCTGATCGATTTGTTGGCGCCGGTGTTGATGCCGTTCATCGTGGCGGCCGTCATGGCCTATGCCCTGCACCCGGCGGTGGAGCGCATGCATGCCCGCCACATCCCGCGCTGGCTCGGCGCGGCGCTGGCGATTGCCTTGCTCATGCTGGTGCTGCTGGCGGTGGCGCTGATGATCGTGCCGGTGGTCACGCGCCAGTGGCCGTTGCTGCGGGACCAGATTCCCCCCCTGCTGGAAAACCTCAACGCCTGGATGGCGCCCTGGGCCGATCGCCTGGGTATCGATGCGCAGATCGACGTCAATGCCGTGGGCGATGTCTTGCGCCGCATGGTTTCGGGACACGAGGGTGAGCTGGCGGAGCGTGTGCTGGCGTCGCTGCGCATCGGTGGCAGCGCCGTTCTCGCGGTGCTCGGCAACCTGGTGCTCATGCCCATCGTGGCCTATTTCCTGCTGCTCGACTGGGACCGTTTCGTCGCTCGCACCAAGTCGCTGGTGCCGCCGCGCTGGCAGGAGCCGACACAACGCTTTCTCGACGAAACCGATCAGGTGTTGGGGCAGTATCTGCGGGGGCAGTTGCTGGTCATGGGCATTCTGGCGGTGTTCTACACCGTCGGGTTGGCGCTGGTGGGGCTGAAGCTGGCGCTGCCCATTGGGGTGTTCACCGGGCTGGCGGTGTTCGTGCCCTACCTGGGCTTCGGTCTGGGGTTGGTGCTGGGCCTGCTCGCGGCGCTGCTGCAGTTCCAGTCGGTCACGGGCGTGCTGCTGGTCGGCCTGGTGTATTTGGTGGGGCAGTTGGTGGAGAGTTTTTACCTCACGCCCCGGTTGCTGGGAGAGCGCATCGGCCTGCACCCGATTGCGGTGATCTTTGCGCTCATGGCTTTCGGGCATGTGTTCGGTTTCGTCGGTGTGTTGATGGCGCTGCCGGCCAGCGCCGTGCTGCTGGTGGCGGTGCGCCGCATACAGGCGCTGTATGTGGGCAGTTCGCTCTACACCCACGGCGCGCCCCAAGTCCCGGCGGCGCCCGTGGAGCCGCCGGGTCAAGAGGGGCCGCGCTGATGGAGCAGCTCGTCCTCGACATGGGGCTGGCCCCCCGGCCTTCCTTCGACAATTTCCTGACCCATGGCCCACACGAAGCCCTGAACCATTTGCGCCTCTGGGCGGCCAACCCCCTGCGCTCGCCGGTACCCACCTTTTTGTGGGGTGGCAGCGGCGTTGGTAAAACCCACCTGTTGCATGCCGTGCGCCTGGCGCTGGAGGGGCAGGGCGGGCGGGTCGGCTGGCTGGATGCCGGTACGGCCTCCGTGCCCGCCTTCGATGACGGCTGGGTGGCGGTGTTGCTGGACGACTGTCAGCTCTACACCGCTGAGCAGCAGGCGGTTGCCTTCAACTGGTTCGTGAATGCCCAGACGCCGGCCCGAGGCGCGCCGCGCTGGGTGCTGGCGGCGGCCGACCGTCCGCCAGCCGACCTGTTGCTCCGCGAGGACCTGCGCACCCGGCTGGGGTGGGGGCATGTGTTCCAATTGCAGCCGCTCTCGGAAGCCGACCGGCGCCGCGTGCTGCGCCGCGCGGCCGACGAGCGCGGGGTGTTTCTGAGCGACGAGGTCATGGACTACATGCTCAACCGCTTTTCGCGCGACCTGGGCAGCCTCATGGCCCTGCTGGACCAACTCGACGGCTACGCCTTGCGCACGCAGCGTGCCATCACCATTGCGCTCATCAAGGCCATGCTCGAAGCTGGCTGAGCCGACCGGATACGAAAGACGCATCGATGAAACTGGCCCTGTTCGACCTGGACCACACCCTGCTGCCGCTGGACTCCGACTACGGCTGGGGCGAATTCACCACCCGGATCGGCTGGACCGATCCGGTCGAATTCGCCCGCCGCAACGACGAGTTCTTCGCCCAATACCAGGCCGGTGCACTGGATATTCACGCCTACGTGCGCTTCGCTACCCAGGCGTTTCGCGAACGCGGCCCCGCCGCCGCGGCCGAGGCCCATGAGCGCTTCATGCGCGAGGTGATCGAGCCGCAACTGCTGCCCGCGGCCCGAGCCCTGGTCGAAGGGCACCGGCAGGCGGGCGACGAGGTGATCATCATCACCGCGACCAACGAATTCGTCACCCGCCCCATTGCCCGGGCGCTCGGTGTCGAGCACCTGATCGCGGTGGAGCTCGCCCGTGACGACCAAGGCTGGTACACCGGCGAGATTGCCGGCACGCCCTCTTTCCGTGAAGGCAAGGTGACGCGGCTCGAACACTGGCTGGCCGAGCGCGGCCTGGGCTGGGGCGACGTGCATACCACTTTCTACTCCGATTCCACCAACGACCTGCCCCTGCTGGACAAGGTGACGGTGCCCGTGGCCACCAACCCGAGCGAGGGCCTGCGGGCCATGGCTCGTGAGCGGGGCTGGCGCATACTCGACCTGTTTGTGGAACACGCATGATCAAGACATTCATCGACAAACTGCTGGGCAAGGCCACCTCCCGGGCCAAAAGGCCCCGTTTCGGCAAACGCGAGGACGTTCCCGCCACCGTGCACGGCATCGACCCGTCGCTGGTGGATGGGCGCGCCCTGGACGTGGTGCATACCCTCAAGCGCGCTGGCTACGAGGCTTACATCGTGGGGGGTGCGGTGCGTGACCTGTTGCTGGGACTGCGCCCCAAAGACTTCGACGTGGCCACCAATGCCACCCCGGAACAGGTCAAGGCCCTGTTCCGGCGTGCCTTCATCATTGGCCGGCGCTTCCGCATCGTGCATGTGGTGTTCGGCCGCGGCCGTGAGCACGAGGTCATCGAGGTGTCCACGTTCCGCGCCTATATGGACAGCACCGCTGCCGAGCAGGTCAGTGGCAATGAGCGCACGGCCAAAGGGGAATTGGCGAGCATGAAGCATGCCGTCGATGCCAGCGGGCGCGTGCTGCGCGACAACGTCTGGGGCCCGATCGAGCAGGACGCCGCGCGCCGCGATTTCACCATCAACGCCATGTACTACGATCCCGAAACCGAGATCGTGGTCGATTTTCACCATGGCATCCGCGACGCCAAGAAGCGCGTGCTGCGCATGATCGGGGACCCGGCGGCCCGCTACCGCGAGGATCCGGTGCGCATCATCCGCGCCGTGCGCTTTGGCGCCAAACTCAACGGCCTCGGTTTCCAACTCGATGCCAAGACCCGCGCGCCGCTGGCCGCTTCCCTGCCATTGCTCGCCGACGTGCCCCAGAGCCGCCTCTTCGACGAGATGCTCAAGCTGCTGCAAACCGGCCATGCGCTGGCCAGCATCGAGCAGCTCAAGGCCACGGGGCTGGCCAAGGGCATCTACCCGTTGCTGGATCTGGTGGTGCAGCGTGCCGACGAGCCTTTCGTCAAGGCCGCCTTGCTGGACACCGACCGCCGCGTGGCCGAGGGCAAGCCCGTGGCGCCCAGCTTCTTGCTGGCCTGCGTGCTCTGGAGCGACGTGCGCGACGGCTGGCAGAAACGCCAGAACGCCAAGGTGCCGCCCTTTCCGGCGTTGCAGCAGGCCGTGGACGAGGTGTTCGAAGCCCGCATCGGCGATGTGTCCGGCCGAGGCAAGCTGGGCGCCGACATGCGCGAAATCTGGATGATGCAGCCGCGCTTCGAGAAGCGTGTCGGCCAGAGCCCATTTACCCTGGCCGAGCAGCCCCGCTTCCGGGCCGGCTTCGATTTTCTGCGCCTGCGGGCCCAGGTGGGCGAACTGGAGGAGGAGCTGTCCCACTGGTGGGAGACGTTCAGCACCGCCAGTGAAGCCGTGCGCCGCGACATGGTCGAGGCCGTGCGCCTGGAGCAGCAACGCAGCCGCGCGGCCGGCAAGGCCGCGGGGGCGCGCGGTGGCAAGGCGACAGGGCGGGTGCAGCGCGTGGCGGCCGATGAGGCGCAGGCGCCAGACGCCCCTGAGCCGTCCGCCGATGCGCCCGACGGGCCGGATGCCGCCCCCAAGAAGCGCCGTCGCCGGCGTCGCAAGCCCGCCGGTTCGGCTGGCGAGGGTGGCCCGGCCGCCGCAGCATGACACGCCGCGGGGAGGTCACGGCCTATGTCGGCCTGGGGGCCAACCTGGGCGACCCGGTGGCGGCTTTGCGGCTCGCGCTGGACCGGCTCGGCCAGGCTGCGGGCATCCAGGGCGTTCGCGCGTCGGGGTTCTACCGCAGCGCGCCCGTGGATGCCGCAGGGCCGTGGTACTGCAACGCCGTCGCCGAGGTGCGCACCACCCTGACCGCCCCTGCCTTGCTGGCGCTGCTGCAATCCCTGGAGCGGGCCGCCGGCCGGCAGCGCCCTTACCGCAACGCCCCGCGCACGCTGGACCTGGATGTGCTGCTGTACGGCAGCGCACGCATCGCATCCCCGGACCTCACGGTGCCCCATCCCCGCTGGCGGCAGCGGGCCTTTGTGCTGCGGCCCTTGCAGGAGCTGGACCCCGCACGGGTGGACGCCGCGGACCTCGCGGCGGTGGCGGACCAGGCCATCGAGCGCCTGCCCTGAGCCCGGAACCGGTGTTCTGGGGGGCTTTCAGGGCGCGAGCCGTTCCCGAACCCAGGTGCCGCCTTCCTGCCGGTAACGCAGCCGGTCGTGCAAGCGGCTCTGGCGGCCTTGCCAAAATTCCCAGCGGTCGGGGCGCAGGCGGTAGCCGCCCCAATGAGGGGGGCGGGGCGGATGGAGCAGGAACTGGGCGCCGAACTTCGCGGCGTTGGCCACCAGAACGCTGCGCCCGGCGATGACCTGGCTTTGCGGGCTGGCCCAGGCGCCGATGCGGCTGTCCAGCGGGCGGCTGTGAAAGTAGGCGTCGCTTTCCTCGGGGCTGACCTGTTCCACCCGGCCTTCGATGCGCACCACCCGCTCCAGCTCGACCCAGTGGAACTGGAGCGCGGCCCAAGGGTTGCCGGCCAGTTCCTGCCCCTTGCGGCTGTTGTAGTTGGTGTACCAGACGATGCCGCGCTCGTCATACCCCTTGATCAGCACCACACGGGTGCTGGGGCGCAGGTCGCTGGCCACGGTCGCCAGCGTCATGGCGTTGGGTTCGGGCAGCTCGCTCTTGAGGGCTTCGTTGAACCATTGGTCGAATTGCCGCAACGGGTCGGGGTGGGAGGCTTCTTCGCTGAGTTCGGCCTTTTCGTAGCTCTTGCGCAGGTCGGCGATGTTCATGCCCAAAGTATGGCACGGTCGCCTGCCCGCGTGCCGCGAGCTTTCACAGACCGCGCCCGTGGTGCAGCAGCCGCTCCAGCGCCCGGTCGCGGATGCCCAGCGCGCGCAACTGCTCCAGCGTTTGCCGGGCGTAGTCCAGAGTCGTTCCATAGCGGCCCTGCGCATGCCGGAAGATGTGCTGCAATTCTTGTGCTGGCAGTTCCCCGGTGAAGTTCGGGCTGCGCCGCGACAGCGTGAACGCCAGCGCGGTGACGGGCCCCTGCGGTGTGCGGCAACGCAACCAACGGGGGTCGTACACCGGGTTGGGCATTTCTCGCTCCCAGAGCCGGGGCAGCATCTGCGGCACATCGGCGGCGGGCACGCGCAGTGCGATACCCTGACAGCTGCCGCCAGGCAGCAGGGCGAACACCAGGCCCGGGCGTTGCGGCGTGCCTCGGTTGACGCGGCTCCACATCTTGAGGGCGCGGTGGTAGCCATGCACCGTGGCCAAGCGCCGCTCGATCACCGGGAATTCCGTTTTCCAGATCAGCGAGCCGTAGGCGAACAACCACAGGTCAGGGTGGCCCATGGCCTGCCATTGGCCCATGGCTTGGCGCAGCATGGCTTGTGAGCAGCGCATGCTTGCCTCGGCGGCGGAATGGGGGTGAGCGGTTTCGGACATTCGAATTTAGAATCAACAAGCATTATTCATACCCGACCCATGTCCACAAGTTCCCCCGTGTTGTCTGTCCAGGCGCTGGATGTGCGTCAGTTGGCGCGTTCCGGTGAGGTGTTCTCGGGTGTCATCCGTCTGGCGGATCTGCAACGCTGGCAGGCAGATGCCCCCGCATGGACGCAGCCGGCCGACGCACCGCCTCTGGCGCTGAACTGGCAGGTGCGCGGGGACGTCCGCATGCCCCTGGGCGGGGCGGAGCAGGTCTGGCTGCGTCTGTGCTTGACCGGGCGGGTGCCGCAGGTGTGCCAGCGCTGTCTGTCGGTGTATCTGGAGACGCTCGAGGTCGATCGCTGGTTCCGTTTCGTCGCCGACGAGGCCACGGCCGAGGCCGAGGACGACGAAGCCGAGGAGGATTTGCTGGTCTGGACGCCGCGCTTGAACCTGCAGGAGCTCATCGAGGACGAGCTGATCCTGGCCTTGCCGCTGGTGCCCATGCATGACGTGTGCCCGCAGGCCTTGCCCACCGAGGCGGTGGACGACGGCTTTGAGCAGAGCGTGCGTCCGAATCCGTTCGCGGCGCTGTCGGCCCTGAAGGGGAAGGGCGTGCGCGGTGGCCCCGAAGGGGAGGGGCGTTCGTGAGGGGTTTGGACGTTTGTTGCCTGACTGGGTATAATGCAGGGTTTCGCGCTGGTCTGAAGAGACAAATTCCGGCTGGTGCAGTTGAATGTCGTCCGTTTTTCTTTGGGTTTTCAGGCCGCGAGGCCCCAGCTTTTTTCACAGGAGCCGACCATGGCTGTCCAGCAAAACAAAAAGTCTCCTTCCAAGCGCGGCATGCACCGTTCGCACAACGCTCTGTCGGTGCCGGGCATCGCTGTCGAGCCGACCACTGGCGAGGTGCATCTGCGTCACCACGTCAGCCCCAACGGCTTCTACCGTGGCCGTCAGGTGCTGAAGAACAAATCCGAGGCCTGATTCCGCGTGCCGGCCTGCGCCCGCTGGGTGCGGCTGGTCATGAAGGCCCGCATGCCTCATGCGGGCCTTTTGTGTCTGGGGCTGGCGTTCCTGGCGCTGTGCATAACCGTCTGAAAGACTGTCCATGATCACCATCGCGGTGGATTGCATGGGGGGTGACCATGGACTGGCTGTCACCCTGCCTGCGTGTGCGGCCTTCCAGGCGGCCCATCCGGATGCGCGGCTGATCTTGGTGGGGCAGTCCGAAGCGCTGCTCCCTCTGCCGGCGGGGTTGGATCCGGCTCGGTGCGCGGTCGTGCCGGCCAGCGAAGTCGTGGCCATGGACGATCCGGTGGAAGTGGCCTTGCGCCGCAAGAAGGATTCGTCCATGCGGGTCGCCATCACCCAGGTCAAGGAGGGCGCGGCTCAAGTGGCCGTCTCGGCCGGCAACACCGGGGCGTTGATGGCCATTGCCCGCTATGTTCTGAAAACGCTCGAAGGCATCGACCGGCCCGCCATCGCCTCTCAGATGCCCAACGTCAAAGGGCAGGCCACCACGGTGCTCGATCTGGGTGCCAACGTGGACTGCACGGCCGAACATCTCTTGCAATTCGCGGTGATGGGGTCGGCCCTGGTGGCTGCGGGCGGCAAGAAAGCCCCCACGGTCGGGTTGCTCAACATCGGTGAAGAGGTGATCAAGGGCAACGACGTGATCAAGCAAGCCGGTCAGTTGTTGCGCCAGGCCGCCGAGCGCGGCGACCTGAACTTCCACGGCAATGTCGAAGGCAACGATCTGTTCAAGGGCACGACGGACATCGTGGTCTGCGACGGTTTTGTCGGTAATGTGGCGCTCAAGGCCAGCGAAGGGCTGGCCAGCATGATCGGTGGCTTCATTCGCGAGGAGTTTTCCCGCAGCTGGTACACCCGTTTCGCGGCCCTGGTGTCCTCCCCGGTGCTGACCTCCTTCAAGCACCGGGTGGACCACCGCCGCTACAACGGCGCGGCGTTGCTGGGTTTGCGCGGCCTGGTGTTCAAGAGCCACGGGTCGGCCGACGCTTACGCGTTCGAGCAGGCCCTGGTTCGCGCGTATGATGCGGCCCGTAACCAATTGCTGGAGCGGGTGCGTGCCCGCATCGCCCGGGCGGCTCCGCTGATGTCGACCGCCGAGGCCGATGCCGTCCCGGCTCCGAACTCCTGAATGCCGGCTGCGGTCCGGCATCTGAACACGCATTCTATGAAACGCTATTCCCGCATCACCGGCACCGGCAGCTATCTGCCGCCCAAGCGCCTGACCAATGCCGACCTGGTGGCCCTGCTCGCGGCCCGGGGCGTCGAGACCAGTGACGAATGGATCGTCGAGCGCACCGGCATTCGTGCCCGCCATTACGCGGACGACGGCGTCAACGCCAGCGACCTGGCCCTGCAGGCCTGCCTCAAGGCCCTGGAAGCCGCCGGGCGGCAGGTGGGCGACATCGATCTCATCATCGTCGCCACGTCCACGCCCGACATGGTGTTCCCCTCCACCGCTTCCATCCTGCAGCGCAAGCTGTCGGAAGTGGCGCAGGCCCAGGGGCAGGCCGACGCGGCCGGTGGTGCAGCGTTCGACGTGCAGGCGGTGTGCAGCGGCTTCATCTACGCCCTCACGGTGGCCGATGCCATGATCCAGACCGGCGCCGCACAGCGTGCGCTGGTGGTGGGCTCGGAGGTGTTTTCGCGCCTGCTCGATTTCAACGACCGCACCACCTGTGTGCTGTTCGGTGATGGCGCGGGCGCCGTGGTGCTGGAGGCCACCGAACACGACGGCTCCGGCCCGGCCGTCCTGGCCAGCGACATCCATGCCGATGGCCGTCACACCGGCATCCTGTGTGTGCCGGGCACGGTCAGCGGCGGGCAGGTGCTGGGCGATCCGCTCCTCAAAATGGACGGTCAGGCGGTATTCAAGCTGGCCGTGGGGCTTTTGGAAGATGCCGCCCGCGCTACGCTGGCCAAGGCCGGCATGGTGGACGCCGACATCGACTGGCTGATCCCGCATCAGGCGAACATCCGCATCATGCAGAGCACGGCGCGCAAGCTCAAGCTGTCCATGGACAAGGTGGTCGTCACCGTACACGACCACGGCAACACCTCGGCCGCTTCGATTCCGCTGGCGCTCGACCACGGCGTGCGCGCCGGGCAGGTGCGGCCCGGCCAGTTGCTGATGCTGGAGGGCGTGGGCGGGGGCTTTACCTGGGGGGCGGTGTTGGTTCGCCTGTGAGGGTTCCCCGGGAGCAACGAAAGGAGAAACAGATGACGTTTGCGTTCGTATTCCCCGGCCAGGGGTCGCAGTCGGTGGGCATGCTCGACGCCTGGGGTGACCACCCAGTGGTGGCCGAGACTTTGAAAGAGGCCTCCGACGCCCTGGGCGAGGATGTGGCCCGACTGATCCATGAAGGCCCGAAAGAGGTGCTGGCGTTGACCACCAACACCCAGCCGGTGATGCTGGTGGCCGGTGTGGCCGCTTGGCGCGTCTGGCGCGCGGCAGGCGGGGCACTGCCGGCGGCGATGGCCGGGCATTCGCTGGGCGAGTATTCCGCTTTGGTGGCTGCCGGTGTGCTGACGCTGGCTCAGGCCGCGCCGTTGGTGCGCTTTCGGGCGCAGGCGATGCAGGATGCGGTGCCGGTGGGCATGGGCGCGATGGCCGCCATTCTGGGCATGGACGCCGAGCGTGTCCGCGCCGGCTGTGTCGAAGCCCAAGCCTCTTTTCCCCCCGGCAGCGGCGAGGTGGTCGAAGCCGTGAACTTCAACGATCCGGCTCAGACGGTGATCGCCGGCAGCAAGGCCGCGGTCGAGAAGGCCTGCGAGGTGCTCAAGGCCAACGGTGCCAAGCGTGCGTTGCCGCTGCCGGTGTCGGCGCCGTTCCATTCCAGCCTCATGAAGCCCGCCGCCGAACGACTGAAAGAGAAGCTGGCGCTCACGACGTTCGCCGCGCCGCAGATCCCGGTGCTCAACAACATCGACGTGGCGGTGGAAACCGACCCCGACCGCATCCGCGATGCCTTGTACCGCCAGGCTTTTGGCCCGGTGCGCTGGGTCGAGTGCGTGCAGGCGCTCAAAGCGCGCGGCATCACCACGGTGGTGGAGTGTGGTCCCGGTAAAGTGCTCGCCGGCCTGGTCAAGCGCATCGACGCCGAACTGGCCAGTGCCGCCCTGTACGATCCGGCCACCCTCGCCGAAGTCCAGGCCCTGTTGGGCTGCATCGAAGGAGGAGCGCATGTCTGAAACCGTTTTTGCGGGCCAGGTGGCCCTGGTCACGGGGGCTTCGCGTGGCATTGGCGCGGCCATCGCGCTGGAACTGGCCAGACAAGGCCTCAAGGTCATCGGCACCGCCACCAGCGACGAAGGGGCGGCCAAGATTTCCCAGGCCTTGTCGGCCCATGAGGGCTGCCGCGGCGCCAGGCTGGACGTGAACCAGCTCACCGAGGTCGAAGCGCTGGTCGATGCCATCGTCAAGGAGCACGGGGCGCTGCATGTGCTGGTCAACAATGCCGGCATCACCCGCGACATGCTCGCCATGCGTCTGAAGGACGAGGACTGGGACGCCGTGCTGGACACCAACCTCAAGGCCGTCTTTCGCCTGAGCCGCGCCGTGATCAAACCCATGATGAAACAGCGCTATGGCCGCATCATCAGCATCACCAGCGTGGTGGGGGCATCGGGCAATCCCGGGCAGGCCAACTACGCCGCCGCCAAGGCCGGTGTGGCCGGCATGACCCGAGCGCTGGCGCGCGAACTGGGCAGCCGAAACATCACCGTCAACTGCGTGGCGCCGGGCTTCATCGAGACCGACATGACCGCCGCCCTGCCGCAAGCCCAGCAGCAGGCGTTGTTGAATCAGATCCCGTTGGGGCACCTCGGCAAACCGGCCGACATTGCCCATGCCGTGGCCTATCTGGCCAGTCCGCAGGCCGCTTACGTGACGGGGCAGGAACTGCACGTCAACGGCGGCATGTTCATGGCCTGATAACATTCGCCCCCAGCCGTTTTGCAGGGGTCTTGTAGGCCCCGGCTAAAATGGCATGACTGTTTTTAACCACCCTCAGAGGGAACTATGAGCGATATCGAAGCACGTGTGAAGAAAATCATTGCCGAGCAACTCGGCGTGGAAGAGTCCCAGGTGACCAATGAAAAGGCTTTCGTGGCCGATCTGGGCGCCGACTCGCTCGACACCGTGGAACTGGTGATGGCCCTCGAAGACGAGTTCGGCATCGAAATTCCCGACGAAGACGCCGAGAAGATCACCACCGTGCAAAACGCCATCGACTACGCGCTGGCCCACCAGAAGGGCTGATCCGCCGATGAGCCGTCGCCGTGTCGTCGTGACCGGTCTGGGCTGCATTTCCCCCGTGGGCAACACGGTGGAGCAGGCTTGGGCCAACCTGATCGCCGGGCAGTCCGGCATCGACCTCATCACCAAGTTCGACGCCTCCAACTTTGCCTGCAAGATTGCGGGCGAGGTCAAGGGTTTCGACCTGGAGTCCTACATCAGCGCCAAAGAGGCGCGGACCATGGACACCTTCATCCATTACGGCATCGCCGCCGCCGTGCAGGCCGTGCAGGATGCTGGCCTGCCCACGGGCGAGGCACTGGGGGAAGAGGAGGCGTGCCGCATCGCGTGCATCATCGGCTCCGGCATCGGTGGGCTGCCCCTGATCGAGGAAACCCACGCCGAACTGACGAACCGTGGCCCGCGCCGCATCTCGCCCTTCTTCGTGCCGGCCTCGATCATCAACATGATTTCCGGGCACGTGTCCATGCGGTTTGGCTTTAAGGGGCCGAACCTGGCGGTGGTCACGGCCTGCACCACGGGCCTGCACTGCATTGGCGAGGCGGCCCGCAAGATCGAGTACGGCGACGCCGACGTGGTGATCGCCGGGGGGGCGGAGTCGACCGTGTCGCCGCTGGGCATCGGTGGCTTTGCAGCCATGCGCGCCCTGTCCACCCGCAACGACGACCCGAAAACCGCCTCCCGCCCGTGGGACAAGGACCGCGACGGCTTCGTGCTGGGCGAAGGCGCTGGCGTGATGGTCCTCGAAGAGTACGAGCGCGCCAAGGCTCGCGGCGCCAAGATCTATGCCGAGCTCGCCGGTTACGGCATGAGCGCCGACGCCGGGCACATGACCGCGCCCAACATGGACGGCCCGCGCCGCTCCATGCTGAACGCCCTGCGCAACGCCGGCGTGAACGCCGATGAGGTCGATTACCTCAACGCCCATGGGACTTCCACCCCGCTGGGCGACATCAATGAAACTCAGGCGATCAAGGCCGCGCTGGGAGATCATGCCCGCAAGGTGGTGGTGAATTCCACCAAGTCCATGACCGGGCACCTGCTCGGTGGTGCGGGTGGCATCGAGAGCGTGTTCACCGTGCTGGCGGTGCATCACCAGAAAAGCCCGCCCACCACCAACATCTTCACCCAGGATCCGGAGTGCGACCTGGACTATTGCGCCAACACCGCGCGGGACCTGAAGATCGACGTGGCCATGAAGAACAATTTCGGCTTCGGCGGCACCAACGGCACCCTGGTGTTCAAGCGGGTCTGACGCTGCGGGCCTGCCCACCCGCCTCAGCCGATGACGGGGCCACCCGATGCGAGCCATCCCTTCGGGGCGTCGTCGCCCGGTATCTGGGTGCTGGCCGCTCTGGGCGGGTTCTGGGCCATCGGTCTGGCCGTCTGGGCCTGGGCTTGGACAGGCGCCGGTTTGCCAGGCGCATGGTGGCTGTCGGCCACCGCCGGCTCGTTGTGCTTGCTCTGGTGCGGTTGGGGCCTGCGTTCCCGCAGGCAGGGAAACCTGGTCTGGACGGCCGGTGCGCCGGGTCGCCATCCTGGTGGCTGGTCTCTGCTCGTGCGCCATGGCGGCCGGGCGGTTCCTGTCACCCGCATCGAGTGCGTGCTCGATCTGCAGCAGGCGCTGCTGCTTCGCGTGCACCCCCGCAGCGGCCCACCGGCCTGGATCTGGTTGCTGCGGCGTGACGATCCGCAGGGCTGGGCCATGATGCGCCGAGCCGTGTTCGCCACCGGCGGTCGTTGATTTCGATGCGCCGGGCCGTCGTGGGCAGGCGATCGGTTATATTTGCCGGCCAGATTCCGCATGACCGACCCCAACGCCTCCCCTCCCGACGCCGACTTTCTGCTGGTGCAGCGCACCCTGGCAGGGGATCAGCGCGCCTTTGAAATGCTGGTGATGAAATACCAGCGCCGGGTCGAACGGCTGGTGGGGCGGATGGTCCGCGACGGCGATCTGGTGCAGGACATTGCGCAGGAGACGTTCATCCGCGCCTACCGGGCGCTGGGGCAGTTCCGGGGCGAGGCACAGTTTTATACCTGGCTCTACCGGATCGCGGTCAATACCGCGAAAAAACAGCTCATGGAGCTCAAACGCGATCCGGTGGTGCTCATGAGTGCGCTCAAGTCGTCGGAAGACGATGAAACTTCCGGCGTCGAACACGAACTAAATGCCCAAGTAGCCGATGCCGAGACGCCGGAGGCGGTGCTGGCGAGCAAAGAGATTGCCGAAGCCGTCAATGCCGCCATGGAGGCCCTGCCCAAGGAATTGGGTCAGGCCATCACCTTGCGCGAGATCGAGGGGCTGAGCTACGAGGAAATTGCACAGGCGCTGGACTGCCCGATCGGGACCGTGCGCTCGCGCATTTTCCGGGCCCGGGAAGCCATTTCGGCACGGATCAAACCGCTGCTGGAGCGGCAGACCGGCAAGCGCTGGTGACCCCAGCCCAGGTTTTTTGGAAGTGTAAGACCATGCAGACAACGCACACCCCCACAGCCTCTGCGGCCGCGCAGGGATCGTTCCGCTCGTCAGTCGTGGATGAGGGGGTGTCGCTGCCTGAGCGGCTGTCGGCGCTGGTCGATGGTGAATGCGGTCTGGATACGGCCCGAATGGTCGCCTCGGCCATGGCAGGGTCGGCTGAGCTGCACCAGGCCTGGACCGGTTTTCACTGCGTGGGTCAGGCCCTGCGGGGAGAGCCGGAAATGCCGGCCGATCCCGCTTTCGTCGCGGGGGTGATGGCCCGCATCGCCCGTGAGGAGGTCCAGCCTCGAGGGGCGGCCGAACGGCGTCTGCCAGCGGCGGCAGCGGCAACAGAGGCGGCCAATGACGCGGTGTTTCGCTGGAAAATGGTGGCCGGTGTCGCCTCTTTGGTGGCGGTGGCGGCGGTGGCTTGGCAGATCGTTGCCACCCCGTTGAGTGCGGCCGGGCCGCAGCTGGCCCAGGCGCCGGCTGCCGGGCAGGCCCCGTTGCAGGCGGTCATCACGCCGCAAGGCGTGATGCTGCGCGACCCGCAGTTGGAGGAGTTTCTCGCCGCCCACCGCCAGTTGGGCGGTATGTCCGCACTGCAGATGCCTGCGGGTTTTCTGCGCAATGCCACGTATGAAGCCCCGCAACGTTGACCACTCATGAGCAAGCGCATCGTGCTGTCGTCCTGGGGCGTGGCCCTGTTCGCTGTGTCGGCGTTGCTCGGCTCCGGCGTGCAGGCCCAAGCCTTGCCCTCGTCGTCATCCGGGGCGCATCCCCAGGCTGCGATGGCAGTGACCGACATGGGGATACGCGACTGGCTGGAGCGGTTGCATGAGGCCTCCCGCCGTCGTGCCTACGTGGGGACCTTCGTGGTGTCCAGCGGGGCCGACATGGCGGTGTCCAAAATCTGGCATGTGTGCGACGGCGTGCAGCAGTTGGAGCGTATCGAAACACTGACCGGAGCGCCCCGCACCACGCTGCGCCGCAACGACGAGGTGATGACCTTCGTCCCGGAGCAAAAGGTCGTGCTCAAGGAGCGGCGTGAAGCCTTGCGCTTGTTCCCCGACCTGTTGCGCGCCCCGGGGCAGCAGATCGAAGCTTTCTACGCGGCCCGTGTCGTGGGCAGCGAGCGGGTGGCAGGTCATGATGCGGTGGTGGTCGATTTCGTGCCCAAGGACGGTCTGCGGCATGGCTACCGCATCTGGTCTGAAAAAGCCACCGGACTGGTGATCAAAATGCAGACTCGCAGCGCCGAAGGTCGGGTGCTGGAGCAGGTGGCCTTTACCGAGCTGCAGCTCGATGCCCCGGTGCGCATGGACGCGCTGGTGCGCCAGATGGAGAACACGGCTGGCTACAAGGTGGTGCAGCCCGAGTGGCGCAAGACCACGCCGGAAGCGCAAGGTTGGCGGCTGAAGGCCGAAGTACCCGGTTTTCAGCCCATGAATTGCTACGTCCGTGCCGAGCCTGCAGCGTCCAGCACGGTCCAGTGGGTGTTCTCTGACGGCCTGGCTTCGGTCTCGCTGTTTCTGGAAACCTTTGACGCCAAACGGCACACCAAGGAAAAAACCGCAGCCGACGGTGCCATCCACTCGGTTTCGCGTCGCGTGGGCGATCATTGGGTGACGGCGCTGGGTGAGGTCCCCGCCGAGACGCTGGATATGTTCGTTCAGGCGCTGGAGCGCACGCGCTGATCCAGGTCTGCCCGAGAGGTGGCGTTGCCCGGCGGGGCCCGCTTTCAAGTACGGAGATGAGATGCCTTCTACGTCTGTGAATCAACCATGGAAACGCTACGGTGTGGCCGGTGCCGCCGCCCTGGGGCTGGTGGCGGTGTTGTGGGCGGTGAACCACGGCGTCGTGGGCGCGCAGCCCGCCGCAGTGGCCAATCCCGTGCCGCCCGTGACGACGCTGCAGCCTGCGCCAGTGGAGGTGCGTGGCCTGCCCGACTTCACCTCACTTGTCGAGGCGGTGGGGCCTGCCGTGGTCAACATCCGTACCATCGAGCGGGTGCGACGGGGCGCGGGGCCCGCCAGCCCCGAAGAGCAGATGCTCGAATTTTTCCGCCGTTTCGGTATCCCGGTGCCGCCGGGCATGGTGCCGCGCGGCCCCCAGCCCCGCCAGGAACAGGGGCCGGAAATCGAGCGTCCTCGTGGGGTGGGTTCTGGCTTCATCCTCAGTGCTGATGGCTACATCATGACGAATGCCCATGTGGTCGAGGGCGCTGACCAGGTGATCGTGACGTTGCCAGACAAGCGCGAGTTCACCGCCCAGGTGGTCGGCGCCGACCGGCGCACCGATGTGGCGGTGGTCAAAATCGAGGCCGAAGGGCTGCCGGCGGTGCGTATCGGCGATGTGAGCCGCCTGCGCGTCGGGGAATGGGTGATCGCCATCGGCTCACCCTTTGGCCTGGAGAACACGGTGACGGCCGGCATCGTCAGTGCCAAGCAGCGCGACACCGGCGACTATCTGCCGTTCATCCAGACCGATGTGGCGATCAACCCCGGCAACTCCGGTGGTCCGTTGATCAACATGCGCGGCGAGGTGGTGGGCATCAACAGCCAGATCTATTCGCGCTCCGGCGGGTTCCAGGGGATTTCCTTTGCCATCCCCATCGATGAGGCGGTGCGGGTGTCCGATCAGCTGCGTGCCACCGGGCGGGTCACGCGCGGGCGCATCGGCGTGGCCATCGACGGCGTGAGCCGCGAACTCGCCGATTCGCTGGGCTTGCCGCGGGCAGAAGGAGCGCTGATTCGGGGCGTGGAGAACAACTCGCCTGCCGCCCTGGCCGGCATCGAGCCCGGTGACGTGATCCTGAGCTTCGACGGCAAAGCGGTGGAGAAATCGTCCGACCTGCCGCGTATCGTGGGCAATACCGCGCCGGGGTCGAAAGTCCAGGTCAAGGTCTGGCGCCGGGGGGCCGAGCGCACGCTGACCGTGACCGTCGGGGCGTTCGAGGACGAGCAGGTGGCCCGGGCAGGCTCTTCCCCTGCCGAAGCGCCCAAGGCCACGAAGGCTTCCGAGTTGCTCGGCCTGACGGTGCGCGAACTCAGCGCCGCCGAGAAGCGCGAGCTCAAGGTCGATGGCGGCGTGCTCATCGTCGGTGTGCAAGGGCCTGCCGCCCGAGCGGGCCTGCGCGAGGAGGACGTGATCGTCGGCGTGGGCAACCGCCAAATCGCGAACATGGCCGATTTCGAGGCCGCGGTGGCGGGTCTGCCCCAGGATCGACCGGTCAACATGCTGATCAGACGCGGGGACTGGGCGCAGTATGCGCTGATCCGCCCCGACGCGCGCTGAAAGCGACGGTTTCCGCCTTAGCCCTTACAATGAAGGGTTGACCGCCGGCGGCACATCATCGCTGGCCACGGGTGCGTCCGCAGCCGACGCGCCCGTTTTGTTTTGAAACCTCAGCGATGAACCACATCCGCAATTTTTCCATCATTGCCCACATCGACCACGGCAAATCCACCCTGGCCGACCGCCTCATTTCGCGCTGTGGCGGGCTGAGCGATCGCGAGATGAGCGAGCAGGTGCTCGATTCCATGGATCTGGAAAAAGAGCGGGGCATCACCATCAAGGCCCAGACGGCCGCCCTGCAGTACAAGGCTCGGGACGGCAAGACGTACAACCTCAACCTGATCGACACCCCCGGCCATGTGGACTTTTCCTACGAGGTGAGCCGGTCGTTGAGCGCCTGCGAGGGCGCGCTGCTGGTGGTGGACGCCAGCCAAGGCGTGGAAGCGCAGACGGTGGCCAACTGCTACACCGCGCTGGACCTGGGCGTCGAGGTGCTGCCGGTGCTCAACAAGATGGACCTGCCGCAGGCCGATCCCGAGCGAGCCAAGCAGGAGATCGAGGACGTCATCGGCATCGACGCCTCCGAAGCGATCCCCTGTTCAGCCAAGACCGGTATGGGCATCGATGACATTCTGGAGCTGGTGGTGGCCAAGGTGCCGCCGCCGCGCGGCAACCCCGATGGGCCCCTGCGGGCCATGATCATCGACAGCTGGTTCGACAACTACGTGGGCGTGGTCATGCTGGTGCGTGTGGTCGATGGCCGCTTGAACAAGGGCGACAAGATCAAGCTCATGGCCACCGAGGCCCTGTACAGCGCGGAAAAGCTGGGCGTGTTCACCCCGCACAACGAACCGCGCGATACCCTCAACGCGGGTGAGGTGGGCTACGTGATCGCGGGCATCAAGGAGCTCAAGGCCGCCAAGGTGGGCGACACCATCACCGCCGTCAAGACCAGCAGCGGTGCCCACCTGACCGCCGCCACCGAACCTTTGCCTGGCTTCAAGGAGGTGCAGCCGCAGGTGTTCGCCGGCCTCTACCCGACCGAAGCCAGCGAATACGACCAGTTGCGCGACGCGCTGGAGAAGTTGCAACTCAACGATGCGGCGTTGCGCTTCGAGCCCGAGGTGTCGCAGGCTCTGGGTTTTGGTTTCCGCTGCGGTTTCCTGGGCCTGTTGCACATGGAAATCGTGCAGGAGCGGCTGGAGCGCGAGTTCAACCAGGACCTCATCACCACCGCGCCCAGTGTGGTGTACCAAGTGGTCAAGGGTGACGGCGAGGTGGTGATGGTGGAGAACCCCTCCAAGATGCCAGAGCAGGGGCGTATCCAGGAAATTCGCGAGCCCATCGTCACCGTGCACCTGTACATGCCGCAAGAGTATGTGGGTCCGGTGATGACGCTGTGCAATCAGAAACGCGGCGTGCAAATCAACATGGCCTACCACGGCAAACAGGTCATGCTGACCTACGATTTGCCGCTGGGCGAGATCGTGCTGGATTTCTTCGACAAACTCAAGTCGGTCAGCCGCGGCTATGCGTCCATGGACTACGAGTTCAAGGAGTACCGCCCGTCCGACGTGGTGAAGGTGGACATCCTGCTCAACGGCGACAAGGTCGATGCCCTGTCCATCATCGTGCACCGCAGCCAAGCGCAGCACCGTGCCCGCGCGGTGGTGACCAAGATGCGCGAGATCATCAGCCGTCAGCAGTTCGACGTCGCCATCCAGGCCGCCATCGGGGCCAACATCATTGCCCGTGAGACCGTCAAGGCCCTGCGCAAGAACGTGCTGGCCAAGTGCTACGGGGGTGACATCACCCGCAAGCGCAAGCTGCTGGAAAAGCAGAAGGCGGGCAAGAAACGCATGAAACAGATCGGCTCGGTGGAGGTGCCGCAGGAGGCATTCCTGGCCATCCTGCAAGTGGAGGAATGATGAACGACCAGAACATGGGCACGATCACCGGCGTGGTGCTGGCCGCCTTCGTCGGCTACGGCGTGGCGTGGTACCTGGGGGCGATCGAGGGTAACTTTTCCCTGCTGCTGCTGCTGGCCGTGGTGGTGACCGGGATTTACTGGTTTGCCGAGCGGCTTTACTTCCTGCCCCGGCGCCGGGCCGCAGCCGAGCGGCTCGCGGCGGAGCACCGCCAGCGCGAGGCGGAACTGGCCCGCATGGGCGTGAAGGCCGAGGCTGTCAACATCGAAGAAGCGCAGCAGAAACTGCTGATGCAGCCGTGGTGGTTGGACTGGACCGCCGGGCTGTTCCCGGTGATTCTGGTGGTGTTCATCCTGCGCTCTTTTCTGTTCGAGCCATTCAAGATTCCTTCCGGCTCCATGATCCCGACCTTGCATGTGGGGGACCTGATCCTGGTCAATAAATTCCACTACGGCGTGCGGCTGCCGGTCATTCACACCAAGATCATTGCCAATCACGACCCCCAACGCGGGGACGTGATGGTGTTCCGCTACCCGCCCCAGCCCACGCTCGACTACATCAAGCGGGTGGTGGGGTTGCCGGGCGACGAGGTGGCCTACCTGAACAAGCAGTTGTTCATCAATGGGGAGCCGGTCGTCAAAACGCCGCGCCCCGAGTTTTACGACAGCAGCAGCATGCGCTACTCGCTGCAGTTTGCCGAAACACTGGGAGGCAAAACCTACCTCACCCTGAACGATGCGGATCGCCCCGCCTTCATACCCGGCACGGTGGATTTCCCACACAAGGACCAGTGCCGCTACAGCGTCGAAGGGGTGGTGTGTACCGTGCCTGAAGGGCACTATTTCCTCATGGGCGACAACCGCGACAACTCCCTGGACTCCCGTTACTGGGGCTTCGTGCCTGAAGCCAACATCGTGGGCAAAGCCTTTTTCGTCTGGATGAATTTTGGTGATTTCAGCCGGATCGGCCGGTTCGAGTGATGAAGACGTCTGGTCATTGATTAAGATGTGCCGAGAAGACGACAACGGAGCAAGGGCATGAGGCAGTATCAGCGCGGAATCACGTTCATCGGCATCGTTTTGATCGGCATAGTGGTTGCGGTCGCTGGCGTCGTCGCCGCGCAAGTGGTCCCGACCTATCTGGAGTACCAGGCCATTTTGAAGGCGGCGCAGCGTGCGGCCGAGTCTGGCAACACCGTGGGCGAGATTCGCGCGGCGTTCGATCGCGCCAGAGCGGCCGACTATTTCGAGGCCATCAGCGGCCGTGACCTGGAAATCAGCAAGGTCAATGACCGGGTGGTGGTCGAGTTTGCCTACGAGAAGGAAATCCATTTGGTGGGCCCCGCCTATTTGGTGATGAAGTACCAGGGGCGCACCCGTTGAGTGGAGTCGAACCCGACTTGAACCCGGATCTCGCGGCGCTGCAGGCGCGCATCGGTCACCGTTTCCTCAACGTCGGCCTGCTGGAGCGGGCGTTGACGCATCGCAGCTATTCGGCCGACCATTACGAGCGGCTGGAGTTTTTGGGCGACTCGGTGTTGAATCTGGCCGTCTCCGGCCTGCTGTACGAGCGGCTGAGCCGTCAGTCGGAAGGCGATTTGTCCCGCATCCGCGCCAATCTGGTCAAGCAAGACACCTTGCACGAGTTGGCGCAGCGGCTCGATCTGCCCCGGTTGCTGCGCCTGGGGGAAGGCGAGGTTCGCTCTGGCGGTCGGCAGCGCCCCTCGATTCTGGCCGACGCCCTCGAAGCGGTGATCGGTGCCGTCTATCTGGACGCGGGATTCGATGCCGCCAATGCGATGGTGCGCCGCCTCTATGCCGAGGTGGATCTGAGCCCTGGTCAGAGCGCACAGGGCAAGGATGCCAAGACCGCCTTGCAGGAGTGGCTGCAGGGGCGCAAAATGAAGCTGCCCATCTACCATGTGGTGGCCACCCACGGTGAGGCCCATCGCCAGACTTTCGATGTGGTCTGCGAGGTGAGCGAATGGGGCTGTACCGCGCGTGGCCAGGGTGCTTCGCGCCGTGCCGCCGAACAGGTTGCCGCGGCGGCCATGCTCGATTTGTTGAAACGACGCGCGTCATGAACCCCTCTGCCCCCCCTTCTCCCGAGCAGGACGATCTGGAAGCCATGCTGGCGCGTGCCCTGCACAAACCGGTGCCGCCGCCTGGCGTGGCAGCCGAAAAAGGGTCGGAGGCGATCCCTGCCGGCGCAGAATCCGGGGCCGCTGCCGGCCCGAAGCGGTGTGGATTCGTCGCCATCGTGGGCAAGCCCAATGTCGGCAAGTCCACGTTGCTCAATGCCTTGGTGGGCCAGAAGGTGAGCATCACCTCCCGCAAAGCGCAGACCACGCGGCATCGCATCACCGGCCTGCGCACGATGGGGGCGACCCAGTTCGTGTTCGTGGACACGCCCGGTTTTCAGACGCGGCACGGCAACGCCCTGAACCGCTCGCTCAACAAGACCGTGCTGGGCGCGGTGGCGGATGTGGACGTGATCGTTTTCGTCGTGGAGGCAGGCCGCTTCAACCTGGCGGATGCCAAGGTGCTGGCCCTGTTGCCGCCCCATCTGCCGGTGATCCTGGTGGCCAACAAGCTCGACATGGTGCATCGCCGGGGGGAGTTGGCGCCCTGGCTGCGCAGCATGCAGGAGCGCCACCCCTTTGCCGAATTCGTGCCCATGTCGGCCAAGAACGCGAAGGACGTCCAGCGCTTCTACGCCATCGTGGAAAAGTACCTGCCCGAGCAGGACTGGATGTACGACCCCGAGGAACTCACCGATCGCAGCGAGCGCTTCATGGCGGCCGAGATGGTGCGCGAAAAGCTGTTCCGTCTCACCGGCGACGAATTGCCCTACACCTCGACGGTGGTGATCGACAAGTTCGAGGAAGAAGGCAAGCTGCGCCGGATTGCCGCCACGATCGTGGTCGAGCGGGACGGCCACAAGGCCATGGTCATCGGCGACAAGGGCGAGAAGATCAAGCGCATCGGTACCGAGGCGCGGCTGGAGCTGGAGCGGCTGTGGGGCGGCAAGGTGTTCCTGGAGTTGTGGGTCAAGGTGCGTTCCGGCTGGGCCGACGACGAGGCCCGCGTGCGCGCTTTCGGCTACGAGTAACTCTTCCCCCGATCCATGGCCCAGGCATCGGCCCGTCAGCCGCGCGTACACGACGAGCCCGCCTTCGTGCTGCACCGGCACGACTGGAGCGAGTCCAGCCTGATCCTGGACGTGTTCAGCCGTCAGCACGGCCGCGTGGTTCTGGTGGCCAAGGGTGTGAAGCGGCCCACCTCGCAGTTTCGTGCGGTGTTGCTGCCGTTGCAGCCCTTGCGGCTGGGCTGGGGCGGTGATGCCGAGGTGCGCACGCTCAAGGCGGCGCACTGGCAAGGCGGGCAGCTCATGCCACAAGGCGACGCATTGCTGGCAGGCTACTACCTGAACGAGCTGCTGCTCAAACTGCTGGCGCGCGACGATCCCCACCCCCGCCTGTTCGATCACTATGCACAGGCCGTGGCCGCGCTGGCGCAAGGGGTGTCCCAGCCGGCGGTGCTGCGCGCCTTTGAACTGCTGCTGCTGAGGGATACCGGGTTGTTGCCCGCGCTGGACCAAGAAGGTGGCACGCTGGCCCCGCTGGTGCCCCAGCGGGGCTACCTGCTGCGTTCCGAACAAGGGTTGCTGCCCCAGACGCATGCCCAGCAGCCCGCCTGCACCGGCGCGCAGTGGTCGGCGCTGGAAGCGGCACTGCAGGCCGAGCAGCCGTTTCTGGCCCTGTGTCCGCTGGTGCAGGACGACCGCTCCGGTGCCCTGCGGCGCCAATTGCGCGAGGTGCTGCACTACCATAGCGGGGTGCGGGTCTTCCAGACGCGCCAACTGCTGGCCGACGTGCAACGCCTTGTGGGGTGATGCCGCCATGGCCTGACCACCCGCTGGAGCTCTATCGCATGTCCCCCACCGGTTCCGTTCGCACGGCCTTGTCCGTCAACGTCAACAAGGTCGCGCTGGTGCGCAACACCCGCCATCTGGGCATACCCAGTGTCACCCGCGCCGCGTCCCTGTGCCTGCAGGCCGGTGCGCACGGCATCACGGTGCATCCCCGGCCGGATGAGCGACACATACGCCGGCACGATGTGTTCGATCTGGCCGAACTGCTGCAGGCTTGGCCCGATCGCGAATACAACATCGAAGGCAACCCGTTCCACAACCTCATGGACGTGGCGCGCGAAGTGAAGGCGCGCGGCCTGCCGCTACACCAGCTCACCTTCGTGCCTGACAGCGTGGGCCAGTTCACCAGCGACCACGGCTGGCGCTTCCCGGACGATGCCGATCGGCTGCGACCGCTCATCGCCGAGGCGCAGGCGCTCGGTGTGCGGGTGAGTCTGTTCATGGATGCCGAGCCCGAGCAGATGGCGGCCGCCCAGGCGGTGGGGGCCGACCGGGTGGAGCTTTATACCGAACCCTATGCCGCCGCCCACACCCAGGGGGGCGAGGCGTTGCCACAGCAACTGGAGCGCTTTGCCGCCGCCGCGCAGGCGGCGCTGGATGCGGGGCTTGCGGTCAATGCGGGGCACGATCTGAACCGGGACAACCTCACCCCATTCCTGCGCACGGTGCCCGGCGTCAGTGAGGTGTCCATCGGTCACGCCCTGATCGCCGACGCGCTGGAGCTGGGCTATGCCGCGACCGTGCGGGCGTATCTGGCCTGTATCGCGGCGGCACAGCGCTGAAAAGTTGATGATTTACGGCATCGGCAACGACATCTGTGACCTGCGCCGTATCCGTGCCAGCCTGGAGCGGCACGGGGATCGCTTGGCGGCCAAGCTGCTGGGCGACCAGGAGCTGGTCATCTGGCGCCAGCGCCGCGAGCGCTGGCCCGAGCGTGGCCTGCGCTACCTGGCCACGCGATTTTCGGCCAAGGAAGCCTTCAGCAAGGCCATTGGGCTGGGCATGCGCATGCCCATGACCTGGCGCCATTGCGAAATCCTCAACCTGCCCAGTGGTCAGCCCGCCGTGGTGCTTCACGGCAGCCTCAAGGAGTGGTTCGATGCCCGCGGTCTGCGCGCGCATGTGACCCTGTCCGATGAATCCGACTACGCCGCCAGCTTCGTGGTGGTGGAACAGCACAACCCTCGATACACACCATGATCCAGCACGCTCCCCTCATCATCGACGTGGCGGGCACCCGCCTGAGCAAGGCCGACAAGCGCCGTCTGTCCCATCCCTTGGTGGGTGGCGTCATCCTGTTTGCCCGAAACTGGGACAACCGCGAGCAGCTCACCAAGCTGTGCAAGCAGATCAAGAAGGTGCGGGCCGATCTGCTCATCTGTGTGGACCACGAAGGCGGTCGCGTCCAGCGCTTCCGCACCGACGGTTTCACCCACCTGCCGCCGATGCGGGTCTTGGGCGAGCTGTGGTTCGCAGGCCAGCCGGGTCAGGAAAGCGAGGCGGCGCTGGCAGCCTGCAACACAGCCACGGCGGCCGGTTACGTGCTGGGTGCCGAGCTGCGCGCCTGTGGGGTGGACTTCAGCTTCACCCCGGTGCTGGACCTGGACCATGGCGGCAGCAGCGTCATCGGCGACCGGGCCTTCGCCCGCGACGCCCGCGTGACCACCCTGTTGGCCCAAGCCCTGATGCATGGACTGATGCAGGCCGGCATGCGCAACTGTGGCAAACACTTCCCCGGCCACGGTTACGTCAAGGCCGATTCCCATGTGGACATCCCCGTGGACGATCGCCCCCTGCAAGCCATCCTGGCCGACGATGCGGCGCCCTATGGCTGGCTCAACGCCAGCTTGAGCAGCGTCATGCCGGCCCATGTGATCTACCCCCAGGTGGACAGCCGCCCGGCGGGGTTTTCGTCGCGCTGGCTCAACGACATTCTGCGTGGCCAGCTGGGCTTCACCGGCGCCGTCTTCAGCGACGACCTGAGCATGGCCGGCGCCCGGCAGATCGACGGCCGCGAAGTGAGCTACACCGAGGCGGCCATCACCGCCCTGCAAGCCGGCTGCGACCTGGTGCTGCTGTGCAACCAGTGCATCGAAAACGATGGTGAACCCATCGACGACCTCATCGACGGTTTGAGCCAGGCGCAACTCGAGGGCCGTTGGTGGCCCAACGAGGTGAGCGAACAACGCCGGCAGGAGCTGTTGCCCCAGGGTTACCCGCTGCCTTGGGACGAGTTGATGATCGAGGCGCGGTACATGCATGCGCTCAGTCTGCTGCCGTGAGGGCTCTGCCAGAGTTCAGTGGGCGATGCCCAGTGGCTCCAACGCATCCCCCACCCGTTCCAGCCGCAGCAACGGGCTGACCAGCGTCAGCAGGCGTTGCTTGAAGTCCGGCGACCGCCCGGCAACAGGACGGTGCCCAGCGGGAAGAGCGGCAGCTTCGTCACGCCGGGCTCCGGGGGGCAGCCGTCAGGCCACCGCGTCGGCGCTCTGGCGCTGCAGCATGGCCAGTATGTTGGCGACGGTGCTGCGCAGTTGGCGCCGGTCGCAGATGAAGTCCACGGCCCCCTTGGTCTGCAGGAATTCGGCGCGCTGGAAGCCTTCGGGCAGCTTCACGCGCACGGTGTTCTCGATCACACGCGGGCCGGCAAACCCGATCAGCGCCTTGGGTTCGGCGATCACCACATCGCCCATGAAGGCAAAGCCCGCGCTCACGCCGCCCATGGTGGGGTCGGTCAGCACGCTGATATAGGGCAGGCCTTTCTGGGCCAAGCGGGTCAGTGCCGCGTTGGTTTTGGCCATCTGCATCAGGCTCAGCAGCCCTTCTTGCATACGCGCGCCGCCCGTGGCGGTGAAGCACAAGAAGGGCACTTTTTGTTCGATCGCGGTTTCCACGCCACGCACGAAACGCTCACCGACCACCGAGCCCATGGAGCCGCCCATGAAGTCGAACTCGAAGCACGCGGCCACCAGCTCGATGCTCATGACCGAGCCGCCCATGACGATGAGTGCATCCGTCTCGCCCGTGGCTTCCAGGGCTTCTTTCAGGCGCTCGGGGTATTTGCGGCTGTCTTTGAATTTCAGCGGATCGACTGGGATGACCTCCTGGCCGATTTCATAGCGGCCCTCGGCGTCCAGAAAGGCGTCTAGCCGTGCACGGGCACCGATGCGGTGGTGGTGTGCGCAATGCGGGCAAACGTTCTGGTTCTTTTCCAGATCGTTTTTGTAGAGCACGGCATCGCAGCTGGGGCATTTCACCCACAGGCCCTCTGGAATGGAGCGGCGGCTGCCAGGCTCCGACGGGGTGATTTTGGGGGGGAGCAGCTTCTCAAGCCAGGACATGGTCTTCTCCTTGCTGGTGTGGGCGTGATTATGCGCTCAAGCCGTCCAGCGCTTGGCGAATCCCGCGCAGGAAGTCGGCGGCGGTTCGTGCCACCTCGTCGCGGGGCGCGTGTTCGATCAGCCGCAGCAGCTGGGTGCCAATGACCACGGCGTCCGCCGTGCGGCCCACTGCGCAGGCTGTGGCCGCATCGCGGATGCCGAAACCCACGCCCACCGGGGTGTTCACATACCGGCGGATGCGCGGCAGCATCGCTTCCACGGCGGCGGTGTCCAGATGGCCCGCTCCGGTCACGCCCTTGAGCGACACATAATAGACATAACCGCTGGCGATGCGACCGACCTGCGCCATGCGCTCGTCGGTGCTGGTGGGGGCCAGCAGAAAAATCAGATCCAGCCCGCGGGCTTTGAGGGTGGCGGCAAAGGCTTCGCATTCCTCTGGCGGGTAGTCCACGATCAGCACGCCGTCCACACCCGCCGCAGCGGCGTCGCGGGCAAAGCTGTCAGGGCCGTGTTTGAGCTCGTAGCGCTCCACCGGGTTGGCGTAGCCCATCAGCACCACGGGCGTGGTGGCGTCGGTCTGGCGGAAGGCGCGTACCATGTCCAGTACCTGGGCCATGCCGATGCCCAAGCTGAGGGCCTTCTCGCCCGCTTTCTGGATCACCGGGCCGTCGGCCATGGGATCGGAAAACGGCACGCCGAGTTCGATGATGTCGGCGCCAGCCTGTACCATGGCGTGCATGAGTTCGGGGGTCACGTCCGCGTAGGGGAAGCCGGCGGTGACGTAGGGGATCAGCGCCTTGCGGCCCTGGGCCTTGAGCTGGTTGAGGGTGGTTGCAATGCGGCTCATGAACGCACCCCCACGCTGGCCACTGCGTGCTCCACGCCGCCCTTGACGGACTGGCCGCGGCAGCTGGGGCGGCAGTAGAAGTCGGCCTGCGACAGGTCGGCCACGGTGCCGATGTCCTTGTCGCCCCGGCCCGAGAGGTTGACCAGAATGGACTGGTCGGGCCGCATCGTCTGGGCCAGCTTCATGGCGTAGGCCAGGGCATGGCTGGACTCCAGCGCGGGGATGATGCCTTCGGTGCGGCACAGGTGATGGAAGGCTTCGAGCGCCTCCTGGTCGGTGATACCCACGTATTCGGCACGGCCGATGTCCTTGAGCCAGGCGTGCTCGGGACCCACGCCGGGGTAGTCCAGGCCCGCGCTGATGCTGTGCGTCTCGGTGATCTGGCCGTTGTCGTCCTGCAGGATGTAGGTGCGGTTGCCGTGCAGCACGCCGGGTTGACCCATTTGCAGCGATGCCGAGTGCTTGCCGCTGTCCAAGCCCTCGCCGGCCGCTTCCACGCCGATCAGGCGCGTGGCCTCGTGAGCGATGTAGGGGTAGAAGATGCCCATGGCATTGCTGCCGCCGCCCACGCAGGCCACCACCGCGTCGGGTTGCCGCTCGCTGCCGTTGCCGGGTAAACCGAGGTCGGCCAGCATCTCGGGCATCTGCTTCAGGCATTCCTCGCCGATCACGCTCTGGAAGTCGCGCACCATCATGGGGTAGGGGTGCGGGCCGGCCACCGTGCCGATGATGTAGAAGGTGTTTTCCACGTTCGTCACCCAGTCGCGCATGGCCTCGTTGAGCGCATCTTTCAGCGTCTTGCTGCCGGACTCCACCGGCACCACGGTGGCACCGAGCAGCTTCATGCGGTAGACGTTGGGGCTCTGGCGCTTCACGTCCTCGGCGCCCATGTAGACGATGCATTCCAGTCCGTAGCGCGCGCAGATGGTGGCGGTGGCCACGCCGTGCTGGCCCGCACCGGTTTCGGCGATGATGCGCGGCTTGCCCATGCGTTTGGCGAGCATGGCTTGGCCGATCACGTTGTTGATCTTGTGCGCGCCGGTGTGGTTGAGGTCCTCGCGCTTGAGGAAGATCTGCGCTCCGCCCAGTTCGCGGCTGGTGCGCGCGGCGTGGTAGATGGGCGAGGGGCGGCCCACGAAGTGCGCCAGCTCATAGCGGAATTCGCGCTGGAATTCGGGGTCGTGCTGGTACTTGGCGTAGGCCTGGCGCAGTTCGTTGATGGCGTGGGTGAGGGTTTCGCTGATGAAGCTGCCGCCGTAGGGGCCGAAGTGGCCGCGGGCGTCGGGTTGGTGGTATGCGTACATGGCTCGTGATGCGTTGGGTGCCCAGTGGATCGGCTGCAAGTTTCGGCTCGTGGGCCAGCAGACCGTGTTCGTGCAGGGGAGGTCAGGCGGCATCGGCCAGCCGCACCGCCTCGATGAAGCGATCGATCAACTCCGGGCTTTTGAGGCCTTTGGCGATTTCCACGCCGGAGCTGACGTCAACGCCCCAAGGACGCACGAGACGGATGCCGTCGGCCACATTTGCAGGTGTGAGTCCACCAGACAAGACGAGGCGAACGCCGGCGTTGAGTTGCGGGTGTGACCAAGGGAAGGCTGTCCAGTCGAAGGAAACACCGCCGCCACCGTAGCCCGGCACGTGGGCATCCAGCAAAATGGCCTGCGCGGCGGCATGTTGCTCGGCGTATTTTAGGAGATCGAAGCCCGCCGCGCCATCGCCCGTGGGTACGCGGGCAGCGCGGATGTAGGGGCGGCCATGGGCGAGGCACTCGGCGGGTGTCTCGTCGCCGTGGAACTGCAGCAAGGCATGGGGGACGGCGGCCACCCCGGCCCGCACCTCATCGGCCGTGGCGTTGACGAACAGCAACACGGGCGTGACGAAAGGCGGCAGCCAGCGGGCCAGTTCACCCGCGCGTTCCGGTGAGACGGCGCGCGGGCTGGGCGGGTAGAGCACGAAGCCGATGGCATCGGCCCCCGCATGCACGGCGTGTCGCACGTCTTCCTCGCGCGTGAGGCCACAGATCTTGATTCGGGTGCGCTGCATGACGCCATTATGGCGGCCCGTTCAGGGCAGCCAATCGAAGCCCGGCACCGTATCGGGCAAACCCCAATGGGCTTCATACACCGGGCCGAGAAAGTACAGGCCATCGGGTGCGAAAGTGGGGGCGGCCACTTCGCGGCTGCGGGCATCGCGCACCTGGGCCATCCATTCGGGAGGGCGCAGCCCTTGGCCGACGGCCACGAGGCAGCCCATGATGTTCCGAATCATGTGGTGGAGAAAGGCATTGGCCTCGAAATCGAAGCGCCAGTAAGCGCCACGGCGCTGGATGTCGATGCGCTGCAGGTGCTTGACAGGCGACAATGCCTGGCATTGGGCCGCCCGAAACGAGCTGAAATCGTGTTCGCCCATGAGGTGGGCGGCAGCGGTTTGCATGGCTGCGAGGTCCAGTGGGCGAAACACCCAACCCACGCGGCCGGTCTCGACGCTGGGGCGTACCGGTGATTCGAGCAGCACATAGGCGTAGCGCCGGGTGATGGCGCTGGCGCGGGCATGGAAGGTGTCGGGGACTTCACGGGCCCACTGCACGGCGATGTCCGCAGGCAAATAGCGGTTGGTTCCGCGTACCCAGGAGTTCATGGGCCGGTGCACGTCGGTGTCGAAGTGCACCACCTGGCCCAGGCCGTGGACGCCGGCGTCGGTCCGGCCAGCACACAGGGTGCCGATGGCCGGTACATCGGCGAACCGGGCCAAAGCCTGCTCCAGGCGGTCCTGTACCGTTTGGCCGCTCGGCTGGCTTTGCCAGCCCTGGTAGGCACTGCCTTGGTAGCTGATGCCGAGCGCGATCCGCACAGCAAGCCTGTGGGTGGAGCGAGCGCTCAGGAGAGCTCGGACAGGAAGGCCCGGGCACGCTCCCGGAGCTCACCACTGGCTTCGGCTTCGACTTCCTCGGCCAGCGAGCGTGCCCCCTCGGTGTCGCCAATGGCCTGAAACTCCCGGGCCAGCGAAAGCTTGGTTTCCAGCGGGTCGTTGTCGCCCAGCGTTTCGTCGAGTTCGAAGCCGGCCATGGGGTCTTCCTCCCGGGGAGGGAGGCCGCCGTCCGTGGCTGCCGGGGGTGGTGCGGTCGGTGTGTCCAGATCCAGGTCGAGATCCAGCGACAGATCCTTGACCTCGGCGGGCAGATCGGTGGCCTGATCGGCGGGTGGGGGGGCGGGGCTCGCTTCAGGCGCTTCGAGTTCGCTGAAGTCGAGATCGAAGGCAGAGGACGTCTCTGAGGCCAGATCGGTCTTCTTGGCGTTGTCGGCTTGGCGCGGCGCTTCGAGGCCGTCATCGGCGCCGCTTTCGGGCCGGTCGGTACTCGGCGTGCCCTCGGGCGTGGCGGGTGACTCGGGGGCGTCGAAGTTCAGGTCGATGTCCGGCGGCTCGCTCAGAGGCGCGTCATCCGGCCTCTCGGCCGGGGCTGCGCCCTTGAGGTAGAGCGGGTTGTCTGGATCCACCTTCAGGCCCGCCTCGCGGGCTTGCTGCCATTGCGGACCGGTGCCGCCGGTCAGGTCATGGACCTCGGCGGCGGCGGCGTTGAAGGCGTTGACATCGTTGCGCTGGGCGTAAATCTCCAGCAGTTTGAGCCGGGCTGGCAGGCGCTCCGGATGCAGCCGGATGGCTTCTTGCAGAATTTCCTCCGCTTGGCGGTCACGCCCGTAGGCCAGATACACGTCGGCCTCGGCCACCGGGTCCACGTCCCCGCCGGCGTCGAGTTGGCTGGGTGAATACATCATCGACGAAACCGGAGCTTCCTCGCTGGTGTCCACCGTCTGGCCTTCGGCCGCCCTGTATTCCGAAGGAGCGGGCTCGTCCTGTTCGGCCAGGGCCGTTTCCTGACGCTGACGACGCCAGCGCAGCAGGCCCAGCAAGGCCAGCAGCGCCACCAGGCCGCCGCCAGCGGGCAGGGCATAAGGATGCGCGGTGAGGCTTTGCATCCAGGAGCCCACTGCAGGAGCGGGGGCTGCGGCCGGTGCGGTCGGGGGCGGAGGGGGAACGGGGGCCTCGATGGCGGGACCCGGGAGCGGTGGCTCGGCAGCCGGCGCGGTGGCTGGAGGCGGAGCGTCAGCGGGGGGAACCGTCACCGTTTGGGCGGCTTCCTGCAAACGTTGCAGCTCTTGCAGGTTGCGGTCGAGTTCGCGGGTGCGGGCCTGATCGGCCTCCTGTTGGCGGGCTTGGGCGATCTGCTCGGTCTGTGGGTCAGGCTCCGTGCCTTTGGCGAGGGTGAGCCGGTCCTGCGCGGTGGCGCTGGGCTGCTGGTCGGTGACCTCTGCCTGTACGGTGCCCGCGGCGGACCGGGTGGGTGCAGGGGTGGCCTGGGCGGGTGCCATGCCGGCGAGTCGGCGCCGGTATTCGTTGAAATCCCGGCTCTGGGCCACCACCAACTGGCGGGCTTCGGCCGGGTTGATGGCAGCCGCCTCCTGTGCGTCGGGCAGGTTGAGGACGACGCCTGCCATGAGGCGGTTGACGTTGTTGCCCATGAACGCGTGCGGGTTGGCCCGCAGCATGGCGATCAGCATCTGGTCGAGGGAAACGCCGGCGGGCAGATGGGCCTGTGCGATGCGCCCCGCCGTGTCCCCCCATTGGACGGCCACTTCGGTGGCTGCCGGGGCGGCGGGGGCCGGCGCGGGAGGGCGGGGCGCGGTCACGGGGGCTGGGGCAGCCGAGGGTGTGGCTGGGGGCGGCACCGGGGTAGCGGGACGTACCTCGGTGATCACCGGTGCCGCGGGGGCCGCGGGCAGCAGGGGAGACGGCGCAGGGCGCAGATTGGGCGGGTCGAACAGCAGGGTGTAGCCGCGCAGCAACTGGCCGTTGTTCCAGGTGGCCTGGACCACCACGTCGAGGAAGGGATCGGTGACCACGCGCTCACTGCTGAGGCGGATCATGGTGCGCCCGTCGGGGCGCTGCACCAGCTCCAGCTTCACGTCCTGCAGCAGGGCATTGAAGTCCATGTTGGCTGCCCGGAAGCGTTCGGGTGTGGCAATCCCGATCTGCAAGGAGGAGCGCTCTTCGGCTGTGATGCTGGGAACGTCGATTTCGGCGCGCAACGGTTCACCGAGCAGGGACTGGACCTGGATGCGGCCCAGGGCCAGCGCCCAAGCCTGGTCGGCCACCACGGCCGATGCCAGCACCACCGCAGCAGCGACGGCCCGCCAGCCATGGCGCGTGGCAGAAACCTGCGGTTGGGGGCCGGGGGCCGACGGGCCTGACCTCAGGCGATTGCTCGTAGTTTGCTGCACAGAAACCTCTACCATTTCTTGCGAGAAATCACCTTAGCATCAAGCGTTTACGGTGACAAGCTCAGAAGCCGCTTGAGTCGCGGCATGGCCGGTGTGAAGTATGACATGGGCCGGGAATGTTGCAACACCGCCACATTCCCGGTCAACCGGAGCTGCAAACTATAACCTCAGGACTCCAGCAGAATCCGCAGCATGCGGCGCAGCGGCTCGGCCGCACCCCACAGCAGCTGGTCGCCGATCACGAAGGCAGAGACGTACTCGGGGCCCATGTTGAGCTTGCGCACGCGCCCCACCCCCACCTCCAGGCCGCCGGTGATCGCGGCCGGTGTCAGTTCCTTCACGGTGAGGGCGCGGTCGTTCGGCACCCACTTCACCCATGGGTTGCCACTCTTGATGATGGACTCGATCTGCTCCAGCGGCAGGTCTTTCTTGAGCTTGAGCGTCAGCGCCAGGCTGTGGCAGCGCATGGCGCCGATCCGCACGCACAGGCCATCCACAGGAATGGTCTGTTCGGTGCCCAGGATTTTGTTGACCTCGGCTTGTCCCTTCCACTCTTCTTTCGACTGGCCGTTGGGCAGTTGGGCGTCGATCCAGGGAATCAGGCCTCCGGCCAAGGGGGCGCCGAAGTATTCGGTCGGCACGTCCTCCCGAATGGCTTGGGCCACCTTGCGGTCGATCTCCAGGATGGCGGAGGCGGGGGTGGCCAGTTCGTCGGCCACGGCACCATACACCACCCCCATGCCCTTGAGCAGTTCACGCATGTGGTTCGCGCCGCCGCCCGATGCGGCTTGGTAGGTCATGGAGCTGACCCATTCGACCAACCCCTCCCGGAACAAGCCGCCCAAGCCCATCAACAGGATGGAGTTGGTGCAGTTGCCACCGATCCAGTTCTTGCCGCCCGCCGCCAGACGCTTGCGGATCAGGCCTTCGTTGACCGGGTCCAGGACGATGACCGCATCGGACTCCATGCGCAGGGCCGAGGCGGCATCGATCCAGTGGCCTTGCCAGCCGCTGGCGCGCAGTTTGGGGAAGACCTCTTTGGTGTAGTCCCCCCCTTGGCAGGTGATGACGATGTCACAGGCGGCCAGTGCCGCGATGTCGTTCGCGTCCCGCAGCGTCTTGTGCGCCTTGGCCATGGCCGGGGCCACGCCACCGCTGTTGGATGTGGAGAAGAAAACGGGTTCGATGTGCTCGAAGTCGCCTTCTGCGACCATACGGTCCATCAGTACCGAGCCGACCATGCCGCGCCAGCCAACCAGACCTACCAATTTGCTCATGTGAAACGCCCTTTCTAGTGAAACAAAAACAGCCCAGACCAGACCTGTTTGCCCCGGCTCGTCAAGGCCGGGAAGGGCGCACGACGATACCGGAGCCGATCAGCTCTCAATGGTCGTGGTTTTGGTGGTGATTGCACGCACGTCCACGCCTGCCAGGTCGGCAGAAGCGGTGTTCATGGAGAACAGGCGAGCGGCAAACATGGTTACATTGTAAAGCATGCGGATTTGCCTGAGGCTGACAAGCCCGCCGCACGGATCACATCAGGGCGGCGACCACCGCATCGCCCATCTGCGCGGTGCCCACCTTGGTGGTGCCTTCGCTGTAGATGTCGGGGGTGCGCAGCCCTTGTGCCAGCACCTTCTGCACCGCCGCTTCGATGCGGTCGGCCGCCTCCGGCTGGTTCAGGCTGAAGCGCAGCATCATGGCCGCGCTCAGGATGGTGGCCAGCGGGTTGGCCACGCCCTTGCCAGCGATGTCGGGGGCGCTGCCGTGGCTGGGTTCGTACAGACCCTGGCCCTTGGCGTTCAGGCTGGCCGACGGCAGCATGCCGATGGAGCCGGTCAGCATGGACGCTTCGTCGGAGAGGATGTCGCCAAACATGTTGCCCGTGACGATCACGTCAAACGCCTTCGGGGCCTTCACCAGCTGCATCGCCGCGTTGTCCACGTACATGTGCTGAAGTTCCACATCGGGGTAGTCTTTGTGCACCTTGGTGACCACGTCCTTCCAGAACTGGAAGGTTTCCAGCACGTTGGCTTTGTCCACGCTGGTGACTTTCTGGCGGCGTTTGCGCGCGGCCTGGAAAGCGACATGGGCGATGCGCTCGATTTCCGGCTTGGAGTAGCGCATCGTGTCGAACGCTTCCTCGGCACCGGGGAAGTGGCCGTCGACAGCGGTGCGGCGGCCGCGCGGCTGGCCGAAATAGATGTCGCCGGTCAGTTCACGGATGATGAGAATGTCCAGGCCCGCGATCAGCTCGGGTTTCAGGCTGGAGGCGCCCACCAGTTGCTCGTAGCAAATCGCGGGGCGGAAGTTGGCGAACAGGCCCATGTGCTTGCGCAGACCGAGAATGGCCTGTTCCGGGCGCAGCGGGCGGTCCAGGGTGTCGTATTTCCAGTCGCCCACGGCGCCGAACAGCACGGCATCGGCGTCCATGGCCAGTTTGAGCGTGGACTCGGGCAACGGATGCCCATGGAGCTCGTAGGCTGCCCCGCCCACGGGCGCTTGCTCCATGGAGAGGTCGAGGTCCAGGGCGCGCAGGACCTTGACGGCCTCGTTCACGATTTCGGTACCGATGCCGTCGCCCGGCAACACTGCGATCTTCATAAGGAATGCGCGCACGAAAGCGCGGTGTCGAGGGTGGAGAGACTGGCTGTGAGCGCAGCAGCGGCTTCAGCCGGCGAAGGTGCGCGCCAGCCAGGGCTTGGTGGCCAGACGGTGCGCTTCAAAGGCCTGGATTTTGTCCTTGTGGCGCAGCGTCAACCCGATGTCGTCCAGGCCGTTGAGCAGGCAGTATTTCCGGAAGGGTTGTACGTCGAAGGGGATTTCCTCGCCTTGCGGCTTGACGATCACCTGGCGTTCCAGGTCGATGGTGAGCTGGTAGCCTGGGAAGGCATACACCTCGTCGAACAGCTGGTTGACCGTGGCTTCGGGCAGCACGATGGGCAGCAGGCCGTTTTTGAAGCAGTTGTTGAAGAAGATGTCGGCGAAGCTGGGCGCGATCAGGGCACGAAAGCCATACTGCTCGATCGCCCAGGGGGCGTGTTCGCGGCTGGAGCCGCAGCCGAAATTCTTGCGCGCCAACAGAATGGAGGCGCCCCGGTAGCGGGGCTGGTTGAGCACGAAATCCGGGTTGGGCTTGCGCGCGCTCTCCGGCACACCGGGTTGCCCGGGCTGGTCCAGGTAGCGCCACTCGTCGAACAGGTTGGGGCCGAAGCCCGTCTTGCGGATCGACTTCAGGAATTGCTTCGGGATGATGGCGTCGGTATCGACGTTCTCGCGGTCCATGGGGGCCACGAGACCCTGGTGCACGGTGAATTTCTGCATGGCTTACTTCTTCTTGGCGGCGTCTTCGAGCACCTGACCGCCGCGTTGCACATCCTTGCCGATGCCGGCCACGGTGTTGCAGCCTGTGAGCAGCAGGCTGAGGCTGGTCAGAATCAGGGCGATCGTGGTTTTCATGGCTAGACTCCTTTGAAGGCAACGTCAGGCGAATGAGCGGATATCGACGAAATGGCCGTGGATGGCGGCGGCCGCGGCCATGGCCGGGGAGACCAGATGGGTTCGGCCGCCGGCACCCTGACGGCCTTCGAAGTTGCGGTTGCTGGTCGAGGCGCAGCGCTCACCCGGCTCCAGCCGGTCGGCGTTCATGGCCAGGCACATCGAGCAGCCGGGCTCGCGCCATTCGAAACCGGCGGCGCGGAAAATCTCGTGCAGGCCTTCGCGCTCGGCCTGTGCTTTGACCAGGCCGGAACCCGGGACCACCATGGCGAGCTTGACATTTTTGGCCACCTTCTGCCCCAGCTTTTTCACCACGGCCGCCGCTTCACGCATGTCCTCGATGCGGCTGTTGGTGCAGGAGCCGATGAACACCTTGTCCACCACGATGTCTGTCAGGGGTTTGCCGGGCCGCAGATCCATGTAGGTCAGTGCCCGTTCGATGGCGTTGCGCTTGTTCGGGTCCTGCTCCTGTTCCGGATCGGGGACGGTGGCGGTCACGGGGAGCACCATCTCGGGCGAGGTGCCCCAGGTCACCTGGGGCAGGATTTCGGTGGCGTCCAGCTCCACCACGGTGTCGAACACGGCGTCGGCGTCGGAGTGCAGCGTTTTCCAGTAGGCCACGGCCTGATCCCACTCCACGCCCGTGGGGGCCATGGGCCGGCCCCGGACGTACTCGATGGTCTTGTCGTCCACCGCCACCAGACCGGCGCGCGCGCCGGCTTCGATGGCCATGTTGCACACCGTCATGCGGCCTTCCATGCTCAGGGCGCGGATGGCGCTGCCCGCGAATTCGATGGTGTAGCCGGTGCCGCCGGCGGTGCCGATGCGGCCGATGATCGCGAGCACGATGTCCTTGGCGGTCACGCCGCGCGGGACTTGGCCCTCGACGCGGATCAGCATGTTCTTGGCTTTCTTGGCCAGCAGCGTTTGCGTGGCCAGCACATGCTCGACTTCGGAGGTGCCGATGCCGTGCGCCAGCGCGCCGAAGGCGCCATGGGTGGAGGTGTGGCTGTCGCCGCAGACCACCGTCATGCCGGGCAGCGTGGCGCCGTTCTCCGGGCCGATGACGTGGACAATGCCCTGACGCTGGCTCAGGAAGGGGAAGTAGGCCGCAGCACCGAACTCGGCGATGTTGGCGTCCAGGGTGGCGATCTGTTCCTTGCTGATCGGATCGGCGATGCCGTCATAGCCCCGTTCCCAGCCGGTGGTCGGGGTGTTGTGGTCGGCGGTGGCCACCACGGAACTCACCCGCCAGACCGGACGGCCCGCCGCGCGCAGGCCCTCGAACGCCTGCGGGCTGGTGACTTCGTGCACCAGGTGCCGGTCGATGTAGAGCACGGCGGTGCCGTCTTCTTCGGTGTGGACGACGTGCTCGTCCCAGATCTTGTCGTAAAGGGTGCGTCCCATGGCAGGATGTTCCAGGTCGTGGGGCCGGCATGACCGGCCGATTCCTTGATTCTAGGTCAAGGCCAACAACAAGGCCCGCCTGGGGGCGGGCCTGGGGGCTGTCGCACGCCGCAAAGGCGTGCGGTCACGGATCAGCGCTTGTCGAGCGGCGGGACGTCGCGTCGCGGCGAGCCGGTGAACAGCTGGCGCGGACGGCCGATCTTGTACTCGGGGTCGCTGATCATCTCGTTGAGCTGGGCGATCCAGCCCACGGTGCGCGCCAGCGCGAAGATGCCAGTGAACAGGTTGACCGGGATGCCGATGGCGCGTTGCACGATGCCCGAGTAGAAGTCCACGTTCGGGTAGAGCTTGCGCTGCACGAAATAGTCGTCTTCCAGCGCGATCTGTTCGAGCTTCTTGGCCAAGGCGAACAGCGGGTCGTTCTCCAGGCCCAGCTCGGTCAGCACCTCGTTGCAGGTTTCCTGCATCAGCTTGGCGCGCGGGTCGTAGTTCTTGTAGACGCGGTGACCGAAGCCCATCAGCTTGACGCCGGAGGACTTGTCTTTGACTTTCTCCATGAACTCGCCCACCTTGGCCACGCCGCCGCTGGCCTGGATTTCTTCCAGCATGTTGAGGCAGGCTTCATTGGCGCCGCCGTGCGAGGGGCCCCACAGACAGGCGACGCCGGCCGCGATGGCCGCGAATGGGTTGGTCCCCGACGAGCCGCACAGGCGCACCGTGGAGGTGGAGGCGTTCTGTTCGTGGTCGGCGTGCAGGATGAAGATGCGGTCGAGCGCGCGCTCCAGCACCGGATTGACCTTGTACTCTTCGCAGGGCGTGCCGAACATCATGCGCAGGAAGTTGCCGGCGTACGACAGGTGGTTCTGCGGGTACATGTAGGGCTGGCCGATCTTGTACTTGTAGGCCATGGCCACGAGCGTCGGCATCTTGGCGATCAGGCGGATCGCGGCGATCTCGCGGTGCTCGGGGTTGTTGATGTCGGTGCTGTCATGGTAGAAGGCCGACATGCCCCCGACCAGGCCCGTCAGCACGGCCATGGGGTGGGCGTCGCGGCGGAAACCGCGCAGGAAGAACTGCATTTGCTCGTTGACCATGGTGTGGTTGATCACGAGCTTGTGGAAGTCGTTGCGCTGGCGCTCGTTGGGCAACTCGCCCTTGAGCAGCAGGTAGCACACGTCCAGATAATCGCAGCTGGTGGCCAGTTGCTCGATCGGGTAGCCACGGTAGAGCAGCTCGCCTTTGTCGCCGTCGATGTAGGTGATGGCCGACTGGCAGGAAGCGGTGGACAGGAAGCCGGGATCGTAGGTGAACATGCCGGTCTGCGCGTACAGCTTGCGGATGTCGATCACATCCGGGCCGATGCTGCCGGCATAAATCGGCAGCTCCACGCTGGGAGCGCCGTTGCTGAACGACAGGATGGCTTTGTTGTCAACGAGTTTCATTCGTCTTCCTTGTTGAGGGTGGTCTTCAGTGGGGCTGGGGCGTCCGCAGGAGCCCGAGCAGTTCCACGACTTCATCGCTGGCCAAAGGCCCTTGCGGTTCGGTTCGGCGCAACAACAGATCGAGCAGATCGTTGTCGGACAGGTCCATCAACGCCTGCAGGGCCCTCGCCTGACGCACGGTGATGCCGGCTTCGTGGCGGGCAAAGAAACGCTCGATGAACAGGTCGTTTTCGAGCAGGCCACGGCGACAGCGCCACTTGAGCTTGCTCAGGGTGCGTGCGTCGAGGAGGGTGTGGTCGTCCATGGCCGGGAGGGTGTGCTCAGACCGAGCGCAGCACCATCATTTCCTTGATCTTGCCAATGGCCTTGGTCGGGTTGAGTCCCTTGGGGCAGACATCGACACAGTTCATGATGGTGTGGCAGCGGAACAGGCGGTACGGGTCTTCCAGGTTGTCCAGTCGCTCGGCGGTGGCCTGGTCACGGCTGTCGGCGATGAAGCGGTAGGCTTGCAGCAGGCCGGCCGGGCCGACGAACTTGTCCGGGTTCCACCAGAAGCTGGGGCAGCTGGTGGAGCAGCTCGCGCACAGGATGCACTCGTACAGGCCGTTGAGCTCCTCGCGCTCCTCGGGGCTTTGCAGGCGCTCTTTCTCGGGCGGCAGGGTGTTGTTGATCAGGTAGGGCTTGATGCTGTGATACTGCTTGAAGAACAGCGTCATGTCCACGATCAGGTCGCGCACCACCGGCAGGCCGGGCAGCGGCTTGAGCACGATGTCGCCCTTGAGCGTGTTCATGTTGGTCAGGCAGGCCAGACCGTTCTTGCCGTTGATGTTCATCGCGTCCGAGCCGCACACGCCTTCGCGGCAGGAGCGGCGGAAGGAGATGGAGGGGTCCAGCTCCTTGAGCTTCATCAGCGCGTCGAGCAGCATGCGCTCGGTGCCCGACAGCTCGACCTCCAGGGTCTGCATGTAGGGCTTGGCGTCCTTCTCGGGGTCGTAGCGGTAGATCTTGAATGTGCGTTTGGCCATCGGGTGCTCCAACTCGGTACGCGGTCAGAAGGTACGAACCTTCGGGGGAACGGATTCGACCGTCAGCGGCTTGAGGTTGACGGGCTTGTAGGTCAGCGAGTTGTCGGCGCTGTGCCACAGGGTGTGCTTCATCCACTCCTTGTCGTTGCGACCCAGCGGGCATTCGGGGTCGTCGGCCGGCCGCTCGTAGTCGTTGACGGTGTGCGCACCACGGCACTCCTTGCGGGCGGCGGCCGAAGTCATGGTGGCCTGAGCCGCTTCGATCAGGTTCTCGACTTCCAGCGCCTCGATGCGGGCGGTGTTGAAGACTTTGGAGGTGTCTTTCAGACCGATGGCCGCGACACGCTCGCGCAGGGCGTTGATTTTCTTGACGCCCTCGTCCATGCTGGCCTGGGTGCGGAACACGCCGGCATGCTGCTGCATGGTGGCGCGCATGTCGTTGGCCACATGCTGGGCGTATTCGCCGTTGGGGTTCGACTCCAGCCGAGCCAGGCGGGCCAGGGTGCGGTCGGCGGCATCCTTGGGCAGATCCTTGTGTTCGGCCTTGGGGTTGACGTTGGCCACGATGTGGTTGCCCGCTGCGCGGCCGAAGACCAACAGGTCCAGCAGCGAATTGGTGCCGAGGCGGTTGGCGCCGTGCACCGACACGCAGGAGCATTCGCCGACGGCGTACAAGCCGTTGACGACCTTCTGGCCGCCGTTGCCGTCGGGCACCACGACCTGGCCGTTGATGTTGGTGGGGATGCCGCCCATCTGGTAGTGGATGGTGGGCACCACGGGAATGTCTTCCTTGGTGATGTCCACGTTGGCGAAGTTGACGCCGATCTCGTACACCGAGGGCAGACGCTTGTGAATGGTCTCGGCGCCCAGGTGGCTGAGCTTGAGCATCACGTAGTCCTTGTTGGGGCCGCAGCCGCGGCCTTCCTTGATTTCCTGGTCCATGCAGCGCGAGACGAAGTCGCGCGGGGCCAGGTCTTTCAGCGTGGGGGCGTAGCGCTCCATGAAGCGCTCGCCGTTGCTGTTGAGCAAAATGGCGCCTTCGCCGCGGCAGCCTTCGGTCAGCAACACGCCCGCGCCGGCCACGCCGGTCGGGTGGAACTGCCAGAACTCCATGTCCTGCAGCGGAATGCCGGCGCGCGCGGCCATGCCCAGACCGTCGCCGGTGTTGATGAAGGCGTTGGTGGAGGCGGCGAAGATGCGGCCCGCGCCGCCCGTGGCCAGCAGCGTGGTTTTGGCTTCGAGGATGTAGATGTCGCCGGTTTCCATTTCCAGCGCGGTCACGCCCACCACGTCGCCTTCGCTGTCGCGGATCAGGTCCAGCGCCATCCACTCCACGAAGAAGGTGGTGCGGGCGGCCACGTTCTGCTGGTACAGCGTGTGCAACATGGCGTGGCCGGTGCGGTCGGCCGCCGCGCAGGCGCGCTGCACGGGTTTCTCACCGTAGTTGGCGGTGTGGCCACCGAAGGGGCGCTGATAGATGGTGCCGTCCGGGTTGCGGTCGAACGGCATGCCGAAGTGCTCCAGTTCATACACCACCTTGGGCGCTTCGCGGCACATGAACTCGATGGCGTCCTGGTCGCCGAGCCAGTCCGAGCCCTTGACGGTGTCGTAAAAGTGGTAGTGCCAGTTGTCCTCGGACATGTTGCCCAGCGAAGCACCGATGCCACCCTGGGCCGCCACCGTGTGCGAACGGGTGGGGAAGACCTTGGACAGCACGGCCACGTTGAGGCCGGCGCGGGCCAGTTGCAGCGACGCACGCATGCCGGAGCCGCCGGCACCGACGATCACGACGTCAAAGCGGCGACGGGGCAGGGAAGAAGTGGTCGACATGAATCAGAGCCTCCAGAGCACTTGAAAGGCCCAGCCGGCGCAGCCAACCAGCCAGACGATGGTGAACACATGCAGAGCCAGGCGCAGGCCCACGGGTTTGACGTAATCCATCCAGATGTCGCGCACGCCCACGAAGGCGTGCCACATGAGGGCGATGATGACCGCGAAAGTGAGGAACTTCATCCACTGAGCGGCGAAGATGCCGGCCCAGGTTTCATAGCCGATGGGGCCGCTGGTGAAAATGAGCTGAGCCAACAGCACGATGGTGAACAGGGCCATGAGCGCGGCGGTGACGCGCTGCATCAGCCAGTCGCGGGTGCCGTAGTGGGCGCCAGTGACGACGCGCTTGGAACCGTAATTGACGGACATGGTGTGCTTCTCCGATGGAATCAGTACAGGCCGAACAGCTTGGCGCCCAGCACGACGGTCAGGCCCAGGCTCAGCACCAGGGTGGTGACGGCGGAGGACCTGCCGAATGCCTTGGTCACGTTATGGGTGGCGTCCATATACAGGTGGCGCACACCGGCGATGAAGTGGTGCAGGTAGGCCCAGATCAGCGCCAGTACGACGAGCTTGATGAACCAGCCCGGCACGAAGCCGATGCCAGCCGTGAAGGCCGAGGTGAAAACGCCGAAGGAAATCTCGGAGGACAACGAGGTGTCGAACATCCAGATGATGAAAGGCATCAGCAGGAACATCATGGCGCCACTGATCCGGTGCAGGATGGAGACCCAACCCGCCGCCGGCAGGCGGTAGGTGGTCAGATCCCGGAACGCATGGATGTTGCGGAACTCGGGCCGCTTTTTGCTCAGTTCTGTCATGGAAGGACCTTGGTTGGACGGGTAACGGGTTTGTTGGCCGGCGCGTGAATGTGCAGGAAAACCCTGACGAAAAACTGTCGCATTCTATTGCAACGCCATATTCATGACTGCGATGTTCAGGAATGTCTCTGCCTCGATCGGGTGCATCAGCTCAGTTCGTTGCGGTAGTGGTGGCGGTCGGTTCGGTAGAGGCCGCGCCGCAGTTCCATGGGGGCGTCGTTGTAGGTGAAGGCCACGCGCTCCACACTCAGCAGCGGGGTGCCTTCGGGCACATCGAGCAGCTGGGCCGCCTGGGCATTGGCGCTGACGGCCTTGATCTTTTCCTCGGCGCGCACCATGCGCACGCCGAATTGCGACTCGAACAGCGCGTACATGGGGCCCTGGTGTTGGGCCAGGGTGTCGAGCGTGAGCGCCTTGAATGGCCCGCCAGGCAGCCATAGGTCTTCCAGAATGGTGGGCACGCCGTGGAAGGACAGGACGCGGCTGACCTGGATCAGTGCGTCGCCCGCCCGCAGGCCGAGCGGGGCCGTGATGTCCGCCGGTGCGCGCAGCCGGCGGCAGGCCAGGATCTGGCGCGAGGCAGGCCCTTCGCTGTCGAGCGTGCCCGTGTCCGGGTGCAGGCGCAGGAAGCGGTACTGGATGTGCTGCTCGGCATGGGTGGCCACGAAGGTGCCCTTGCCTTGGCGCCGCACGAGCAGGTTGTCGGCGGCGAGTTCGTCGATCGCCTTGCGCACCGTGCCCTGGCTGACGCGGAAGCGCGCTGCCAGCTCCAGCTCACTGGGAATCAGGTCGCCCGGTTTCCACTCGCCGTTTTGCAGTCCTTGGAGAATGAGGGATTTGATCTGCTGATACAGTGGGCTGAAAGCGGGAGCAGACAGCGCAGGGCCTGCCCCCTCGGGGGAGGAGGGGGCGGAGAGGTGGGGGTCGGAAAGCGGGTGGGTGGTCATGGCTCAGGGGTCAATCATATCTTATATAAGACATAAGACAAATTGACGATTCAGGGTTTACCAGAGTACACTCGACAGGATTTCATTTTCTTCAACCGTTCCTTTTGGAGTGTTTCATGAGCAAGAAGCCCGTTCGCGTGGCCGTCACCGGTGCGGCTGGCCAGATCGGTTATGCCCTGCTGTTCCGCATCGCTTCCGGCGAGATGTTGGGCAAGGACCAGCCCGTCATTCTGCAACTGCTGGAAATTCCGGATGAAAAGGCTCAGAAGGCGCTCAAGGGCGTGATGATGGAACTGGAAGACTGCGCCTTCCCGCTGCTGGCCGGCATGGAGGCCCACAGCGACGCCAAGGCGGCGTTCAAGGACACCGACTATGCCTTGCTGGTGGGCGCGCGTCCGCGCGGCCCCGGCATGGAGCGCGCCGACCTGCTGGCCACCAACGCCCAGATCTTCACCGCTCAGGGCAAGGCGCTGAACGAATCGGCCTCGCGCAACGTCAAGGTGCTGGTGGTGGGCAATCCGGCCAACACCAATGCCTACATCGCGATGAAGTCGGCGCCTGATCTGCCGGCCAAGAACTTCACCGCCATGCTGCGCCTGGACCACAACCGCGCGTTGAGCCAGATCGCGGCCAAGACCGGCAAGCCGGTGGCCTCCATCAAGAAGCTGTGCGTGTGGGGCAACCACTCGCCCACCATGTACGCCGACTACCGTTTTGCCACCATCGACGGCGCTTCGGTCAAGGAGATGATCAACGACCACGCCTGGAACAAGGACGTCTTCCTGCCCACCGTGGGCAAGCGTGGTGCGGCCATCATCGAGGCGCGCGGCCTGTCGTCGGCCGCCTCGGCCGCCAATGCCGCTATCGACCACATGCGCGACTGGGCCCTGGGCACGAACGGCGAGTGGGTGACCATGGGCGTGCCGTCCAACGGCGAATATGGCATCCCCAAGGAAGTCATCTTCGGCTTCCCGGTCACCTGCGAAGGTGGCGAGTACAAGATCGTCGAGGGTTTGGAGATCGATGCCTTCTCGAAGGAGTGCATCGACAAGACCTTGGCGGAACTGCTGGCCGAGCGGGACGGCGTCAAGCACCTGCTGTAATCTCGTCAGAGTGCGCGCATGCATCCTCGCGACGTGTTGTTGGGCGCACAGGCCGGCAGGCAGACGCTGCCGGTGTGTGACCATTACAGCGGCGTCGAGGCCCGCATGCGCAAGAGCCTGGCCCTGCAGGCCGAGTTCATCGAACGCTGTGGCGCGTGTGTCTTCGACGTCACCTTGGACTGCGAGGACGGCGCCCCTGTGGGGGGCGAAGCGGAGCATGCCGCGCTGGTCGTGGAGCTGGTGCGCGGGCTGCCCCAGGCGGGTCCGGTGCGTCAGCGCGTCGGGGTTCGGGTCCACGACGTGCGCCACCCGGCGTTCGAAGACGACGTGGCGACCGTGGTGGGGCGAGCCGGGGATCGGCTGGCCTACCTGATGGTGCCCAAGGTCGAATCCCTCGAAGATGTCGAGCGGGCCGTGAGGGCGGTAGATGCCGCCGGGGCGGCCCAAGTGCCCATTCATGTGCTGATCGAATCGCCCCTGGCGGTGCACCGGGCCTTCGACATCGCGGCGCACCCGCGCGTGCAGTCCATGAGCTTTGGTTTGATGGATTTCGTCTCCGCGCATGCGGGGGCGATTCCCTCGGATGGCATGGGTGTGGCGGGACAGTTCAGCCATCCGCTGGTGCTGCGCGCCAAGATGGAGATTGCCAGCGCCTGCCACGCCCATGGGAAGGTGCCCTCGCACTGTGTGGTCACCGAATTCAAGGATGCGCAGGCGCTGCGCCGTGCAGCGGCACGGGCGAACAGGGAGCTGGGCTACACGCGCATGTGGAGCATACATCCCGATCAGATCGTGCCGATTCTAGAGGCTTTCGCGCCGCCACAGGACGAAGTCCAGCGGGCCGCCGAGATCATTCTGGCGGCGCATGCAGCCGATTGGGCACCGATATCGCATCGGGGGTACTTGCACGATCGGGCCAGTTACCGTTATTTTTGGCAGGTGTTGGAACGTGCGCACCAAACAGGTGTCCAGGTTCCACCAGACATACACGTTTTTTTCACACCGGGCGATGCCCAGAGGAGTTGAATATGCCGAACGGAAATCGCCCCTTGTCTGACGCCTGGTCCCTGGCCCTGTGTGGGGCCTTGCTGGCGGCCTCGTTGCCGCATGCGCATGCGCAATCGGCCAACCGGTCGGTGCCCACGGTGCAGGCCCCGGCGCCGGCCGATGCCCCCTTGACGGACAAGGAGCGGGCAGTCGCGGCCAAGGTGTATGTGGGGGCGGCGCCCTGCGAACTGGGCAAGTCGGTCCAGATCGAACCCGTGGCCGATGAACCCGGTTATTTTGACCTGACCATGGGGGGGCAGCGGTATCGCATGCGCCCCGTCGAAACCACCACGGGAGCCGTGCGCCTGGAAGACCGGACCCTGGGCGCTGTGTGGATTCAGCTTCCCAACAAATCGATGCTGATGAGTCAGCGCCTGGGCCGCCGACTGGCCGATGAGTGCGCCAACGCGGTGCAGCGTGCCGCTGCCGAGGCGATGAAGCTCAACCCACCCCCACATTTGCTGGACGTGGCGCAAGTCCCGTCCCGATGAATTGTTTCTGATTTTTTTCTGGAGCCTAAGATGTTGCAAGCCTATCGTGAACATGCAGCCGAGCGCGCCGCGCTGGGCATTCCCCCGCTGCCGCTGGACGCCAAGCAGGTGGCCGAGCTGATCGAGCTGATCAAGAACCCGCCGGCCGGGGAAGAGCAGTTCCTGATGGACCTCCTGACGCATCGCGTGCCGCCGGGCGTGGATGACGCTGCCAAGGTCAAGGCCAGTTTCCTGGCCGCCGTGGCGCACGGGGACATCACGGTCGGTCTGATCAGCAAGGCCAAGGCCACTGAACTGCTGGGGACCATGGTGGGTGGCTACAACGTCAAGCCCCTGATCGACCTGTTGGATGACCCCGATGTGGCCGATGTGGCCGCTGCCGGCCTGAAAAAGACCCTGCTGATGTTCGACGCCTTCCATGACGTCGCCGACAAGGCCTCTGCCGGCAATGCCAAGGCCAAGGAAGTGATGCAGTCCTGGGCCGACGCGGAGTGGTTCACGAGCCGCCCCGAGGTGCCCCGCAAAATCACCGTCACCGTCTTCAAGGTGCCCGGTGAAACGAACACCGACGACCTGTCGCCAGCGCCGGACGCCTGGAGCCGCCCGGACATCCCGCTGCATGCGTTGGCGATGCTGAAAAACCGCCGGCCCGATGCCGCGTTTGAACCCGAAGAAGATGGCAAGCGCGGTCCGATCCAATTCATCGAGAATCTGAAGAAAAAGGGCCACCTGGTGGCCTATGTCGGCGACGTGGTGGGCACGGGCTCGAGCCGCAAGTCGGCCACCAACAGCGTGATCTGGCACACCGGCGAGGACATTCCCTATGTGCCCAACAAGCGTTTCGGTGGCGTGACCCTGGGCGGCAAGATCGCCCCCATCTTCTTCAACACCCAGGAAGACTCCGGCTCCCTGCCCATCGAGGTGGACGTGAGCAAGCTGGAGATGGGCGATGTGATCGACATCTACCCTTACGACGGCAAGATCGAAAAAGACGGCCAGGTCGTGGCCACTTTCCAGCTCAAGAGTGAGGTGCTGCTCGACGAGGTACGCGCCGGCGGTCGCATCAACCTGATCATCGGCCGCTCGCTGACCGCCAAGGCGCGCGATTTCCTGGGGCTGCCCGCCTCCACGGTGTTCCGCCTGCCCAAAGCGCCGGTGGACACCGGCAAGGGCTACACCCTGGCGCAAAAGATGGTGGGCCGCGCCTGCGGCCTGCCGGTGGTCAAGGGGAACCAGCAAGGCATTCGCCCGGGCACCTACTGCGAGCCCAGGATGACCACGGTGGGCTCTCAGGACACCACCGGCCCCATGACCCGCGACGAGCTCAAGGACCTGGCCTGCCTGGGTTTCTCGGCCGACCTGGTGCTGCAGTCCTTCTGCCACACCGCCGCCTACCCCAAGGCGGTGGACGTGAAGATGCACCGCGAGCTGCCCACTTTCATCAGCAGCCGCGGCGGTGTGTCGCTGCGCCCGGGCGATGGCGTGATCCACTCCTGGCTCAACCGCCTGCTGCTGCCCGACACCGTGGGCACAGGGGGTGATTCGCACACGCGTTTCCCCATCGGCATTTCCTTCCCGGCCGGCTCCGGCCTGGTGGCCTTCGCCGCGGCCACCGGCGTGATGCCACTGGACATGCCCGAATCGGTGCTGGTGCGTTTCAAGGGCCAGATGCAGCCCGGCGTCACCCTGCGTGACCTGGTGCATGCGATCCCGCTGTACGCCATCAAGCAGGGGCTGCTGACGGTGGAGAAGAAGGGCAAGAAGAATGTCTTCTCCGGCCGCATCCTGGAGATCGAAGGTCTGCCCGACCTCAAGGTGGAACAGGCCTTCGAGCTGTCGGACGCCTCGGCCGAACGTTCGGCGGCCGGCTGCACGATCAAGCTCAACAAAGAGCCGATCATCGAGTATTTGCGGTCGAACATCGTGCTGATGAAAAACATGATCGCCGACGGCTACCAGGACCGCCGCACGCTGGAGCGCCGCATCAAGGCCGTCGAGGCCTGGCTGGCCAAGCCCGAACTGCTGGAGGCCGACCCCGATGCCGAATACGCGGCCGTGATCGAGATCGACCTGAACGAGATCAAGGAGCCCATCGTCTGCTGCCCGAACGACCCGGACGATGCCAAGTTCATGTCGGAAGTGGCCGGCACCAAGATCGACGAGGTCTTCATCGGCTCGTGCATGACCAACATCGGGCACTTCCGGGCCGCGGCCAGGCTGCTGGGCGGTGCGCGCGACATCCCCGTGAAACTCTGGGTGGCTCCACCGACCAAGATGGACCAGAACGAGCTCATCAAGGAGGGCCACTATGCCACCTTCGGCACGGCCGGTGCGCGTACCGAGATGCCCGGCTGCTCGCTGTGCATGGGCAACCAGGCGCAGGTGCGCGAGGGCGCCACGGTCATGTCCACCTCGACCCGCAACTTCCCCAATCGCCTGGGCAAGAACACCAACGTGTTCTTGGGCTCGGCGGAGCTGGCGGCCGTATGCTCCAAGCTCGGCCGTATCCCGACCGTGGCCGAGTACCATGAGGCCGTCGGCATCATCAACCAGGATGCGGCCAACATCTACCGCTACATGAACTTCGATCAGATCGAGGAATACGCGGAAACCGCCAAGAGCGTGACCGTCTGACGCCAGCAGGTCTGCAGATCTGCAGCATGCCGAAGCGGGCAGCAACGCCTGGGAGCGATCCCAGGCGTTTTTTTACGATTGGTTGCGAACCCGATGCGGTCGGGCGGGAACTCGTCTGAGACAAGACAAGTCATTCGGGCGTTGCCGATACCGGTAACAGCGTCGCGGCTGGCCAGCCTCTTTTGTGACGGTTTGCTGAAAACTTGAGGAGTTGTGTCATGAAAAAAGCGCTGATTGCGACCGCTTGTGCCGTTGCCCTGGGACTGGGCGCCCTACATGCGAAAGCGTCCACCATCGTCGAGAAGGCGGCGCAGGCCGGGCAGTTCTCCACCCTGGTCAAGGCCATCGAGGCCGCGGGGCTGGTGGATACGCTCAAAGGCGAGGGCCCGTTCACCGTGTTCGCCCCCACCGATGAAGCTTTCGCCAAGGTGCCCGAGGAGAAGTTGAATGCCTTGCTGGCTGACAAGGAGGCCTTGACCAAGGTGTTGACCTATCACATCGTGCCAGGCAAGGTCATGTCGAGCGAGGTGCAACCGGGTGAGGTGCAAACCAAAGCCGGTCAGGCCATCACGCTGCGCACTGAAGGCGGTGTGCAGGTCAACGACGCCCGTGTGGTGAGTGCCGACATCAGCGCCAGCAACGGCGTCATTCACGTGATCGACAGCGTGCTGATGCCGAATTGATCTGGGCGCGTGCCCGGGGTCGGGCATGAGCAGACCGCAGGCCCCGACATGCGGGGCACGTCTGCGAAAAAAGTCCGACAATCTGGGCATGCACAAGGCCCCTGAACTGCTGCTTCCCGCCGGCTCGCTGGACAAGATGCGAGCCGCCTACGACTTTGGCGCTGACGCCGTCTATGCCGGCCAGCCGCGCTATTCCCTGCGCGCGCGCAACAACGAATTTCGCCTGGAGCAACTCGCCCAAGGCATCGGAGAGGCGCACGCGCGTGGCAAGAAATTGTTCGTGACGAGCAACCTGATCGCTCACAACGACAAGGTACGCACCTACCTGCGCGACATCGAGCCCATCGTCGAGCTCGGGCCCGACGCGCTGATCATGGCCGACGCCGGTCTGATCATGCAGGTGCGCGAGAAATGGCCCGAAGTGCCGATCCACCTGTCGGTGCAGGCCAACACCACCAATTGGGCGGCGGTGAAGTTCTGGCAGAAGGTCGGTGTCGCGCGCATCATTCTCTCGCGTGAACTCAGCCTGGACGAGATCGAGGCGATTCGCCACGAATGCCCGGACATCGAATTGGAGGTGTTCGTGCACGGGGCTCTGTGCATCGCCTATTCGGGGCGCTGCCTGCTCAGCGGTTACTTCAACCGGCGCGACCCCAACCAGGGCACCTGCACCAACGCCTGTCGCTGGGAATATGGCACCCAGGCCGCTCAGTTGGACCCGGTGACGGGCGAGGCCATCCCGGTGGCGCAGATGGGGAAGGACTTCCATTTTGGTGAAGCCCTGGCCGAAGCCGAAACCGCCTTCTCCACCTGCGGCGGCGGCCAGCGCCACCCGGCGGCCGACCGGGTGTACCTGATCGAGGAAAAAGGCCGCCCTGGCGAGCTGATGCCGATCATGGAGGACGAGCACGGCACCTACATCCTGAACAGCAAGGACCTGCGTGCCGTGGAGCACGTGGAGCGGCTGTGCAAGATCGGTGTCGATTCGCTCAAGATCGAGGGTCGCACCAAGAGCTTGTACTACGTGGCCCGTACGGCGCAGGTGTATCGCCGTGCAATCGATGATGCCATGGCGGGCCGCCCCTTCAACCCGGAGCTGCTGCTGGAGCTCGAAGGTCTGGCCAACCGCGGTTATACCGGGGGCTTGCTGGAGCGCCGCCCGGCGCAGGATTACCAGAACTACATCAGCGGGCACTCCGAATTGCACCGCAGCCACTTCGTGGGGGAGGTGCGCGGCGTGCGCGCCGACGGCTGGGCCGAGGTGGAAACCAAGAACCGCTTCGCCGTGGGCGACCGCATCGAGGTGATCCACCCCAGCGGCAACCGCATCGTGCGGCTGGACGCCATGCAGAACCTGGACGGGGAGCCGGTGCAGGTGGCGCAGGGCAGTCCGGTGCGGGTGTATGTGCCTCTGGGTGGACCGGTGGAGGGTGCCTTGCTGGCGCGGCTGCTGGAGCCAGTAACTGCTTGAACAAAAAAACGGGCTGTGTATGACAGCCCGTTTTTTTGTTGGCGTTGTGTGCTCGGTCAGAGTGTGGCGAACACCTCGCGCGCGGCGGCCACGGTGGCCTCCACGTCGGCCTCCGTGTGGGCCGCACTCACAAAGCCCGCTTCATACAACGCGGGGGCGAAGTACACGCCACGCTCCAGCATGCCGTGGAAGAACCGATTGAAGCGTGCAGGGTCGGTGCTCATCACCGTGGCGTAGTTCTGTGGCAGCTTGTCCATCAGGAAAAAACCGAACATGCCGCCCTGACTGTCGGTGGCCAACGGCACGCCTGCCGCATCGGCAGCGGCTTGCAGGCCGCGGGTGAGTTGCTGGGTGCGGGCTGACAAGGCTTCGAAGAACCCCGGCTTCTGGATTTCCTTGAGCGTGGCCAGACCGCAGGCGGTGGCCACCGGGTTGCCACTCAGCGTGCCCGCCTGGTAGACGGCACCGAGCGGGGCCAGCTGTTCCATCACGGCGCGCTTGGCGCCGAAGGCCGCCAGCGGCATGCCGCCGCCGATCACCTTGCCCATCACCGTCATGTCCGGCTCAAAGCCTGGAATCAACTGGGCATAGAGGCTTTGGGCGCCGCCCAGGGCCACGCGAAAGCCCGTCATCACCTCGTCAAAGGCCAGCAGGGCGCCGTGCTGGCTGCACAGTTCGCGGCAACGTTTCATGAAGGGTACGCTGGCGCGCACGAAGTTCATGTTGCCGGCGATGGGCTCGATCATCAGGCAGGCGATGTCGTCGCCGTGCTGCTGGAACGCGGCTTCGAGTTGTTCGAGGTTGTTGTATTCCAGCACCAGGGTGTATTGCGCCACCTCGGGAGGGACGCCCGCGCTGGTGGGGTGACCGAAGGTGGCCAGGCCCGAGCCGGCCTTGACCAGCAAGGCGTCGGCATGGCCGTGGTAGCAGCCTTCGAATTTGATGATCTTCTTGCGGCCGGTGGCGCCCCGCGCCAGGCGGATGGTGCTCATGCCTGCTTCGGTGCCGGAGCTGACCAGGCGCACCATGTCGATGCTGGGCACCAGCCTGACGATTTCCTCGGCCAGTTCCACTTCGCGCTCGGTGGGGGCCCCGAAGCTGAAGCCTTCCATGACGGCTTTCTGCACGGCCTCCAGCACGGCGGGGTGCCCATGGCCCAGAATCATGGGCCCCCAGGAGCCGATGTAATCGATGTACTTCTGCCCATTGGCGTCCCAGAAGTAGGCGCCTTGCGCGCGCTGCACGAAGCGCGGAGTGCCGCCCACGGCCTTGAAGGCGCGCACCGGGGAGTTCACGCCGCCGGGAATGCGTTGCTTGGCACGGTCGAACAGGGTTTGATTGCGGTCGGTCATGTGGGGCGTGTGGGTGCAGGAGAACGTGGGGATGATCCGCGGCGCGGTGCCAGCGGGTGTCAGTGGGCGGTGTGGCCGTCCGGGAAGCCCTCGAGCTCGTGGGCCGGAGGGTCGGTTTCGGGGTCGGCGTCCCGGGTGTCGGGGTGTTCGTCGTGGGCCCAGAACAGCCGGTCGGGCACGGCATGGCCCATGCCGGGCTGGAAGCCCGCGTCCAGGCATTGGTCGAGATAGGTCAGGGCTTCGGCGCAGGCCGCCTGCAGGTCGGATTCGTTGGCCAGCAGGGCGCACAGGGCGGCCGAGAGGGTGTCGCCGGCGCCGGTGAAGGTGGCCTCGAAGCGCTCATAGCGGGCCGTGGCCAGCACCGTTTCGGGCGAAGCCAGGTGGCTTTCGAGGAACTGGTCGGGTGCGTTGAAGCCGGTGACCAGGGTGTAGGGGGTGCCGAACTCGGCGGCGGCCTTGGCCAGCTCGCGCGGACCGGGCGGGCGGTCTTCGGTCCAGTCGGGCAGGAGCCAGCGGCACAGGGTGTTGTGGTTGCCCACGAGCACGCTGGTCTGCGGCAGCAGCAGCTCCGCGAAGGCGTCGAGGTAGTTTTCACGCTCCACCTCGTCCCACCAGGCGAGCTCGGGCATGTAGCTGACCACGGGCACGTCGCTGTAGTCGCTGAGCATCTCGGCGATGGTGCTGAGGTTTTCCGCACTGCCGGCGAACCCCACCTTGATGGCCTGGACCGAGACGTCTTCCAGCACGCAGCGGGCCTGGTCCTCGATCGCCTCCTCATCGAAAGGGATGTGGTGGTGCAGCGCACGGGTGTCGCGCACATAGGTGCCGGTAACCACCGGCAGCACATGGCAGGAGGCGCTCGCCATGGCGGTGAGGTCGGCGGCGAGCCCGCCAGCGCCGCTGGGGTCGTTGGCGTTGAAGCTGATCACGCAGGGCAGAGAGGCTTCAGCGGGCGCGGGGGCCGTGGTGGCGCCCGCCGTGTCGTTCGGAAAGGTCATGCGCGGGACGGGCCGTGGTGCCTAGATACAATGAACCCATTCTAAGACAAGCGTTGTTCGACCATGAGTGCTCACAAAACCTGGATGTGCCTGATCTGCGGCTGGATTTACGACGAGGAGGCCGGCGCACCGGATCATGGCATCGCGCCCGGCACCAAGTGGGAGGATGTGCCCATGAACTGGACTTGCCCGGAATGCGGTGCCCGCAAGGAAGATTTCGAAATGGTCCAGATCTGACGTCCGAGTCGGGCTGGAGCTGAGCACCCCACACGCCGCCCAGGAGAACGCCGATGACGCCCAGCGAACCGTTTGCGTGCCGGGTGCTGGTGGTGGATGACAGCCAGACCGTGCGCCGCAGTGCCGAGCGCTTTCTGCGCGACGCTGGCCACGAGGTGTTGCTGGCCGAAGACGGCTACGACGCGCTGGCCCGCATGCACGATTTCGTCCCGGATCTGGTGTTCTGCGACATCCTCATGCCCCGGCTGGATGGTTATCAGACCTGCGCCATCATCAAGCGCAACACCCGTTTTGCCCAGGTGCCGGTGGTGATGCTGTCGTCGAAAGACGGGGTGTTCGACATCGCCCGCGGGCGCATGGTCGGCTCCCAGGAGCACCTGACCAAGCCCTTCACCCGGGAGCAGCTGTTGCAGGCGGTGCAGCGGCACGCCAGCCGGCGCGACCAAGCCGTGACCGCGACCCCATGATGCAGGAGAGCAGGCCATGGTGAGGGATATCCTGGTGATCGACGATTCCCGCACGGAGCTGCTGTTTCTCAGCAAGTTGCTCAGCCGCAATGGCTACCACGTGCGCACGGCTGAAAATGCCGAACAAGCCCTGCGGGAGCTGGCCGAGCAGCTGCCCGACTTGATCCTGATGGATGTGGTGATGCCCGGCATCAACGGCTTTCAACTCACGCGCAACATTGCCCGCCATCCGGCATACGCGAAGGTGCCGGTGTTCATCTGTTCCAGCAAGAACCAGGAAACCGACCGCGTCTGGGGCCTGCGCCAAGGTGCGCGGGAGTACATCACCAAGCCAGTGGACCCTCGCGTGCTGTTGGCCAAGATCGAGGCCATGGCCTGAAGGCAGCCGCATGACCGAACCCACCACCGCTGTGCGTCCGTCCCTGCAGGCCTTTCAGGACGAGCTCGCCCGCAAGCTGGCCGAGTCGGCCGATCGGCCGCTGGCCTCGGGGTGGCTGGGCGTGTCGTGGCAAGGGGTGCGTGCGCTGCTGCCGCTGGCACAGGCAGGCGAGATTTTTCATCCCACGCTCTTGCAGCGTGTGCCCCATACCCAGCCCTGGGTCCTGGGGGTGACCAGCCTGCGCGGCAGCCTCACGCTGGTGGTGGATTGGGTGCGCTATTTGGGCTTGCCCCGGCAGACGTGCTTGCACGATGGGGACGACACGGTTTACTGGATCAGTTTCAGCCCGTCGCTGGGCCTGGGAGCGGCCCTGTGCGTGGACCGGTTGCTGGGGCTGCGCACGTCGGCCGATTTCGTGGTGGATGAGACGGAACAATGCCCGGCCGGTGTGCGCCAGCTGTGCCGCGATGCCCAAGGCCAACGCTGGCTGGAGCTGGATCTGATCGCGTGGGCGCAGTCCCCGGCGTTTCTCGACCCCAGGCTGCCGGCCTTTGCCCGGCCGTCCCCGATGTCCGACGCGGTGAGGAGCCGAGATGCTTGATGCCTTGAAACGGCGCAGCCGTCAGCCCGAGACGGCACCGTCTGTGGTCCCGGGGGCACCCCTCAGCGAGCTCGGCTCCAGCCTCGGGGCATCGGCAAACGGTGCGTCGGACCTGGGGCCCTCCACCCTGTCGCCTGCTGCTGACCAGGCGGCGGGGCACGGTGGGGTGACCACGGCGACGCGTGCCGGGCCAGCAGGCACCGGCAACCCATGGATGTGGTGGGCGGCAGTGCTGGGCGCGGTGTTGCTGATGGTGGCCACCGCGATCTATGGCTGGCAGGTGCCGGCGCTGCCACCGGCCTGGCCGCTGGTGCCGGCACTGTTCGGCCTGCTGGCCGTGGCTGCCGCGCTCGGCATGGTGCAACAGCAGCGTGGCGCGGCGCGCGGCCAGCAGGCCGAAATCGAACGCTCCCGCAGCGAGGCGCTGGCCCAGGAAAGAGAGGCCAAGCGCGTCAATGACGCCACCCAGGCGGCCATCCTGCGCCTCATGAACGAGCTGCAATCGGTGGCGGAGGGCGACCTTACCCAGCAGGCCACGGTCACCGAGGACATCACCGGCGCCATCGCCGATTCGGTGAACTACACGGTCGAGGAGTTGCGCTCGCTCGTCGGCCAGGTCCAGGCGGCGGCACAGCGCGTGACGGAGACCACGGCCCGAGTCGAGAACACCTCGATCGAATTGCTGGCAGCTTCCACCGAGCAGTTGCGCGAGATCCGCGAGACCGGCCAGTCGGTGCTGGACATGTCCACCCGCATCACGCAGGTCTCGTCCCAGGCCCAGGGCACAGCCGATGCCGCCCGGCAAGCGCGCGTGGCGGCAGAAACCGGTGCTCGGGCGGTGCAAGACGCGATCGGCGGCATGAACACCATCCGCGAGCAGATCCAGGAGACCGCCAAGCGCATCAAGCGGCTGGGCGAATCGTCGCAGGAGATTGGTGAGATCACCGAGCTGATCTCCGACATCACCGAGCAGACCAATGTGCTGGCGCTCAACGCGGCCATCCAGGCGGCGGCTGCGGGTGAAGCCGGGCGTGGGTTTTCCGTGGTGGCCGAGGAGGTGCAGCGGCTGGCCGAGCGATCGGCCGATGCGACGCGCCAGATCGCGGCGCTGGTACGGGCCATCCAGGCCGATACGCAGGATGCCGTGCTGGCCATGGAGCGTTCCACCCGCGAGGTGGTGGAGGGCGCCCGTCTGTCGGACAACGCCGGCGCTGCGCTGGCCGATATCGATCGACTGTCGCGCCAAGTGGCGGAATTGATCGAGCAGATTGCGCACTCCGCAACCCGGGAGGCGGAGCTGGCCAGCCAGACCGCCGGCAGCATCCAGCACATTTTTGCCGTGACGGAGCAGACCGGTGAGGGCACACGCTCGACCGTCCAGCAGGTGCGTGAACTGGCGCGCGTGGCCGACGAGTTGCGGCAGTCCGTCTCGCGCTTCAAGATCCAGTGAGGCCTGCCCAGTGAGCACCCGGGAAGCTGCCGCCACGTCATCCGCCGGGCGCGACCTCGGCCCGCTGGCTTGGGTCATGGAGGAGCTCGTTCGCACGCTCGACGAAGTGGACCGGACGGTGACGCAGTTCGTGCAGGACAACATGGCGGCGCGCGCTTCCGACCTGTCGGAGGTGGACGGCACGGGGCTGCGCGTGGTGCGCCAGCACATCCACCAAGCCGTGGGGGCTTTGGAAATGGTGGAGCTGGCCGCGGCGGCACAGACGCTGCGCGCGCTGGAAGCGGCGATACAGCGGCTGCTGCAAAAGCCTGCGCTGGCCACCCCCGAGGCGGCGCAGGTCGTGCGGCAGGGCACCCATGCGGTGCTCGATTATCTGAACCGCCTGATGCGCCAACGGCCACTGCCCGCCCTGGCTTTGTTTCCCACCTACCTGGACTGGCAACAATTGGCTGGCGTGAGCCGCTTCCACCCGGCCGATCTGTGGGACAACGAACCGTGCGATGCGGTCCTTCCTCCTGGCAAGACATACGAGCCTGGTCCGGCTGTCCGTGCCCACCTGGACCGTCTGGTGCTGCTGGTGGTCAAAAGCCTCAGCCCACAGGCGGCCACCCCGTTGGCCCAGCTGGCCGCAGGCCTCGCCCGCGGCGCTGGCGACGCCGAGGTGCGGCGCTTCTGGCTGGCTGCGGCGGCCTATTTCGAAGCGGTGGCCGCTGGCGCCTTGCCCGACAGCGTGTACGTCAAGCGCGCGGCGTCGAGCGTGCTGCTGCAATACGCCCAGCTCAGCCAGGGGGACCGTTCCGGACTGGCCGCCCATACGCATCAGTTGCTGTTCCTGATCGCTCAGGCGCCGCCATCAGACGACGTCGGCGGCCTGGGTTACCGGGAGGCGGTCTGGCAAGCCCAAGGTTGGCCCCGGGCGCCGGTATGGGATTTCGAAGCCCGCACGCTGGGCCGCTACCCACCCGCCGCCCTCGCCGAGCTGCGCCAGCAGGTGATTCGGGCGCAGCAAGCCTGGTCGTCCCTCGGGGCCGAGGGCAACGGCGAGTCCCTGGCGCAGGCCGCAGGGCCTTTGCGTCAACTCGCTGAAGGTCTGGGGACCTTGCTGCCGTCAGAACCTGCCCTGCAAGCCCTCGCCCGGGCCTGGGGGGGCGTGGCCGACGTGTTCGCAGCCACCCCGCCCTCTGCCTGGCCGGGTGGATTGTCGTTGGAGGTCTCCAACGGGCTGTTGTTGCTGGAGGCCGTCCTCGACGAGAGCGACCCCATCGACCCCGAAACGGCGCCGCGGCTCGACGCACTGGCGCGCCGGCTCGACGGGGTGCTGCGCGGCGAGCCTGCTCCCGATCCCGAAACATGGATGTCGGCCGCGTACCGCCGGCTCAGCGAGCGCGAAACCCTGGCCCAGGTGATCGCCCAATGGCAGGCTGAACTGGAGGCGGTCGAACTGGCGCTGGACGCCATGTTTCGGCAGCACGACACGGCTGCGCTCGCTGGCCTGGATGCGGTGATCGAGCGGCTCGACCGCACGCGCGGCATCGCCGCGCTGCTCGAACTGCCTGACGCTCTTCGCACCCTGGAGGTTGTGCGCGACGATGTGCGTGCCTGGGCGGCCCGCACCGACCGCGCGACCGCCGAAACCATGCAACTGACCGCCTCGCGCCTTGGGCCGAACGTGTCGATGCTGGGATGGCTGCTCGACACCTACAACCGACAGCCCGAACTGGCTCGCCAAGCCTATCGTTTCGACGAAGCGGCCGGACTGCTGCGTTCCACGCTACCGGGGGGGGAGACGAGCGCACCCCGACCACTTGCCATGCCGGACACCCCAGCGGCCCCCGCGGCCGAGGCGGCGAACGACGAGGAGGACCTGCGGGCGATTTTTGTGGAAGAGGCCCGGGCCGTGTTTGCCGGCGCTCGGGAAACGCTGCAGATCCTGCGCAGCAACCCCGGCAGCCTGCCGGACCTGACCGCGTTGCGCCGGGGCTTCCATACCCTCAAAGGCAGTGCCCGCATGGTGGAACTGGCCGGGCTGGGCGAAGCCGCTTGGGCCATGGAGCAGCTGCTCAACGCTTGGCTGGCAGAACAGAAGCCGGCTAGTGCGCCGTTGCTGGATTTGAGTGCGCAAGTGCTGACCTACTTGCAGGATTGGGTGGATCGCCTCCAGTCTGGCATGCCCGAGCAGGAAGCGGGTGACGCCGCCGCCGTTCGGGCCAGCGCCGACGCCCTGCGCCTCGAAGGCCGCTACATGCCCCTGCCTGCAGGGGCCACGATCCCGGTGCTGCTCGAAACCGTGGACGCCTCGCTGGCTCCTGTGCCGCCCTCGGCGGCCGATCTTCCTGTGCTCGACGAGCCGGTCAAGGTGATCGGTCCCTTGCGCATCGATCTGGACCTGTACAACGTTTTCCTCAACGAGGCCGACGAGTGGTCGCGTCGGCTCGGGCATGCCTTGTCCGAATGGTGTCTGGTTCCCGGGGAACCCTTGCCCGACGGGCTGTCTGCGCTGGCCCATTCGTTGGCGGGGGGCGCGGCCACGGTGGGGCATCTCGGGCTGTCGCAACTGGCGCGCGCGTTGGAACACGCCCTGGACCGTATCGCTGCCCTGGCCTCCCCCACCGAGGCTGTGTCACCGGCTCAGGCCCGCCAGATCGCCGACGCGGCCGAAGAAGCGCGTCACCTGCTGCACCAGTTCGCCGCTGGCTTTCTGCGTGAGCCACAGCCGCAGACGCTGGCCGTCCTGGCCGCCATTCCTGGCGAGCCTCTTCAGGCGGCGCCGTTGCCCCCGCCTGAAGAGCAAGCCCCCGCTGTCGATGCGGGCGTGGCTGCCCCGGCAGCCCCCGAAGCCCCGGCAGCCGACGTGCCCGACGACCGGCTCGATGCCGACCTGTTTGCCGTGTTCCAGGACGAAGCGCAACAGCTCCTGCCTCGGCTGAGCTCGGCCTTACGTCAATGGGTGGCCCGGCCCGACAACACCGGTGCCCGGGCCGAGGTGTTGCGCAATCTGCATACCTTCAAGGGCAGCGCCCGCCTGGCCGGCGCGTCGCGCCTGGGCGAGATGGCGCACCGGTTGGAAAGCGACGTGCTGGCCTTGCCGGAAGTGCCCGCATCCCAGGCCCTGCGCCCTCTGCAAGTGGCGATGGACGCCATGCAGACCCGGTTCGAACTGTTGTGCCAGGCCTATGCCTCGGCAACCAGTGAGCCGGGCGCGCAGGTTCCCGAAGGGGTCACGCTGCAGGCGCCCGAAGGCCCGACTGCCCCCGATATTGCGGCCCCGCTGGAGCCGCTGCCCAGCACGCAGACCACCGTGCGCATCCGTGCCGACCTGCTCGACCGGCTCATGGTCCAGACGGGTGATGTGATGCTCACCCGCACCCGTCTGGAGGGCGACATGCGGGCTTTGCGCCAGTCGTTCAAGGACATGAGCGGCAACATCGAGCGGCTGCGCAGCCAGTTGCGCGACCTGGAGATGCAAACCGAAACCCAGATGCAGTCGCGCATGGCGCAAAGCCGCGAGGCCGATGCCCGCTTCGACCCGCTGGAATTCGACCGCTACACCCGTGTGCAGGAGCTCACACGGCTGTTGGCCGAATCGGTGAATGACGTGGCGACCGTCCAGCACCACATGCAACGGGCCGTGGAGGCGGCCGAAGGCAATCTGGCTGCCCAGGCCCGCCAGACCCGCGAACTGCAGCGCGACCTTTTGCGAACCCGGCTGGTGGCGTTCGATTCCCTGGCCGATCGCCTGCACCGCGTGGTGCGGCAGGCCGCCGATGCCGAAGGCAAGCTCGTGGAACTGGTGATACACCATGGCGAGGTGGAGGTGGACCGGGGCGTGCTGGACCGCCTGGCGCCTGCGTTGGAGCACCTGCTGCGCAATGCCGTGGTTCATGGCATCGAAGCCGTGGCCCAGCGTGAAAGGTGGGGCAAGCCGGGCACCGGCCGCTTGGAGATCGACCTGCAGGCCAGTGGCAACGACCTGACCCTCACCCTGAGCGACGACGGGGCGGGGCTGGACGTGGAGCGCGTGCGCGAACGCGCCGTCGCTCAGGGCGTGCATCCGGCCGATGCCCCGTTCGGCGAGGCCGATGCCGCACGCTGCATCTTCGCCTCCGGCCTCAGCACGGCCGCGAGCGTGACCGAACGGGCCGGTCGTGGCATCGGGCTGGACGTGGTGCGCAACGAGGTGCTTGCGCTGGGGGGGCGCATCGAGTATTTCAGGCCCGATGCCGGGGGGGCGGCGTTCCGGCTGCTCGTGCCGCTGAGCACGGCCGTGACCCAGGTGGTGATGTTGCGTGTCGGCGACTTCGTGCTGGGTGTGCCGGCCCCGTGGGTGAGGGCGGTGAAGCGGGCCAACGCCTCCGAACTCACCGCGGCCTATCTGAGTGGTCAATGGCGCGACGGCGAGGAGCGCATGCCCTTTTTCTGGGCCGGAGCCCTGCTGGCCCTGTCCACCGAAAGCACCGATCCGCAGGCCCACCAAGCCCGCAGCTGGCCGGTGCTGGAGTTTTACAGCGCCGGCCAGCACGTGGCCTGGCATGTGGACGAGGTGCTCGGGCATCAGGAGGTGGTGGTCAAGCCGCTGGGGCCGCAGCTCGCCCGTCTGCCCGGTCTGGCGGGCGCCACGGTGCTGGCATCGGGTGCGGTGGCTTTGATCTACAACCCCGTCGCCCTGGCCTCCCTGTATGGCGAGGCGGCGCGTGCCTGGGTGCGGGCTCAACGGGCCGAGGGCGCGCAAGGCCGAGCGGCGTCGAGGCCCGACAGCGGCGCGGCCACCCAGGCCCCGCTGGTGCTGGTGGTGGACGACTCCATCACCGTGCGCCGCGTCACCCAGCGCCTGCTCAAACGCGAGGGCTATCGCGTCGTGCAGGCTGCCGACGGTTTGCAGGCCCTGGAGCGGTTGCGCGAGGAGCTGCCGGTGGTCGTGCTGTGCGACATCGAGATGCCGCGCATGGACGGCTTCGAATTCGTGCGCCACCTGCGCGGCGATCCCCGCTGGGCCGATCTGCCGGTGGTGATGATCACCTCACGTCTGGCCGACAAGCACCGCGAGCACGCCCAATCCCTGGGGGTGGACCACTACCTGGGCAAGCCCTATGCGGAAGACGAGCTGCTGGAACTCGTCAAGGCCTACGCCCGCATCGCGCCGCCGCCCGCGTCGGTTCAGACCTTTTTCACCACGGCGTAGCGCGCCAAGGTCCGGGCCCGCGCTTGCGCATGGTCCACGATGGGGAGCGGATAGTCCTTGCCGATCACCAGTCCGGCGGCGTCCTGCTCCTTGGGCTGGGCCAGCCAGGGGGCGTGCAGGGCGTGGGTAGGCAGGCCGGCCAGCGCCGGCAGGTAGCGGCGGATGAACTTGCCGTGCGGGTCGAATTTCTCGCTCTGGCTCACCGGGTTGAAGATGCGGAAGTAGGGCTGCGCGTCACAGCCGCTGGACGCCGCCCACTGCCAGCCGCCGTTGTTGGCGGCCAGGTCGAAGTCGATCAGGTGGTCGGCAAAGTAAGCTTCGCCACGCCGCCAGTCCAGCCCCAAGTCCTTGGTCAGGAAGCTCGCCACCACCATGCGCAGGCGGTTGTGCATGTAGCCGGTCTGGTTGATCTGGTGCATGGCCGCGTCTACCAGCGGGTAGCCGGTGCGGCCCTCGCACCAGGCGGCGAACAGCGCATCGGCCTGCTTGCCGCGCTCCCAGTGGATGGCGTCGTACTCGGGCTTGAAGGCCTTGCCTTCCCCGACGTGGGGGAAGTTGGCCAGGATCTGGTGGTAGAAGTCGCGCCAGATGAGCTCGCTCAGCCAGGTGCTGGCCCCGGCCATGCCCTGCAGGTGCAGGGCATAGGCCACGCTCGCCACCGAGCGGATGCTCAGCGTGCCGAAGCGCAGGTGCACGCTCAGGTAGCTCGGGCCTTTCACGGCTGGGAAGTCGCGTGCCTGGTGGTAGTGCTCGATGCGGGTGAGGAAGTCCTCGAACAGCGCGCGGGCGCCGCGGCTGCCGGTGCGGATTTTCAGCTCGCGCAGGTTGGTGTGGCTGAAGCCCAGGCTTTCCAGCGGCGGCACACCGGGCGGCGTGTGGGTGGGGCAGGGCGCCAGGGCGTCGGCATGGCGCTCCACCGGGTAGGCCTTGAGGTGGAAATCCGTCAGTGCCTTCAGCCAGGCGTTCTTGTAGGGTGTGAACACGGTGAAGGGCCGGGCGTTGCCCGTCAGCACCTCGTGCCGCTCGAAGATCACGTGGTCCTTGTAGGTCTGCAACACCGCCCCGGCGTGGGCCAGCGCCCCCAGTACCTGGGCATCACGCGCTTTGGCGTAGGGTTCGTCGTCGTGGTTGGCAAACACCGCCTGCACCCCCAGTTGCGCGGCCAGGCGGGGAATCTCCTCGGTGGCTGGGCCGTGGCGTACGATCAGCCCCACCCCTTCGACGCCATTGGAGCGGCCGAGCGCGCGCAACTGCTCGTCCAGGTCGATCAGGCTGTCGTGGATGAACTCCACGCGCCGGTCGGCGTGCAAGCCCCGAGCCAGCAAGGGCTGGAGAATGTTCGTGTCGAACACGAACACGCACCACACCTGCCTACAGCGCCTCAGCGCATGGTACAGCGCGGCGTTGTCGTCGGCCCGCAGGTCGCGGCGGAACCACATCAGGCCGGTATCGAATGAAGGGGGTAGCGGTGCCATGGCTGCTAGCTTAGCGGAACCGCGCACGAGGTGTGGGGGTGGCGTAGGGTTGGGTCTGCGCCCACTAAAATCGACCCATGAGCTCGGACACCCCCATCATCAACCTGTCGAACCATTTTCTGATCGCCATGCCGGGGTTGAATGACGAGCTCTTCGGCAAGAGCGTGGTGTACCTGTGCGAACACAGCCCCAAGGGGGCGATCGGGCTCATCATCAACAAGCCCAGCGGCCTTACCGTGGGGGATTTGTTCGAGAAGGTGGACCTGCCGCTGAACCGGCCTGAGCTGGCGCATTTGCCGGTGTTTCATGGCGGGCCTTTGCAGCCCGAGCGCGGCTTCGTGCTCCACGAGGCCATGGGCGACGCCGAGCCCGTGGGGGCCGACGAAACCCCGCCGGCCGTCGCTCGCGCCATTCGCGAGGCCTTGTCTGGCCTGGAGGACGACGAGCCCGCCGCCGAGCCCCAGGCCGCCGCGGGCGAAGCCGCCCAGGACCCACCGCCGTCTCGCCCCTCGGCCTACGCCTCCACCCTGCGCATGGCAGACGGGCTGGAGATGACCACCTCGCGCGACGTACTGGAGGCCCTGTCGTCAGGGGCCGGGCCGCGCAAGGTGCTGATGACTTTGGGCTATGCCTCCTGGGGCGAGGGGCAACTGGAATCCGAAATCTCGGAAAACAGCTGGTTGACGGTCAAGGCCAGCCCGCAACTCATTTTCGACACGCCGGTGGCGCAGCGCTATGAACAAGCCATGGCCTTGCTCGGTCTGCAGCCCTGGATGCTCGCGCCGGGTTCGGGGCACGCATGACCGCCACTCTGCCTGAGGTGCCTGCCGCGCACCAGACCTTTCTGGCCTTCGATTTCGGGCTCAAACGCACCGGGGTGGCCACTGGCAACCGGCTGACGCGCACGGCCACGCCCCAACCCACCATACAGGCCGAGGGGGATGCCCGGTTCGAACGGATTGCGGCCCTTCTGCAAGCATGGCAACCCGACGCGCTGGTGGTGGGTATTCCTACCCACCCGGATGGCGCGGCGCACGACAACACCGGCCGAGCCTTGAAATTCGCCCGCCAGCTTCGCGGGCGTTTCAACAAAACCGTGTATGAAGTGGATGAGCGCTACAGCACCACCGAGGCGCGCAGCCTGGGTGCCAAGGACGCCGATGCGGCGTCCGCCTGCATCATCCTGGAACAGTTTTTGAGGAGTCTGCCTTGAGTCAATTGCAACTGGATGCGGAAGCGCTGTACCTGGAGCTCAAGCGCGGGGTGCAGGGCTTGCTGGGGCTCAGGCCGGCACGCCTGGTGGGGGTGACCAGCGGCGGTGCCTGGCTCGCCGAGCGCCTGCAGCGCGAATTGGGGCTGCCTGGCGAGATCGGGGTCATCTCCTCAGCCATGCACCGGGACGACTTCGCCCAGCGAGGCCTGAGCGCCAGCGCCGAGCAGACGCGCCTGCCGTTCGAGGTCAATGGCGCCCATGTGCTCATCATCGACGACGTGCTCTACACCGGGCGCACGCTGCGGGCGGTCATCAACGAGCTGTTCGACTATGGCCGCCCGGCCAGCGTGCGCCTGGCGGTGCTGGTGGACCGGGGCGGCCGCGAACTGCCCATGGCCGCCGATTTCGCCGCCACCCGCCTGCCATTGCCGCGCCACCAGTCGTTCGAGCTCGCCCGCAGCGAGGCAGGCACCTTCAGCTTCGTCGTCGAAACCCGCCAGGAGGCCTGACACCATGGCCCGCAACCCCCAACTGAACCAGAACGGCGAGCTGATCCACCTGCTCTCCACCGAAGGCCTGCCCAAGGCCATCCTCACGCAGATTCTGGACACGGCCGACAACTTCGTCAGCGTCAGCGACCGCGAGGTGAAAAAGGTGCCGCTGTTGCGCGGCAAGAGCGTGTTCAACCTGTTCTTCGAAAACAGCACCCGCACCCGCACCACCTTCGACATCGCGGCCACCCGACTCAGCGCCGACGTGTACACGCTGGACATTGCCCGCAGCTCGACCGCCAAGGGCGAAAGCCTGCTGGACACGATTGCCAACCTCAGCGCCATGGCGGCCGACATCTTCGTGGTGCGGCACAGCGAGTCCGGCGCGCCGTATCTGATCGCACAGCACGTCGCGCCGCATGTGCATGTGATCAACGCTGGCGACGGACGCCACGCCCACCCCACCCAGGGGCTGCTGGACATGTACACCATCCGCCACTACAAGAAGGATTTCACCAACCTGTCGGTGGCGATCGTGGGCGACGTGCTGCACTCGCGCGTGGCGCGTTCCGACATCCACGCCCTGACCACGCTGGGCTGCCCGGACGTGCGCGTGGTGGGCCCGCGCACGCTGGTGCCTTCCGACCTGTCGCACATGGGGGTGCGCGTGTGCCACACGCTGGAAGAGGGCATCCGGGACTGCGATGTGGTGATCACGCTGCGGCTGCAGAACGAGCGCATGAGCGGCGCGCTGCTGCCCTCCAGCCAGGAGTATTTCAAGAGCTTTGGCGTCACGCCCGAGCGCATGCGCTGGGCCAAGCCGGACGCGATCGTCATGCACCCCGGTCCCATCAACCGCGGGGTGGAAATCGACTCCACCGTGGTGGACGGCCGGCAGAGTGTGGTGCTGCCGCAGGTGACCTTCGGGATTGCCGTGCGCATGGCGGTGATGGGCATCGTCGCGGGTAACGTGGCCTGATATCGGCGCAACCGGGAAGACAACATGAAAATCCTCATTCAAGGTGGCCGCCTGATCGACCCTGCGAGCCAGACCGACACCGTGGCCGACATCGCCATCGCTGCCGGGCGCGTCATCGGCATCGGCAAGCTGCCGGCCGACTTCCACCCCAACCGCACCCTCGACGCGTCGGGCTGCTGGGTGCTGCCCGGCCTGGTGGACCTGTGCATGCGCCTGCGCGAGCCCGGTCAGGAGCATGCGGGCATGCTGGAAAGCGAAATGGCGGCGGCCGTGGCCGGTGGCGTGACCAGCCTGGTCTGCCTGCCGGACACCGATCCGGTGCTGGACGAACCCGGCCTGGTGGACATGCTCAAAGCCCGCGCCGAAAAGCTGCACCAGGCCCGGGTGTTCCCGCTGGGGGCGCTCACCCGTGGCCTCAAGGGCGAGGTGCTGACCGAAATGGTGGAGCTGACCGAGTCCGGCTGCATCGGCTTCGGCCAGGCCGACGTGCCCATCGTCAACACCCAGGTGCTGCAGCGCACCTTGCAATACGCCGCCACCTTTGGCTACAGCGTGTGGCTGCGCCCGCAGGACTTCTGGCTCGGCCAAGGCGTGGTGGCCAGCGGCCCGTTGGCCACCCGCATGGGCCTCAGCGGCGTGCCCGCCGCCGCCGAGGTGATTGCCCTGCACACCCTGTTCGAATTGCTGCGTGGGGTGCATCGGCCCGGCTTGCCGCCCGGTCAGGGCGTGCACCTGCACCTGTGCCGCCTCAGCACCGCAGCCGGGGTGGACCTGGTGCGCCAGGCCAAGGCCGAAGGCCTGCCGGTGACATGCGACGTGAGCGTGCACAACCTGCACCTGACCGACACCGACATCGGCTACTACGACACCCGCCTGCGGCTGCAGCCACCGGTGCGCCAGCAGCGCGACCGCGACGCCCTGCGCGCCGCATTGGCCGACGGCACCATCGACGCGCTCGTGAGCGATCACAATCCGGTGGCTGCGGACGCGAAAACCCTGCCTTTTGCCGAGGCTGAACCGGGCGCCACCGCGGTGGAACTCTTGCTCGGCTTGGCCTTCAAGTGGGCCGAGCAGGACGGCGTGCCGCTGAGCCGCGCCGTGGCGGCGCTCACCCGGGGGCCGGCCAGCGTGATGGGCCGCAACCTGGGCACGTTGCAGGCCAGCGTGGGCCGTGTGGTGGAAGGCGGTGTCGCCGACCTGTGTGTGGTGGACCCACGCCAGCCTTGGCGCGTGGATGCCCGCACGCTGCGCAGTCAGGGCACGCACACCCCTTTCGAAGGACACGAGCTGCCCGTGGCGGTTCGGACCACCCTGGTCAATGGCCAGGTGGCTTTCGACGCCGGACGATGAAACCCTTGCGCGCCACGGTGCGCCTGTGCCGCCTATCGCTGCACCTGCTGCGTGGGTTGCATACGCTGCATAGCCGTTTCCCGAAGCTGGATGCCGCCGGACGCGAGCGGGCCGTGCGCGACTGGTCTCTCGAGGTCTTGCGCATCCTGGGCGCACACCTGCAGGTGCTGGGCGAGCCGCCAACGGCTGGGCCGCTGCTGGTGGTGGCAAACCACCTGTCCTGGCTGGACATCATCGCCCTGAATGCGGTGCGGCCCTGCCGCTTTGTTTCCAAGGCCGACGTGCGGCGCTGGCCCCTCATCGGTCGGCTGGTGGCCGCAGCGGGCACGCTGTTCATCGAACGCGAGAAGCGGCGCGACGCCTTGCGTGTGGTGCACCACATGGCCGAGCGCTTGCGTGCCGCAGACGTGCTGGCCGTGTTTCCCGAAGGCACCACCGGCGAGGGGCAGGGCGTGCTGCCGTTTCATGCCAACTTGTTGCAAGCGGCCTTGGTCACGGACACGCCCATCCAGCCGGTGGGGCTGGCCTATCTGCATGGGACCGGACATGCCTTGCTGGGCGAGGCCCGCCGCCACGATGCTCCCTGTTTTGCCGGCGATACCTCACTTGTCACCTCCCTGTGGCGCACGGCTGGTGCCAGCGATCTTCAAGTCACCGTGCATTGGGGGGAGCCCGACACCGCCCAAGGCCGGGACCGGCGGGCCTGGGCCGAGGCCCTGCGGGCCGAGGTGGCCCGTTTGGCTGACCAGCCCGTGCTGGGGGCTTGATGTCACCGAGGCAACCGGGAGCTGAAAATAGGCGGACAATAATCGGGTCACTGCACGACCGTTCGATTGTTTGAGAGGTGATTCCCTTGCCGCTGTCCACACCTGTGCCCCGCCGTCCCATGCACACCCGTCGCGTCGAGTACCGGGGTTTTCTGCGCGACGACGGTCTGTGGGACATCGAGGGCGAACTGCACGACAGCAAGCCCCACGCCTTCGAGATCCGGGGCGAGGGCCGCTGGGAGGCAGGTCAGCCGGTGCACCACATGCGCATCCGCGTGACGCTGGACCCCACCATGGTGGTTCGCGCCATCGAGGCGGTGATGGACAGTTTCCCGCACGCGCCCTGCCCGCAGGCGCTGGAGCCGATGCAGCGCATGGTGGGCATCCGCATGGGGGGTGGCTGGCGCCAGGCCATCGAGCGGCATCTGGGCCAAGTCCAGGGTTGCACCCATCTGCGCGAACTGCTCTACAACATGGCCACGGCCGCGTTCCAGACCATGGCCGAGGTGTCGTTCGCCACGCCCGGCGACGGTCGCCCGCCCCCGCACCTGGGCAAGTGTCTGGCCTGGGATTTCGATGGCCCGGTCACGGAAAAGGTGTACCCGATGTTCTTCCGCTGGCGGCCAGCGCCCGACGGCCGGCCGCACCGCCCTCAGGAGCAGGCAGCCGATCCAGCCCACGCCGTCCCCGACCCCGATCAGCGGGTGTGAGACGGCACCATTGGCAGGGCGTCGGCCTTGCCGGTGGTCTCAGGCCAGCAGGTCGTGCAGCGTGCGGGCCAGCACCTGGGTGGCGCGCCGCAGGTCTTCCAGTTCGATGTGTTCGTCGGCGCGTTTGGCATTGGATTGGCGCACCGTGCGCGGGCCGGCGCCGTAGATCACGCCGGGGATGCCGCGTTCCACATACAGGCGCGCGTCGGTGTACAGCGGCGTGCCCACGGCGGGGATGGGCTCGCCGAACACGGCTTCCCCATGTTTCTGGATCGCTTCGACCAAGGGCCGGTTGCCGGGCAGGGGCTGCATGGCACGCGCCAGCAGCAGGCGTTTGACATCGACCTGCAACCGCCTGCCGCCGCGCGGCGGGCTGAATGTGGCGGCGGCCTCGGCCAGGGTCTGGCGCAGCGCGGCTTCCACCTGGGCCGGGTCTTCTTCGGGGATCATGCGCCGGTCCACCTTGAACACCACCTTGCCGGGCACCACGTTGGTGTTGGTGCCGCCCTGGATCCATCCGATGTTGAGGTAGGGGTGGGTGATGCCCGCCACCGACGAACGTACCAGCAGGTAGTCGGCATTGAGGCGGTAGAGCGCGTTCATGAGGTGGACGGCCCCTTGCAGCGCGTCGGTGCCGGTGTCGGGGATGGCGGCGTGGGCCATGTCGCCCTGCACCGTGACCTCCAGCTGCAGGCAGCCGTTGTGGGCGGTGACGACCTGGTAGCTGAAGCCGGCCGCGATCAGCAGGTCGGGCTTGGTGAGGCCGCGCGCCAGCAGCCAGCCGGGGCCGAGTTCGCCGCCGAACTCTTCGTCGTAGGTGAAGTGCAGTTCGATGCAACCGCGCGTCGGTCGGGCCACGGCTTCCAGGGCCTTGACGGCATGGGTGAAGCTGGCGAAATCGCTCTTGCTGACGGCGGTGGCGCGACCATACATCTTGCCGTCCACCACCTCGCCGCCATAGGGGTCGTGGGTCCAGCCTTCACCGGGGGGCACCACGTCGCCATGGGCGTTGAGGGCGATGGTGGGGCCGCCATCGCCATAACGGCGCCGCACGATCAGGTTGGTGATGCTTTGCAGACCGGCCGCCTGCACCTCGGCAGCGGGCACGGGGTGGGCTTCCACCTTCCAGCCCCAGCCGCGCAACAGCTCGGCGGTGCGTTCGGCGTGCGGAGCGTTGTCGCCGGGCGGGGTGTCGGTGGGGATGCGCACCAGTTGCTGCAGAAAGGCCACCTCGTCGTCGAAGTGCCGGTTCACCCATTGGTCCAGGGCGGCGTAGGTCGATGGGGTCATGTCAGGGTCCGTTTCAATGGCGGGCTCGAGCGCATGGGATGCCGTGGGGCTTGTCGGCGCGCTGGCGGGGCGGCTTCAGGCTTCGGCAGCCACCTGCTGCAACAGGTGCTGGAAAGCGCGCACGGCCAGTTCCATGTCGTCGCTGGTGGTGGATTCGAGCGGGTTGTGGCTGATGCCGCCGTTTTCCCCGCGCACGAACAGCATGGCCTGGGGCATGAGGTCGTGCAGTTTCATGGCGTCATGACCGGCGCCGCTGGGCAGACGGAAAATGGGCAGGCCCAGCGCCTGCACCGCCCGTTCCCAGCGCGCCTGCCAAGCCGGGTCGCTCGGGGCGGCGCTGGCGCGCATCGTTTCTTCCAGCGTGAAGCGCACGCCACGCCGTGTGGCAATGGCATCGATTTCGGTGCGCACGTCGGCCAGCAGGGCGTCGCGCTGGGCGTTGCTGGGGGCGCGCAGGTCGAGCGTGAAGGCACAGCGCCCGGGCACCACGTTGACCGAGCCGTTGGGCACGCTCAGCTGGCCCACGGTGCCCACCGAATCGCCGTCGCGGCGGGCGCGTTGCTCGACGAAGAGCATCAGCTCGGCCACGGCGCAGGCGGCGTCGGCGCGGCGGTCCATGGGGGTGGTGCCGGCGTGGCTCGCGGTGCCCACCGCTTCACCGACCAGCCGCACGCTGCCGTTGATGGAGGTGACCACCCCCAGCGGCAAGTTCAGTTCGTTGAGCACCGGCCCTTGCTCGATGTGCACTTCCACAAAGCCCAGGTAGCGGGCCGGATCGCGTTTCAGTGCGGCAATGGCCTCCAGCGTGCCGGGCAGGCCGGCGGCTTGCATCGCTTGGCGCATGGTCACCCCGTCGGCATCGGTCTGGTCCAGCCATTCGGGATGGAAGTCGCCGACGAGAGCGCCAGAGGCCAGGAAGGTGGCCCGGTAGCGCTGGCCTTCCTCTTCGGCAAAGGCCACGATCTCGATGCCGAAGGGCAGGCGCTGGCCGGCTTGGTGCAACTCGCGCACGCAGGCCAGGGGCACGTAGATGCCCAGGCGCCCGTCGTACTTGCCGCCGTTGCGCACGGTGTCGTAGTGGCTGCCCGTCAGCAGGTAGCGGGCGCCGGGTGTGGCCGCGTGGTAACGGCCCACCACGTTGCCCACCGCGTCGATGTGGACCTCGTCGCAACCCACCTCGCGCATGGTCTGGGCGATGCTGGCGGCGCAGGCGCGGTGGGCTTCGGTGAGGTAGGTCACGGTCAGCTCGCCGCGTTCGGCGTAGCCGGGTTCGCTGTGCTGCGCCAACTGTTCCTGCCAGTCCCACACCAGGTTGCCCAGCGTGGGTTCGGCGCCGAACTTGTCGTTGAGCCGGATTTCCACGATGCGGTGGATGTTCCTCACGCACTCGGCCAGCTCCACATCCGGATGGGCGTGCAGGCGGCGCTCGAAGGCGGCGATGATCTGCCCCTTGCTCAACCCGGTTCCGCGCGGCCCGCGCACCGCCAGGATGAAGGGCCAGCCGAACTTGGCGTTGTAGTCGGCGTTGAGTTGCTGGATTTTGGCGAATTCTGCGGGCGTGCACTGGGTGAGCCCGGCGGTGTTCTGCTCGTGCGTGGACTCGGCCGTGAGCGTCTTGGCCACCATCGCTTTGCCCGCCAGTTCGGGGTGGGCGCGGATCAACTTCAGCTGTGCCTCGCGCCCGGCGGCTTCCAGCACCCGCACCATGGCCAGTTTGAGGGCGGCCAGGCTGGCGAAAGGGCGCTGGGCCAGCGCCTGCTCGGCGATCCAGGGCGAGTGTTCGTACAGGCCGTCGAGCATCTGCGCGGCTTGCTGCAGCGGCGCGGAGTTGAGTTGTTCCAGGGTGTAGGGCATGGCGCGGTCTTTCAGGCCGGGCAGGGATGGGTGGCGCGCCAGTGGCGGGCGATGTCGATGCGCCGGGCGATCCACACGCCTTCGTGGCGCTGGATGTGATCCAGAAACCGCTGCAGGGCGGTGATGCGGCCAGGCCGCCCCAGCAGCCGGCAGTGCATGCCGATGCTCATCATTTTGGGCCGGTTCAGTCCGGCCGGGTCGCCCTCGGCATACAGCACGTCGAAGGTGTCACGCATGTACTGGAAGAAGGGGTCGGCGTGCGAATAGCCCTGGGGCAGCGCAAAACGCATGTCGTTGCAGTCCAGCGTGTAGGGCACGATGAGCTGATACACGTCGGTGCCGTCGGTCTTGCGCACCTTCATCCAGAAGGGCAGGTCGTCGCCGTAGTAGTCGCTGTCGTAGTCGAAGTGGCCGAAGTCCGCCACCAGGCGACGGGTATTCGGGCTGTCTCGCCCGGTGTACCAGCCGGCGCCATGAAGTTGGCGCGGGCCGTCGAGCCGCTCGCCGGTCAGCTCGGCGATGATCTGCATGGCCTGGGCCATGTGCTCGCGCTCCACGGCTTCAGGCAGGTTCTGGTAATGGATCCACTTCAGGCCATGGCAGGCGATTTCGTGGCCCAGTTCCAGGAATGCCGCCGTCACCTCGGGCGAGCGCTGCAGCGCGGTGGACACGCCGAACACGGTGAGCGGCAGGCCGCGCCGCTCGAATTCGCGCAGCAGCCGCCACACGCCCTGACGCGAGCCGTACTCGTAGATGCCTTCCATGCTCATGTGCCGGGCCGGGAAGGCGGCCGGGTTGAACATTTCACTCAGAAAGGTTTCGCTGGCGGCGTCGCCATGCAGCACGCAGTTCTCACCGCCTTCTTCGTAATTCAGCACGAACTGCACCGCAATGCGCGCGCCGCCCGGCCAGCGGGCGTGCGGGGGCGTGCGACCGTAGCCGGCCAGGTCGCGGGGGTAGGGGGCCGTGCTGTCGTAGATCATGGTCAGGCCAGCGCCATGGCAATGTCGCTGCTGGGCAATGGGCGGTCGAAGGTGAGGCTGGCCATGACATGGCGCAGGTGTTCGTTCATGAGCCGCACGGCCAGGGCCTCGTCCTTGGCGGCCAAGGCCTTGACGATCTCGGCGTGCTCGTCGTTGGAGTGCCCGGCGGCATGCGTGCTCTGGTACATCAGGGTGATGAGGGCGCAGCGCGAGATCAGCTCGCGCAACATGTCGGCCAGCACCCGGTTGCCCATGAGTTCGGCCATGCGCACGTGAAAGTCGCCCAGCAGTTCGGTGCGGCCGGGCACGTCGTTGCGTTCCACGGCCTTGCGTTCCTCGGCCACATGGGCGCGCAGGGTCCGGATCTGTGCCGGCGTCACCTGGCGCACGAAGGCGCGCGTCATTTCTGTTTCGAGCATGCGGCGCACCTCGAACACCTGTTGCGCCTCCTGCACCGACGGCGTGGCCACGAAGGCGCCCCGTGAGGGTTCCATCTTGATGAGCCGGCGCTGCGAGAGCTGGAACAAAGCCTGCCGCACCAGGGTGCGCGAGACGCCGAAATGGTCGGCCAGCTTCTGCTCGGCGAGCTTGGTGCCGGGGTGCAATCGATGCTCCACGATGGCACGGGTGAGCGAATCGACGATGTGCGCGGTGCTCGATGATTCCATGCGGGCATGATATCTGGAAACCGAAAAAGTGTATACACTTTTGGTCGACCAACACCCTTCTTCAACCTTGGGAGTTTGCGCATGGGCCTGAGCACACACGTTCTGGACACGATGCACGGTTGTCCCGCCGCCGGCATGCAGGCAGCGCTCTACACCAGGCAAGGCGAGCAGGCCACCTTGGTCAAGCGCTTTACCCTCAACGCCGATGGCCGCAACCCCGACGGCCCGCTGTACGACCATGCATCCCTGCGGGTGGGCACCTACCGTCTGGTGTTCGATGTGAAATCCTATTTCGCCGCGCGTGGCGTGGTCTTGCCCGAGCCTGCCTTCCTGGACCGGGTGGCGATCGACTTTGGCGTCGCCGACCCGACCCAGCACTACCACGTGCCGCTGCTGGTGAGCCCGTGGAGTTATTCCACTTACCGTGGCAGCTGAACCCTCCCTGATCGGCGGCGATCTGCCGGCCCTGTTGGCCCGTTTGCAGCAGGGCGAGACGGCCGTGCTGGTGGCGGTGGCGCAGACGCAGGGCTCGGTGCCGCGCGAGCCTGGGGCCTGGATGGCCGTGTTCGCTGCGGACGAGCTGGGCACCATCGGCGGCGGGCAGCTGGAGTGGCAAGCCATCGCCCAGGCGCGCGAGATGCTCGCCGACCCGCTGGCGGCCGAGGCTCGATGGCGCCACCCCCTCGGCCCCAGTCTGGGGCAATGCTGTGGTGGCGTGGTGCATCTGCAGGCCCGTCGGCTCAGCGCCGCCGACGTGGCCGATCTGCAAGCCCGCTGGCACCCGGCGCTGACGCCGCTGGCGCTGTTCGGTGGCGGACACGTGGGCCGGGCCCTCGTGCGTGCCCTGGCCCCCTTGCCTTTTGCCGTGCACTGGATCGACAGCCGCGATGGCGTCTTCCCTCCCGATGTGCCCGGGAACGTCCGCACCGAGCATTCCGACCCCGTGCACCGGGCCGTGGCCGACCTGCCGGCGGGCAGCCGCGTGCTGGTGATGAGTTTCAGCCACGCCGAAGATCTGGACATCGTCGCCGCCTGCCTGGAGCGCCAGCGCCGCGAGGCCGATCTGCCGTTTGTCGGACTGATCGGATCGCGCACCAAATGGGCCGCGTTTCGGCGCCGGCTGGAAGCGAGGGGCTACACCCCTGCCGAGCTCGACCGCGTGACCTGCCCGATCGGCCTGCCCGGCATCACCGGCAAGCAGCCGGAGGTGATCGCGGCCAGCGTGGTGGCGCAATTGTTGCTCGAGGTCTCCCGCGCCAGCTGAGGGCAGGCGGCGGGAAGGCACCGAGCTCTCGCGTCGGCTGGTGCAGTCGCCGCAAACTGTATACACTTTGCCCTCCGTGGTCGCAGCGGCGCCGGTGTGTGACGCGACCGTTCAGGGTTCACAGCGCCCGCAGTGGTGAACCCGTGCCTTCCTGGGCCGGCTCGTCCGGTCTCATTGCAAGCCACCATGGAAACGTATCTGCTGGATTGGGCCAACCTGCTGTTGCGCTGGTTGCACGTCATCGTCGCGATTGCATGGATCGGGTCGTCGTTCTACTTCGTGTTTCTCGACAGCAGCCTCACGCCGCCCCAGGACGAGGCGCTCAAGAAAGACGGCGTGAGCGGCGAACTCTGGGCGGTGCATGGCGGGGGGTTCTACCACCCCGTCAAGTACAACGTCGCGCCCCCCAAGCTGCCCGATCACCTGCACTGGTTCTACTGGGAAAGCTATTCCACCTGGCTCAGCGGCTTTGCGCTGTTCCTGGTGTCCTACCTGTGGAGCCCCAGCGTCTACCTCATCGACCCCAACGTCATGGACTGGCCGCCCGCCGCGGCCATCACCGCCGCGCTGGCGTTTCTGGTGGTGTTCTGGTTCCTCTACGACGCCATCTGCCGCACGCTGGGTCAACGCCCCGGGGGTGATGCCCAGGTCGGGCTGCTGGTCCTGCTGCTGGTGTGCGTGGCCTCCTATGCCGCCACGCAGCTGTTCGCGGGCCGGGCCGCCTTCCTGCTCGTGGGGGCCATGCTCGCCACGGCCATGAGCGCCAACGTGTTCTTCTGGATCATTCCCGGCCAGCGCAAGGTGGTGGCGGCGCTCAAGGCCGGCCAGCCGGTGGACCCGCTCCACGGGCAACGCGGCAAGCAGCGCAGCATGCACAACACCTACTTCACGCTGCCGGTGCTGTTTGCCATGCTCAGCAACCACTACAGCTTCGCCTACAGCCACGCCTACAACTGGGTGGTGCTGATCGCCATCATGTTCGCCGGCGCGGCCATCCGCCAGTTCTTCGTCATGCGTCACGGGTACAAGCTGGGCCGCAACGCCCACCCCTGGCCCTATGCGGCGGTGGGCGTCGGGGTGTTGCTGGCGCTCATCGTGTGGATGAAGCCCGCCACCGTGGAGCCGGTTCCAGTGCCCGCCCAGGTCGGCATGGCGCAGGTGCAGCACATCATGGAGCAGCGCTGCGTGATGTGTCACGGAGAGGCCCTGGCTTCGAAGAATGTGCGGCTGGACACCCCGCTCGCCATCAGGCAGCACGCGCAGACGGTGTACCAGCAGACGGTGGTCACGCGCCAGATGCCGCTGAACAACGCCACCGGCATCACCGAGGAGGAGCGGGCGCTGGTGGGGCAGTGGTTCCGCTCCGGGGCGTCGCTGGAGCCTTGAGCCGGGCCTGCCAGCGCAGCTTGCCGGGGCAGCCAGAACCACCCAGGGGAAACGCTGCTGAAGATGCGTTTGAAGCAGTGCCGGGGAAAACCCTGTATGGCAGGGCAATAACGCTTTCCCCGGTGGCTCGCCTGCTAAGATTTGAGTTCCTGAAATGCCGCCCGGTTGTTGGCGCGGCTTCAAACCCATCAAAGGAGTCTGCCTTGAAAAAGATCCTGACCGTCGCCGCCTTGGCCGCCACCCTGGCCCTTGGCGCTCACGCCCAAACCACTGTGAAGATCGGTGTGCTGCTGGGCTACACCGGCCCCATCGAATCCCTCACCCCCGCCATGGCTGCCAGCGCCGAGCTGGCCATGAAGGAGGTCTCCGACAGCGGTCTGCTGCTGGGCGGAGCCAAGGTGCAGCCGGTGCGCGCCGACTCCACCTGTGTCGATGCCGCTGCCGCCACCGCTGCCGCCGAGCGGCTCGTCACCTCCGAGCGCGTGGCTGCCATCGTCGGCGCCGACTGCTCGGGTGTGACCACCGCCGTGGTGCAAAACGTGGCCGTGCCGCGTGGCGTGCTGATGATCTCCCCGTCGGCCACCTCGCCCGCCCTCTCCACTGTGCGCGACAACGGCCTGTTTTTCCGCACCGCGCCTTCCGACGCCCGCCAAGGCGAAGTCATCGCCGAGATGCTGCGTGAAAAAGGCATCCGCCGCGCAGCCCTTACCTTCACCAACAACGACTACGGTCGCGGCTTGGCCAACAGCATCCAAACCCACTTCGAGAAGCTGGGCGGCCGCATCACCATCTCCGCGGCCCACGAAGACGGCAAGGGCGACTACACCGCCGAAGTGGCCGCATTGGCTGCCGCTGGTGGCGACATCCTCGTCGTGGCCGGTTACGTGGACCAGGGCGGCCGCGGCATCATCCGCTCCGCGCTCGACAGCGGCGCTTTCAGCCGCTTCTTCCTGCCCGACGGCATGATCGGCGACAGCCTGCCTCAAGCCATTGGCCGCGGCCTCAATGGCTCCTTCGGCGTGGCCCCCGGCACCGACAGCCCCGGCGGCCAGCGTTTCGAAACCATCGCCAAAGCCGCCAACATCAACATCGGCCCCTATACCCACCAGTCCTATGACGCCGCCGCCCTGATCCTGCTGGGCATGCAGGCCGCCAAGTCCACGGATTCGGCCAAGGTCAAGGAAAAGATCATGGAAATCGCCAACGGCCCGGGCGAAAAAATCTATGCGGGTGAACTGGCCAAAGGCCTGAAAATCCTTGCCGAAGGCGGCAAGATCAACTACGAAGGTGCTTCCGCCGTCCGGTTCATAGAGCCGGGTGAAAGCGCCGGTTCCTACCGCGTGATCGAAGTGCGTAACGGCCGCATGGAAACCGTCGGTTTCCGTTGATGCCGCAGCGGCGGAAGGATCATCGGTCCTCCCGTCCTCATTCGATGTCCACTCCCCAAACGGTCCGGCCCAACAGGCTCGGACCGTTTGCTTTATCCCATGATTGAAGTCAAAAACCTCAGGATGCAGTTCGGCGGCATACGCGCCGTCGACGACGTGTCTCTCACCCTGGAGACCGGACGCATCACCGGGCTGATCGGGCCCAACGGTGCGGGAAAGACCACGCTGTTCAATGTGATCGCCGGGCACTACAAACCCACCGCCGGGCAGGTGTTCCTGGATGGCGAGGACATCACCGGCCTGCCTCCCCACGAACTCTTTGCCAAAGGCCTGCTGCGCACCTTCCAGATTGCGCACGAGTTCCCCACCCTCACCGTGCGCGAAAACCTGATGATGGTGCCGCCGCATCAGACCGGTGAGTCGTTGCTCGGTGCCTGGCTCCAGCCTGCCCGTGTCCGCGAGGAGGAAGAAGCCGTGCGCGCCAAGGCCGACGACGTGATCCGCTTCCTCGAAATCGAGCATGTGGCCGACGAACTGGCCGGCAACCTCTCGGGCGGCCAGAAAAAGCTGCTGGAACTGGGCCGCACCATGATGACCGAGGCCAAGATCGTCTTCCTCGACGAAGTGGGCGCGGGCGTCAACCGTACGCTGCTCAACACCCTGGGGGATGCCATCGTGCGCCTGAACAAGGAGCGTGGCTACACCTTCTGCATGATCGAGCACGACATGGACTTCATCGGCCGCCTGTGCGACCCGGTGATCGTCATGGCCGAAGGCCGTGTGCTGGCCCAAGGGTCGGCGGCGGAGGTCATTGCCAACGAGCAGGTGATCGAAGCCTACCTGGGCCGTGGTTTGAAGAACAAACCGGGAGTGGCAGCATGAGTTTCCTCATCGGTGAACGGATGACCGGCGGCTATGGCGGCGCGGACATCCTCAACGGCTGCACCATCGCGGTGGACAAGGGCGAAATCGCCGTCATCGTCGGGCCCAACGGCGCAGGCAAGTCCACCGCCATGAAGGCCATTTTCGGCATGCTCAAACTGCGCCAAGGCAAGGTCGTGTTCAATGGCGAGGACATCACCGCGCTCAGCCCGCAGGAGCGCGTGCTCAAGGGCATGAGTTTCGTGCCGCAGACGCACAACGTGTTCACCTCCATGACGGTGGAGGAAAACCTCGAAATGGGGGCCTACATCCGGCGCGACGACTTCCGCCAGACCATGGAACAGGTCTATGAGCTGTTTCCCGTGCTCAAGCAGAAGCGCCGTCAGCCCGCGGGGCAGCTCTCGGGAGGGCAGCGCCAGCAGGTGGCGGTGGGGCGTGCGCTCATGACGCAGCCCCAGGTCCTCATGCTCGACGAGCCCACGGCGGGGGTCTCACCCATCGTCATGGACGAACTGTTCGACCGCATCATCGAAATCGCGCGCACCGGCATCGCCATCCTCATGGTGGAGCAGAACGCCCGCCAGGCGCTCAACATCGCGGACAAAGGCTACGTGCTGGTGCAGGGCGCCAACCGCTACACCGACACCGGCGCGGCCCTGATGGCCAACCCCGAGGTCCGCCGCACTTTCCTGGGAGGCTGACCATGGCCGACATCCTCAACGCCTTCGTGCTGTTGCTCAACTTCGTCATCATCCCCGCCGCCGCCTACGGCAGCCAGCTCGCGCTCGGCGCCCTGGGGGTCACGCTGGTGTACGGCATCCTGCGCTTTTCCAACTTTGCGCATGGCGACACCATGGCCTTTGGCACCATGGTCACCATTTTGGTGACGTGGTGGTTGCAGGGGCAGGGCATCGGCCTGGGTTTTCTGCCCACGGCCCTGCTGGCCATCCCGGTGGCCGTGGTCGTCACCGTGCTGTTCGTGTTGCTGACCGATCGTTGGGTCTACCGCTACCACCGCGTTCACAAGGCGCCGTCGGTGGTGTTCCTCATTGCTTCGGTCGGCGTCATGTTCCTCATGAACGGCATCGTGCGCTTCGTCATCGGGCCGGGCGACCAGCGTTTTGAAGACGGTGAACGGTTCATCATCACCGCCAGCGGTTTCCGCGAATTCACCGGTCTGGACGAGGGGCTGGCCTTGCGCACCAGCCAGGGCTTGACCATCGTCACCGCCATCATCGTGGTGGCGGTGCTGTTCTGGTTCCTGGAGCGCACGCGCACCGGCAAGTCCATGCGTGCCTACGCCGACAACGAGAACCTGGCGCTGCTCTCCGGCATCAACCCCGACCGGGTGGTCATGATCACCTGGATCATCGCCGCCACCCTCGCCACCATCGCCGGCGTGCTCTACGGGCTCGACAAGGGCTTCCGCCCCTTCACCTACTTCCAGTTGTTGTTGCCCATCTTCGCGGCCGCCATCGTGGGGGGGCTGGGCAGCCCGCTGGGCGCGATTGCGGGCGGGTTCATCGTCGCGTTTTCGGAAGTGATGCTGACCTACGCCTACCGCAAGTTCTTCGCCTACCTGCTGCCCGAAGCCTGGGAGCCTGAAGGGCTGATGCAACTGCTTTCCACCGACTACAAGTTCGCGGTGTCCTTCGTCATCCTCGTGGTGGTGCTCCTCATCAAGCCCACCGGTCTGTTTGGAGGGAAAACGGCATGAAAACGCTGTTGAACCAGAAAGTCCAGGCACCCATGCTGTTTGCCCTCATGGGGCTGGCACTGGTGCTCGTGGGCACGATGCAGAGCTGGTCGCTGTCGCTGACCATTCTCAACTACTGCGTGATTGCCGCCATCATGGCGCTCGGTCTCAACGTGCAATGGGGCTACGCCGGCCTGTTCAACGTCGGTCTCATGGGCTTTGCGGCCCTGGGGGGGGTCGCCGCCGTGCTGGTGGCCATGCCCCCCACGAAAGAGGCCTGGGAGGTGGGTGGCGCCGGCATCCTCACCGCGCTGCTCATGGCACTGATCACCACCGTCGCCGCCATCGTGGCCTACAAGAAGCTGCCGCCTGGCCGCAAGCGGCGGCTCGTCATGGCCGCCATCCTGGTCACCGGTTATTTCGCTTCGCGGTATTTCTTCGATCCTGCCGTCGAGCTCATCGAAGCCGTCAACCCGGCGCAGACCGGCTATCTCGGCGGGGCGGGCCTGCCCATCCTGCTGTCGTGGATCGTCGGCGGCGTGCTCGCGGCCTGCGCCGCTTGGCTGATCGGCAAGATCACGCTGGGTCTGCGCTCCGACTACCTGGCCATTGCCACCCTGGGCATTTCCGAAATCGTGCTCGCGGTGCTGCGCTATGAGGAATGGCTCACGCGAGGTGTGAACAACGTCAACGGCCTGCCGCGCCCAGTGCCCTTCGAAATCGACCTCATGCAGACCGCCTGGGTGCAGGAATGGGCGGCACGCCTGGGGGTCCATGTCATGGACTTCGCGTCCATCATCGTCAAGCTGAGCTACCTCGGCTTGTCGCTGAGCGTGCTGCTGCTGCTGTTCTGGCTGGCGCAGACGGCCATCCGTTCGCCGTGGGGCCGCATGATGCGCGCCATCCGCGACAACGAAACCGCCGCCGAAGCCATGGGCAAGGACGTGACCGGTCGGCACCTGCAGGTGTTCGTGCTCGGTTCGGCCATCGTGGGCATTGCCGGGGCCATGCTGGTCACGCTCGACGGGCAGTTCACCCCCAACAGCTACAACCCGCTGCGCTTCACCTTCCTGATCTGGGTGATGGTGATCGTGGGCGGCTCGGGCAACAACCTCGGCGCCATCCTCGGTGGCTTTCTGATCTGGTTCTTCTGGGTCCAGGCCGAACCCATTGGCCTGTGGCTGATGAACGTGATCACCGCGGGTATGTCGGCCGAAAGCGCCCTGCGCGCCCATCTGCTCGACAGCGCCGCGCACATGCGCCTCATGGTGATGGGACTCATTCTGCTGCTGACGCTGCGCTTCCGTCCGCGCGGCCTGTTGCCCGAGCGGGAGGAGCGTCCCCACTCGGCCATGCGTCGCTGAAACGAGGCCCTGTGGCAGGCTCGGCGGCGGTCAGACCACCTGGCCCAGTTTGAAGATCGGCAGGTACATCGAGACCACGATGCCGCCGATCACCGTGCCCAGGACCACGATGATGATGGGCTCCATGAGGCTGGAGAGGCCGGCCACCATGTCGTCCACTTCCGCTTCGTAAAAGTCGGCCGCCTTGCCCAGCATGTGGTCGATGGAGCCGGACTCTTCACCAATGGCACACATCTGCAGCACCATGGACGGAAAGATGCGTGCGTTGGCCATGGCCGTGGTCAAGCTGGTGCCGGTCGAGACCTCTCGCTGGATCTGCTTGGTGGCGTCTGCATACAGGCTGTTGCCAGAGGCCCCACCCACCGAATCCAGGGCTTCGACCAGTGGCACGCCCGCGGCGAACATCGTGGCCATGGTGCGCGTCCAGCGCGCCACCACGGACTTTTCCACCAGCTGGCCGAATACGGGTAACTTCAGCAGCAGCCGGTCCATGAAGCGCTGGACCTTTTCGCTGCGCTTCCAGGCTTGGGCAAAAAAGTACAAGCCGCCACCCAGCCCGCCGAAGATCAACCACCAGTAGGCCACGAAGAGTTCGCTCATGGCGATCACCGCGAGCGTCGGGGCGGGCAGGTCGGCGCCGAAGGAGGTGAACACCTCCTTGAACGCGGGAATGACGAAGATCATGATCACCGCCACCACCACGAAAGCCACCACGATCACGGCGGTCGGGTACATCAGCGCCGACCTGACCTTGCTCTTGATCGCCTCGGTCTTCTCCATGTAGGTGGCGAGCCGGTCGAGCAGGTCTTCCAGAATGCCGGCCGTTTCGCCCGCTTCCACCAGGTTGCAGTACAGGCTGTTGAAGTACAGAGGATGCCTGCGGAAGGCCGCGCTCAGGGACGTGCCCGTCTCGACGTCGGTGCGGATGTCGTTGAGCAGCTTGGTCACGCTGGGGTTGGGGTTGCCCCGACCCACGATGTCGAAGGCCTGCAGCAGAGGCACGCCGGCCTTCATCATCGTCGCGAGCTGGCGGGTGAAGATCGCGATGTCCTTCGGTTTGATGCGCTTGGCCGAGGCCATCTTGCGCTTCTTGATCTTCTGCACCAGGATGCCTTGGCGCCGCAGATGGGCCTGGGCCTGATGCTCGCCAGCGGCCCGGATGTCGCCACGGGTCATCTTGCCGTTGCGGTCCTTGCCCTCCCACTCGAACACGAACTCCTTGACGCTTTTGTTAGCCGTGGCCATGTTTTCCCCGCAGTGTGGTTGCTCGGCCTCTGGAGGCCGGGGTTTAGTCGTTGGTGCAGCCCAGCACTTCTTCCAGAGACGTGATGCCCAGTTTAACCTTGCGCAGCCCCGATTCGCGCAAAGTGCGAACACCCTCTGCTTGGGCTTGCGCGGCAATCTCCAGGGCACTGCCGCCGCGCAGGATGATCTGCTGCATCGCTTCCGTGATCGGCATCACTTGATAGATGCCCATGCGGCCCTTGTAGCCGTTGTTGCAGGCGTTGCAACCCACCGGCCGGTAAGGTTGCCAGGAGCCGTCCAGCTCTTCGGGGCGAAACCCGGCGTCGAGCAAGACCTGTTCCGGCAGGTCCTCCATGGGTTCCTTGCACTGCTTGCACAAGCGCCGTACCAGCCGCTGCGCCGTGATCAGGTTGACGCTGGAGGCGATGTTGAACGGCGCAATGCCCATGTTGAGCATGCGGGTGAGGGTGGTGGGCGCGTCGTTGGTGTGCAGGGTGGACAGCACCAGGTGGCCGGTCTGGGCGGCCTTGATGGCGATGTCGGCGGTCTCCAGGTCTCGGATCTCACCGACCATGATGATGTCCGGGTCCTGGCGCAGGAAAGCCTTCAAAGCCGCCGCAAAGGTCAGCCCGGCTTTTTCGTTCACGTTCACCTGGTTCACACCGGGCAGGTTGATCTCTGACGGGTCTTCCGCCGTCGAGATGTTGACCCCAGGCTGGTTCAAGATGTTCAGGCAGGTGTAGAGCGACACCGTCTTGCCCGAGCCGGTGGGGCCTGTCACGAGCACCATGCCATAGGGTCGATGAATGGCTTGCAGCAGCTTTTCCTTTTCATCCGGCTCATAGCCCAGGGCATCGATGCCCATCTGCGCGCTGCTCGGGTCCAGGATGCGGATCACGATCTTTTCGCCGAACAAGGTGGGCAGGGTACTGACCCGGAAGTCGATCACCTTGTCCGGTCCCACCTTCAGCTTCATGCGCCCGTCTTGCGGCACACGCTTTTCGGAAATGTCGAGCCTGGAGATCACCTTGATGCGTGAAGCCAGCTTCTCTTTCACCGCAACCGGCGGTGCAGCGATCTCACGCAGTTCGCCGTCGATGCGAAAGCGCACCCGGTACGTGTGCTCGTAAGGCTCGAAGTGCAGGTCGGATGCGCGCATCGTGTAGGCATCGAGCAGCATCTTCTGCAAAAACCTGACGACCGGGGCATCCTCCACCTCGGCCGATACCTTGTCGGTGGCGTCCGCCGGCGCCATTTCGATGCTGCTTTCGTCGAACTCGAAATCGCCACCCACGATGTGCTCGATCGCTTCGCTGGCGCTGGCCGTGACGCTGTCGATCAGCTTGTTGAGCTTGTCCACCTCGGCGATGACCCAGTCCACACCGAGCTGGGTGGCGAATTTGACCTTTTCGGCTGCCTGCTGGTCGGAGGGATCGGCGGTGGCCACCGTGACGCGGTTGTGGCGCCGGCTCAGCACCACCAGGCGAAACTGCTTGGCCATGCGGGGGTCCAGGATGTCCTTGGGCAGTCGGTGGACGTCCACCGCGTCCAAATCGATCAGCGGCGCTGCAAACGCCGTCGACACGGTGTGGGCCAGATCGCGAGCCGACACCGCCCCGCTGCTGATCACCTCGGCAATGAACCCGGTCTGGCGCGCCTGCGCTTTGGCATAGATCTCCTCGGCCGTTTTCTGGGTCAGGATGCCCGAGGCGATCAAGGCCCTGGCCAGCCCGGGCAGGGCCATGGAGGTCACGCTGATGTCCTCATCCGCCATGGTGTTCAACTGGGGGTGCAGCGAGGTCAATGGGGTGGGCAATGGGGTGGGTCGAAGACGGGCCGGGTTTTTCGGGGTTGCGGGACTTCGTGTATATTCCCGCCTACTTCTGCACTGATGCGGAAATTTTGAAGCATTTTAGGTGCAATTTCTGGAGAAAACATGGATTTGCGCAAACTCAAGACCTTGATCGACCTCGTCTCTGAGTCGAATGTATCCGAACTCGAGATCACCGAAGCCGAAGGCAAGGTTCGCATCGTCAAGAGCGCACCCGTGGCCGCCCCCGCTCCCGCCGTGACCGTGCTCGCCCCCGCCACCCAAGCGGCGGCACCGGCCGCCACCGCAGCCCCGGCTCCTGCTGCCGAGCCCGAAATCAAGGGGCACATCGTCAAATCACCCATGGTTGGCACGTTCTACCGTGCCCCCAGCCCCGGCGCCAAGCCTTTCGTCGAGGTGGGCCAGCAGGTCAAGGAAGGCGATCCGATCTGTATCGTCGAAGCCATGAAGATCCTCAATGAGATCGAAGCCGACAAGTCCGGCGTCATCACTCAGATTCTGGTCGAAAACGGGCAGGCCGTCGAATACGGGCAGCCCCTGTTCGTGATCGAGTGAGGGTTTGTCGCTCATGTTCAAGAAAATCCTGATCGCCAACCGCGGCGAAATCGCACTGCGCGTGCAGCGCGCCTGCCGCGAGATGGGCATCAAGGCGGTCATGGTCTATTCCGAGGCCGACCGCGACGCCAAGTACGTCAAGCTCGCGGACGAAGCGGTGTGCATCGGCCCCGCGCCTTCGGCGCAAAGCTACCTCAGCATGCCGGCCATCATCTCGGCGGCCGAAGTCACCGACGCCGAAGCCATCCATCCCGGGTATGGCTTCCTCTCGGAAAACGCCGACTTTGCCGAGCGCGTGGAAAAAAGCGGCTTCGTCTTCATCGGCCCCACGCCCGAGTCCATCCGCATCATGGGCGACAAGGTCTCGGCCAAGCAGGCCATGATCCGTGCGGGGGTGCCGTGCGTGCCCGGTTCGGAGGGTGCCTTGCCCGACGACCCCGCCACCATCAAACGCATCGCCAAAAGCATCGGCTACCCCGTCATCATCAAAGCGGCGGGTGGCGGCGGTGGCCGCGGCATGCGCGTGGTGCACACCGAAGCGGCGCTGCTGCATGCGGTACAGACCACCAAGGCCGAAGCCGGGGCCGCCTTCGGGAACCCCGAGGTCTACATGGAGAAGTTCCTCCAGAATCCGCGTCACATCGAGATCCAGGTATTGGCCGACAACTACCGCAATGCGGTGTACCTGTACGAGCGCGACTGCTCCATGCAGCGTCGCCACCAGAAAGTGATCGAAGAAGCGCCGGCTCCCGGCATTCCACGCCGCCTGATCGAAAAGATCGGCGAGCGTTGTGCCGCTGCCTGCAAGAAGATCGGTTACCGGGGGGCCGGCACGTTCGAGTTCCTGTATGAAAACGGCGAGTTCTACTTCATCGAGATGAACACCCGCGTGCAGGTCGAGCACCCCGTTACGGAAGCCATCACCGGCATCGACATCGTGCGCACCCAGATCGCGGTGGCCGCCGGGGAGAAGCTGCCCTTCACCCAGCGCCAGATCCAGGTCCGCGGACATGCCATCGAGTGCCGCATCAACGCCGAGGACCCGTACAAGTTCACGCCCTCACCCGGTCGCGTCACCACCTGGCACATGCCGGGTGGGCCGGGCATTCGGGTGGACTCGCACGTCTATGCCAATTACATGGTGCCGCCCAATTACGACTCGATGATCGGCAAGCTCATCGCCCATGGCGATACCCGGGAGCAGGCACTGGCGCGCATGCGCACCGCGCTCGCGGAAACCGCGATCGAGGGCATCAAGACCAACGTGCCCCTGCACCGTGAACTCATGGTGGACGCCAACTTCGAGGCCGGCGGCACCAACATCCACTACCTCGAATCCTGGCTGGAACAACGTGACCGCTGAATCCACGCCTGCGGCGCGCCTGTTCGAGCTGGTGCTTCTGGCGCCGGAGGAAAGCCTCGAGCACCTGACCGATGCGCTCGACGCGCTCGACGCGCTGAGCGTCTCGGTGGAGGATGCCGATGCCGAAACCCCAGCCGAGCAGGCCCTCTTCGGCGAGCCGGGAATGCCGGCTCCCAAGGCCGGCTGGCAACGCTCCCGGGTGGTGGCTTTGTTTTCCGACCAGGCCGGTGCCGACGAAGCGGCGGCCCTGCTGCGACTGCAGGACTTTTTCGACGGTTGCGAGGTCGTGGGCATCCGGGCCGTGGCCGACGAGGACTGGGTGCGTCTGACGCAGTCCCAGTTCGCGCCGGTGGACATCACCCCCGGCTTCTGGATCGTGCCGAGCTGGCACGAGCCCCCGGCCGATGCCCGGCAGGTCATCCGCCTGGACCCGGGCCTGGCCTTCGGCACGGGCACCCATCCGACCACCCGGATGTGCCTGCGCTGGATCGCGCAGCGCGACCTGACCGGCCAACGTGTGCTCGACTACGGTTGCGGCTCCGGCATCCTCGCCATCGGGGCCGCCAAGTTCGGTGCCCAGGAGATCGTGGCGGTGGACATCGACCCTGCGGCCGTGGAGGCCACGCGCATCAACGCCAGCAACAACCACGTCAACCTGGAGGCCGGGCTGCCCGAGCTCGCCACCGGGCGGTATGACGTGGTGCTGGCCAACATCCTGGCCACCCCCCTGAAAGTGCTGGCGCCCTTGCTGTGCAGCCATGTGCGAGCGGGGGGGCACCTGGTGCTGGCCGGCATCCTCGAACGCCAGGCGCAGGAGCTGCAAGAGGCGTATGCGCCCTGGGTGCAGCTGGGCATCGCCGACCAGGAAGACGGCTGGATCCTCATGACCGCGCAATAATCGCGGCATGAGCTTCATCACGCGCTGTCCGGCATGTTCCACCTCGTTCAAGGTGGTGTCCGATCAGCTCAAGATTTCCGATGGTTGGGTGCGTTGCGGGCACTGTCACCACATTTTCGACGCCACACTGGATCTCCAGCCCTGGTGGCCCGGGGTCGAGGAACCCCCGGCCACGACCCCAGCACCCGCACCCGCGCCCACGCCCACGCCCACGCCCACGCCCACGCCCACGCCCACGCCCGCGCCCGCACCCACACCCACACCCGCGCCCGCGCCCACACCCACACCCACACCCACACCCACACCCACACCCGCGCCCGCACCCGCACCCACACCCGCGCCCGCGCCCGCACCCCTTGCCTCTGAGCCGTTTCCCGAGGAGCCGGAGCCGGAGCCCAATCCCGAACCGCCCGTCATCTCGCCCCCGCCTGCCTCCCCAGACCTTCCGCCCCCCGAAGCCGGGCCCCAGCCTGTGCCGTCCTTCGTCCGCCAGGCCCAGCGCCGGGCTTTTTGGCGCCAGCCGTGGGTCAGGGCAGGGCTGCTGCTGCTGGTGCTGCTCTTGCTCGCCTTGCTGGGCGCCCAGGTGGCCCATCACTGGCGGGATCAGCTGGCCAGCCGCGTACCGGCCTCGCGCCCGGTGCTGGAAACGCTGTGCGACTCGCTGGCCTGCGAGGTCGCCTCGCCCCGGCAGCTCGACGAAGTCGTCATCGACAGCTCGGTCCTGTTGCGGCGTGCGCCCGGGCGTTACAGCTTCAATGTGGTGGTGCGCAACAAGTCTGACCTCGAAGTGGCGGCGCCTGCTCTGGAGCTCACGCTCACCGCCCTGAACGACGAAGTCCTCGTGCGCCGGGTGCTGCTGCCGCACGAGTGGCCGCGCCCGGTCGAGACCTTGCCACCCGGCGCGGAATGGCCGGTCCAGTTCGATCTGGCGCTCGACGCGCCGAGCGATCAGGTCATGACCGGCTATCGTGCCATTCTGTTCTACCCCTGAAACCCCTGCAACGGCCCCATGTCCATCCTCATCTGCGGTTCCCTGGCTTTCGACACCATCATGACCTTCGAGGGCCGTTTTGCCGAGCAGATCCTGCCGGATCAACTGCACATCCTCAATGTCTCTTTCCTGGTCCCGGGCTTGCGCCGCGAGTATGGGGGCTGCGCAGGCAACATCGCCTACGGCTTGCGCCAGCTCGGGGCGCCGGCGCGTCCAGTGGCCACGCTCGGGGCCGACGGGCAGGACTACCTCGAACGCCTCACGGTCATGGGGGTGGACACGCGGCACGTCCGCCTCGACGAGGCGCATTACACCGCTCAGGCCATGATCATGACCGACCGCGACAACAACCAGATCACGGCGTTTCACCCTGGTGCCATGGGGCAGGCGCACCTCAACCCCATCGAGGCGGCCGATGGCGCGGTGATCGGCATCATCTCACCCGATGGCCGGGAGGCCATGCTCCAACATGCCGAGCAGCTCAAGGCGCTGGGCGTGCCGTTCGTGTTCGATCCGGGTCAGGGGCTGCCCATGTTCGACGGTGAGGAGCTCCTGCACTTCATCGACCTGGCCGATTGGGCTGCCCTCAACGACTACGAGGCCCGTTTGCTCAGCGATCGCACCGGGCTCGACTACGCCGCGCTGTCGAGCCGTTTGCGCGGGCTCGTCATCACACTGGCCGACCAGGGATGCGAGGTCTGGCAGGACGGGAGCTGTACCCGTGTGCCGGGGGTGCCGGCCACGGCTGTGGTGGACCCGACGGGTTGTGGCGATGCCTTTCGCGCCGCCCTGCTGCACGGGCTGGCCCAGGGCTGGGATCTGACGCGCTGCGTCGCCTTGGGCAACCGCATGGGCGCGACCAAAATTGCCTCCCGTGGGGGGCAGAACTACCGCCTGGAGGTCTGAGCCGGACGCCAAAAAGCCCACGGTTGCCCATGGGCTTGACCAGGCGGCAGAGCCGTGTGGCTCAGGGTTTCTTGGTCGTCGGGAAGGGCCAGGCTGCCTGCGGGTTCAGCTTGGTCTGGGCTGCAGGGGAGGGGGCCGCCTTGGGTTTGGGCGCGGCTTTCTTCTCCACGGCCTTCGTCACTTCGGCCACCTTTTTCGCGACGGCCTTCTTCACGGCCTCGGCTTTCTTCTCCACGGCCTTCGTCACTTCGGCCACCTTTTTCGCGACGGCCTTCTTCACGGCCTCGGCTTTCTTCTCCACGGCCTTCTTGACTTCGGCCACCTTTTTCTCGCCGGCCTTCTTCACGGCCTTGGCGTTCTTCTCCACGGCCTTCTTCACTTCGGCCACCTTTTTCTCGACGGCCTTTTCCTCTTTGGCAATGGCCTTCTTGGCGGTGGTCACTGTCTTTTTCACGGCCTTCTTGACCTCGGCCACAGCCTGGACCACAGGCGCTACCGCTTTCTTGGCTGGTGCAGCCTTCTTCGCGGGCGCAGCCGCTTTTTTCGCCGGGACCGCTTTCTTCGCGGGCGCAGCCTTCTTCGCCGGCGCAGCCGCTTTTTTCGCCGGGACCGCTTTCTTCGCGGGCGCAGCCTTCTTCGCCGGCGCAGCCGCTTTTTTCGCCGGTGCGGCCTTCTTCGCGGGCGCAGCCTTGGCCGGTGCGGCCTTCTTTGCGGGTGCCGCTGCGGCTTGGGCCGGGGCCGCTTTCTTTGCAGGGGCCGCCGCTTTCTTGGCGGGTGCCGCTGCCTTCTTGGCCGGTGCGGCCTTCTTTGCGGGTGCCGCTGCGGCTTGGGCCGGGGCCGCTTTCTTTGCGGGGGCCGCCGCTGTCTTGGCGGGTGCCGCTGCCTTCTTCGCCGGTGCGGCCTTCTTCGCGGGCGCCGCCTTGGCCGGTGCGGCCTTCTTCGCAGTTGCCATGTTGTTCTCCTTGATCAAGTTGCCAAAAGCGCTTGACCTCGGACGATTCCGGGCAAGCGATTCAGCACTCGGACCACCGGCATGCACGACACGCCCGGCCCTCCCGAGTGTTGAATGGGGGAAACCACCCCGGCCACCAGCATGGTGGCCATGTCAACGGGGGGGTTGTGAAAGGACCGCATGAAAGAAGGCTGTACCGGCGGGGCGTCAATCCCAGGACAGCGCGCCTCCCGACTGGTATTCGATCACCCGTGTCTCGAAGAAATTGCGCTCCTTCTTGAGGTCGATCATCTCGCTCATCCAGGGGAAGGGGTTCTCTTCGTTGGGGAACAGGGGGTCCAGGCCGATCTGCGTGGCGCGCCGGTTGGCGATGTAGCGCAGATAGCCCTTGAACATCGAGGCATTGAGCCCCAGCACGCCGCGGGGCATGGTGTCTTCGGCGTAGCGGTATTCGAGTTCCACGGCCTTGAGGAAGAGCTCCTTGATCTCGGCCTTGAACTGCGCCGTCCACAGATGCGGATTTTCCAGCTTGAGCTGGTTGATCAGGTCGATGCCGAAATTGCAGTGCATCGACTCGTCGCGCAGGATGTACTGGTACTGCTCGGCCGCACCCGTCATCTTGTTCTGGCGGCCCAGCGCCAGGATCTGGGTGAAGCCCACGTAGAAGAACAGCCCTTCCATCAGGCAGGCGAACACGATCAGGCTCTTGAGCAGGGTCTGGTCGGCTTGCGGCGTGCCCGTGCGGAAGTTCGGGTCCATGATGGCGTCGATGAACGGCAGCAGGAACTCGTCCTTGTCGCGGATGGCCGGCACCTCATGGTAGGCGTTGAAGATCTCGCCCTCGTCCAGGCCCAGGCTTTCGACGATGTACTGGTAGGCGTGGGTGTGGATGGCTTCCTCGAAGGCCTGGCGCAGCAGGAACTGGCGGCACTCGGGCGCCGTGATGTGGCGGTAGGTGCCCAGCACGATGTTGTTGGCCGCCAGCGAGTCGGCGGTGACGAAGAAGCCGAGGTTGCGTTTGACGATGCGGCGCTCGTCCTCGGTCAGGCCGTTCGGGTCCTTCCAGAGCGCGATGTCGCGGCTCATGTTCACTTCCTGCGGCATCCAGTGGTTGGCGCAGGTGGCGAGGTACTTCTCCCAGGCCCACTTGTACTTGAACGGCACGAGCTGGTTGACGTCGGTCTGGCCGTTGATGATGCGCTTGTCGGCGGCATTGATGCGCTGGGTGGAGGCCGCCTTGACGGAGCTGTGGGGGGTAGCGTTCGGCGAAGGGGTCGATGGGGTGACGGGGGCATGGGCCGTGGCCGCGTTTGAAGGTGCGGTGACGGGCACAGGGCGCACGGGTTGTAGTGCAGGAGTGCTTTGGTCGTCCCAGGTCAGCATGGTGTATTCCGATCCGATGAATTATGAAATTGCGCAGAAGAATTGCAAGCCTTCCGGTGCAACGCACGCACGGCGCGTCGTGCAGTGTTGCGTGGTTGCATCGGAATGTGCGGTGCGCGGGTCACTGGCAGGCTTCGCAGCCCGGGTCGTCGATCGCGCAGAACTTGATGTCGGTGGCCGGCACCTCGGGCATCGCGGCCCCCAACGCGGCACCCAGCGCAGCGGTTGCGCCAGCGCTCTGCAGCCCGCCGCTGGCGGTGGGCACGGCGTTCAACTGGCCAATGCGGCCGGTGGATTTCTCCGCGTGCGTGGCGCTGGTGGTGCGCAGGTAGTAGGTGGTCTTCAGGCCGCGAATCCAGGCCAGCTTGTAGGTCTCGTCGAGCTTCTTGCCCGAGGCGCCGGCCATATAGATGTTGAGGCTTTGCGCCTGATCGATCCACTTCTGGCGCCGCGCCGCGGCTTCGACCAGCCAGACCGGCTCGATCTCGAACGCGGTGCGGTACAGCTCCTTGAGTTCCTGCGGCACGCGGTCGATCGGCCACAGCGAGCCGTCGAAGTGCTTGAGGTCCATGATCATGACCTCGTCCCACAGCCCCAAGCGCTTGAGATCCTTCACGAGGTAGCTGTTGATGACGGTGAACTCGCCCGACAGGTTGGACTTGACCGACAGGTTGCCGAAGCACGGCTCGATCGACGCATCCACGCCGATGATGTTGGAGATGGTGGCCGTCGGCGCGATGGCGATGCAGTTGGAGTTGCGCATGCCGTCGCGCGCGATCTTGGCGCGCAGCGCGTCCCAGTCCAGGCTGCTGGAGCGGTCCACCTCGACGTAGCCACCACGTTCGCGCGCCAACAGGTCCAGGCTGTCCGGCGGCAGGATGCCGCGGTCCCACAGCGAACCCTTGTAGGTGGAATAGCGGCCGCGCTCGGCAGCCAGTTCGGTGGACGCCCAGTAGGCGTAGTAGCACACCGCTTCCATGGAGCGGTCGGCGAATTCGACCGCCGCTTGCGAGGCGTAGGGCGTGCGCAACTGGTACAGCGCGTCCTGGAAGCCCATGATGCCCAGCCCCACGGGGCGGTGCCGCAGGTTGGAGTCCCGCGCCTTTTTGACCGCGTAGTAGTTGATGTCGATCACGTTGTCGAGCATGCGCATCGCCACCGTGATGGTGCGCTTGAGCTTGTCGTGGTCGAGTTCCTTGCCGGCGGGGCCGTCCTTGAGGTGCTGGGCCAGGTTGACCGAGCCGAGGTTGCACACCGCGGTTTCGGTGTCGCTGGTGTTGAGCGTGATTTCGGTGCACAGGTTGGAGGAGTGCACCACGCCGACGTGCTGCTGCGGGCTGCGGATGTTGCAGGGGTCCTTGAAGGTGATCCAGGGGTGGCCGGTCTCGAACAGCATGGTCAGCATCTTGCGCCACAGGTCCACGGCGGGCACCTTCTTGTAGGGCTTGATCTCGCCGCGTGCGGCCTTTTCTTCATAGGCCAGGTAGGCGCGCTCGAAGTCCGCGCCGACCTTGTCGTGCAAATCGGGCACGCTGTTGGGGCTGAACAGGCTCCACTCGCCGTTTTCCATCACCCGCTTCATGAACAGGTCCGGAATCCAGTTGGCGGTGTTCATGTCGTGGGTGCGGCGGCGGTCGTCGCCGGTGTTCTTGCGCAGCTCCAGGAACTCCTCGATGTCCAGGTGCCAGGTTTCCAGGTAGCAGCAGACCGCGCCTTTGCGCTTGCCGCCCTGGTTGACGGCCACGGCCGTGTCGTTGACGACCTTGAGGAAGGGTACGACACCCTGCGACTCGCCGTTGGTGCCCTTGATGTGGCTGCCCAGTGCACGCACGCGCGTCCAGTCGTTGCCCAGGCCGCCGGCAAACTTGGACAGCAGGGCGTTTTCCTTGATGGATTCGTAGATGCCGTCCAGGTCGTCGGGTACGGTGGTCAGGTAGCAGCTGGAGAGCTGCGAGCGCAGCGTGCCGCTGTTGAACAGGGTCGGCGTGGACGACATGAAGTCGAACGAGGACAGCACCTCGTAGAACTCGATGGCGCGCGCCTCGCGGTCGATTTCGTTGAGCGCCAGGCCCATGGCCACGCGCATGAAGAAGGCCTGCGGCAGCTCGATGCGCTGCTTGCGCACGTGCAAGAAATAGCGGTCGTACAGGGTTTGCAGGCCCAGGTAGTCGAACTGCAAATCGCGCTCGGCCTTGAGCGCGGCGCCCAGTCGCTTGAGGTCGAAGTTGAGCAGCTCGGGGTTGAGCAGCTCGGCCTCCACGCCTGTCTTGATGAAGGTGGGGAAGTATTCGGCATAGCGGGTGGCCATGTCGGCCTGGGTCACCTCCTCGCCCAGCACTTCCTTGAGGATGGTGTGCAGCAGCAGGCGTGCGGTGGCGTAGGTGTAGTCGGGGTCGGTCTCGATCTTGGTGCGGGCGGCCAGGATGGCGGCCTTGTACACCTCGGTCATGGGCACGCCGTCGTAGAGGTTGCGCATGGTCTCGGCCACGATGGGCTCGGCCTTGACGTCCGGGCCCAGGTTGGCGCAGGCCGAGGCGATGAGCGCATGCAGGCGCGGCACGTCCAACGCCACGCGCTGGCCGTTGTCGGTCACATGAAGGGTGGGGGTGGCCGGGGCGGTCTGTTCCGCCTGCTTGGCGGCACGCTCCTGGGCGCGGCGTTCGCGGTACAGCACATAGGCGCGCGCCACCTCGTGATGGCCGCCGCGCATCAGGCCCAGTTCCACCTGGTCCTGCACGTCCTCGATGTGGAAGGTGCCGCCGCCCGGGCGCGAGCGCATGAGCGCACGCACCACGTTCTGGGTCAGCAGCTCCACATCCTCGCGCACGCTGGCAGACGCTGCCCCCTGGGCGCCGCGCACTGCCAGAAAAGCCTTCATCAAGGCGACGGCGATCTTGTTCGGCTCGAACGGCACCACCGCGCCGTTGCGGCGGATGATCTGGTAGTTCTGCAAGGTGCCGGCTTGGGGAGCGCGGGCCGTGGAGGCGCTGTAAGCCGTGGCCATGTGGGCGCCTGATTCGGGGGCTAGGGTGGTGGGTTGCATGGGTCCTCTCGCGAAATGTGTGTGGTTCTGATGATGCACGGCGCCCAGGGCGTGCGCCGGTGGTGGTGCTGCCGGCCAAAGGCAGGCAGATGCAGCAGTGTGGCACTAGGGGTAGTGTGTGCCGCCGTTTCAAAACACTAGGTATAGTGTAGCGGCGGAATTCGCCGGTGTGCCACCCAGCCCACAAAAAAATCGGACAGCGGGGTGGTTGCCCAGAGGCGAGCGAGGTGAGGGTAAGGGAAAGTACGGGGGGTGGCGCCGCTGTTGATGTCTGCTTCCGATGCCGCACGGTCAGCCAGCGCCGCATCTGCCTCAAGCTCTGTGAGCGATTGCATGCAGAACTCCGGTTGGAAAAGCCGCGCTCGAGTATCCAACAGCAGTCTGGTCTCTTTCTGTGTCACTCTGCACAGAAATTGCAGACGCGCGAGCGTTCTTTCATCGAGCCTCAAAGAATCACCCCTTCCTGACGGGCAATGTCGTGAATGGGGAGATTGTTGAGCCCGGGTGCCGCGATCAGCACATCCACCTTGCGCCCATGCATGCGGCGTGAGATTTTGCCGGCCAGGGTAGCTGCCAGCCAGGCCGGGTTGTCGGGCGGCGAACTGAGTTCCAGAAAAAGATCCACATCCCCGCCACGCGCTTCATCGTTCAAGCGGGAGCCAAACAGGCGTACAGGCACATCAGAGCCCATGACTTCACGCGTCATTTGCCGAATCATCAGGATGTCTTCTGGCTGTAGGCGCATTGTCATGACTCGAGCAGGTGGAATGCCATGCCCCTATTGTGGATCAGAAAACCGCAGGCGCAAACCGCTGTGCCGGCCAGCCGGTGAGTTGTTGCAGCAGCGCCCAGTCAAAGCCGGGGCCGGGGTCGTGCTTGCGGCCGGGGGCCACGTGTTCATGGCCCACCACGTGCTCGATGGGGTAGCGGCGGGCCAGGTCCTGACACAGGGTGGCCAGGGCGTGGTACTGGGCCAGCTCGAAGGTGTCGCCTTCCAGCCCTTCCAGTTCGATGCCGATGGAGTAGTCGTTGCAGTTCGGCCGCCCCTGCCATACCGACTGGCCCGCATGCCAGGCCCGGTGTTCGCAGTCCACGAACTGGATCACCTCACCCGTGCGGCGGATGAAAAAATGCGCCGACACCTGCAACCCACGGATGGACTGGAAGTAGGGGTGGGCGTCCCAGTCCAGGGTGTTGGTGAAGAGCTGCTCCACCTCCGGCCCTCCGTACTGGCCGGGCGGCAGGCTGATGGAGTGGATGATAAGCAGGCTCGGCACCACGCCACGGGGGCGTGGGCCGAAGTTATCGGTCCAAACAGAGCTACTGATACGTATACGATCCACCGCTTCTGTGAACGCACTTAACTGGGCTGTAAGGGCCATCCGTGAGGCCAGTGGCTGTTGCCTTCACTCTTACGCAAATGGTTTCTTTATTGTCTACTGTGCCAACATTGTAACTCGTGTTCGTCGTGGTTTGAACGGGATTTGTAGGAACGCAAGATTGAATTGAGTTGCTGTTGCTGTTGGTACATCGCTCTACAACATAATTCTGAGCATTGGCAATAGGGTTCCAAGAAAGCAATTTGGGGGTCGTGTTTCCAGTCCATTGAAGATCAACCTGGCCCAATGAGCCGCAATCGACTTTCGCATCAAAGTTGATTGATATTCCGGTCACATTTGATGGGATGTCAGAAAAATAAATGGAATTCGGTATTGAATTGTTTGCCTGATCATTGACGGCATTTTTACCTCTGATCGAAAAGGCAACGTATTCTCCATTTGGAGTCACGTTGACTTCAGGGTTGTTTGGGCAGAGTGAGCCGCTAGCACTCAAGCCGAATGCAATGGAGCCATTCCAGCTGGGTGCCGTGAATCCAGACCAGTCAATCTGACAGGAGTAGGTGTATTTTCCTGCTGCAGGGGATTCAATCAGTGAAGTCGTGCAGGCGCTGTTGTTGGTATCTATTGAGTTAATCGTAATTCCATTATGTGCAGTAATGGTGCCGGTCAAGAGTGTACTGGGTGCAGGCGGTGGTGAGCCGAGGTTTTGACAGGTGATGCCGTCATTGTTCGAGATACAGTAGAAGCGTCCAGGATTAATATTTGCTGCAACAATTTTTGAATCTGCTGTTTCTGTAACAGTGGGTGGTGAGTTTCCAGCGCCAAGAGAGTTGGTTGGTGAGTAGTTATTCAGTGCAGCAAGCTCAGCCTCACAGGAAGAATTGCTGGCCTGTCCAGTGATGACGGTATGGACAAAATGGTGGTTGGTCAGATGCTGGGGTTTGTATTGATAAGTGGGTTGTCCATTCGGATTTGGGCAGTCGGAATTGACTGTATTGGTTTCGCCTATACCAACGGTTTCATATTTACCTTGAGCCAATGTTCTGTAACCTCGATATGCACGCGTGGTGCTAAGTTGAGGGTGTCTGCTGAAAAGGGTGCCGTTGTTTGATGTGCCTGGGTGACCTACGCAAACACGGTTATTGGTGTTGGCATTGTCAACCCGAACTAATCCAATGTTGCCCCACCATTCAGCCCCGAGATAGCATTGATAATATGTATAAAAGTATTTAATGGAATTTCCTGTTGCCCCACTTGGTAAAACCCAGTTGTTATTGTATGGTAACTTGCTGCAATAAGAAGCATCTGAAGATAAAACATACAGATTTTCGTTTGAAGCAATGGGGGTTCCATTTTTTGCCTCAACAAACAATTTCCCAGAAATGGTGCTGAATGCAGGTGCTTTGGTTTCACAGCTGCGCCTGTTGACAGTGAGAAGCACTTTCCCTGTTGCACTATCGATCAGCTCGAGATTTCCATCGGATGTATAGTGGGTCTTGGTTCCGTCGTTTTGATTTATGCCGTCAAGTGTGATCTTGTTGTCTGTTCCGGGGATCGAATTTGTGTATTGCTGGCCCCCCACTTGACCTCGACCCGTTGGTGTGCGAATGAAACCGGACATCATTGATGCAGCTCCATCTTGCCCAACTTGTGCAGATGTTCCAATTCCTTCGCAAGCCAGAACGCTTCTCAAAACGACCCGGTTTCCAACTGCATTGCACACGCCTCCATCCCAGGTGACGCATACATCGACCGCTTTCCAATTGGCTCCAGACTCAGGGTAAGATGTGATGATCGAAAAGGCGGCGTTGATTCCAGTAAAGCTTGAATTGTTGTTGGCTAATGAAGGATCACTGCAGCCTTTAGATAAAATAAAGTTTCTTGCGGACTCAATATGATCTTGGGCTATTTGAATGGCTTCAGCGCGTGCTTTTGAGGCGCTGGTTCCTTGGAGAAGAATAGCATTGAGTTTAGCGATTCCTATGGCCCCTACGGCCACAATGACCAATGCAACCAATGCTTCTATGAGGATGAATCCATTTGATTGGTGGGAGGAGTTGTTCATGATGGTTCCAGACCTCGCTATGATTCGAGACGTTTAACGCCAGTCGCGCCAGGAGCCTGTAATCCAGCCTGGAGTGCCTGTTTTGTAAGATGCATTTTGTGAAACAAATGGATCGAAAATGATGTCAACACTGCCTGTTGGTGAAATATTGCCGGCGACCACCATTGCGCCCATTATTTTAGGATTGCCGCCACCGGTCACATTGCCGGTTACATAAACAATGCCATGTATGGTAGGTGTTCCTTGAAAACTGACATTGCCATCCACAATCAGTACCACGGGCCGCTCTCTGGTGCCAATCGTGGCATTTGGGAAAACCGTGTCGCCTTCAATAAAAAATGTGTCTCCACGTGCTCCTGCAAGCCCGCCGGCATTGTTAGCGGAGATGATCTGCGAAGGGGCTAGACCAGACTTGAATTCTGAAAGGGATTTTCCAAAATAGTTTTTGAATAATTCACCAGAAGCGAGGTTTCCCAGTGTTGGGTCATTGTCAATAACATCAGGCCCGGTAATGTTTTTGTCTGTAACGCATACATAGTTGGCTGTTGTTGTGCAGGAATTTGGTTCCCCTGGTGGCGTTGTTCCCAATTGCGGTGGCGGAACGGTTGGATTTCGAATAAAGGTTTTTCCCGCATTTCCAATGCTGGTTAGAGGGCCGCCGGACCAAACCGTCAGGTTATTGAAATAGTTCACCACGTTTGCACTGCCACCAACATTCATTGCCCCTTTTGCCGTCAGGGGGTTCGTCGGGGCATTCAGGATCGTGCTTGTGGTGCTGATGCTCTGTGTCAAGAATTGCCGGGCAATATTGTCATCACTCCAACCGCATGCAACAACGGTTGGGGTGTTGAAGTTGTCCGGGGTTGGTGTACTGCATGTGGGTGCGCCTGGCGTGTCTGGACAAGTGGGCAGCGCAGTTCCGGGCTGACAGAAAGCAACAAAGTACTTACTTCCGTTGGGCAGTGTCTCAGAGGGCCCTGCATCAGCTACATTATCGTTGTTTTTGTCAATGCCTCGTGGTGCGGTTGTGACGAAGATCATTGCTCGGTCTAGACCCGCTTGAGCTGCTTCAAATGCTTGTCGATGGCGAACTTCGTTGGCGGACATTCGCTGCTCCAAGATGGCAGTTCTTGATACAACCATAATGAGTATAGTTGCCAAAAACAAAAGCACCACCGAGACCAGCAAGGTGGTCAGGCCACCTTGAAATCTGCGCAAGCGGGGTGTGATTGGAGGGTGGCTTTGCATGGTTGTGTTCTCAAGGTGTTCCTGCAACAACAACTCTGTGGTTGCGTACCAAAACCTGCTGACTCAAATCCATGCGCATCGAGTTGTCGCTGGCCAGCCGAGCACCTAGATTGACAGATACAGTCCTCGTCTCTAATAAATCAACTGGTTTTCCAGCGGCTGCCTGATCGAAAACAGTGCCGCCTCCTGTACAGGCTTCATTATCAGATTCTGAAGTTTGAGTGTTCATGCACTGGTACGTTACCGTGAAATATGGGTTGCCACTCGAATGCGGAATGATGATAATCTGATTGGCATCAGTCAGTGCTTCCCAGCTTCCATTGGTGCAGTTGTTCACAATGCCGGGCCCGCCATTCCGCATCGATAATATGCCATTCTGAACACGAAAGCCTGAATATTCGAAAGGTGATGAGTTGGCCAGGAGTCCGTCGGCATTCATATCGTATGAAAATTCGATACAGCTACCGTTATTGGTGACGATAAGATCAGAAAAGCTTCCGGGATTTCGATTGGTGAATGGATTGTTGACCCCGCCGGAGGCGCTGTAGCCCGCGCGTCTAATTTCATCGACGACCACATCCATTGTGGTTCTCAATGTCATGTTGAGTTTGGCTGCATTGAGCGTATCTCTGACCCTGAGGCTTGTAGTCAGATATGTAGCTGCTGCAGCAATTATGATCAACAGCCCTACTACCATGCCAACCATCAGTTCGATGAGGGAGGCTCCGCGTTGCCGGGATGGCGATGGGAAATCTATGGAAGGGTTCAACATGACGGTATGCCTCCGCCAACATCTCCGCACATTCGAACCCTGCCAAGTTTTGAGGTGATGATTTTCACCTCATAACCCCCGGCGCCAGAAACGGTCAGTGTGTTGCCCGTTCCATTCACGATGCCTCGGCGGCTGTCAAACTGAATTTCCGTGGCTGTTGCATCCAATGTGATCCCTGAAAAGTCGACCGATCTGATATTGTGTTCCATCAGGTTCCCGGCAGGGCCAAACTGGCAGGATCCGGCTGTGTTGCAGTCACAACCTGCAGCGTTGGATATACCAATGCACCAATTGACACCGGGGGCGGCTGTGACCCAGAGATCACGGCTTTGTTTAATGCTCTCGGTGCGAGCATACTGAACTTGTGCGAACACCGCTTCTGCGGCAGCTCTTGTTCGCGCTTGGTCACGCATGCTCAGGAAAGAGGGGGCCGATACACTTGCAATGATTGCAATAACTGCAATGGTGACCAACAGTTCCACCAGTGTGAATCCCATGAGCTTCGTTCGATGCATGGTCTTCCCTATCCGAATCATTTTTTCCAACAGGCGGCATTACCGCCTCGGATGCCGCTTTGGTCGATAGACATCGTTGGGCACGTGTTGTCGTTAGAGATGGTGGCGGTTACTGTGTAGGTGGTGGCCGACAAATTGGAAACGGAAAAGCTCACAAAATCCACGTCTGTCGTACCACACTGGTTATTGTCTGTGCCTGATGGGCAACCCGCATAACTGGGGCTGTTCAATCGCCAGCGTTCCAGGTCTTGTGCAATGTCAAGGATGCCGGCAGCGGCCGCCGCCCGCCTTCCCTGTCTCACATACTCTTGATAGGCAGGGATGGCAATGCTGGCAATAATGCCGATTATTGCAACTACGATCATCATTTCCAGCAGAGTGAAGCCGGATTTTCTGTGGATTTCGACTGGCATCGGTGATTCTCCAATTCAGGTGATCCTAATAGGGGAAAAGCTGTTTTGTGCGTTGGCCCCGACAGGTGTGCGCTGACAAGCGACGAAAGGTTTTTGAGGACGACGTCACCGTCAGCCACAAGGCTGAGCCGGTAGAGGGGGTAAGGGGTGTAAGCCAAGGCGTCACCGGCCCAGAGAATCAGCACTGCGGACCACTGGAGCGTCGGCAGCCAGACCGGGGCGTCCAGCAGGAGGCCGGTCTCCTCCAGCCGGTGGTTGCGGCCGGCGCTGCGCCAATGGAAGCCGAGCGGATCGATTGCCGTGAGGCCGAACAGACGGCTTGGTGGGGCAGGATGTAGGGCCGGCAGCGCGATGGCGGCCAGCATGCCGAGCAGCGCCAGCGCCACGAGGCATTCGGTGAGCGTGAGCCCATGTGGCCGTGTCGCGGTCTGACGCCGCATCGTCCCTCTCTCCCATGGTGATGCGGGCCATCATAGCAGGAGGCCGAGGGGGCGGGCGGAAACCTCAAAGTTTGAGGTGAAATGTTGATGCTGGGCCGTGGCCGCCGCCCCGCCTGGCCGCCTGCGGCAGGGCTGGGCCGCGGCCGCCACAGGCTGGCACGCTTGATGCTTATACGCAAACGGCCTCAAGCACTTTGGGGTTGTTCAACCAACTTTTCGGAGGGGAAACCCATGACACTCAAACAACGTGCCCAGCAAGGCTTTACGTTGATCGAACTGATGATTGTGGTGGCGATCATCGGCATCCTGGCCGCCATTGCCATTCCGCAATACACCGAGTATGTGAACCGTTCGCGCATCAACGCCTGTTTGGCCGAGGCGTCGGCACATGTCAAAGGACGGGCCGCTGCAATTATTTCTGGACTAGACCCGACAGATTATGAAGCAACTCGCAACGACAATGCCTGTGCCCGCGTCGTTGCAGGCAATGCAAACCCAGAAGGTATTGAGAATCTGGACGGTGAAGTAACGTTCGTTGCCCGCGATGCTGGCCCCACAAGGATCACTTGTGACTGGGAAACCACCACCTGCAGCCGAGATGGAGTGCAGACAGAATAGACGTTGACAACGGATAAGCAGCTCTATAAGCTCCTGCGCCATAGCCAAGCTTTCCGCTTCTTCATCGCACGCTGCCCAGCCCTGACGCATGGGCTGGGCTGAGCGCCCGCTGTGAGCGATTCGACGGCCCCTCCAGCCCCGTGCTGCGAGGGGCTTTCCTTTGGGGGACTTTTGCAAAGACTCCAACCCCAAAAAAAACCGCCAAGCCCGAAGGCGTTGGCGGTGTGAATGCGCGGGCTGACCCCGCGCGCTTTCCCGAACCGTGTGGGGGCCTCAGGTGCCGGTGGGCTGGCCGGCGGCACAGTCGCGGCCCAGCTTCTGGCCCACGGCGGCGTCATGGGGGCTTTTCAACGGCCTGTTGAAGCCCTGGGGTTTAAAGCCCGGGGGCATGGCGTACATAGAATGGCCGCCCCACGCGCCTGATGTGGTCAAGCAGTTCGACATGGTCGATGGTGTGTTCCAGCAGGAGGTCCACCTTCCAAGGCAGCAACAGGTCGTCAATTGCCGCATCGAGTACCCAGAGTTCGTGCGCTGCCATGCCTGGTGCCCGGACACACAGGTCTATGTCCGAGCCGGCACGGTGCTTGCCCTGGGCGCGCGAGCCAAACAGCGTCACCCTTTGCACTTGGGGGGTGTTTTCGAATACCTGTTGCAACTTGAGCCAAGCATGTTCGGGAAGCCCCGACTCGGGGAGCCACGGGGCATTGGGTGCAAGTTGGCTGGCGCAAGGCGGTTTCACGACGCTGACAGGCTTTGCATGCGTTGATGAAATGCTTTGAAGAGCGTGTGATAGCTTTCGCAAACCCGTTTGGCGATGTCATCGGCAATCGTCTGGTTGTAGGTGTGGGAAGTCTGGTTGCGGCTTTTGATGGTTTCCATCCAGCCCTCGCCATCGCTGACCAAGCCTTGTTTGAATGCCTCCCGTATGGCGTCTCGTGAGCCGGTGATGTTGTTGTTGCCCTGATAGACGAAATAGTCTTTCATCACGTTCCAGGCCAGCTCGTGGGTGAATTCGAAGGCTTGGATGAGGCCCTGTTTTTCCAGTTCTGAGAGGGGGCGCTGTTGCGCCAGTTGAACGGCTTCAGTGAGCCGCTCAAGGGCTTTGCCGTAATTGGCCAGGCGTTGTTGCCAGCGAATGTCTGGGTTGGGCATGCTCGGGCTGTTGGTGGAATACCGGGTGCCTTGATTGTGCGCCAGAACGCAGCCTCAGGTGCCGATGACGCCGCCGTCCTCCTTAGTGATGACCAGGGTGGCCGAGCGGCCATAGCGGCCCTGGTGGGGCCAGGTGCCGGTGAGCTTGCCGGCGGCAAAGTCGTCGGCGCTGGTGGTGGCGCCGGGGTGCTGCACATTGACGAACATGGTTTTGCCGTCGGGCGTGGTGACGACGCCGGTGATTTCCTGCCCCAGCGGGCCAACCAGGAAGCGGCGCAGCTCGTGGGTGCGCGGGTCGGCGCAGAGCATCTGGTTGTTGCCGAACTGGGCATAGTCGCCCTGGTTCATGGAGCTTTCGCTGATGTCGGTCTGGATCCAGAGGCGGCCGTCCTTGTCGAACCACAGGCCGTCGGGGCTGTTGTGGATCTGGTCGGCGTTGAGGGGCTTGCCGGCGAACAGGGAGTCGTTTTCGGGGCCGCTGAGCAGGAAGATGTCCCACTTGAAGGTGGTGGCGGTGGGGTTGTTGCCGGCTTCCGTCCAGCGGATGATGTGGCCCCAGCGGTTCTTTTCGCGGGGGTTGGCTTTGTCGGTGGTGGTGCGGCCGCTGTTGTTGGTGAGGGTGAAATACACCTGGCCGGTTTGGGGGTCGATGGCGCCCCATTCCGGGCGGTCCATTTTGGTGGCGCCCACGGTGTCGGCGGCAAGCCGGGTGTTGACCAGCACGTCGGCCTGGCTGTTGAAGCGGAACGGGGTCAGCGGGCCCTGACCGAAGACCAGCGGCAGCCATTGGCCGGTGCCGTCGTCGTTGAACTTGGCCACGTACAGGGTGCCTTCGTCGAGCAGGGCGCCGTTGGCCACGCCGGCGGCCTGGCGGTACACGCCTTTGGAGACGAATTTGTAGATGTATTCGTTGGCGGCGTCGTCACCGGAGTAGCAGACCACCGGCTGGCCTTCCACGGCGGGCTGGAAGATCACGCCTTCGTGGGCGAAGCGGCCCAGGGCGGTGCGCTTGACCGGGGTGCTGTTGGGGTTGAAGGGGTCGAACTCCACCATCCAGCCGAAGCCGTTGGCTTCGTTGCGGTAGTCCTGCGTGGGGCTGGCGCCTTGGGCGGTGACGTTGAAGCGGGTGTATTCGTCGGCACCGCTGTCGGCCAGTTCCCAGCCGTAGCGGGAGGTGGCGGGGCGGCTTTCGTTGTGGCGCACGCCGTAACGCGACTGTTCGCGGGTGCGGCCGCTGGCGTTGACCCGGTTGATGAAGTAGCCGGCCCAGTTTTCCTCGGCCATCATGTAGGTGTTCCAGGGCGTGACGCCGTGGGCGCAGTTGTTGAGCGTGCCGCGGGTGCGGGTGCCGTCGGGGCTGTACTTGGTTTTCACGAAGTCGGTGCCGCGCACGGGGCCGCTGATGTCCATGGGCGTCAGGCCGGTGATGCGGCGGTTCAGGCGGCTTTGCACCACGCCCCATTGGCCGTTGGCTTCTTGGCGAATATGGATGACCGAGACGCCGTGCGCATGGAGTTCTTTCAGGCATTCGTCGGCCGGGCGCTTGCCGTTGACCAGCGCGGGCACGGCGTCGCGGCCCAGCTTCTGGCCCACGGCGGAGGCGTGCATGTAGCGCGGCTCCACGTATTCGTGGTTGATGACGAGCAGGCCTTCGGTGGAGCTGCCGTTGTAGGGGTCTTTGCCTTCGATGGGGAAGAAGTGCATGCCGTCGTGGTGGCTGCCCACTTGGTGGCCCTGGTCGGCGCCGCTGTTGCGCAGCGGGTCGAAGGCCGGCAGGTGGCCGGTGAGCGGGGTGCCCCAGGGAACCAGGGTTTGCACCTTGTAGCCCGGGGGAACGACCACGGTGTCGGCGCTGCTCACGGGCACCGCCTTGAAGCCGATGAGGGAGCGGCCAGCCGCCGGTGTGCCGGCCGTGGTGGCACAGCCCGCCAGGCCAGCGCCGCCGAACAGGGCCGCGATGGAGGCGCCCAGCGTGCCCTTGAGCGCGTTGCGGCGGCTGAGGTGGACGTTGAGCACGTCGGCAAAGTGCCGGTTGGCGCTGGTGTTGCTCATGGGCTCGTCGCCGTCGCCGTTGTCGATCACGAGGTTGGAGGGGATGGGGTTCATCGCTGAAGTCCTGGGTTGAAAGGAGAGTGGGTCACTGACGCCGACAACCTTAAGGCCCATTTGTGAAAAATCAGTGAAATCCAGCCCAACAGGCATACCATATGGGGTGTGTTCAATGTGTGTCCTTCAACCAGGAGTGGCTTATGAAACCGAATGTGGGTGGATGGGATCGCGTGCTGCGTGCGGTGGTGGGCGTGTTGCTGATCGTGCTGGCGGCCACCGGGGTCATTGGGGTGTGGGGGTACATCGGCATCGTGCCGATCGTGACGGCGGCGCTGGGCTGGTGCCCGGCGTACCTGCCGTTCGGCATCAGCACCTGCAAGACCCGGGATTGAACCGGCGCCCGAGGCTGCCTATGATGGCCCCATGACGGAGACGGTGGGGCTGGTTCTGAGTGGTGGAGGTGCGCGGGCCGCGTACCAGGTGGGCGTGCTCGATGCCATCGCGCAACTGCGCCGGGAGCACGCCACCGACCGGGGCAACCCGTTCCCGGTGATTTGCGGTACCTCGGCCGGGGCGATCAACGCGGCCGCGCTGGCCTGCGGTGCCCATGCGTTCGACGAGACCCTGCGCCGCCTGGTGGCGGTGTGGGAGGGTTTTCACGTGCAGCAGGTGTACCGGGCCGAGTGGTTCGACATGCTGCGCTCCGGGGCGCGCTGGCTTTCCCTGCTGGGCTTGGGGTGGCTGTTCATGAGCGGGCGTTGGCGCCCGCGTTCCCTGCTGGACAACGAACCGCTGCGCCAGCTGCTCCTGGAGCAGTTGGAGTGGGAGCGGTTGCCCGCCAACCTGGCGCAAGGGTGGGTGCAGGCGCTGGCGGTGACGGCGTCGAACTACGCCAGCGGCGAGCATGTGACCTTCTACCAAAGCGGCCGCGAAGCCGAGCCTTGGGTGCGCAACCAGCGGCTGGCTTTGCGCGGCGAGATTTCGGTGGACCACCTGCTCGCAAGTGCGGCGATTCCGTTCGTCTTTCCCGCCGTGCCGTTGCAGGGGCCGCATGGCCTGGCCTATTTCGGCGACGGCTCCATGCGGCAGACGGCCCCGATTTCGCCTGCCATTCACCTGGGGGCGGACCGCATTCTGGTGATTGGCGCGGGCCGCATGGCCGAGCCGCCCCAGCCGCGGCAGGACCGCCCCGAATACCCTTCGCTGGCGCAGATCGCGGGGCATGCCCTGTCGAGCATTTTCCTGGACACGCTGGCGGCGGATGTGGAGCGGCTGCGGCGCATCAACCACACGTTGAGCTTGATGCCGCCGGAGCTGCAGGCCCGTACCCGGCTGCGGCCGATCGAGCTGTTGCTCATCGCCCCCTCGCAGCGGCTGGATGAGCTGGCCGCCCGGCACGCCGATGCCTTGCCCGCGACGGTGCGCCAACTGCTGCAGGTGCTCGGCCCCAAGGCGAAGCAGGGCCCCCGGCAGGACAGCGCGCTGTTGAGCTACCTGCTGTTCGAATCAGCCTACACGCGCGAGCTCACGGCACTGGGCCGCCAGGACGCCCTGGCCCAAAGGGACGAGGTGGTGCGGTTTTTTGGGTGGTAGGCCGACCGGGAATCGGCCCAGGTTTGTGCTGCATCAGCAGGTCAAGCATTCCCTGTGCAGCGGATGACAGGGCCCTGTCGGCACGGTGGATCAGGAACAAGCGGCGCTTGAGTCCGGCAGCCCGAATGGGACGGGTGCGCAAGTGAGCGTCGGCGAAGTGAAACAGTGTCAGCGACGGCACAATGGTCACGCCCAGGTTTTCCTTCACCATGGCGGCGACGGTGCTCAGCTGTTCGAGTTCAAGGAACGTTTGCAGGGTGTGTGGGTAAAGAGCCATGTCCACATATTGGCGCACGCTGCTGGAGCGCGCGAGGTGGATGTGGGGGTAGGGGGCAAGTTCGTTGAGCTTGACCGGCCCGCTGCCTTGTGCCAAGGGATGGTCCCGATGACACACGACGTGAAAAGCGTCGGTACACAAGGGCAGTGTTCGAAGCTCGGGGGCATCGCCTCGCGTTGCGGCAATGGCCAGATCGGCCTGCCCAGATCGGACGCGGGTGATGCAAACGTCGGAAAGGACATCGGCTAGATCCAGTTCGATGCCGGGATAACGGCGGTGGAACTGGGCGAGCAGGGGTGGCAACCACCCTGCTGCCAGGGAGGGCAGCACGGCCAAGGCCACGCGCCCACGTTTGCGGGCCACGTGGTCACGAACATCGGCCACGGCAGATTCGGTATCTTTGAGCAGGCGTAGGGCCGCATGCAGGAAGGTTTCACCTTCTACGGTCAGCTCCACCTGCCGCGTGGTGCGGTCGAACAGGCGTCCGCCCACATGCTCTTCAAGTCCCTTGATCAAGGCCGAGAACGCGGATTGCGACAGGTGGCACAGGGCGGCCGCCCGGGTGAAGTTGCGTTGCTGGGCCAGGACCACGAAGGCGCGCAGCTCCCGTGTTGAAAGATTGATCGACATGATAGATCAATATATCTGAAATTCAGGCTTCACAGATAAGTGATGAGCCTCTAGAGTCGAGTGCATGTCTGGCACACCCTCTTTGTTCATTGGTTCAGGCGCGGGATTTTCTGGCGATCGTGTGGACGCAGCCCTTCCGGTGGTCGAGGAGCTGGTCCGGTTGGGGGGCACTTCGGTGCTCATTTTCGAAACCCTGGCCGAACGCACGTTGGCGCTTGCCCAGCTGGCGCGGCGCCAAGACCCCAGTGGCGGGTACGAGCCCCTGCTCGATGAACTGCTACGCCCCGTCTTGCGTCCCTGTCTGGCGCATGGCATACGCATTGTGGGCAACTTTGGCGCAGCCCATCCTGTGGGGGCTGCGCGTCGTATCCTGCAACTGGCCCGGGAACTCGGGTTGCGCAGGCCCCGGGTGGCGGTGGTAGAAGGGGATGACGTGAGCGGGCCGCAGTGGGCAGGCGCTCTGCAGCAAGCCAGCGCAGGCGCCCTGAACGATCGGCAACTGGTAAGCGCCAACGCCTACATCGGCGCGGCGTCGATAGCCGATGCGTTGAAGGCCGGGGCGGACATCGTGGTGGCGGGCCGCGTGGCCGATCCGGCGCTGGTGCTGGGACCGGCATGGGCCCACTTCGGCTGGCGGTGCGACGACTGGGATCGTCTCGCTGGCGCCACCATGGCTGGGCATCTGCTGGAGTGCGGCGCCCAGGTGAGCGGTGGTTACTATGCCGATCCCGGTGTCAAGGAGGTGCCCGACTTGGCCCGATTGGGTTACCCGGTGGCACAGTTGTTCGACGACGGCAGTTGCATCATTGGCAAGCCGATGGGCAGCGGCGGGGTGATCGACCGGCACACCGTGACGGAGCAGTTGCTGTATGAGGTACACGACCCGAGTGCCTACCTCACGCCCGACGTGGTGGCCGATATCACCCAGGTGGAACTGGAGGAACTGGGTCCGGACCGAGTGCGGGTGCGCGGCGTGCGCGGTCACCCCAGACCCGAGACCCTGAAGGTCAATTTGTGCTTTGCCTCGGGATGGCTGGCCGAGGCCGAAATCTCGTACGCCGGTGTGCGGGCCGAAGAGCGGGCCCGGCTGGCAGCCAACGTGGTGCGGCAGCGGATGGGGGCGGGGGTGCGGCTGCGCGCCGACCTGATCGGGGTGTGCAGTGTGCTTGCCGACGATGAAGGTGTGCTCATGGCGGCGACCGAAGCGCAGCACGCCACCGATGTGCGTTTGCGCCTGGCCTTGCGTGACGACAACCCTGCTCTCGCGCAGAGGCTCTTGCGCGAAGTGACCGCGCTGTATACCTGTGGACCGGCCGGCGGAGGTGGGGTTCGCACCCGCCTGAGCCCGACCCTGGGTATGGTCTCTTGCTATCTACCCCGAGAATTGATTACGACCCGTCACGTCTGGATGGAGGATGAGAGTGTCTGAAGTCATGGTGGAGCTTTGGCGGTTGGCCCATGGGCGCACGGGCGACAAGGGCAACCGCTCCAACATCAGCGTGATTGCGTGGGATCAGGCGTTCTACCCGCTGATTGCCGAACAGCTTACGGCCGATCGGGTGCAAGCCCATTTTGCTTTTCGACGCCCCCGGGCCGTGGTGCGCTATGACCTGCCACGACTGGGCGCATTCAATTTCGTGTTGGACGATGTGCTCGATGGTGGGGTGAATGATTCCCTCAACCTGGACAGCCATGGCAAGGCGCTGTCGTTTCACCTGTTGATGGTGTCAATGGTTGTGCCCCGCCATTTGATACCCCTCTTGCGTGGCCCTGTCACGTAATCTTCGTTTTTTCAACCGCAAGGAGACACCAGCCATGAAATTCCCGACACCTCCCCGACTGCACCGCCGCCACGCCCTGCTGGGTGCCGTGGCCTTGATGATGGCCCCGCTGGCCTGGGCGCAGTCGGCGACGTTCCCTACGAAGCCCATCACGTTTGTGGTGCCGTTTGCCGCTGGCAGCGCGACAGACACGCTGGCCCGTGCCCTGGCTCAATCGGTGACGGAGCAAACCGGTCAGCCGGTGGTGATCGACAACAAGGCCGGGGCCAGTGGGATGATCGCCGCCCAGCAGGTGGCGCGCGCCCCGGCGGATGGCTACACCGTCATCATCGCGACCAACACCACGCACGCGGCGAACGAGCACCTGTTCAAGCGTATTGCCTACGATCCCGTGAAGGACTTCGCGCCCATCACCGGTCTGGGCAAGGGGGGCATGGTGATGGTGGTGAAATCGGACTCACCTTATCAGACCGTGGCAGACGTGCTCGCGGCAGCCCGTCAAGCACCGGGCAAGTTGTCGTTTGCCAGTGGAAGCGCGTCGAGCCGTGTGGCTGGTGAACTGTTCCAGCAGATGGCCAACCTGAAGTTGTTGCACGTGCCGTACCGCAGCAACCCGATGGGGGTGAGCGATTTGCTCGGTGGTCAGGTCACGATGATGTTCACCGATACCTCCACGGGGGTGCCGCAGGTGACGGCGGGTAACCTCCGCGCCCTGGGTGTCACCACTGCCGTGCGCATGACGGCCCTGCCGAGTGTGCCCACCATCGCAGAAGCCGGTGTCCCGGGTTACGAAATGGAATACTGGTTTGCAGCCTATGCGCCTGGCGGTACACCGGCACCTGTGGTGCAGCGCCTGAACGGCCTGTTGCACAACGCCCTGAAGAGCCCGGGTGTGCAGCAATTCTTCACCGCGACCAGTGGGGAGCCGTTCCCCACCACGCCGGAAGGCCTGGCCAAGTTTCAGGCCGAGGAAGCCGCCAAGTGGGGTCGGGTGGTCAAAGCCGCCGGTATCGAACCTGAATAAGGGGCGGCGCAGCCTGAGGATCGCGAGTCCGTGATGTTGTGGGGCCCTCTAAAGGCAAAAGAACCCAGGCGCGCGCACTTGGTGCCTTTGGAAGGGCCTGCCAAAGGCTTGATCAAGATTGCGGGGCATACGGCAAGAGCACGACACCCCCTACCTGTTCACGACCAGCGGGCGCAAGGTGCTGTCCATCAAACTCGAAATGTTGACGCGCGGTGTCATCAAAAGGGACTTCGACGTGCGAGACATTCGACGCACCTTTGAAACCTACTTGACCAGCAAAAAGGTTGACGACAAGGTCAGGGCGCACCTGTTCAGCCACGGGATTGGCGGCGTCCAGGACGAGCACTACAACCTTTACGAATACTTCGTAGAAAGGCAAGAAGCGCGCCACGCGCATGCTTACGTGCATGAAGCCATAGACAAAGCGCGCCGCGAACTGGGCCATCGACTGTCGCAGACCATCGCACTGAAAGTCAATGGGCCCTGCAAGGGATTGGTGGGGCTGGGTACTGAGGACTGAGTTGCTAATTGTCAGATATTTTGATAAATTTTCTGACATCAGCGAGCCACCATGAGCATCACCCAATCCATTCGCGAGCGCCTCGCACAGCTGCCTGCCGGGCAGCCGTTCACGCCCGCCTTATTGGCGGGCATGGGGCCGCGTGCGTCGATCGACCAGGCGCTGTCGCGTCTGACCAAGGCGGGGGTGCTGGAGCGGATCGGTCGTGGCCTTTATATGGTGCCTCAGCGCAACCGCTTTGGTTTGGTCAGCATGCCTGCGCCCGAAGCCGTGGCTCAGGCCGTGGCGGCAGCGGAGGGCGCGTCCATCGAAGTGCATGGAGCGGAAGCGGCGCGTCGCTTCGGCCTGAGCACGCAAGTACCGGCCCAGCCGGTGTTCTGCACCACGGGTTCGTCGCACAACGTGCGTCTGGGCAAGTTGCAAGTGCGGCTGCAGCATGTGGCAGCACGCAAACTGGTGCTGGCTGGACGGCCTGCTGGCCAGGCCCTGTCGGCACTGTGGTACCTCGGGCGCGGACAAGTCACGCCAGACACCTTTGCCCACATGGCTCGCAAGTTGCCCAAGGCGGAGTTCGAGGCCTTGCGGCAGGCAAAATCGGCCATGCCGGGCTGGATGGTTGATGCGTTGCTCCGTTACGAGGAAGGGGTGACCGTTCATGGCTGAGCGTCACCAAGAACACTACTTTGGCCTCGACGTTCGGGATCAGGCAGAGCTGCTGCAGAGCCTGGCGACAGTCATGGGGCGGCGAGCCGAGATCCTGGAAAAGGACATCTGGCTGTGCTTGGTGCTGGACGCCTTGTTCCGCTTGCCTTGCTGCAAACCCATGGCCTTCAAGGGGGGGACATCCCTGTCCAAGGTGTACCGGGCCATCGAGCGGTTTTCGGAAGACATTGACGTGACGGTGGACTACCGCAGCCTGCTGCCCGATGTGCCTGCACTGGAAACATTGACCAGCAACAGCCAGCGCAGCCGTTTGTCCGAAGCGCTGAAGGCGGCCTTGACGACGCATCTGGTCGAAGAGTTGGTGCCTGCGTTGCGTGCGCAACTGTCCAGAGCATTGCCCGATCAGACTGTGAAGCTGGAGATGGGAGCTGATGGCGAGCAGCTTTGGGTGTACTACCCCAGCGCCGTCGAAAACGCCGACAGCTATCTGAAGCCCAGCATCTTGATCGAGTTTGGGGGGCGGAACTCTACGCTGCCGCAAAACACGGTATCTGTCGTGCCAGACATTGCCGAGCATGTGCCAGCCTTGGGGCTGCCTGTGGCCGAGGTCAACGTCTTGTCGGCGGTGCGCACGTTCTGGGAAAAGGCTACCCTGATGCATGTCGAATGCCACCGGCCAGCCTTGAGGCCGAGTGCGCAGAGGCTGTCACGGCATTGGTACGACTTGGCCAAGTTGGCGGACCACGAGGTGGGACGCACAGCCTTGGAGGATGCGAGCCTGTTGGCCGATGTGTTGCGCATCAAGGAAACGTTTTACCGAAGCAGTTTCAGCCATTACGAGCGTTGTCTTCAGGGCGGTCTGCGGCTGGTGCCGGACAGCACCCTGCTGGAGGCCTTGCGCCGTGACTACCAAGCCATGCTGTCAGCCCAGATGTTCTATGGAGATGCCTTTGCGTTTGACTCGATCGTCGAGAAGCTGAGCATCCTTGAAGGGCAGATTCAGCAGCGGTTTGCCTGATGTGGGCTCGTTCAAAACCTCGCAATGACCGAGGTGGCGTAGCCACTTCAGCACGCGCAAATCCTGCCGCCGGGAAGGCGCCGTTGAGCGATGAGCGGTTTCAATCATTGCGGACGCCTTCCACCGCAGAAGACCAAAGACGCCTTGCTGGGCGCCGACCGCAACCTGCGCCTGGCCAACGACAAGGCCCAGGACGTGACATCAAGAAGCTGACCAAAGGCAACCCCACCATGTCTGCCAAGTTTGCGGAGTTGAAGGCATCGCCCCCCCGAGGACTCCTGACCCCGAGCAGTTCCGCTGAATCATCCAGCGGCCAGACACAGGCTCGGGATGGCCTGCGTGTGAGCTGGGTGTTTGATTCACGCCACAGTGCACAAGACCCCGGGTTCGCCGCGCGCGGACCCTCGTCTTGAGAGAAAGTGGTATTACAAAAGGCTTGAAGTGGTGGCACAAGCGCTTTTGTAGAACACCCGGAAAAGCAAAAAGCCCACAAAAGTGGACTCAGTGCTTGATTTATTTGGCTCCCCGACCTGGGCTCGAACCAGGGACCTACGGATTAACAGTCCGGCGCTCTACCGACTGAGCTATCGGGGAATAAGCTGCTATTCTAGCATGGAACATGAACCGCACTGAAGCTGCTGCCACCGGCCCCGCGGGTGAGGAGCCGCCGGCCCCTCACCGGGTGATCGAGACCCACATCTCGCGCGTGTTGCTGGCCGGGCCGTGGGCCTACAAGGTGAAGAAGCCGCTGAAGCTTTCATTCCTGGATTTTTCCACGGTGCAGCGGCGGCGGCATTTCTGCGAGGAGGAGTGGCGCATCAACCGGCGCACGGCGCCCGAACTCTATGTGGATGTGTTGCCCTTGAGTGTGCCGTGGCACGTCTTTGAGGCGGACCCGGAGGCGGCGCTGGCGCAAAGCCGAGCCGACCGGGCACTGGACTGGGTGGTGCGCATGCGCCGTTTCGACGCCGGGGCCCTGCTGGCCGAGCGCTGGGCGCGGGGAGAGCTGACGCCGGGGCTGATCGACCGCCTGGCCGCGCATGTGGCGGCTTTTCACGGAGCGCTGCCACCTGTGCCTGCCGACGCGCCACCTGCCAAGCCTACCCCGCTGTGGGTGCGAGACAGCCTAAACGCCATACGCCAGCACCCTGGGCGCCCGGCAGCGGTGAGCACCGACAGGGTGGATGCCGTTGGCGAGCGACTGCTGGGCGAATTTTCGGGCTTGCAGGACTGGATGGCGGCGCGGCATGCCCAAGGGTGGGTGCGCGAGTGCCATGGCGACTTGCACCTGGGCAATTTGATCGAATGGCAAGGGCGGGTCATGGCGTTCGACGCCATCGAGTTCGATGCGGACCTGCGCCGCATCGACGTGATCAACGATGCCGCTTTCACCTTCATGGACCTGTTCGCGCACGACGAGCCGGCGTTGGCCTGGCGTTTCGTGAGTGGCTACCTGGACGGTACCGGGGACCATGACGGGTTGCGGGGCCTGCGGCCTTACGCCGCCTACCGCGCGCTGGTGCGGGCCCATGTGGCCTTGCTGGGCAGTGGTGGGGCCGAGGCGTTCGGGCGCTACTGGCGCTGCCTGGAGACCCTGGTGGAGCCGCCGCCGGCACCCGGCCTGTGGCTGATGATGGGTGTGAGCGGATCGGGCAAGTCCACCGTGGCGGGCCTGTTGCGCGACGCGTTGGCCGCGCACGGGCGGCCGGTGGTGCGGGTGCGTTCCGACGTGGAGCGCAAGCGCCTGCTGGGGGTGGCACCGACGGCCCGCCCCACGCCGGCGCAGGCGGCCCATTGGTACAGCGCGGACCTGACGCGGCAGACCTACGATCGGCTGATGGCGGCAGCACAGTCCGCTTGGGCGGCGGGTTGCTCGGTGGTGCTGGACGCCGCCAGCCTGCGCCGGGCGGAGCGGCTGCAGATGCGGACGCTGGCGGCCACGGCCGGGGTGCCGTTTCATTTGTGGGTTTGCCATGCGCCGCAAGCCCTCATGGCCGAGCGGCTGGTCGAGCGGGAGCGGCACGGGAGCGACCCTTCGGATGCGGGCCTGGCGGTGATGGAGCGGCAGCGCGCCTGGATGGAACCCGTGACTGCCGACGAGAAGGCCGAAGCACGGTTGCTTCACAACGAGGGCGATCTGGCGGCCCTGGACGCCCAGGTGCAGGCGCTGCTGCGGCAGGACCTGGGGGGCTGAGCGTGTGAGGCGACCGTCAGGCCGTCCGTCAGGCGCGCTGGCGGGCGCGGTGGTAACTGCCGTCACCGCGGTGCAGCACCGCGTCGGTGGGGAGCACGTCGCCCGGCTCCAGTGGGGGCAGTTGAGCGGTGCGCTCGTAGAGCGGGGCAAAGTCCACCTTGGCCAGTTCCAGCAAATCGTCCAGCGAGCGCAAGACGAAATAGGTTTCCTGGAAATCGTCGATGCGGTAACGGGTGCGCATGACGCGCTCCAGCTCGAAGCGGATGCGGTTGGGTGAGGGTGAGTCCAGGCAGAACAGGCTTTCGCTGTAGGACGAGGCGATGCCTCCGCCGTACAGACGCAGGGCGCTGGCTTCTTCCACCAGACCGAATTCGACCGTGTACCAGTACACCCGGGCCAGTTGTTCCAGGTGCCCCAGCCGTTGGGCGCGCAGGCCGCCTTCGCCGTAGGCCTGGATGAAGTCGGCCATGACCGGGTGCATGAGCATGGGCACGTGGCCGAACACGTCGTGGAACACGTCGGGCTCTTCCAGGTAGTCCAGCTGGTCGGCGCGGCGGATGAACTGTCCGGCCGGGAAGCGCCGGTTGGCCAGGTGCTCGAAGAACACGTCGTCGGGCACCAGGCCGGGGACGGCCACCACTTGCCAGCCGGTGTGTTTCATGAGCACGTCGCTGAGGCGGCGGAAGTCCGGGATCTGGTCGTGCGCGATGGGCAGGGCTTTCATGCCGGCCTCGAACGCCTGGCACACCCGGCCCGGGAGCATGCGCATCTGCCGCTCGTACAGGGTGCGCCAGATGGCGTGCTCTTCGGCGCTGTAGCGCTCCCAGCCCTGGGGAATGGTCCAGTCGGGGCTGTCGGGGCGGCCCGCTTCGCCAGCGGCCAGGCCATGCTTGGTGGGGGCGTCGGCGATCATGTCAGTTCCCGGCTTCACCCGCGATGCCATCGACCCACTGCGCGAAGTCGATGTCGCGCTCGGTCAGGCCGCCGGCGTCGTGGGTGGTGAAGGTGATATCGACCCGGTTGTAGACGTTGAACCATTCCGGATGGTGGTTGCGCACCTCGGCGGCCATGGCCACGCGGGTCATGAAGGCGAAGGCTTCGTTGAAGTCTTGGAAGACGAAGCGGCGTTCGATGGACAGGGTGTCGGCGTCGAAGTGCCAGCGCGGCACTTTGGCCAGTTGCGCCTTCAGGGCGGGACCTTCGAGTTTGTTCATGGCGTGCAGTAGGCAGCGGGCCGTTGCCGGCCCGTGGAGGGAGGGGTCAGGCGCTGACGGGTTCGACCTTCAGCGCCCCACGGCGGATCTGGTCGCGCTCCAGGCTTTCGAACAGGGCCTTGAAGTTGCCTTCGCCGAAGCCCTCATCGTTCTTGCGCTGGATGAACTCGAAGAACACGGGGCCCAGCACCGGCTGGCTGAAGATCTGCAGCAGCAGGCGCTTGTCGCCGTTGGCGGTGGAGCCGTCGAGCAGGATGCCGCGGGCCTGCAGTTCCTTGACCGGCTCGCCGTGGCCGGGCAGGCGCTCTTCGAGCATCTCGTAGTAGATGTCGTTGGGGGCGGTCATGAGCGGAATGCCGGCCATTTGCAGCGCGTCCACGCTGGCGATGATGTCGTCGGTCAGCAGGGCGATGTGTTGGATGCCTTCGCCGTTGAACTGCATCAGGAATTCCTCGATCTGCCCGGTGCCTTTGCCGCTTTCTTCGTTCAGCGGGATGCGGATCATGCCGTCGGGCGCGGTCATGGCGCGGCTGGTCAGGCCGGTGTATTCGCCTTTGATGTCGAAGTAGCGGATTTCGCGGAAGTTGAAGATCCGCTCATAGAACGCGCCCCAGTAGGCCATGCGGCCACGGTAGACGTTGTGGGTGAGGTGGTCGATGACCTTGAAACCATGGCCCACGGGGTTGCGGCTGGCGGGGTCTTCGAACTCGGGGAGGAATTCGAAGTCGATGTCGTAGATGCTCTTGCCGTCTTCGAAGCGGTCGATCAGGTACAGCGGCGCGCCACCGATGCCTTTGATGGCGGGCAGGCGCAGCTCCATGGGGCCGGTGGCGATTTCGATGGGCTGGGCGCCGAGTTCCAGCGCGCGGGCATAGGCCTTGTGCGAGTCCCGAACGCGGAAGGCCAGGCCGCAGGCGCTGGGGCCGTGTTCGGCTGCGAAGTAAGCGGCTTCGCTCTTGGGTTCGCGGTTGACGATGAAGTTGATGCCGCCCTGGCGGTAGAGCACCACGTCTTTGGAGCGGTGCTTGGCCACCAGGGTGAAGCCCATTTTCTCGAACAGGGGTTCGAGCACGTTGGGGGTGGGGGAGGCGAATTCGACGAACTCGAACCCGCACAGGCCCATGGGGTTGTCAAAGAGGTCGGCCATGGTTGCAGCTCCTACAAATCAAATTGAAGCCGAAACTTTATGCGACTGTCAATGCAATGGGTTTGCATAATTGGCGTGGGTTTGCCATGATTGTCAAAATCTTTAAGCTATTTTTTGGGGCAAATACGAGATGATGTTGCGTGAGTTTGATTTGGATCAGACAGACCGGCGCATTCTGGCCCACTTGCAGGCCCATGGCCGGGTGAGCAATCTGGAGCTGGCCCAGGCCGTGCACCTGTCGCCGGCACAGTGCAACCGGCGCCACCGGCGCCTGGAAGAACGGGGCTATGTGAAGCGTTATGAAGCGCGGCTCGATGCCAGCAAGGTGGGGTTTGGGGTGCTGGCCATCGTTCACGTGACGATGGAGCGCGGCCACATTCGCGAGGTGGTGAAGTTTCGCGACGTGATCAGCAGCCTTGCGCAGGTGCAGGAGTGCTACGCCGTGACCGGCGACTTCGATTACGTGCTCAAGGTGGTGGCGCGGGACCTGAAGGCGCTGTCCGACTTTTTGCTTGGCACGCTGGCGCAGCTGCCCGGCGTGAACGGGGTGCGTTCCAGCGTGTGCCTGGACGAGGTGAAGTGCACCAGCGCCCTGCCGCTGGACTAACGTTTGCGCAATCCCAGCCACATGACCGCAGCGACCACCAGCAGGCCACCGACCACCTGAACCGCTGCCACCGTCTGGCCCAGGATGGCCCAGGCCAGGACGAGGGCAAAGATCGGTTCGATGTTCATGATCGCCGAATTGCCGACCACGCCCAACCGTGGCAGTACGGTGAACATGATGGTGAAGGCGGTGCCGTACAGAAAGGTCAGGCCCAGGAGGCCGCCCCATCCGGCCGGGGCCGTGGGTATGTGCAGGCCGCCTTGCGTGGCCGTACCGGCGAAAGCCAATACGCCGACGATGGCCATGGTGGTGAAGGTGCGGACCCGGCCGTCCAGGGTGCCGGCTTCATGCTGGGTCAGCACCAGGGCCAGGCCGAAGGTGGCGGCTGCCGCCATGGCAAACGCAACGCCCGAGCCGATGGCTCGCCAATGCCCGCCGGCACCCAGGCCTGAGGCTGCACCTAGCACATCCAGTGCCAGCGCCAGGCCGAGCATGATCACCGGCATCGCGCGCAGGACGGCCGGTTCCGGGCGCTCGCGGTACAGCAGCCGCGCCCAAAGCGCCGTCCAAAGGGGATAGGTGTTGAACGTGAGCAGCGCCAGCGCCACCGGCAGGCGTGCAACGGAAGCGTACAGGCACAGGCTCTGGACGGCGACCAGCGCCCCGATGAGGGGCAGCGTTTTGCGGTGCCGAGCCGTCAGACGCAGGGGGACCCGATAGACCAGCAGCAGCACGCCGACAACCACGGCCGTGACCCCGCTGCGGAAAGTGACGGCGGTGGCCACGTCCACCCCGTGGTCGAAGGCGATGCGGGCCGCCACGTGGTTGGCCCCCATCATGAAGGCGATCAGCAGCAGCGTGGCGAAGGCGGCGGTCGACAAGCGGGTCGATGAACGGGTGGTCATGCCCGCATTGTCACACTATACGAGGGGCAGTGGTGGTGCCTCTCTGGTGGTGCCTGTCAGGGCTTGGTGAATGGACTTGTGGTGTGGCCCGGCCGTGGCTACCATGAAGTTTTCTCAAATGCCACCCTACAGCCATGGACCTGACCGACAGCCAGCACCTCAGCAACACGTTCCGGACCTCGGCGGAGATGCCGCCCAGAACCGATGCCGCCTGGCTGGACGCGCACTGGATGCCTTACACCGGCAACCGGCAGTACAAGGCCGATCCACGCCTGATCAGCGGGGCGCGGGGAGCTTACTACACCACCTCGGATGGGCGGCAGCTGTTCGACGGTCTGTCGGGGCTGTGGTGTACCGGACTGGGCCACTGCCGCAGCGAGATCGCTCAGGCGGTGGCGCGCCAGGTGGCCACGCTGGACTACTCGCCGGCTTTCCAGTTCGGGCATCCGCTGTCGTTCGAGCTGGCCAACCGCATCGTCGAGCGCATGCCCAAGGGGCTGACCCACGTCTTCTTCACGGGGTCGGGCTCTGAGTCGGCGGACACCTCGCTGAAGATGGCGCGCGCCTACTGGCGGGCCAAAGGCCAGGCCAGCAAGACGCGCCTGATCGGTCGCATCAAGGGCTACCACGGCGTGAACTTCGGCGGCATTTCGGTGGGCGGCATCGTGGCCAACCGCAAGCTGTACGGCCAGGGGGTGGAGGCCGATCACCTGCCGCACACACAGCCGCCGAACGGGTCTTTTTTCCGGGGCATGCCGCCCGCCGAGCCTGCCGGGGCTTACCCCGGCGCGGCACTGGCCGACGAGTTGCTGAACCTGATCAACCTGCACGATGCGTCCAACATCGCGGCGGTGATCGTCGAGCCGTTCTCGGGCTCGGCGGGGGTGGTGGTTCCGCCGCAGGGTTATTTGCAGCGGTTGCGGGAGATTTGTACGCAGAACGACATCCTCCTCATTTTTGACGAGGTGATTTCCGGTTTTGGCCGCAGTGGGGCCTGGACCGGGGCCGAGGCCTTCGGCGTGACGCCCGACATCCTCAACTTCGCCAAGCAGGTGACCAACGGTGTGCAGCCGCTGGGCGGCGTGGTGGCCACGCGCGAGATATACGACACCTTCATGGCGGCCGGTGGTCCACACTACATGCTGGAATTCCCGCACGGCTACACCTATTCAGCCCACCCCGTGGCGTGTGCGGCCGGCATCGCCACGCTGGACTTGATGACACGCGAGCATTCGATCGAGAGGGTGCGTGAGTTGGCGCCCCATTTCGAGCAGGCGGTGCACGGCCTCAAAGGCGCGAAGCACGTGGGCGATATCCGCAACTTCGGCTTGGCGGCCGGCATCACGTTGTTGCCGGTGCCGGGCGAGCCGGCCAAGCGGCCATTCGAGGTCGCCATGGCCATGTACAAGAAGGGCTTTTACGTGCGCTATGGGGGCGACACCATCCAGCTCGCGCCGCCCTTCATCAGCACCGAGACCGAGATCGACCGGCTGGTCAGCGCGCTGGGCGACACGCTGCAGGAAACCGCCTGACAGGCGTGACCGGTCTGATCAGCCCCGGCCCACGAAGGGCATCTTGGTGGCCATGACGGTGGTGAACAGCACGTTGGCCGACAGCGGCAGACGCGCCATGGTCATGAAGGTCTGCACCACCGCGTCCATGTCCATGCGGGCTTCGGGGCGCACGCTGCCGTCGGCCTGCAGGATGCCGTCGGCCATTTTTTCGGTCATGTCGCTGGCCACGTTGCCGATGTCGATCTGCCCAACGGCGATGTCGAAAGCCCGGCCGTCGAGCGCGGCGGCTTTGGTCAGGCCGGTGATGGCGTGCTTGGTGGCGGTGTAGCCGATGCTGCCCGGGCGCGGGGTATGCGCCGAGATTGACCCGTTGTTGATGATACGACCCCCCTGGGGGGACTGTTCACGCATCAGCCGGAATGCGTGCGACAGGCAGTAGAACGCCCCGTTGAGGTTCACGTCCACGCTGCGCCGCCAGTCCTCGAGCGCCATCTCGTCCGGGGTTCTGGTGGGGGTGAAAATGCCCGCATTGTTGAACAGCAGGTCCAGCCGCCCGCAGCGCTCGCGGATGGCGGCAAACACATGCGCCACTTCGGTTTCGTTGCTCACATCGGCAGGCGCGATGTGGGCCATGCCTTTGAGGCCTTCACCCGACCGGGCGGTGGCCCGCAGGGCGTCCTCGCGGCGGCCCACCAGAAACACCTGCCAGCCTTCGGCCAGCAGGGCCAGCGCACAGGCTTTGCCGATCCCGCTGCCCGCGCCCGTCACCATCGCGACCGGATTCATTTTTGACCTCCACGTTCACGGGCCGTTAGTTTCTGGATACGGGCCGCGGCACTGGCGGTGGTGTCCGACAGCTCTTTCACCGCAGACGCCACCACCGAAAACCCCCGGCCTGCTTCACCGGCCCGCGCGGCTTCGATGGACGCGTTGATGGAAAGCAGGCGCAGCATCTTCAGGGTGTCGAGGATTTTCATGGTTTCGTCAACCACGGCCTTCATTTTTTCCTGATGTTCCTGAGCCAGTTGGGCGTTGCGGTCTTCCAGGGACTTCCGCTCCGAGATGTCCTGCACCAGCCCTTCGAGGTACAGCAACTCGCCACGGTCGTCATACACCCCGCCGCCTTGTTCGTTGACCCAGATCACTTTCCCGTTTTTGGCCACCAGTCGATAGTCCAGCGACCAGTTCTGGCGCTGCTCAACGCACTGGCCAATCAGGTCGTCCACCCGCTGCGTATCGTCTGGGTGGATGAGCGATACAAAAGTGATTTGGGCATTGTTCAACACCGCGCTGGCTGGGTGGCCGACCAGTTTCTCGAAATTCCCTTCCAGCACCAGCATGGTGTAATTCGTGTCGGCGGCGCAACGGTACATGAAGCCGTTGTACCGTTGGCTGATCGAGATGATGGCAGCCGTTCTGCTGTCCATGGCAGTGAGCGATTCCATGCAGCTATGGTAACCGCCCTGTTCAGCCAGCCAGCATCATCAGGCTGGCATTGCCACCAGCGGCAGCCGTGTTGATGCTGAGGCTGCGCTCGGTCCAGACGGCTTCGGCCGGTAGCGGTTGCGATGGGTCGTCTTGCACAAAGACATTCACGATCGGGCCGGGTCTTTGCGCCAGTTGTACCAGCAAGGCGGCCAGGTCCGGCTGGGAGCCGCCGAACACGACGGCGTCCATCGGCTGGCGCAGGGCGTCTTCGCTCAGGGGGGCGCCAGCACGCACGGTTCGGCGGGGGTGCAGCTTGTAGAGGTTGCGCTCGCCCGTGGGGCCGGGCAGGGTGATTTCCGCGCTGGGCACCTCGGGCTGCGAGGCACCGATGAAGCGCAGTGCTTCGGTCAACGCATCGGCCGGGCGCTGGGCCAGCAGCCGGTACAGGTACAGCGGCCCGCCGGCTTTGGGGCCGGTGCCCGAGAGGCCTTCGCCGCCAAAGGGCTGCACGCCCACCACGGCCCCGACCATGTTGCGGTTCACGTACTGGTTGCCGGCGCGAACGGCGCGGGTGATCTGGGTGATGGTTTCGTCGATGCGCGAGTGCACGCCCAGGGTCAGGCCGTAGCCAGTGGCGTTGATCTGCTCGATGATCTGGGGCAGGTCGCGGCGGGCGTAGCGCAGCACATGCAGCACCGGGCCGAATACCTCGCGTTGCAGCTCGCCCAGATGAGGAATTTCGATCAGCGTGGGAAGCACGAAATGGCCGTGGACGGTTTCATCGCCTTCGACCCGGGCGGCCTGGTACACGGTGTGGCCGCGCTGGCGCATGTGGTCGATGTGGGCTTCGATGCCGGCGCGGGCCTCGGCGTCGATCACGGGGCCGATGTCCACCGCGAGCCGCGTCGGCGGGCCCAGCCGCTGTTCGGTCATGGCGCCTTGGAGCAGGGTGAGCACCCGGTCATAGACGTCGTCCTGTATGCACAGCACGCGCAGCGCGGAGCAGCGCTGGCCCGCGCTGTCGAAGGCCGAGGCGATGGCGTCTTGCACCACCTGTTCGGGCAACGCCGAGGCGTCCACGATCATGGCGTTCTGGCCGCCGGTTTCGGCGATGAGCGGGATCGGGTGCCCGCGTGGCGACAGGCGCTGCGCGAGCGTGCGCTGGATGAGCCGTGCCACTTCGGTGGAGCCGGTGAACAGCACGCCCTGTACCCGGGCATCGGCCACGAGCGCGGCGCCCACGGTGTCGCCAGGGCCGGGCAGCAGTTGCAGCGCGGCCGGCGGAATACCGGCCTGCCACAGCAGCCGCACCGCTTCGGTGGCGATGAGCGGCGTTTGCTCGGCCGGTTTGGCCAGCACCGTGTTGCCGGCGGCCAGCGCGGCGGCCACCTGCCCGGTGAAGATGGCGAGCGGGAAATTCCAGGGGCTGATGCACACCACCGGCCCCAGCGGCTGGTGGGTGTGGTTGTCGAACGAAAATCGCACCTGGGCGGCATAGAAGCGCAGGAAGTCGATGGCTTCGCGCACCTCGGCCACGGCGTTGGCGGCGGTCTTGCCGGCCTCGCGCATCAGCAGGCCGAGCAGGCGCGGCATCGACGCTTGCAGCGCGTCGGCCGCGCGGTCGAGTGCGGCGGCGCGTTCTTCCACCGGCGTGGTGGCCCAGTGTGGTGCAAAGGCGGTGGCGGCGGCCAGGGCGTGCTCGCACTGGGCGGGCGAGGTGTCCAGCGCTGCACCGACCGGGTCGCGCTGGTCGGCCGGGTTGAGCCGTGTGGTGGGTGTGTGGTCGATCGAGCGGGGGGGCTCATGCGCCAACATCGGTGTGGCGCGCCAAGGTGTCTGCGCCGTGTGTTCCCATGTGCTCAGCAGCGAGGCCAGCACCTGTTCGTTGGCCAAGTCGATGCCGGCCGAGTTCACCCGGACAGACCCGTACAGCCGGCTCGGCAAGGGAATGGCCGGGTGTGGCAGGCCCAGACGGCCTTCCTGCCGGGCCCATTGTTCGACCCGCGCCACCGGATCCTGCACGAGTTCGGCGATGGGCGTGCGGGGGTCGGCGATCTGGTGCACGAAGGAGGTGTTGGCCCCGTTTTCCAGCAAGCGCCGCACCAGGTAGGCGAGCAGGGTGTCGTGGGTGCCGACGGGGGCGTAGATGCGGCAGGGCCGTCCGAGGCCGCTTGAACCCACCACCTGTTCGTACAAGGCCTCGCCCATGCCGTGCAGGCACTGGAATTCGTACTGGCCGCTGTGGTAGCGGGCCGGGTCGGCCATCTGCACGATGGCGGCCACGGTGTGGGCGTTGTGGGTGGCGAACTGGGGGTAGATCGCATCGGGCGCGGCCAGCAAGCGGCGTGCACAGGCGAGGTAGGCGACATCGGTGTAGGCTTTGCGGGTGTAGACGGGGTAGTCTTCGAGCCCGTCGAGCTGGGCGCGCTTGATCTCGCTGTCCCAGTAGGCGCCTTTGACGAGCCGCACCATCAGCCGGTGCCCACTGCGCCGGGCCAGGTCGATGAGGTGGTCGATCACGGCGGGGCAGCGTTTCTGGTAAGCCTGCACCACGAAGCCGATGCCGTCGAAGCCGGCCAGATCGGGCTCCTGGCACAGGCGTTCGAGCAGGTCCAGCGAGAGTTCGAGCCGATCGGCTTCCTCGGCGTCGATGTTCAGGCCGATCCGGTAATGTTGGGCCAGCCGCACCAGCGCCAGCAGCACCGGGTAGAGCTCGTCCATCACGCGCCGGTACTGGGCTCGGCTGTAGCGGGGGTGCAGGGCCGAGAGCTTGATGGAGATGCCCGGCCCTTCGATCACGCCGCGGCCTTGCGCGGCCTGACCGATGGCGTGGATGGCGCTTTCGTAAGCACGCCGGTAGCGGTCGGCATCGTCGGCCGTGAGGGCCGCTTCACCCAGCATGTCGTAAGAGTGGCGAAAGCCTTGCGTTTCCCGGTGGCGGGCGCGATCCAGGGCCTGGGCAATGGTTTCGCCCATGACGAACTGTTCGCCCATGAGCCGCATGGCCATGTCCACCCCTTTGCGGACCAGGGGTTCCCCACCTTTGCGCAGCAGCCCGCCCAGCACCCGTTGCAGACCTTGTTCGCTGTGGGTGGCCACCAGCTTGCCCGTGAGCAACAGGCCCCAGGTGGCGGCGTTGACGAACAGCGAACGGCTCTGGCCCAGGTGCGTGGCCCACTGCCCCTGCCCGACCTTGTCGCGGATGAGGGCGTCGCGGGTGGCGGCGTCGGGGATGCGCAGCAGCGCTTCGGCCAGGCACATCAGGGCCACGCCTTCCTGTGAAGACAGGGCGTATTCCTGCAGCAGACCCTGCACCAGCCCCTGCCGCCCGGTGGCAGGCGGGTGATCCCGCAAGGCCTGGGCGAGTTGCCGCGCCAGGGACTGCGTGGCCTGTTGCTGTGCCGGGGTCAGCCGTGCGCTTTCCAGCAAGGCGGGCAGCAGAGCCGGCTCCGGCAGGCGCCAGGCCGAGGTGATGGCTGCGCGCAACGGACTGCGCTTCAGTGGGCCATCGACCCCATGGGCAAAGGGGTTGGCGTTGGGTGGCAAGGCCTGGGAGGGAAAGCAAGCATTCATGACGAGCAACGGCACATGGTGGATGATGTGCGTATGTTCAACCCAATTGAGTCGAATGAATCACCAATATTCGGCGTTTTTATGGTGAATAATTCGGCTCATGGACGAGCTTGACCGGATCGATCTGCGCATCCTGGACGTGCTGCAACGCGACGGGCGCATCAGCAATCTCAAGCTGGCCGAAGCCGTGGCCCTGTCGCCCACGGCGGTGCTGGCGCGCGTGCAACGTCTGACCCGGGAGGGCTACATCCTGGGGTACGAGGCACGGCTCAACCCCATGAAGCTGGGGGCCGGCATGCTGGTGTTCGTGGAGGTGTTGCTGGACCGCACCACCCCCAACGTGTTCGACGCCTTCAAGGCCGCCGTGCAGGTGCGCCCGGAAATTCTGGAGTGCCACATGGTGGCCGGCGGGTTCGACTACCTGCTCAAGACACGCGCGGCCGACATGAACGCCTACCGCCGCTTTGCCGGCGACGTGCTCTGGCAGCTACCGGGCGTGCGGGAAACCCGCACCTATGCGGTGATGGAAGAGGTGAAGGACAGCGCCCGACTCCACCTCATCTGAGAAACGGCGGGTTCAGCCCACCACGCAGCGCGCCGCAGCCAGGTCCCAGCCGGCCCAGCCGCAGCTTTTGAAGAACACCGGGCCCTGGCGTGACTGGATGCGCTGCCAGGTGGGGGTATCGAGCACCACGTCGGCGAGCGTGGGCAGCACCGCCACGTCGATGCCGGCCTGCAGCAGGTCGCCCGCTTCGTGGTCGGCGTCGCGGGTGTCCACCACCAGTGTGCCGCGTTCGGCGAGTTGCTGGCACACGTCGGGAGCCCACTCCACCATGCTTGGGGTAAAGGCACCCACGGCGGTCACAAAGGCATCGTCGCGCGGCAGGGCACGCAGCGCCACGGCCTGGGCCGAGGTGCAGCTCACCACGAGCGGGCAGTGGGGCAGGGCGGCATCGGCATCGTCCACCCGGCGGGCCTGCAGGCCGCGTGTCCGGGCGTGGGCCACGAGGGTGTCGGCACTGCTGGCACTGCGCGAGGCCACCCACACCTCCTGGACGCCCAGCCCGTCGGCAAAGGCGTCCAGGTGGGCGCGGCCCTGGACCCCGGCGCCCACGATGAGCAGCGGGCCGTCGGTATGGGGGGCCAGCTTCTGCGCGGCCAGCAGCGACACCGCTGCCGTGCGCCGCGCGGTGACGGTGGGGCCATCGACGATGCAGCGCCGCTGGCCGGTGGTGGTGTCGAACACCACGATGTCGCCCTGGATGGTGGGGAGCTGGCGCTGGGCGTTGTCGGCCACGAAGGTGATGAGTTTGGTGATGGTCACCGTGGGGCTCACGGCGGGCATGACGAACAGGCTGCCGCCACCGGGCAAGGGCTGGATCAGCCGTGGCGGAACGTGGACGCCCGGGTCGCGCAGCACAGCCTCGATGGCCCGGGCCAGGGCGGGGTAGGGCAGTGCTTCGGCGGTGCGGGCGGGGCTGAGCAAGGCAGGGGAGTCGGTCATGCAACGGGGCGGAGGCCTGTGCCGCCGCAAGGGTCGTGGGTCAGGGCACAATGGTAATACCCCCTGTCGTTGGAACGCATCCGCATGACCGAGTCCACCTTGTCCCGTCTGGCCGCGCCGGGCACGCTGCCGCCAGCCATCGCACGGGTCTGTGAAAAGCCCGTCAGCGCGGCCGTGAGCCGTCGGGCCAAATCGGACAACCAGGCGACGTGCGATAGGGTGCTGGATCTGCAGTCCGCCACCGACGTGAGCAACGAGCCCGAAGCCGATGTCGTCAACGAATCCGACAACACGCTGGTGTGGTTCATCAACAGCCTCTTCGAGCAGGCGATCGCGCAGAAGGCGTCCGACTCCACATCGAAACCGAGCCCGCGCCCAAGCCCGTGAAAATCCGCTTCCGGCTTGACGGTGAGCTGGTGCGCTACCTGGAGGTGGAGTCGCGCTTGCGCTACGGGCTGGTGGCGCGCATCAAAATCATGGCGGGCATGGATGTTTCCAAACACCGCAAACCGCAAGACGGCATTGAAAAGGTCGTGCAGGGGCTGACGGACATCAGCGAGGTGATTGCAGCGACGAATCTGTGACGTTTCTACAATCGACCCATGCTTCAATACCTCACCATCCCCGTCACGCCTTTCCAGCAGAACTGTTCGCTCGTCTGGTGCGACGAGACGAAGGACGCCGCCGTCATCGACCCCGGGGGGGACCTGGAGGTGGTGCTGGCCGAAGCCCAGAGGCTGGGCCTGAAGCTGTCGCAGATCCTGCTCACCCATGCGCACATCGACCACGCGGGCGGCACCGCCACCCTGGCCGAACGGCTGCAACTGCCCATCGTGGGCCCGCACCGTGGCGACCAGTTCTGGATCGACGGCTTGCCGCAACAGAGCGTGATGTTCGGCTTTCCGCCCGCCGGGCACTTCACGCCCACGCGCTGGCTGGCCGACGGCGACACGGTACAGGTGGGCCGCAGCACGTTAAATGTGCGCCACTGCCCGGGGCACACGCCCGGCCATGTGGTGTTCCATTCGCCCGAGGCCAAACGCGCCTTCGTGGGGGATGTGCTCTTTGCCGGCAGCATTGGCCGCACCGATTTCCCGCAGGGCGATCACGAGCAGCTGATTCGCAGCATCCGCGAGCGTTTGTGGCCCATGGGGGACGACACGGTGTTTATTCCCGGCCACGGGCCGGAAAGCACCTTCGGGCGGGAGCGTCGCAGCAACCCCTTCGTGCGCGACGGCCTCTGACCCTGTAGGGGGTCAGCCCCTGCGTCGGGCCTGCTCGTACAGGCCCATCACCTTGGGTACGTTGGCCTGCAATTCGCGAATGCGGTTGGGGCCGCTGGGGTGGGTGGACAGGAAGCTCAACCCGCTGCCGCCGCCTTGGGCGGTCATTTTTTCCCAGAGCGTGACGCTGGCCTGCGGGTGGAAGCCCCCGCGCGCGGCCAGCTCCAGCCCCACCAGGTCGGCGTCGGTTTCATCGTCCCGGCTGTATTTGAGGCTCAACAGCTGCGTGCCCAGGTTGGCCGCCATGTTGCCCAGATCGCCCAAACCCAGCAACTGGGCTCCGAACGACAGGCCTATGCTGGTGGCCTGCGTTTTGGCCAGTTGAGCCCGGGCGTGTTCGCGCAACGCATGCGCCATTTCGTGGCCCATGATCATGGCCACCTCGTCGTCGTTGAGCTCAAGCTTGTCGAGAATACCGGTGTAAAAAGCAATCTTGCCGCCTGGCATGCAGAAAGCGTTGATCTGGGAGCTGCCGATCAGGTTGACTTCCCATTGCCAATCGCGTGCCCGGGGGTTCCAGGGTGGGGCGAGTGGGATCAGGACGCGGGCAATCCGGCGCAATCGAACCACCTGGGGATGGTCGTCGGGAGCCAGGGCGCCCTGTCGGCGGGCCTGCTCCATCATCTGGCGGTACTGTTGGGAGGCGGCGCCTTCCAGTTGCTGCGCCGGGACCAGGCGCCGCATGCCGGACGGGCTGCCGACCTGCACCTGGGCTTCGGCCTCGGCGGGCAACAGCGTGCTGGCCGCAGCCGCTCCAGAGGCCAGCAGAAAACCCCGCCGCGACGACCATCGATGCGTCGAGGCTGGAGTCGAGGAATCGTTGAGGGCGGATTTCGCGTCACAAAGCCAGCACATACCGGAATCATAGGCACAATCGTGGCATGTCAGTGTCACCAGCTGTAACCTCCACGCCCGATCCTGCCGTTGCGTCACCTCCATCCGCCCGGACCTGGCGCGACAGCCTGGCCGCGTTGTGGGACTGGCGCGTGCTCAGCATGCTCATGCTCGGGTTTTCGGCCGGCTTGCCGATCCTGCTGATTTTTTCCTCGCTCTCCTTGTGGTTGATCGAAGCCGGTGTGGAGCGCCGTGCGGTCACTTTCTTCAGTTGGGCGGCGCTGGGGTATTCGTTCAAGTTCATCTGGGCACCGCTGGTGGACCGTTTGCCCTTGCCGCTGCTCACCGCATGGTTGGGTCGGCGGCGTGCCTACATGCTGCTGGCGCAGATGGGCGTGGCGAGCGCCATCGTGGGCATGGCCATGACGGACCCCGCCAGCGGCGGGCATACCCTCACCACCATGGCGCTGTTCGCGGTGTTGCTGGGCTTCATGTCGGCGACGCAGGACATCGTCATCGACGCCTACCGCATCGAAATCGCCCGACCGGAGCAGCAGGGCCTGCTGTCGTCGGCCTACATCGCGGGTTACCGGGTGGGCATGATCGTGGCCGGTGCGGGGGCCTTGTTTCTGGCTTCGTACTGGGGTTCGGCGCGCGGCGGCTACAGCTACGAGGCCTGGCAGTGGACGTATCTGGTCATGGCGGCGGTGATGGGGGTGGGCATGCTGACCACGCTGATCACGCCCGAGCCACCGGCTTCGGCGCGTCTAACCGAGCCCGCACCTTCCGGTCAACATGCGCGGCTGCTGGCGGTGTTCATCGCCAGCGTGCTGGCGTTCGTGGGTGTGTTCTACACGGCAGGCCAGGTGGGCGCTTCGTCGGTGGCGGGTCAGGGGCCGTTGCTGAACCTGCTGTTCGAGACCAGCCGCATGGCGCTGGGCCTGGCGGCTGCCTTCGGGGTGGGCTGGCTGTTGGTGCGTGCAGGGCTTGCCAGCCGCGCACAGGCCCGCATCACCTGGGTGGAGCCGGTGCTGGACTTTTTCCAGCGCTACGGCGCGCGCACCGCCTGGCTGCTGCTGGCGCTGGTGGGGTTGTACCGCATTTCCGACATCGTGCTGGGCGTGATTTCCAACGTGTTCTACCAGGACATGGGCTTCAGCAAGCCCGAAATCGCCTACGCCGTCAAAACCTACGGCGTCATCATCAGCATCTTCGGGGGCTTCATGGGGGGCATCCTGGCCACCCGGTTCGGCGTGATGCGCTCGCTCATGTGGGGCGCCATTCTGGCCGCTGGCACCAACCTGGCTTTCATCGTGCTGGCCTATGCGGGGCACAACCTCACGCTGCTGTACCTGATCGTCTCGGCCGACAATCTGGCCGCCGGTTTTGCCAGTGCGGCTTTTGTGGCCTTCCTGTCCAGCCTGACCAATGTGTCGTTCACGGCGGTGCAGTACGCCATCTTCAGCTCGCTCATGACGCTGTTGCCCAAGACGCTCGGAGGCTATTCGGGCGGCATCGTGGACGGGCTGGGCTACCCGGGATTCTTTCTGTTCACCGCGCTCATGGGTTTGCCGGTGATAGGCCTGGTGTGGCTGGCAGGCCATCGGTTGGAGATTGCGCAGCCGCCCAGGGCCTGAGGCTGGGATGGTCTCGGGGCGGCCGGGCTTCATGCAACTTTACACGGGCTTGCACGGTGCATCACACGGCCGTGGCAACATCGGGCCATGAACATGCCGCATCTGCTCATGATCGAGGACGACACCCGGCTGGCCGCCATGGTGGGGGAGTACCTGCAGCAGTCGGGCTACTCCTTCGAGCAGGCCGCTGAGGGGGTAGAAGGTGTGCGACGGTTACAGGACCGCCTGCCCGATCTGGTCATCCTGGACCTGATGCTGCCCGACATCGATGGCCTGGAGGTGTGCCGGCGGCTGCGCGCCCTGCCTGGGGCGGCAAGCCGCGTGCCGGTGATCATGCTCACCGCCAAGGGCGATCCGATGGACCGGGTGATCGGCCTGGAGATGGGCGCGGACGACTACCTGCCCAAGCCGTTCGAGCCGCGTGAGCTGCTGGCCCGCATTCGCGCGGTGCTGCGTCGGCGGGCTGAGCCGGGCCCCGGCCCTGATGTGGCCCCGCGCCCTGCGCTGCGCTTCGGTTCGCTCGAAATCGACCGCGACGCACGCACCGTGACCGTGGCGGGTCAACCGTGCGAGATCACCTCCTATCAATTCGATTTGCTCGTGGTGCTGGCCGAGCGCGCCGGCCGGGTGCTTACGCGGGACCAGATCATGGAAGCCGTGCGGGGCCGTGAGCTGGAGGCGTTCGACCGCTCGATCGACGTCCACATCGGCCGCATCCGCCAGGCGATCGAGGCCGACCCGAAAAACCCGCGCCGCATCCTCACCGTGCGCGGGGTGGGCTATGTCTTTGCCAAACAGCAGGACTGAGGAACTCGGCCCATGCGCCTGCATCAGCACCTGTACCTGCGTATCTGGCTCGCGCTGACGGCGGTGATCGTGGTCATGACGCTGCTGTTGGGTTGGCTCTGGCGTGCCCAATGGGAGCACGAACGGGCTCAACGCCCAGGCGGCGTGGTGGTGCTGCGCGATGCCGCCGGACAGGAAATCGGGCGTGCCCAGGCCCGGCGTCAGTGGGTTCCGGGGCAGGGCGTGGAATTCGAGGTCCCGCTGGCCGACGGTCAAACGCTGACCATCCAGTTGCCGCGCCCGAGTCGCCCACCGCACGCCCGCAACACCGATCCGTTCCGGTTCATCCAGTCGTTCTGGGGGTTCACCACCCTGCTGTTGCTGATTGCCGTGGCGGTGGCTCTGGGCGCCTACCCGGTGGTCCGGCGTCTCACGCAGCGTCTGGAAGTGCTCCAGCAAGGGGTGGCGCGTTGGGGGGAGGGGCGTCTCGACACCCGTTTGCCCGTGCAGGGACAGGACGAAGTGGCCTTTCTGGCCGAACGCTTCAATGCCGCGGCCGACCGCGTGCAGGCTTTGCTGGCGTCACACAAGGCGCTGCTGGCGAATGCCTCGCACGAGCTGCGTTCGCCGCTGGCCCGTATCCGCATGGGGCTGGAGCTGCTGGCCAGCGGCACCGCCGATGCAAAGGGCCGTGAGCGCCAGCTGGCGGAAATCTCGCGCAACATTGCCGAACTCGACCAGCTGATCGATGAAATCCTGCTGGCCAGCCGGCTGGATTTGACGGATCCGAACGACCCCAGCGCCCTGGGCGCGGCGGAAGATGTCGATCTGCTCGGGCTCGCCGCCGAGGAGTGCGCCCGCGTCGGGGCGACCCTGGCGGTGGCAGACGAAGCGCCCCCGGTGCTGCTGCGCGGCTATCCGCGCCTGCTGCGCCGCCTGTTGCGCAACCTGCTGGAAAACGCCCGCCGCCATGGTGGCGGGCCAGCACCGGATGCGGTGAGCTGTACCCTGGAGACCGTACCAGACGTGGACGGGCGCCCCCTGTGGCGCATTCGTGTGGCGGATACAGGCCCCGGCGTGCCCGATGCCTACAAGGAGCGGGTGTTCGAGCCCTTTTTCCGGCTCCCGGGTCAAAGCGAGCGCGAGGGCGGAGTCGGGCTTGGGCTGGCCCTCGTGCGGGCCATCGCCCGCCGCCACCGGGGGGACGTTCGCTGTATCGACCAACCAGGCGGTGGTGCCTGTTTTGTGGTCGATTTGAAGTCATGGTGATCCGTATCCCCCAAACAGGGGATGTCCAGAATCTTGCTGCAGTTGCACAATACCCAACAACGCTGTCAGCACAACACAACACGATTACAGCCCGTACGAGGGCATTCAGGGAGTGGCTGGCACCGAAGAGGAAGCCGGCCACTTATGGAAAGGTTCCCAACGACGTCCTGATGGACTTCAAGCCGCCCTTCGGGGCGGTTTTTTTTCGTCCATCGCTACAAAAGCTCGAGTCGTCGTGGCGGTGGCGGTCATCGCCAGCGGCGCAGCAACGCCTTTTCCGCCTCGATCACCAGAAAGACCCCGAGTCCGATCGCCATCGGCAGCAGCCAGTGGCGCAGGGTCAATGGGGCTGTGCCGAACCAGGTGTTCATGATGGGCAGGTACACAAAGGCCAGCTGCAGCGCCACCAGCACGCCCACCGCCACCCAGACGGCCCGGTTGGTGAACAGGTGCGTGAGCGTGAGGCTGGACGCCACGAGAAAGCGGCTGTTGAACAAATAGAAGGCCTGGGCGATCACGAGGGTGTTGACGGCCATGGTACGGGCCACGGCCAATTCCATGCCCAGCCACAGCTCCACCTCGAACATGACCATGGTGGCGCCACCGATCAGCACCGATACCGCCGCGACGCGCCACAGCATCGCCGTGCCCATGATGGGGGTGCCGGGCTTGCGCGGGGGGCGCTCCATCACGCCGGGCTCGGCCGGTTCGAACGCCAGTGCCAGCGCCAGCGTGACGGCCACCACCATGTTGACCCACAGGATTTGCACCGGGGTGAGCGGCAGGGTGAGACCCAGCACCACCGCCACCAGCATCACCAGGCCCTGGGCGCCGTTGGTGGGCAGGATGAACAGGATCGCCTTGCGCAGGTTGTCGTAGATGGTGCGCCCTTCCTCGATTGCCCGTTCAATGGAGGAAAAGTTGTCGTCGGCCAGCACGATCTCGGCGGCTTCCTTGGTGGCCTCGGTGCCCTTGATGCCCATGGCCACGCCCACGTCGGCCCGTTTGAGGGCGGGGGCGTCGTTCACGCCGTCCCCCGTCATCGCCACCACTTCGCCGCGCGCCTGCAAGGCCTGGACCAGGCGCAGCTTGTGCTCCGGGCTGGTGCGGGCGAAGATGTCGCAGGTCTGGGCGATCTCTTGCAGCTCCGTGTCCGAGGCGGCCTCCAGCTCCGTGCCGGTGACCACCTTGAGACTCTCGGGCGTGCCCAGTCCCATCTCGATGCCGATCGCGCGCGCCGTGCCGGCGTGATCGCCGGTGATCATCTTCACACGGATGCCGGCGGTGTGGCAGGAACGGATGGCCTCGATCGCCTCGGGCCGGGGCGGATCGATGATGCCGATGAGGCCGAGAAAGACCATGTCTTCCTCCAGATCGCTCAGGGTCAGGTCCGTCTTGTGGGGATGCGTCTCGCGGGCAGCGGCTGCCAGCACGCGCAGCCCTTCGCTGCTGAGCCGTTCGATCTGGGCTTCCCAATACGCCCGATCCAAGGGTTCGATGTCGCCCTCGGTGCCCAGTTCATAGGTGCAGCGATCGAGCAACCGGTCGGGGGCTCCTTTGAGCAGGATACGGCGTTGCCCCGTGGGCGTGGTGTTGAGCGTGGCCATGAACTTGTTGGCCGACTCGAACGGGATGCTGGCGTGGCGCTCGTGGGCATCGGCCTGGAAGCCGGCCTTGAGGGCCAGTGTGCGCAGGGCGCCCTCGGTCGGCTCGCCGGTGACTTTCCACTGACCGTCCTCCTCGGCGACATGGGTGTCGTTCGCCACCGCCACCACCTCGATGAGGGCGTGCAGGTGCAGATGTTCCTGCAGGCTGACCAGTTGGCCATTGAGCGTGATGTCTCCCTTGGGCTGGTAGCCGGTGCCGCTCACATCGTAGAAGCCGCCTCGCGTGACCACGTGGCGCACGGTCATCTCGTTGCGGGTGAGGGTGCCCGTCTTGTCGGAGCAGATCACGGTGACCGAACCCAGCGTCTCGACGGCGGTGAGCTTGCGCGTGATGGCGTTGCGCCGGGCCATACGCTGCACCCCCAGCGCCAGCGTGATGGTAAGGATGGCGGGCAGCCCCTCGGGAATGGCTGCGACCGCGAAGCCGATGGCGGCCAGGAACACCTCTCCCAGCGGCAAGTCGTGCAGCCCCAGACCCACCGCCAGCATCAACAAGGCCAGGCCCACGATCACCACCGACAGCACCTTGCTGAACTGGGCCATCTGCCGGGTCAGCGGCGTCTGCAAGGTCTGGACCTCGGCAATCATCCGGTTGATGCGGCCGAGTTCGGTCTGCGCACCGGTTGCGGTGACCACGCCGACACCACGGCCCGTGACCACCAGGGTGCCGGAATAAGCCATCCCGACCCGGTCACCCACACCGGCGTCCGCCGCCACGGCCTCGGGGGATTTGTCCGCGGGGACCGATTCGCCGGTCAGCGCCGACTCCTCGATACGCAGGTTGGTGGCCTCGATGAGGCGCAGGTCGGCCGGCACGCGGTCGCCCGAACGCAGGCGCACGATGTCGCCAGGCACCAGGGCGTCGGCGTCGATCTCGCTCCACTGGCCGTCGCGCCGCACCTGGGCATGCAGCGACAGCATCTTGCGTATGCCTTCCAGCGCTTCCTCGGCCTTGCCTTCCTGAATGAAGCCGATGATGGCGTTGATCACCACCACGCCCAGGATGACACCTGTGTCGATCCAGTGGCCGAGCAGGGCGGTGATGCCCGCCGCGACGATCAGAATGTAGATGAGGATGTCGTGAAAGTGCTTGAAAAAGCGCTTGAGCAGCCCGTCCTTGGGCGGAGCCGGCAGCCGGTTCGGGCCCACGCGCTGCAGCCGGGCGTTGGCTTCGTCGCTGCGCAGCCCGCCGGCGTCGGTGGCCAGGGCGCGCAGCACCTCTTCGGCGGTCTTGGCATGAGGGGCATCTACGGTGAAAGGGTTGTCGGTGGGGCGGGACAGGTCGGTCATGCCACCTATCCTACCCCACGCAAGCCCTACACATCTTGTTGCAAATCAAGCAGGCGCGCGCGGCCGTCTCCGGGGAACTTTCCCGCGGCCGACGACACGAAACGTCAGTGTCGCAGGCCTCAAGGCCGCGCACGGGAGTTGCTGCAGCTGCGAAGCCGAGGGCGTCCTGCCCGAGACCCCTCCGGGGTGATTCTCCTCCTCCCTCCCTCCTCCTTTATCCCGGAGTGCTTCGCAGCTCTTTTTATTTGGTCCGATGATCAAGCGGGCGGCTGGCTGTCGGCAAAGCTTGGTCGTTGCAAAAGCTTGTCGTAGAGCTTCGCCAAATTGGGATGGGGGCTGCGCCAGTCGATGTCGGGGAAGCGGAAGTCCAGGTAGCCCAGCGCACAGCCCACGGCCACGTCGGCCAAGGTGAAATGGATGCCGTGACAGAAAGGTTTGTCGGCCAGACCTTGGCTCATGGCACGCAGGCCGTGCAGAATCTTGCCGCGCTGGCGGTCGATCCAGGCCTGGCAGCGCTGCCCGGGCTTGCGTTGCTCCCAGGTGGCCTCCAGCCGGGCCAGCACGGCCGCATCCAGAATGCCGTCGGCCAGCGCTTCCCAGGTCTTGACCTCCACACGTTCGCGCCCGCTGGGGGGGATCAGCTTGCCCACCGGCGACAGCGTGTCGAGGTATTCGACGATCACGCGCGAATCGTAAATGGCCTCGCCGCCTTCCATGACGAGGCACGGCACCTTGCCCAGGGGGTTGGCGTCGCTGATGGTGGTGGCGTCTGACCAGACGTTTTCTTCGACGAACTGAAACTCGAGCTTCTTCTCGGCCATGACGATGCGCACTTTGCGCACGTAGGGGCTGGTGTGGGCGCCGATGAGTTTCATGGAGTGTTCACGGTAGTCTTGGGGCAGGCCATTTTAGCGATCTGCCCTGATGTGTGTCTGGCAACGGGTCAGGGATGGCCGGTCGGGGGGAGGGCTTCTACAATCCAGCCCATCATGCAAGCAACTGTCTCCGTCGATTTCTCCCCCGTCACCGCTTTGTCGCCGTTGGATGGCCGTTACGCGGGCAAACTCGCCGCGCTGCGCCCCTTCATGAGCGAGTACGGCTACATGCACCGCCGCGTGCAGGTGGAGCTGGCCTGGTTCGAGCACCTGAGTGACGCCGGCTTTGCCGAATTTCCGCCGCTGTCCCAGGAGGCGCGCGCCCATTTGCGCGCCATCGTGGCCAACTTCACCCCGGCCGACGCCGAGGCTATCAAAGCCATCGAAAAGATCACCAACCACGACGTCAAGGCCGTGGAATACTGGATCCGTGGCAACGCCGCCCTGGGCGTCAAAGGCGCTTTCGACGGCTGGCCCGAGCTGCAGAAGGCCGGCGAGTTCGTGCACTTTGCCTGCACCAGCGAGGACATCAACAACACCAGCCACGCGCTGCAGATCAAGGCCGGGCGTGACCAGGTGCTGTTGCCGGGGCTGGACGCCATCATCGAGAAGCTGCGCGCCCTGGCCCATGCCTATGCCGCCGTGCCCATGCTCAGTCGCACCCACGGCCAGACCGCCAGCCCCACCACCGTGGGCAAAGAGCTGGGCAACGTGGCGGTGCGTCTGTCGGCCGCGCGCCAGGCCATCGCCCGCGTGAAGTTGATGGGCAAGATGAACGGTGCCGTGGGCAACTACAACGCCCACCTCAGCGCCTGGCCCGATTTCGACTGGGAGGCTTTCAGCCGTGCCGTGGTGGAAACCCCGGAAGCCACCCCCGATACCCCGGCCAATGCCCGCATCGGCTTGGGCCTGACTTTTCAGCCCTACAGCATCCAGATCGAGCCGCACGACTACATGGCCGAGCTGTTCGATGCCGTGGCGCGCAGCAACACCATCCTGATCGATCTGGCACGCGACATCTGGGGCTACATCAGCCTGGGTTATTTCAAGCAAAAGCTCAAGGCGGGCGAGATCGGCTCCAGCACCATGCCGCACAAGGTCAACCCGATCGACTTCGAGAACGCCGAAGGCAACCTGGGGCTGGCCAACGCACTGCTCAGGCACCTGAGCGAGAAGCTGCCCATCAGCCGTTGGCAGCGCGACCTGACCGATTCCACCGTGCTGCGCAACATGGGTGTGGCGCTGGGCTACGCGGTGCTGGCACACCAGTCGCTGATGACCGGCCTGAACAAGCTGGAACTGAACGAGGAAGCGCTGGCGGCCGACCTGGACGCCGCCTGGGAGGTGCTGGCCGAGCCGATCCAGACCGTGATGCGCCGCTACGGCGTGCCGGGCGCCTATGAAAAGCTCAAAGAGGTCACGCGCGGCAAGTCGGTGACCAAAGAGGCCCTGCATGCGCTGATCGTGTCGTTGGACATTCCCCAGACCGAAAAGGACCGTCTGTTGGCCATGACACCGGCCAGCTATGTCGGCAAGGCGGTGGAGCTGGCGCAACGGGTGTGAGAGGATGCCCCGGCGCGGCAGGTGGCGTGGCGCCTCAAGTCGGGGTGTTCGAGGCTTCGGTCTGAGCGTTTGGTGCCGGGCTGGTGGCCACGGCCCGCTCGGCATAGGTGTTGAAGCGCCAAGCCTTGTTTTCCAGTGTGATGCGGCGCCAGGTGCCGCGTTTTTCGGCCGGGCTCATGGCGGGCCAGCGCTGGACTTCGTCGAAGGTGCGGCCGCAGCCTTTGCAGATCTCGTCACCCTGGCTGGTCGAGCAGATGGCGATGCAGGGCGTGTCCGGGGTGGTGTGGTACCACTCGAGCCAGGCCGCATAGGCCGCACGCGGCATGGTGGCTTCGTCGGCGTAATCCTCGCGGTAGTAAACGAGCAGGGCGTACACCTCGGCCAGGGCGCGGATTTCGTCGGCCAGCACGATGCCGTCTGGCGACGGTTTGCGCTGGCGCCAGTGGTTGATCGCGGCCTCGATGTCGGAAATGTGTATGCCTGCCATGGTGCAATTCCAGGGGGCCAATGATAGCGGGGGACAGGCGTCAGCGTGCGTCCCGGGACTGTTCGCGGACCAGGGCTTCGGTCTGGCGTACACGGGCGTCGAGAATGGACAGCTCGATGTGGTCCACCTGGGGGGCACTGCGGGCCATCTGCTGGGCTGCACGCAGCCGGTCCAGGGCGCCGGGGGCGTCGAGGTGGGCCAGTCGGGCCTCTGCCTCGGCGCGAGCGGCGCGCACCGGCTGCTGCTGGACCAGGTGCAGGCCGGCAAGTGTCTGCCAGGCCATGGCGTCCCTCGGGCGCAGGCTGGTCCAGGTCTGGAGCCGTTGCGTGGCCAGGCGCTGGTCGTCCGCCCCCAGGCGCTGCGCGGCCTGGGCGCCCAGCAGCAGGCCGGGGCGGTCGGGGCCATTGAGGCCGGCACGCGCCAGTCGGGCCAGGTCGTCGCGCATCTCGGGGGTGAGGGTGTCGGCGGGTTGCAGGAGCAGGGCTTCCAGGTGCAACCAGTCCAGCGCTTGTCGGGCGGCGGCGTCGGGGGGCGGTGCGGCCTGCAGCTGGCGCAGACCTTCGAGCAGCAGCGGGGTGTCGCGCAGCCGGGCGGCGGCCAGGGTGGCGGCATAGCGCTGCCCCAGGGTGGTCGGATCCTGCTGCGGCCCTTGCGTCTGGCGCAGCGGCGCGGTCAGGGCGCGCAGCCGGTCCGCGCTCGATTCGCTGAGCACCCGGGCTCGGGCTGCCATCTGGGCATGTAGGTAGGCCGACACCGGGCCGCTGCTCGCGGCACGGCTGCCTGCCGCGCCCAGGTCGGGTACCCGGGCCGTCATGTCGGCGATGCGCTCCGTGGTCAGGGGGTGGCTGCGCAGGTAGGGGAAAGCGCCGTCGTCGTTCAGTCGCGACGCGGCTTGCAGCTTCTCGAACATGGTGACGAAGCCGACGGCGTCGAAACCGGCTTCGGTCATGATCCCGAAGCCGATGCGGTCGGCTTCGCGTTCCATGTCGCGCGAAAAGTTGAGCTGCGACTGGATGGCCACCGCTTGCCCGCCGGCGATGGCGGCGTTGGCGATATCGACATTCTTGGCCGCATTCGCGGCCAGCGCCCCGAGGATCATGGCCCCGATCACCCAAGGCGCTTGCTGGTTCTGCCGGGCGATGAGCCGGGCAATGTGCCGTTGCGAGACGTGGCTGAGTTCGTGGGCCAGCACCGAGGCGAGTTCGTCCGGCGTGGACACCACGGCGATCAGTCCCAGATAGACGCCGAGATACCCCCCAGGCAAGGCGAAGGCATTGACGCTGCGGTCGCGGCCGATCAGGATCTCCCAGGCGAAGCGCTCTGCCAGTTCGACCGGCAGGTCTCCCCGCCGCTGAGCGGCTTGCACCAGCGGCTGCCAGATGGCTTGCAAATAGGCATGCAGGACCGGGTCGTCCAGGTAGTCCGGGTCGCGGTAGAGGGTGCGGGCGATCTGGTCGCCCAGGCGCCGCTCCTCGCTCAGCGTCAGTTGGCCGCTGTCACCCAGGGCGGGGAGGCCGCGCACGGGTGGCGGCTCGGTTTGAGACCAGGCCAGTGGGGCCAGCCACAGAGGGGCGGCCACAACGAGGGGCCAGCAACGGCGCATCATCTTGAGAGACATGAGCGTATGATGCCAGCCTCGCGTCAAAATTCCGCATCCTCGCGGGTGCCCGCCTGCTCATGACTGCTCCTCTCACGCATTTCGATGCCCAAGGTCAGGCCCACATGGTCGATGTCGGGGCCAAACCGGCCACCCACCGGGTGGCGCGGGCGCAGGGCCGCATCGCCATGCAGCCCGAAACGTTCGCGTTGGTGGCTGCCGGCAGTGCGAAGAAAGGGGATGTGCTGGGGGTGGCCCGGCTGGCCGGCATCATGGCGGCCAAGAAGACCGGCGACCTCATCCCCCTGTGCCATCCGATTGCCCTCACGCGCGTGGCAGTCGAGTTCGAGCTACAGCCCGAACTGGCTGCCGTGCGCTGCCTGGCCACGGCCGAAACCGTGGGCCCCACGGGTGTGGAGATGGAGGCGCTGACTGCCGTCCAGATCGCCCTGCTCACCATTTACGACATGTGCAAGGCCGCCGACCGGGGCATGGTGATCTCCGACGTGAAGCTGCTGGAGAAGCACGGCGGCAAGTCGGGCAGCTTCGTGGCGGGGTGAGGCCCAGAGGTGGCGGTGACTCAATAACGATAGACGCCGCGCCCCGTTTTGCGGCCCAGGTAACCCGCGGCTACCATCTCTTTGAGCAAGGGGCAGGGGCGGTACTTGCTGTCGTTGAATTCGGCGAAGTACACGTTCATCACCGCCAGGCACACGTCCAGGCCGATCATGTCGGCCAGCGCCAATGGCCCGATCGGGTGGTTGCAGCCCAGCTTCATGCCCGCGTCGATGTCTTCGGCGCTGGCCAGGCCCTCGGCCAGCACGAAGAAGGCTTCGTTGATCATGGGCACCAGAATGCGGTTGACCACGAAGCCGGGCGCATTCTTGACTGTGATTGGCGTCTTGCCCAGGCGCAGGGCGAGATCGCGCACCGTGTCGTGGGTGGCGTCGCTCGTTTGCAGGCCACGAATGATCTCGACCAACGCCATCATCGGCACCGGGTTGAAGAAGTGCATGCCGATGAAGCGGTCGGGTCTTCCGGTGACGGCGGCCAGTTGCGTGATGCTGATCGAGCTGGTGTTGGTGGCGATCAGGGTTTCGGGCGCGAGCAGACCGTCGAGCTGGCGCAGGATCTTGATTTTGAGTTCGAGGTTTTCGGTCGCGGCCTCGATGACGAGTTGGGCTTTTTGGAGATCGTCGTAATGCGTGGAGCCCTGGATGCGCGCCAGCGCGGCGTCCTTGTCGGCGGCGGTGAGCTTTTCTTTCTTGATGAGGCGGTCCAAGCTGCTGGCCACGGTGGCCAGGCCTTTTTGCACGGCGGCATCGCTGATATCGACCATCACGACGTGCAGGCCGTTGACGGCGCAGACTTGCGCAATGCCGTTGCCCATGGTGCCGGCTCCAACGATGCCGACGGTGGTGATTTCGCTCATGGAGGTGCTCCTGATGGCTGGATGGGAGGAGGGAATCGTCCGTACATTATCGTGCCCAGTTGACCGGCTTGACCGACCGGTGCGGACCGGGCATGAAAAAACCCCGAGGGCCGTGGGCGCTCGGGGTTTCGCGGGTTGCGAGAGGGATCAGGCAGCGGCCTTGGTGGTCTTGGCCGGCTTGCTGGTGGTTGCGGCGGTGGCCGTGATGGCATGGAAGTTGGCCTCGGCCAGCTCGGTGGCTTGCTTGACGGCCTTCTGCACCGATTCCATGGCGGCGGTGGCGGTGGAGACGGCGTTTTTCACGGCTGCCACAGCGGCTTCGGAGCCTTGGGGCGCGTTCTTGACGGCGGTGTCCACGGCAGCGACGAACTGCTTCTGGGCGTCAGCGGTTTGCGCCTCGGCCAGCTTGGAGACTTCGGCGCCCATGCTGGTGGCGATCTCATACAGATGACGGCTGTAGGAAGCAGCCTTCTCGGCCAGCGGCTGCAGGGCGGCATTTTGCAGAGTCACCAGCTCATGCAGGTCTTTGACGCTCAGCAACGCCTGGGCGTGGCTGGCACCTTCGCTCAGCGAAGCCTTGGCGGCTTGCAGATTCAGCTCGTTGAGCTTCTCGACGCTGGCCAGGGCCTTGCTGCTCAGATCGAACAGGGCGGCGACTTGGGCTTTTTGGTGGGCAATGATTTGTTCAACGGTCAACATGGCAATACTCCTTGAAAAGTGACTGACAGCAAAAAAGACTGTAGAGCGCTGTTGCGTCAAAACCGTGTCAGCCCGGCGATGCTGCGCTGCAACATTAAGGGTAAGTATAGGGGTTATCCTGTGGATTGCAAGCGTTTTTTGTTGCGGTGCAGCAAAAACCGACGAACGGCAGGCTTCAGCGTCACCGTCGCAAAGCTGTTATGGTTCGCCCTGTCTGATTTCAGGAGCCCTTCATGCTGTACGCCTCCCTCAAGACCTTGCATGTGCTGTCGATCGTGATCTGGATCGGCGGCATGGTATTTGCCCATTTTTTTCTGCGGCCCGCCGCCGCGACGCTGGAGCCCGCGGTGCGGTTGAAGCTGTTACATGCCGTGCTCAAGCGGTTTTTCACCACTATCACCTATGTGTCGGTGCTGACCCTGTTCACCGGCTTCTGGATGATGGGGAACGTGGCCAAGACGGTGGTGCAGGCCGGTGGCGAGTTCCAGGCCCCGCTGGACTGGACCCTGATGGCGCTGCTGGGCACGCTGATGGTGTTGATCTTCGGGCACATCCGCTTTGCGCTCTATGGTCGCCTGTCGAAGACAGTGGCGGCGTCTGACTGGTCCGCCGCCGGCGTGGCCATGGACAAGATTCGCCGCTGGGTATCGGTCAATCTGGCCATCGGCGTGTTCATCGTCGTCATCACCTTGATGATGTGACGGCGTTGTCGCCGCGACTCAGCGCAGCGGCAGTTCAACGTGGCGCAGATCCGGGTCCTGCGGGTGGGTTTGCACACTGAAGCCGAGGCGCTGGGCCAGCTCCAGCATGGCGTGGTTCTCGCGCAGCACGGTGCCTACGATGCGGCGGGTGCCGTGGTCTTGCAGGTAGCGGATGAGTTTGTCCATGAGGATCCAGCCCAGCCCCAACCCCTTGAGGTCGGAGCGGACGAGCACGCCGAATTCGGCGGCGTCGTTGTCGGGGTCGCAGATGCCGCGCACCGCGCCGATGGTGACTTCACTGCCGTCGGATTCGGTCATCGTGGCGATGAAGGCCATCTCGCGGTCGTAGTCGATCTGGGTCAGGCGGGCCAGCTCGCTGTGCTCGAAGCTGCGCCGGCTGTAGAAAAAGCGCATGCGGATGTCTTGCGGATCCACCCGCTCCAGGAAGGCTCGGTGCTGGGGTTCGTCCTCGGGACGGATGGGCCGCAGGGTCACGACCCGGCCGTCCTTCAGGCGCTGGGTTTCGGTCAGTTGCTGCGGGTAGGGCCTGATGGCAAAGCGGTCGGAACCGGCGGGTCGCGCCGCACTCAGGCGCACACGTGCATCCAGGGCGATGGCGCCTGCATGGTCCACGATCAGCGGGTTGATGTCCAGCTCGGCGATCTCGGGCACGTCGGCCAGCAATTGGGAAATGGCCACCAGGGTGGAGACGATGGCCTCCTGGCGAGCCGGTGGAACGTCGCGGTAGCCTTCCAGGAGCTTGGCGATGCGGGTGCGCCCGATCAGCGAGCGCGCCAGCGTGGCGTTCAGGGGGGGCAGGGCCAGCGCCCGGTCGGCCACGATCTCCACGGCGGTGCCGCCCTGGCCGAACAGGATGACCGGGCCGAACAGCGGATCGATGCTGGCGCCCACGATGAGCTCATGTGCGTGGCGACGCTGGATCATGGGTTGCACGGTGAAGCCGTCCAGGCGGGCGCCGGGCCGGACCTCGGCGACGCGCTGCAGCATGGCCTCGGCCGCCTGCTGCACCTCGGCGGCATTGTGCAGGTTCAGGCGCACGCCGCCCACGTCCGACTTGTGGCTGATGTCGTGCGACAGGATCTTCAGCACCACTGGATAGCCCAGGGCTGCGGCCGCGGACACCGCCGCCTGCGCTTCGGCCGGCACCACGCGCGTGGGTGTGACCGGAATGCCAGCCCGCTTGAGCAGTTCCTTGGCTTCGGGTTCGGTGAGGAGCTCGCGCCCGTCGCGCAGCACGGCATCGACGATCTCGCGGATGCCCGGCAAGTCCATCGCCTGCGCATCGGGCAGGGCGGGCGGGGTTTCCATGAGTTCGATCTGGTGGCGGTGGTACTGGCGCAGGAAGGAGAAGGCGCGCACCGCTTCTTCGGGTGTGTCGTAGTCGGGAATGCCGGCGTCGCGGAAAATCTCACGGGCGCGGTTGACGGCGTTGTGCCCGAGCCAGCTGCCCAGGACGCGGGGGGGCTTTTCGCTGGCCAGCGGGGCCAGGGCTTTGGCAATCTCGGTGCTGGAGACGATGGCGGTGGGCGCCTGTACGAACAGGATGGCGGCGTCCCGGGCCTGGCGCAGCACGGTGAGCGCGTCCACATAGCGCTGGGCGGGTGCGTCGCCGATGATGTCCACCGGGTTGGCGCGCGACCAGTTGGCGGGCAGCACCTGGTCCAGCTCGGCGATGAGTTCCGGGCTCAGGGTGGCGAGTTCCACCCCGGCGTGGGCCGCGGCATCGGCGGCCATGACGCCCGCCCCCCCGCCGTTGGTGAGCACGATCAGCTGTTCGCTGCGGTTGTCGCGGAAGCGCGCCAGCAGTTCCGCCGCCAGGAACAGGTGTTGCAGGGTAAAGACGCGCAGCATGCCGGCGCGGGAGATGGCGGCGTCGAACACCTCGTCCGAGCCGGCCAGGGCGCCGGTGTGGGAGGCAGCCGCTTTCTGGCCCTGCGCCGAGCGGCCGGCCTTGACCACGATCACCGGTTTGTTGCGGGCCGCCGCGCGCGCGGCCGACATGAATTTGCGCGGCGACTCGATCGATTCGATGTAGAGCAGGATGGCGCGGGTGCGTGGATCGCTGCCCAGGAAGTCGAGCATGTCGCCGAAGTCCACGTCGGCATGTTCGCCCAGTGAGACGAAGTGGGAAAAGCCGATCTGGCGCCAATTGGCCCAGTCCAGCATGGCCGTGACCAAGGCCCCGGACTGCGAAACGAAGGCGATGGGGCCAGGGCGGGCGTTGGCATGGGCGAAACTCGCATTCAGCCCCAGGTGCGGCACCAGCATGCCGATGCAGTTGGGGCCCAGAATGCGCAGGGTGTGCGGGCGTGCCGCATCGAGCATGGCCTGTTTCTGGTCGGCGGTGAGCCCGGCCGTGACCACGACGGCGGCCTTGGTGCCGCGCGCCCCCAGGGCGGCGATCAGGTCGGGAACCGCGGCAGCGGGGGTGCAGATCACCGCCAGATCGGGCGGCTCGGGCAGTTCGGCCACCGAGGCATACACCGCGTGCTGGCCGAGCCGCCGGTGTTTGGGGTTGACCGGATAGAGCTGCCCCGCGAAGTTTTGTGCGAGGTTGCGCCAGACGGTGGCGCCAACGCTGTGGGGTCGTTCGGAGGCGCCGAAGACGGCGACGCTGCGGGGGGCGAAGAGGGCATCGAGGTGGCGTATGGTCATGGGTTCTTTCGGGTGGACATCCAGGCGATCAGGGAGGAGCGCATGGCTTCCTCGACGGTCATGTTGATGGGGGTGAGCCATTCCCGCGGCACGAACACCGTGTAGCCACCGATCATGTAGCCCATGGGCAGGTAAACCGCCACGCGGTCACCCGGCAGAAAGCCTGGGGGCAGGCCGTGCATGTGGTTGCGGGTGATCAGACCGACGATCTCCAGCGGCTGATTGGGCAAGCGCAGGATGACGACTTGCTGTGTCGCTTCACCCCGGTGCTGCGGCGAGAAGTAGTCCGCAAAGCTCTTGAGCGAGTTATACACGCTCTTGACCACCGGGATGTTGGTGAACGGCAGCTCCACCCAGTTTAGCAGCCGCGCAGTGGCATCGCGCGAGATCAGGAAGCCGGTCAGCACGATGAGACCGGCGGTGAGGATCAGGCCCAGGCCGGGAATGTAAAAATTGCCGACAATCGGACGGATGAACTGCATCGCGAAGGACTCGGACCAGGCGACCAGCGTGAACAGCAGGTACACGGTCAACCCAAGGGGCAAAATGGCGATCAACCCCCGGAGGAAGTACTGGGACAGGCGCTTCATGATCGATGAGTGGGTGCTGGGCTGCATACCGTGGGCCCGTGGCCGGATTGGACACGGGAATTGTGAAAGTTTCGATGCAGTATCGATTGTGCGCGATGGTGAAGCGCGAAACGAAAGGTGCAATGGCGGAATTCAAGAAGTGGATGTCTGGGCTGCTCGGGGCCGTGGTGCGGGTGCTGTTGTGGCTGATCATGGCGGTGGTGGCGGTGTTTCTGCTGGCGGTGGCGTTGGTGTTGCTGTTCCTGGGGGTGCTCTGGGCGCTGTTGCGGGGCCAGCGCCCAGAGACCCCGGTGTTCGTGGGGCGCTTCCAACGGTTCACCAAGACGCGCGTGTGGCCGCAGGCGGGGCAGGCCCGTGCTTCAGGTGCTTCGGCTCGTCACAGCCAAGCCGAGGTCGTGGACGTGGAGGCGCGCGAGGTGGATGAGCGTTCATCCCGCTCGTCCGCCGACGAGCGGTCCCAGCCGGAGGATCGCCCGGGTCTGGAAGATCGGCGGCCTTGAGGCTTTCGGGCCTGGCTCGAGGAATCAGGCCTTCTTCAGATCCAAGGCGGCCGCATACAGCGCATTGCGTGGTGCGCCGGTGATCTCGGCACCCAGGCGCGCCGCCGACTTGACCGGAAGCTCTTGCAGCAGCAGGGCCAGCACGCGCAAACTTTCCCCGTCCAGCCCGCCAGACCTGGACGATGCAGCCGGTATCACCGGGTGCAATACCAGGGCAAACTCGCCTCGGCAACGGTGTTCCCGCGAGGCCAGCCAAACCGGCAGATCGGCGCAGGGCAGGGTGGCAATCTCCTCGAACTGCTTGGTGAGCTCGCGCCCGAGCGTGACCACTCGCTGGCCGAGCGCGGCGAGATCCTGGGCCAGCGAGACGATGCGATGGGGTGCTTCCAGCAGCACACAGGCGTGGGCCTGCTGGGCCAGGCGGCGCAGGGCTGCCTGCCGGTTGGCGCCTTTGGGCGGCAGAAAGCCCGTGAACTCGAACGCCGGCCCTTCGCTCGCCGCCGTCGCCAGCCCGGCCACGCTGAGCAAGGCGGTGATGCTGCTTGCACCAGGCAGTGGCATGCAGCGCAGACCGGCTCGCTGCACTGCCAGGCAGAGCCGGGCTCCCGGATCGCTGACGCCGGGCGTGCCCGCGTCGCTCACATAGGCGATGCGCTCGCCCTGCCTCAAACGCCGCACGATGTCAGCCGCCGCCTCGGCCTCGTTGTGTTCATGGACCGACAGCAAAGGGCGATCGAGCCCATAGGCGCGCAGCAGCGGGGCGGTGTGGCGGGTATCCTCGCAGGCCACGGCATCGACCAAGCTCAGCACCTGCAGCGCGCGCAGGGTGATGTCGCCCAGGTTGCCGATCGGGGTTGCGACGACGTACAGCGCCCCGGCGGGATAATGCTGATCGCCCGCCACGGCTTGCGCGGCTTGCAGGACGATAGGGGCAGAAAGGTTCGGAGTGACCATGAGTGCAGGGAGCATAGCCCGTCAGGGCCAAGGGGCCGCCGAGCGGCCGGTGAGTACCAGGCAGCGCGGCGATGCGGCAGAAGACCGCGCGCTGGCGTTTTTGCAGGCGCGCGGGTTGCGGCTGCTTCGGCGCCATTTTCACACGCCGGGGCGCGGGGGTGGGGAAATCGATCTGGTCATGCAGGCGGCCGACGGCACGGTGGTGTTCGTCGAGGTGCGTCAGCGCCGCTCCCGCGTGCATGGCGGGGCGGCGGCCAGCGTCGGGGGGGTGAAGCAGCGCCGGCTGATCTTCGCGGCCCGGCACTACCTCAGCCGGCTGCCCAGCATGCCCCCGTGCCGATTCGATGTGGTGGCGATCCAAGGCGAGGGTGGCGACGAAGAGATCGAATGGATCGAGGCGGCCTTCACTGCGGACGGCTGGTGAAGGCCCGTGCCGGATGGCAGCAGCATTCTGTTACCAGTCCAGCGGGGAACCCAGACGGGGGCGCAGGTATCATCTGCCCATGCTTTTGCAACGGATACAGCAGCACTTCATCGACAGCGCCGACCTGAAGTACCAGTGTGCCCAGCTGGTCGCGCCGCAGGTCGAGGCGGCCGTGGGCGCAGTGCTGGCTGCGCTCACGGGGGGTGGCAAGGTGCTGGCCTGTGGCAGTGGCGTCTCGGCCGGTCTGGTGCAGGCCTTCGTGGCTTCGCTGGTGGGGCGTTTCGAGCGTGACCGCCCCGAACTGGCGGCGTTTGCCCTGGGCTCGAACGCGTCCGTGGTCACCGGGCTCTACAACATGTTCGAGGCCCGTGCCGTGTTCGGTCGCCAGGTCCGCGCCCTGGGGCTGCCTGGCGACGTGCTGCTCGCCGTCACGGCGCAGACCCAGTCGCCTGATATCCTCGGGGCGGTGGAAGCGGCGCATGAACGCGACATGGTTGTGGTGGCGTTGTGCGGGGCGAAACCGGGGCCCCTGGGTCCTCTGCTCAAGGACACCGACGTGCTTGTCAACGTGCCGTCGGAGCGGCTGTCGCGCATCCACGAGCTGCACCAGATGGTGCTGCATTGTGTATGTGACGGGTTGGATGTGCAGCTGCTTGGAGACTACAGCGAAACGGAGATCGACGAATGACCGCAATGAATGCAATGGCCTGGCGCCGTGTGGCTGGAAGCGTGCTGGTGGCCACGGCCTTGGTGACAAGCTTGTCGGCCTGTGCCCCCCTGGTGTTCGGAGGGGCGGTGGGCACAGGGGTGATGGTGGCCACCGACCGCCGGACCTCGGGGGCCCAACTGGAGGATCAGGGGATTGAAATGCGCGCCAGCGCCAGCTTGCGTGAGGCCTTTGGCAACCGGGCCCGGGTGGTGGTGACGAGTTACAACCGGCGTGTGTTGCTGACGGGCGAAGTACCCAGCGAAACCGATCGTGCGCTGGCCGTGCGCATCGTCTCGTCGGTGGAGAACGTGATGGAGATCGTCGATGAATTGGCGGTGATGGCGTCGCCTTCGCTGCCGGCCCGTTCGTCCGATGCACTGGTTACGGCTCGCGTGAAGGCGGCCTTGATCGATGCCCAAGACCTGTTTGCCAACGCATTCAAGGTCGTTACCGAGCGCGGCACGGTCTATTTGATGGGGCGTGTGACCCAACGGGAGGCCGATCGCGCCACCGATGTCACCCGCAGCGTTCCCGGCGTGCAGCGCGTGGTCCGGGTGTTCGAAATCATCAGTGAGGAAGAACTCGCCCGAATTCAGCCGCACCAGACACCGGACGGCGCGCCCAGCCGGTGAGTCAGCGTAGGCGGCGGATCAGGCTGGATGTATCCCACCGGCCGCCACCGATTTGCTGCAGGTCGGCATAGAACTGGTCCACCAGTGCCGTCACCGGCAGGCGTGAGCCGTTGCGCCGGGCCTCCTCCAGCACCAGGCCGAGGTCTTTGCGCATCCAGTCCACGGCGAAGCCGAAGTCGAAACGGTCTTCGACCATGGTGAGGCCGCGGTTGTCCATTTGCCAGCTTTGAGCCGCGCCTTTGCCGATCACTTCCAGCACGCGCGGCATGTCCAGCCCGGCGTTCTGGCCGAAGGCGATGGCTTCGCTGAGGCCCTGGAGCAAGCCGGCGATGCAGATCTGGTTCACCATTTTGGTGAGCTGACCGGCACCGTTCGGCCCCATGAGGGTGACGGCGCGGGCGAAGGCCATGGCCACGGGCTGGACGCGCGCGAACGTGTCGGCATCGCCCCCGCACATCACGGTGAGCAAGCCATTCTGGGCCCCCGCCTGGCCACCAGAGACCGGCGCGTCGAGAAAATGGCAGTGGCGGGCCTGGGTGATGGCGGCCAGTTCACGTGCCACGTCGGCCGAGGCCGTGGTGTGGTCCACCAGCACGGTGCCCGGTGCCATGCCGGCGAGCGCACCCCGCTCGCCGAGCACCACGGCACGCAGATCGTCGTCGTTGCCGACACAGCAAAAGACGATGTCGGCCTGTGACGCCGCCTCACGCGGGGAGGGAGCGCTGGCGGCACCCTGGGCGCCGAACTCGGCGACGAAGGCGGTGGCCTTGGCGGCGTTGCGGTTGTACACGGTGACCCGATGGCCGGCCCGGGCCAGATGACCGGCCATGGGGTAGCCCATGACACCCAGACCGATGAAAGCGACGCGGTGGGAGGGGCAGGTGGCGTAGGTCTTGGCGTTCAGGCTGGGCATGGATCAGAGGATGGTGAGGTGTTCGGTGCCGGCGGCCAGATCGGTGCTGCGCGCGCGCTGGCTGTTGAGCTTGATGTTGAGCTTCAGGTCGTTTTGCGAGTCGGCGTTGCGCAGGGCGTCTTCGTAGCTGATGATGCCGGCCTCGAAGGCGTCGAACAGGGCCTGGTCGAAGGTTTGCATGCCCATTTCCCGGCTCTTTCTCATGGTTTCCTTGATCTCGTTGATCTCGCCTTTCATGATCTGGTCCGCGATCAGCGGGCTGTGCAACAACACCTCCACGATGGCGTAGCGGCCCTTGCCGTCCTGCCGGGGCAACAAGCGCTGGGCAACCATGCCGCGCAGGTTGAGTGAGACGTCCTTCAGTATCTGGGCATGGACTTCCTCAGGGAAGAAGTTGATGATGCGCTCCATGGCCTGGTTGGCGCTGTTGGCGTGCAGCGTGGCCAGGCACAGGTGGCCGGTTTCGGAGAACGAGATGGCGTGCTGCATGGTCTCGCGGTCGCGGATCTCGCCCATGAGGATGACGTTGGGGGCCTGCCGCAACGAGTTCTTCAGCGCGATCTCCCAGCCGTCGGTGTCCAGGCCGACTTCGCGCTGGGTAATGATGCAGTTCTTGTGCTGGTGTACGAATTCGACCGGGTCCTCGATGGTGACGATGTGGTCGTGGGTGTTTTCGTTGCGCCAGTCCACCATGGCCGCCAGCGTGGTGGATTTGCCCGAACCGGTGCCGCCGACCAGGATGCAGATGCCGCGCTTGGCGAGGGCGAGATTTTTGAGCACCTGAGGCAGACCCAACTCGTCCACCGTGGGGATTTTGGCCGGGATGGTGCGCATGACAAGGCCCACCTTGCCCATCTGCACGAAGGCGTTGACCCGGAAACGCCCGATGCCGCCGGGGGCGATCGCGAAGTTGCACTCCTTGGTGCGCTCGAACTCGGCGGTCTGCTTGTCGTTCATGATGGCGCGAGCCAGCGCCTGGGTGTGCTGGCTGCTGAGCGGCTGCGGCGAGACCTTGGTGATTTTGCCATCGACCTTGATGGCCGGAGGGTAGTCGGCGGTGAGAAACAGGTCGCTGCCGTTGCGGCTGACCATGAGGCGCAGCAGATCGTGAACGAAGTTGCTGGCTTGATCGCGTTCCATGGAGCGGCTCCTTCGGCGTCAGCCGGGGAAGTTGTCGGGGATCTTGGCTTTGGCGCGGGCTTCGGCGGAAGTCACCACGTTGCGGCGTACCAGATCCATCAGGCTCTGGTCCAGCGTCTGCATGCCGTAGCTGTTGCCGGTCTGGATGGCCGAGTACATCTGCGCCACCTTGTTCTCGCGGATGAGGTTGCGCACCGCCGGTGTGCCGATCATGATTTCATGCGCAGCGACACGGCCATTGCCGTCGGCCGTTTTGAGCAGGGTTTGCGAGATGACCGCCACCAGCGATTCGGAGAGCATGGCGCGCACCATCTCCTTTTCCTCGGGCGGAAACACGTCCACGATCCGGTCGATGGTTTTGGCGGCGCTGGAGGTGTGCAGCGTGCCGAACACCAGGTGGCCGGTTTCGGCGGCAGTCAAGGCCAGGCGTATGGTTTCCAGATCCCGCATCTCGCCCACGAGGATGGCGTCCGGATCCTCGCGCAGGGCGGAGCGCAGGGCGTTGGCGAAACTCAGCGTCGTGGAGCCGACCTCGCGTTGGTTGATCAGGCACTTTTTGGATTCGTGGACGAATTCGATCGGGTCTTCGATCGTGAGGATGTGGCCGTGTTCGTGCTCGTTGAGGTGGTTGACCATGGCGGCCAGGGTGGTGGATTTGCCAGAGCCAGTGGGGCCGGTCACGAGCACCAGACCGCGCGGCTTGAGCGCGAGCTCCGCGAAGATCTTGGGGCAGTTGAGCTGCTCCAGGGTGAGGATTTTGGACGGGATGGTGCGGAACACGGCGGCCGCTCCGCGCTTCTGGTTGAAGGCGTTGACGCGGAAGCGGGCGAGCCCGTCGATCTCGAACGAGAAGTCCAGCTCCAGGAACTCCTCGTAGTGCTTGCGCTGCGCATCCGTCATGATGTCGTAGACCATGGCGTGCACCTGCTTGTGGTCCAGCGGCTCGACGTTGATGCGCCGTACATCGCCGTGGACCCGTATCATCGGCGGGAGGCCGGCGGCTAGGTGGAGGTCCGAGGCCTTGTGCTTGGTGCTGAAAGCCAGCAGCTGTGTGATGTCCATCCCGTGTTCCGATTTCGATCAATTGTCTCATTATGGCAACGATTTCAGCCAATCTCCAACAGGTGCGTGAGCGGGTGACCGCAGCCTGCCGCCGGTATGGGCGTGACCCGGGCAGCGTGTCGTTGCTGGCCGTCTCCAAAACCTTCGGGGTGGACGCCGTGGCGCAGGCGCATGCCGCCGGCCAGCGGGCCTTTGGCGAGAACTACGTGCAGGAAGGCGTGGAGAAGATCGAGGCGGCGCGCCGGCTCGGCCTGACCGGCCTGGAGTGGCATTGCATCGGGCCGCTGCAGAGCAACAAGACCCGGCCCGTGGCCGAGCACTTCGACTGGGTGCATAGCGTGGACCGGCTCAAGATCGCCCAGCGGCTGAGCGATCAGCGCCCGCCAGGGTTGGCGCCCCTGCAGGTGTGCATCCAGGTCAACATCGACGGGGGGGCGAACAAGTCCGGGGTGGCGCCTGGGGAGGCGCTGGCCCTGGCGCAGGCGGTGGTGGCCCTGCCGCGTTTGCGCCTGCGCGGGCTGATGTGCATCCCCGAACCCGCGTCCGACTTCGATTCCGCCCGAGCCGTGTTCGCCCGGGCCACCGATCTGTTCCGGGCGCTGCAGGCGGCGGGGCTGCGGGTGGATACGCTGTCCATGGGCATGAGCGACGATCTGGAGGCCGCCATCGCGGCCGGCAGCACGATGGTGCGGGTCGGCAGCGCCATTTTTGGCCGACGCAGCTATCCGGCCGGTGGCTGAGCGGGTGGTGTGACGGGAAGGTCGAGCCGTTGGATCAGTCGGTCCAGCAGGCGATAGACCTCGCCGGTGAAGGCGGGACCGAGCGTTTCTTCCAACTCGCGGTAGGTGGCCTCGATGCGCGGAGCCAGCCGCTGCGCCAGCGCCGTGCCCTGCTCCGAGGCGGACACCAGCACGCGCCGCTGGTCGTGCGGCAGCCGCTGCCGGTGGATGAGGTCCAGATCTTCCATACGTGCCAAGATGCCGGCGAGACTGGGGCTGGACAGGCAGCAGATGCCCCCGATCTGTCGGGGCTCCAGTGCGCCGTGTTCCAGCAGGGCACGCAGGATGCGCCACTGCTGTTCGGTGATGCCCGCCTCGTTGAGGATGGGGCGAAAGCGCCCGAACACGGCTTCTCGAGCCTGCAACAGCAGCAAGGGTAGATTGCGATGCGTGAACGGTGAGGCGGGCATGGGCATTCCGACGAAAGGACGGGGTGGGGCTTGACTCGCTAATATAAGTGCCCATAAAATACTAATATATTAGTAATTTGTGGAATTCTCATGCATGCTCTGCCCGCCATGCCGTTGGCACCCTACCGTCTCTCGGGGGTGGTGTACGGCGTGCTGTTCAATCACGCGCCTGCACTGGCCGCTCTGGGTGAGCAGGTGAACCAGTCACCCTATCGAGCGGCCCCCCAGGCGCCGGTGTTGTACCTGAAGCCGCGCAACACGCTGGTCGGTGATGGGGCGGCGGTGTGTGTGCCGGCCGAGGTACCGGAGCTGGAGGTGGGGGCTGCATTGGGGGTGGTCATTGGCCGCCCGTCGTGCAAACTGAGGTTGAACGATGCCCTGGAGCATGTGGCCGGCTACACCGTGGTCAACGATGTGAGCGTGCCGCATGACAGCTACTACCGGCCTTCTGTGCGTTTCAAGGCCCGTGATGGTTTCTGCCCGATCAGGCCTGATGCTGTGCCGCGCCACAGGGTGCCGAGTCCCGATGCCCTGCGCGTGCGGGTCATGGTGGATGGCGTACTGCGGCACGAGACCACGACCGGCGAGCGCATTCGCAACGTGGCCCAGCTGCTGGTCGATGTCACCGACTTCATGACCCTGCAGCCCGGCGATGTGCTGATGACCGGCGTGGCTGCCGGTGCCCCCCGCGTGAAGGCGGGGCAGGATGTGATGATCGACATCGAAAGCGTGGGATGCCTGCGCAACCGCTTTGTGGCCGAATGCGCGAACCCGGGAAACCACACATGAAGACCGCTCGCGTGGCCTATGCAGGCGCTCTCCACACGGCCACCCCGCATGGGGCAGACCTGCGGCTGACCGATGGGCGTATCGTCTCGGAAGAGGCCGTGGTCTGGTTGCCCCCGTTCGACGTCGGGACCGTCATCGCCCTGGGCCTGAACTACGCCGATCACCTCAAGGAGCTGTCCCCAGAGCTGTCGGTCACGGCCCAGGACGAGCCACTGGTGTTCCTGAAGGGGCCCGGCAGCCTCATCGGGCACCGGGGGCAGACGCGACGACCCCACGGTGTGAACTTCATGCACTATGAGTGCGAACTCGCGGTGGTGATCGGCAAGACCGCCCAGCGCGTGAAAGCCGCTGAGGCGATGCAGCACGTGGCCGGTTATACCGTGTGCAACGACTACGCCATCCGAGACTACCTGGAGAATTGGTACCGTCCCAACCTGCGCGTGAAAAACCGCGACGGCGGCACCGTGCTCGGCCCCTGGTTCGTGGATGCGGAGGATGTTCCCAACCCACACAAGCTGAGATTGCGCACCCTGGTCAACGGCAAGGTGACCCAGGAGGGCACCACCGCCAACATGGTCAACGACATCCCGGCGCTGATCGAATACCTCAGCGGCTTCATGACCTTGCAGGCCGGTGACGTGATTCTGACCGGCACGCCCGAAGGGGTGGTGAACGTGAACGTGGGCGACGAGGTCGTCACCGAAATCGAAGGCATCGGCCGCCTCGTCAACACCATCGTGGGCGACGACGTGTTCGGTCGCTGAAAGCATTCCATAGGAGCAAACATGCGCATCGATCATCTGATCAACGGACAGAGCGTAACCGGCACCCGCTATTTCGAGACCATCAACCCCGCCACGCAGGAGGTGCTCGCCGAAGTCGCCAGGGGAGGTGAAGCGGAAATCAACGCGGCCGTGGCCGCGGCGAAGGCGGCGTTTCCCGCCTGGGCCAGCCAACCGGCAGCAGAGCGTGCCAAGTTGATTCGCAACCTTGGCGATCTGATCGCCAAACACGTGCCAGAACTGGCGCAGACCGAAACCAAAGACTGCGGGCAGGTCATCAGTCAGACTGGCAAGCAACTGGTTCCTCGGGCTGCTGACAATTTCTACTACTTTGCTGAAATGTGTACCCGTGTGGATGGGCACACCTACCCCACACCCACGCACCTGAACTACACGCTCTTTCACCCGGTGGGCGTGTGCGCGCTCATCAGCCCGTGGAACGTGCCCTTCATGACTGCCACTTGGAAGGTTGCGCCCTGCCTGGCCTTTGGCAACACGGCGGTGCTGAAGATGAGCGAACTCAGCCCCCTGACTGCGGCACGCCTGGGCGAGCTGGCATTGGAGGCAGGCATACCCGCCGGGGTGCTCAACATCGTGCACGGGTATGGCCAGGAAGCCGGCGAGCCGCTCGTGGCGCACCCGGATGTGCGGGCCATCAGCTTCACCGGCTCCACCGCCACGGGCAACCGCATCGTGCGCGCGGCAGGCCTCAAGAAGTTCAGCATGGAGCTGGGCGGCAAGAGCCCCTTCGTGATCTTCGACGACGCCGACCTGGACCGCGCGCTCGACGCGGCGGTGTTCATGATCTTCAGTAACAACGGCGAGCGTTGCACAGCGGGCAGCCGGATTCTGGTGCAGCAGAGCATCTACGCCGACTTCGCAGCCAGCTTCGCCGAGCGTGCCAGACGCATCGTGGTCGGCGACCCGCTCGATGAAAAAACCATCGTCGGCCCGATGATCAGTCAGAGCCACCTGGCCAAGGTGCGCAGCTACATCGAGCTGGGCCCGAAGGAAGGCGCCACGCTGTTGTGCGGCGGGCTGGACCGTCCGTCCTACGCGCCCGAGTTGCCCGCGCATGTGGCGCAAGGCAACTACGTGTGGCCCACGGTGTTTGCCGACGTGGACAACCGCATGCGCATTGCCCAGGAAGAGATCTTCGGCCCCGTGGCCTGCCTGATTCCTTTCCGGGACGAAGCGCATGCGATCGAACTGGCCAACGACACCCAGTACGGTCTGTCGAGCTACGTGTGGACCGAGAACATCGGCCGTGCGCACCGCGTGGCGGCGGCCATCGAGGCGGGGATGTGCTTCGTCAACAGCCAGAACGTGCGCGACTTGCGCCAGCCTTTCGGTGGCACCAAGGCCAGTGGGGTGGGACGCGAAGGTGGCACCTGGAGTTACGAGGTGTTCCTGGAGCCCAAGAACGTAGCGGTGTCCATGGGACGCCACCACATCCCGCGCTGGGGCGTTTGAGGTTCACCATACATCAACCACAGGAGACACACAGCATGGGCAAAGTCGCACTGGTCGGCAAGATCACCCACGTGCCGTCGATGTACTTGAGCGAGCTGGACGGCCCGCGCAAGGGCACGCGCCAAGACGCCATCGACGGGCACAAGGAAATCGCGCACCGCTGCAAGGCACTGGGTGTGGACACCATCGTCGTGTTCGACACGCACTGGCTGGTCAACGCCAACTACCACATCAACTGCGCCCCCAGCTGGCAGGGCACCTACACCAGCAACGAGCTGCCGCACTTCATCAGCAACATGCCTTTTGCCATTCCCGGCAACCCGGAGTTGGGGCAACTGCTGGCCCAGGTGTGCAACGAGCATCAGGTCGAAACGCTGGCCCACCACGCCACCACGCTCGACCCCGAATACGGCACGCTGGTGCCCATGCGCTACATGAATGAGGACCAGCACTTCAAGGCGGTCTCCGTGTCGGCCCTGTGTACCGTGCATTACCTGAACGACAGCGCGCGCCTGGGCTGGGCCATGCGCAAGGCGGTGGAGGAGCACTACGACGGCACCGTGGCCTTCCTGGCCAGCGGCTCGTTGAGCCACCGCTTCGCGCAAAACGGCCTGGCGCCGGAATACGCCTTCAAGATCTGGAGCCCTTTCCTGGAACAGCTCGACCGCCGCGTGGTGGAGATGTGGCAGCAAGGCCAGTGGAGAGACTTTTGCGAAATGCTGCCCGAGTACGCCAGCAAGGGCCACGGCGAAGGCTTCATGCACGATACCGCCATGATGCTGGGCGTGCTGGGCTGGAGCGAGTACGAAGGCCGCGCCGATGTGATCACGCCGTACTTCGGCGCTTCGGGCACGGGGCAGATCAACGCCGTGTTCCCCGTGACGCCAGTGACCGGCCGTGCCATTCCTGCGGCTCAGGCTTCCCGGGCCGACGGTTACACCTCGGTCGCCACACGGCTTTGAAGGCACAAGTCGCCATGCCACACCTCGTCATCCTCTACACCGGCCAGCTCGACGCCGAGACTGACATAGGCGCGCTGTGCCGCACCCTGGCCAACACCATGCTCGCCGTGCGCGACGAGGACGACCGTCAGGTCTTTCCCGCTGGCGGCACGCGCGTGCTGGCCTACCCCGCTGCCCACTACGCCGTGGCCGACGGAGGCGCAGCGGGACGGGCAGTGGGCGGTGATGGTGACTACGCCTTCGTGTACCTCAACCTGCGCATGGGCCGGGGCCGCAGCGCCACCACGCACCGCAAACTGGGGGATGCCCTGCTCATGGCCACCAAGGCGCATTTCCAGCCGCTGTTCTCGCGGCGCCACATCGGCGTCACCCTGCAGATCGACGAAGGCCAGGAAGTCTTCGACGCCAAGCACAGCAACCTCCACCCTCTTTTCAATCCCAAGGCCTGACCCCCATGCTGTCCGACGCACAGATCCAGGAGCTCGCAGCCGAACTGCACCAGAGCCAGAAGACCCGCGTGCAGGTCGAGCACTTCTCCAAGCGCTTCCCCGGCATGACGCTGGAAGACGGCTACCGCATCAGCCGCGCCTGGGTGGCGCTGCAACTGGCCGAAGGCAGACATGTCATCGGCCACAAAATCGGGCTGACCTCGCGCGCCATGCAGCAGGCCAGCCAGATCGACGAGCCCGACTACGGCACCCTGCTCGACGACATGCGCTACACCTGCACCCCCGGGCAGGTGCTCGATATCCCCACCAGCCGCTTCCTCAAGCCCCGCGTGGAGGTGGAGCTGGCCTTCGTGCTCAAGGCGCCGCTGCAGGGCCCCCACGTGACCGTGGAACAGGTGCTGGATGCCACCGAATACGTCACTCCCGCCATCGAGATCATCGACGCGCGCATCGAGCAGTTCGACCGCCACACCCAGGTCATGCGCAAGGTGTTCGACACCATCAGCGACAACGCGGCCAATGCCGGCATCGTGGTGGGTGCGGGCCGTGCCGCACCGCGCGAACTCGATCTGCCCTGGTGCGGTGCTATCCTGCGCCACAATGGCGTGGTGGAAGAAACCGGGCTGGCCGCAGGTGTCCAGGGCGATCCGGCCATCGGCATAGCCTGGCTGGCCAACAAGCTGGCCCCCTGGGGCGAACGGCTGGAAGCTGGGCAGATCGTGCTGGCGGGCTCGTTCACGCGCCCCGTGGCCGCACGCGCAGGCGACCTGTTCGACGCTGACTACGGACCGCTCGGCCGCCTGCAGTTCCGCTTCGTCTGAGACCACCCCGCCACACGCCGGAGACGAACCCCATGGAATCCCCTTACATCCGCCCAGCCCGCTTCAGCCCCGAGGAGTGGGACGCCCGCGTCAAGCTCGCCGCTACTTATCGCATCTTTGCTCACCTGGGTTGGGCGGAACTGATTTACAACCACATCTCGCTGCGCGTGCCGGGCGCCGAACCGCACTTCCTCATCAACCCCTTCGGTCTGCACTACAGCGAAGTCACCGCCTCCAACCTGGTGAAAGTGGACATCGAGGGCCACATCGTCGGCCACTCTGACTGGCCCATCAACCCGGCCGGCTTCACCTTCCACGGCGCCATCCACGCAGCCATGCCCGAAGCCCACTGCGTGATGCACGTGCACACCACGCCCACGCTGGCCGTGTGCTGCACGCAAGAGGGCCTGTCCTACACCAACTTCTACGCCGCGCAACTGTGGGACCAGGTGGCCTACCACGAGTTCGAGGGCATCACCGTGCACCTGGACGAAGGTCAGCGCATTCTGGCCAGCGCTGGCGGCAAGCCCGTGCTGCTGCTGCGCAACCATGGCCCGGTGGTCATTGGCCGCACGCTGGCGCAAGCCTTCAACCTGATATGGCTGGTGCAACGCGCCTGCGAAGTGCAGGTGGCATCCCAGGCGCTGGGGCCGTTGCGTCCCATTCCTGTGCCGGTGCTGGAAAAGTGCGTGCGCGACTCCCTCAACTTCAACCCGAACTTCGGTGCTGGTGAAGACTCCTTCGCGGCGATGCAAAGGCTCATCGACCGGGTCAACCCCGGCTACGCCGTATGACCGCAACAGCCTCCACCCCCCTGCGCGTGGCCATTGTCGGCGCGGGCGCCATTGGTGGCCTGTTTGCCGCCTGGCTGAGTCAGCTGCCCCATGTGCGCGTGAGCGTGCTGGCGCGCGGCGCCACCCTGCAGTCATTGCGCAGCCAAGGCTTGCTGCTCAGTAGCGTACAGGGTACACGTGCCGTGCAGGTACACGCCAGCGACGACCCCGTCAGCCTGGGCCCGCAAGACCTGGTGGTGCTGGCCGTGAAAAGCCCTGCCGTGAAGGACGTGGTGCCCGCCGTGCGTGCGCTGCTGGCCCCCGAAGGCCGGGTGCTCGTCGCCATGAACGGTGTGCCGTGGTGGTTCTTCCACGGCCTGGGCGGCTCGTGTGATGGCCTGCATCTGCCCAGCGTCGACCCGGACGGCGCGCTCGCCGCTGCACTGCCCGCCACCCGCGTGGTCGGCTGCGTGGTGCATCTCAGCAGCAGCACGCCGGGTCCCGGACACGTGCGCCACATCCATGGCAACGGGCTCATCATCGGCGAACCGGCAGGGGGCGTCGGTCCACGTATCCAGGCATTGGCGGCCCTGCTGGAACAGGCCGGTTTTGCCGTCACCGTGTCGGAACGCATCCAGCGTGACGTCTGGTATAAGCTCTGGGGCAACATGACCATGAACCCCGTGTCGGCGCTCACCGGTGCCACCTGCGACCGCATCCTCGACGACCCGCTGGTGCGTGATTACATCAGCGCCGTCATGCGCGAGGCCCAGGCCATTGGTGCACGCATCGGCTGCGCCATCGATCAGAGCCCCGAAGACCGCCATGCCGTTACGCGCAAGCTGGGCGCGTTCAAGACCTCCATGCTGCAAGACGTGGAAGCCGGGCGCGCCATCGAACTGGACGCGCTCGTAGGCGCGGTGCGCGACATCGGCCAGCACCTGCAGCTGTCCACGCCGAACATCGACGCGCTGCTCGGCCTCACACGGCTGATGGCACAGACGCGGGGCCTGTACCCGGTTTGACGCGATCCATTCACTCGATCCATCCACTCCACTCGACGGCGGCCGATGCAAGTCCCGACCAATACCTTCCGCGACGCCCTGCGCGCCCAACAACCCCAGATCGGCCTATGGCTGGGCCTGGCCGACCGCTACAGCGCCGAGCTGCTGGCTGGTGTCGGCTACGACTGGCTGCTCATCGACGGTGAACACGCCCCCAATGATGTGCGCAGCACGCTCGGCCAACTGCAGGCTGTGGCCAGCGCCAGCACCGCGCTGCCACCCGGCCAGGCCGCGTCGCACGCCGTGGTACGTGTACCTATCGGCACGGGCGATGTGGGCACCACGCTCATCAAGCAGTACCTGGACATTGGCGTGCAGACGCTGCTCGTGCCCATGGTGGACACGCGCGAACAGGCCGCCCAGGTGGTGGCCGCCGCCAAGTACCCGCCCGAAGGGGTGCGCGGCATGGGCAGCGCCCTGGCCCGCTCCTCGCGATGGCAGGCCTACCCCAACTACGTGAAGGAAGCCAATGCCCAGGTCTGCGTGCTGCTGCAGGCCGAGACGGTCGAAGCCATGCGCAACCTCGACGCGATTGCCGCGACGCCCGGTGTGGATGGCGTGTTCATCGGCCCGGCGGACCTGAGTGCCAGCATGGGGCATGTCGGCGACCCGGGGCATCCCGAGGTGCAGGCCGCCATCCTGGACGGGATTGCACGCATCCGTGCGGCGGGAAAGGCGGCCGGCATTCTGGCCAGCGACCGTGCGCTGGCCCGGCGCTATCTGGCGGCAGGGGCTTTGTTCGTGGCGGTGGGGGTGGATACCGTGCTGTTGAGCCGGGCTGCCCGTGATCTGCTCGGGGCGTTCAAAGTGGAGTCGATGACCCAGGCTGCCGCAGCGAGCGGACCCTACGGTTGATCCGCCACCACGGACTGCACGGCTGACAATGCGGCGCGCAAGTCGTCTTCGGTGGCCAGCATCCGCAGTGCACCGGTGTCATCCAGCTCGCCAGCGGCACGCAGCACCTGCTCCACGGGCAGTTTCACGCCCACCAGCCACCATTCGCGTTGCTGCGCCGCGAGCTGGTTGCGCAGCCGTGCGAACACCTCGACCCCGGTGGCGTCGATGCGGTTGATCGGCTGCGCGAGCAGCACCACCCGTTTCGTCTCTGGGTGGGTGGCCAGGTGGTCGGTGATGGCCCGCTCCAGCGCGCTGGCCGAGCCAAAATCGAGCTCGGCATCCATGCGCAGCGCGTAGGTGTGCGGGGCGATGGGCGGTAATCGCCAGAGGTGGCGGTCGCGCAACCGCCCGTCGGCGTGTAACCCCACTTCGATGATCCGAGGATGCAGCCGCTGATACAGGAAATGGCTCAAGGCCATCAGCACCCCGGCCAGCACACCCCAGTAAATCTGCGGTGCCGTCAGCAGGGTGATCAGGAAGGTGGCCGCCGCCGTGGTGGCTTCCACTCGCGAGATGGCCCAGAGACGGCGGAACTCCATCGGCTTGAGCAGCCCCACCACCGCCACCACCACGATGGCGGCCAGCACCGCCTGTGGCACCGCGCTCAGCACGGGCAGCAGCCACAGCAGCGCCGCCGCCACGATGCCGGCGGAGAACACCGTGGCCCAGCCGGTCTGCGCGCCAGCATAGAGGTAGAGTGCCGAACGCGAGAACGAGGAGCTGGTCGGAAACGCCCCGCTCAGGCCCGAGGCGATTTTCGCCAAGCCTTGTCCGACCAGGTCTTGATCCCGATCCCAGGGCAGGCCTCGGCGCGCGTTGTCGATCTTGGCGCTGGCGGCCGTTTCCAGAAAGCTTACCAGCGAGATCACCAGCACCGGCACCGCCAGTTGTCCCAGCACCGCCCAGCCCGGCCAATCGGGCAGATACGGCATGGGCAGCCCGCCGGGCAGATGACCCACCACACGTCCGCCTCCGTCGGCAAAGCCCATCCAGTGACTCAGACCTGCTGCGCCCAGCACGATCAGCAGCACCGAGGGAAAGGCGGGTTTCCAGCGCCGCACCGCCATCAGCAGTGCCAGGCTGCCCAGACCAAACGCGAGCGATGGTCCATGCACCGCCTGCCACCACGCGCCGTCTGGTGGCGGCCCGGACCACCCGAGCAGGCCCCCCAGTTGTGAACCGATGATGAGCACGGCGGCCGCCTGCGTGAAGGCCATGAGTACCGGGGTGTTGACCAGATTGAGCAGCCAGCCGAAGCGCACCAGACCCAAGACCACCTGAAGCAGGCCGGACAGCAGAGCCAGCCACACGGCCAGCGACACCCACTGCGCCGAGCCCGGTTCGGCCAGTCCGGCGAGTGAGGCGCTGACCAGCAGGCAGGTGAGAGCGGTAGGCCCGACCGAGAGGCGCTGTGAGGCCCCGAAGAGGACCGCGATCAGCGCGGGCAGCATGGCCGCATAGATGCCGGTGACCAGCGGCATGCCGGCGAGCGCGGCGTAAGCCACCCCCTGGGGAATGACCATCAGCCCCACCGTCAGGCCGGCGAGCGCCTCGCCGCGCAGCAGGTGGGCGCTCGGACGGGGCCATTGGAGGAAGGGAAACAGACGGTGCAGGCGGCTCATGGACGGGGGAGGATTGCCCCGATGTTACGGTGCTTTTGATTGGTTGCCGCGCGCCGTGCGTCACCGTGGCCGACTGCGCGGGCCGGGGAGGTGATCCGCCCGGGGGGAGTCGGCTCAGTGCGGGCCTGTCGAGGCTGGCAGGCTGAAGTAGAACGTGCTGCCCACTTGAAGGGTGCTTTCGGCCCAGATGCGCCCGCCGTGGCGTTCGACGATGCGCCGGCACAGCGCCAGCCCGATGCCCGTGCCCTCGAATTCGCTGGCGCGGTGCAACCGCTGGAACACGCCGAAGAGGCGGTCGGCGCGCTGCGGGTTGAAGCCGACGCCGTTGTCCTGCACCCAGAACACCCATTGCGCCGGGCCGTTGGTGGGTGGGTCGAACCGGTAGCCGATGCGGATCAGGGCCGGTGTGCGTGGGCGGGTGTACTTCAGGGCATTGGCCAGCAGGTTGTCCCAGACCTGGCTGAGCAGCAAGGCGTCGCCGGCAACGGTCGGCAGTTCAGGGGGGAGTTCCCAGTGCACCTCGGGTTCGGGGCGGCGCAGGGCCGGGTCGTGCTGGACCCGGTTCAGGCTGGAGTGCAGCAGGTCGGCCATCGCCAGGTTGCGCCGCCGGATGGGCGCTCGTCCAAGCTTGGAGAAGGCCAGCAGACCTTCAATGAGCTGTCCCATGTGCTGGGCCGCCTGCGCGATCGTGTCGAGGTGGCGCTGCACCGTGGCCGAGGCGCCGGTTCCCAAGTCTTCGCGCAGCAGTTCGACGAAACTGCCGATGTGGCGCAGGGGGGCCCGCAGGTCGTGCGACACGGAGTAGGAAAAGGCCTCCAGGTCCTGATTGATGTCTTGCAACTGGCGGGTGCGCTCCTCCACCCGCGTCTCCAGCGCCGCATTGAGTTCCTGCAGCATGTCCACGAGTCGTTTGACTTCGGTCATGTCGCGCATCAGGCAGGCGTAGCCGCAGGCCTGGCCGGAGTCGGTGTCGTACAGCGCGGTCAGCAGCGTGTTGGCCCAGAATGTCGAACCGTCGGCTCGGCGCTGCCAGCCCGGGGTTTCACTCTGGCCCAGTAGGGCTGCGCGCTCCATGCCGAGCGTTATCGGATCGGTCGCATCGCGCGGGTCAGACATGGGCGCCAAGCGGCTGAGGTCTTGTCCCAGCATCTGCGCCGGGGTGTAGCCCAGCAGGCGCTGGGCACTGGGGGGCCAGTCCGAGACGCGGCCTTCGGGGTCCAGGAAAAAGATGGCGGCATCCCGCAGCCCTTCGGCCAGCAGTCGCAACTGGGCCTCGGTGTCGGGGGTGGCGAGGCCGCGGGCAGGTGGGGGTGCCGGTGTGGCAACGGGGTTCCAATCGGTGGTGTCCTGCAGGTGCAGGAACACGCCCAGCACCTGGGCGCCGTCGTGATCCGGCAGTGCCCGCACCATCCAGGACCGGCGGCCCAGGCCCGGGTGTTCAAAGCTTTCTTCCTGCGCCATCTCCATGCCCCGCAGGGCGGCGGAAAGGCAGGGCTGCAGGATCTCCATCATGGGTGGCGGGAGCAGCCGGTGCAGGGGTTGCGGCAGGGCGAGCGATGCGTCGGCTGATGCGGCGTACCAGCGCCGGGCTTCGCGGTTCGCGAGCAGGCACTGCAGTTGCGCATCCAGGCAGAACACCGCGCCCGGCCAGTGCTCGATCAGCCGCTGCAGGCGCGCGTTGCCGGCATCGGTTGCAGGCGCGAGATGTTCCTCCCCGCTGGTGCGCTCGGGGAACAGGTGGTGGAAGAACGACTCCGGCAGATGGTCGCCGATCGGCGTCAGGCTCATGCGGCAACTGTACCCGATCAAAGGGCGTCTGGAGTGCCGGAGCACGCCTGCCGGCGCTCAGAATCGCGGCAGATCGGGGTGGGAGAGTTGGCCGCCGCGCACCAGCATCTTGCCGTATTCGGCACAGCGGTGCAGCGTGGGGATGACTTTGCCGGGGTTGAGCAGTTCCTTGGGGTCGAAGGCGCGTTTGATGGCGAACATCTGCTCGTTTTCTTCGGGGCTGAACTGCACGCACATGCTGTTGAGCTTTTCCACACCCACGCCGTGCTCGCCGGTGACCGTGCCGCCCATGGCCACGCTGGTCTCCAGAATGTCGGCGCCGAACAGCTCGCAACGGCGCAGCTGGTCGGGGTCGTTGGCGTCGAACAGGATCAGCGGGTGCAGGTTGCCGTCACCGGCGTGGAACACGTTGGCGCAGCGCAACTGGTATTTCTTCTCCATCTCGGCAATGGCCAGCAGGATGTCGGCCAGGCGCTTGCGCGGGATGGTGCTGTCCATGCACATGTAGTCGGGGCTGATGCGGCCGCTGGCCGGAAAGGCGTTCTTGCGGCCGCTCCAGAACCTCAGCCGCTCGGCCTCGTCTCGGCTCACCGCGATGGCCGTGGCCCCGCATTGGCGCAACACCTCGCTCATGCGGCCGATTTCCTCTTCCACTTCCTCGGGGGTGCCGTCGCTTTCGCACAGCAGGATGGCTTCGGCCGTGAGGTCGTAGCCGGCATGCACGAAATCCTCCACGGCGGCGGTCATGGGTTTGTCCATCATTTCCAGGCCCGCGGGGATGATGCCGGCCGCGATGACGGCGGCCACGGCGTCGCCGGCTTGGCGGATGTCGTCGAAACTGGCCATGATGCAGCGCGCCAGTTGGGGCTTGGGCACGAGCTTGACGGTGACTTCCGTGACCACGGCCAGCATGCCTTCGCTGCCGATCAGCAGCGCCAGCAAATCCAGCCCCGGGCTGTCGAGGGCGGTGCCGCCGAAGGTGACGGGCTCGCCTTCGACGGTGTAGCCCCGTACCTGCAGGATGTTGTGCACGGTGAGGCCGTATTTCAGGCAATGCACGCCGCCAGAGTTCTCGGCCACGTTGCCACCGATGGTGCAGGCGATCTGGCTGCTGGGGTCGGGTGCATAGTACAGGCCATGGGGCGCAGCGGCTTCGCTGATGGCGAGGTTGCGCACGCCGGCCTGGACCACGGCCGTCTGGGCCAGTGGGTCGATGGCGAGGATGCGGTTGAACTTGGCCAGGCTCAACGTCACCCCCAAGGGGTGGGGCATGGCGCCGCCGGACAGCCCAGTGCCCGCCCCGCGTGCCACCACGGGCACCTCCAGCGCATGGCAAGCCCGCAGGACGGCCTGCACCTGTTCTTCGGTCTCGGGCAGCGCCACGGCCAGCGGGCGCTGGCGGTAGGCGGTCAGCCCGTCGCACTCGTAGGGGGTGGTTTCTTCTGCGGTGTAGAGCAGGGCGTCGGCGGGCAGCACGGCCTGCAGCGCCCGGACCACCTCGGCCTGGCGTGCGGCACGCTGCACCGCTGTGGCTTCAGTGGCGTCGGCGGGAGCGTTCATGGGGCTCCAGTGTAGGGCCTGGGCCGCTCGCGGGGGTTGAAAAATCCTGTGCCTTCTTGTGAAAGCGTCGGCTCTTGAAAAGCCCTGGGCCCGCCGTCATGTGGGGTTCAAGCACGCGGACCCGGTGAGGCGGGTATCGCGTTCCAGTCGTGTGACCTGTGATTGAAAGGAGAGTTTCATGAACAACCTCATTCCGCGTGGCAGCCTGTTCGACGAATTCTTCAAGGACATGGCGCCCGGTTATTTCATCCGTCCGCTGCATGGCGACCCGCTGCCGCAGTCGATCAAGGTCGATGTCAAGGAGAACGCCGATGCCTACATCCTCGAGGCCGAGCTGCCCGGCGTGGCGCGTGACGACATCCATGTGACCATCGACGGCAACGTCGTGACCTTGCGCGCCGAGATCCGGCAGATGGATGCCCAGACATCCGACGAGAAGGTGTTGCGCAGCGAGCGCTATTACGGCTCGGTGACGCGCAGCTTCCAGTTGCCGCAGGAGATCGACGAACAGGCTGCCAAGGCCAAGTACGACAACGGCGTGCTGCGGCTCATGCTGCCCAAGAAGCTGGGCCGCACTGGGCAGAAGCTGACCATCGAGTAAGGCGCGTCAATCCAGCGCTTTGCGCAGCCATTCGGCGAAGGCAGCGCATTCCCAGCGGTCCATGGTGCCGGTGCGCCAGCACAGGTAATGCGCATGGGGGCTGGGAATGGGGGTGCGGAAAGGCTCGGTGTCGCCGAGCCGCACCAGCGAACCGTTTTCCAGCCAGGGTGCGCCCAGGCGGTGCCGCACCAGCGCCACGCCCATGCCGGCTGCCGCGCCGTCGCACATCAGCCCGACGTCGTTGAACTGCGAGCCGTCATTGGGCTCTGGCCAGTCCAGGTGGTTGGCCGCGAACCAGGTGCGCCACGGCTCCAGCGGGCTGCGCAGCAGCGGCACGCCTTCGAGGTCTTCGGGGGTCTCGAAGGGGCCGTGCTCGCGCACGAACGAAGGCGAGGCCAAGGGCGTGACCACGTCCTTCATCAGACAGAAGTGCTCCATGTCGGCGTAGCGGCCGGTGCCGAAGCGGATGGTGAGGTCGGCATCTTCGGCCACCACGTCCAGCAGCGGAATGCTGACCTGCAGGGTCAGGTCGATTTCGGGGTAGGCCTCGGCGAACTGTTTGAGGCGCGGCATCACGATGGAGCGTGCAAACGTGGGCGTGATGGCCAGTCGCAGCTTGCGCCGCCCCGGGTTGGCCTGTCGGCTGGGGAAACGCTGCAGCGTGGAGAGCCCCTCGCGCACATGGGCCAGGTATTCGCTGCCTTCGGTGGTGAGGGAAAAGTCGGCCCGGCCGAACAGCTTGACGCCCAGGATCTGCTCCAGCTGCTTGACGCGGTGGCTCACCGCACTGGGCGTGACGCACAGCTCTTCGGCGGCCTGGGTCACGCTGCGCAGGCGTGCCAGCGCCTCGAAGGTCAGCAAGCACTGGATGGGCGGGATGCGCACAGCCATGGTTGCCTGTCCTTTCAGCGGAACACCACCGTCTTGTGGCCGTTGAGCAGCACGCGGTGCTCGCTGTGCCATTTCACGGCGCGTGCGAGTACCTGGCTTTCGGTGTCGCGGCCAATCGCGGTCAGGTCGTCCACCGTCATGCTGTGGTCCACCCGGGCCACGTCCTGCTCGATGATGGGGCCTTCGTCCAGGTCGGCGGTCACGTAGTGGGCGGTGGCCCCGATCAGCTTCACGCCCCGGTCGTGCGCCTGGTAGTAGGGCTTGGCGCCCTTGAAGCTGGGCAGGAAGCTGTGGTGGATGTTGATGGCACGGCCCTGCAGGCGTTGGCACATGCCGTCGGAGAGGATTTGCATGTAGCGCGCCAACACCACCAGCTCGGCCTGTTCCTGCTCGATGATCTCCAACTGCCGGGCCTCGACCTGGGCCTTGGTGGCTGGCGTCACGGGCAGATGGTGAAAGGGAATGTTGTAGCTGGCGGCGAGCTGGTAGAAATCCCGGTGGTTGCTGATGATGGCGCGGATGTCCAGCCGCAGCAGGCCGCTTTTCCAGCGAAACAGCAGGTCGTTGAGGCAATGGCCCTGCTGGCTGACCAGCAGCACCGTGCGCATGGGCTCATCGAGCAGATGCAGGCCCCATTGCATGGCGTGGCTCTGGGCGAAGGCTTGCACCTCCTGGCGGAGGGCTGCGGCGGGCAGACGGTCGCAGACGAACTGCACCCGCATGAAGAACAGGCCGGTGTCGTGGTCGTTGTATTGCGCGGCCTCCTCGATGTTGCCGCCGTGTTGGAGCAAAAAGCCCGACACCGCGTACACGATGCCGGGTTTGTCCTGGCAAGACAGGGTCAAAACGTATGTCGCATTCATAGACGCGCATTGTCGCAGGCTCTGCCGGAGCCGGCCTCTCGGGCGCGCACGAGGGCGTGGAGCAGGCGGTTCGCTGGCGCTTGCAACCCATGTGCCTCGGCGCGCCGGACCACATAGCCGTTGATGTGGTCGATCTCGCTCGGGTGGCCGCGCAGCAGGTCGCGCGCGGTGGAGGACAGCTGCGTGGCCATGCTCTGGGCAATGCCCTCGATCGCGGCCCAGGTGTCGCCGGGCACCGTCACGCCCTCGGCCGCTGCCACCGCCAGGCATTCGCGCTCGATGTCGCGCATCACCGCCCACATGCCTTCGAGCTGCACCAGCCGGGCGTAGGGCAGTTGCGTGAGCGCGGACAAGGCGTTGTAGGCACAGTTGATGACCAGCTTGGTCCACAGCTCACCCTGTACCCGCTCGCTCACGCTCACGCCGATGCCGGCCTGGGCGCAGGCGGCGATGAAATCGTTCGCACCGGGAAAGGGGCCGATGACCAGTTCGCCGCGCCCGTGGTGCTGCACATGCCCCGGCCCTGCCATGCCACAAGCCACGTACACCACCGTCGGAATCACCGGCCGACCCAGCACGGCAGCCAGGCGTGGCGCGTTGTCCACGCCGTTTTGCAGGCTGAACACGGTCGTGTGAGGGCTCAGGTGTGCACGCATCTGGGTGCCGGCGGTTTCGGTGTCGGTGGACTTGACACAGAACAGCACCGCGTCGGCGCCCTGCACGCCAGCGGCTTCGGTGGTGGCCCGAAGGGCGATGTGTTCGGTCCAGTCCCGCGTCTGCAGACGCAGACCATGCTGCTGGATGGCTTCGACATGGGCGGCCCGGGCCACGAGCGTGACCTCATGCCCTGCGCGGGCGAGCATGCCCCCGTAATAACAGCCGACGGCGCCGGCGCCCATGATGGCGAATCGCATATGCAGGCCCAGAGAAGTGGAAACGGTCGCAGCTTACCAAAGGGCGATTGGCAAACGGTATCGGGCGGCGCGTCGCAGAGGGAAGGCATGGATAATGCCGCCTCGGCGCATGCTGCGCCACGACAGGAGGATGCATGACGACAGTGGCGGTGGATGTGGTGGTGATGGCGGCCGGCAAGGGCACCCGGATGAAGAGTGCCCTGCCCAAGGTGCTGCACCGTCTGGGGGGGCGGGCCTTGCTGGCCCACGTCATCCAGCGGGCGGCGCAGCTCGGGGCGCGCCAGGCCGTGGTGGTCACAGGCCACCAGGCCGATCAGGTCGAGGCGGCCCTGGGTGGGATGACCGAGGCCCCGCCGGCCTTGCGCTGCGTGCGCCAGGAGCCTCAGCTCGGCACCGGGCATGCGGTGCAGCAGGCCCTGCCGGTGCTGGCCGACGATGGTGTGACGCTGGTGCTCTCCGGCGATGTGCCGCTGACCGAAGTGGCCACACTGCAGGCGTTGCTGGACCTGTGCGACGGCCAGCATCTGGCCCTGCTGACGCTGGACCTGCCCGATCCCACCGGCTATGGCCGCATCGTGCGCGGACCTGGTGACGACGTGCGCGCCATCGTGGAGCACAAGGATGCCAGCGATGAGCAGCGCCGTATCACCGAAATCTACAGCGGCATCATGGCCGTGCCCACCCGACTGCTGCGCGGCTGGTTGGCCCGGCTGGACAACCGCAACGCCCAGGGCGAGTACTACCTCACCGACGTGGTGAAGTTCGCCGTCGCCGACGGCGTGCGGGTGTTCGCGCATCGCATCCACGATGCGCTGCAGGTGGCCGGGGTGAACAGCCCGGCCCAGCTCGCCGAACTCGAGCGCGCGCATCAGCGCCGCTTGGCCGATCGGCTGATGGCCCAGGGCGTGCGGCTGGCCGACCCGGCCCGGCTGGACGTGCGCGGCACGCTGGATTGCGGACAGGATGTGGAAATCGACGTGAACTGCGTTTTCGAGGGTGAGGTGCAGCTCGGTGACGGGGTGCGGATCGGGGCGCACTGCGTGATCGCGAACGCGCGCATCGAAGCCGGCGCCGTGATCCATCCTTTCACCCACATCGACGGTGAGCGCGCGGGGGTCGGCGTCGGCCCGGGGGCGCTGGTCGGGCCGTTTGCCCGCTTGAGGCCGGGGACGCGGCTGGGGCCGGCGGTGCACATCGGCAACTTCGTGGAAGTCAAGAACTCGACTTTGGCTGCCGGGGCCAAGGCCAATCACCTGGCCTATCTGGGGGACGCCACCGTGGGCGAGCGCGTCAACTATGGCGCGGGCAGCATCACCGCCAATTACGACGGGGCCCACAAGCACCGCACCGTGATCGAGGCCGACGTGCACGTGGGCAGCAACTGCGTGTTGGTGGCACCGGTCACGCTGGGCGCCGGCGGCACCATCGCCGGTGGCTCGACCATTACCAAAGACACGCCGGCCGGCGCGCTGAGCGTCGCTCGGGCCAAGCAGCTCAGCATTGCGAACTGGAAGCGGCCCGAGAAGAAGCCCTGAAGCGGCTGGTTACCAGCCCCAGACCAGGTTGCTGGCGATCCAGGCGTGGCCGCGCCCGCTCGGATGCTGGACCTGAACCCAGTCACCCTGGCGGCGGGTGGTGCGCAGCACGTCGCCGTAGTTCACGGTGCCCACGATGGCGTGTTGGGTGCCGGGGCCGGCGCGCAGATTCACGCGCGTGCCTTTGACGATGTGGTGTGGAATGTTGGTGGTCACGCTGCGCGCGATCCAGCCTTGATCGCCTTCGAAGTCCTGCACCCGCAGCCAGTTGCCCCGGCGTTCCAGCACCTGCAGCGGATAGCCTTGTGCAAGTTTCCACAGCACTTCGGTATTGGTCCCCGGGCCTGCCCGCATGTTCACATTGGGGTTGCGCACGCTCACCAATTCCTGGGCCCAGACTGGCGTGAGGGCGGCGAGTGTCAGTGCGGCAGCGGTCATCAGGGTCCGGGCGTGGGCCAATAAGGGCATGCGTGTATCCTCCTTCTTCGAGCACGGTGGTGTAAGGGCTGAAGGAACGACCGTCCGAACCCGGCCGAGGTTCCCGAAATTATGCGCTCACTTCTGCGGCGAAGCCGTTGGCAAGGGGTGGGCCGGGGTGAATTTGGCCCGTTTCAGGCTGAAGAACGCCTTGACATTGCGCACGTTGGCGTCATCGGTGAACAGCCGTTGCGCCACGGCCAGGTAGCCGGGCATGTCGGGCACCACCAGCACGAGCATGAAATCTGGACCGGGGCTGACCCGGTAGCACTGCTGCACGGCAGGCTCGGCCACGGCCCGGGCTTCGAAGGCGTCGAGCTGTGCCGCGCCTTGTCGATCGAGGCTCACTTCCACCAGGGCCGTGAGTCCATGGCCCACGGCTCGAGCGAGCCGTTCCGGCTGCAACAGGGCCACTCGCCTCTCGATGAGGCCCAGCGCCTCGAGCCGACGGATCCGCCGCAAGCTGGTGGCAGGGGAGACGCCGCAGTGCGCAGCCAACTCGTGGTTGTGACGACCGGCATCGGTCTGGAGCGCATCCAGCAGCCGAAGATCGATTTCGTCTATGGAATATTCGTTCATATAAATAGATATTCAGATGTTTTCATTCATCTTCTGCACAGAAGGAAATAAACATCCATAAGTATCACATAAATGATCAAACATTTCTTGATTGTCCGACTACGATGTGAGCCTCACCGATTTGGAGGTCTTGTGTATGTGTGGCATCGTGGGCGCCGTCTCGGCGCGTAACATCGTTCCCGTCCTGATCCAGGGCCTGCAGCGTCTGGAATACCGGGGGTATGACTCGTGTGGAGTGGCTGTGTACCGCTCGGGCGGTGATGCGCCGGGCCTGTACCGGGCGCGCAGCACGGCCCGGGTGGCTGAGCTGCAGGCGCAGGTGGCTGCCGACGGGCTGGAGGCCGGTACGGGGATTGCCCATACCCGCTGGGCCACGCACGGGGCGCCGGCGGTGCACAACGCCCACCCCCACTTCAGCCACGGTGCCGGCGCCGATGCCTCCAGCCGCCCCGCGCGAGTGGCTGTGGTGCACAACGGCATCATCGAAAACCACGACGAGCTGCGTGCCGAGCTGCAGGCTCGGGGCTACCGTTTCGACAGCCAGACCGACACCGAAGTCATCGCCCACCTGGTGGATGCGCTGTATGACGGGGACCTGTTCCGCGCGGTGCAGGCCGCCGTGGCACGGTTGCAAGGGGCCTATGCGATCGCGGTGTTCCACAAGGACGAGCCGCAGCGCGTGGTGGGCGCCCGGGCCGGCTCACCGCTGGTGTTGGGCGTGGGCCAGGCGCGGGACGGTCTGCCCGCCGAGCATTTTCTGGCCAGCGACGCCATGGCCCTGGCCGGCGTGACGGACCAGATCGTCTACCTCGCCGAAGGCGACGTGGTGGACCTGCAGCTGGGGCGTTACTGGGTCTGCGACCGATCCGGTCGGCCCATGGGGCCGGAGGAGCGTCCGGTGCGTACTGTCCAGGCGCACAGCGGGGCGGTGGAGCTGGGCCCCTACCGGCATTACATGCAGAAGGAGATTTTCGAGCAGCCGCGCGCGCTGGCCGACACGCTGGAAGGGGTGGAGGGGGTGGTGCCCGAGCTGTTCGATGGCCAGGGCGATCAGGCCGCGGCGGCCTGGCGCGTGTTCAAGGACATCGACCGCGTGCTCATCCTGGCCTGCGGCACCAGCTACTACAGCGGCTGCGTGGCCAAGTACTGGCTGGAGGCGATGGCCGGCATTCCCACCCAGGTGGAGGTGGCCAGCGAGTACCGCTACCGGCGCAGCGTGCCCCACCCGAAGACGCTGGTGGTCACCATCAGCCAGAGTGGCGAGACCGCCGACACCCTGGCCGCCCTGCGCCATGCGCAAAGTCTGGGCATGAGGCACACGCTCACCATTTGCAACGTGGCCACCAGCGCCATGGTGCGGGAATGTGCGCTGGCCTACATCACCCGCGCGGGGGTGGAGATCGGCGTGGCCAGCACCAAGGCCTTCACCACCCAGCTCGCCGGGCTGTTTCTGCTCACGCTCGCGCTGGCGCAAAGCCAGGGCCGTCTCAGCGCCGAGGAAGAAGCCCGGCACTTGAAAGCGATGCGCCATCTGCCGGTGGCGCTGCAGTCCGTGCTGGCGCTGGAGCCGCAGATCATCCATTGGGCCGAGGCCTTTGCGCAGAAAGACCACGCCCTGTTCCTGGGCCGGGGGCTGCATTACCCGATCGCCCTGGAAGGGGCGCTCAAGCTCAAGGAAATCAGCTACATCCACGCCGAGGCCTACCCCGCCGGGGAACTCAAGCACGGCCCGCTGGCGCTGGTGACGAGCGCCATGCCGGTCGTGACCGTGGCGCCCAACGACGAGCTGCTCGAAAAGCTCAAGAGCAACATGCAGGAGGTGCGGGCGCGCGGCGGTGTGCTCTACGTGCTGGCCGACGCCGATACCCGCATCCGCAGCGAGGAGGGGCTGAACGTGATTCGCATGCCCGAGCACTACGGTGTGCTCAGCCCCATCCTGCACGTGGTGCCGCTGCAACTGCTGGCCTACCACACCGCCCTGGCCAAAGGCACGGACGTGGACAAGCCGCGCAACCTGGCGAAGTCGGTCACGGTGGAGTAGGTGGGCCATAAATACGTCGATCCCCAGCTTGCTGCAATGCAGCAATGACGATGGGGAACCGTTCATAATCCGGATGATCGACAGTTGATCCAGACGGACGGCGCAGCACAGGCATGACACCTCAGGGAGATCATCGGAGCACAGACAGACGATGGACGTGGCGCTCCGGCTGGAGGGTGCGCCTGGCCGTGCTGCTCTTGGTGGTGGTTGTCCTGGTGGGCGTGGGCTTGTGGCTGGAGGTGCGTCATTCATACGGGCAGGCCCATGTGTTGACGCGCTACGCCCGGCAGTTGACGTGGGCGCGGGTGGATGGGCCGGTGGCTGAAGAGAAACGCCGTTATCCCGCCCATGGGCCTTACAACGTGCGTCTGGGCTATGTCGATGGGCCCGTGTATCAGGACCGGCTGCTCGAGCGGGGTTACCAAGTGGTGCAGCAGGTCGAGTGGTCGGCGGCGGCTCGGGCCCATGTCGATCGGGGTTGGTCCTTGCCCTACGACGAAAAAAACCAGGCCGGGCTCACGGTTCGGGATTGCCGGCGAGCACCCATGTACAGCTTTGGCTACCCTTACCGGCAGTACGAGGCTTTCGAGGCGATCCCACCTCGGGTGGTGGAAGCGCTGCTCTTCATCGAGAACCGGGGTTTGCTCGATCCGCAGCGGCCCCGGATGAACCCCGCCGTGGACTGGGTGCGCTTCACCCGTGCCCTGCTGGGTCAGCTCGGACGGCTGGTCGATGACGACATCGACACCCCGGGCGGCAGCACCTTGGCCACACAGATCGAAAAATACCGCCATTCGCCGGACGGCCGGACGCAGGATGCCCGAGACAAGCTGCGCCAGATGATCTCGGCTTCGGTCCGGGCCTACCGCGATGGGGCCGAAACGCTGCCTTTTCGGCGTCGGCTGGTGCTGGACTACCTCAACACCGTGCCGCTGGCGGCCGCTCCGCGGCATGGGGAGGTGCATGGTCTGGGCGACGGCCTGTGGGTGTGGTTCGGTCTGGACTGGGACGAAAGCAACGCCTGGCTCCAGCGGCCCCGTGCCGATGACAGCGCAGCGTTGCAGGCCCAGGCGGGTGCCTGGCGTCATGTGGTGGCCCTCATGATCGCGCACCGTCGGCCCTCCTGGTTTTTGGGCCGGGGGCCTGGGCGCGACGCGCTGGGCCGCCTGACCGATGCCCACCTGCGGCTCATGGCCGAGGCGGGGCTGCTCGAACCCGCGCTGCGCGACGCTGCGCTGGCCCAACCCCTGGTGTTCCGGGATTTCGCCACTCAACCAGCGTGGAGTCCCCAGCTGCCCAGCAAGGGCACCGCGGCCGTGCGCAACCGCCTGGCCACCCAGTTGGGGGTCAGCCTCTACACGCTGGACCGGCTGGATCTCGAAGTCCACACGACGCTGAACCAGGGCTTGCAAGACACGGCCTCGGCGTATTTGCAGCAGCTCAACGATCCCGCTTTCGCCCGCCGCCAGCAGCTGCTCGGGGATCGCCTGCTGCGCGCCGACACCCTGGACGAGGTGCACTACAGCATCACCCTGCTGGAAGCCACCCCGCAGGGCAATGTGGTGCGCCTGCAGACCGACACCACCGGCCAGCCGCTGGACATCAACGAAGGCTCCAAGCTGGAGCTGGGCTCCACGGCCAAGCTGCGCGTCCTGGCCACCTATCTGGAGATGGTGGCCGAAACCTACGAGCGCCTGCACGCGATGCCGGCCGATGCACGCCAGGCCTTCACCCCCGATCCCGACGACACCTTGAGCCGCTGGGTTCACGGGTGGGTGCGCGAGCACCCGGATGCCGATCTGCCGCGCACCCTGGAAGCGGCGCTGGAGCGGCGTTTTTCAGCCCGCACCGACGAACGCTTCTTCACCGGCGGCGGTGTGCACACCTTCAGCAACTTTCGCCCCGAGGACGATGGCCGCAATCCCACCTTGCGCGAGGCCATGCAGGAGTCGCTCAACCTGCCGTTCGTGCGGCTGCTGCGCGAGGTGGCGCGGCACAGCATGTACCACACCCAGGGCGGCACCGCGCGGCTGCTGTCCGACCTCAACGATCCCCGCCGCGAGGCCCTGCTGGCCCGTTTTGCCGACCGTGAGGGCCAGGTGTTCCTGCGCCGCTTCTGGCGCAAACTCGAAGGACTGCCTCCCGACGCTGTCCGCGACGTCCTGCTCTCCGGCTTGCGCCCCACGGCCGACCGGCTCGCCGCGGTGTTCCGCTACCTGGAGCCCGATGCACCGATTGATGCGATGGAGGCTTTTCTGCGGGACCGTCTCGGCGACGCCACGCCGCCACCGGCCCGGCTGGAGCGTCTGTACCGGCAATACGCGCCCGATGTCCTCGACCTGCCCGACCGCGGCTTCGTGGCCCGCGTCCATCCGCTGGAGCTGTGGCTGGTGGCCTATCGCTTGCAGCACCCCGATGCCACCTGGGAGCAGGCCGTCCAGGCCAGCGCAGCCGAGCGCCAGGCGGTGTACCGCTGGCTGTTCCGCACCCAGGCCAAGTCGGCGCAGGATACGCGCATCGCCACCATGCTGGAGGTGGAAGCCTTCATGGACATTCACCGGCGTTGGGCGCGCCTGGGCTATCCCTTTGCGCAACTCGTGCCCTCGCTGGCCACTGCCCTGGGGAGTTCGGGTGATCGCCCGGCTGCGCTCGCCGAACTCATGGGCATCATCGTCAACGACGGGGTGCGCAGACCGGTCATCCGCACCCAGGCGATGGACTTCGCCCTGGACACCCCGTACGAAACCCGGCTCGAACGCCGGGTGACAGAGGAGGGTGAGCAAGTCATGTTGCCCGAAGTGGCACGGGCGTTGCGGCGTGTGCTGGCCGAGGTGGTGGACGAGGGCACGGCTCGCCGGCTGGCGGGCGGCTTTCGGCTGGCGGGCGGCGAGGAATGGCGCCTGGGCGGCAAGACCGGCACCGGCGACAACCGCGTCGTCGTCGGCGGACGCCCCGGCACCGCCATGAACCGCACCGCGACTTTCGTGTTTTCTCTGGGGCCGCGCCATTTCGGCACGGTCACCGCCTATGTCGTCGGCCCGCAGGCGGCCCGCCACCGCTTCACTTCGGCACTGCCGGTGCAGGTCTTGCGCCAACTGGGGCCGCAGTTGCTGCCTTATCTGGACCCGTCCAGTGAGCAAGCATGCCCCAGGGCGCCCCTTTCATGAACCAGGAGGAAAGCATGCAACCACCGTCACGTTCCCGCGCCCAGACCAAGACTCTGCCCTGCTTGGTGGATCTGGCCCTGCAAGGGGGTGGCTCGCAAGGTGCCTACACCTGGGGTGTGCTCGACCGCCTGCTCGAAGACGAGCGGCTGGAGTTCGCCGGCATCAGCGGCACCAGCGCCGGGGCCATGAACGCGGTGGCCTTGGCCGCCGGGCTGATGGACGGCGGACGCGAAGGTGCCCGCCGGACCTTGCGCCACTTTTGGACGCAGGTCGGCGCCCACTCCCCGTTTGCCGCTTTTCAGCCTTGGTGGAGCGGTAGCGCCCAGCCGTGGGTGGAGGCCATGCAGCGCTGGGCGCGCAGCTGGAGCCAGGCTCTCTCGCCCTACGGATTCAACCCGCTCAACCTCAATCCGCTGCGGCGCATTCTGGAAGACACGGTGGATTTCGATCGCGTACGCCACTGCCACAAGACCCAGCTCTTCATCTCTGCGACGCGGGTGAGCACGGGCGAGCTGCGCGTGTTCCGGCAAGACGAGCTGTGCGCCGACGTGGTGCTGGCCTCGGCCTGTTTGCCCATGCTGTTCCAGGCCGTCGAAATCGACGGTGAGCCCTACTGGGATGGCGGATACGCCGGCAACCCCTCGCTCATGCCGCTGATCCAGGAGAGCCCGGCCGACGATCTGCTGCTGGTGCAGATCAATCCGCGCCAGCGCCCCGAACGGCCCACCCAGGCAGCGGACATCCTGGACCGGATCAACGAAATCACCTTCAACGCCAGCCTGCTCAAGGAGCTGCGCGGGCTGCAACTGCTCAAGAACCTGATCGCCGAGGAAGGTCGGCCGGGCCATCACTACCGCAATCCGCTGTTTGCCCGGGTGGAGGCGCTGCGCGTGCACCGCATCGACGGCGACGACGCGCTGCGTGACCTCGGGGCCGAGACCAAGCTGCGCACCGATCCGGTGTTTCTCCTGCGGCTCTTCGAGAAGGGCCGGGCCGCCGCCGATGCATGGTTGCAGCAACACGCCGACGATCTGGGCCGACGCGCGACCGTGGACCTGCAGCGGGAGTGTTTGTCATGATCGGTATTCTCGGCATCGTGCTCGCTTTGGCACTGCTGATGGTGCTGGCCTACCGTGGGGTGAGCGTGCTCATCCTGGCGCCCCTGATGGCCCTCCTGGCTGTCTTGTTCAGCCCGGGCACGCCGCTTCTGGCCAGCTACACCCAGGTGTTCATGCCGGCACTGGGTGGCTTCGTGATCGCGTTTTTCCCGCTGTTCCTGCTCGGGGCGGTGTTCGGCAAGTTGATGGAAGCCTCGGGGGCCGCCTTGGCGATCGCCCATGCGATCGTGGAGCGGCTCGGTGCAGAGCGCGCCATCCTCGCCATCGTGCTGGCCTGCGCCGTGCTCACCTACGGCGGCGTGTCGCTCTTCGTGGTGGCGTTTGCCGTCTACCCCATCGCGGCGGCCTTGTTTCGCCAAGCGCAGCTGCCCAAGCGGCTCATACCCGGCGCCATCGCGCTGGGCGCCTTCACCTTCACCATGACGGCCCTGCCGGGCACACCCGCCATCCAGAACGCGATTCCCATGCCCTATTTCGGCACCACGCCCTTTGCCGCGCCCGGTCTCGGGCTGATCGCCGGGCTGATCATGCTCGTGCTGGGCGTGTGGTGGTTGACGCGCCGTGCCGCAGCGGCGGCGCGCGCTGGCGAAGGTTACGGCGCACACGACGAAGACCCGGTCACGATCCGCCCCACCAGTCCCACCAGTTCCTCCCACCCTCCGCAGCCGGGTGGCTTTGGGCGGGCCATTGCCCCGGTGGTGCTGGTCATCGCACTCAACTACCTGCTGGCGACCTGGGTATTGCCAGCGCTGGATACCGCCTACCTCGCCGAAGCCCGCTACGGCGGCACCCACATCAACGCGGTGCGCGGGATCTGGGCCGTGATCGTGGCGCTGGCGGCGTCGATCGTGCTGCTGATCGTGCTGCAGCGGCGCCAGCTGCATGAGCTAACAGGCACCCTGGAGCAAGGCGCTGCGGGGTCGGTCCTTCCGTTGCTCAACACCGCCTCGCTGGTGGGATTTGGTGCGGTCATCGCCTCGCTGGCGGGGTTTGCCCTCGTTCGCGACGCGGTGCTGGGCATCGCGCCGGGCAACCCGCTGGTGTCGCTCTCGATCGCGGTCAATATCCTGGCCGGCATCACCGGCTCGGCCTCGGGGGGCATGAGCATCGCGCTGCAGACGTTGGGCGAGACCTGGCTGGCGATGGGGCAGGCCGCTGGCATCGCGCCGGACCTGCTGCACCGCGTCACGGCCATCGCCACCGGCGGGCTCGATGCCCTGCCGCACAACGGCGCCGTGATCACCCTGCTGTCCATCTGCGGGTTGAGCCACCGCCAAGCCTATCTGGACATCTTCGTGGTGGCGGTGGCGATTCCCCTGCTCTCGCTGGTGGCGGTGGTGGTGCTGGGCACGCTGTTCGGGTCGTTCTGACGCCTGGGCTCCGGTGCCCGGGCGCGCCTCAGCCTTGCGTGAGCTTGAACACCGCCGTGCTGGCGCGCAGGTTGGGCCACAGCCGCACCTCGCGCCCCTGCTCCAGCCCGAAGCTGTCGGTGACCTGCAGCCCCAGGCGCTGGGCCAGCACCTCGAAGTCGGCGTAGGTGCCGACCCGGATGTTGGGCGTGTCGTACCACTGGTAGGGCAGGCGCTTGGTCACCGGCATGCGCCCTTGCAGCACGCTCAGCCGGTTGGGCCAGTGCGCGAAGTTGGGGAAGGCGACGATGGCCTGCCGCCCCACGCGGGCGGTCTCGCGCAGCGTGGTCTCGGCGTTGTGCAGGTGCTGCAAGGTGTCGATCTGCAGCACCATGTCGAAGCTGTTGTCGCCGAACAGGGCCAGCCCGTCTTCCAGGTTGAGTTGCAGCACGTTGATGCCGCGCTGCAGGCAGGCGTGGACCTTGGCGTCGTCGATCTCGACGCCATAGCCGGTGCAATCGAGGGTGTCGCGCAGGTAAGCCAGCAGGGCACCGTCGCCGCAGCCCAGGTCGAGCACGCGGGCGCCTCTGGGCACGAGGCGGGCGATGGATTCGTGGGTCAGGCGGTCGGTCATGCGCGGGCTCCCGCAGGCAGGTCACGGACCACCTGCTGCTCGAAATAGGCGCGCACGGCGGCGTGGTAGCGCGGGTCGTCGAGCAGGAAGGCGTCGTGGCCGTGAGGGGCGTCGATTTCGGCGTAGCTCACGTCGCGCCGGTTGTCCACCAGCGCCTTGACGATCTCGCGGCTGCGGGCCGGCGAGAAGCGCCAGTCGGTGCTGAAGCTGATCAGCAGGAACCGGGCGCGGGCCACGGCCAGCGCCGCGCTCAGGTTGCCGTCGTGGGCCCGGGCGGGGTCGAAATAATCCAGCGCGCGGGTGATGAGCAAGTAGGTGTTGGCGTCGAAGTATTCGCTGAATTTGTCGCCCTGGTGGCGCAGGTAGCTCTCGATCTGGAATTCCACGTCCTGTGTGGTGTAACGGTAGGCCAGACGAACCGCTTCGTCCACGTCACCGGCCTGGGCGGCGTCGGTCAGTGGCTTGAGCTGACGGCCGAATTTCTCGTTCATCACATCATCGCTCAGGTAGGTGATGTGCCCGATCATGCGGGCGATGCGCAGGCCCCGCCGCGGCAGGGTGCCGTGGCGCAGGTAGTGGCCACCGTGGAAGTCGGGGTCGGTGACGATGGCGCGCCGCGCCACCTCGTTGAAGGCGATGTTCTCGGCGGTGAGGTTGGGGGCGCTGGCCACCACCACGGCATGGCGCACGCGCTCGGGGTATTGGAGCGTCCAGCTCAACGTTTGCATGCCGCCCAGGCTGCCGCCCATGACGGCGGCCAGCCGCTCGATGCCCAGCGCGTCCAGCAGGCGGGCCTGAGCGTTGACCCAGTCTTCCACCGTCACCACGGGGAAGTCTGCGCCCCAGGGCTCGCCCGTCACGGGGTGGAGGTGGGTGGGGCCGGTCGAGCCAAAGCAGGAGCCCAGGTTGTTGATGCCGATCACGAACCAGCGATTCGTGTCCACCGCCTTACCTGGACCGATCATGTTGTCCCACCAGCCCTCGCTTTTGGGTAGGGGCTGGCCGCTGGCATCGGCGTAGCGCCCGGCCACGTGGTGGCTGGCGTTGAGCGCGTGGCAGATCAGCACCGCATTGGATCGGTCGGCGTTGAGGGTGCCGTAGGTTTCGTAAACGAGTTCGTAGCCGGGCAGCACCGCGCCGCATTGCAGCGGCAGTGGCTGATCGAACCGAAGGGTTTGGGGGATGACGATCACTTGAACTGGGAGGCAGCAAAGAACCGGTGCCGCAAGAGGCCGTCGCTGACAGGGTGACGGGTGCGGGGACCGGGTGTCTCCTGTTTAGCGGCATTTCTTACGCGCCCGCAATCCGGAACAACAAATCGGCGCTTCGCAAGTATAGGGCATGGGCCCGGATTGTTGTCACTTCGCAACGCCCAAGCCGTCCATGTCAGGGGAAAAGGCCCGCCAAACGTTCCGTCAAGGGCTTTGGGGACACGAAAGCAAAAAAAATACACACGGTTTCGGCCAGAGGCGCATAATGGATGGGCGTGTGCGCCAAGCACATGCCAAACAGGTGATCGGTCAGTTTCGCGTGCCACTGCAGCCAGGTAAGCGGTTTCGTCGTGCCAACGGGGCTCCATCGCTATTTCGTTTCTCTTTGTGTTTTCAGGAGTCCCATCAATGGGCAACAAACTGTATGTCGGCAACCTTCCCTATTCCGTGCGCGACGACGATCTTCAGCAGGCTTTCGGTGCTTTTGGCCAAGTCAACAGTGCCAAGGTCATGATGGAGCGCGACACCGGTCGCTCCAAGGGCTTCGGCTTCGTGGAAATGGGCAGCGATTCGCAAGCCCAGTCCGCCATCCAGGGCATGAACGGTCAAGCCCTTGGCGGCCGCAGCCTGGTGGTGAACGAGGCGCGCCCCATGGAGCCCCGTCCCCCGCGCAGCGGTGGTTTTGGCGGCGGCCGTCGCGAAGGCGGCTTCGGCGGCGGTGAAGGCCAGTTCCGCAGCCCCTACGGGGGTGGTGGTCGTCGCGAAGGCGGCGGCCGCGGCGGTTACTGATCTCTGCACAGCCCGGGTTCCGCCCGGGCGCCTAGGCATCCCACAACCTCGTCTGGTGTACGCCGGCGAGGTTGTCGTCTTTCAGGGGCGTGGGCTCAGCGTGGCCCGGACCCGGCCCTCCAGATCGGCTTGCCGTGTCTCATCGGCGTAGCGCAGCCGGTTTGCACTGATGCGATCATTGCCGCGCAGCATCACGACCGGCAGGTCGGACTCCAGCCGTTCTTCGGCCACATGGTAGGTCAATGCCTCGCCGCGGAATTCCAGGCGCGGCAGCAGTTGCCCGTCGGGCAGCCGGTGGGCCTCACGAACGATGACCACCTCCCCCGTGAGGGTGTAAAAAGTCTGGGCGTCGTTGGTCAGCAGATGCCGGGCGCGGGCGGTGGTGAGCCGTCCGGTGTCGTTGATCGCACGCAGGCGCGCATCGTCCACTTCCAGTGTGTCGGTGGCCGGGTAGTGGCGTAACTCGGTTCCCCGCAGCTCGGATTGGAGCGTGCCTTCGGGGGTGAACGTTCGCACCGAAAAGTCGCGCATGAAATAGTCGGGCTCCTGCGATATCGGGCGGGCAGGGCGCGGGGGCTCGGGCTGTGGCGCCCGGCTGACCACCCAGTAGCTGCCCAAGGCCAGCAGTCCCATCAGCAGCACGGGCAGGTAGATCGAGATCTGATTCCACCACCGTTCGAGCCGCGAAGGCGTGCGCCGAGCGTCGGGTGCCGGTGGTGCCGTCATCGGTGGTGTGGGCGTGGTCAAGCGCTGGCCTCCTGAAGCAGGTGGGCATAGTGTCCGCTGGCGACCAGCAGCAGGTCACAAAGTTCGCGCACCGCTCCGTGTCCGCCACCGGCGCGGGTGATGTAATGAGCCATTTCCCGCACTTCGACCTGGGCCGCCGGCGGTGCGACGGCCAGGGCACAGCGCCGCAGCACCGGCAGGTCGGGCCAGTCGTCGCCCATGGCCGCAGCGTGTGACCAGTCCAACCCCAACGTGTCGAGCATCGCTTCAGCGGCTGGGCGCTTGGCTTCGGTGCCAAAGCGGGCGTGGCTCACGCCCAGGGCTTGCAGGCGCAGCCGAAGGGCGGCCGAATCGCGTCCGGTGACGACGGCGGGTGTGATACCGGCGCGTTGCAGCAGCTTGATGCCATGACCATCCAGGGTGTGGAAGCGCTTGAGGGTTTCGCCGCTCTCGGTGTAGTAGAGCCCGCCGTCGGTGAGCACGCCGTCGATATCGAAAAACACGATCTTGACGGTCTGTGCACGCAGCAGCACCTCGGGGGCGAAGCCGAGCCGCGGGGTCAGGGGTGGGAGATGGTCGGGCATGGGTCAGATCACCTTGGCGCGCATCAGGTCGTGGCTGTTGAGGGCGCCGCACAGGCGGCCATGGTCGTCCACCACCAGCACGCTGGTGATGCGGTGAGTCTCCATGAGCTCGGCTGCCTCGACAGCGAGCGCATCTGGCCGGATGGTGTGGGGGCTGGGGTGCATGACCTGAGCGGCGGTGGCGGTTCGAAGGTCTGTGCCGCGTTCGATGAGGCGGCGCAGGTCGCCGTCGGTGAAGATGCCGACGGGAATGCCTTCGGAATCGACGATGGCCGTGGCTCCGAGGCCGCCGGCGCTGATGGCGCGCATCATGTCGAGCAAGCTGGCATCCAGACCGACGCGCGGGGCCTGCTCAGCCGGGCGCATCACGTCGCTGACGAGCGTCAGCAACTTGCGACCCAGAGCGCCGCCCGGATGCGAGCGGGCGAAGTCATCGGCCTTGAAGCCGCGGGCATCCAGCAGTGCCAGGGCCAGCGCGTCGCCCATGGCCATCTGCGCCGTGGTGCTGGCGGTGGGGGCGAGGTTGTGCGGACAGGCTTCTTTGTCCACCCGGGTGTCGAGGACCACGTCGGCATACCGGCCGAGCGTGGAATCGGCACGGCCGGTCATGGCCAGCAGCGGCACTCCCATGCGTTTGATGAGCGGCACGATGGCGGTCAGCTCCTCGCTTTCACCGCTGTTGCTGATCGCCAGGACCACGTCGCTGGCGGTGATCATCCCGAGGTCGCCGTGGCTGGCCTCGGCGGGGTGCACGAACAGGGCCGGCGTGCCGGTGGAGGCCAGTGTGGCGGCGATCTTGCGGCCCACGTGGCCGCTTTTGCCCATGCCGGTCACCACCACCCGCCCGGAGCAGGCGAGGATGTGCCGCACCGCTTCGGCAAACCGCTCGTCCAGGCGCTCGCCCATGGCCAGCACCGCTTGCGCTTCGATGGTCAGGGTGTCGCGGGCGATGTCCAGCAGGCGCTGGGCGGAGGGTTCGACAGCGGGAAAAGGCATGGCACGGATTATCCGATACCCGCACGGCGGGCTGGGGGTCATAATCCCGTCATGGACACTTCCGCCTACCTCAAGTCCCACATCCGCACGGTGCCCGATTGGCCTGCGCCCGGCGTGCAGTTCCGTGACATCACGCCCCTGTTGCAGAACCCCAAGGTGTTTCGCGTGCTCATCGATGCCTTCGTGCATCGCTACATGGAGCGTGCGCTGCGTCCGGACGTGGTGGCGGGTCTGGACGCCCGGGGCTTTATCATTGGATCGGTGCTGGCCTACGAGTTGGGTGTGGGTTTCGTGCCCATCCGCAAGAAAGGCAAGTTGCCGTTCACCACGGTGGAGGAAACCTACGAACTCGAATATGGCTCGGCCACCGTGGAGCTGCACACCGACGCCGTGCAGCCAGGCGACCGGGTGCTCCTGATCGACGACTTGATCGCGACCGGCGGCACCATGATGGCGGGCAAGAAGCTGCTGGAGAAACTGGGTGCCGTGGTCACCGAGGGAGCGGCCATCGTGGCCTTGCCCGAGCTGGGAGGGCTGGATCGGTTGCAGGCGGCGGGGCTGGCGCTCAATACCCTGGTGAGCTTCGAAGGGCATTGAGGCCATGGGTCGGATCGGCTCGAAATCGGGGGGCGGAGCCCGGCAGGCCGGCTGTGCGATCGGGCTTGCAAGCCGGTGCATCACTCATCGAAAACCCGCCTTTGTCATTCAAAACGGTCGATCAGACGTCACAATGGACCCAGTTGGACAAGACTTTGCCTTCAGACGGCCTGTTTTTGTTCGATACTTGACCCATTCATCCATACCAACCGAGGAGATCGCATGACGATGACCGCGCAACCGCAAATCGCCAAGGCGGGAGCGGGCGCCGCCGCAGGCGCCGCCCAAGGCAGTTCCGAGTTCCTGAGCTTTCGCCTGGGGGCGGAGGAGTACGGCATCGACATCCTGCGCGTGCAGGAGATCCGTTCTTTCGAGGAGCCGACCCGCATCGCGAATGCCCCTCCGTTCATCAAGGGGGTGGTGAACCTGCGGGGTGTGATCGTGCCGGTGGTCGATTTGCGCATCAAACTGGGCTGCGAGAAGGTCGAGTACAACGATTTCACCGTGGTGATCGTCCTCAACGTCAAGGGTCGGGTCGTCGGCGCGGTGGTGGATTCGGTGTCCGATGTGCTGGAACTGCCCCGCGACGCCATCCGCCCCGCCCCGGACATGAGCAGCGCCTCCGTGGATACCGCCTTCATCACCGGCATTGCCAGCGTGGGAGAGCGCATGCTGATCCTCATGGACATCGAAGCGCTGATGTCCAGCCCGGACATGGGGCTGTTCGACAGCGCTGCGGCCTGATGACTGCGCCGCCTTGGCTGAGTGCGCGCCGGACCTGGAGGGAGATTGGGAATGAATTTATTGTCGTTTATGAGGGCGTTCACCATACGCCTGCGCATGATCGGTGCCATCGCGGTGGTGCTCGTGCTGTTGCTGATGGTCGGCGGCGCCGGTCTGTGGGGCATGTACCGCATGCAGGCCTTCAACCACGATTTCGTGCAGCATTCCTTTACCGAGTCGGTGGCCATGGGCCAGTTGCAGGTCAAGCTGGGCGAATTGCGGCGCTACGAGCGCGACATGATCATCCACTACGAGCGGCCCGAGGCCGTGCGTGCCGCCAAGGAGCGATGGGACGGTGCCTGGAAGGACGTTCAGGCCCGCTTGGACGAAATGCTGCGCGACCAGCCCGACGCGGACGGCTCACTGGTGCAGCAGGTACGCGAACTGCTGACCCTCTATGCCCAGGCCCTGGAGCCCGTCTCGCGCCAGCTCGAAGCCGGGGCCTACGACTCCGCCACCACGGCCAACCGCTTGCTGCGCAACGCCCATGAGGCCTTCGACAAGGTGGATGTGATCATGGCCGAGCTCGACCGGCTGCTCGCGCAGGAGGTTCGCGAGGCTTACGAGCAGGCGCAAAAGACCTCGAGGCTGATCCTGATCGTGTTTGGCGTCGCCGTTGGTTTGGCGGCGTTCATCGTGGTGCCGACCACACTGGCGAACATGCACAGCATCACCCGGCCCCTCCAGCAGGCCCAGGGGCTGGCGGTGTCGATCGCCCGTGGCGACCTGACCACGCAACCCGATCTGCGCGGCTCTGACGAGCTGACCGAGCTGATGCGTTGCCTGGTGGACATGCAGTCGTCGCTCTCCCGCACGGTGGGCGAGGTGCGCGCGGCGGCCGACAGCATTCGCATGGCCAGCACCGAAATCGCGACCGGCAACCAGGATCTCAGCGCCCGTACCGAGCAGGCGGCGTCCAACCTGCAGCAGGCCGCTTCCAGCATGGACCAGATCGCCGCCACGGCCCAGCAGTCGGCGGATGCCGCTCGGTCCGCCAGCAGCATGGCCCAGGAAAATGCGACCGTGGCCCAACAGGGTGGCGAGCTGGTGGGGCAGGTGGTCCGCACCATGGAGGACATCCACCAGAGCAGCCAGAAGATCCACGACATCATTGGCGTCATCGACGGCATTGCTTTCCAGACCAACATCCTGGCCCTCAACGCCGCCGTGGAGGCCGCGCGGGCCGGTGAGGCTGGCCGCGGGTTTGCGGTCGTGGCCGGCGAGGTGCGCAGCCTGGCGCAGCGCAGCGCCGAGGCCGCGCGCGAGATCAAGGGCCTGATCAGCGCCAGTGTCGAGAAGGTGGGCCTCGGCACCCAGATCGTGCACCAGGCTGGCCGCACCATCCACGACATCGTGGACAACGCGCAAAAAGTGTCTTCCTTCATCGGTGACATCACCTCGGCCTCGGCCGAGCAGTCGCAGGGGCTGGCCGAGATCAACAGCGCCGTGGCCCAGCTCGACCAGATGACCCAGCAGAATGCGGCGCTGGTGGAGCAAAGCGCGGCGGCGGCCGACAGCCTGCGCGATCAGGCCCAGCGTCTGGCCGAGCTGGTGGCGGTGTTCAAGCTCATGAATGGTGCCGGCGGACATCCCCCGTTGATGCCTGCGGCCACCCGTGGCCATGGCACGGGGGCGACGTACCAAGGGCCTGACCGGCGCCTCGGTGTCCGCTGAGGCCGTTTCGGATGCATGGATCACGATGACAGGAGACTCGAATGCGGTTGGGAAATCTTCGTATCGGTTGGCGGCTCGGTCTGGGTTTCGGATCGGTGCTGATATTGATGGGCCTTCTGGTGGCGTTCGCACTGTACGAGTTCCGGGTGCTGGCGCAGGATGTGACCGACGTGCGGCAGCAGGAACAACGGGCCGCTGTGGCCCGGGAATGGGCCGACAGCACCCGGCTCAACATCGCCCGCGTGATGGCGATCGCGACGTCGGGCAACGCGCCGGCGGTGGACCGTTTTTTCTCGCCGCAGATCACCCAGACGACCGAACGCATCAACGTGTTGCAGAAGACGCTGGAGGAGCAGGCGCAATCGGAGGAGGAGCGTGCCTTGCTGGCACGCATCGCCCAGTTGCGCACCGACTACATCAACACCCGGCGTGAGTTCTTTGCCTTGTTGTCCTCGCAGCCTCAACGCCCGGTCGCAGCGGCAGAGGCAGAGGATGCCGAGGCGGCGCAAGCGGCAGCCGCTGCAGCGGCCTCTGCGATCGCCGCAGCGGCCGCAGAGGCCGAGCGCTTTCTGCAAGGTCGCCTGTTGCCTTCGGCCGAGGCGTACATGGCAGCCCAGCGCCAGTTCGTCGAGTTGCAAGGGCGGCTTTCCGACGTGGTGGCCCAGCACGCCGCGACAGAGGCGGATACCGCGACGCGGTATGTGCTGGCGCTGGCGGCGATCGGCTTGCTGGTGGGGGTGATCGTGGCGGTTTCCATGTCGCGCACCATCACGGCGCCCCTCAAGGAGGCGGTGGGCGTGGCCAACCGGGTCGCCGAGGGAGATCTGACGCGCCAGATCCACGTGGACCGTCGCGACGAGGTCGGCGAGCTCTTGCAGGCCCTCAACGCCATGCAAGCATCCTTGCTGCGGGTGATTGACCAGATTCGAGAGTCCAGCGACAGCATCGGCCAGGCCGCCAGCGAGATCGCCATGGGCAACCAGGATCTGAGCAGCCGCACCGAGCAGTCCGCAAGCAGTCTGGAGGAAACCGCCTCCAGCATGGAGGAGCTCACCGCCACGGTGCGTCAGAGCGCCGATGCCGCCCGGCAGGCGAACCAGCTTGCGACGAGTGCCGCCGAAGTGGCCTCGCGGGGCGGGGCCGTGGTCGGTCAGGTGGTGCAGACCATGAACGACATCAACCAGAGCAGTCAGCGCATCAGCGACATCATCAGCGTGATCGACGGGATTGCTTTCCAGACCAATATTCTGGCTTTGAACGCCGCCGTGGAGGCGGCCCGGGCGGGCGAACAGGGTCGAGGCTTCGCCGTGGTGGCGGGCGAAGTGCGCACACTGGCCCAGCGCAGCGCCCAGGCAGCCAAGGAAATCAAGGACCTGATCAACGACAGTGTGCAGCGGGTGCAGGACGGCAGCCGTCTGGTGCAGGACGCGGGCGCCACCATGAGCGAAATCGTAACCAGTGTGCAGCGCGTCACCGACATCGTGGGCGAAATTTCCGCTGCCGCCGCCGAACAGAGCGACGGGATTGCCCAGGTCAACGTGGCGGTCGCCCAACTGGACCAGATGACCCAGCAGAATGCCGCGCTGGTGGAGCAAAGTGCGGCGGCGGCCCAGAGCCTGCGCGACCAGGCCGAGCGACTGGCGCAGGTGATCGCCGCGTTCCGCACCGGGGCGGCGGCCCGCGCGGTGGTGGATGCGTCCCATCGCAGCCCGCCCGCCAAGCCGGCAGCGCAGTCTGCTGCTGGCAAGCCGATCACCAAGACCAGCGAGGCATTGCCGCCGCCCAAACCCCATCCCGCGGCAAAGGTAGCGGCGATATCCAGTGGGTCTTCCAGGTCTCCATCGGCGCCCACTGCCGCCCCCGCTGCCGCTCCGAAAGCCTTGCCGAAGAGCCCTCCCGCCACGGCGCCCAAGCCCGCCACCAACGCCGACGGTGACTGGGAAAGCTTCTGATCGGCCAAGGAATCCCCATGAACGCCCGACTCCCTGAAACCGTGCTGGACGCCCGAGCCGCCGAGGATCTGATTGCGGCCCGCTGGCAGGACAGCATCCTGCCCGAGCTCCAGCGCTACATCGAGGTGCCGGCCAAGTCCCCGGCTTTCGATCCGGACTGGGCTGCGCATGGTCATCTGGAGACGGTGCTTCGGCAAGCCGCCGACTGGGTGGCTGCGCAGAAGGTGGAAGGGCTGACGCTGGAGGTGCTGAGGCTCCGGGCGGCCGACGGCCAGCCACGCACGCCCGTGCTCTTTTTCGAGGTGCCGGCCAGTGCAGGGCGCCAGGGCGAACCGGCACCAGCCAGTGGCCAGACCGTGCTCATGTACGGCCATCTGGACAAGCAGCCCGAATTCAATGGCTGGCGCAGCGGCCTGGGCCCTTGGACCCCCAAGCTCATCGACGGCAAGCTTTATGGACGAGGCGGTGCGGACGACGGTTACGCCGTCTACGCCAGCCTAGCGGCCATCCAGGCGCTGAAGGCGCAGGGTGTGGCTCATCCCCGCATCGTGGGCCTGATCGAGACCTGTGAAGAGAGTGGGTCTCACGACCTGTTGCCTTATGTGGACGCCCTGCGCCCGCGTCTGGGGGATGTGGGGCTGGTGATCTGCCTGGACAGCGGGGCCGGCAACTACGACCAGTTGTGGCTGACCACCAGCCTGCGCGGCATGGCCAGTGGCGTGCTCAAGGTCGAGGTGCTGACCGAAGGCGTGCACTCCGGCGACGCCTCGGGTTTGGTGCCATCCAGTTTTCGCATCATGCGCCAGGTGCTGGACCGGCTCGAAGACAGCGCCACCGGCCGCCTGTTGCCGCAGCGCTTCCATTGCGAGGTGCCGGCCGAGCGCCTCGAGCAGGCGCGCGCCACCGCCGCCATTTTGGGCGACGAGGTCTATCAACGTTTTCCCTGGGCGCACCACGACTGCGGGGGCTCCACGGTGTTCGCTCTGCCGACCACCACCGATCCTGTCGAGGCGTTGATCAACCGCACCTGGCGCCCCACGCTCAGCGTCACGGGTGCCGAAGGCCTGCCGACGCTGTCCAACGCCGGCAATGTGTTGCGTCCCTACACCGCTTTCAAGCTCAGCTTGCGTCTGCCACCGCTGGTGGACGCCGCCGAAGCGGTGCAGGAGCTCAAAACCCTGCTCGAAGACAACGCACCCTACCAGGCCAAGGTCACGTTCGTTCCCGAAGGCGCGGCCACCGGCTGGAACGCGCCAGCCATGGCGCCCTGGTTCGAGGAGGCGCTGCACGCGTCCAGCCAGGCCCATTACGGCGTGCCGTGTGGCTTCATCGGTCAGGGCGGCACCATCCCGCTCATGAACATGCTCAGCCAAGGCTTCCCCCGGGCGCAGATGATGGTCTGCGGTGTGCTGGGCCCCAAGAGCAACGCCCACGGCCCGAACGAGTTCCTCCATGTCCCGTTTGCCCAACGACTCACGGCGGCCGTGGCCGAGGTGATCGCACGCATGCCCTGAGGGCCAGGCTCCTCCTGGGATGAACGCCTGCTGGGCCGTTGCAGAGCAAATACCCATCGACTTGGGTGGGTTATGCAGGTCTAGGCTGTGTCAGAATCGATAATTGAGCTCCAAGAGTTTTGTGGGGTTGGGGCTTTTCATGCAGCCATGAGCGATTTGTTGTTTTCTGCCACCTTGCCGGGCTCGTTGGCCGCCTTGGAGGCCGCCGACGAGGTGGTGCGCAGCGGTCGCTTGTCGGTGGCCGAGCTGCTCGATCAGTTGCGGCATGCCTTCATCGTGCTCGGCTCGGAAGCGCGGGTGGTGGGCTACAACGCCACGGCCCTGGCGATGCTGGGGTTGCCTGAGTCGTTGCTGGAGGCACGCCCGCTCATCGATGAGGTGGTGCGCTGGCAGCATGCCCAGGGCGATCTGCGTGGCGATCTGGCCCATCTGTTGGACCGCGTCTGGTACCACCTGCGCCGGGTGCGGCAAACGGGGACGCCCCATGTGTATTCATACACCACGGCCCAAGGTCTGACCTTGCAAGGAGCCACCATGGCGCTGCCGGGTGGGGGCTGGGTGCGCACCTATACCGACATCACCAAACACGCCCAGACGCTGTCGGCGCTTCGCGAGAGTGAAGAGCGCTTTCGCAGCCTGACCGAGCTGTCGGCCGACTGGTACTGGGAATGGGACACCGAGTGCCGTTACACCCGGTTCGACGGACGCATGGGGCGGGATGACACCTTGACCGAGCGTTTTCTGGGCTTGCGCCCCTGGGACGTGCCCAGCCTGAACCTGCCGCGCCCGGAGGACTGGGCTGCGTTGCAGGCGGCCGTGGCGCGTCGCCAACAGTTTCTGCGCTGGGAAGTCCAGCATCGCCTGCCTGATGGCCGCATCGTCTGGTTTGCGCTCAGCGGCACCCCCATGTGTGATTCGCAAGGCCGGCTGCGGGGCTATCGCGGTGTGGGTCGTGACATCACGCCCCGCAAGGAAGCCGAGGCGGCGGTGCATCGCCTGGCTTTCTATGACAGCCTCACGGGGCTTTTCAACCGCCGTGCCTTTCAGGATCGCGTGGGGCAAGCCCAGTCCGCCGCTGCCCGAAGCGGCCTTTGGGCGGCGCTGTGCTTCATCGATCTGGACAACTTCAAAGACATCAACGATGCCTATGGCCACGCAGTCGGCGACAAGGTGCTGCGTGAAACCGCTCAGCGACTGCAGGCCGTCGTGCGGCGGGAGGACAACATCGGTCGGCTGGGCGGTGACGAGTTCATCGTCCTGCTGGAAGGACTGTCCCAGGACCGTGAGCAGGCAGCCTGGCGTGCCAAAGTGGTTGGTGAGAAGATCCGGGCCGCCCTGGAGCAGCCGTTGAGCGTCGAGGGCAACGAGGTGCTCGCCACCCCCAGCATCGGGATTGCCCTGTTTGCGGGGGAAGAGGAACGCATGGAGGATATTCTGCGGCGCGCGGATCTTGCGATGTACGAATCCAAGGCCGCAGGGCGCAATGCCGTGCGTTTTTTCGATCCTGCCTTGCAGGAGCGTGCCATCCAGCGCGCTGAGTTGCAACGCGAAATGCGCCAGGGGCTGCGCGATGGCGAGTTTGTGCTGTACGGTCAACCGGTCGTGGACGCCCGGGGCCGCATCAAGGGGCAGGAGGCGTTGCTGCGCTGGATTCACCCGACGCGTGCCCAGGTGCCGCCCGCGCAATTCATTCCGCTGGCCGAGGAATCGGGTTTCATCCTGACGCTTGGACACTGGGTCTTGAAGCAGGCCTGCTCCCTGTTGGCGGCCTGGCATGCGGACCCCGTTCGCCGGGACTGGAAGCTGTCCGTCAACCTGAGTGCCCGCCAGTTGAAGCAGCCCGATTTCGTCGATTCGATTGTGGGGGTTTTGCAGCAAACCGGCGCAGACCCCGCCCGTTTGAAACTGGAGCTGACGGAGAGCCTGCTGCTGCACGATGTGGAAGACACGATCGCCAAAATGGAGGCGTTGGCCGCCAGGGGCGTGCAGTTCGCGCTGGACGATTTCGGCACCGGGTATTCCTCACTGGGGTATTTGAAGCGGCTCCCGTTGACGCATCTCAAAATCGATCGATCGTTCGTGCGTGATGTACTCGAGGATCCCAATGACGCCGCCATTGCGCGCGCCATCCTGAACCTGGCTGAGAGTCTGGACATGGTCGTGGTGGCCGAAGGGGTGGAGACGGTGGGGCAGTTCGAAGCGCTGCGCGGCATGGGCTGCCAATTGTTCCAGGGCTACCACTTCGGCAAGCCGCAGCCGTTCTAAGCCGTTCTAACCGGCAGACGCCTCCCGTGCCTGCGCCCGGCGCTTGGCCCCCAACCACAGCAATGACAAACCGAGCAGGCCAACCGGCGCGAGCGATCCCATGTTGAGCCACGTCCAGCCCTGGGTGGTGACGAGCGCTCCCGAGGCAAAGGAGGTCAGTGCCATGGTGGCAAAGACGAAGAAGTTGATGGCCGCCTGGGCCTTGTCCTTTTCATCCGGCCGATAGGCTTCCATGGCCAGCGTGGTGCTGCCGGTGAACAGGAAATTCCAGCCCACCCCCAGCAGGAACAGGGCGATCAGGAACTGGTGCAGGTCCTGACCCGAGAGGGCGATGGCGATGCAGGCGAGGTTCAGGCCCACCCCCACACCCATCACCGGCAGGACCCCGAAGCGCTTGATCAGGTGGCCGGTGAAAAAGCCCGGCGCGAACATGCCGATCACGTGCCACTCCAGCACCAGCGCGGCGTCCGAGAAGGGCATCCCGCACACCTGCATGGCCAAAGGGGTGGCCGCCATCAGCAGGTTCATGATCCCGTAGCCGAGCGCCGCCCCCAGGGTGGCCACGATGAACACCGGCTGGCGCATGATCTCGCGCAGGGGCCTGCCCCTGGTGGCCCCGGACTTCTTGGGGGGTTCCTTGGGGAAGCGAATGCCGGCCATCACCGCCATGGACAGCAGCGCGACGAGCGCCAGGGCCAGGTAGGCCCCCAGAAAGGGTTTGCCCAGCCAGTCGCGGGTGTGGTTGGCGAGGTTCGGGCCGATGATGGCGCCGATCAGCCCCCCGGCCAGCACCAGCGACACGGCCTTTTCGCGGAAAGGGGCGGCCGCCAGTTCGCCGGCGGCAAAGCGGTAGAGCTGCCCGTTGGCGCTGTAGTAGCCCGCCACCACCGTGGCCAGCACCAGCAGCCAGAAGTTGCCCACGTAGAGCGCAGCCGCACACATCAGGGCCGACAGGAAGGCCACCAGCAGCCCCAGCTGGAACGCCATCTGTCGCCCCCAGCGTCGCTGGCTGCGCGCCACCAGTCCGGTGGACAGGGCGCCTCCGACCACATAGCCCATGACGGGCAGCGTGGCCATCCACCCGAGCGGAGCCAGGCTCAGACCGACCAGCCCATTGATGGCGATGAACACCACATTGTTGGTGAGGAACAGGCCTTGTGCGCCCGCCAGCAGCCAGAGGTTTTTATTCATAACTTTGTGTTTATATATGAATGCGGGTGGTCTGTCTGCCCGTTGCGCCGGCCCGGGAGACCTTGGGAATGCCCTCCTCATGCTCACTCTCTACAATTCATCATCTGTCAACAGCCAACCCGCGGAGGGTCCTGCATGGTTCCCCATCTCGTCACGGCCCTCACCGGCCCCATCAACGAACTCGAACAGCGCATCCTCGAATCCACGCCCGTCATCGAGCGCTGGTTCCGGCTGGAGTGGATGGAGCACACACCGCCGTTCTACAGCTCGGTGGACATCCGCAACGCCGGCTTCAAGCTCGCGCCGGTGGACACCAACCTCTTCCCCGGCGGCTGGAACAACCTCACGCCCGAAATGCTCCCGTTGGCGGTGCAGGCCGCCATGGCGGCGATCGAGAAAATCTGCCCCGAGGCCAAAAACCTGCTGCTGGTGCCCGAGAATCACACGCGCAACATGTTCTACCTGATGAACGTGGCGCAATTGCAAAAGATCTTCTACCAGGCCGGGTTGAACGTGCGCCTGGGTTCGCTCAACCCCGACATCAAGGAGCCCACCACCTTCGATCTGCCCAACGGTGAGCAGGTGACGCTGGAGCCGCTGATTCGCGACAAGCGCCGCCTGGGCCTGAAGCATTTCGATCCATGCACCATCTTGCTCAACAACGACCTCAGTGCGGGCGTGCCCGGCATTCTGGAAGACCTGCACGAGCAGTACCTGCTGCCCCCGCTGCATGCCGGCTGGCACGTGCGCAAGAAGAGTCAGCATTTCAAAGCCTACGAAGAAGTGGCCAAGCGCTTCGGCAAGCTGCTCGGCATGGACCCCTGGCTCATCAACCCCATGTTCAATCACTGCGGTGAAGTGAACTTCGCCGAAGGCACCGGCATGGAGTGCTTGCAGACCAACGTCGATGCCTTGCTCACCCGCATCAAGAAGAAGTACAAGGAGTACGGCATTCAAGAAAAACCCTTCGTGGTGGTCAAGGCCGACAACGGCACCTATGGCATGGGCATCATGACCGTGCGCGACGCCAAGGAGCTGGAGGCGCTCAATCGCAAGACCAAGAACAAGATGAACGTCATCAAGGACGGCCAGCAGGTGTCCGACGTCATCATCCAGGAGGGCGTGCTGACCTACGAGCGCATCAACGACGCGGTGGCCGAGCCGGTGGTCTACATGATGGACCGTTATGTGGTGGGCGGCTTCTACCGCGTCCATGCCGACCGGGGGGTGGATGAGAACCTCAACGCCCCCGGGGCGAGCTTCGTGCCGCTGGCGTTCGAGAAAGGCGCCCAGCAGCCGCAGCCGGGCGTCAAACCGGGCGCCAGCGTGCCCAACCGTTTCTACATGTATGGCGTGATCGGGCGCCTCGCCATGCTGGCCGCCAGCTACGAACTGGAGGCCACCGACCCGAACGCCGAGGACTACGAATGACGACACGGCGCATCCTGTTCGTGGCCGATCCGCTGGCCACCTTCAAGACCTACAAAGACAGCACCTTTGCGATGATGCGCGAGCTGCAGCGGCGCGGTCATGCGGTGGCGGCCTGTGAGCCCGCGCATCTGCAGTGGCAAAGCGGCGAGCCCGTGACCGCGCTGCTGCGGCACATCGCTCTGACCGGTGACGCGCACGACTGGTACCGTGTGACCCACCAGGGCCGCGAAGCGCTGAAGGACTTCGACGCGGTGCTGATGCGCAAGGACCCGCCGTTCGACAGCGAGTACTTCTACGCCACCCATCTGCTGGAGCAGGCCGAGCGCGAAGGCGCCCGCGTGTTCAACCGCCCGCGTGCCCTGCGCGACCACCCCGAAAAACTGGCCTTGATGGAGTTTGGCGCATTCGCGCCGCCCACGCTCGTCACGCGCTCGTCCGAGGCCATCCGTCAGTTCCACGCCGAGCACCGCGACATCATCCTCAAGCCCCTCGATGGCATGGGCGGCATGGGGATCTTCCGCGTCGGGCCCGATGGCATGAACCTCGGTTCGATCGTGGAAATGCTGAACCGCGGAGGCCATACCAGCGTGATGGTGCAACGCTACCTGCCCGAGATCGTGGCCGGCGACAAGCGCCTCTTGCTCATCGGCGGGGAGGCGGCTCCATTCTGCCTGGCCCGCATTCCCCAGGGGACGGAGGTGCGCGGCAACCTGGCCGCCGGAGGCAAAGGGGTGGCCCAGCCGCTGACCGAGAGCGACTGGGCCATTGCCCGGGCCATCGCCCCCACACTGGCAGCGCGCGGTCTGCTGCTGGTGGGCCTGGACGTGATCGGCGACAAGGTCACCGAGATCAACGTCACCAGCCCCACCTGCTTTCAGGAGATCCAGCAGCAGACGGGCTTTGACGTGCCCGCCCTGTTCGTGGATGCGCTGGAGCGCGAGCTGCGGGTGAGCGCTTGACCATGGTGTGGGTCATGGGTCTGGGCGCCTGGGTGCCGCGCTGGCTGCGCGTGGCCGCGTTCTGGGCCAGCGTGCTGGTCGTGATCGTGCTGTCGCTCCTGCCCGCTCAGCACTTGCCCGAGATGGCGCTGAACCTCTGGGACAAAGCGCAGCACGCCTTCGGTTTCTCCATCCTCACCTTCCTGGGGCTGTGGGCCTACCCACGCCGCGTGCGGCGGGTGCTCGTGGGCCTGTTGTTGCTGGGCGCGCTGATCGAACTGGCCCAGGGCGCCACCGGCTGGCGCCATGGCGACTGGCTGGATCTGCTGGCCGATGCTGTGGGTGTGGCCGCAGGGGCGCTGCTCTGGCTTAATGTCCGGCGCTTGTCGAAAACAGCTTGACCACCGGCATGCCGGCCACGATGCCCAGCCCCAGGGCGAGGTAGGCCTTCATGTGCGGTACCTCTTTCAGCCGAGCACCTCCACCCAGACCGTGATCACCGCAATCGCGAGCAGGTTCAGGCCCATGCCGGCTCGCATCATGGTCTGCTGCGTGACCCCGCCCGATCCATAGACGATGGCATTGGGCGGCGTGGCCACCGGCAGCATGAAGGCGCACGAGGCAGACAGCGCCACCGCCGCGGCCAGGGTCACGGGGCTGAGCCCCCAAGCGGTGGCCATGCCCATGGCGATCGGGATGATCAGCGCCGCGCTGGCGGTGTTGCTCACCAGTTCGGTCAACAACACCACGAAGGCGACCAGGGCGAGCACCACCAGCAGCGTGGGTGCCCCGGCCACCCACTGCACCAGGCCCTGGGCCAGGAAGTCGCTGGCCCCGGTGGTGGACATGACGTGGCTCAGGGTGAGTCCGCCGCCGAACAGCAGCAGTACCCCCCACTGGGTCTGGTGTTCCACATCAGGCCAGCGCAGCACGCCGGTGATGCCGAGTGACACGATCGCAGCCAGGGCGACCAGCGTGTCGATGTCGGCTTGCACGCCCAGCATCCGCGCCAGCGGTGCGCCGAACACCCATCCGGCCACGGTGAGGCCGAAGATGCCCAGGGTCAGCACCCGCTCGCGGGTCCAGCTCCAGGGTTGGGCCGGTGCAGTTGGTTCACCGCTTGGGGTGGTGCCGTGCAGTTGGGGCCTCAGCCCCAGGAACAACAGGCCGATCATCAGTGGCAGCAGCACCGCCACCAGGGGCAGACCGATGGTCAGCCACTGGGCGAAGCCTATGCCCGTCTGGGCCGCCGCAATCGCGTTGGGCGGGCTGCCCACCAGCGTGCCCATGCCCCCGATGCTGGCGCTGTAAGCCAAACCCAGCAGGACGAAGGCGCGGGTGCGCTGGTCCACCACGGGCTCGGCTTGGTCGGGTGTCCGGTGGGGCAGCAGGCCCAGGGCGAGCGGCAGCATCATGGCGGCCGTGGCGGTGTTGCTCAGCCACATCGACAGCAGCGCCGTGAGGCCGAACAGCATCAGCACGGCCAGCACCGCCCGGCCCTGGGCCAGCCGCAGCATGGCCAGGGCCAGGGCCTGATCCAGCCCGTGTCGGGCCAGGGCCGCTGCCAGGGCAAAGCCGCCAAGGAACAAGAAGATCACCGGTTGGGCAAAAGCGGCCAGCGCCTCGCGCACCGTCAGCACGCCGGCCAGCACGGCCAGCAGGGGCACCAGCAGGGCCGTGAAGCTCAGATGTAAAGCCTGTGTCATCCACAGGCTGCCGATCAGCGCAAACAGGCCCAGGCCGGCGCGAAGCGAGCCATCTTCTGGTGCCAAGGTGGCAACGCCGGCGGCGAAGACCATGCAGCCGAGCAGCCGCCAGAGGGAGGAGGGTGTGCTCACGGTGCCTCCTGGTTCAGGGGTAGGCCATCCACGAACACCTTGAGCTCGCCGGGGGCAAATGGGGTCCAGGTTTCGTTGCGGGTCAAGGGCGTGGTCACGATCACGGCGGCGCGGTCTCCCGGTTGGTTGATTTCAGCGAAGTTCACGGTCCAGTCCTCGTCCATCAGGGTGGCCTGGGAGAAGGGGTGCTGGCGGATCAGGTAGTGCAACTGGGTGCTGCAGTGGGCCCACAGGGCTTCGCCGTTGGACAGGAGGAAGTTGAAGCTGCCATAAGCGCGGATCTGGGGCACCAGCTCTTGCAGCGTCAGCGTCAGCTCCGGCACGCTGGGCAGGCCCGCGTGGGATTTGGCCAGTTCCTGCATCAGCCAGCAAAACGCGCGCTCGCTGTCGGTGTTGCCCACCGGGCGGAAATGGCTGTGCAGGTGGGGGTGGTAGGCCTTCAGGTCGCCGTTGTGGGCGAACACCCAGTGCCGGCCCCACAGTTCGCGCGTGAACGGATGGGTGTTTTCCAGCTTGACCTCGCCTTCGGTGGCTTTGCGCACGTGAGCGATGATGTTGGTGCTCTTGAGCGGGTAGCGGCGCAAAAAGTCCGCCATCGGGGAATGCGCCGCGCTTTCGTGGTCCACGAACAGCCGCAGGCCCTTGCCTTCGAAAAAAGCGATGCCCCAGCCGTCCGCATGGTGGTCGGTGCCACCGCCACGGCGGCGCAAGCCCGTGAAACTGAAGTTGGCGTCGGTGGGGGTGGCACAGTTGAGACCGAGCAGTTGGCACATGGCCCATAGGGTATCACTACGGCCTGCCTACAATCCAGGACATGAACTTCATCGACATGCTGCATGCCGCCGAGCGCCAGAACCGCTCCCTGTTGTGTGTGGGGCTGGACCCCGATCCGGCCCGGTTCCCGCACCACATGCGCAACGATCCCGACCGGATCTACGAATTCTGTGCCGCCATCGTGGACGCCACCGCCGATCTGGCGATCGCCTTCAAGCCGCAGATCGCTTACTTTTCGGCACACCGGGCCGAAGACCAGTTGGAGCGGCTGATGGCGCACATCCGGGTGGCGGCGCCGCAGGTGCCGATCATTCTGGACGCCAAGCGCGGCGACATTGGCAGCACCGCCGAGCAGTATGCCAAGGAGGCATTCGAGCGTTATGGTGCCGATGCGGTGACGCTGTCGCCCTTCATGGGTTTCGATTCGGTGCAGCCCTATCTGCAATACCCCGGCAAGGGGGTGTTCCTGCTGTGCCGCACCAGCAACCCGGGGGGCGACGACTTCCAGAACCAACGGCTGGCCAGTGTCGAGGGCCAACCCCTGCTGTACGAGCACATCGCCCGGCTGGCGCAGGGGCCTTGGAACCTCGGGGGGCAGGTGGGGCTGGTGGTGGGCGCCACTTACCCGGCTGAAATCGCCCGTGTGCGGGAAATCGCGCCGGCCGTTCCCTTGCTGATTCCCGGCGTGGGGGCCCAGGGGGGCGACGCGCAGGCGACCGTCAAGGCGGGCTGGCGCGGCACAGGGGAGCGCACCACCGGGCTGGTGGCCATCAACTCCTCGCGGGCCATTCTGTATGCGGGTGCCGGCGCGGACTTTGCCGAGGCCGCGCGCCGGGAGGCCGAGCGCACCCGAGACGCCCTGTGGGATGCCGGGCTCAGGTCAGCAGGAATTGCATCTCGGTGCCCGCCAGGGTGATCACGTCGTTGCTGTGCAGCACCACGGGCTCCTTGCCCACCGGCTGCCCATTGACCAGGGGAGGGGTATGGCCGTCAAGGAGGCTGAGGGTGTAGCCGTCGGCACGGTGGTTGATGGCGGCGACCGCCACACCCGGCTTGCCCAGTGTGGTCACCGCCTTGGTGAGGGGCATTTCCTTGCCAGCGGCGGGGCCGTTGAGCACCCGGATGCGTGCGTTCGTGGGGGCTGTGGGGGCCGGCGGCGGCTGAGACTCCAGGGCCACGCGCATCTTGTAGCGGCCGATCTCGATCAGGTCGCCAGGGGCGAGCAGGGCCGTGACGATGGCTTTGCCATTGACATAGGTGCCGTTCGTGCTGTTGAGGTCGATCAGCTCCAGCCCTTGCGGCTTCTGGACGAAGACGGCGTGTTCGCCACTGACGGCCAGGTGGTCCACCACGATGTCGTTGTAAGGGCGGCGGCCCAGCGTGGTGCGGGTTTGGGTCAGTTCGATGCTCTTGAGGTCCACCCCGTCGAGGGAGATGGTCAGGGTCGGCATGGGGTTCTCCAGGGCCGGTGGTCGCGTCGAGTGGTCAATGGGTCAACAGGGTCGGGTCCGGGGTCTGCCGCGTGGATTCGGGCGCGCAATGCACCAGGACGAGGGAGATATTGTCGTGCCCGCCGGCGGCATTCGCGCTGTCCAGCAGGGCCCGGGCGGCGTGTTCCAGCGGTGGGTGGTGCCTCAGGATGGCGGCCATTTGGGCGTCGGTGAGCATGTCGTTGAGGCCATCGGAGCAGAACAGGTAGGTGTCTCCTGGCTGCACCACGTGTTCCTGCATGTCGATGTCCACGCTGGCCGCGACGCCGATGGCCCGCGTGACGAGGTTCTTGTGCTGTGCCAGCCGGGCCAGTTCCGGGGAGATCAGACCGGCATCCACCTGCTGCTGCAACAGCGAGTGGTCGCGCGTCAGGCGCGCCAGGTGGCCTTGGCGGAACCGGTATACCCGCGAGTCGCCGACGTGGGCGATAACGAGTCTGGCCCCCGCAAAAACGCCGGCGACCAGCGTGGTGGCCATGCCGCGGAGGTCGTATTCGCTGCGCGAGGCGTCGAACACGGCTCGGTTGGCCGCGCGGATGGCCTCCGTCAGCGCCTGTGTCAGCCGGTGGTGGCCGGTCTGCTGCCCAGGCATGGAGGTGCCTAGGCGGGCCACCACCGTTTCGGTGGCCAGGGCGCTGGCCACTTCCCCGGCGTTGTAGCCGCCCATGCCATCGGCCAGGACGACGAGGCCTGCTTCCGGCACGATCGCCAGGGCGTCTTCGTTGTTGGCGCGGACCCGGCCGGTGTCGGTCAGGCTGAAAAAGGCACATTTCATGGCGTGAGCGGTGGGGTGAGGCCCCAGTGTAGCGTGGCTGAGCAGGCTCGGACCGATCGATTTCGCCACCCGGCATGAAAAAGGCCCGCTCAGGCGGGCCTCTGTGAATGGTGGGAGGGGGTTGGCTGCCCCCGTGCCGGCTCAGAGCAGGCTCTTGAGCAGACGACCCATCTCCGACGGGTTGCGGGTCACCTTGAAGCCGCACTCCTCCATGATGGCCAGTTTGGCGTCGGCCGTGTCGGCGCCGCCGCTGATCAGCGCGCCGGCGTGGCCCATGCGCTTGCCCGGAGGGGCGGTGACGCCGGCGATGAAGCCCACGATGGGCTTCTTCATGTTCGCCTTGCACCACAGGGCGGCCTCGGCCTCGTCGGGACCGCCGATCTCGCCGATCATGATCACGGCGTCGGTGTCCGGATCGTCGTTGAAGGCCTTCATCACGTCGATGTGCTTGAGACCGTTGATCGGGTCACCGCCGATGCCGACGGCCGACGACTGGCCGATGCCCAGCTCGGTGAGCTGTGCCACGGCTTCGTAGGTCAGGGTGCCGGAGCGCGACACCACGCCCACGCGGCCCTTCTTGTGGATGTGGCCGGGCATGATGCCGATCTTGATCTCGTCGGGCGTGATCAGGCCGGGGCAGTTGGGGCCGAGCAGCAGGGTCTTTTTGCCGCCAGCGGCTTCCTTGGCTTTCATTTTGTTGCGCACGATCAACATGTCACGGATGGGGATGCCCTCTGTGATGCAGATGACCATGTCCAGGTCGGCCTCGACCGCTTCCCAGATGGCGTCGGCCGCGCCAGCGGGCGGTACGTAGATCACCGAGACGGTGGCGCCGGTTTCGGCGGCGGCCTCCTTGACGCTGGCGTAGATGGGAATGTCGAAAATCTTCTCGCCGGCCTTCTTGGGGTTCACGCCAGCCACGAAGCAGTTCTTGCCGTTGGCGTATTCCTGGCACTTCTCGGTGTGGAACTGGCCGGTCTTGCCGGTGATGCCCTGGGTGATGACCTTGGTGTCTTTGTTGATGTAGATCGACATGACGTGTTCTCGCTTTCCTGGGCTTAGGCGTTGACGGCAGCGGCCACTTTCTGGGCGGCTTCGGCCATGGTGTCGGCGCTGATGATGGGCAGGCCGGATTCGGCCAGCATTTTCTTGCCCAGTTCTTCGTTGGTGCCCTTCATGCGCACCACCAGCGGCACGTTCAGGTTCACGGCCTTGCAGGCGGTGATGACGCCGGTGGCGATGGTGTCGCAGCGCATGATGCCACCGAAGATGTTGACCAGAATGGCCTTGACCTTGGGGTTCTTGAGCATGATCTTGAAGGCTTCGGTCACCTTCTCGGGGGTGGCGCCGCCGCCCACGTCGAGGAAGTTGGCCGGCTCGGCGCCGAACAGCTTGATGGTGTCCATGGTGGCCATGGCCAGGCCGGCGCCGTTGACCAGGCAGCCGATGTTGCCGTCCAGGCTGATGTAGGCGAGGTCGAACTTGGAGGCTTCGATCTCGGCCGGGTCTTCCTCGTCCAGATCGCGCAGGGCCACGATCTCGGGGTGGCGGAACAGCGCGTTGGCGTCAAAGTTGAATTTGGCATCCAGGGCGATGATGTTGCCCTTGCTGTCACGGTTCAGGGGGTTGATCTCGACCAGGGAGGCGTCGGTCTCCATGTAGCACTTGTAGAGCTTCTGGCACACGTCCACGAACTGGGCGACGGAGTCGGCGGGCATCTGGATGCCGGCGGCGAGTTCCTGGGCCTGGGCATCGGTCAGGCCAATCAGCGGGTCCACGAACACCTTGACGATCTTCTCGGGGGTGTTGTGGGCCACTTCCTCGATGTCCATGCCGCCTTCGCTGGAGGCGATGAAGGCCACTTTCTGGGTGGCCCGGTCGGTCACCACGGACAGGTAGTATTCCTTCTGAATGTCGGCGCCGTCCTCGATGTAGAGGCGGCGGACCTTCTGGCCTTCAGGCCCCGTCTGGTGCGTGACCAGTTGCATACCCAGGATCTCGCTGGCGCGGGCCTTGACCTCGTCGATGCTCTTGGCCACTTTCACGCCGCCGCCCTTGCCACGGCCGCCGGCGTGGATCTGGGCTTTGACCACCCACACAGGGCCACCCAGCTTCTGGGCGGCTTCGACGGCTTCCTGCACCGTGAAGGCGGGAATGCCGCGCGGAACGGGCACACCGAACTGACGCAAGATTTCCTTGCCTTGGTACTCGTGAATCTTCATGAAAATCGCTCTCTGCAAGAGTCAAACACAACACGTCCGCCCTGAGGGCAAGGTAGCGTGGGCATGTACGGCCACGATTACGGTGCAACAGGCCAAAGGACACACGGAATTCGAACTGTATCATGCTGCCATGCACAAAACCTTGTGCCAGGCTGACAGCGCCGCGTCTGCATGACCCAAGGCAAGGCCTGGCCGATACCCCAAGGAGATTGTTCCATGCCCCAAGTTTTCATCGATGGCGAGGTCGGCACCACCGGTCTGCAGATTCGTGAGCGGCTCGCCGCGATGCCCGCCGTGCGGCTGATCAGCATCGACCCGGCGCGCCGCAAGGATCCGGCTGCCAAGCGCGAGCTGATGGCGCAGGCCGATCTGGTCATCCTGTGCCTGCACGACGATGCGGCTCGGGAGTCGGTTGCCATGGTCGATGGTTTGAAGGCCGAGGGCGGCAAGGCGCCGCGCATCATCGACGCATCGACTGCGCACCGCGTGGCGCCGGGCTGGGTGTATGGATTTCCCGAGCTCTGCACCGGGCAGGCCGAGGCGGTGCGCGCGGCCGAGCGGGTGGCCAACCCGGGCTGCTATGCCACCGGGGCCATTGCCCTGATTCGTCCGCTGGTCGATGCCGGCCTGATCCCGAAGGACTTCCCGCTCAGCCTGCCCAGCGTGAGCGGCTATACCGGCGGAGGGCGCGCCATGGTCGAGGCCTATGAGGCGGGCACCGCTGCGCCGTTCGAGCTCTACGCCCTGAGCCTCAGCCACAAGCACCTCCCCGAGATCATGGCCTATACCGGCCTGACCCGGCGACCGCTGTTCATGCCGTCCGTGGGCAACTTTCCACAAGGCATGCTGGTGCAGCTGCCACTGCACTTGGATGCCCTGCCGGGCCATGTGAGGGCGTCCGACCTCCATGAGGCCCTGGCTGCACATTACGCCGGCAGCCGCTACGTAACCGTGGAGCCTCCTACCGACGACGGCAAGCTCGATGCCGTGGCTTTGGCCAACACCAACCAGCTGGAGTTGCGCGTGTTTGGCAACGAGGTGCACCGCCACGCGGTGCTGGTGGCCCGGCTCGACAACCTGGGCAAGGGCGCCAGCGGGGCGGCGGTACAGAACTTGCAGTTGATGCTGGGGCTCTGACGCTTCAGGCGTCGATGATCCAGCCTGGCTCCAGACGGGCTGCCCCGGAGGCAGCCAGCTCCTGCAGCAGTCGCTCCAGCCACTGGGCCATGTCGCCTTCGCCGTGGCGTTCGTGCTGCTGCACCAAGTAGGGTGTTTGCATGGCCCAGGCCATGAAGGCGTCGCGGGGCGCGCGTTGCCATTCCAGCAGTTTGAACTTCAGCAGCACCTTCCAGGCGTAGCGCAGGTGTTTGTCGGGTGCGTCCATAAATTGACGCAACCGGCTGCGCGCGCGGCCGATGGCGGCGGTGATGGCATCTGTACCCCCGAAGGGTCGGCCGTGTCCAGGAATCACGACCCGGGGTTGCAAGGCCTCGATCAGGTCCAAGGTGGCGCCGACCTCGGCAAAGGCCGAGTCACCGTCCAGTTCCGGAAAGACCACGCCAAAACCGTTTTCCCACAGGGCGTCGCCCGAAATGAGCACGCCGTGGTCGGCCTGAAACAGCAGGATCGCGTGCGGGTCGTGCCCCGGGGCGGCGTGGATCTGCCAGTCTCGCCCGCCGATGCGCAACGTCTCGCCCGGCGTGAGCACGCCGTCGAGCCGGAAGCGCGGACAACTCTGGCCGGTGGCGTGGTAGGTGAGCACCTGTGTGTCCCAGCGGGCCACGGCGTCGGCGTGGCCGGGCGGGATCCAGGTGGTCAGGGCCGGGAAGCGGGCCTGCAGAGCCGCGTTGCCCCCGCAATGGTCGCTGTGCAGGTGGGTGTTGAGCAGGCGCGTCAATGGGCGTTCGCCCAGGGCGGTGGTGACGAGGGCCAGCGTCTGCTCCGCATGGGTACAGTAGCCCGAATCGATCAGCGTGGCGCCGTCCGGCCCGTCGATCAGGATGTTGTTGGCCGACAGCCAGCCCCGTTCCCATACCTGGATGCCGGGGGGCAGGATGGATGGGGGGGTGGCGTGCGTCATGCTGCGAGAAGCGGGGTATAGACAGCTGCGCGATCACGGCCAGCTGTCTTGGCATCGTAAAGGGCATGGTCGGCCTCGGCGATGAGGCGATCCAGCACCGTCTGGGTGGGCTGATGGCCGATCGGCCCGGCCAACGTGGCCATGCCGATGCTCACACTGCATGTCGGCAGGCCGGGTTGGGACGAGCGGCTGGCCCGGATGCCTTCTGCCACCTGCCGGCCCTGAACGGTGGCGGGCAGAACGGCGGCCATGAATCCTGCACCCCCGAAGCGGCCCAGCACATCGATCTGGCGCAGCCGCTCGAACATGAGCAGGATGCAGCCGACGGTCATCGTCATCAGTGCAAAGGCATAACCTCCGATGTAGAGGCTCTGCAGCGGTGAGGGGTCGAAGAGGTCTGCGCCGGCGGGCAGGGAGGGGGCCGTCACGGCGCGCGCCAGCATCCACACGACCATGCACGCGAGCACGACGAGCATGAGCCGGGCCGCGAAACTTTCGTGGTCATGGCGCCAGACGGTGTAGAAGTGGTGGCTTAGCATGGCAGCCATGAAGGCACTGACCCACAGCAACCCAGCACTGTACTGAGGATTCACGATGCCCCATCCATACAGGGTCAGCGCGGTGAACCCCAGGGCTATCCAGGTCCACCGAGGTAGCCGCTCGCCGTAGAAGTGGCGGGTGCCGGCCAGGAGCAGCAACATGCCGATGGCTCCGGTCAGAAAAACGATGGTCCGAAGATCCAGCGCGGGCATGTGAGATGGTGGATCGGTGGAGGTGGTGCTCCCAGTATAGGGGGTATGGAGTGCAAAGGAGGGCAGGCGGATCACTTCTGCCGCAATTCCCGGCGCAGGATCTTGCCCACGTTGGTCTTGGGCAGCTCGTCGCGGAATTCGATGTACTTGGGCCGTTTGTAGCCGGTCAGGTTGTCGTGGCAGAAGCGCATCACCTGCTCCTCCGTGAGCGTCGGGTCGCTGCGCACCACGTAGAGCTTGACCGCCTCGCCCGAGTGCTCGTCGGGCACACCCACGGCCGCGCACTCCAGCACGCCCGGGCAGGTGGAGACGACGTTGTCGATCTCGGTCGGGAACACATTGAAGCCCGAGACGATGATCATGTCCTTCTTGCGGTCCACGATGCGGATGTAGCCGCGCTCGTCCATGATGCCGATGTCGCCCGTGCGCATGTAGCCGTCGGCGGTGAAGGTCTTGGCGTTCTCTTCGGGCTTGTTGTAGTAGCCCGGCATCACGTTCGGGCCCTTGATGCAGATCTCACCGGTGCTGCCCACGGGCAGACTCAGGCCGTCGTCGTCCTTGATGGCGATGTCGATACCGGGCAGCGGCAGGCCGATGGTGCCGGTGAACTCGGTGTTGGTGACCGGGTTGTTGGTGCCGATGGCGCACGTCTCGCTCATGCCCCAGCCCTCGATCATGGTGCACTTGGTGATGGCCTGCCATTGCTTGGCCGTGCCCTCCGAGGCCGCCATGCCACCGGCCTGTGTCAGCACCAGACTGGAAAAATCGAGCTGGCGGAAACGCGCGTTGTTCAGCAGGCCGTTGAACAGGGTGTTGACGCCCGACAGCACGTTGAACGGTCGGCTCTTGAGGGTTTCGATGAATTTCGGGATGTCGCGCGGGTTGGGGATGAGGGTGGCATGGGCCCCGTGGCGCATGACCAGCAGCATGAGGGTGAGCGCGAAGATGTGGTAGAGCGGCAGCGCCACGATGTGGTTGGCGTGCCGAACGTCACCTATCTTGTCCAGCGCCGGCGTGAACCAGGCCTCGGCCTGCAGGGTGGCCGCGATCACGTTGCCGTGGGTCAGTATGGCCCCCTTGGACAACCCGGTGGTGCCGCCGGTGTATTGGAGGAAGGCGATCGAGTCGTGGTTGACGTCGGCTGGCTTGAGGGTGAGCGACTGCCCTTTGTCCAGCGCCTTTTTGAAGGGCACGATTGTGCGGCCGTCCAGCGGCAGCTTGTAGCTCGGGACCATCTTGGCCAGGTGGCGCACGGCGAAGGTGATCCAGTGCCCGTACCAGAACCCCAGCAGGTCGCCCATGCTGGCCAGCACCACGTGCTTGACCTGCGTCCGGTCGATGACTTCTTCCAGCGTATGGGCGAAGTTTTCGAGAATGACGATGGCTTGCGCTCCCGAATCCTTGAGCTGGTGTTCCAGTTCGCGCGCCGTGTACAGCGGGTTGACGTTGACGCAGGTGTAGCCGGCCCGCAGGACCCCGGCCATGGTGATCGGGAACTGCGGCAGGTTGGGCAGCATGATGGCCACCCGTGCCCCCGTGGGCAGGCCCAATGACTGCAGATACGCCCCGAGGGCCTGGCTCAGCCGGTCCAACTCGCCGTAGGTCATCCACTCGTTCATGCAGACCGTGACGGGCTCCCGGGCGTTTTGCCGGAACGAGGCTTCGAACAGCTCGTTGAGCGAGCGGTATTGGGTGGGGTCCACCTCGGCGGGCACGCCTGGGGGATAGCTCTTGAGCCAGATTCTGTCCATGGATGGGGGGTTGTTATGCAGGTTGGGCATGGGCGTGGCAGGATTGTGGCTTGGGGGTCGCGATGGCCGTCTCAGGGCAAGCCCCTAGAAACTGTCGCGCGGGGCACACTTGGAGTGGCGGGATGACGGTGGCATGGTTGCAGCGCCTCGGGGTAGGGGTGTCTCTGCTGGTGATGGCGGCCTGGGTCTGGGCTTGGTGGGACCGTCCAGTTTGGGCGGTGCTGGGTGCGGTCGCCTTGCTGGGCGGGATGGCGCTGGCTCAGGCGTTGCATTTCCTGCTGTCGGCCTGGGTTGGGCGCCGGTCGTGGCCTCGGGGTGGGCCGAAGACGTCACCCGGTGGTTGGGTGCGGGCCTGGTGGCGCGAGGTGTGGCTGGCTTGGAAGGTGTTTGTCTGGTGGCAGCCGTTTCGCTCCGAGGCTTGGCCCGACAGTCTGGACACCGGAGCCGCAGGGCGTGCAGGGCTGGTGTTGATTCATGGCTACCTGTGCAACCGCGCCCTGTGGACCGACTGGATGCGCCATGGCCAAGCCGAAGGCCGGCCTTGCGTTGCCGTGACGCTGGATCCGGTGTTCGGTGGCATCGACGACTACGCCCCGGCCATCGAGGAGGCGGTGCAAGCCATTACCCGCGTGACGGGGCGGCCGCCGGTGTTGCTGTGTCACAGCATGGGGGGATTGGCGGCTCGGGCCTGGTGGCGTGCGTGGCGGCAAACCTGCCGGCGGTCGGGTCATGCTCCTGCGGCACTCGGTGAGCGGGTGCAGGCCGTGATCACGCTGGGCACCCCGCACCAGGGTACCTGGCTGGCGCGGTTCAGCCAAACGCCCAATGGCCGGCAGATGCGCCTGGGCAGCGACTGGTTGCAGGCCCTCGAAGCCGACGAGCCGCTGCATGAACGGACGGTGTTCGAGTGCTGGTCGTCGGATTGTGACAACGTGGTGTTTCCTCCAGGGGTGGGCGAGTTGCCCGGTGCCCGCTGGCACCGATTGCAGGGCGTGGGCCACCTCGGGCTGTTGGAAGTGCCGGAACTGCGGCAAACGGTCCAGATGCACTGGCAGGAGGCAGACCGCCGATCGCCCTTGGAGGCGGGCAAGTCCTTGCCGTTTGTCGTGTTTTCCCGATGAAGATCTTGTCAACCAAGGGAAAACCCTTATATTTCACGCATGGACCGATCTTCTCCTGCTCATGCACCCGTCAGGGCCCCCATCCGCACCCTGGGGGCGGAGCATCGGCCAGCCATTCTGAAACATCTGCTGGCGCTCGATGAGCGCGACCGTTTCCTGCGTTTCGGCTACGCCGCCACCGATGAGCACATCCGCCGTTATGTGGATGGCCTGCGCTTCGACTGCGACGAGGTGTTCGGCATCTTCAACTGGCGGCTGCAACTGATCGCCATGGCCCATCTGGCCTATATGGTCCAGGGCAGAGGCCGGCACAGCGCGGAATTCGGGGTCAGCGTGTCGCGCCATGCCCGGGGACGCGGTTATGGCGAACAGCTCTTTGCCCGCGCGGTGCGCCACGCGCGCAACCATGGGGTGACCGTCATCGTCATCCATGCCCTCAGCGAAAATGCCGCCATGCTGTCGATTGCCCGCAAAGGCGGCGCCACGGTCGTGCGCGAAGGCCCGGAGAGCCAGGCTCACCTGGAATTGCCGCCGGCGGATTTCGAGTCCAGCGTGACCGAGTTGCTGGAGGAGCAGGCGGCCCGCTCGCAGTACTGGGTGAAGCTGGGCCGTCATCGCCTGCGGCAGTGGTGGCGCAGGCTCGCCGGATGGAGCGCCCGGCTGGCGCGCCGTCGCCGGGCCGCCTGAGCCGCAGCGTGCCCAAGGGGAACATGACCGGCACGGTTGTGGGTTGTCACACGCCTGTTGTATCCTCGGGTCATCGCAACTTTGCCTACCGTCAGTGGCCGAACCCTACCCCAGTCCGTCGCCGCACCGTGCGGTGCGGCACGAAGACAAACGCGGCTTTTTGCAAAAGCTGGCCGAATTCCTCCATCCGGGGCCCGACTCCAAGGATGAGCTGATCGAAGCTTTGGCCGAGGCCGAGCACAACGACATCATCGATGCGGAGTCCCGCGTCATGCTGGAAGGCGTGCTCCGCATCGCGGACATGACCGCCGGCGACGTGATGGTGGCCGCGCCCCGCATGGATGTGATCGACATCCATGCACCGTTTCAGGACATCCTCAATACCGTCATCGAGACCGCGCACTCCCGCTTTCCGGTCTACGAGGGGGGGCGCGACAACATCATCGGCATCTTGATGGCCAAGGACCTGCTGAAGCTGCAGCGGGCCCCCGAGCTGAGCCTGCGCGCCCTGCTGCGCCCGGCCGTGTTCGTGCCCGAGAGCAAGAGCCTGAACGACCTGCTGCGCGAGTTTCGGGGCAATCGCCACCATCTGGCCATCGTGATCGACGAGTTTGGCCAGGTGGCCGGGCTCATCACGATCGAGGATGTGCTCGAAGAGATCGTGGGCGAGATCGAGGACGAGTTCGACGAAGCCGAAGACGCGGGCGATATTTTCGCCCTGGCCGACGGTTCTTGGCGTGTCAGTGGCGACACGCCGATCGAGCGGGTCAACGAGTGGTTCGAGACCCAGTTGCCCGATGACGAATTCGACACCATCGGCGGGTTGATCTCTCATGAAATGGGGCACGTGCCCAAGCGGGGGGAGCGCCACGAAGTGGGGGGGCTGTGCTTTCTGGTGCAGCACACCAAGGGTGGTGCCGTGACGTGGTTCAAGGTCACGCGGGTGACCGACAGCGCGTGATCCCGCTGCGCTGGGGCCTGGCCCTGGCGGGGGCCGGGGCGGCGCATGCCGCCGCCATGGCCTGGCCGTTGCGCGGGGGCCTGGGCTGGACGGGTGAGCCACTGCCCTGGTTGCAATGGCTGGCCCTGTGTGTGCTGGCTGCCGGCGTGCGGTGGGCGCCCAGCCGGCAGGCTGCTTTCTGGCGAGCCTGGGTTTTTGCCACCGTCTGGCTGGCGGCCACATTCTGGTGGCTGTTCATTTCCATGCATGTGTACGGCGGGCTCGAGCCCGCGCTGGCGGCGCTGGCCGTGGTGGCGCTGGCGGCTTGTCTGGGGCTGTACACCGCATTCATGGCCGCCCTGGTGTGGTCATGGCGAGCCTGTGGGCCCTGGCGTTTCGGGCTGGTGTTTGCCGCTGGCTGGACGCTGGCGGAGTGGGCCCGTGGCACCTGGCTGACCGGATTCCCTTGGGGCGCGGCCGGTTATGCCTTGGTGGACGCTTATGCGGCCTGGGCTCCCTGGGTGGGCGTGTATGGTATGGGGGCGTTGAGTGCCGGCCTGGCCGCTGGGCTGGTGGCATGGCGGTGGCGTGGCGTTCCTGCCGCCGGTGTCTCGCAGGGTGGTGGGGTCTCTCGCTGGGCGGGGCGTGTGGCCGTGCTGGTCCTGCTGCCGGTGTTGTGGTGGCCTGCTGCCGGGGTGTGGTTGGCCCAGCGCTTGCCCAGCTGGACGGTGAGCACCGGCTCTCTGCCGGTGGTGCTGCTGCAGGGCAACATTCCCCAAGACGAAAAGTTCCAGCCCGGTGTCGGTGTGCCGCTGGCCCTCGCATGGTATGAGGAGCAGGTGGCTCAGGCGCTCGAGGTGCTGGATGCGCAGGGTGGGGGACTGGTCGTGGCACCCGAGACGGCGATTCCCCTGCTGCCGCAGGACATGGACCCCGCCTGGTGGGAGCGTTGGCTCGGGCGTGTGGCCGACAGCCGCTCGGCCGTGCTCCTGGGGCTGCCGCTGGGCAACTGGACCGATGGTTACACCAACTCGGTGGCGGGCTGGTCGCCGTCGCTGGAGATGTACCGCTACGACAAGCACCACCTGGTGCCGTTCGGGGAGTTCATCCCGCCCTTGTTCCGCTGGTTCACCGAGCTGATGGACATCCCCCTGGGGGACTTCAGCCGCGGCCCGCTCGGCCAACCGACGTTCGACTGGGGCGGGCAGCGCATCGCTCCCAACGTCTGTTATGAGGACCTGTTTGGCGAGGAGCTGGCGGTGTCGTTCCGCAATGGCCACCTGGCGCCCACCGTGCTGGTGAACGTGAGCAACATCGCCTGGTTCGGTGACACGGTGGCCATCGACCAGCACCGGCACATTTCGCGCCTGCGGGCGCTGGAGCTGCAACGCCCCATGCTGCGTGCCACCAACACCGGCGCCACCGCCGTCATCGACCACCTGGGGCGGGTGCAGGCCGAATTGCCGCGTCTGACCCGTGACCGCCTACAGGCGACGGTGGAGGGGCGTGACGGGATCACGCCCTATGCGTGGTGGGCCGGGCGCTGGGGGTTGTGGCCGCTGGTGGCGGTGGCCATGGTGATTCTTCTCGGGAATGCGCGACACCGGCGTTGAGGACTGCGGCAAGATGGCTGGGTGGCCCACTAAAATGAAAGGTTGCGCCTGACGGATCTCTATCCCATGCTGACCTTTCAACACATCATTCTCAAGCTCCAGGCCTACTGGGACGCCCAAGGCTGCGCCCTCTTGCAGCCCTACGACATGGAAGTGGGGGCCGGCACCAGCCACACCGCCACCTTTCTGCGCGCCATCGGCCCCGAGCCGTGGAAGGCCGCTTACGTGCAGCCCAGCCGCCGTCCCAAGGACGGCCGTTACGGTGAGAACCCCAACCGCCTGCAGCATTACTACCAGTACCAGGTGGTGCTCAAACCCGCGCCCAGCAATATTCTGGAGCTGTACCTGGGCTCGCTGGAAGCGCTCGGCTTCGACCTGAAGCAGAACGACATCCGCTTCGTGGAAGACGACTGGGAGAACCCCACGCTGGGCGCCTGGGGCCTGGGCTGGGAGGTGTGGTTGAACGGCATGGAGGTGACGCAGTTCACCTACTTCCAGCAGGTGGGCGGCATCGACTGCAAGCCCATCACGGGCGAGATCACCTACGGCCTGGAGCGGCTGGCGATGTACTTGCAGGGCGTGGACAATGTGTACCACCTGAAGTGGACCGACACGCTGAGCTACGGCGACGTGTACCACCAGAACGAGGTGGAGCAGTCCGCCTACAACTTCGAGCACTCCGACACCGATTTCCTGTTCACCGCCTTTGCCGCCCACGAGCGGCAGGCCAAGCACCTGATGGCGCATCAACTGGCCTTGCCTGCCTATGAGCAGGTGCTCAAAGCCGCACACACCTTCAATCTGCTGGACGCGCGCGGTGCCATCAGCGTGACCGAACGCGCCGCCTACATCGGCCGCATCCGCAACCTGGCGCGCAGCGTGGCGCAGGCCTATTACGAGAGCCGTGAGCGCCTGGGCTTCCCCATGGCGCCGCGCGAATGGGTCGAGCAGATCGTGGCACAGACCGACCAGCAAGCCGCCTGAGGAAAGCCGACATGACCACGAAAAATCTGCTGGTGGAACTCTTTGTCGAGGAACTGCCCCCGAAAGCCCTGAAGAAGCTGGGCGACGCGTTTGCCAGTGTGCTGTGTGAGCAGCTCCGAACGCAGGGCCTGGCCAGCGCCTCCTCGGTGGCGACCGCCTATGCCTCTCCGCGCCGCTTGGCGGCGCATGTGACCCATGTACGCTCCAAGGCCCAGGACCAGGCCGTGCTGCAAAAGCTCATGCCCGTGTCGGTGGGCCTGACGGCCGACGGTCAGGCCACGCCCGCGCTGCTGAAAAAGCTGGCTTCGCTGGGGGCCGATGTGTCCGATCCGGCTGCCGCCGTGGCCGCGCTGAAGCGCCAGGGCCAAGGCAAGGCCGAAGCCTTGTTCTACGACAGCCTGGTGAAGGGGGTCACGCTGGACGTGGGCCTGCAGAAGGCGCTGGACGAGGCCATCCGCCAGCTGCCCATCCCCAAGGTGATGACGTACCAGCTGGACACCGACTGCGGCATGCCCCACTTTTTGCCTGGCTGGACCAGTGTGCACTTCGTGCGTCCCGCCCACGGTTTGGTGGCGCTGCACGGCGACACCGTGGTGCCGGTGAAAGCGCTGGGCCTGACGGCGGGCAACGCCACGCAAGGCCACCGCTTCGAGGCAGCCAAGACGCCGGTGGTGATTGCCCACGCCGACGCCTACGCACAGACGCTGCGCGACGATGGCGCGGTGATCGCCAGTTTTGCCGAGCGCCGCGGCGAAATCGCGCGCCAGCTCGCCGCGCGTGCCGCCGAGGTGGGCGGTGGTTGCCGCCCCATCGAGGACGACGCCCTGCTGGATGAGGTGACCGCGCTGGTGGAGCGCCCCAACGTGCTGGTGTGCCAGTTCGAGCCCGAATTCCTGGAGGTGCCGCAGGAGTGCCTGATCCTGACGATGAAGGCCAACCAGAAATACTTCCCGTTGCTGGACGCGCAAGGCAAGTTGACCAACAAGTTCCTGGTGGTGAGCAACATCAGCCCGGCGGACCCCAGCGCCGTGATCGGCGGCAACGAGCGCGTGGTGCGCCCTCGCCTGGCCGATGCCAAGTTCTTCTTCGACCAGGACCGCAAGCGGCCACTGGAGTCGCGCGTGCTGGGGCTGGCCAAGGTGGTCTATCACAACAAGCTGGGTTCGCAGGGCGAGCGCGTGGAACGTGTGAGCGCCATCGCACGTGCCATCGCACAGCAACTGGGAGGGGAGGCGCTGGCACGCCAGGCCGACCAGGCCGCCCTGCTGGCCAAGGCCGACCTGCTGACCGACATGGTGGGCGAGTTCCCCGAGCTGCAGGGCATCATGGGTGGCTACTATGCCCGCCACGACGGCCTGGGCAACGACATCGCCGAAGCGATCGAAGACCACTACAAGCCGCGGTTCGCTGGCGACGAGCTGCCGCGCAACCCCGTGGGCGTGTGCGTGGCGCTGGCTGACAAACTGGAGACGCTGGTCGGCATGTTCGGTATCGGCAACCTGCCCAGCGGCGACAAGGACCCCTTCGCCCTGCGCCGCCATGCCCTGGGCGTGGTGCGCATGCTGATCGAGAAGGACCTGCCGCTGGACTTGGGGCAAATCCTGGCAACCTCAGCAGAAGTTTTTGGTGAGCGGGTCTTTACGTCAGGACCAATGCCCAGTGAAACACCAGAGGGGTCGATTGGGATCGGAAGTATCGGGGTGAAAATCGATCCGGAAACGATTCCCAAGGTCCGCGACTTCATCTACGACCGCCTCAGCGGCAGCCTGCGCGAGCAAGGCTACAGCGCCCAGGAAGTGGATGCCGTTCTGGCCCTGCGCCCGCAGCGCCTGAGCGAAGTGGCGCGCCGCCTGGCGGCCGTGCGCACCTTTGCCGCGCTGCCCGAGGCCCCGGCCCTGGCGGCGGCCAACAAGCGCGTGGGCAACATCCTGAAAAAAGCCGATGCCGAGGTGCAGCCTGTGGTGAGGCCCGAACTGCTCAAAGAGCCCGCCGAGACCGCGCTGCATGCCGCGCTCGAGCAGGTGGCGTCCGTGGCCGATGCCGCCTGGGCCGACGGAGACTACACCGCCAACCTCAAGGCATTGGCGGCTCTCAAAGGGCCGGTGGACGCTTTCTTCGACCAGGTGATGGTCAACGCCGACGACCCAGCCCTCAAGGCCAACCGCCTGGGCTTGTTGGCCACGCTGCACCAGGCCATGAACCGCGTGGCCGACCTCTCGCGTCTGGCGGCCTGACGACATGCCTTACCCCCGCGACCTCAAACTCGTCGTTCTGGACCGCGACGGCACCCTCAACGAGGACCCGGAGGACTTTCTGCACGGCCCCGACGATTGGAAGCCGTTGCCGGGGGCCATCGAGGCCGTGGCCCGCCTCAACCACGCCGGCTGGCGGGTGGTGATCGCCTCCAACCAGTCGGGGCTGGGCCGGGGGTTGTTTGACGTGGCCACCCTCAACGACATCCATGCCCGCATGCACAAGGAGCTGGCGCTGGCCGGCGCGCGCATCGAGGCCGTGTTCTTCTGCCCGCACGCCCCCGAAGATCACTGTGATTGCCGCAAGCCGGCACCGGGGTTGTTCCTTCAGATTGCACGGCGTTTCGGCGTCCCTCCGGGGCAGATGGTCGCGGTCGGTGATTCCGTGCGCGACGCGCAGGCTGCCAGTGCCGCCGGTTGCGAGCCGCATCTGGTGCTCACCGGGCAGTCGGCCCGGCATCGGGATGGGACCGTTCCTGCCGGCCTGCCCGGCGGGGTTGCCCTTCACACCGATCTGGCCGCTTTCGCCGATGCCCTCATCAACCGCGACGCGCCGTCTTCTCTCGTGCATTCATGAACACCGTCCGCTCCGTCCTGCATCTGTTGTTCATGGGCGTGACGCTGGTGCCCTGGGCCCTGTTCGTGCTGCTGGCTTCGGTGGTCGTTCGCGGCGAGCGCTTGTATTGGATGTGCGTGGGCTGGCTGCGCGTGGTGGTCTGGGCGGGGCGCTGGATCCTGGGCATACGCAATCACGTCATCGGTTACGAGAACCTGCCCATCGGCAGCAAGGCACCGGCCATATTGCTGGTCAAGCACCAGTCCACCTGGGAGACCCTCAGCCTGCCCGTGCTCATGCCGCATCCGCTGGCTTTTGTGTTCAAAAAAGAGCTGCTCTACATCCCCTTCTTTGGCTGGGCCATGAGCCGGCTGGACATGATTCACATCGATCGTTCGAAACGGGCGCAGGCGTTCGCCAAGGTGGTGCAACAGGGGCAGCGGCTGCTCGACAACGGCACCTGGGTCATCATCTTCCCCGAGGGCACCCGCATTCCGCGTGGCCAACAGGGGCAGTACAAGTTGGGTGGCGCCCGGCTGGCCGTGCAGACCGGCGTTCCCGTGATTCCGATCGCCGTCACATCGGCCAAATGCTGGCCGCGCCGGGCCATCGTGAAGCGTCCGGGCACGGTGGAGTTCTCCATTGGCCAACCCATACCGAGCGTCGGGCGCGATCCGGAAGACCTCATGCGCGAGGTGGAGGCATGGATCGAGGCCGAGATGCGACGGCTGGATCCGCAGGCTTACGCAAGCCCGTCGTCTCAGGGTTGACGCCATGGCGGCACAGCTGGGTCTGTTCGACGAGGAGGGCGGACCGCAAGCCGGTCCCATCCCCGCGCTGTGGTGGCCACACCCGCGTGCGAACCGGGAGTGCCGCTTGGGCGAGGTGCGTGTGGCCTACGAGTTCCGGCGGGCGCGGCGCAAGAGCATTGGGTTGGTCGTCGATGCCCAGGGCCTGAGCGTGAGGGCGCCCCTGTGGGTGCCCGAGAGCGAGGTCCAGCGCTTTCTGCACAGCAAGGCCGCCTGGGTACTGGACAAGCTCAAGGCCCAGCAGTCGCGCCGTCATCTGCCGAGCCCGGTATGGCGGCATGGGGCGGCTGTTGAGTTTCTGGGGCGGTCGCTGACCTTGCGGCTCGATCCGGCGCACCATTTCGAGGGTGCCGGCGCCGCCGTGCAAGGCGAGTCTCTGTGCGTGGCCCTGCCCATGGATTGCGGCGAAGCGCGGCTGCGCGACACCGTCAAGGCCTGGTTGATGGCGCAAGCCCACAACCGCTTCATCGAGCGTTTGGACCACTATGCGCCCCTGGTGGGCGTGCGCTGGCAACGGCTGCGCCTGTCCAATGCCTCCACGCGCTGGGGCAGTGCCCATGCCGACGGCTCCATCCGCCTGAACTGGCGGCTGATCCAGCTCGCCCCCGAGCTCATCGACTACGTGGTGGTTCACGAGCTGTGCCACCTGCGGGAAATGAACCACGGTCCGGCATTCTGGCGCCTGGTCGAAGGCGTCCTGCCCGACATGGCACAGCGGCGTCGCGCCCTGCGTGGGGTAACATTGTTGACGTTGACGTAAACGTCAATCGCAGGCACCCTCTGCAACCCGACCCCGCACGTACCCATGGCCCAAGCAACGCAGTACACCATCCGCGACCTCGCCAAGGAGTTCGACCTCACCACGCGGGCCATCCGCTTCTATGAGGACATGGGCCTGCTGCAGCCGCGGCGCGAAGGCCCCGGCGGGCGCAACCGGGTCTATTCGGCGCGCGACCGCACGCGGCTCAAGCTCACTTTGCGGGCAAAACGCCTGGGTCTCAGCCTCACCGAGGCCAAGGAGCTGATCGACATGTACGACAGCCCGCGCGACACCGGCCCGCAACTGCGCAAATTTCTCGCCGTTCTGGCTGAGCACCGGCGCCAGATCGAGGAGCAGATGGCCGACCTGCAGGCCAACCTCGACGAGATCAAGGCGCACGAAAAGGAGGCGCGGGCTTTGCTGGCCAAGCTCGATGCAGGCCGGGCAGCCTGAGCCGTGACCCGGACGCGCCTGCCATGTGCAGGGTGTTTTTTCACGCCATAATTGACGTTTACGTAAACGTCAATAAACCGGAGACTTCATGACCAGCACGCAGACAGAGCGCCCCGACGCCGACCTCTGGGCCAGGGTGGAGGCCAGCCTGGCCCGCCAAGGCATGATGCAACACCTGGGTGTGCGGCTGCTGGAGGTGTCGGCCGGGCGGGTGACGCTGGCGCTGCCGTATTCCGACCGCGTCACCCAGCAACAGGGTGGTTTTCATGGTGGCGCCATGGGCGCGCTGGCCGACATCGCGGGAGGTTACGCCGGGCTGACCGTGGCGCCCGCAGGCATGGAAGTCACCACCGTGGAGTACAAGATCAACTTTCTCGCGGCTTTCCAGAGCGGCGAACTGCAGGCCACCGGCCGTGTGGTGCGCGGCGGCAAGCGCATCATCGTGACCACCGCCGAGGTGATGCACGTGGACGCCGATGGCCGACGCAGCGCCTGCGCCGTGATGCAGCAGACCCTGGTGCCGGTGACCAAAACCTATTGACAAGCGACATTCCTTCCTCGACTCTGACCCCCTTGTACCAGGAGATGACCCGATGAATGCCCTGCCCAACCTGCCCGGCCTCGATTTCATGCTCGGTGACGACATCAACGCCTTGCGCGACGCCGTGCGTGATTTCGCCCAGACCGAAATCGCCCCCCGCGCCGCCGAGATCGACCGCACCGACCAGTTTCCCATGGACCTGTGGCGCAAAATGGGCGACCTGGGCGTGCTGGGCATCACCGTGCCTGAGGAGTACGGCGGCGCCAACATGGGCTACTTGGCGCACATGATTGCCATGGAGGAAATTTCGCGCGCCTCGGCCAGCGTGGGCCTGAGCTACGGTGCGCATTCCAACCTGTGCGTGAACCAGATCAAACGCAATGGCAGCGAAGCCCAGAAGCAGAAATACCTGCCCAAGCTGATCAGCGGGGAGCACGTGGGCGCGTTGGCGATGAGCGAGCCCGGTGCAGGTTCCGACGTGATCAGCATGAAGCTGCGCGCCGAAGACAAGGGTGGCTACTACCTGCTCAACGGCAGCAAGATGTGGATCACCAACGGCCCGGACGCCGATACCCTGGTGGTCTATGCCAAGACCGAGCCGGAACTGGGCGCGCGCGGCGTCACCGCCTTCCTGATCGAGAAGGGCATGAAGGGCTTCTCCATCGCCCAGAAACTCGACAAGTTGGGCATGCGCGGCAGCCACACCGGCGAGCTGGTGTTCCAGAACGTGGAGGTGCCGGCAGAGAACATTCTGGGGGGCCTGAACAACGGCGCCAAGGTGTTGATGAGCGGCCTGGACTACGAGCGCGCCGTGCTCGCGGCCGGCCCCATCGGCATCATGCAGGCGGTGATGGACAACGTGATCCCCTACATCCACGACCGCAAGCAGTTCGGCCAGAGCATCGGTGAATTCCAGCTCATCCAGGGCAAGGTGGCCGACATGTACACCGTGCTGCAGGCCGCGCGCGCCTTCTGCTACACCGTCGGCAAGAACCTGGACATGCTGGGCAGCGAGCACGTGCGCCAAGTGCGCAAGGACTGCGCCTCGGTCATCCTCTGGTGTGCCGAAAAGGCCACCTGGATGGCGGGCGAGGGCATCCAGATCTTTGGCGGCAACGGTTACATCAACGAGTACCCGCTGGGCCGGCTGTGGCGCGACGCCAAACTGTACGAGATCGGCGCCGGCACCAGCGAAATCCGCCGCATGCTCATCGGGCGCGAGCTCTTTGCCGAGACCATGTGACGCGCGCTGCGCCGACATGAGCACCTCGTTGCCCAGACGCCTGGACTCGTCGCTGGCCCACGACATCGCCCGCGCGATGATCGACGGGTTCAACCGCCACTACCGCTTGTTTCGTACCGAGTCGGCGCGAGCCAAGCACCGTTTCGAGACCCAGGATTGGCCCGCCCAGCAGCGGGCTCAGCGCGAGCGCATCGAGTTTTACGACCTGCGGGTCAAAGAGTGTGTGCTGCGGCTGGAGCGCGAGTTCAAAGCCTCGCGCCAGCCCATGGACGTGTGGCAACAGGTCAAGCTCTTCTACGTGGGCATGCTGGTGGACCATCGCCAGCCCGAATTGGCCGAGACCTTCTTCAACTCGGTCAGCACCAAGATCCTGCACCGCAGCTATTTCCAGAACGACTTCATTTTCGTGCGGCCGGCGGTCAGCACGGAGTACATCGAGCCCGAAGACCCGCAGGCCCACACCACCTACCGCAGCTACTACCCGCAGACGCTGGCCGAACTGCGCCCCGCACTGCAGCAGATGGTGGAGGACTTTGGCCTGCGCGTGCCCTTCGAGGACCTGGCCCGTGACGTGGCCGATGTGCACGATGCCCTGCTTCCGTTGTTCGATGCTCACAAGTTGCGTCCCAACTTTCAGATTCAGGTCTTGCACAGCCTGTTCTACCGCAACAAAGGCGCCTATGCCGTGGGCAAGCTCATCAACGGGTTCCAGGAGGTGCCGTTTGCGCTGCCTCTGCTGCACAACCGCGACGGTCAGCTCCGCATCGACACCCTGCTGCACGGCGAGGACGACCTGCTGATGTTGTTCAGCTTCGCGCGGGCCTATTTCATGGTGGACATGGAGGTGCCCAGCGCCTACGTGCAATTCCTGCGCAGCATGATGCCGCGCAAGCCGCGCGCCGAGTTCTACAACGCGCTCGGCCTGGCCAAGCAGGGCAAGACGCTGTTCTACCGCGACTTCCTCTTTCACATGCGGCACAGCACCGACCGCTTTCGCATCGCCCCCGGCATCAAGGGCATGGTGATGCTGGTGTTCGACCTGCCCAGTTTTCCCTTTGTGTTCAAGCTGATCAAAGATCATTACCCGCCTCAGAAAGACACCACGCGCGAGCAGATCCGCAACAAGTACCTGCTGGTCAAGCAGCACGACCGCGTCGGCCGCATGGCCGATACGCTGGAGTTTTCCGGAGTGGGCTTTCCGCGCGAGCGTTTCAGCGACGAACTGATCGAAGAAATCCAGAAGTTTGCGCCCAGCCAGATCGAAATCGGTGACCGCAACGGCGATGGCAACATCGAGGTGTTCCTCAAGCACGTCTATATCGAGCGGCGCATGATCCCGCTCAACATCTACCTGCAAGAGTGCTTCGACGCCTTGCGCAAAGACCCGCAGGACGCCAAGGCACGCGAGCAAATGGAACACGCCGTCATCGATTACGGCAACGCCATCAAGGACCTGGTGGCGGCCAACATCTTCCCCGGCGACATGCTGTGGAAGAACTTCGGCATCACCCGCCACGGCAAGGTGGTGTTCTACGACTACGACGAAATCGAATACCTGACCGATTGCCATTTCCGCCGCGTGCCTGCGCCGAGAAACGAGGAGGACGAACTGTCGGGGGAGGTGTGGTACCCGGTTGGCCCTCGCGACGTGTTTCCTGAAACCTTCGGCCCCTTCCTGCTCGGCAATCCGCTGGTGCGCGAGGTGTTCATGAAACACCACGCCGATTTGCTGGACGTGGATTTCTGGCAGAGCCACAAGGACCGCATTCTGGCGGGTCATGTGCACGACGTTTTTCCCTATGAGCGCGAACGGCGCTTTGTTCATCAAAGGAGATTGGCATGAGCCTCACCCCCGATTCCATCGTCATCACCGGCGCTGCCCGTACCCCCATGGGCAGCTTCCAGGGCGACTTTGCCTCCCTGGCCGCCCATGACCTGGGCGCTGCAGCCATCCAGGCTGCGGTGCAGCGCGCAGGGATTGCGCCCGAGCTCGTGACCGAGGTGATCTTCGGCAACTGCCTCATGGCCGGCCAGGGCCAGGCGCCTGCCCGCCAGGCGGCACTGAAGGCCGGCCTGCCACAGAGCGCTGGAGCCGTGACCTTGAGCAAGATGTGCGGCTCCGGCATGCGCGCGGCCATGTTCGCGCACGACATGCTGCTGGCCGGCAGCCACGAGGTGTTGGTGGCCGGTGGCATGGAAAGCATGACCAACGCGCCCTACCTGCTGCCCAAAGCGCGCGGCGGTTACCGCATCGGCCACGACCGCATCTTCGACCACATGATGCTCGACGGTCTGGAAGACGCCTACCAGCCCGGCCGCAGCATGGGCACCTTTGGCGAGGACTGCGCCGCTAAGTACCAGTTCACCCGCGAGCAGCAGGACGCCTTTGCCCAGGAAAGCGTGCGCCGTGCCCAGCGCGCCACGCAGGACGGCAGCTTTGCCGCCGAAATCACCCCGGTCAAGGTGCAAGAGCGTTCGGGCGAGCGCGTGGTCAGCATCGATGAAGGCCCGGGCAAGATCAAGATCGACAAGATCCCGGCGCTCAAACCCGCTTTCAAAAAGGATGGGACCATCACCGCCGCTTCCAGCTCCAGCATCAACGACGGGGCCGCCGCGCTGGTGATGATGAAGGCCGCCACCGCTGCGAAGCTGGGCAGCCGGCCTCTGGCGCGCATCGTGGCCCACACCACCCACGCCCAGGCGCCCGAGTGGTTCTCCACCGCGCCGGTGGGCGCCACCGAAAAGGTGCTGGCCAAGGCCGGCTGGAGCGTGGCCGACGTGGACCTGTGGGAAATCAACGAGGCCTTCGCCGTGGTGCCGATGGCGCTGATGCACGACCTGAAGGTGCCGCACGAGCGGGTGAACGTCAACGGCGGCGCCTGTGCGCTGGGCCACCCCATCGGGGCGAGCGGCGCCCGCATCATGGTCACGCTGATCCATGCGCTGCAGGTCCGTGGTCTGAAGCGTGGCGTCGCCACCCTGTGCATCGGTGGTGGCGAAGCCACGGCCGTGGCGCTGGAGCTTCTATGATCGGGGCCTGAAGCACTGGCGCGGTGCCAGGGCGGGAGAGATGTATGATGCGCTTTGAGACCCGTATCCTTCTGTCGGTGGTGGTGCCGACGGTCCTGTTCATATTCGGTCTGGCGGCCAGCATGGCCGGGCTGGTGTACACCAAGCAGCAGTTTGGCGGCTACGTGGAAACCGAGCAGCGCATCCGCTCCGACCTGTCCGAGATGTACGCCCAAGGCCTGCAGATGGGGCAGGCCTTGCGCAACGTGGTGCTCAACCCCGGTGACCAGCGCGCTGTGGAGAACCTGAACAACGCCCGTAGCGCCTATGAGCGCGCGTACGACAGCGTCTCGAGGGTCTCGCAGGGCACGGCATTCGAACAGCCGGTCCGGGGGCTGGCGGCATTGCGCCAGACCCATGCCCAGGCGCAGGAGGCGGTGCTGGCCAAGGTGCGTCAGCAGGCCGACGACACGGTGACCACGCTCAGCGGCGTCGAGACGCCGGCTTGGCGAGCCTTGCGTGCCGAATTGATCCAACTCATCGAACAGTCGGGAGCCGCCTCGGACGAGGTGTACGGCACGGTCAATCGCAACGTGGACCGCCTGGTGATGCTGGCGCTGGCGGCTGCGCTGGTGGCCCTGGTCGTGGCTGTTGCATCCACGCTCTACATCCTGCGCACACTCAAGCGCGAGCTGGGTGGCGACCCGGCCGATGCCCGCATCGCCATCGCTCGCATCGCCGATGGCGACCTGGCCCTTGCCTTGAATGCCAGTTCGCGCGCCGACAGCCTCATGGGCGCCCTGGTGCGCATGCAGCAGTCCCTGCGCCGGCTGGTCGGCGAGGTGCGGCAATCGACCGACAACATCACCAGCGCCAGTGACGAGATCGCCACCGGCAGCCAGGATCTGAGCCAGCGCACCGAGCGCACGGCGGCCAACCTCGAGGAGGCCGCCGCTTCTGTCGTGCAGCTGACAGGTTTGGTCCGTCAGTCGGCCGATGTCTCTCGCCAGGCCAACCAGTTGGCCACCTCGGCGGCCGATCTGGCAGCGCGCGGCGGACAGGAGGTGGGGCAGGTGGTGGCCACCATGAGCGACATCCAGTCCCGTTCCCAGAAGATCGCCGACATCATCGGCGTGATCGACAGCATTGCCTTCCAGACCAACATTCTGGCCCTCAATGCAGCGGTCGAGGCGGCGCGGGCGGGTGAACAGGGGCGGGGTTTTGCCGTGGTCGCTTCCGAGGTGCGCGCGCTTGCCGGGCGCAGCGCCGAGGCGGCCAAAGAGATCAAGGCGCTCATCGGCGCCAGCGTCGAGCGGGTCGAGACGGGTTCTTCGTTGGTGGTCCATGCCGGCCAGACCATGGAAGAGATCGTGCTTTCGGTGCGGCGCGTGGCGGATCTGATCGGCGAGGTCTCGGCCGCCATGTCCGAGCAAAGTGCCGACATTGGCAATGTGAACGGAGCGGTCGAACAACTCGACCAGATGACCCAGCAGAATGCCGCGCTGGTGGAGGAGTCCACCGCAGCGGCCATGAGTCTGCGCGAGCAGGCTCAGCATCTCAACCAGTTGGTAAGTACCTTCAAACTGTAGAAACCGGATAGCCCATGCTGCTGACTCAAGACCAGGAAATGATCCGCGACGCGGTGCGCGCCTTTGCCCAGGAGCAACTGTGGCCCCATGCCGCGCAGTGGGACAAAGAACACCATTTCCCCAAGGACGCCCACCAGGGCCTGGCGGCACTGGGGTGCTACGGCATCTGTGTGCCGGAGTCGTATGGCGGCGCCGGGCTGGACTACCTGACGCTGGCCGTGGTGCTGGAGGAGATCGCTGCGGGCGATGGCGGGGTGAGCACCACCATCAGTGTGACCAATTGCCCGGTCAACGCCATCCTCATGCGCTATGGCAACGCGGCCCAGAAGCAGCGCTGGCTGGTGCCGCTGGCCAAGGGGGAACTGCTCGGCGGCTTTTGCCTGACCGAACCGCACGTGGGCTCCGACGCCTCGGCTCTGCGCACCACCGCCACCAAAGACGGCGATCACTATGTGCTCAACGGCGTCAAGCAGTTCATCACCAGCGGCCAGCACGGCGATGTGATGATCGTGATCGCCGTGACCGACAAGGCGGCCGGAAAAAAGGGCATCAGCGCCTTCATCGTGCCCACGAACACGCCGGGTTATGTGGTCGCGCGGCTGGAAGACAAGCTGGGCCAGCACAGCAGCGACACGGCGCAAATCCAGTTCGATCAATGCCGCATCCCGGCCGAGAACCTGATCGGCGAGGAGGGCGACGGTTACAAGATCGCCCTGAGTGCGCTGGAAGGCGGGCGCATTGGCATCGCGGCGCAGAGCGTGGGCATGGCCCGCAGCGCGCTGGATTTCGCCATCGACTACGCCAAGCAGCGCGAGAGTTTTGGCCAACCCATCTTCAACCACCAGGCGGTGGGCTTCCGGTTGGCTGAATGCGCCACGCAACTGGAAGCGGCGCGCCAGCTCACCTGGCACGCGGCCAGCCTGCGCGATGCCGGCCGGCCCTGCCTGAAAGAAGCGGCCATGGCCAAGCTGTTCGCCAGCGAGGTGGCCGAAAGGGTGTGTTCCGCCGCCATCCAGACGCTGGGTGGCTACGGGGTGGTGAGCGACTTCCCGGTGGAGCGCATCTACCGCGACGTGCGTGTGTGCCAGATCTACGAGGGCACCAGCGACGTGCAGAAGATCCTGATCCAGCGCAACCTGTAACAAGGCGGTTCTGCGCGGCAGGCGTCTAATGGCGCCCAGGCGGCGCCGGGCGGGCGCATAATCCGGCCTATGTCACACAGGAACGGTTCCTGCCCCGTCACCGATGACCCGCGTCGAGGCTTCGCCTGGGCGCTACGGCCACTGACCGGCGGCCAGATTCTCCAGAAAGTCTTTGGCGCTCTCAGGTAAAGCATGAACATCATCATTCTGGGCGCAGGCCGCGTGGGTGAGAGCGTGGCGGAAAGCCTCGTGTCGGAGCAGAACGACATCACCGTCATCGACCAGGACCCGGCGCGTCTGCGGGCGCTGGAGGAACGGCTGGACCTGCGCGGCGTGGTGGGCAACGGCATCCAGCCCTCGGTGTTGCGCGAAGCCGGCGCCAAGGACGCCGACATGGTGATCGCCTGTGCCGCCGCCGACGAGTCCAACCTCGTGGTGTGCAAGGTGGCGCACGACGTTTTCAACGTGCCGACCACCATCGCGCGTCTGCGCTCGCCCGAGTTCATCGAGGGCGACGAGCTCATGTCCAAAACCGGCTTTGCGGTGGACCGCGTGATCTGCCCCGAGGAGTCGGTGATGCGCTACATCCACCAGCTCATCGACTATCCCGAGGCGCTGCAGGTGCTGGAGTTCGCCGAGGGTCGGGTGTGCCTGATCGCGGTGCGCGCGGCCGCCGGCGGCGCATTGGTGGGACACACCATCGGCGAATTCCGCGACCTTCTGCCCCACGCCGAGATGCGCGTGGTGGCGCTGTACCGGCTCGACACCGAGATGGAGGCCACCAGCAACACCCGCATCCTGCCTGGGGACGAGGTGTTCGTGCTGGCAGCGAGCGACAAAATACGCCATGTTCTGGCAGCCATCCACAACATCGACAAGCCGGTCCAGCGTGTGATGATCGCTGGGGGTGGCAAGGTGGGGCTGCGGCTGGCGCGCAGCCTGGTGGGGCAGTGCCACGTCAAGATCATCGAGCACAACCCCAAGCGTTGCGAATACCTGGCCAGCCAGTTGCCGTCCAGCGTGCTGGTGCTCAACGGCGATGGCGTGGACGAAGACCTGCTGCTGGAAGAAAACGTGGCCGAGATGGACCTGTTCGTGGCGGTGACCAACGCCGATGAAGACAACATCATGGCGGCCATGCTGGCCAAGCGGCTGGGGGCGCGGCGCGTCATGTCGCTGATCAACCGGCGCGCCTATGCCGACATGATGCAGGGCAGCACCATCGACATCGCGATTTCGCCGGCGCAGACCGTGATCGGCGAATTGCTGGCCCACATCCGCCGGGGCGACGTGGTGGCGGTGCACAGCCTGCGCCGGGGTGCCGCCGAGGCGCTGGAAGGGATCGCCCGTGGCGATGTCAAGACCTCCCGGCTGGTGGGCCGGCGGGTCGAGGAGATCAAGCTGCCCAAGGGGGCCCGTATCGGTGCCATCGTCCGCGGCGAGGGGCGGGGTGCCCAGGTGCTTATGCCCCATCACGACACACTCATCGAGGCCGACGATCACATCGTCATTTTCATTCCGAACAAACGGCTGGTGCGTGAGGTCGAGAAGCTGTTCCAGGTGAGCGCCACTTTCTTCGGATGATCATGCACCTGTTCGGCCCGGCGCTGGCGCTGCTGTCTCGCATCATGATGGCGTTTGCCTTCGCCAACCTCGTTCCGCTGGGTTGGGCCTGGTTCGAAGACGACGAGACGCTGCGTGCCGTGTGGGGCGCGTCGTTCGGTTTTACCTTCGGCTGCGGCTGGCTGTTGTGGTACGTCACCCGGGCGCACGAGCGCGAGCTGATGGCGCGCGACGGCTTCCTGCTGGTCAACCTCGTGTGGGTGGTGCTGACCGCGTTTGCAGCGGTGCCGCTCATGTTCACGGTGCCCGACATCACCTGGAGCAAGGCCTACTTCGAGGCCATGAGCGCTCTTACCGCCACCGGGGCCACCGCGCTGACCGGGCTGGATCATTTGCCGGTGTCGGTGAACATCTGGCGCTGCTTCCTTCAGCTCATCGGGGGCTTGGGCATCGTGCTGCTGGTGGTGGCCGTGCTGCCCCTGCTCGGTCTGGGCGGGGTGCAGCTCTACAAGGCCGAAACCCCGGGGCCGATGAAGGACGCCAAGTTCACGCCCCGCATTTCCGAGACGGCACGCGGCCTTTGGGGGGTGTACTTCCTGTTTTCTGCGGCCTGTCTGCTGGCGTACCGCTGGGCGGGCATGAGCTGGGCCGACGCCTTCATGCACATGTGCACCACCATGGGGCTGGGCGGCTTTTCCTCGCACGACGCCAGTTTCGGCTACTGGAACTCCCCCCAGATCGAGACCGTGGCCATCGTGTTCATGACGCTGGCCGGCATCAGTTTCCTGCGTTACTTCGTGGTGTTGCGCTCCCTCTCGCTGCGGCCCATCACGGGCGATCGGGAAATCCGCTCCTACTTCTTCGTGCTCGCCGGCTCCATCGTGCTGGTGACCGCCATGCTGACCTGGCACCACGTGGAGCAGGACTGGCTGGTGGCGTTGCGCCGCAGTGCCTTCCACGTGCTGTCGCTGGCCACCACCACCGGCTACGCGGCGGAAGATTACGCCCTGTGGCCGGTATTCGTGCCGGTGTACCTGATGTTTCTGGGCTGCTTCGTGTCGTGCGCGGGTTCGACCGGCGGTGGCATCAAGATGGTTCGCATGGTGCTGCTCGTCAAGCAGGCGCGGCGCGAGCTGGTGCGCATCATCCACCCGCGTGTGGTGAACCCGGTGACCATGGGCGGGCAAACCATCGCCCCCTCCACCATGACCACGGTGCTGGGCTTCATGCTGATCTACGGCGCGGCCACCATGGGGCTGACCTTTCTGATGCTGATGTCGGGGCTGGACATCGTGACGGCGTTTTCCTCGGTGGTGGCCACGGTCAACAACATTGGGCCGGGCCTGGGTGAGGTGGGACCCAGCAGCAATTACGGCAGCCTCAACACGTTCCAGCTCACGGTGCTGAGCTTTGCCATGCTGCTGGGGCGGCTGGAACTGCTCACCGTGCTGGTGCTGTTCACGGGCCATTTCTGGCGGCGTTGAAGCATGGCCAACAGCCTGCCGAACCGCCCCGAATGGCATGCACAGGAACTGTTGCTGCTGCGCGAAGTGATGCGGCTGGTGGGGCGTAGTCTCAGCCCCGATGTGGTGTTGCGCGAGATGCTGCACCTGATGAGCGAGTTGCTGGGCCTGAACCGCGGACGCGTGGTGCTGCGCGATGCGCACGGCAGTGGGGATGCCCGCATATGCCACGCCTATGGTCTGACCCGGGCCGAGGTGAAGCGGGGGCATTACCGCGTCGGTGAAGGCGTGACCGGGCGGGTGCTGGCCACGGGGCAGCCCCTGATCGTGCAGGATGTGGACGCGGAACCGTCTTTTCTGTTTCGCGCCGTGCGGCGTCAGGACTTGCCGGACGAGACCGTGGCCTTCATCGCATTGCCGATTGAAGTGAGCGGCATCACGATGGGGGTACTGGCGTGCCATCGCATACGCAGCCGCCAGCGCCGGCTCACCGACGATCTGGCCGTGCTCCAGATTCTGGCGACGCTGGCGGGGCAATTGCTGCAGTTGCAAGCCCTGGTGGCGGAACAGACCGGGCGACTGCAGGCGCAGAACGAACGCCTGAGCAAAGCGCTGGAGTCGCGCGCGGCGCGCTACGGCATAGTCGGGCAGTCGCCGGCGTTGTTGCAGGCGCTGGATGAGTTGGAGCGCGTCTCGGACTCGTCCGCCACGGTGCTGTTGCTGGGCGAATCGGGCACGGGCAAGGAGCTGTTTGCGCGCGCCGTTCACCTGGCCAGCGGGCGCCGGGACGGGCCGTTCATCAAGGTCAACGTGGCGGCCATTCCCGAAAGCCTGTTTGAGAGCGAGCTGTTCGGCCACGACAAAGGCGCCTTCACCGGGGCCACGCAGGCGCGGCCCGGATGGTTCGAGCAGGCGCATGGGGGCACGATTTTTCTGGACGAGATCGGGGAGTTGCCCCTGGCCATGCAGGCCAAGTTGCTGCGCACCCTGCAGGAGGGCACCTTGGTACGCCTGGGTGGGCAACGGGAATTGAAGGTGGATGTGCGGCTGGTGGCCGCGACCCACCGGGATCTGGCCGAGGAGGTGGCGGCAGGCCGCTTCCGGCAGGATTTGTACTACCGCCTGAACGTGATTCCGATCCGCCTGCCCAGCCTGCGTGAGCGGCGCGAAGACATCCGCCTGCTGGCGCTGCACTTCATCAGCCGGGCCAACCAGGTGCACCAGCGCAATGTGTACCTGTCTGTCGACGCGCTGGAGCAACTGGCCGGACTGGACTGGCCGGGCAACATCCGCGAGCTGGGCAATGCCATCGAGCGGCTGGTGTTGCTGGCAGACCAGACCCTGGTCGATGCCAAGGCTTTGCCGCGCCTCCTGCCGGAGGTGCTGGGTCGGCGTCGCGCCGTCCCTGGCTCGACGGTCAAGGCCCAGCCTCCAGCCGCCCCACCGCTGGTGAGGGACTACCGCAGTGCGGCTTCCCACGGTGTGGCCGAGCTCAAGGAGGCGCTGGAGCGGCATGGTGGCAACCAGTCGCGCGCCGCGCAAAGCCTGGGCTTGACCCTGCGCCAGTTGGGCTACCGCTTGCGCAAGGCGGGCCTGCTCTGATGCTTCAATGTGTTTCCATTGTGTAAACACATTGTCGAACATCGACAGGACCTGTTTCCCCATGGGTTTGCTGCAGGTAGGAGATTTTCCATTGAAATCAATGGCTTGAGCTGATGCCTGGGGTGCCGGTTGGCTTGGCACGTGGATTGCAATGAGCAGGGGGGCGCCGTGTCGGCGCCTGCCATCAACCCCCTCTCACAGGAAGCTGCCATGTCTGCCACCGATACCGCTGAAGCCCCCGTCTCCACCGTCAAGACCTACCTGCGCCCGATCGACGCCAAGGGCCTGGCCGAATTCGCGGCGGCAGGCAAGGCCAACCCCGCCCGCCGGGGCACCAACAAGGTCCACACCGTCATGGAGGGGCAGTACCGCTCCATCAGCCATGTAGGCGACAAGCACACCGTGGTGGTGGATGAACCTCTGCATCTGTTTGGGCAGGACACCGCCCCCGCCCCTGGCGAGATCGTGCTGTCGGGCCTGGGCGGCTGCATTGCCGTGGGTGTGACGGCCGTGGCCACCTGGAAAGGGGTCAAGCTCAGCAGGTTGGAGGTGTTCCTGGAAGGCGACATTGGCAACCCCGCTGCCTGGGGCGCGGGTGGGGCGTTGGAAATGACGCCGCCGCAGATGGGTTTTCAGGAAGTGCGCGTGAAAGTCCTGGTGGAAGGCGATGCGCCGCGCGAGGTGCTGGAAGAGATCGTTCAGCACGCCAACCACTACTCCCCCGTGGCCAACACCATTCGCAACCCCGTGCCGTTCAAGATCAGCATGGCCTGAACCCCTGAACCCCTGAACCCCTGAACCCCAGGAGCCCCGCATGAACCCCGCCGACCTGCCCCCAGAACTCGCCACCCCCTGTGTTCCCTTGCTGGAGGCCGTGCGCGCCATCGCCCAAGGGCCGTTGGCTGCCCAGGCCTACGCCATTGACCGAGGGGCCTATCCCGCCGATGTGCTGAAGCAGCTGGCTGCCGCAGGCGCCATGAGCGCGCACCTGACGCAAGCCGATGGCACGCCGGGCGACTACCGGCTCGCGATCCAGGCCATGGCCGAAGTGGCGAAGGTGTGCGGGGCCACCGGCTTCATGATGTGGTGCCAGTGCGTGGCCGGGTTGTACCTGCAGGCGTCGGGCAACCCCGCGCTGATGGGAGACCGCTTGGCGCAGCACATGCGGGGGCAAACCCTGGGGGGTACCGGTCTGTCCAACCCGATGAAGAGCTTCGCGCAGATTGAGGCGCTGCTGCTCAAGGCCACGCCGGTGGATGGGGGCTACCTGGTCAACGGAACCTTGCCGTGGGTGAGCAATCTGGCCCCCGACCACTACTTCGGCGCCATCGCGGCGGTGCAGGTGGACGGGGGATGTACCGGACGCGAACTCATGTTCATGCTGCGCTGCGATGCGCCCGGCGTCACGCTCAAGGCCTGCCCGGAGTTTTCCGGCATGGAAGGCACGGGCACCTACAGCGTGCAATGCAAAGACCTGTTCGTGGGGGCCGACGACATCGTGGCCGACCCGGCCAAGCCGCTGATCGCCCGCATCCGGGGCGGCTTCGTGCTGTTGCAGTGTGGCATCGCGGCGGGAGTCATCCAGGGTGCCATCGACAGCATGTGGGCGGTGGAGGGGCAACTGGGGCATGTGAACCGGTTTCTGGAAGACCGACCGGCCGATTTGCAGGCCGAATGCGATGGCCTGCTGGCCCGCGTGATGAAGCTGGCCGAAACCCCTTTCGACACCTCCAACGACTACTTCATCGACGTGCTCGATGCCCGCGCCCATGGGGCGGAACTGGCCCTGCGGGCCGCCCAATCGGCTCTATTGCACCAGGGCGCACGGGGCTACCTCATGCGGTCCGAGGTGCAGCGCCGGGTGCGTGAGGCGCAGTTCGTGGCGATCGTCACGCCGGCCATCAAGCATCTGCGCAAGGAAATCCATCGCCTCTCGACCGAGGAGATGCCCGCATGAGTGCCGTTCCCTACCGCCAGTACATCTGCCACGCCTGCGGCTATATCTACGACGAGGCGGTGGGCGACCCGGACAGCGGGCTGGCCGCCGGCACGCGCTACGAGGACATTCCCGACGACTGGTCTTGCCCTTGGTGTGGTGTCACCAAGGCCGATTTCTCGCTCTATGAAACGCCCAGCCTGGATGCCTTGCGCGCGCAAGCGGCAGGTGATGCGCCCGTGCAGGCCCGGCACGGCACCGCCGGTGTGGTGATCGTGGGCGGGGGGCGTGCGGGCTGGCAGATGGTTGAAGCGCTGCGCGCGCGGGATGCCCATGCGCCCATCACGCTGGTGAGCGCATGTGCGGCCGATGTGTACGACAAGCCCTTGCTCTCGGTGGCGGTGGCGCGCGGGTTGAACCCGGCAGGGATGGTGCGTGAGACGGGCGCTGATGCGGCGCGCCGTCTGGGTATCCGCCTCATGGCCCATACGTATGCGGTGCGCATCTGCACCGACACGCGCACCCTGCGCACCACGCGTGGCCCGGTGCGTTACGACCGGCTGGTGCTCGCGCATGGTGCACAGGCCGCGTTGCCACCCACCCTCCCAGCCCGGCATGTGTGGAGAGTCAACCACCTGACGGCCTACCAAAAGCTGCGCGCGGCGCTGGGTGATGCATCGAAAGCCGTGGTCGTCATCGGTGCCGGGCTGGTGGGGAGCGAACTGGCCAACGACCTGGCCTTGGGCGGGCACCGCATCACCCTGCTCGACACCCAGTCTTTTCCGTTGGCACGCTGGCCCTCTGACCAGGCGGGACAGCCCCTGCTGGATGCCTGGAGGGCCTTGCCCATCACCTTTGTGGGTGGGGTGCAGGTGGCGGGCGTGGAGAAGCTGGGCCTGCGCTACCGGGTCACCACCACCTGCGGGCAGGTGCTGGAAGCCGACCAGGTGGTGGCGGCGACCGGCCTGATCACCCCCTCACGGCTGGCCGCCAGTGCGGCGCTGGCCTGGGAACAGGGCATTGCCGTGGAGGCCGACACGCTGCGCACCAGCGACCCGCGCATCCATGCGCTGGGCGACTGCATCACCGTGAATGGGCAGGCCAGCCGCTTCATCGAACCGATTGCGCGGCAGGCCCAGACCATCGCGGCGGCCATTTGCGGAACAGAACCTGTGCCTTATGTGCCCAAGGCGGCGCCGGTGCGGGTGAAAACCTCGTCGTACCCGATGACCCTGCATTGAGGTGCTGCCAAGGCGTTGGGCTTGACCCTTTCGTGCCGGTGCTTGCTGTGGCCACACAAGGTCTGTACTGGGCCGTTCAGCCACCATCGACCGGAATGGCGGCTTCTTTCAGGCGGGCACGCAGTTCCGTCTTGAGCACCTTGCCGTAGTGGTTCTTGGGCAGTTCGCTCACGAACACATAGCGTTTCGGTCGTTTGAAGCGGGCGATCCGATCCAGACAGTGCGCATCCAGGGCGTCGGCGGTCAGTGCGGCACCGGTCTTCGCGACCACGAATGCCACCACCACCTCGCCCCATTCGGGATCCGGGGCACCCACCACCGCCACTTCCGACACGCCGGCAGCCGTCAGCAACACCTCCTCCACCTCCCGGGGGTAGATGTTGGAGCCGCCGCTGATCAGCAGGTCCTTGCTGCGGTCCTTCAGGGTCAGGAAACCGTCATCGTCCAGACAGCCCACGTCGCCGGTCCAGAGCCAACCGTTCCGCAGGGTCTGGGCGCTGGCATCCGGGTTGCGCCAGTAACCCGCCATGACCGTGTCCCCGCGTACCAGCACCTCGCCGATTTCCCCGGTGGGCAGTGCTTCACCGTGCTCGTTCGCGACGCGGATCTCCACCGGGGTCTGCGCCACCCCCACGGATGCCAGCCGTTGCAGGTGGCGTGGATGGGATTCGTCCATCAGGTGCGCCCGCGACAGTGCGGTTCCCACCATCGGGGTTTCACCCTGGCCGTAGATCTGTACGAAGCGAGGGCCCATGACGCGCAGCGCCCGCCGGATGTCCTCCAGGTACATCGGTGCGCCGCCATAGACCACGGTCTTGAACGCGGCGGCGCAGTCGTCCCGGGTGAGGCCCTGGGCCTCGGCATGATCGACCAGACGTTTGACGATGGTGGGGGCGGCGAAGGTGGACAGCGGGCCGAGCGTGCGGCCGAGCGCAAAGAGTTCGGCTGGATCGACACCCCCCGAGGCAGGCACCACATGGCGCGCCCCGGCCATCAGGTGGGGGATGGCGTACAGGCCGCAACCGTGCGACATGGGCGCGGCGTACACGATCGCATCGGCTGAGCTGACCGGGTCCACATCCACAAAGTAGGTCAGCCCCATGGTCATGAGGTTGCGATGGGTGAGCATCACGCCCTTGGGTCGTCCGGTGGTGCCGCTGGTGTAGAACAGCCAGGCGATGTCGTCCGGACGGCAGGGCCAGGGTTCATGGTCGGACAGACCCGGCAGCGGCGTGAACAGCTCCTCGGCCTCGGGCGCTTCGACGTCCACCTGCCGTTGCAGCCCCGCAAGCGGATGTGGGGCGATGTCCGCGGTGACGAAGGCCCACCGAGCCTGGGCGTTGTCGATGATCCACTCGACCTCTGCCGGGTGCAGCTTGGCGTTGACGGGCACCACCACCAGGCCGGCCCACCAGGCGGCCCAAAGCACTTCCAGATAGCGCGGATGGTTGCGCATGAACAGCAGCACCCGATCGCCGGGCCGCAGGCCGGCGGCCTGCAGGCGTTGGGCCAGGCCGGCGCTTCGCCGAGCCCACTGGGCATGCGTGGCCCAGGGCTGGGTTCCTTCGAAGATCGCGATCCGATCGCCCGCCACGCGGGCCTGTCGCCACAGCAACTGAGCAAGGTTCATGGCCACTCCAGATGTCAGGAGCGCCACGATACCCGATCGATTGGCCGTTGGCTATACGGGGCCTGCACACCGTACTCTGCGCGAATCATGAACGCAGGCCATGGGGCTGTTCGGGGCAGAGGAACAGGCAGGATGGTTGACGAGGCGCGTCTTCGAGGCGCCTCAGTACTGCTTGTACGGCAGGAACTTGCCCGACATGACGATGTTCACGCGGTCGCCGTTGGGGTCGGGCTGGCGTTGCAGGTCCATCTTGAAGTCGATGGCGCTCATGATGCCGTCGCCAAATTCTTCGTGGATGAGTTCCTTGAAGGTGGTGCCGTAGACGCTGACCAGTTCGTAGAAGCGGTAGATCAGCGGGTCGGTGGGCACGCTGGTGGGCAGCGAGCCCTTGTAAGGCACCACCTGCAGCCACTTCTGCTCTTCGGCGGTGAGGCCGAAGACCTTGCCCAGCACCTTGGCCTGTTCGGGCGTGGCGGTCATCTGGCCCAGGCACAGGGCGGTGGTCCATTCCTTGGACTGGCCCACCTTCTTGGCCACGTCGGACCATTTCAGGCCCTTGGCCACTTTGGTGGTGATGATTTTTTCGGTGACGTCGAGTCGGCTCATGTGGGCTCCTGTTGAAGAAAAATCAGTGCGCCTTGGCGCGGGAAACGAGAAAGTCGACGATGTGGTTGCGCAGGTCGTAGTAGCCGTCGAGGTGGTGCAGGCCGGCGCGGGTGCGGTCGCGCGGCAGCGGGTTGACCACCACTTCGGCAATGCCGCCGGGCACATAGCCCTTGTCGGTGTCGCTGCCGTTGCTCATCAGCAGGATGCGGTCGGCCAGCAGGATGGCTTCGTCCACGTCGTGGGTGATCATGAACACCGTCTGGTGGGTCTGGTGCACGATGGTCATCAGCTCGTCCTGGATGGTGCCGCGCGTGAGTGCGTCCAGTGCACCGAAGGGCTCGTCGAGCAGCAGCATCTTGGGCTGGATGGCGAAGGCCCGGGCAATGCCCACACGCTGCTTCATGCCACCGGAAAGCTGGCTGGGTTTCTTGTCGATGGCGGCACTCAGCCCCACCAGCGCCACGTACTTTTCCACGTGTGCGTTCACCTGGGCGGCCTTCCAACCGGGCCAGCGCGACTCCACCGCGAACGCGATGTTCTTGCGCACGGTGAGCCAGGGCATGAGGGCGTGGCTCTGAAACACCACACCGCGCTCCAGGCTGGGGCCGACCACTTCCTTGCCGTCCATGATCACGTTGCCGCTGGTGGCGGTGTCCAGCCCGGCCAGCACGTTGAGGATGGTGGTTTTGCCGCAGCCGGAGTGGCCGATCACGCACACGAACTCGCCTTTGTCGATGGTGAACGACACATCGGCGAACACGGGCTTGGCGGGCACATAGGCCTTGCTGAGCTTGTCGATCTGGAGGAAACCGGTCATGGCAGGGTCTCTGGCTGGTGCCACGGGGGCGGGGTTGCTGAGGGCAAGGGCCGGGGCGGCCTGGCGCTGGTTCACGTCACTCCACATAGGTCACCCACCTTTGCAGCACGCCAAACATCTGGTCCAGTAGCATGCCCACCAGGCCGATCATGAGGATGGCGAAGATCACGTTGCTCAGCGACAGGTTGTTCCACTCGTTCCACACGAAGTAGCCGATGCCCGTGCCGCCCACCAGCATTTCGGCCGCCACGATCACCAGCCAGGCAATGCCCATGCTGATGCGCATGCCGGTGAGGATGGTGGGAGCCGCCGCCGGCAGGATCACCTTGAACGCCTTGCGCAGGGCCGACACCTCCAGCGTCATGGCCACGTTGAGCCAGTCGCGCTTGACGGAGGCCACACCAAAGGCGGTGTTGATCAGCATCGGCCACACCGAGCAGATGAAGATCACGAAGATGCCGCTGACGTTGGAGTCCTTGAGGGTGTAGAGCGCCAGCGGCATCCAGGCCAGTGGACTGATGGGCTTGAGCACCTGAACGAAGGGGTCGAACGCTTTGCGCATGAGCGGGGACATGCCGATCAGGAAGCCCAGTGGCAGGGCCACCGCCACCGCCAGGGCAAAGCCCAGCGCCACACGGGCCAGCGAATGCATGAGCTGGATGCCGATGCCCTTGTCGTTGGGGCCACGGTCGTAGAACGGCTCCGACAGGTGTGTCCAGCTCGCGGCCGCCACCTCGCGCGGGGTGGGGAAGCCGCTGCTTTTCACGTCACCGGGGGCCTGGCCCATCATCTCCAGGTACTCCAGTTCCTCGGCGCTCAGCCCCGCCGCTGGCCCACCGATGCTGGGCCCGGTGGTGGCCAGTTGCCACAGGCCGATCAGCGACAAGAGGATGAGCAGCGAGACCAGCGCCGCCCTGGCGTTGAGGTTGCGTACCATGGCCTCACCCCCGTTTGATGGCGAAGCTGTTGAGATAGGCCTCGGGCTTGGTGGGGTCGAACTCCTTGCCCATGATCACGTGCTTTTTCATGGTGGGCCCGTCCTCGAAGGGCTGGCCCAGCTCTTTCATGTGCTTGCGGGCATCGGTGATCATGAACACGCGCTCGGCGATCTGGCGGTAGTTCACCTCGTTCTGGATGTAGCCCCAGCGCTTCATCTGCGTGAGCATCCACACGGCCATGCTCTGCCAGGGCATGGGGTCGAAATCGGCGCGGTCGGGCACGTTCTGAATGCCACCCAACCCGTCCGCATAGCGGCCGGTGAGCACCTGGCGCACCACCACTTCGGGCTGGTTGAGGTACTGGGCCGGGGCAATGGTCTGCGCGATGAGCGGACGGTTGGCCGGGTCGCGCGCCATGGCGGCGGCGGTGAGCACCGCACGGTAGAGGGCCGCAAAGGTGTTGGGGTTCTGCTGGATGAATTCGGTGGTGGTGCCGAAGGCGCAGCAGGGGTGGCCGTTCCACAGGTCCTTGGTGAGGGTGTGGATGTAGCCGACCTCGTCGAACACGGCGCGCTGGTTGAAGGGGTCCGGGCCCAGGAAGCCGTCGATGTTGCCGGCGCGCAGGTTGGCCACCATTTCGGCAGGCGGCACCACGCGGATCTGCACGTCGGTGTCGGGGTTCAGGCCATGCTCCGCCAGAAAGTAGCGCAGCAGGAAGTTGTGCATCGAATAGTCGAACGGGATGCCGAAGCGAAACCCTTTCCAGTTTTTCGGGTCGCGGTTGTCCTTGTGCCGGATCGACATGGTGATGGCCTGACCATTGATGTTCTGGATCGTGGCCACGTTGGTGGGCGTGGTGTTGGCGCCCAGCCCCAGGCTCATGGCCAAGGGCATGGGCGAGAGAAAGTGCGACGCGTCGTATTCCTTGTTGATCACCTTGTCGCGCACCAGGGCCCAGCCGGCGGTTTTGGTGACCTCCACCTTCAGGCCCTGCTTCTCGTAGAAACCCAGCGGGTGTGCCATGATCAGTGGGGTGGCGCAGGTGATGGGGATGAAGCCGATGGTGAGGTTGGTTTTCTCCAGCGAGCGCCGTTCCTGGGCCATGGCCTGCAGGCTGGCCACGGGCAGCAGGCTGGAGATGGCCGCCATGGCCGTGCCCTTGCCCACGGCGCGCAGGAAACGGCGGCGCACGGGTTCGTTGGGGAAGAGCGATTTCATCAGGGTGGCCTCGATGAACTGGTTCGAGTACGCCTCGAATTCGGCCGTTTCGCTGCGGCGCTTCAGCTCGGTTGCGGCTTGCTGGGCCGCCACTTCCTGCTGGTGCTCTGCCATGGTGTGGTCGCGTCCGCAGCTGCACTTCATCATGAGGGGGCGGTCGGCGTCGTAGGGGTCAAAGTACTGGGTCATGGGGCACCTCTGCGAGTTGATGACGCGGTGCAACATGCAAGCTTCGGGCCCGGTTCGTGCCAGGTGGGCCCGACCGATGCAAATCGTTGCAGACTCGTCGATGGTCTGTAGGGGCAGCCCTACAGACCGTGTCGATCGGCTGGGCGCTGGGCCAGTCGTTCCGCGTAGAGGGCGAGTTCCACGTCGTTGCGGGTGCCGGTTTTTTCCAGCACGCGGGCCCGGTAGGTGCTTACCGTGTTCGGAGCCAGTCCCAGTTGCGCACCAATTTCGCTCACGCTCAGACCGGTGGTGAGCAAGCGGAAGACCTGATGTTCGCGGTGAGACAACGCCTCGGGTCCCAGTCGGCCTTTCGGTGCGCCCACTGCCGTGGCCAGCGCCTCCGCAGTGGCAGGGCAGACGTACATCCCGCCGCTGGCCGCTTTGCGCACCGCCGCCAGCATGTCGTCGGGGTCGGCGCTCTTGTTCAGGTAGCCAGCCGCCCCCAAACGGATGCAGCGCACCGCATATTGCTTTTCCGGGTAGGTGCTGAGCATGAGCACGGGCAAGTCGGGGAACGCCTGCTTCAGACGCTGCAGCACCTCCAGGCCATCCATGCCGGGCATGGCGATGTCGAGCAGCACCACATCCAGCGCCTGTTGCTGCCGGAGGGCGCCGGCCTGTTCCAGCACGGCGGGTCCGTCCACCGCTTCGGCCACCACGGTCAAGTCGGTGGCCTCGGCCAGCACCTGCTTGAGGCCTTCGCGCACGATGCGGTGATCGTCGCCGATGAGCACGCGGATGGGGCCAGCATTCATGGGGGTGTCTCCGCGCAAGGGCGTTCGCCCACGGGTAGCACCAACTGGAAGCAGGAGCCCAGACCGGGCTGGCTCCAGATGCGCAGCTCGCCTCCCAGGTGCCGCGCCCGTTCGCGCATGCCCATGATGCCGTAGGCATCGGCGGCCTCGAAGGCCTTCATGTCGGCCCCTCGGCCATCGTCGCAGACCATGAGCTGCAACCGTTGCTCCAGGTACTGGATGCGGACGTCCAGGGTGCGGGCCTGCGCGTGGCGCCCCACGTTGCTGAGCATTTCCTGGAAGATGCGAAACACGGCCATGGCGTCTGCCGGCGGCAGTTCTGGCAGGTCGTTGTCGGGCATCTGCCAGAGCAGGGCTATTTCGGCCGATTGCACGAACTCCTGGGCCTGCCACTCCAGGGCGGCCCACAGGCCTTGGTGATCGAGGATGCTGGGGCGCAGGTCGGTGATGATGCGTCCCACGTTGTCCACGGCCTGCTCGATGAGCCGCCCCATGTTCTGGCATTTGCAGCGCAGCGTCTGTCGCATGCTTTCCTGCGCCTCGGGGCTGCGATGGGCCTGTTCCGAGAGGCGTTTGTCCATCCAGCCCACGTCCATCTTCAGGGCCACCAGCAGGCTGCCCAGCTCATCGTGGATTTCGCGGGCAATGCGCGTGCGTTCCTCCTCGCGCACGCTGTCGGAATGGGCCGCTAGTTCGCGCAGTTGCTTCAGTGCGGCGCGCAGTTCCTGGGTGCGATGGGCCACCCGTTCTTCGAGAGCCGCCTTGGCGTTGTGGAGGGCCGCTTCGGCGGCCTTGCGCTCGGTGATGTCCACGAAGGTGACGACTGCACCAAGAATGTGCATGCCATCCTGGATCGGGTAGCTGGAGTACTCCACCGGGAAGGCCGTGCCATCGCGCCGCCAGAACACCTCGCTGTCGATGCGGCAGGGCAGGCCCTGGCGAAAAGCGTTGAAGATGGGGCAGCGCTCCACCGGGTAGGGCATGCCGTTGGCCTCGGAATGGTGGGTGAGGTCGTGCATGTTGAGCCCCAGCAGCGTCTGGGGCTCGTCGTAACCCAGCAGGGACGCCCCGGCCCGGTTGATGAACACGCAGTGCCCGTCCAGGTCGATGCCGAAGATGCCTTCGCCGGTCGATTCCAGGAGCAGGCTCAGCCGGTCGTACCACTGACCGGGCAGGGCAGCAGCCAGGCGAGGGGAGGACGGTGTGGCCAGCATCATGGCCGGACCATGCAATGGGTGTGCCAGCGAGGGAGGGCCACTGAACGTATGATGCACCCTGCCTGAATTGATGCAATGCAGCATGCTCGACGTTTTACAGATTTCCGATCCGGTGGCGGTGTTCGCCCTGGTGGCCTTCCTGATCCTGCTGGCGCCCATCGTGATGGGGCGCTGGCAACTGCCGGGCACGATCGGCCTGTTGCTGGCGGGCGCCGTGCTCGGGCCCAATGCGCTGGGCGTGCTGGCGCGCGACCAGTCCTTCGTGCTGTTCGGCACGGTCGGGTTGCTGTACATCATGTTCACCGCCGCGCTCGAAATCGACATGGTGGTGCTCAAGCGCTCCAAGTTCCACAGCATCGTCTTTGGCCTGTTCACCTTTGCGATTCCCCAGGGGGTGGGCACCCTGGTGGGCCACTACGTGCTGGGCTTTTCCTGGCCGGCGGCGATCCTGCTGGCATCGCTCTTCGCGTCGCACACCTTGCTGGCGTATCCCATCGCCAGCCGTCTGGGCATTGCGCGCAACACCGCCGTGACGACCGCCGTGGGCGGCACCATCATCACCGACACGCTGGCGCTGCTGGTGCTGGCGGTGATCGCCGGCTCGGTGCGTGGTGAGGTGGATGACCATTTCTGGTACCGCCTGGGCGCGAGCCTGGGGCTGTACGTGTTCGCCATTCTGTACGGCCTGCCCAAGCTGGCGCGCTGGTTCTTCCGCCATGTGGGGCGGGACGGGGTCACCGAATTCGTGTTCGTGCTCGCCGTGGTGTTCGGCTGCGCCAGCCTGTCGCACGCCGCGGGATCCGAGCCCATCGTCGGTGCCTTCCTGGCCGGCCTGGCGTTGAACCGCCTCATCCCTCACAACAGCACGCTGATGAACCGCATCCAGTTCACCGGTGAGGCCATCTTCGTGCCGTTCTTCCTGTTGTCGGTGGGCATGCTGCTGGACGTGCGCGTGTTCCTGGCCGACTGGCGCGCGCTGATCATCACCGTGGCCATGGTCGCCACGGTCACGCTGACGAAATGGCTGGCCGCCCGCCTCAGCAGCCTGGTGCTGGGCTACAGCCCGGCACAGGCGCGGGTGGTGTTCGGGCTCAGCGTGGCCCAGGCCGCGGCCACGCTGGCGGCCACGGTGGTGGGTTACGACATCGGCCTGTTCGACGACGCCGTGGTCAACGGCGCCATCGTGATGATCCTCGTGACCTGTGTGATCGCTCCCTGGCAGGTGGACCGTTACGGCCGGCTGCTGATCCAGGACACGGACGAACTTGCCGTGGCCGCACCGGGGGAGCGTCAGCGTATCCTCACGGCGTTGTCGGAACGGGCGCCCTTGAGCCACCTGCTCGACCTCGCCCTGCTGCTGCGCAAGCCTGATCACGAGCAACCGATCTACCCGATGACGGTGGTGCAGGACAACGGCAACACCACGACCCAGGTGGCCGTGGCCGAGCAGGTGCTCGGCCAGGCGGTGAGTTACCTGTCTCAGGCCGAAGTGCCGGCCACGCCTTTGACCCGTATCGATTTCAACCTGGCTTCCGGGGTGCTGAAGGCCCGGCGTGAGCTCAATGCCACCGAGGTGCTGATGGGCTGGAGCGAGCAGAGCCGCGCGCCCGAGTTCTTCTTCGGTTCGTTGATGGAAAACCTGCTGCGCGACCGTGATTTTTCACTGGTGGTGTTGCGTCCGCGCGAGCCGCTCAACACCACCCGGCGCATGCTGCTGGCGATCCCGCCGGAGGCGGATCTCGAACCCGGTTTCCAGGCGGGTATCGAATTGGTCAAGCGGCTGTCGCATCAACTCAGCGCCCCCATCTTGGTGCTCACGGAGGAGGCCGGTTTCGAGCGCATGTTCAAGCGCATCCGTTCTATCAGGCCCGGCTGCGACCTGGTGCCAGGCAAGCTCGCCCGCTGGGCTGGCCTGCGCCGTGTGTTGCAAGAGCACTTCCGCGATGGCGATCTGATCGTGCTGCTCGGTGCGCGTCAAGGCGGGCTGGCGTGGAAACCGGCCATGACCCGGCTGCCGGAAGAATTGGCCGAAACCTTTCCGAAAGCCAACCTGCTGGTGGTATATGCCGGTGAACCGGATCGGGACGATACCTTGTCCATCGTGAACCCGGAGCCTGCCACTCGCATGGCATGAGGTCGGGACTGCCGTGTTGCCGTCGGTGCGCTGTTGTCCAACGCAGTGCGTAAGGCCGTGAGCGACCGGTTCATGTCGTGCCGATCAATCATGCTCATCGATGACTAATATCAATTGTCAAATCATAATTGATTGGAATATTTGATGATCTACATATTAAATAAAAATCATTCTCATTTAATATCGAGGCCTGGTCACACAGGAGATCCTCATGAATCCTTTGGTACAAGTTCAAGAAGACGACGACAGCGCTGGTTACACCATGCCGTGTGCTGAGGCAATGTTGGCTGGGACGTTGGCCCTGATGACTGGCTATGCCGAAAACCGTTGTCCGCAGCACAGGATGCTGATGGCTCAGAAGGTGGTGTCCAACCTGTTTTTTCTGGCAAGCCATCCTTCGTTGAGCGAGAACTTCCGGATGGTGGCGGGTCGCATGCATCGTCACTGGATGAACCTGGTTACGCCAACGGATCCAGCCGAACCACCGGTTCGAGCCTGGGCGCAGGCCACTGGGGCGTGGCATTAAAACGACGTACCCGAGGCCATGGCATGGACGAGCATGTTTTTCTGATTCGACGCATGGGTCGTGTCCAACAACGCATGACAGAGACTGTCCAGGCTCTGACGGCGCGCATCGAGCGCTTGGAGGGGGAGGTGATTCGCTGGCGCGTCCATGCGATCGTGGCCAGGACGGCGGCTTTGTGGGGCTTGAGCGGTCAAGCGCAGGTCGAGATAAGGTGGTCGCCTTCCCATCGACGGCAGACCCTGGGAAAGGTCCTGGAAGCAGGGGGATGGACGGTGGCGGAGGTGATCTGTCAGACGGGCTGCGCATCGCATGCGCATCATTGGCTCGAAGCAGATGGGCACTGTCGCCGGGACGGGCTGCCCTGCGAGCGCTTGGAGCGCAATGGGACCAGCCACATACCTGTAACTTGATTCAGCAACGACACCAGCGCGATGGGCATAATGGATGTTTGCCCCAATGGCCCCGTTTGTCGTGACATGCTGAAGAAGATCTCGGTTCAGGACTTGCGCCTGGGGATGTATATCCAGTCGTTTGCCGGTTCCTGGCTGGACCACCCCTTTTGGCGCTCCAGATTCCTGCTGGAGGATCCGGCCGATATACAGAAGGTGCGCGCCAGCGCTGTGCGTGAAGTGTGGATCGACGTCAGCAAAGGGGCGGATGTGGCCGACGCAACGCCGGCCGTGGCCCAGGTCGAGTCGGTGGAGCAGATGGAGGAGGCGCTGCGTGAGGACCGCTCGGTCCAACGTTCGTTGGCGGCCTGTTCCACCGAAGATGAACTGCGGCGTGCCGCGGCCATTTGCTACAGCGCAGGTGGAGCCATCACCGCCATGTTCTGCGATGCCCGTATGGGCAAGGCCATCAACAAGGAAGTGGCGCGCCAGGTGGCAGAGGACATTGCGGATTCGGTGACACGCAATGGCCACGCGCTCATCAGCCTGGCCCGACTGAAAACGGCGGACGATTACACCTACATGCATTCGGTCGCGGTTTGCGCGCTCATGGTCGCCCTCGCCTACCGACTCGGGCTGAGCGACCACGAAGCCCGGGCCGCAGGCTTCGCTGGATTGCTGCACGATTTGGGCAAGATGGACGTGCCACTGGAAGTGCTGAACAAGCCGGGTCGCCTGACGGAAGAGGAGTTCGAGAGCATTCGCCGCCATCCCGTCAGCGGCCATGAGCGGCTCGTGGCGGCGGGAGTGATGCACGAGCAGGCCCTGGATGTGTGTTTGCACCACCACGAAAAGCTCGATGGCACAGGCTACCCGCATCGCCTGCGCGGCAACGAGATCAGCCTGATGGCGCGCATGGGCGCGGTCTGCGATGTGTACGATGCCATCACATCCAACCGGCCCTACAAGGCCGGCTGGGATCCGGCGGAATCGCTGGCGCGCATGGCGCAGTGGACCAACTCGCACCTGGATCCACGGGTGTTCCAGGCCTTTGTACGCAGCCTCGGGATTTACCCCATCGGTTCGCTCGTCCTGTTGAGCAACGGCAAACTCGCGGTGGTGGTGGAGCAGTCGAAAAAGTCCATGCTCAAACCCATGGTCAAGACGGTGTTTTCCGTCAACAGTTACGAGCGCGTGGTGCCCGAGCTGATCGATTTGTCCAAGCCGAATTGTCCGCACCGCATCGTTAAGCGTGAAGACCCGGCCAAGTGGCAGATCAGCGGGTTGGACGAGCTGTGGGCAGGCTCTCTGGTGTCTTGAGCGGTATGCCGCCCGGTTCAGTGGGTGGCGCGTGTGTACACCGGCTCCTGTCCCTCGGAGGTGCCGTTGATCCGCTGGCTCAGCGCGTCCGCGCTGTCGAGCCAGGCTTGTAGTTCCCCGGGATGGCTGCTGTGCTGGTCAGCCGCCCATCGCTGGCGGGCTTGTCGGGCCAGGGCGCGGAGCTGCCAGACGGCTTCACGTGCGAGCAGCGAGAGCTCTTTCATCAGCATCGGGTCTTCGGTCGGGTTGCCGAGCTGTTCGAGCTGTGCTGGCGTCAGGCCGGCCTCGGCCAGGTTGCGCAGCAGTTCGTTGATGAGTTCCGAAACCACGGCCATGCCTTCGCGGCGTGCGGGGGTGATATCGGGAGAGTGCGCGAAGGGGGGCGGCCAATCCTGCAGCACGCGGTGCACCTGTTGCAACACGTCCACCGGGGCCGCGAGCGGGAGCACCGACTCGCTGCGCGGGTCCTGGGCCGGGTCGAGCACGCCGAGTATCCGGTTGATCAGTGGGCGGGCATAGCGGTGCATGTTCATGCGCAGCAGCACGCTCAGCCGCAGTTCGCCACCGTCGTCATGGCCGCTGATCATGGCCACGACCAGGTCGGTGAGGGCGAGTTGCTGCCCCATCGGGCTGATCTGGCGGCCGCGCAGGCCGCGTGGATACCCTGAACCGTTGAGGTATTCGTGATGCTCCATCACCGCGCGCACCACCTCCTGGGGGTAGACGTGATGGCGCTCGACGAGCAGCGTGCTCACGATCGGGTGGCTGTAGAGCTCGCGCCGCAGCTCGCGGGTGAGTTGGATCTTGTGATCCATCAGCACCGGGTTGAGGTGCAGCATGCCCAGGTCGTGCAGCAGGCCGGCGGCAGCGGCCATGCCGATATCGAACTGAGGGCGCAGCGGATCATCGCTCAGCCAGGCCATGATCCAGGCCATGATCCAGGCACTGCGCAGGGCATGATCGTAGAGGCTGGGTCGCTTGTCGCGAGCGATGGTCAGTTGCAGTGCCACCGCTTCGGGCAAGGGAATGCTTTCCAGAATGCCCAGCAGCCGATCCACCTGCTGAGGCCGGGTCGCGAGTCGCGCATAGAAGGGCTCGAAACCCATCGCCACCTCGATGCCCTTGCGGATGGCGGCTCCGTCCACCATGCCTTCGACGGTCAACGCATCCTCCAGCGGGCGGCTGAGCTGATGTGCCATCAGCCGGTCGTACAGCCCGGCGTGGATCGAGGCGCCCTGGTCCAGAATCTTGGTGCCCTGGGTGTTGTAGATCGCCTCCTTGGCGATGACGGTCCGGGTGTCCGCGTAATCGATGATCGTGCGGGTGAGGTGGGCGGTGGTGGTGGGGCTTTCCGGGGACATGGGCTTGGGGAGCCAGACGGCCTGACTCGGTTGACGACTCATTGTCGCAGATGCGTGGGGGTGTTTTTCGCTCCAGCGATGGCGTGACCGGTATGCTGGCGCCGGTATGCGGCGGGGGTGAGTCCGGTCCACAGCCGAAACGCGCGGATGAAGCTTTTTTCGTTCTGGAAACCGGCTGCTTCGGCGACCTGTTTGATGGGTTTGTGCGTGCGCAACAGCAACTCGCATGCGCGTTCGCGCCGCACCGAATCCTTGAGGTGCTGCAGGGTGACGCCCTGTTCATGGAGGTGGCGGTAGAGCGTGCGTGCCGAGATGTGGAGCAAAGCGGCCAGCCTTTCGGCGTTGTGGGTTTGCTGGGGTTGCGTGAGCAACAATTGCCGGGCCCGTTCCATGAGCAGCCGGTCTCGGCGGTAGGACTGAACCATGAGCGGTAGCGCGTGCTTGAGCATCTGGTTCAGGGCTTGTTCGTCGCGCCGCAACGGCAGATCCAGGTAACGGGCGTCGAAACGCAGCAGGGTCTGGCCTGCATCGAAGCGGGCGGGTGCGGCCGCGGGAAACAGCACCGGATAGACGTCCGCATGGGCCGGGGTTGGGAAAGGGAACTGCGCGGCCAGCAACGGGATGCGGGAGTCGATCAGCCAGCTGCCGAGCCCGTGCAGGTTGCGCAGCACCGAGACCAGGCAGAACTCGCGCACCGGCCCCAGGTCGCGCGCTTCGGTGACGATCACGCTGGCCAGCCCGTCAGCCACCTGGAGTTGCAGGCCGATGTCGTCGGTGAGCAGGCCGTGGTGGCGGCACCAGCGCTTGAGTGCCACACCCAGGGTCGGGGCGCTGATCGACGCCCGGGCCAGCATGCCGTAGCTGCCCCAGGGCAAGCGGCGTGAAAACCAGCCCAGGGCCTCGTCGTCGAGTTCGCGCATGGCATGGTCGGAGAGGCGTTCCAGTTGTGCCGCGGTGATGCGGGCCTCAGGGCGATGCAGCAGTTGCGGCGGGATCTGTGCCACGGAAAGGGCGTTCGATGGGGCCATGCCCCGGCGCTCGTAGGCCCAGACGATGGCGCGCACGAATGCCATCGGCGTCAAGGCTCTGGGGGTGGTCTTGTCGGGGTTTGAGGCCGTGGGCCGGTGCAGGGCGGCGGGCGAACGGGGCAGCATGGGTAGAGTGTGCCAAAAAACCCTCATTTCGTGGCGTGATTTGCACCCTTCTTGACGGCGCTGCGGGCTGGTCGAAAGCCGCGCGGTGTCCGACAATCCGATGGCCCTCTGGCCCACAAGGAAAGCAAGCGATGACCGTTCTGGAGACCCAGCTCAATCCCCGTTCCGCCGATTTCCAGCACAACGCGCAGGCCATGCGTGCGCTGGTGGATGATTTGCGCGCCCACATCGAGAAGGTGGCGCTGGGCGGCGGTGAGGCCGCTCGCGCCAAGCACACCGCCCGTGGCAAGCTGCTGCCGCGCGACCGGGTGCAGATGCTGCTCGACCCCGGCACGCCCTTTCTGGAGATTGCGCCGCTGGCCGCGCTGAACATGTATGGCAACGATGCGCCGAGCGCCGGCCTGATCGCGGGCATCGGCCGAGTCAGTGGGGTGGACTGCATGATCGTCTGCAACGACGCCACCGTCAAGGGTGGCACCTACTACCCCATGACGGTGAAGAAGCACCTGCGGGCGCAGGAGATCGCGCAGCAAAATGGCCTGCCGTGCATCTATCTGGTGGACTCGGGTGGCGCCAACCTGCCCAACCAGGACGAGGTGTTCCCTGACCGCGACCATTTCGGCCGTATCTTCTACAACCAGGCCAACATGAGCGCCCAGGGCATTGCGCAGATCGCGGTGGTGATGGGCTCGTGCACGGCGGGCGGCGCCTACGTGCCCGCCATGAGCGACGAGACCATCATCGTGAAGAACCAGGGCACCATCTTTTTGGGTGGACCGCCGCTGGTGAAAGCCGCCACCGGCGAGGTGGTGAGCGCCGAAGACCTCGGCGGTGGCGACGTGCACACACGCCTGAGCGGCGTGGCCGATCACCTGGCGCAGAATGATCTGCACGCACTGGCGCTGGCGCGCGAGGCGGTGCGCCACCTCAGCCGCCAAAAGCGCCCGGACACCCCTCTGCGCGAGGCGCGTCCGCCGAAGTATGCGGCCGAAGAACTGTACGGCGTCATCCCCACCGATACGCGCAAGCCATTCGACGTGCGCGAGATCATTGCCCGCATCGTGGACGGCTCCGAGCTGCACGAATTCAAGCAGCGCTATGGCACCACGCTGGTGTGCGGCTTTGCCCACATCGAAGGCATGCCGGTGGGCATCATCGCCAACAACGGCATTCTGTTCAGTGAGTCGGCCTTGAAGGGCGCGCACTTCATCGAGTTGTGCTGCCAGCGCAAGATTCCACTGGTGTTCCTGCAGAACATCACCGGCTTCATGGTGGGCCGCAAGTATGAAAACGAAGGCATTGCGCGCAACGGCGCCAAGATGGTGACCGCGGTGGCCACCGCGCAGGTCCCGAAGTTCACCATCATCATCGGCGGCAGCTTTGGGGCGGGCAACTACGGCATGTGTGGCCGGGCCTATTCGCCGCGCTTTCTGTGGATGTGGCCGAACGCGCGCATCAGCGTGATGGGCGGCGAGCAGGCCGCCAGCGTGCTGGCCACGGTCAAGCGCGACGGTATCGAGGCCAAGGGTGGCCGTTGGAGCATGGAGGAAGAAGAGGCCTTCAAGGCGCCCATCCGCCGCCAGTACGAGGAGCAGGGCCACCCCTACTACGCCACCGCCCGCCTGTGGGACGACGGCATCATCGACCCCGCCGACACGCGCCGTGTGCTCGCGCTGGGCCTGAGCGCCAGCCTCAACACCCCCACGCCCGACACCAAGTTCGGTGTCTTCCGTATGTGAGGAGTCAAGCATGAACAACCTGACCATGAAAGTCGAGGCTTACCGCGCCACCGTGACACTGACCCGTGCCGAGATGCGCAATGCCTTCAATGACGAGGTGATCGCCGAGCTGACGCAGGTGTTCACCGAATTGGGCCAGCGCGACGATGTGCGCGCCATCGTGCTCGCCGCAGAAGGACCGGCCTTCTGCGCCGGCGCCGACCTGAACTGGATGCGCCGCATGGCCGACTACAGCCGCGAAGAAAACCTGGTCGATGCCGGCAAGCTGGCCGAGATGCTGCGCGTGATCTATACCTGCCCCAAGCCCACCGTGGCCCGGGTGCAGGGCGACGTCTACGCCGGTGGCATGGGCTTGGTGGCCTGCTGCGACATGGCCGTGAGCGTGGACACGGCCGGCTATTGCCTGAGCGAGGTGAAGCTGGGCCTGATCCCGGCCACCATCGGCCCCTATGTGGCGCGGGCCATGGGCGCGCGCGCCGCGCACCGCTACTTCCTCACGGCCGAACGTTTCAGTGCCGCCGAGGCGCACCGCATCGGTTTCGTGCACGAGGTGGTGCCGGCCGAGCAGCTCGACGCCAAAGTCGATGAACTGGTCAAGGCCTTGACCAGCGCCGGCCCCGCCGCCATGCGCGCCTGCAAGCAACTGGTGCAGGACGTGGCCGAGCACACCATCGATGCGGCGCTGATCCGCCGCACGGTGCAAGGCATTGCCGACATCCGCGCCAGCGCGGAAGGCAAAGAGGGCGTGCAGTCCTTCCTGCAGAAACGCAAACCGAACTGGCTGGGCTGAGGTGATCAACGATGTTCAAGAAGATTCTGATTGCCAACCGCGGTGAGATTGCATGCCGTGTGGCCGCCACCGCCCGGCGCCTGGGGGTGAAGACCGTGGCCGTCTATTCCGACGCCGACGCCCGTGCCAAGCATGTGGCCGCCTGCGACGAGGCGGTCCACATCGGCGGCAGCGCGCCCAAAGACAGCTACCTGCGCTGGCAGGCCATTCTGGACGCCGCCAAGACCACCGGCGCCGAGGCCATCCACCCCGGCTATGGTTTTTTGAGTGAGAACGAAGACTTTGCCCGAGCCTGCGTGGCAGCGGGGCTGGTGTTCATCGGCCCGCCCGCATCGGCCATCAGCGCCATGGGTCTGAAGGCCGAATCCAAGCGCCTGATGGAGCAGGCGCAGGTGCCGCTGGTGCCCGGTTACCACGGCGCCAACCAGGACCCGGCGCTGCTCCAGGCCGAAGCCGATCGCATCGGCTACCCCGTGCTCATCAAGGCCAGCGCCGGCGGCGGCGGCAAGGGCATGCGCGCGGTCGAGAAAGCCGAAGACTTCCTGGTCGCGCTCGAATCGTGCAAGCGCGAGGCCATCAACAGCTTCGGCGACGATGCGGTGCTGATCGAGAAATACGTGCAGCGCCCGCGCCACATCGAAATCCAGGTGTTCGGCGACACGCACGGCCACTGCGTGTACCTGTTCGAGCGCGACTGCTCGGTCCAGCGCCGCCACCAGAAGGTGCTGGAAGAAGCCCCGGCCCCCGGCATGACGCCCGAGCTGCGTGCCCGCATGGGCGAGGCCGCCGTGGCCGCTGCGCGCGCCGTGAACTACGTGGGCGCCGGCACGGTGGAATTCATCGTCGAGCAGCCGGGAGGCTACGACCACCCCGAGCAGATGAAGTTCTACTTCATGGAAATGAACACCCGCCTGCAGGTGGAGCACCCCGTGACCGAGGCCATCACCGGGCTGGACCTGGTGGAGTGGCAATTGCGCGTGGCCGCCGGTGAGCCGTTGCCGCTGCGCCAGGAAGACCTGCGCATGCACGGCCACGCCATCGAGGCCCGCCTCTGCGCCGAAAACCCCGACAACCAGTTCCTGCCCGCCACCGGCACGCTCGACGTCTATCGCAAGCCGGCGCACACCAGCTTCGTTCGTGCGACCGACGAGCGCCTGACCGGCGGCGTGCGCGTGGACGATGGCGTGCGCGAAGGCGACACCATCAGCCCGTTCTACGACTCCATGGTGGCCAAACTGATCGTGCACGGTGACACCCGCGAACAGGCCCTGGCCCGGCTCGACGAGGCGCTGGCGCAGACCCACATCGTGGGCCTGGCCACCAACGTGCAGTTCCTGCGCCACGTGGTGCGCAGCCCGTCGTTTGCCCAGGCGAAACTGGACACGGCGCTCATTCAGCGCGAGCAGGCCCTGCTGTTCAACCAGCAGCCGGTGAGCCTGCCGCTGGCGGTGGCTGCCGCCGTGGCCGAAACCCTGGTGCAGGAGCGTGCCACCGAGGGTGCCGACCCCTTCAGCAAGACCGACGGCTGGCGCAGCCACGGCGTGTTCCAGCGCCGCTTCGCCTTCGAGGACGGCGACGCGCATGTGCCTGCCACCCTGGCCTACCTGCACGATGGCGCCCTGCGCCTCACCGTGGGAGAAGGCACAGGAGCCACGACCGGCCTGTTGAGCTTCGCGCCTTGCGCCGAGGCCGAGGCCGTGGCCGTGGGGCACGGTGGCGCCTGGCGGCTGGACGTGACCTTCGCTGGCGAGTCCACCCGGGCCACCGTGTACATGCAAGGCGAGCGCGCGCATGTGTTCACGCCGCGTGGCGCGCGAACGCTGGTGGAGGTCGATCTGCTGGCCCACGCCGGGGACACGGCCGCTGAGGGCGGCCGCCTCACCGCCCCCATGCCGGGCAAGGTGGTGTCTTTCGCCGTGAAGGCGGGCGATGCCGTGAAGAAAGGCCAGCCGCTGGCTGTGATGGAAGCCATGAAGATGGAACACACCATTGCCGCCCCGGCCGATGGCACCGTGACCGAACTGCTCTACGCCCCTGGCGATCAGGTGGCAGAAGGGGCCGAGCTGCTCAAGCTCAGCGTCGGCTGAACGTCGCCAGCGCGTCGGCTCAGCGCGGCTACAGCGCTTACCATGCGGCACATGAAAATCGTTTTCTGTTGCACCGATACCCGTCCCGAACCCTGGCTGGACGGGTTGCGCGCCGCCCTGCCCGAAGCCGACCTGAGTGTGTGGCAGGCAGGCGTCGCCACCGAACCGGCCGACTACGCCATCGTGTGGGCGCCGCCGCAGGCTTTCATCGACGCGCAACCGCGCCTCAAGGCCCTGTTCAACATCGGCGCCGGGGTGGACGCCTTGCTGCGCCTGAACCTCCCCGACGGCCTCAAGGTGGTGCGGCTCGACGACGCCGGCATGGCCGTGCAGATGGCCGAATACGTGTGCCACGCCGTCATCCGCCACTTCCGCGAGTTCGACCTGTACCAGCAGGCGCAGGCGCGCGGCGAATGGGCGTTTCGCAAACCCCGGCACCGCGAGGATTTCGCCGTGGGTGTGATGGGCCTGGGCGTGCTCGGCTCGCGCGTGGCGCAGGCGCTGCGGGGCTTCGACTTCCCTGTCAACGGCTGGAGCCGCAACCCCAAGGTGCTGGATGGCGTGCAGACCTTCCACGGCATGGGCGAGGGTCTGCATGCCTTCCTGTCGGCAAGCCGCGTATTGGTGAACCTGTTGCCCCTGACGCCCGAGACCCGCGACATCCTCGGCCGCGACACGCTGGGCCGTCTGCGCCCGGGTGGCTACGTCATCAACGTGGCGCGTGGCGCGCACCTGGTGGAGGAAGACCTGCTGGCGCTGCTCGACAGCGGCCATCTGGCCGGCGCCACCCTGGACGTGTTCCGCACCGAGCCCTTGCCCACCACGCACCCCTTCTGGACCCACCCCCGGGTCACCGTCACCCCTCACACCTCGGCCCGCACCCTGCGCGACGAGAGCATCGCCCAGATCGCGCGCAAGATCCGCGCGCTGGAGCGGGGCGAGCCGATTGCGGGCGTGGTGGACCGGGCGCGGGGTTATTGATCACCCAAGGATCCTGCCATGAACACTGCACACTATCCCGCGCGCGTCCGCCTCATCGACGTGGGCCCGCGCGACGGCCTGCAAAACGAGAAGCAGCCCGTGCCCGCCGCCGTGAAGATCGAACTCGTGCACCGCCTGCAAGCCGCCGGCCTGAAGGAAATCGAGGTCACCAGCTATGTGTCACCCAAGTGGGTGCCGCAGATGGCTGACAACCACGAGGTGATGGCAGGCATCCGGCGCCAGCCCGGTGTGCGCTACTCGGTGCTCACGCCCAATATGAAAGGTTTCGAAGCCGCGCTGCCAGACCAGCCTGACGAGATCGTCGTCTTCGGCGCGGCGAGCGAGGCGTTCAGCCAGAAGAACATCAATTGCAGCATCGCCGAGAGCATCGAACGCTTCGCCCCGGTGGTGGAAGCGGCGCTCGATGCTGGCATCGCGGTGCGCGGCGCCATGAGCTGCACCGTGGGCTGCCCCTACGAGGGCGACATCGCGCCCGAGCGCGTGGGCATGCTGGCCCGGCTGATGAAGGACATCGGGGTGCAGCGCGTGGACGTGGCCGACACCATCGGCGTGGGCACGCCGCTGAAGGTGCAGCGCGCCATCGAGGCGACGCTGGCGCATTACGACATCGACCACATCAGCGGCCACTTCCACGACACCTATGGCCAGGCGCTGAGCAACACGCTGGCGGCGCTGCAGATGGGGGTGTGGAACTTCCAGTCGTCGGTGGCCGGGCTGGGGGGGTGCCCCTACGCCAAGGGGGCCACCGGCAACGTGGCGACCGAGGACGTGGTCTTTCTGCTCGATGGCCTGGGCATCGAGACCGGCATCGACCTGGAGGCGCTGGTGGACGCCGGGGCCTACATCAGCGAGCAACTGGGGCGGCCCACGGGTTCGCGCGTGGGCCGCGCGCTGCTGGCCAAACGCGTACACTGACGCGCTATGGATTTGCACGTTTGGTTGGCTTATTTCGTGGCGGCCTGGGTGATCGCGATTTCACCCGGTTCCGGCGCCGTGCTTTCGATGACGCACGGCCTGGCCTACGGCGTGCGCCATGCGAGCGCGACCATCCTGGGCTTGCAGGCGGGGCTGTCCATCGTGCTGCTGATCGCCGGGGTGGGCGTGGGGGCGCTGCTGGTGGCCTCGGCCACGGCGTTCACGGTCATCAAGGTGCTCGGCGCGGTGTATCTGGTGTGGCTGGGCTGGCGGCAGTGGGTGGCGCCGGTCGTGGCCGATGCGACGCACACCCACGGTCAGTCGTCGGAGTTGGACCGTGCCGCCTTGCCGCCCGGGCTGCCTTCGGCGCGGCAGCGGTTCGTGCTCGGCCTGTTCACCAACGTCACCAACCCCAAGGGCATCGTGTTCATGGTGGCGGTGCTGCCGCAGTTCATCAGCCCGCACCGGCCACTGTGGTTGCAATTGCTCATCCTCCTGGTCACCACCGTGGCGGTGGACCTGGTGGTGATGCACGGCTACGCTTGGCTGGCCTCCCGGGCTCAGCGCTGGCTCGCGTCCGCGCGGGCGCGGAGGGCGCAGAACCGTGTGTTCGGTGGCGTGCTCATGGCCATGGGGGCCAGCCTGTTCATGGTCAAGCGTGCGGCCACCTGAGCCCGCGTCGCGCCCGGTATCATGCCGCCCATGTGTGGTTCAGAGCTCCAATCCCTTCCTGCGGGGGTGCAGCGCGTGGCCCGAGCCTTGGCCGCGCTCGGGCACCCGCATGCCCCGGTCATGCTCGACAGCGCGGCACGTACGGCACAGGAAGCCGCCGATGCGCTGGGCGTGGCGCTCGGGCAGATCGCCAAGAGCATCGTGTTTCGCCGCCTGCCCGACGAGGTGGCGGTGCTGGTCATCACCAGCGGCGACCGCCGGGTCGATGAACGCAAGGTGCAGGCGCTGGTGTGTGAAGCGGGCCAGTCGTTGGGGCGGGCATCGGCCGACTTCGTTCGGGCCCGCACCGGCTTTGCCATCGGTGGGGTGTCTCCCGTGGGCCATACCCACCCCCCGGTCACGTTGATCGACGAGGCGTTGTTCCGCTTCGACCAGATTTGGGCCGCCGCTGGGCATCCGCACGCCGTGTTCTGCCTGTCACCACGGGACCTGGGGGTATTGACGGGGGCACCGGTGCACGACGTGACGCTGCGCTAGAGTGCCCGCATGCCGGTCCGAACCATGCTCCCTGCCTTCGTTTCACTCGAGGATGCCCGCGCACGCAAGGGCGGTGCTTTTCCTTCGCCTTGCGTCAACGTGTGCCGCATGTCTGCCGTTTCAGGCTTGTGCGAAGGTTGCTGGCGCACCCTGGATGAAATCCGGCTCTGGAGCGGCCTGGACGATGCAGGGCGTCAGGCCTGCTGGGCGCGCGTCGAGGCCAGGCAGCGTGCGGCAGGGCTTCGGGGCTATTGCTCCGGCCCCAAGAAGTCTCAACCTGCGGCGTACTTGACCCGAGGGTCTTGAAAGAAGCTCATCACCCGCTCGGGTGACTTCTCCAGCATCGCCATGTGCTCGTTGGCCGCCTCCCTCAGCTTGGCCTTGGTGCGCACCGGCACCCGCTTGCCCATGGCCTGCTTGAGGTCCGCGTTCAGCCGCTCCTCGGGGTTGAGCTCCGGGCTGTAACTGGGCAGGTAGAACACCTCGATCTTGTCGGTCTTGTCTGCCAGCCACGCCTTCACCGGCTTGCTGTGGTGCACCCGCAGGTTGTCCAGGATCAGAAACACCTTGCGTCCTGCGTCCTTGATCAAGGCTTGCAGGAATTCGATCAGCCGCTCGGCGTTGAACGCCTCGTCAATGATCATCCAGCGCGCCTTGCCCCGGTTGGTGACGGTGGCGATCATGGACAGCTTCTGGCGCGAATTGCCCACCGTGTACGCCACCGGTGTCTCGCCCGCCGGCGCGTAACTCCTGCCGCGCACGTCGGTGTTGACCAGGGCGGTTTCATCGCCCCAGTGGATTTCACCGCCTTCGGCATTGGCCTTCTGCTCAATGGCTGGGTAGTGCTCATCAAGCCAGGCCTTGACCGCCTCGGGGCGTTGCTCGTAGGCGCGTTTGATAGGCTTTTGTGGGGTGAAGCCCCAGCGGGCCAGGTACTTGCCCACGGTGCGCACACCCAGCTTGAGGCCGCACTCCTGTTCGATGAGCAGCATCACGGCCGCGCGGCTCCACAGGAAGAAGTCCATCTTCAGTTGTTCAGGGCGTTTGTCACAGATGGTCTTCTGGATGTGTGCCTCCTGCTCTGGAGTGAGCAGTCGGGCATCGCCTTTGCTGCGGCCACGCTCAGCGGGTTTGATGGCTGACCAGCCACCTTGCTCAAATAGATCCAGCACCGTACGCACGGCTGGGTAGCTCAGCCCCGTCATCTGCACCAGTTGCATGACCTTGATGCCCCGCTTGTGCAGGCGGATGACTTGCTTGCGCCGTTCGTGCAACTGCTCCAGAGTTTGGGTTCTTGCGCTTTCTTTTTCCATACCACTTGGGAGCAAAAAACCGCATCAAAGTTCTGACTTTATGAGGCCGGATCAATAAGCAGGCGTCTGTTCGGCGAAGGCGTAGCGACTGCCAGTGTTTTTGGCCGCGTACATGGCCTGATCGGCGAGGCGCAGCAGCGGCTGCAATTCCCGGCCTTGTGCCGGTGCCAAGGCCACGCCCACGCTGGCGCTGACCTGATATGCCTGCCCGTCGATCTGCAGAGGGGCATCCACCGCATCGCACAGGCGCTGCACCATGGCGTCCAGCACGGGTCGGTCGGGGCAGTGCCCGAGCAACACGACGAATTCGTCCCCTCCCAGGCGGGCGGCGATGTCGCTGTCGCGGCAATGCTGGGCCAACCGGCGGCCGATCTCCGCCAGCACCTGGTCGCCGACTTCGTGTCCATGCTGGTCGTTGATGGGTTTGAAACGGTCCAGGTCGAACAGCAGCACGGCATGCTGTCCGGCCTGGGTCAGGAGTCGCTGGGCGCTTTCGGTCAGCCCTCGGCGGTTGGCCAGTCCCGTGAGGGCATCGGTCATGGCGGCCCGGGCGAGATGGGCGGCCCGCAGGCTCAGCACCGTCTTTTCCCGCTGGATCGCATGGATGCGGGCGCTCAGCGCTATGGCAAAGACCACCATTTCGGCCGCGATGCCGATTTGCAGCCCGTTGGACAACACAAATGGGGCATCCCACCAACCCCGGGCCACGAACACCACCCCGACCACGCAGACGAACAGCGTCAGCTTGGCGAGCAGGTACCAGCCGGCCGCGGCATAGCCCCGCCGCCAGATCCACAGGGCGATCGCCGTGACGACCGCGACGCCGCCCAAGGCCAGCGTTTCGTTGATGCGCTGGGCCAGGGCGATGGCTCCTGTCGCCCCAAGCAAGGCGGACAGCAGCGCCAGTGCCCCCAAGGCCATCACCGGCACGTCCGCCGATCGGCCCACCTTGGGGGTGCCCAGAAACACCCGGGCGAATGCCGCGCTGCAAGCCAGCCAGAGGGCGGGCCAGATCAGGTAGCTGTGTTCAATCCACCAGGGACTGTCGGGCCAGAGGTAATGCGCGGTGTGACCGTTGAAGGTGCCGATGGTGAGCAAGGCCGCGGCACAGGTCAGCACATAGTGCAGGTAGGTGGCGTCGCGGAAGGCCCCGGCGAGCGTGAGGTTGTAGATCAGCAGCGTGAGCAGGATGCCGTAGATAACGCCGTCAAACAGCCGTTTGTGTTGCCGGTTCTTGAGGTAGTCCGATAATTCCCACACCGAGGGTGTGATGTTCTGGGCGATCGTGTTATGCACCCGAACGTAGATCGTGTACTCGCCCGCAAATGGGACATGGAATGGGTACGTGATGCGCTCCATCCCGAGGGGGCGGCTGGCATGGGGCCGGATCAGTCCGGTGGTGGCTCCCTGACCCCAGGCCAACCCGTCGCTGGCGAAGGGGCCGTGAAACTCGATGTCACGTATGGCGGTGGTGGGAAAGGCCAGGATCCACTGGTCGGGGCGGGCATCCGCCGAGAGTCGGATCTGGAGCCACCAGGCCGACGGCCCGTGCAGGCGCAGCGGGCCGTCGGGGGTGTGCCATGATTCACCGGCTGGGTTCTGGAGCATGTCCTGCAGGGTCAGTCGACCCGTCGGGTCCTCGCGCACCCCGACCTGACCCTGCAGCGACCGCCCTTGCGCATGGGGGGTCAGTTGGACCACCTGTTGCGCCCACACGGGGCCCCCTGCGGCCACCAGCCCCAAGAGGATCAGGCTCCAGGCGGCCAGCACGGCTCGGGCGGGGAGGCCGAGCCACATGGCCATGAGGCACAGTCGGGTAATGCAGGGAAAGGGCGTTTGGCGAGGCATGATCGGTGCTTCACTGTAAACGCTCTCGAGCCTCGGAGGATGTCCATGGGGAATATGCATTAAACTGCATGTTTACTCCCTAAATGGCCCATGTTTCGCGGAACAAATGAATAACAATGCATCATCTGCCGTGGTCTGGATGCAGGCCGAGCGCCCCGTTGCCCGGGGTACGCCCAAAGGCCGCCAGGTGGGCGAAGCCGATCGCGCGTGCGTGGCCAGCGTCTGTGCAGACCTGGCCACGCGCCGCGACCTGCTGATCGAGCACCTGCACCGTTTGCAGGACGCCGAGGGCGGCTTGCGCAAGGGGCATCTGGCCGCACTGGCCGAGCGGCTGCGCCTGAGCCAGGTGGAGGTGTACGAGGTGGCCACGTTCTATCACCACTTCGAGGTGGTGGAGGACGACGCCGTGCTGCCCCGCCACACGGTGCGGGTGTGCACCAGCCTGTCTTGCGCCATGGCGGGCGGCGAGAGCCTGTTGCGGTCATTGCAGGAGCGGTTTGGCGCCGACGGTTCGGTGAAGGTGGTGGAGGCGCCCTGCATCGGGCAGTGCCACCAGGCACCGGCGGCCTGCGTGGGGCAGCGGCAGATGCCGCAGGCCTCGGCGGAGTCGGTGCAGCAGGTGCTCGCCCAAGGCCAGACGGGGCCGCGTGCATTGCCGGCCAGTGGCGCGCCCGAGGCACCCGAGGATTTTGCCCAGTTCGAGCGCCTGCTGCGCGGGGAACTGACGGCCGAGCAGGTGTTGCACGACCTCAAGGTTTCCGGTCTGCGTGGCCTGGGCGGCGCCGGTTTCCCTGCCTGGCGCAAGTGGGAGACGGTGCGTGCCCAGCCCGGCCCCAGGGCCATGGTGGTCAACATCGACGAGGGGGAGGTGGGCACCTTCAAGGACTGGCATGTGCTGGCCCATGAACCCCGCCCGTTCCTGGAGGGCATGCTGATCGCGGCGCACGTGGTGGGCGCCGAACACATCTGGATCTACCTGCGCGACGAATACCACGACGTGCGCCAGTTGCTGCAAGACGAACTGGCCCGGCTTGCCCAGCGCGTGGCCGAGTGGCGTGGCCGGTTCCCGACAGCGGAATTCCCGACGGTGGAACTGCGGCGCGGGGCGGGCGCCTACATCTGCGGCGAGGAGTCGGCGCTGATCGAGTCGGTGGAGGGCAAGCGCGGCATGCCCCGGCTCAAGCCGCCCATCGTGGCGGTGAACGGCGTGTTTGGCCGGCCCACGCTGGCGCACAACGTCGAGACGCTGTGGTGGCTGCCCACGCTGCTGGTGCGTGGGGGGCAGTGGTTGGCCGGGCAAGGCAGACACGGGCGCAGCGGCCTGCGGCGCTTCAGCGTGTCGGGCCGGGTGGCCCGGCCAGGGGTGTATCTGGCGCCGGCCGGCATCACGCTCCATGAGTTGCTGCACGAGTACGCGGGCGGCATGGCACCGGGGCACACCCTGTATGCCTACCTGCCGGGTGGGGCTTCGGGCGGCATCCTGCCTGCAGCGCTGGCCGATGTGCCGCTGGATTTCGACACCCTGGCGCCACACGGTGCCTTTGTGGGTTCGATGGCGGTGGTGGTGCTGAGCCAGCACGACCGGGCGCGCGACGCGGCGCTGAACCTGATGCGTTTCTTCGAACACGAGTCCTGCGGGCAGTGCACCCCCTGCCGGGCCGGCACCACACAGGCCACCGCGTTGATGCAGGCCCCGGTGTGGGACGCGGAGCGCCTGGGCGACCTCTCCCATGTGATGCGCGAGGCGTCCATCTGCGGGCTCGGCCAGGCCGCGCCCAACCCTTTTGACAGCGTGCTGCGGTTCTTCCCGCAGGAGGTCCGGGCATGAGCGCGTCCGATCTGCCTCTGATCGATTTCACCCTGAACGGGGCGCCGGCCCAGGCCCTGCCCGGCGAAAGCGTGTGGCAGGTGGCCCAGCGGCTGGGCGTGGCCATTCCGCACCTGTGCCACCAGCCCGGCCTGCCTCCTGCTGGCAACTGCCGCGCCTGTGTGGTGGAGATCGAGGGTGAGCGCGTGCTCGCGGCCTCCTGCTGCCGCGCGCCACAGGTCGGCATGGCCGTGCGCACCGACACCCCCCGCGTGCAACGCGCCCAGCGCACCGTGCTGGAGCTGCTGCAAGCCGATGCGCCCGATACCCGCCGCCTGAAACACGACAGCGAACTGGCGCAATGGGCCGAACGGCTGAACGCCGATGGCCAGCGCTTCCAAGTGCGTGGACCGTCGCAGGCGCGCAAGGCCGCCCAGGGGCCGGATACCACCCACCCGGCCATGACGGTCAGCCTGGACGTCTGCATCCAGTGCACCCGCTGCATCCGCGCCTGCCGCGACGTGCAGGGCAACGACGTGCTCGGCCTGTCGTTCCGGGGGGGGCAGGTGCAGGTCGTGTTCGACCAGGGCGAACCCATGGGCCAGAGCACCTGCGTGGCCTGTGGCGAGTGCGTGCAGGCCTGCCCGACCGGCGCCATCGCCCCCGCCAACGGGGCCTACACCCGCGTGGCCGAGCGGCAGGTGGATTCCGTTTGCCCGTACTGCGGCGTGGGCTGCCAGCTCACCTACCACGTGAACGGCGAGCGCATCGACCACGTCGAGGGCCGCGCCGGCCCGGCGAACGACGGGCGGCTCTGCGTCAAGGGCCGCTTCGGCTTCGATTACGCCCACCACCCGGACCGGCTCACCGTGCCGCTGGTGCGCCGCCACGATGCGCCGAAAGACCCGGCCATCCTGACCCGGGGCCCCGGTGGGCGGGCCGATGCTGCCACGCTGCGCGCACAGTTCCGAGAAGCCACCTGGGACGAAGCCCTGACGCTCGCGGCTGAGGGCCTGGCCCGGGTACGCGACGCCCAGCCCGTGAAGGGGCGCGGCGCGGCGGTGGCCGGTTTCGGCTCCGCCAAAGGCACGAACGAAGAGGCCTACCTGTTCCAGAAACTGATCCGCAGCGCCTTTCACACCCACAACGTGGACCACTGCACGCGCCTGTGCCATGCGTCTAGCGTGGCCGCGCTGATGGAAGGCATCGGGTCCGGTGCGGTCAGCAACCCGCTGCGCGATGTGGCGCACGCCGACTTCATCTTCCTCATCGGCGCCAATCCAGCGATCAACCACCCGGTGGGGGCGAGCTGGATCAAGAACGCGGTCAAGCGCGGCGCGAAGCTGGTGCTGGCCGACCCGCGCCGCACCGAACTGGCCCGCCACGCCTGGCGCACGCTGACCTTCCAGCCCGGCAGCGACGTGGCCTTGCTCAACGCCATGCTCTACGTCATCCTCAGCGAAGGGTTGACCGACGACGCCTTCATTGCCGAACGCACGCAGGATTACGAAGCCCTGCGCGACCATATCCTGAACGGCCCAGAAAAAGGCGGCGAGGACTGGCGCCCCGAAGCCATGGCCCCGATCTGCGGCATCGACGCCGAGACCATCCGCGAAGTCGCCCGCGCCTACGCCACCGCCCGCAGCAGCATGATCCTGTGGGGGATGGGCGTGAGCCAGCACTCCCACGGCACCGACAACGCGCGCTGCCTGATCGCGCTGGCCATGGTCACGGGCCAGATCGGCCGCCCTGGCACCGGCCTGCACCCCTTGCGGGGCCAGAACAACGTACAGGGCGCCAGCGACGCAGGGCTGATTCCGATGGTGTTGCCCGATTACCGCGGGGTGGCGAACGCTGAAGCCCGCCAACAGGCCGAACGCCTGTGGGGGCTGCCTGAAGGCGCGCTGGATACCCAGCCCGGCCTGACCGTGGTGGAAATCATCGACGCCGCCCACGACGGGCAGATCCGCGCCATGCTGATCCAGGGCGAAAACCCCGCCATGAGCGACCCGGACGCCACCCATGCCCGCGAAGCGCTGGCCCGGCTGGAACACCTGGTGGTGCAGGACATCTTCCTGACCGAAACCGCGGCGCTGGCCGACGTGGTGCTGCCCGCCACCGCCTGGCCCGAAAAGACCGGCACCGTCACCAACACCGACCGTACCGTGCAGCTGGGCCGAAAGGCCGTGGCCGCGCCGGGAGACGCCCGCGCCGATGCCTGGATCACCGAGCAACTGGCGCTGCGCCTGGGCCTGCCCTGGGCCTACGGCATCGCGGCAGACGGCAGCGGCGCCGAACCCGACAGCGGCATCGGCCGGGTGTACGAGGAGATGCGCGCGCTCATGCCGTCGATCGCCGGGCTGTCGTGGAGCCGGCTGCTGCACGCCGGCGCTGTTACGCACCCGGTGCGCAGCGAAGACGACCCTGGCCAGCCCATCGTGTTCATGGACCGCTTCCCCACCCCCAGCGGCAGGGCACGGCTGGTGCCCGTGGGCCTGCGTGAGCCGGCCGAACGCCCGGATGCCGACTACCCCATGGTGCTGGTCACCGGGCGCCAGCTGGAGCATTGGCACACCGGCTCCATGACCCGGCGCAGCGGGGTGCTCGACGCCATCGAGCCCGCACCCACCGTCAGCCTGCACCCCAAGGCCATCGCGCGGCTGGGTTTGATGGCTGGCGGTTGGGCCAGGGTGGTCAGCCGGCGTGGCGAGGTGCGCCTGCGCGTGCGGGCCGACGAGGGCATCCAGCCCCAGGTCGCCTTCATCCCGTTCGCCTATGTGGAAGCCGCGGCCAACCTGCTGACCATCCCGGCCCTGGACCCCGTGGGCAAGATCGCCGAGGTGAAATACTGCGCCGTGCGTGTGGAGGCGGTGATGAACACGTAACGGTATCCATGGGTCACGTGTTTTTACGCATCCCAGGGCGTTTCCGGTTGGGTAAGATGGGGGCTGTAGCAATTCCCCATCACGAAGAGGAGTCGACATGTTCAAGAAAATCCTGGTGCCGTCAGACGGTTCCAAGCTCGCCCACGGCGCTGCCGAATTCGCGGCCGATCTGGCCAAGGTGCACGGCGCGACCATCGTCGGCCTGTACGTGATCGACCCCTTCCCCTACATCGGCATCGGTGACGCCTCTGCCGCGGGTCTGCAGGCCTACATGGCCGAGGCCCAGGCCGCCGCCGACCGTTCGCTCAACGACATCCGCCAGTGCTGCGAGTCCCGCGGCGTGGCCTTTGCCGGCGACACGATCGAGCGCAACGTGACCTACGAAGGCATCCTGGAAACCGCCGAGGTCGAGGGTTGCGACCTCATCGTCATGGGTTCGCACGGCCGCAAGGGCGTGCAGGCGCTGATCCTGGGCAGCGTGGCGCAGAAAGTGCTCACCCACGCCAAGGTGCCGGTGCTCATCGTCAAGCCCTGATTCGCGCTGACGCCTCCACAGGGCTCGGCTCCACAGGGGCATTGTCCGCGTCGTGCGGGCAATGCCCTTTTGCTTTCTAGAATGTTTGCCTTCACCTGCACAGGCATGCCATGTTCGACCCCCCGGCCTCTGACTCTCCCAGCACCCCGCCTCCCGCTGCACCCGGCGCAGGGGAGGCAGGCGTGATCCGCATCCGTGGCGCGCGTCAGCACAACCTCAAGCACGTCGATCTGGACATCCGCACCGGCGAGCTGACGGTGGTCACCGGCCCCAGCGGCTCGGGCAAGTCCAGCCTGGTGTTCGACACCCTGTTCGCCGAAGGCCAGCGCCGCTACGTCGAGACCTTCAGCGCCTACGCGCGCCAGTTCCTCGACCGCATGGACAAGCCCGCCGTGGACAAGGTCGAAGGCGTGCCCCCGGCCATCGCCATCGACCAGACCAACCCGGTGCGTTCGTCGCGCTCCACCGTGGGCACGATGACCGAGCTCAACGACCACCTCAAGCTGCTCTACGCGCGTGCCGCCCAGTTGTTCGACCGGCGCACCGCGCTGCCCGTGCGGCACGACTCGCCCGACACCATCTATGAGGAACTTCGCCAGCGGGTCGAGGCGGCCATGAGCGCCGACGGGCCGTCCCAAGGGGCGAAGGCCCCCTCGGGGGGCAGCGTTGGCGTGGGGGCTGGCGTTGAGCCAAGACTGGTCATCACCTTCCCCGTGGAGCTGCCCGCCAGCGCCACGCCCGAGGACATCGAACAATGGCTGGCCGCCAGCGGTTTCACCCGCGTGCAGGCCGAGCGCGTGCAAGGACAGGTGCGTGTGCTCGACGTGGTGGCCGACCGCTTCCGGTTCAGCGGTGCCGAACGTGCCCGCGTGATCGAGGCCATCGAACTGGGCCTCAAGCGCGGCAGCGGACGGCTCACCGTCTACGCCCTGCGCCCGGCGGGCGACGATGGTGTGGAACCCGAGCCAGACGTGTGGAAATTCTCCACCGGCCTGCATTGCCCCGAAAGCGACCTGCGCTATGCCGAGCCGCTGCCTTCCCTGTTCTCGTTCAACTCCGCCGTGGGCGCGTGCGACACCTGCCGGGGCTTCGGGCGCGTCATTGGCGTGGATATGGGTCTCGTCATCCCTGATGACAAGCTCACGTTGCGCGCCGGAGCCATCAAGCCCATGCAGACGCCCGCGTGGAAGGAGTGTCAGGACGACCTGATGCGCCACGCCGAGGCCGCCGGCATTCCGCGCGACACGCCGTGGTACCAGTTGAGCGAGGCCCAGAAAACCTGGGTGATCGAAGGGTCCCCGCAATGGAAGGGCAACTGGAATCAGCAGTGGTACGGCGTGCGCCGCTTCTTCGACTACCTGGAGAGCAAAGCCTACAAGATGCACATCCGTGTGCTCTTGTCCAAGTACCGCAGCTACACCGAATGCCCGGCGTGCCGGGGGGCGCGGCTCAAGACCGACAGCCTGTTGTGGCGTCTCGGCTCCAAGGCCGATGCGGATGCGGTGCTGCCGCCTTCCCAGCGCTTCATGCCGGTGGGGGTGGAGTGGACGCGCGAGCAATTGGAGGCGTTGCCTGGGTTGTGTTTGCACGACCTGATGCAACTGCCGATCGAGCGGTTGCGCGAGTTCTTTGCGCGGCTGACGGGGGCGTTGGTGCATGCTGCCGATTCAAGGGGTGTGCCGGACGCCTCATGCCGTCCGCTGCGCGGCCACAAATCGGCGCCCGACACACCCCTTGAATCGGCGGGAGCGGGCACACGCGAGGCTTCAATTTCCTCGCTTACCGATGCCGCCACGCAGGGCGGCGAGGGTGCGGGGGGCGACAATTTCTGCTCGCAGTATGCGGAGCCCCCCGCACCCTCGTCGCCCCACCAAACACACCACGAGCCAAGCGCAACGAACACCCACCCATCAGCCGGCGAAACCCAAGCCCTCAAGCTGCTGTTCGACGAAATCACCACCCGCCTCAAGTACCTGTGCGACGTGGGCATCGGCTACCTCACGTTGGACCGGCAAAGCCGCACCCTCAGCGGCGGCGAGGTGCAGCGCATCAACCTCACCACCGCGTTGGGCACCTCGCTGGTCAACACCCTGTTCGTGCTGGACGAGCCCAGCATCGGCCTGCACCCGCGCGACATGAACCGCATCAACCAGGCCATGGCGCGCCTGCGCGACGCGGGCAACACCCTGGTCGTGGTGGAGCACGACCCCGCCGTCATGCTGGCGGCCGACCGCGTCATCGACATGGGCCCGGGCCCCGGCGAGCGCGGCGGGCGGATCGTTTTTGACGGCACGGTCGAGCAATTGCGCCATGCCGACACGCTCACCGGCGCCTACCTGGGTGGGCGCAAGCAGGTGGGCTTTGGTTTCAAGCGTATGGTCACCGATGCCACGCCCCGCTTGGTGCTGGAGGGCGCGCGCGAACACAATCTGCGCCATCTCACGGTCGAGTTTCCGCTGCAGCGGCTGGTCGTCGTCACCGGCGTCAGCGGTTCGGGCAAGTCCACCCTCATCCAGGACGTGCTGGCCCCGGCGCTGATGCGCCACTTCGGCCAGGCCACCGAAACCCCCGGTGCACACGACCGCCTGCTGGGGGCCGAACACCTCAGCGGCGTGGTGTTCGTGGACCAATCCCCCATCGGCAAGACGGCGCGTTCCAACCCGGTGAGCTACGTCGGCGCGTGGGACGCCATCCGCGACCTGTTCGCCACCGCGCCGCTGGCGCAGCAGCGCGGCTACACGGCGGCCAAGTTCAGCTTCAACAGCGGCGACGGGCGCTGCCCCACCTGTGGCGGCTCGGGCTTCGAGCACGTGGAAATGCAGTTCCTGAGTGATGTGTATTTGCGCTGCCCCGACTGCAACGGCCAGCGCTACCGCCCCGAGGTGCTGGAGGTCACCATCGAGCGTGGCAGTCGGCTGCTCAACGTCTCCGACGTGCTGGACCTGACAGTGAGCGAGGCGGCCCAGATGTTTGCCCACGACCGCGAGGTCATCTTGGCGTTGCAGCCCATCGTGGACGTGGGCCTGGAATACGTGAAGCTGGGCCAACCCGTGCCCACGCTCAGCGGTGGAGAGGCGCAGCGCCTGAAGCTGGCAGGCTTTCTGGCCGAGGCTGCCAGGGCGGGCGGACAAGGCAAGCGCGGGAAAAAGGCGGTGCGGACGGGCCGCACCGCTTCGGGCCAGCCGCTGGCCACCAAGGGCATGTTGTTCCTGTTCGACGAGCCGACCACGGGCCTGCATTTCGATGACATCGCCAAGCTCATGCGCGCGCTGCGCAAGCTGCTGGAGGCGGGGCATTCGCTCATCGTCATCGAGCACAACCTGGACGTGATCCGCGCGAGCGACTGGTTGATCGACCTGGGGCCGGACGGTGGCGACCAGGGTGGTCTGGTGGTGGCCGAGGGCACGCCCGAGGAGGTGCGGCTGCACCCGCACAGCTACACCGGCCAGGCGCTGCGCGAATATGCCGAGGCGGTGGGTGAGCTGTTCATGGCGCAGGAGGGGCGGGTGACGGATTACTTGCCGGTGCGGGGGGAGGGGTCTGTCGGCGTGTATGCAGGGGCTGACGTGTCTGTGCGCGCTGACGGGGCGAGGGGTGTGCCGGACGCCTCATACCGTCCGCTGCGCGGCCACAAATCGGCGCCCGGCACACCCCTTGCCCCGTCGGGGGCATTGGGGTTCGCTGCGCCCGCAGATACAGCGACTTCCCTCATGGTCTCCGATTTGAATGCCGCTGTCGCACAAACACCTTCACATGCTGGGGAGGGGATGCGCCCCGGTAAGGAATCGGAGCCTGCGACTGACGCGCCGGGGCGTACCCCCTCCCCAGCCGCGAGGTCTCAAAGCGGAGAAAAAACCAACGTCATCCGCATCATCAACGCGCGGGAACACAACCTCAAGGGCCTGTCGGTGGACATTCCCCGGGGCAAGTTCAACGTCATCACCGGTGTCAGCGGTTCGGGCAAATCCACGCTGGCGTTCGACATCCTGTTCAACGAAGGCCAGCGCCGCTACCTCGAAAGCCTCAACGCCTACGCGCGCAGCATCGTGCAGCCGGCCGGCCGGCCCGAGGTGGACGCGGTCTATGGCATCCCGCCCACCGTGGCCATCGAACAGCGGTTGTCGCGCGGCGGTGCCAAGTCCACGGTGGGCACCACCACCGAAGTCTGGCACTTCCTGCGCCTGCTGTACGTGAAGCTGGGTACCCAGCATTGCGTGCACGACGACACCCCCGTGCAGCCGCAAACACCCGAAAGCATCCTGGCACAGCTGATGACGGCCTTTCGTGGCCAGCACATCGGCCTGCTGGCGCCGCTGGTGGTCAACCGCAAGGGTGTCTATACCGAACTCGCCGACTGGGCGCGCCCACGTGGCTACACCCACCTGCGGGTGGACGGCGAATTCCTGCCCACGCAGGGCTTCCCGCGCATCGACCGCTTCAAGGAACACACCATCGAACTGCCCGTGGGCAGCCTCGACGTGGCCCCCGAGCACGAGGCCGAATTGCGCCAGACCTTGATGCGCGCGCTGGAACACGGCAAGGGCGTGGTGCATGTGCTGTCAGAGCTGGATGGGTTGGAAGCGGCCCTCGCCAACGGCGAATCCACGGCGGGTATGGGGCGGTTGCAGGTGTTTTCCACGTTGCGCGCCTGCCCGGTGTGCTCGACCAGCTACGCCGAACTCGACCCGCGCCTCTTTTCGTACAACAGCAAGCACGGCTGGTGCCCGGACTGCGTGGGCACGGGCGTACAGCTCACGCGCGAGCAGCGCAAGGCGTTCGACGATTCCGTGCGCGACGACGACCAGAAAGGCCGCGAGCAGAGCTTTGCCGAGCCCGAGGTGGAAGGGGTGGCCGACCAGCCCTGCACGAGTTGCGGCGGCACGCGCCTCAACGCCACGGCCCGGGCCGTCAAGTTCCACGGCCAGACCATCACGTCGCTGGCGCGGCTGAGCGTGCGCGACGTGCGCCTGTGGGTGCAAGCCTTGCGATCCCCGGGCGGGCTGACCGGGCGCGAGGCCGACATCGCCCGCGACCTGTTGCCCGAAATCCAGAGCCGTCTGGAGTTTCTGGAAGAGGTGGGGCTGGGCTACCTCACGCTGGACCGTGGCGCGCCTACCCTCAGCGGCGGCGAGGCGCAACGCATCCGCCTGGCGGCGCAGCTCGGCTCCAACCTGCAGGGCGTGTGCTACGTGCTCGACGAGCCCACCATCGGCCTGCACGCGCGTGACAACCAGATACTGCTCAACGCCCTGCACAAGCTGGGCGACAAGGGCAACACGCTGGNCGGGCGCGAGGCCGACATCGCCCGCGACCTGTTGCCCGAAATCCAGAGCCGTCTGGAGTTTCTGGAAGAGGTGGGGCTGGGCTACCTCACGCTGGACCGTGGCGCGCCTACCCTCAGCGGCGGCGAGGCGCAACGCATCCGCCTGGCGGCGCAGCTCGGCTCCAACCTGCAGGGCGTGTGCTACGTGCTCGACGAGCCCACCATCGGCCTGCACGCGCGTGACAACCAGATACTGCTCAACGCCCTGCACAAGCTGGGCGACAAGGGCAACACGCTGGTGGTGGTGGAGCACGACGAGGACACCATCCGCCGGGCCGACCACGTGATCGACATCGGGCCCGGTGCAGGGGTGCGGGGTGGTCGGGTGGTGGCCGAGGGTTCGGTGGATGATGTGATGGCTGCCGCCGATTCGCAGACGGGGCGTTATCTGCTGCATGCGATGAAACACCCGTTGCAGGCGCGGCGGTTGGTGAGAGCTGATGCGGTGGCGCTCGCTGCCGGGGACGAGGGAGTCCCGAGCGCCTCATACCGTCCGCTGCGCGGCCACAAATCGGCGCCCGGCACCCCCTCGTCCCCGGCGGGAGGTGTGGCTCGCGCTGCAGCCGCTACCGCAGAGGGTGCCGCAAGTGCCTTTACCTCTGCGCACGCGGCTGTATTCGACGGGGGGGCGCCCCATTCCGCCTCTTCAGCCGGGGAGGGCTTGTCCCCCGGTAAGGAATCGGAGCTTGCGACTGACGCACCGGGGGGCAAGCCCTCCCTGGCCGCGAGGTCTTGGAGCGAAGAAACCATCGACTGGCTCACCGTCCAAAACGCCACGCTCCACAACCTCCAAAACATCACCGCCCACGTACCCCTGAAACGCCTGGTCGCCATCACCGGCGTCAGCGGTTCGGGCAAATCCACCTTCGCACGCGACGTGCTGCTCACCAACGTCGCCGCTGCCGTGCAGATGCGGGCCACCAAGGTCGGTCGCGACGCCTGGAGCGCTGGCGAACGCCCCCAGTGGCAGGGCTGCGACGGCGTGGAGGGCAGCGAGGCCATCCAGCGCGTGCTGGAAGTGGACCAGACCCCCATCGGCAAGACGCCGCGCTCCTGCCCGGCCACCTACATCGGCTTCTGGGACACCATCCGCAAGCTCTACGCCGAAACGCTGGAGGCCAAGGCGCGCGGCTACGCGCCGGGGCGCTTCAGCTTCAACACCGGCGAAGGACGCTGCCCCACCTGTGAAGGACAGGGCCTGCGCACCATCGAGATGAGCTTCCTGCCCGACGTGAAAGTGCCCTGCGAGGCCTGCCACGGCGCGCGCTTCAACCCCGAAACGCTGGCCGTCACCTGGCGCGGCAAGAGCATTGGCGACGTGCTGCGCATGGAGGTGGACGAGGCCGTGGACTTCTTCGCGTCCATGCCCAGCATCGCCCACCCGCTGCAGCTGCTCAAGGACGTGGGGCTGGGCTACCTCACGCTGGACCGTGGCGCGCCTACCCTCAGCGGCGGCGAGGCGCAGCGCATCAAGCTCGTGACCGAACTCACCAAGGTGCGCGACGAAGTGGGCCGGCGCGGCCAGAAGGCGCCGCACACCCTGTACGTGCTGGACGAGCCCACCGTGGGCCTGCACATGGCCGACGTGGACAAGCTCATCCGCGTGCTGCATCGCCTGGTCGATGGCGGGCACAGCGTGGTGGTCATCGAGCACGATCTGGATGTGATCGCCGAGGCCGACTGGATCATCGACCTGGGCCCCGAAGGCGGCGATGGCGGGGGCCGGATCGTGGCCGCTGCGCCGCCCGAGGAACTGGTGCGGCTGGGCACGCACACGGGTCGGGCGCTGGCGCCGGTGCTGGCGAGGACCTGAGGTGAAGCACCAGGTCATCCACATCCATCCCGAAGCGCCGGTCAAACCGTCCCTGGGGGCGCCTTGCAATGGGTGTGGGGTGTGTTGTTTGGCTGAACCTTGCCCTTTGGGCATGTTGCTGTCGCGTCGGCGCCGGGGAGCCTGTCGGGCCTTGCGCTGGTCGGTCGAGGCGACGCGCTACGAATGCGGGGTGCTCAGTCATCCCGAGGAAACGCTGGGCCGTTTGGGGCGGTGGCGCTTCATGCGGTCCTGGGTGATGCGCTGGATTGCGGCGGGGCAGGGGTGCGATGCGTCGCTGGAGGTGAGCATCAGAGGTTGATGGCCAGCAAAACCGCCAGTACCACGGCCATTCCCACGGCCACTGCGCCCAGCCAGCGCGTGCGCCAGCGCAGCACCTCCACGGCCTGCACCAGCCGACTGTTCTGCTCGGCAAGGTCGGCGGTGGTCTGGGTGAGCTGGGCCAGGTCCACCTGCAATTGGCGGTGGCTGGCTTCCAGGGCCTGCAGGCGTTGGGGCAGGCTGTCGGTGGTGCCGGAGCTGTCGGGGCTGGTTGGCGTGCCTTGGGTTTTTTGCTTGTCCAGCAATTGCCGTGCACCCTTGAGCACCTTGGGGGCATGTTCGATCACGTCCCCCCAGGGAATCACCTTCAGCGCCACCATCCAGGGAAAAGCCATTGTCGGTCTCCAATGCGTCCAATCTGATGGAGCCAGTGTAGAGCGCTGGGTTCAATGTGCGTGAGTTGCCCTTACAGTGGCGGCATGGAAACGCCTGAAACCCTCCACGCTGAAACGCTCCAGCAGTTGCTGGCCGACTGGTTCGCCCCCTGGGTGCAGGAATTGGGCCTGCGGGTTGAATCGTGCGGCGACGGCGAAGTCACGCTGCGGTTGCCGTTTTCGGAGCGGCTGGCACGCATCGGCGGTATGGTGTGCGGGCAGGCCCTGATGTCTGCCGCCGACACGGCCATGGTGCTGGCCATCGTCAGCCGGCTGGGCACGAAGCAGCCCATGACCACCGTGCAGCTCAACAGCAGCTTTCTCAAACCGCTGGCCGGGCAGGACGCGCTGGTCACCGCCCGCATCGTGCGGGCGGGCAAGAGCCTGGTGTTTGGCGAGATCGACATCGTGGCGGCCGGGGACGGCAAGAGCGTCTGCCGCGCCAGTACCACCTACGCCTTGCTCTGAACGCTCGCGCGTCGGTGGTCTGGCACCTCAGTCTTCCAGGGTTTGCAGGTGGCCGCGGAAGGTGAAGAAGATGCCCAGGCGCACCGGCGGCCCTTCGCTGAACAGGCGGCGGTAACGTTCGAGCTGTTCGCGGTAGGCGGTGGCATCGGGCTCGTCGTGCCGGGTGGTCTTGTAGTCGATGATCCAGCGCACGCCCTGGTCCACGAAGGTGCGGTCGATCACGTGCAGGCGCGCCCGGCCTTCTTCCCAGGTCGTGACCGGCCATTCGGAGGCCGCTTCGGCGTGCCGCCCCAGCACCCACTGGCCCTGCGGTGAGCGCAGGGTGGTGATCAACTGGGCCAGGGTTTCCGCAGCCCCTGCTTGGGCCGCCGAGGTCGCGTGGCCTTGGGTTTGCAGCCAGTGGGTCATCGCCGGTAACAGGGCTTGTACACGATCCTCAGGCCAGTGGGCCAGACCGTCCTTGGCCATGATCTCCAGGTAGCGGTGCACCAGCCGGCCGATGTCGATGGCCAAGGCCGCGTCGCCCGTGGGTGCCGTGGACGGTGCCGGTTCTTCGGCGTCCGACGCGGCGGCCGACATGGGGACGTTGTGCAGCAAGGCGGGTGGCCAGGCGACGTGCGCGAGGCGTTCCAGCCGGTGGGCGTAATCGGCCAGGCCGGGACGGGGCGGGGTGTCGGGCGGGTTGTCCAAGTCGGATGCCGTTTCCGTGGATGCGAGGGCGATGCGTTGCACAAACCAGGGCTCTGCGTCATGCCAGAGCAGGGCCAGCAGGCTGTCTTTGGGCGGAGGTTTCACGGCCTCGGGTTGTTTGGCGTCTCGCGCGGCGGCGCCGAGCAGGTGCAGTTGGCGCCGGGCGCGGGTGACGGCCACGTACAGCAGCCGCCGCGCCTCGTGCTGGGCGCGCTCCGCTTCGAAAGCCTGCAGGAACGAGAAAATGGACGGGGTCTCTTCCGACGCCTCCCGGGCGCTGGGTTGCGCGGCCACGACCAGCCGTTCCTGCCCGGCGTCATCCAGCACCTCGTCCCACAGCAACAGGGGGCGGTCGATGGCCGGGGCCTTGCGGTGCAGCCCGGGCAGGATCACGGTGTCGAATTCCAGTCCTTTGGACTTGTGGATCGTCATGAGCTGGATGGCGCCGGGGGTGTCTGGGTCCGGGGCGGCGTAGAGTTGGCCGACTTCACGCTCCAGGCGCGACAGGTCGATCAGACCTTGCCGGTCGCACCGGTCGAGGGCATCGAAGAAGGCGAGTGCGTCGAGCCGCTCGGCAGGGTGCTTCAGGCACCAGGGCCCGCCCAGGGCTTGCCACACGCCTTCGATCCAGCGCCGGGGCCGCTGTTGCCCCTGGTGGGCGAGCGCTTCGCCGATCACGCTGCGCACATGGGCCAGGCGCTGCTGGCCGTCTTCGCTGAGGCGGGCGCATCGGTCGGGCTCCGACATGAGCGACCAGACGGGGCGGGCGTGGTCGTCGGCGGCGAGCCGGTGCAGGTCGTGCAGGGTCAGGCCGCACCAGGGCGCGCGCAGCACGGCCAGCCAGTGCGTGCGGTCGCCGAGGTGGTTGAGGGCGCGGGTCAGGCTGATGAGGTCCTGGATGAGCTGGCGTTCGGCCAGGGGTTCGATTTCCACGGCCTGGAAGGGCAGGGCCGGCTGGGTGGAGCGCAGGGCCGCGACCAGGGCCTGCAGGTGCTTGCGGGCCCGCACCAGCACGGCGATGGAGCCCGAGGGGTCTTCGGCCCGGGCCTGCTGGATGATGCCGATGATGGCCTGGGCCTCGCGCTCGGCCGTGCCGGTATCGGCCTCATCGGCGTCGTCCGTTTCTTGGGCTTCGCCATCGATCACCGGGTGCCAGCACACCTGGGCCTGTGGGTGCGGGCCGCGCGTGGCGGCGGCGCGTGTGAAGCGCACCGCGCCCCGGTGGTGGTCGTCTCGCTCGGCAAACACCCGTGGGAAGGTGCTGTTGACCCAGTCCACCACGGCGCTGTGCGAGCGGTTGTTGCGGTACAGGTGCAGCGCATGCAGCCGGAGGTGGCCCAGACCGCGCTCCCGTACCTTGAGGAAGAGTCCCACATCGGCCTTGCGGAACTTGTAGATGGACTGCATGGGGTCGCCGACCAGGAACAGGGTGCGGCCGTCGCCCGGCTGCCAGCCGGCGGTGAGCCGCTGCAGCAGCTCGACCTGGGTGGGGCTGGTGTCCTGGAATTCGTCCACCAGCAAGTGGCTGATGCGGTAGTCCAGCCGCAATTGCAGCTCGGACGGCGCGGCCTCGTCGCCCAGGGCCAGCAGCGCGTTCTGGGCCATTTCGGTGAAGTCCACCTCGCGCGCCTGCTGGAAGGCGAGCCAGAGCTGTGCGCTGGCCACTTTGAGCACCGCCAGCAGGTCGTCGATGAAGGTGCGCTCGGCGGCGGTATATGCCGGGTCCGGAAATGTGTCGATGGATTGCAGGAGCGGGCCGGCGTTCGCTTCCTTGAGCTGTTGCAGCAGCGCCTTGCAGTCGTTGCCAAGGGCTTTGCCTGCGGGTGTGCTGAAGCCCATTTTGTTGGGCGGGCCGGCGCGCAGTTCGCCCTTTTGCGTGAGCAGGAACGGGGGCAGTGCGCGCCAGCGGGGCAAGTCGTCGATGTGGGGCCGCAAAGGCTCGGTCCATTCCGCCAGGGCTTCCAGGGACGCCCAGCCGGGCAGGGGTTCACTGGCGTTGCGGGCCGTGATCACCTGACTCGCGGCAAAGCGCACGATCGGCATCAGCTTGCTTTGCACCGAGGGGGTGAGCACCTCGGCCACCCGCGCCAGCCCGTCGGCGATCAGGTCGCCCAGGGCGGCTTCGGCGGCGGCCAGGTCTATGCCTTGCCGGGAGTGGTGCAACCACTGGTCACGTTGGGCCAGCATGGCCACGAGCTGGGCCTGCAGTCGGGTGGAATCGTTGTCGAAGCGGTCGAGCACGCGCCACAGCGCGTCGGCGATCGGGTGGTCGGTTTCCAGCAGGGACAGGGTTTCGCGCGCGGCCTGTTCGTAGTGGGGGGTGGGATCCAGGGCGATGCCGGGCTGGCTGCCGAAGCGCGAGAGCAGGGGCATCTGCCGCACCAGTTGGCCGCACAGCGCGTCCAGCGTGGTGATCTGCAGCCGCGAGGCATGGTCGAGCAGGCCCCACTGGCGCCGCTGATCGTGCGCCAGCACGGCCTGGGCCAGGCGGTGGGTCATCTGTTTGTGAGGCTCGCCGGGCACTTCGCTGTTGGCAGCGCGCTGCAAGCTTTGCACGATGCGGTCGCGCATCTCGGCGGCGGCCTTGTTGGTGAAGGTCAGCGCCACCACTTCCTCGGGCTCTTCCACCCGGGCCAGCAGGGCCAGAAAGCGCTGGGTCAGCAGCTCCGTCTTTCCCGCACCGGCCGGTGCCTCGATGAGGTAGGAGGTGGTGGGGTCGATGGCCTGTTCGCGGTGGGCGGTGTCCAGGGCCAGGAGGTCGGGCGGAGGGGTCATGCGGTGTGGGAAGTGCGTGGGGTGGACCGATACAGGGCCTGCCACTGTGCGCGCCGTTCGCTCAGGCGCAGCAGCGGGCGCACCTCGCAGTGCTGGAGCTGGCGTTCGTCGGCGCAGCGCACGGCCGCTTCCCCGCGCAGGATTTCGTCGGCCACCTTGTGCAAGGCCACCCGCCAGTGCGCGAGCACGGCAGGCCAGTCGGGGAACAGTGTGGCTTCGAAGCGCTTGCGGCCCTGGGGGCTGTCGAGTGCATGCACGCGCGCCAATCCCAGATCCTGCGCCGCCAAGCCGGCCCAGCCGGTTTCTTTGAGGTGAACTTGGGCAAAGGCCACGCCCACCACGGTGTCTCCGGTGTGGTGGGTGGGGGCGGCCACAGCGGCATACAAGGGCAGTTGGGGTTCGGTCACCCGGTCGCAGGACCAGTTAGAGGTGTCCAATTGGGCGCCGGTCTTGTAGTCGATCATCAGCAGTCCGCCGCCTTCCAGCCGGTCGATGCGATCCACCTGCACGCGGATGGGCAGACCGCCCAGGTCCAGCGCCTGCCGCTCTTCTGTGGCCACGACCTCGAATGGCTGCGAGCGCAGCCGCTCGTGCTCCAGCCAGGCCGACAGCAGCCGGGTCAGCCGCGCTTGTTCCAGCCGGCGGGCGCGCGGCGGCAGCGGCACCTGGCCGGTCTCGGCATCGCGGGCATCCAGGGCCAGGGCAATGACCCGCTCCAGCACCTCATGGCAACCGGTTGCGCCCAGCGCCTGCAAGCGGTCGGCGGTGCGCACTTCGGCCCAGAAGCGCTCCAGCGCGGCGTGTACCAGGGTGCCGCGCTGGCGGGGGTCCAGCCCGTCGGAGCCATCCTCCAGCTTGCCTGCTCCGAGGCGGTAGCGGTAATAGGCCCAAGCCGGGCAGATGGCCTGGGCCTTGAGCAGCGCAGTACCACCGCGCACGGCTTCATCTGGCGTGAGCGGTGGGGCCTGATGATCGTCCATGGGGGGCGCCAGCCGGGAAGGTTCGAGCAAGGCCTGGGCCGTCCAGTGCGGGGAGTCGGGGGCCGGCAGTGCCGTGCCCTTGCCCACCGGGGCCAGCAGCGGGCTGGGGTGGCATTCGGCCGTGCCTTCGGCGCGGGGCCAGGAGAGCACCACCTCTGGCGCCGCGCACAGCAGGCGTTGATGCACCTGTTCTGCGAAGGCTTGTTGCACGCTGGCGCTGGCGTTGGGGCTGCCCGCCCGGCGCTGCGCTTCACTCGGCAGCAGCGGATTCGGACGTGGGGCCGGCGGCCACACCGAGGCGCGCAAACCCATGATCCACACCGCATCGAAACGCTGGCCGCTGGCTTCGAGCAGGCCCAACACCTGCAGGCGCGGCCGGCCCTCGGTTTCGGGCTGGAAGATGCGCTCACGGCACATCTGCCGCAGCCGTCGCAGCGCTTCACCCCAGCCCAGCGGGCCCAAAAAGGTGTCCAGCAGACCGAAGGCCTGGATGGTTTCGACGAAGGCTTGCCGAGCCTGGAATTCGTGGCTGCTCAGCTTGCGCCGGTACAGCCAGCCTGCCTGTTGGAGCCAAGGCCAGAGGTCGGCCGCCCATTGGGATGGCAGGCGCCGCGCGCCATGCGCCGCCGTGGCCAGTGACAACACGGCTTCGGCGTGGCCGATCAGGGCGGGTGCCTGGCGCTGCACGGCATCGGCACCTGTGCCGTGGGTGAGCCATCGGCAGACGGCCTGTAGGTCGGTGGCGGCGGGCAGGGTGTTGCGCGCCAGGGCTTCCGCCTGGGCCCGGGCGGCGGCTTCGGCCGGGTCGGACCAATAGGGGTGCCGCAGCAGTGCGCTCCACGTGGCCTGGTTGAGGGCGTGAGGGCGGGCCATCACCTCCAACAGCGCCAGCGCGGCTCCCACCAAAGGATGGTCGGCCAGCGGCTGGCCCAGGCTGATGTTGAAGGGGCGCGGCGCCTCGGCCTGCGAGGCGCGCAATAGAGCGGGAGCCAGCACATCCTCCAGCGTGTCCTGCAGCGTCAGCCGCAGCTCCGCAAGGTTGGGCGCCACGATCGCCAATTCCGCCTGCGGGTCGGCATCGAGGCGGGCCTGGGCCCACATGGCAGCCGCCAGGCACTCTGCCGCCGCATCGGGGTAGTTGAGCACGTCGATCCGGTCGGCCCGGGGTTCGTCGGCCAGCGTCAGCACCGCGTGGCCGCGGGTCTGGAGCGCCTGCAGCCACGCCTGCACGCCCGGGGGCAGGCGGTGAAAACCCGCCAACACCAGCCGCGCGGGCAGGCGCACGGCAGCGGGGTCTGCGATCACGGCCGCCATGGTGGCGGCGTCGAGCTCGTGCGGGGTCGTCCAGCCGTGCTGCTGGCACCAGGCCTGAAAGTCGGTACGCCATTGCTGGAACTGGCGGTGCTCCTCGGTGAGCGTGATGCGCTCCGGGCGCACCTGCCAGACTTCTTGCCATTCATGCGCTTCCTGTGCCGACTGGGCCAAGGCACCGATGTCGAACAGGGGGGCGGCATCCACACCGAGCCGCTGGCGGATGACCGTTTCCCACACGGTGCGTTCCTGAAACGACGTGAGGGGGCGGCGCAGCAAGGCCTGGGGCGCCCCGCGCAGTAGCCAGTCTTCGCGCAGCGCCGCCAGCCATTGCGCCAGCGTGCGGCAGTCCAGCGCGTCCCAGCGCGTGCGGCCTTGCTCGGCTTGCCGCCGTGCGTGGCGTTGGCGCAGCGCGGCCGCCAGGCGCGGGGTGGCGCACAGCACCAGGGTGTCGGGGCCTGGGTTCAGTTGGTCCAGGGAGAGGGGCGTCATGACGGGCGGTGGTGTGGGGAGGGTCTGGATAGTCTAGCGGGGCACTGCGTCGATGAAGCGGCTTACATCGCCAGCGTGTCGAAACGATGACAACCCGGCGTGTGGCTCGGATGTGGGGCCGACAGGGTGAATGCCGGCTAAACTTCAACAATCATTGAAATATTGAAAGGAGCCTGGTATGAAAGTCGGTATCAACGGCATGGGGCGCATCGGGCGTCTGGCATTGCGTGCAGCCATGGGGGCGGCGGAGCGACCGGCTGACGACCCTCGCGCCGGTCACCGCTTGGAGGTGGTGGCTGTGAACGAACTCAAGGGCGGTGCGGCGGCCACGGCCCATCTGCTGGCCTTCGATTCGGTGCAGGGCAAGTGGCGCGAGTCCATCCGCGCCGAGGGCGACAATGCCATCGTCATCGGCCAGCAGCGCCTCGCGTTCAGCAGCCACGCGAACCCGGCCGACATCCCCTGGGGCGACCTGGGTGTGGAAGTGGTGCTCGAATGCACCGGCAAATTCCTCACGCCCGAAACCCTTCAGGGCCACCTGGACCGGGGCGCCAAGCGCGTCATCGTGGCCGCGCCGGTCAAGACCGGCGGCGTGCTCAACATCGTGGTCGGCATCAACGAGCACTTGTACGATCCGGCCAAGGACCGCATCGTCACGGCGGCGAGCTGCACCACCAACTGCCTGGCCCCGGTGGTGAAGGTGGTGCACGAGGCGCTGGGCATCCAACACGGGCAAATCACCACCATCCACGACCCGACCAACACCAACCTGGTGGTGGACGCCCCGCACAAGGACTTGCGCCGCGCGCGCAGCGCCATGCTGAGCCTGGCCCCCACCACCACCGGCAGCGCCACCGCCATCGCCCTGATCTACCCGGAACTCAAGGGCAAGCTCAACGGCCATGCGGTGCGCGCGCCGGTGCTCAACGCCTCTCTCACCGACTGTGTGTTCGAGCTGCAGCGCGCCACCACTGCTGAGGAGGTGAACGCCTTGTTCAAGGCCGCCGCCGAAGGCCCACTCAAAGGCATTCTGGGCTACGAAGAACGCCCCTTGGTGAGCGTGGACTACGCCCGCGACACGCGCAGCTCCATCGTCGATGCCCTCTCCACCCTGGTGACCGATGGCACCTTGCTGAAGGTCTACGCCTGGTACGACAACGAGATGGGCTACGCCTGCCGCATGGTGGATCTGGCCAAGCACATGGAAGCCCAAGGCATCTGACGATGAACCACGCCTTGCGCAACTACGGCATCGTCACCGCCGCCTACTGGGGCTTCACCCTCACCGACGGCGCGCTGCGTATGCTGGTGCTGCTGCATTTCTATCAGCTCGGCTACTCGCCGTTCACCCTGGCTTTCCTGTTCCTGCTGTACGAGGCGGCGGGCATTCTGGCCAACCTCATCGGCGGCTGGCTGGCCACCCGCTTTGGCATCGCGCGCATGCTCACGGTGGGGCTGGTGACGCAGATCACCGGGTTCACGCTGCTGTCGCTGCTGGACCCGGCGTGGACGGTGGCCCTCTCGGTCGCGTGGGTGGTGGTGGCGCAGGGCATTTGCGGCGTGGCCAAGGACCTGACCAAGACGGCCAGCAAATCCGCCATCAAGATCACCCAGGCCGAGGCCAAGGCCCAAGGTGGTGAAGGAAACAGCCAACTGTTCAAGTGGGTGGCCTTCTTCACCGGCAGCAAGAACGCCATGAAGGGCTTCGGCTTTTTCCTGGGCGGCGTGCTGCTGCAGACGGTGGGCTTCCAGGGCTCGCTGTGGCTCATGGCCGGACTGCTGGGGGTGGTGCTGCTCGGGGTGGTCTTTTCGTTGCCGCCGATGATGGGCAAGAGCAAGGCCTCGAAAAACGCCAAGGAGCTGTTTGCCAAGAACCCCGGCATCAACGCGCTGGCCGCCGCCCGCGTGGCGCTGTTCGGCGCACGCGACGTGTGGTTCGTGGTGGGCGTGCCGGTGTTCCTGTACTCGGTGGGCTGGACCTTCACCATGGTGGGCACCTTTCTCGCCGCCTGGACGATCGGCTACGGCGTGGTGCAGGCGCTGGCCCCGCACATCGTGCGCCGCAGCGCCGATGGCCTGAGCCGCGAAGTGCCGGCCGCGCGCCTGTGGTCGGCCCTGCTCGCGGCGGTGCCCGTGGCGCTGGCTGCCCTGGTGTGGCTGGACGCGCCCCGCCTCGAATGGGTGGTGGTGCTTGGCCTCGGGGTGTTTGGTTTCGCGTTCGCGGTGAATTCGTCGGTGCATTCCTACTTGGTGCTGGCCTACGCCGGCTCGGAAAAAGCCGCCGAGGACGTGGGCTTCTACTACGCCGCCAACGCCCTGGGGCGCTTCATCGGCACGCTGCTGTCGGGGCTGCTGTACCAGTGGGGCGGATTGTTGTATGCCCTGCTGGGCTCGGCCGTCATGCTGTTGCTGTGCTGGGCCGGCACCCTGAACCTGCCGCTTCGGGTAGATTCCCCGGGAACTGCCACGCCAAAAACCCCGACATGACCGAAACCGAAGTCATCAAAGCCCTCAGTGCCCTGGCGCAGGAGACGCGCCTGCGCATCTTCCGGTGCCTGGTGGTGGCGGGGCGGGATGGCCTCACGCCCACCCGGCTCAGCGAGGCGCTGGACACCTCACCCGCCGCACTGTCCTTCCACCTCAAGGAGCTCAGCCACGCCGGGCTGGCGCATGCCGAGCGTGTCGGCCGCCACTTGATATACCGGGCCGACGTAGAGGCCATGAACACCCTGCTCGGCTTCCTCACCGACAACTGCTGCGGCGGGGAGCCCTGCCTGCATGTCGGCCTGCCAGGCGCTGCGCTGAGCCCATGCGAACGCTGCTGAACCGATCGACAAGGACACACCGATGAACATGGGGGTCCAGGGATCAGTGCGCCCGCAAACGGCCCAAAGGCCCCAACGGGTGCGCACATCGAACCGAGTCAGCCCGTTGAGGGCCGCTCGAAGATGTCATCTAAAATGACAACCGACAACGCCGCGTCAGCGGTGGTTGTAAGACCTTCCCTGGTCCTGAAAAGAGCCAAGGTGCGCCACGTGGCGCAGGCATTGATTTTCAATGGAAATCCTGGTCGGGGTGAGAGGATTCGAACCTCCGGCCTCTACGTCCCGAACGTAGCGCTCTACCAGGCTAAGCTACACCCCGAAGTACCCCGACCTCAGGAGCGGCGCTCCAGCAGGGCAGCCGCCAATTGTATCAAACCTTTTGACCACTCATTGGCTGGCAGCGCCCGTGCGGCGTCGATCGCCCGTTGTGCCTCGGCCTCGGCGGCGCGGCGGGCGTCTTCCAAGCCACCGCTGTCGCGCACGATGCGCAAAATCTCCTCCATCCGGTCGGTCTGGCCTTGCTCGATGGCTTGACGGATGCGCGCGGCGTCGCTGTTGCTGCAGCGGCGCAAGGTGCAAATGATGGGCAGCGTGACCTTGCCCTCGCGCAGATCGTCGCCCAGGTTTTTGCCAAGTTCGGTGGCATCACCTTCGTAGTCGAGCACGTCGTCCACCACCTGGAAGGCGGCCCCGAGGGCTTGGCCGTAGTCGGCGCAACGGGCCTCCAGTTCGATGTTGACACCCGCGAGGATGGCGGCCAGCCGCGCACTGGCTTCGAAAAGCTTGGCGGTTTTGGCCCGGATGACGCGCAGGTAGGCCGCCTCGTCCAGGGTGGCATCGTGCATGTTCATCAATTGCAGGACCTCGCCTTCGGCGATCACGTTGGTGGCGTCGGCCAGCACTTCCATGATGCGCATGTCGCCCGCCTGAACCATCATCTGGAAGGCGCGGGAATACAGGAAATCGCCGACCAGCACGCTGGCGGCGTTACCGAACACCTGGTTGGCGGTGTGGCGGCCTCGGCGCAGGGTGGACTCGTCCACCACGTCGTCGTGCAGCAGGGTGGCGGTGTGGATGAACTCGACCACGGCAGCCAGGCTATGGCGCCGATGGTCCTGGCAACCCAAGGCGCCACACGTCATCAGCAGCAACGCAGGGCGCACGCGCTTGCCACCGGCACTGATGATGTATTCGGCCACCTGCCCCACCAAGGGAACCTCGCTGGTGAGGCTGTGCTGGATCACCTCGTCCACCATCCGCATGTCGGCGGCGACAAGGCTGAGGGCGGCGGAGGGTGTGGTGGTGGCGTTCAAGGTAGGTGGCTGCTGTCGGATATCGGCCGCTGATTATAGGGAGTGGCCTCCCGCGCAAGGCTGTTTCCCTATAATGGCGGAGCTGCCGAGGAGCGTTGCAGCCCCGATTAGGGGCGAGGCTCGGCAGCAGATGCCGGATCGCACTCGTTGTCTCCGCGCATCCCCACGGCAACGACGCTCGCCCACGGGTCGTGTGGTGAGCTGTGTCTCCTCGGCCCTTGGTTTGTTTACCCGCTGTTGGAGCCACCATGAACGCACCCCTCAAACATCCCTTGCATGCCGATTGCGCCATCGCCGACATCGGCCTGGCAGAATGGGGCCGCAAAGAAATCAAGATCGCCGAAACCGAGATGCCCGGCCTCATGGCCATCCGTGAGGAGTATGCGGTCAAGCAGCCTCTGAAGGGCGCACGCATCGCCGGCTCGCTGCACATGACCATCCAAACCGCGGTGCTGATCGAGACGTTGCAGGCGCTGGGCGCGCAGGTGCGCTGGGCCTCGTGCAACATCTTCTCCACCCAGGATCATGCCGCTGCGGCCATCGCGGCCACCGGCACGCCGGTGTTTGCCATCAAGGGTGAGTCGCTCAAGGACTACTGGGACTACACCCATCGCATCTTCGACTTCGGCCCCAAGGGCACCGAAGGCGAAGGCCCCAACATGATCCTGGACGATGGCGGCGACGCCACGCTGCTGATGCACCTGGGCAAAGAGGCCGAGCGCAACCCTGCCGTGCTGGCCAACCCGGGCAGCGAGGAAGAGCGCATCCTGTTCGCTGCCATCAAGGCCAAGCTGGCCGAAGACCCCACCTGGTACAGCCGCAAGAGCGCGCAGATCATCGGCGTGACCGAAGAGACCACCACCGGCGTGCACCGCCTCAAGGACATGTCGGCCAGAGGCACGTTGATGTTCCGTGCGATCAACGTGAACGATTCCGTCACCAAGAGCAAGTTCGACAACCTGTACGGATGCCGCGAGAGCCTGGTCGACGGCATCAAGCGCGCGACCGACGTGATGATCGCCGGCAAGGTGGCCGTGGTGTGTGGTTACGGCGATGTGGGCAAAGGCTCCGCGCAGGCGCTGCGTTCGCTCTCGGCCCAGGTGTGGGTGACCGAAATCGACCCCATCAACGCCCTGCAGGCGGCCATGGAAGGCTACCGCGTGGTGACCATGGACGACGCCTGCAGCCAGGCCGACATCTTCGTCACCGCCACCGGCAACAAGAACGTCATCACCTTCGACCACATGGCGAAGATGAAGGACCAGGCCATCGTCTGCAACATCGGCCACTTCGACAACGAGATCGACGTCGCCTCGCTGGAAGCGAAATGCCGGTGGGAAGAAATCAAGCCGCAGGTGGACCACGTCATCTTCCCCGACGGCAAGCGCATCATCCTGCTGGCCAAGGGCCGCCTGGTCAACCTCGGTTGCGCGACCGGCCACCCGAGCTTCGTGATGTCGTCCAGCTTCGCCAACCAGACCATTGCCCAGATCGAGCTGTTCACGCACCCAGACGGCTACGACGTCGGCAAGGTCTATGTGCTGCCCAAGCACCTGGATGAGAAGGTGGCGCGTCTGCACCTGAAGAAGGTCGGTGCCAAACTGACCGAGCTGACGGACGAGCAGGCCGCCTACATCGGCGTACCCAAGCAAGGGCCGTACAAGCCGGATACCTACCGCTACTGACACCCCTTGCGTGCCGATCAACTGCTCGTCGAACGCGGCTTGGCCGCGTCGCGCTCGCAGGCCCAGCGCCTGATTGCGTCGGGCCTGCGGTGGCGGCTTCCTGGGGCCGGTGAGGGCGGATGGCGTCTTGTCGCCAAGAACGGCGACGAGGTACCCGCCCAGGCCGAGTTGCTGCTGGTCGATCCGGCCGAGGCACGGTTCGTGTCGCGTGGCGGATTGAAGCTGGAGGCCGCGCTGCGGCGCATCGCGCTCGAGGTGGCGGGCAGCGTCTGCCTGGACGTGGGCCAGAGCACCGGCGGGTTTACCGATTGCCTGTTGCAGCACGGAGCCTCTCGCGTGGTGGGTGTGGACGTGGGCCAAGGCCAGTTGCACGCGCGGTTGCGATCCGATTCGCGTGTGGTGACCATCGAGAAATGCAACGCCCGTGAGTTGTCGGTCGATCGGTTGCTGGCGCTGGGAGGGGTGGAGGCAACGGGGCCTTTTGATCTCATCGTCGGCGATCTGTCTTTCATCTCGCAGACGTTGATCTGGCCCGCTGTGGTGCCTTTGCTCAAGCCGGGAGGGCATCTGCTCATGCTGGTCAAACCGCAGTTCGAACTGCAGCCCGAACACATCGGCAAAGGCGGGTTGGTGAAAGATCCTGCCCACTACGAGCGGGTGCAGCAGCGCATCCGGCAAGCCTGTCAGGACAATGGCCTGACGTTGCGGGACTATTTTGAAAGCGCCATCACCGGGGGTGATGGCAATCGGGAGTTTTTCGTATGGGCCTGTCCCTGAGTTTCGAGTTTTTCCCACCTAAGACGCCTGAGGGGGCGCTCAAGCTGCGCGCGGTGCGTCAAAAGCTGTACGCCAAGCGGCCGGAGTTCTGTTCGGTGACCTATGGTGCTGGCGGTTCCACCCAGGAAGGCACGTTTGCCACCGTGGCCGAGATCCAGGCCGAGGGCGTGGCGGCGGCCTCGCACTTTTCGTGCATCGGTGCGACCAAGGTCAAGGTTCGCGAGCAGTTGAAACAGCTGCAGGCCATGGGTGTCAAACGCCTGGTGGCCTTGCGTGGCGACCTGCCCAGCGGCTACGGCCTGGGAGGGGAGTTCCATTACGCCAGCGATCTGGTGGCCTTCATCCGCGCCGAGATGGGCGACGCCTTCCACATCGAAGTGGCCGCCTATCCCGAGTTTCATCCGCAGGCCCGATCGCCGCAAGCCGACCTGCAGGCGTTTGCCACCAAGGTGAAAGCCGGGGCCGATTCGGCGATCACGCAATACTTTTTCAACAGCGATGCGTATTTCCGTTTCGTAGAGGATATCCACAAGCTGGGCGTCGATGTGCCCATCGTCCCCGGCATCATGCCCATCACCAATGCGTCACAGTTGCTGCGCTTTTCGGATGCGTGCGGCGCCGAGATACCGCGCTGGATACGCCTGCGGCTGCAAGGCTTTGGCGACGACACGGCCAGCATCCAGGCCTTTGGGCTCGAAGTGGTGGCAGACCTGTGTGACCAACTGCGCAACGCCGGCGTGCCCGGGCTGCACTTCTACACGATGAACCAGAGCGGGCCTACCTTGGACTTATGCAACCATTTGGGTCTTTGAGGCTGGCAGGGCATCCAGCCTACATCAGCCGAGTGATGGGGAGTTGTTCCAATAAATGACTGATCAATAGCACGCGCTTGGTGCCCAGAGGGGTGTGCAGTGTCCTGAGCCTTGGTTCGGCTACCCAATGCAAAGTTTGGGCGGCTTTCCATACCAATTCCGTGCAATAAAGGCTGGGATTGTCGAAATCAAATTTCCCGTCGAAAGTTGTGCCAATCCACTGGGTGGCCAAATGAGCTATGTCTGAATCTTTTTTCGGGAAAGGCAAGTTCCATTTGAAAACACAAGCTGAAAAAATGCCTGGTGTTTTCAGGAAATCATCAAGACTTTCCAGAATAACTTTGTCATAATCCGGGGTTGCGTGAATTACGTTCCATTGGTTATTTGATCCTGTCTGGTTGGCGAGGATCCCCACATGGGTAAATTCGCTTTGTTCGTCGAACCAGCGTACAACCTGTCCTTCTCTCGATCGGGTTCCCCGGAAAATCAATCTGCCGCTGGACAGCGTGTCGATGTCAATATCGGCCGGAAATTTTGAATTCGTTGTAAGGCTGGAATTTTTCAAAGAAGCGGATAGCGCAGACACCAGCCCAAGCTGGAGCCAGTGTCTGCGGCTAAGGCTTATTTGATGTAAATGTACCATTTGCCATGATGTTGACGCAGGTTGATGCGTTCAGACGAGGTGCGTCCATTGTTGTGCGTGATCTTGACAGTCACCAAGGCCGTTTCTCCTTGTTCGCTTTCCAAAATCGTTTCGATTTTATTCACTGATCGATTGCCTTGAGCCTGAGCTCCTCTCTGCATTTCTAATGCCATTTCCAATTTGGCATCGGTTGCTTCGCTGCGTTGACTTGGGTGTATGCGTTCGATGGCCTGGCTGACCTGTCCGTTGCTGAGTGCTTCGAAAAATTCACGTGCCGTTCGCTCTGGTGAAGAGCCACCAAAAGAAAATAACTGACCCAACCAATCACCAAGTCCAAAGGTCGAGCCCGCTGTTGGAGCTGGTGAGCCACTGGTTCGGCTCTCAAATTCAGCAGCAGCCCGAGCAATGTCAGCTTCGGTAGCTTCACGCCAACCCTCATCGCCTCGATACAAGGTGATTTGAGTGGTGGTATTACGCATACCTGTGGGCCACTCACTGGCAAATGTAGGAGATTGGGCGAATGCAGGAATGCCCTCCCATGCATATCGGATTTGCATCAATTCCAGCCGTTTGCCTTCTTGGGTTTTTCTCACTGCAGCCGCCCGTGCAGGATCGGTGTCTAGGGGGAGCAACTCTGTCTGTTCAAGTCGGACACCCGTGGCCAGGCACAGCGATGAGCCTTTGATGTACCGCTGCGCAGCCGGCCCATGTTCATAGATGAGATTTCCAAATCTGTCTTGACCTCGGCTAACGTAAATATCGCCAGCGACAAGTTCGTTCATCCACGCAACTGTGTCCCGATTCCATGCATAAACAGTGACTGTTCTATGCTGGTAAGGGAAATTGGTTAGGCACGTGTTGCGTAACAATCGAGCATGGTTGGCGTCAATCCATTGTTGTGCCAGCGCCAGTTGTTGTCTCGTGTCGGGCGGGTTGTTTTTCATGGCTGACCAAGCCCATGCACCCAAGCCTATCGCAGTCGTGACCACGGCCACACCCAATATGGCAAGCAAAGTCTTTCGATTCAAACTGGGCAGACTGATGGCAGGGGCTGACTGGCTTGGGGATTTTTCCGCAGCCGGGGTCTTCCTCTGCATAGGTGCACCACAGTTGTCACAAAAAGAGGCATCCTCCTCATTAGAGGTGCCACATTCTTTGCAGAATTTTGTCATGGCATGCCTTTATATCAATTTGTGACCGCAGTGCTCGCAGAAGCGATCGCCTTCTTGAACGGTTCCTTTGCATTGGGGGCAATTGATCGATGCCGGCGTAGCAGCGAGCTGTTCTTCACCGGTTTGGGTGGAGCCAGCCGTCATGGGTGCAGACTGGGTCTTTGCTTTCTCCTTGATCTCATCGGCTTTTTTCTTGGCTTCTTCGATAGCCACCGATGTCTTCTGGCGGATATTTTCTAAATCGACTTTTTGCGAAAACTCACGCCATGTCAATATGCCAACCATGAGAGGCAGTAGAAAGACGAAAGCAGAGACTGCGGCAAATGTCAGGCCGAAGCCGATCAGTGCTCCGCTGATATGTCCACCACCGCCAAAGCTGCCTGCCATCATGGATGGGATGTCTAAGCTGATGCTGCTTCCAATAATTGGGATAGCCATTCCTGCAACGATGGTGCTTGCAACAAACGTCAATCCAAATATGATTGAACCGATGATGGTGGAAATGACGAAGCCGCCAAAAATCTTGAAGAAGGCAGCAAATGGATAACGTTTTGTGATTTCCCAGGTGATTGAAATGGAGTTCAGTACTTTTTCGCCATCCCAGATCGCTGGTGCAACAATTGAGGCTGCCATGTAAGATCCAATCATGGTCATCGTCACGATCAGGATAGACATTGGAATACCGACTACCAGAAGCAGTGGGCCAATTCCAGGGATTTTGCATATCAATAGAATAATGGCAACTGCCAGTATTGCAATGATATATAGAATGAAAAGAATAATGCTGGCGCCGATCAGCTTTGGCAGGCTGATCAATCCGGCGATCAAGTAGCCTAAAACTCCGCGAAATGGACTCTTGTTGACAAAGTCTGTCAGGCAGATTCCGGCGCCATTGACGCCTGCCATAAAAACAATGATTGCCAAAAGGCTCAGTAGAAACAAAAAGAACCAAGAAATTTGCGTCAGCATTCCCCCTAGGGCGAAGAGTAGCATGGCAACCAGGCCGCTCGTTGCCATGACCATGACCGCTTGCCAGCAAGTCAACGCTTCAGGAATACGAAAGATCGAATACGGATTTTCAGAAAGTATTTGTGATTTCATGATTTGACAAGCCGTGGTTTAGTCTGTGGTTTGGGTATTGCTCAGCGGGCATTCTGGTACTTTGCCCCACATGTCACCGCAATACCGGTGTCGCGTGGTCAAAATACAAGCGCCTCTTGCGATCAGTCCGCCTCTGCTATCGCAAGCCTTGAGTTCGGCTTGCAAAATTTCAAGTGGTGTGCTAGGCGTTGTGGGGGCAGGGGGGGTGGTCGCAGGTGGCGCAGGTGGCGGCTCCGGCGCTGGCGCAGGGGTGGTCTGCACTTGCGTGGTTGGTGCCGGGGTTGTCGTCCTGGTGGGAGGGGCGGTAGGGGTTGTTGCCCTTGGTTGTGGACTGGTCGCTGTTTGAGCGGGTCTGGGTTGAGGCGTTGGAGCCTGCTTTTCGATAGGAGGTGGCGGGGGCTCAGTGGGTGTTGCTGCTGTTTCTGAAGGTGCCTCGGGGATGGTCGATTCGACGATCTCTTCAATCTCGATGGCTGATGCCTCTGTGGATGGCGCAATATCGGTCTGTGCTGCTGTGGAGGAGCCGGTGCTATCGTTCACCGATATGTCAGAGCTTTTTGCTGCCTCTGCTACAGCTGGCGAAGATGGTGCAAGATACCACCATGTTCCTGCTGCCATAGCCAGTGCAATCGCCAGCCCAGCGGCTGCTAATAGCATCAGATTTTTTCGTGCCGGAGCTGGTGCCGGAGCTGGTGCCGGAGCTGGTGCCGGAGCTGGTGCCGTAATTATGAATCGATGACCGCACGCCGAACAAAATTTGGCATCGGATTTGTTGGCTGCCCCGCATGCTGGGCAACTTTTACCGAGTTCTGCCCCGCAGGACTTGCACCTTTTGGCGCCTATTCGATTCTCGGTCTGGCAGGATTGGCAGATTATTGTCATATTTCTCCGTATCTATCAAAAACAAGTGCCTCGGATAATCGAAGTATTTCGATTTCGATTGGCTTTGTAGATGAAACCCGAGCAGCAAGGCCAATGCTCAAGGTTTGAATCGAAGTCAGATGTGCCAAGCGGTCATCGCCCGATGGATGACCTAGACCATGAGCCCTCCCTCACTCGGTTTGGTTAACTCTCTGTGGATCACTATACATTATGTTGCAAATTCTGCCTACATCATGATCTGGGGGCCGGGCGGTGGCTGCGCCACTGGCGTTCATGGCTGAACATGCAACTGGCTTCGTTGTGCAGTTGGTTGTCCCGACCCTTCGGCCTGGCGGGGCCGGTCCGCGAGAGAGGCGGGGTCCCATCACGCCCACGGGCAACCGCATGCGTTCCATCGCTGCTGGTCGCTCTTCCCGACCCCAATGGCTTGCACGGCCAGTCGGCATGGGCGATCGCCGGGATCCGGCGGACGTCTCGAGCAGGGTCTCAAACCGTGGCTGTCATACCGGTCATCGGTCGGTGTCGGAAAACCAGTCGTTTTCGATATCCACCGCGAACGAGCCCCGTCCATGGCCGAGTGGCCCAGGCGAATCGGCGCCCAGGACCGCCGAGAGGCACAGCGCCGCGATAGCAAGGCTCGTCGTGAGCCGGCAACCGGCGGGCGCCCGAGGATCAGGTCCGCCCGCCAGGCATGAGGCGAGAGCGCCGCCTCATGAGCGGTTGTCCAGGTCGGGGTCCCATCCACCCCCCATGACCTTGAACAGGGTCGCAGTGGCGGTCAGGCGATCGCGCACGGCCTCGCTCAGGGCCAGTTCCGCCTCCAGCAGGGCGCGTTCGGCATCCAGCAATTGCAGCAGGCCGATCATCCCCTCGCGGTAGCGGATCTGCGCCAGATCACGGCTGTCCTGGATGGCGCGGACCTGGCGGTTGATCGCCTCGACCCGTTCCTCCGCACTCTGATAAAGAGTCAAAGCGTCGCGAACCTCGCGAAAGGCCGTGGTCACGGTGACCGCGTAGCGGGTCTCCGCCTGGTCACGCAGGGCTTCGGCCGTTTCCACTCCCGCACGTCCGCGTCCGAAATCCAGCAGCGGACCGGCCACCGAGGCGCCCACCCCCCAGGTTTCGGCGGACGCCGTGAACAGGTCGGCGGTATCCGTGGCCGCACTGCCCAGCAAAGCCATCAGGTTCAGCCGTGGCAGGCGATTGGCCTGGGCTACGCCGATCCCGGCGGTGGCGGCGATCAGTTCCGCCTCGGCGGCGCGTATGTCGGGGCGGCGGCGCAGCATCTCCGAAGGCAGGATGCCGGGCAGGGCCGCGGGCAACTGCAGATCGGCCAATCGGCCTGGGCCGAACTCCGAGGGCGCCATCAGTTCGGCCGGGCTCATCCCCACCAGCACCGACAGGGCGCTTTCCAGTGTGCGTACCCGCTGGCGTATCGCCGGCAGCCGTGCGCGTGTGGTTTCCAGCTCGGCCAGGGACTGGCGCAGGCTCAGTGCGTCGGTCTCGCCGGCTGCATGGCGCACGCGCTCCAGCTCCACACTCCGTTCCCGGGTCTGCACGGTGCGTTCGGCGATCGCCAACTGCGCCTGAGCGTCACGCAGGTTGATGTAGGCGGCCACCACGTCGGCCACCACATTCAGGCGCACCGCCTCGTGTGTGTATTCCGACTGCCTCAAAAAGGCTTCGGCGGCCTCCCGCTGGCGTGCCAAGCGGCCCCAGAGATCCACTTCATAGGCGAGCATGCCGGTGACGGTGAACAGGTTGTCGATTGAACCCTGATCCCTCGGTACCGGCGAGAGGCCGGAGGGCTGGCGTTGACGCGCTCCCTCGGCCTGCGCCGAAAGCGTGGGCAAGCGCTCGGCTTCGGCCAGCCCAAGGCGGGCGCGGAACTCACCGATGCGCTGCAGTTGCAGCCGGATGTCGAGATTGTCGTCCAGGGCGCGGGCGACCATGGCATCGAGCACGGGATCCTCGAAGCGCGTCCACCATGCGCGCCACTCAGCGGCTTCCTCCGGGACGATCAGGGCGGTATCGGGCCAGGTCTCGGGCAGGTCCATCGCTGGACGCTGATAGTTCGGGCCGACAGCACAACCGGCCAAGACCAGGGTGCTCATGACAAGGATGGTCCACTTACGCACGCTTTTCCTCCGGCTCATCACGCTGACTTTCCCGACGCGCCTGACGCCAGGAGGCCAGGTCTTCGAGCAACTTGTAGAACAAAGGCACGAACAGCAGGGCCAGGGTGCTGGCGGCGATCATGCCGCCCACCACCACCGTGCCGATCTCCTGCCGGCTGGCAGCGCCGGCGCCACTGGCGAACACCAACGGCAGGGTGCCGATGATGAACGTCATGGCGGTCATGACGATGGCGCGGAAACGCTGTCGGGCCGCGGTGGTGGCCGCCTCGGTGGAGCTCATCCCTTCGCGGCGGTTCTGGGCGGCGAACTCGACGATGAGGATGGCGTTCTTGGCCGCCAATCCGATGAGCACCAGCAGGCCAACCTGGAAGTAGATGTCGTTGGGGAAGCCCCGCAGCAGCGAGGACAGGGCCGCACCGAAGACACCGAAGGGCACGGCCGTGGCGACCGCCAGCGGCAGGGTCAGTCGCTCGTATTGCGCCGCCAGGATCAGAAACACCATCAGCAGGCCCAAACCGAAGGCCGCCAGGCCCGTGCCAGCCGCCACGTCCAGCTGATAGGCCTCGCCGATCCAGCCCAAGGTGACATCGGCCTGCTCGGCGGTCTGCGCGATGACCTCCTCCAAGGCGAGCTTGGCCTGGCCCGTGGTATAGCCGGGCGCCGGGTCGCCCAGCAGCTTGGCGGACTGATACACGTTGAAGCGGTTGATGATGTCAGCGCCTGCGCCGCGCTCCAGTTCGACCAGCGCACTCAGCGGCACCATCTCGCCGGCGTCGGAGCGCACGAACACATGCCGCAGGTCATCGTCGCGGCCGCGGAATTCCGCCTCGGACTGCACGTTCACGCGCCACAGCCGACCCCGGTAAGTGAAGTCGTTGATGTACAGGGCGCCGAAGGTGCTCTGCATGGCATCAAAGATGCTGTTGATGGGCACGCCCAAGGCCTTGGCCTTGTCCCGATCCACGCGGGCGGTGTAGCGCGGAATGCCAGTGTCCAGGGTGGAGCGCACATTGATCAGCTCCGGGCGCGCGTTGGCAGCCGCCACCGCCCGTTGCGCCAACGCCTCCACTTCGGTCGGGCGCACATCGCCGCGCACCTGCAGATAGCCTTCCACACCGCCTGTCAGAGAAAGCCCCTGGATCGGTGGCGGCACGAAGGCGAACACATTGGCCTCAGGGATGCGGGCGCCGATCCCCATGACCCGCCCAGCGACCGCCTGGGCATGCTGGTCGGGCCGGGTGCGCTCGGACCAGTCGGTGAGGTTGAGAAACCCCACCAGGGCGTTGCTGCGCAGCGAGCCGGCAATGATGTCGAAGCCGGCGAAGGCCGTGAACTGCTCGGCTTCATCCAGTTGCACCAGCTGGCTGGAAAGCGTGTCGCGCACCGCCTCTGTGCGCCCCAAGGCCGACGCCGGAGGCAGTTGGCCCACGACCAGGGCCACGCCTTGGTCTTCCTGAGGAACGAGCCCGGTGGGCAAACGATCCAGCATCCACAGCGTGGCGCCGCAGAAAGCGACGAACAGGGTCACGCCCATCACCGGCCGGCGCAGCAGCACCTCGACCAGATAAACGAAACCCTGCGTGACGCGGTCGAAACCCCGGTTGAACAGGGCGAAGGGCGCGCTCACCGTGTGCTTTTGCTTGTCCAGCAGCAAGGCGCACATGGCGGGCGTGAGGGTCAGGGCGACCACGCCCGAGACCACCACCGACACCGCGATGGTGACCGCAAACTGGCGGTACAGCTCGCCGGTCAGGCCCTCCAGGAAGGTTACCGGGGCGAACACCGCCACCAACACCAGGGTCGAAGCAACCACCGCCCCGGCCACCTGTTGCATGGTCTCGATGGACGCCTCCCGCGCCTTCAGCCCCTGCTCGTTCATCAGGCGTTCGACGTTCTCCATCACGATGATGGCGTTATCCACCACGATGCCGATGGCCAGCACCAACCCGAACAACGTCAGCAGGTTGATGGAAAACCCGAAGGCCTGCATGCCGGCGAAGGTGCCGATCAGGGACACCGGAATCGCGGCCACCGGAATCAGCGTGGCGCGCAGATGCTGCAGGAACAGGAAGGTCACCAGCACCACCAGCACCACCGCCACCAGCAACGTGATGATCACCTCACGCACCGAGATTTCGACGAACTCGGTGGTGTCGTAGGCGACGGTGTACTCGAGCCCTTCCGGGAAGCGGCTGGCCAGGTCGTCCAGTGTCTCTCGCACCGCCCGGGCAGTGTCCAGTGCGTTGGCGCCGGGTTGCAGGTAGATGCCCAGCGGCACCGTGGGCTCGTTGTTGTAGGTGGCGGAGAAGTCGTAGCGCTGCGAGCCGAGCGTCACCCGGGCCACATCGCCCAGGCGCAAGGTGCCGCCGGTGTCGTCCGCACGCAGGATGATCCGCTCGAACTCCTCGGGCAAGGAGAACTGTCCGGGGGTGGTGATGGTGTAGGTGAAGGCCTGCCCGTCCGGGGAGGGTTCGGCGCCGATCTGCCCGGCAGCGAACTGGGCGTTCTGCTCCCGCAGGGCGGCGGCCACGTCCGAGGGCGTCAACTCGAACTGGGCCAACTTGTCCGGACGCAACCAGACGCGCATGGAATAGTCCTGGGCCCCGAACAGCGAGGCTTCGCCCACGCCCGGCACGCGCACCAGTTCATCCAGCACGTTGAGCAGGGCATAGTTGCTGATGAACAGGGAGTCATAGCGACCGCCGGGCGAGCGCAGCACCGGCACCATCAGGATGTTGGTGGAACGGGCCTGCACACGCACACCCTGGTCGCGCACGGGCTGCGGCAGGCGTGGCAACGCCGCCTGCACCCGGTTGTTGACGTTGATCGCCGCCTGGTCCGGATCGGTCCCCATGCGGAAGGACACCGCGATAGTCAGCATGCCGGCATCGGTGCTGGTGGACTCCATGTAGATCATGTCGTCCACGCCGTTGATTTCCTGCTCCAAAGGCGCGGCCACCGCCTCGGCCAGTACCTCGGCGCTGGCCCCTGGATAAGTGGCCTGAACCACGACCTGGGGAGGGACTACATCCGGATACTGCTCCACGGGCAGGACACGCAGGGTGGCCAGCCCCGCCAGCACGATGATGAACGAGATCACCGAGGAGAAAATGGGCCTGTCGATGAAGAAGCGCAACATCAGCGTGTCACTCCCGTCGGTTCGCCGGCCTGGGCCTCGGTGGCCGCAACCCGCATGCCATCACGCAGGGCCACCGTGCCGTTGACCACCACACGCTCGCCCGGCGTCAAACCCGAGACGATGACCTGGCCCTCGTCGATCATGGGCCCCAGTGTGACTGTGCGCGCGCGCGCCTGGCCTTGTTCGTCCACCACGAACACTTGCGCACCTTCCCGCCCCTGGCCAACGGCGGCCGGGTCAACAACATAGACATCGCTCAGGGTCTCCAGCACCAAGCGCACCCGCACGAACTGGCCGGGAACCAGCCGGCCCTCGGGGTTCCTCACCACGACCCGGGCAGAGACCGTGCCGGTGCGGGGATCGACGGTGCTGGCGGTGAAGTCCACTTCGCCGGGTCTTTCATACCAACTGCCGTCTGGCAGGCGTACCCGCGCCTCGCGGCGGTGTTGGCCACGGCCGCCGGCGGCCATGGCCTGCCGGGCCAACCCCTGGGCCAACGCATCGTTTTCGGGCAAGGCGAAGCGCACATGGACCGGATCATGCTGGGTGAGGGTGGTCAGCAGCGTCCCGCGCTCGATGAGGCTGCCCTCGGGGAAGCTCTCCAGCCCGGTGATCCCGCTGGCCGGGGCGCGCACCTCGGTGTAGCGCAGATTACGCTCGGCATCGGCCACCGCGGCTTGCGCCAGCTGCACGCGGGCCTCGGCCATCTCGCGATGGGACTCGGCTTGGTCCCGTTCCCGGCGGCTCACGGCATCGCTGGCATAGAGGTTCGAGATCCGCTGCCACTCCCGTTGCGCCTGCGCCAGGCCAGCCTCGGCATCGGCTTGCTCGGCCTGGGCCCGGCGCAGGGCGATCTCATAGGGCTCCGGATCGATGCGGAACAGCACCGCGCCCGCCTGCACCGGTTGCCCTTCTTGATAGAGCCGCTGTTCCAGGATGCCATCTACCCGGGCGCGGATCTCCAGCTCCCGCAGGCCGCGCACCCGGCCGGCATATTCGGCGGCCACCTCGACGCTTCGGGGTTCGACCGGGGTCACGGCCACAGGCAGGGGTGGGCGTTCCTGCTGTTGTCCGGCATCCCCAGCGCCCCCGCCGCAGGCCGCGATGAAGCCGAGCATGAGCAACGGCAGGAAGTTACGCACCGGGCGCGACACCGGGTGAGTCAGCATGGTTCGAAACATGAATGTGTTACTCCTGATCTTGGGTGGTTTCTGACAATACCCAGCCTCATGCGGGCGGCGTGGGGCATCATCTGAAGGAGTCGAGAGGCTTGCCGCATCCCGACCGGTGTCAGTGCCTATCCCCGGACAGCACGCCCCGCAGATAAAGCTCGAAAATTTCCTCGAAGGCCGCCTCGGCGTGGCGGACACCGCCAAGGCTGCTGATCGACAGCACGAAGCCGTAGAGCAGATACCCCAGCGCATCCAGAGCCGCTTCCGCACAGCCCGGTCGCAGGCATCCGCTGTCCTCCATGGACTGGAACAATGCCACCCATTCCTGGCGTTCGGCCTCTTTGTAAAGGAAATAGAGCGGCTTGCTGCGGTCACGGAATTCGGCACGTTCCTGGATGAATAGTTCCACCATCTCGGGCCGGGTCTCGAAGAACCGCACATAGGCGCGCACGGCCGCCCGCACCTTGTCCAGAGGATCGGCCCGATCCTCGACGGCCGCCTGGGTCAGGGCCCTGAGCTGATCGAGCCCATGCCGAAGGGTGGCCAGGAACAAGGCTTCCTTGCTGGGGAAAAATCGATACACCGTGCCCTTACCCACCCCCGCGCGCAGGACCACATCTTGTACCTCGCAGCCACGATAGCCATGTTTGGCGAACACCTCGGCCGCCGCAGCCAGGATTTCGGCCTGCCGAACGGCAGGGGGTTTGTGCTGACGAGTGGGTTTGCTGGCGATCATGCGCTGGAACTGATCAATATGGACTTCTCATAGAGTGGACTGTCTGGTCCGTCCGTATCTTAGTCGGGCAACGAGAAGCCGTCAACCTCATCATCAGTGCCTGACCCGATGCCAGGGGTGATTGGTACTGTCGCCTCCGCTGGCGGGTGGCTTGGGGCCGCGCACCGCTCAAGAGTGCCAACACATCAGGGGCTCGAGGGGGTGACGCTCCAACTGGCGCCCACGGGTTCGCGCAGCGCGGCCAACGCCCACGGCAGCGATTCCCTGAGCTGTGCAGCCAGGGTGAATGGGGGGTTGATGACGTGCATCCCGCTGGCCCGCATGCCACCATGGTGCTGGCCTTGGGCCACCTTGGCGGCTGTGCCTTCTTCGGGCAACAAGCCCACGTTGAGTTCGGCTTGGAGCCAGGGGCGTTGCAGCCGGGTGCCCAGTGCCTTGAGTTTGCGCGCCAGTGCATGGGCCTCGGGGCGCGCGATGATCGGATACCAGACCGCGTAGGTGCCGGTCGGAAAGCGCTTGAGGGCGTCTTCCAGGCAGTCCAGTACGGCCGGGTAGTCGGTTTTCAGTTCGTAGCTCGGGTCGATCAGCACGGCGCCACGGCGACTCGGTGGCGGCAACAGCGCTTTGAGCCCATCAAAGCCACTGCGGCGCAGCACCTCGATCTGCTTGCCTTTGCCCAGTTCCTCCACTTGCTTGGACAGCAGCTTGGCGTCGGTGGGATGGACTTCAAACAGCTTGAGCTTGTCCTGCGGCCGCAACAGGGTTTGGCTGATCCAGGGAGAACCGGGGTAAACGCGGACACGGCCATCCGCGTTGAATTGCTTGACGGTGTTCAGATAGTCGGCCACCGCGTGGGGGATGGCCTGTGCTCGAGCGGCAGCAGTCTCGGCGGCCGTCATCAGTCGCAGGATGCCGGCGTCTGATTCGGCCGAGGTGCGGGCATGGCCCTGATCCAAGCGATACTGCCCGGCCCCGGCGTGGGTGTCCACGATCTGCAAGGCGGTGTCCTTCTGGCCCAGATAGCGCAAGATGGCCAACCAGGTCAGGTGTTTGAGCACATCGGCGTGATTGCCGGCGTGAAAAGCGTGGCGGTAGGAAAACATGGGCCGATGGTACTGCACCGCCATTGATTGGCTCAGCGGTTTCGGGTTACAATGAAAGGCTTCGCAGCGATTTATGGTTCCGCGGCGAAGTGGTCTGCACAAGGCCAAACACCACCTAAGAGGCTGCCATCAGAGCGGCACCGACCGTGGAAAAGGACCTGCCAAACCAACTCTGTGAGAAATCTCATGACCAAAACCTTCAGCGCAAAACCCGCTGAGGTGGTGCACGAGTGGTTTGTGATTGACGCCACCGACAAGGTGCTCGGACGTGTCGCCAGCGAAGTGGCACGCCGTCTGCGCGGCAAGCACAAGGCCATCTACACCCCTCATGTGGACACCGGGGACTACATCGTCGTGGTCAACGCATCCAAACTCAAGGTCACGGGCACCAAAGCCCTGGACAAGGTGTACTACCGCCACTCCGGCTTCCCCGGTGGCATCTATGGCACCAACTTCCGCGACCTGCAGGCCAAGCATCCCGGCCGTGCCCTGGAAAAAGCCGTCAAAGGCATGCTGCCCAAAGGCCCTCTGGGTTACGCCATGATCAAGAAGCTCAAGGTGTATGGTGGTGCCGAGCACCCGCACACCGCCCAGCAGCCCAAAGTGTTGGACATCTAAGGAGCTCACATGATTGGTGATTGGAACAATGGTACCGGTCGTCGCAAATCCAGCGTCGCCCGCGTGTTTCTGAAAAAAGGCTCCGGCAAGATCACGGTCAACGGCAAGGACATCGAGCAGTTTTTCGGCCGTCAGACTTCGATCATGATTGCCAAACAACCCTTGGTGCTCACCGAAAACACCGAAACGTTCGACATCCAGGTCAACGTCCACGGTGGTGGTGAATCAGGCCAGGCCGGCGCTGTGCGCCATGGCATCACCCGCGCGCTCATCGACTACGATGCATCGCTCAAGCCCGTGTTGAGCGCTGCTGGTTACGTGACCCGTGACGCCCGTGAGGTGGAGCGCAAGAAGGTCGGTCTGCGTTCTGCACGCCGCCGCAAGCAGTTCTCCAAGCGCTGATCGCTGCGCAAGCGCTGTGTCAAAGCCGCTGCTGGTGTGTCTGCCAGGGGCGGCTTTTTGCCGATGGAGAGAAGAAAAACCCTCTTGCCAACACCGGGAATGGCCGCACAGACCGAATTCCCGACTGCTTTGATTTACTATTTCGATGTTTGTTGATATTGGGAATTCACACATGAGCGCTGTAGCTGAACACGTCGAAGCCGACATGCCCGCCCCGCTGGTCTTCACCGACAGCGCCGCAGCCAAGGTCGCCGAGCTCATCGCCGAAGAGGGCAACCCGGACCTGAAACTGCGCGTGTTCGTGCAGGGAGGCGGTTGCTCCGGCTTCCAATACGGCTTCACCTTCGACGAGGTGGTCAACGAAGACGACACCCAGATGTCCAAAAACGGTGTGACCCTGCTGATCGACGCCATGAGCTACCAGTATCTGGTGGGCGCCGAGATCGATTACAAGGAAGATCTGCAAGGGGCGCAATTCGTCATCAAGAACCCGAATGCCACGACGACCTGTGGCTGTGGGTCGAGTTTCAGCGTCTGAGCCATCCGCCGCTGAACGCTGGTCTGTGCGGGCTCCTCCGGGAGCCCGTTTTCATGCGGGGTAGATGGCACCCAACACGCGGGGGCCCGCTGCGCCGGTGACGCTGGGCAGGTTGCCGGGCAGTCCTAGGATCGTTTGCCGGGCAAGCCATGCAAAAGCGGCCGGCTCTACCCAGTGCGCGGGCCAGCCGGCGGCATCGCTGGCTTGCACCGGAACCTGTGGCAGCGCTTGGCTGAGCATGCGCATCAGCGTGGTGTTGCGACTGCCACCGCCGCAGACCCAGACCTGCGACAGCGGGCTGCCTTCCCAGTCCCATGCGCACAGGGTGTCCGCGATGGTGCGGGCCGTCAGGGCGGTGAGTGTGGCCTGTACGTCCGCTGGAGCCAAATGGGCATGGTCTTGCAGAAGGGTGTCCAACCAGGCGGCATGAAAGAGATCGCGTCCGGTGCTCTTGACCCCTTTCTGGTGAAAGTAGGGTGTTTGCAGCAGGTGTGCCAGCAGCGAGGCGTCCACCGTGCCGCTGGCGGCCCAGCGGCCGTCATCGTCGAACCAGGCGCCGGTGTGCCGGTGGCACCATAGGTCCATGAGCACGTTGCCGGGACCGGTATCGAGCCCGCGCACAGGGCCTGAAGCGGGCAGCGCCGTGATGTTGGCCATGCCGCCGATGTTCACCACGGCGACCGAGTGGCCTGTCCGGCCAAAGATGTGTCGGTGAAAGGCCGGCACCAGCGGTGCGCCTTGGCCGCCAGCGGCGATGTCGCGGCTGCGAAAGTCGGCCACCACGGTGATGCCGCAACGTTCGGCGAGCAGTGCGGGCTGGTTCAACTGAATGGTGTAGGGCGCGGCGCTGGCGGTGCCCGGCGGTTGATGGCGCACCGTTTGCCCATGGGCGCCGATGGCCCGCACGTCGGCAGGGCTCACGCCGGCCTGCTGCAGAAGCTCTTGCACGAGGTCGGCGTACAGGCTGGTGAGCGCATGTGCCGCCTGGGCGGCGCGGTGCAATTCGTTCTCGCCTGGCTGGTTCAATTCCAGGAAGGCGAGCCGCAATGCCGCAGGGAAGGCAAGCGAGGCTGAGGCGATGACGCGAGGAGAGGCCCGCCCATCAGGCCAAACCATCAGCACACCGTCGACGCCGTCCAGCGAGGTGCCGGACATCAGGCCGATGTAAGCGTCGTCCAGCATCGTGCGACCGGGAGCAGGCTCACCCGTGAGGGTGCGGCTCAGTCAGCGCTGGCCTGAACGATGGTGTTGGCCGAAGCCAGTTTCAGGCGCATGGCCTGGGCGGCTTCGTTGAAGGCGGGCCTTGCCTTGGCTGACACCGGTTCACCGCCGCCGCCTTCACGGGCAATGATCAGCGGGTCGCGGTGTTCGCCGCGGACACGGTATTCGAAGTGCAGGTGTGGTCCGGTACAAACCCCGGTACAACCGACCTGGCCAATCAGATCGCCCTGTTCGACACGCTGACCCCGGCGCACGTCGATGCGGTGCAAATGGGCGTACACGGTGACCTTGTCCTGGCGGTGCTGGATGAACACCACGTTGCCATAGCCACGCTGCCAGCCGGCGAATTGCACCGTGCCGTCACCGACAGTGCGCACCGGCGTACCGGTGGGGGCGGCGTAGTCCACGCCGAGGTGCGGGCGCCGTCCGCCATGTACGGGATGAAAGCGCATGCCGTAGCCGCTGCTGATGCGGGAAAACGCCAGCGGTGATGCCAGGAAGGCGCGCCGGGTGCTTTCACCGTCGAAGGTGTAGTAAGCCCCTTTCTTGCCGGGCTCCTCGAACCAGAGCACCTGATGGGTCTTGCCTTTGTTGACGAATTCGGCGCTGAGCAGCCGGCCGTAGCGCAACAGTTCGCCGTCGGCCTCCAGGGCCTCGTACACGACGCTGAAGGTGTCGCCGGCGCGCAGGTCACGCCGGAAGTCGATGTCGGCCGAGAACAGGTCCGCCAGTTGCGAGGCGATGCTGTCGGGCAGGCGCGCGGCATCGGTGGCGGCGAACAGTGAGGAGCGGATGACGCCACTGCTCAGGCGTACCGAGGAAGTGAATTCGCTTTGCTCGATCCGGGCCTCGAAGCCGTCGGCCTGGCGTTCGATCACGAGACGCTGGTAGTGGTCGGCGTTGTCATTGACGATCCAGCGGGCCGTCAGACGGATGAGTTGCTGGTTGTCGTCGGTTTCAGCTCGTACCAGCTTGCCGGCACGGCCACGCAGGAGCTCGGCGGCGGTGCTGTTGCGGCGCAGGAATTGCTGGGCTTCGGCATCGTTGACGCCCAGCCGCTGGAGCAGGCTTTGAACGGTATCTTCGCGGCGGGTGACGTCGGTGCGGAACAGGACGAAGGGCACGGGAGCTTCGAATGCCGACTGCGCCGACAGCACGCCCGGCTGGACGGTTTCGACCAGTTGACGCACCGGCATCTGGTCGATGTCGGCTTCCAGGGGGGCGATACCGAATGCCGTGACGCCGGTGCCCAGCAGTATGGCGCCCAGGCCCGTCATGAACCGTTTGGGGTGCTGGTTCAGCGTGTGTTTGATTTGTCGGGCCAATGCGTTCATGCGATTGTGGGGTCAATACCAAACTGGTGTACCGATGCGGTGCACAATGGTGGTTTGCGGTTTCGATGGGGATGTGGGCGTGCTTTCCGGCGCTGCAAGAAGAGTTGGTATCGTGAGCAGCAAGAAGCGAGCCAACATAAAATCCCTCGCCAATCCAGCCAGCGATTGTAAACCTGTACGGCCAGTCCGACATCTGTGAAAACCCTCATGACCGAACGCTCCTCGTCCGAGAAATCGCCCGTCACCGTGAGTGATGCCGTCCAACACGCCCTGGCCGTGACACGCCGCGGCTGCGAGGAACTCATTCCTGAGGCGGATTGGCTGAAAAAGTTGCAGAAAAGCGAAGCCAGTGGCCAGCCGTTGCGTATCAAGCTGGGGTTGGATCCGACCGCTCCGGACATCCACATCGGCCACACCGTGGTGCTCAACAAGATGCGCCAGTTGCAGGATCTGGGCCATACGGTCATTTTTTTGATCGGCGACTTCACCAGCCTGATCGGCGATCCGTCGGGACGCAACAGCACCCGCCCACCGTTGACGCCCGAGCAGATCCAGGTCAACGCCGAGACGTATTACAAGCAGGCCAGCCTGGTGTTGGATCCTGAGAAAACCGAAATCCGCTACAACAGCGAATGGAGCTTGCCGCTGGGATCGATGGGCATGATCCAGCTGGCTGCCAAATACACCGTGGCGCGCATGATGGAGCGCAACGATTTCCATGACCGCTTCAAGGCTGGAACGCCCATCAGCGTGCATGAGTTTCTCTACCCGCTGATGCAGGGCTATGACTCGGTGGCGCTCAAGAGCGATTTGGAGCTGGGCGGCACCGACCAGAAGTTCAATCTGCTCATGGGCCGCCACCTGCAGGCCGAGTACGGGCAGGAGCCGCAATGCATTTTGACCATGCCACTGCTCGAGGGGTTGGACGGGGTCGAGAAGATGTCCAAGTCCAAGGGCAATTACATTGGCATTACCGAAGACGCCAACACCATGTTCGCCAAGGTGATGAGCATCAGCGACGAACTGATGTGGCGCTGGTACACCCTGTTGTCGTTCAAGTCGGAGGCCGAGATCGAGGCCCTGAAAGCGGCGGTGGCGCAAGGGGCGAATCCGAAGGACGCCAAGGTGGCGCTGGCCAAGGAGATCACCGCCCGCTTTCACAGCGCGGCGGCGGCCGAGGCGGCCGTGCAGGACTTCATCAACCGCAGCAAGGGCGGCGTGCCGGACGAGATCCCCGAGGTCGCTCTGTCGGGGGCGCCGCTGGGGATCGGGGTGCTGCTCAAGCAGGCCAACCTGGCGCCGTCCACCAGCGAGGCGAATCGCCTCATCGATGGCGGCGGCGTGCGTGTCGATGGATCCACGGTCAGCGACAAGGGGTTGAAACTGCCTGCAGGCACCTATGTGGTGCAGGTGGGCAAGCGCAAATTTGCCCGGGTCACACTGGGCTGAGCCGCACAACCCGCGTACAAGGTATGAACCATACCCTGATCCAGCGCCTGACGCCCAGCCGCTTGCTGACGGTGTCGGTGGTCGTGGCTCTGCTGACCATTGTGCTCAAGACGGCGGCTTGGTGGATCACGGGGTCGATCAGCCTGCTGTCGGATGCGCTGGAGTCGCTGGTCAACCTCGCGGGCGCGACCTTTGGTCTGCTCATGGTGACGGTGGCGGCGCGTCCCGCCGATGACGACCACCCCTACGGCCATCACAAGGCGGAGTACTTTTCGTCGGGCTTCGAAGGGGTGTTGATCATCGTCGCGGCGCTGGCCATCCTGTGGGCGGCCGTGGGCCGGCTGCTGGTGCCGCAGCCGCTGGAGCAGCTGGGCTGGGGCCTGGGGCTGTCCGTGTTCAGCGCGGCGCTCAACGGCCTCCTGGCCTGGGTGATGTTGCAGGCCGCGCGCGTGCACCGCTCCATGGCGCTGGAGGGCGATGCCCGCCATCTCTTCACCGATGTGTGGACATCGGCCGGGGTGTTGCTCGGGCTGGTGCTCGTGGCGTTCACTGGCTGGCTCTGGCTGGATGCCGTGGTGGCCATCGCGGTGGCGCTCAACATCCTGCGCGAGGGGGCGAGGTTGGTGTGGAAGTCGTCCCAGGGGCTGATGGATCAGGCGGTGGATCCCGAGGTGCAGGCCATCATCCTGGAGACGCTGGCGCAGTTTGAACATCGGCGCGGCGAGGCCGTGATCGTGCGCTTCGATCACCTGCACACCCGTCGGGCAGGGCACCGTTGCTTCGTGGATGTGCACATGCACCTGCCCGCCGCCTGGTCGCTGGGGCGGGCCGCTGCCCTGCGCGCCAGCGTGGAGCAGGCCCTCATGAGCGCGGTGCCCGGTTTGCGTGCCACCATCCAACTGCTGCCGCACAACGTGGAGGCGCATTTCCAGGACGAGGACGATCTGAAATGAAAGCCGTGCTGCAGCGGGTGCGCGAGGCCCGGGTCGAGGTGGAGGGTGCCGTGATCGGCCAGATCGGTCAGGGCCTGCTGGTGCTGCTGTGCGCCGAGCAGGGCGACACCGACGCCGTAGCCGACCGCTTGCTGGCGAAGGTGCTGAAGCTGCGCATCTTCGCCGACGATGCGGGCAAGATGAACCGCAGCGTGCAGGATGTGGGTGGCGGCTTGCTGGTGGTCAGCCAGTTCACCCTGGCGGCCGATGTGTCAGGGGGAAACCGGCCCAGCTTCAGCGGCGCGGCGGCGTCCGAGGAAGGCCGGCGCTTGTACGACTACTTTGTGGCGCAGGCCCGCGCGGCGCATCCCGTGGTGCAGGCGGGCCAGTTTGCCGCCGACATGCAGGTGCATCTGGTCAACGACGGCCCGGTCACGATCCCGATGGCGATGTCTGCGGCATGAGCGACCCGTTGGCTCCTTTGACCGAGCAGGGCCTAAACCTGCATGCGGTCATGGATCTGGCTACCCTGCCGACGGACATCCGTGCCTCGCTGGGCCTGACCGCTGACGCGCCCACGCCCTACAGGCAACTGATTCTGATCGGGCACCAGGGGCGTGCCTTCTGGACGGCATTGCAGCGGCGTGGCTGGCACGGCAGCGACCCGGTCGATGCCTTCGTGACCGAATGCGTGCGCGACTGGATGAACGGCCCGCTGGCAGGCCACGTCTGGGAGCTGGTGTTTCCGGGGTCGCGGCCCGTGGGACTGCAGCGCCTGGGCGAACTCGCGGGTTGGCATCACGCGTCGCCCTTCCGGGTGGGCGTGGATGCCGAATGGGGCAGCTGGTTCGCCTATCGGGCGGTGGTGTTGGCCGACACGGCGCTGCCGGTGACGCCTCGGCGCTCTCTGGCGTCGCCTTGCCTGTCGTGCATCGATCCACCTTGCGTGACGGCGTGTCCAGCCGCAGCGCTGGACCCGGATGGGGGATTGCGGCTCGGCGCCTGTATCGACCATCGCTTGCAACCGGGCTCTGCCTGTCAGGACCGCTGCCTGGCGCGCAACGCCTGTCCGGTGGGAGCGGCGCACCGCTACACCGACGCACAAACGGCCTACCACTACCTGCAATCGCTGCCGGCGATCCGGCGCTGGCGTGATCAGCAGCGCTCGTAGGGGTTGGGCCAGCCCAGTCGGGCCAGAATATCGATTTCACGGGCCTCCATGGCCTCGGCCTCGGCTTCGCTGGTTTCGTGGTCCCAGCCCTGGGCGTGCAGCGCGCCGTGCACCAGCAGGTGGGCATAGTGCTGCTGCAGGGTTTTGCCTTGTTCGGCGGCTTCACGGGCCACCACCGGGGCGCACAGCACCAGGTCGGCCATCACCACGGGCTCGTGGGCGTAGTCGAAGGTCAACACGTTGGTGGCGTAGTCTTTCTGGCGGTAGTCGCGGTTTAGGCAGCGGCCTTCTTCTTCGCCGACGATGCGCACGGTGAATTCGCCGTCCGCGTCGAGCGCGTGGCGCAACCAGCGGGCCACTTGGTGGCGGGGCAAGGCGGCACGGTGTGGGGCTGGGTCCGGCAGTCGGGAAAACTGCAGCGACAGGGTGAGTCGGGGCAGGCTCATGATGGATGACGCGGCATGCGACCGGTGCGTAGGGCGTATGCCCAGTCGGGGCGCCCATGCCGTTCTGCGAGTCGGGCCATGGGTTCGGGGTCGTAGGGTACGGTGCGCAACGCCACTGTCCAGGGGCTGCCCGGTGTGGTCTGGCTGGCGATGGCGTAGCGGGCGTCGGGGCTGCCGTTTTCCACCCGGTGGTAGCGGGAGGCGGGATAGGGGGTGTCGTCGTCGTAGGCGGGCAGGCCCACGCTGCCGGGGTTGAGCAGTCGCAGCGCCGGGGCACCGCGGCGGGGCAGGCTCAGCGTATGGGGCAGGTGGGAATGGCCGCATGCCAGCAGGGTGATGTGGGTGGGGATGCGCTGGGCCAGCCGCTCTTCGAGCTCTTCAATCGAGGCAAGCCGCAGGTGTTCGCCCTCGGGGGTGTCGAGCAGGTATTCCGTGTCGTGGCGGGGGCTGCCGTGGCAGAGGGCCACTTCCGGTCCCAGCAGATCGGCTCGCCAGCGGCCTTCGAGCAAGTCCGGTCGGGTCGGCTGGGGCAGTGTGCGCACCCAGTTCAGCGCGGCATCGTCCATGTCGAGCGCCGCCAGGTGGTCGCTGTCAGTGGGGTCTTGAGCCTGGAGGGGTTGCGTGAGTTGCTCGACGGCGGCCAGCAATTGCCGTTCGTGGTTGCCAGCGATGTGCAGCCAGGGCGTTGCATCTGCCGAGGTGCTGCCGTGACGCATCAGCCAGTGGGCGGTGTCGCGGGCGAGCAGCGGACCGCTCAAGGCATCGCCCAGGTTGACCACCACCCGTACGCCCTGGCGGACGATGTCCTGCGCCACGGCCTGCAGGGCGGGTAGATTGCCGTGGATATCGGAGACGAAAGCGATGGAGCGCATCGGGGCGTCGTGATTGGGGGGTCAGGCCGTGCCATGGCCGGCGGGGACGCTGCGCGCTTCGTAGGCGTCCACGATCCGGGCCACCAGCGGGTGGCGCACCACGTCGGCGCTGGTCAGGCGGTTGAAGGCGATGCCCTTGACGCGCTTGAGCACGCGCTCGGCGTCGATCAGCCCGCTCAACTGGGTGCGCGGCAGGTCGATCTGGCTCACGTCACCCGTGACCACGGCCTTACTGCCGAAGCCGATGCGGGTGAGGAACATCTTCATCTGCTCGGGCGTGGTGTTCTGTGCTTCGTCGAGGATGACGAAGGCGTGGTTGAGCGTGCGGCCACGCATGAAGGCCAGCGGGGCGATCTCGATCTGCTGGCGCTCGAAGGCTTTTTGCACCTTGTCGAAGCCCATCAGGTCGTACAGCGCGTCGTACAGCGGACGCAGATAGGGGTCCACCTTTTGTGTGAGGTCGCCGGGCAAAAAGCCCAGACGCTCGCCGGCTTCCACCGCCGGGCGCGTCAGCACGATACGCTGCACAGCGCTGCGCTCCAGGGCATCCACCGCGCAGGCCACCGCCAGATACGTTTTGCCCGTGCCCGCTGGGCCGATACCGAAGGTGATGTCGTGCGTGGCCATGTTGGCCAGGTAGCGTTTTTGATTGGCGGTGCGACCCTGCACCTCGCCGCGGCGTGTCTGTACCACCACGGCGTCCACATCGCCGTCGGGCAGCGTGGTGTCACCGCTGAGCATGAGCTGCACCTGCTCGGCGGGAATGGGTGCGCGCGCCATTTCGTACAGCGCCTGGAGGACCTCCAGGGCTTGCTGGGCTTTGGCCTTGGGGCCTTCGACGCGGAACTGCTCGAAGCGGTGCGCGACCTTGACCTGAAGCGCGGCTTCGATCGTGCGGATGTGCGCGTCCATGGGGCCGCACAGGTGCGACATGCGCACATTGTCGGGTGGGGAAAAGGTGTGGCGAAGAATCAAACCGATAATCCAAGAAAAAGGAATGCTCCAATGATAGGCAAGTTGACCGGCACGCTGCTGGAAAAAAATCCCCCGCACATCCTGATCGACTGTCACGGCGTGGGCTACGAGCTGGATGTGCCCATGAGCACGTTCTACCACTTGCCGGCCAGCGGCGAGAAGGTGGCGCTGTTGACGCATTTCGTGGTGCGCGAGGATGCGCAGATCCTCTACGGCTTTGGAACGGCTGCGGAGCGTGAGGCTTTTCGGCAATTGATCAAAATCACCGGCGTGGGGCCGCGCACGGCGCTGGGCATCTTGTCGGGCATGAGCGTGCAGGACCTGGCGCAGGCGGTGACGGCCCAGGAGGTGGGGCGGCTGGTGAAGGTGCCGGGCATCGGCAAAAAGACGGCCGAACGCCTGTTGCTGGAGCTCAAAGGCAAGATCGGCGCCGACCTGGGGCCGGTGAGCGGTGCGGCCCCCAACGACGCCCTCCACGACATCCAGCAGGCGCTGCTGGCACTGGGTTACAACGACAAGGAAGCCGCTGCGGCGCTCAAAGCCCTGCCGGCCGACGTGGGGGTGAGCGATGGCATCAAGCTGGCGCTGAAGGCGCTGGCGAAGTAAGGCGCGACTGTAGAGGGCATCCATGGCCATAGAAACCGACGACTTTGCCCCCGCACCCAAGCGCATGGTGTCTGCCGTGCCTGAAAGCAGCCGCGAAGAGGCGCTGGAGCGTGCACTCCGTCCCAAAGGCCTGACCGAATACGTGGGCCAGGCCAAGGTGCGTGAGCAACTGGAAATTTTCATTGGGGCGGCCAAGAAGCGCCAGGAAGCGCTGGACCACGTGCTGTTGTTTGGTCCGCCCGGTTTGGGGAAAACCACGTTATCGCACATCATCGCACACGAACTGGGTGTCAATTTGCGCCAAACCAGCGGACCGGTGCTGGAAAAGCCCAAAGACCTGGCGGCCTTGCTGACCAACCTGGAGCCCAACGATGTGCTGTTCATCGACGAAATCCACCGGCTCAGCCCGGTGGTGGAGGAAATCCTTTACCCCGCACTGGAGGACTACCAGATCGACATCATGATCGGCGAAGGGCCTGCAGCGCGCAGCATCAAGCTGGACCTGCAGCCCTTCACGCTGGTGGGCGCCACCACCCGCGCCGGCATGCTCACCAACCCGTTGCGCGACCGGTTCGGCATCGTGGGGCGGCTGGAGTTCTATACGCCAGACGAACTCGCCAGCATCGTGCGGCGCAGTGCCGGCCTGCTCGCGGCTCCGATCGAGCCGGAAGGGGCGTTCGAGATCGCGCGCCGCTCGCGCGGGACCCCCCGCATCGCCAATCGGCTGCTGCGCCGGGTGCGCGACTACGCCGAGGTCAAGGGCACCGGAACCATCACGCTGGAGATGGCGAACAAGGCCCTGGCGATGCTGGATGTCGATCCACAGGGCTTCGACCTGATGGACCGCAAGCTGCTGGAAGCGGTGATCCACAAATTCGACGGCGGTCCGGTGGGGCTGGACAACATCGCGGCCAGCATTGGCGAGGAGCGCGACACCATCGAGGACGTGATCGAGCCTTACCTGATCCAGCAGGGCTACCTGCAGCGCACCCCGCGCGGTCGGGTGGCCACGCTGGCGGCGTTCCGCCACCTGGGGCTGCAGCCGCCCGTGTCGGAAGGCGGGCTGTTCGGCTTGTGATCGGTTCGACCCAGCCGGTGCTTTCAGCCGCAGCGCGGAGCCGCTGCCTGTCAGAAAGAAGGTCATGCCAGGCGTTCGTCCAGCACGGCGCCTGGTTCGGTTTGCAAATGGGCGGTATCCCCCCAGCCGACCAGGCTCAACCCTTCGCTGGACCACAGCACCCGGTTGATGCTCGCATTGGCCAGCGTCCAGGTCCGGGGGGCCTGCAAGTCCATGCGGGTGGCGGCGCGGTACAGCATGTCCAGTACCCCGCCGTGCGCCACCACCACGATCTGTTCACCCAGATGCCGGCGCGCCAGCTCATGGATGGTCTGTTCCACCCGATCGCGCAGCATCAGCAGCGATTCGCCACCTTGCGGGGCGAATGCCGGGATGCGCTGCCGCCAAGCCTGCGCAACGTGCGGATGCTCAACCTCGATTTCCGCCCAAGTCTTGCCCTCGAATACCCCGAAGCCACGTTCGCGCAAACCCGTGTGGTGCCGTACGGGCTGGCCGAGCGCTTCGGCGATGGCGCTGGCCGTCTGGTGCGCACGGCTGAGATCGCTGGCGTAGATGGCGGCCACGTCCTCTGCGCGCAGCGCTTCGGCGGTGCGGCGCGCCTGCCAGTGGCCGGTCTCGTTGAGCGGGATGTCCATGTGTCCCTGAATGCGGGTGTCGCGGTTCCAGGCGGTTTCGCCATGCCGGATCGCCACAATGCGAGTGCAGTGCACGCCTAGTCCTCCATGGGGGAATCGGAATCGGGTGTTCTCATCCTAGAATGGTAACGAGGCCGGCACATCGCCGCGGCCGGACAGGAGTCAACATGAGTGCATCCTCCCTCCAGAAAGACATCGACGAACGCACCAACCTCACAGGGTCCAACAAGTTCGAGATGCTGTTGTTTCGCCTGGGTGAAGCGCCCGGCAGCGATCGATCGGAGCTGTTTGGTATCAATGTGTTCAAGATCCGCGAGATTGTCGCCATGCCCGAGGTCACCGCCATGGCCGGTTCGCCCCCGCACGTGTTGGGGGTGGTGAACCTGCGGGGGCAGGTGATTCCGGTCATCGATCTGCCCGCCGTGGTGGGGTGTGTACCCAAGACCGGGCTCAACATCATGTTGGTGACCGAGTACGCCCGGACCACCCAGGCTTTTGCGGCCGAGTCTGTGGAGGATATCGTGCGGCTCGACTGGAATCAAATCCTGTCGGCCGACGATTCCATGGCCCGAGGCTACGTGACCAGCATTGCCCGCCTCGACGGGGACCAGAACACCACCCGTCTCGCTCAGATCCTGGATGTGGAGTCCATTCTCCAGCGCATCTTGCCCAGCCAGGATGTGGAGGTGAAGGCTCAAGCGGTGGGCCCGACGGTGAAGATTCGGCCGGGATCGGTCGTGGTCGCGGCCGACGATTCTTACGTGGCCCGCAGCATGATCGAACAGGAGCTCAAGGCTTTGGGGCTGCCGTTCGAAATGTACAAGACCGGCCAGGAGGCCTGGAGCCGGCTGCAGGCGATCGCGGCAGAGTGTCAGAAAGCCGGGCAGCCCCTGCACGACCGGGTGGCGGTGGTGCTGACCGACTTGGAAATGCCCGAAATGGACGGCTTCACGCTGACGCGCAACATCAAGCGCGACGTGACCATGCGAGGCGTGCCGGTGGTGATTCACTCCTCACTGACCGGCGACACCAACGAGAACCATGTGCGCAGCGCTGGCGCCGATGCCTACGTGGCCAAGTTCGCGGCCAAGGAACTGGCCGATGTGCTGCGCCAGGTGCTGGCCCGCTACGAAGCCGTGACGGCCTGAGACCCGCGGTCAGCGCGGGACTTCGATCACGACACGCCGGGGGCCCGGGGGCGGGGTCGGGAACCCGTCCAATGCGGCTTGTGCCAGGGCCTCCCAGAGGCGTGGATGGTCGGCCCAGGGACCATCGTGGGCAGCCCGACTCTCGTACACCGCCCGGCCGGTGCGCCGGTCGCGCACGATGACCGACAGCTCCCGCTGGTAGTGAGGCGGCGGCGTCCACCAACCCCAGGGCATCCACACCACCTGGCCACTGCCCGTGACCACGTAGTCCCGCCCTGCGAGGCCGGGGCCGGGCCAGGGACTGTAGGGACTTCCCCCCGGACCATAGAGAAAGCGTTGAGAGCGGGCGCTCACTTCAACCGACCACTTAGCCGTTTCGGCGGGTTCAGGCTGGTGTACCAGCCCCTTCTCGATGAGCCGTTCGGCCACCAGGGATTCGAGTTGGCGCTGCGCCTCGTCGTGCGCCTGCTGGGAGGGCAGGCGATCGAAGCGGAAACCGTCTCCGGGGGCGGGGTTCTGTCCCTCTTGCCATTGCGGATAGCTTTGCACGTCGTTGTCCAGCCGGATCACGCTGGCACAACCGCCTAGCGCCAAAGCCAAGGCCATGCCCAGCGCGATCAGCGCCGGTCGTATCGGGTCGGTTCGGCGAAGGTGTGGCATGCGGCAATCAGTGCGACGGGGTCAGGGCGATGACCTGTTCAGCGGGTAGAGTCGGGGCCGTGGGCAAGGGTTCCTCGTCAAAGGCGGTGTCCCCGTTGTCGTCGGCCACGCCGGTGGTTTGCAGGGTCTCGAACGGGAACAGTTGCCGATCCATCAAGTGGCTGGGCACCACGTTTTGCAGCGCCTTGAGCATGTTGTCGAGCCGGCCTGGGAATTTCTTGTCCCACTCGCGCAGCATGTTGCCCACCTGCACGCGCTGCAGGTTGTCCTGGCTGCCGCACAGCGTGCAGGGGATGATGGGGTATTGCTGCACCTGCGCCCAGCGGATGATGTCCTTCTCGGCCACATAGGCCAGCGGGCGGATCACCATGAACTCGCCGTTGTCGCTCACCAGCTTGGCCGGCATGCCTTTGAGCTTGGCGCCGAAGAACATGTTGAGGAACAGGGTCTGCAGCATGTCGTCGCGGTGGTGGCCCAGCGCGATCTTGTTGCAGCCCAGTTCGCGCGCCACCTTGTACAGAATCCCCCGGCGCAGCCGGCTGCACAGGCTGCACATGGTCTTGCCTTCGGGAATCACCTTCTTGACGACGCTGTAGGTGTCCTGCGTCTCGATGTGGAACGGAATGCCGAGTTGGCTCAGGTACTCGGGGAGCACGTGGGCCGGAAAGCCCGGCTGCTTCTGGTCCAGATTCACGGCCACCAGCTCGAAGTCGATCGGGGCGCGTTGGCGCAATTTCATCAGGATGTCGAGCAGGGTGTAGCTGTCCTTGCCGCCCGACAGACAGACCATCACCCGGTCGCCGGCATTGATCATGCGGTAGTCGGCGATGGCTTCGCCCACCTGACGGCAGAGGCGCTTTTCGAGCTTGTGGTCTTCGCGCTCGATCTTCAGTGCTTTTTTGGCGTCCACAGAGGCTTCGATGGTGGCAGCGACAGGGGCTTGTGAGGGGGCTTGTGCGTGGGTGTCGGTGGTCATGTTGTATTCCTTCGGGGGTCACCACTGCCCGCTTTCCATGCGGATGGCCACTTCGCAGTCGTCAAAGATTTCCAGCTTGGCGATCTTGACGCGCACGCCGATCACCCCCGGCAGCTGCATGAGCCGATGGGCCAGCTTGCCGATCAGGCTCTCCAGCAGGTTCACGTGTTCGGCGGTGCATTCGTCGATGATGATCTGACGCACCTTGCGGTAGTCGAGGACGTGGCTGATGTCGTCGTCATGCGGGATCAGCGGCTGGGTGCCCTGGTTGAGTTCGGCATCGACCTGGATCGGTTGTGGCCCGGTTTTCTCGTGGTCCAGGATGCCGAGGTTGGCATTGAAACGCAGGCCGGTGAGGGTGAGGATCTGCGTGCCGGCACCGCTGTGCAGGCCGCGCAGGGCATAAGGGTGAGACTTGGGAGGGCTCATGTTGGGCGGTATGCGATCGGAGGAGGTTTACATGAGCGAGAAATCACGCTCGAAGCGCATAAGATGCTGGCCGCCGTCGACCAGCAGCGTGGTTCCGGTGAGGGAGCGGTTGTCCAGCGCGAAGCGGACGGTGGCCGCCACATCCTGGGGGGTGGACGAGCGGCCCAAAGGCGATTGACGATGCAGTTGTTGGAATTTCTCGTCGCTGAGCATGTGGCTGGTCAGGGTCAGGCCCGGGGCCACGCCCACCACCCGCATCGCCGGTGCCAGTGCCATGGCCAGCATGGTGGTGGCGGCTTCCAGTGCCGCCTTCGAGAGGGTGTAGCTGAAGAAGTCCGGGTTCATGTTCCAGAGTTTCTGGTCCAGCAGGTTCACCACGGTGCCCACGGCCGCCTTGCCCGGGCAGCGCTGCAGCAGGTGGGTGTGCAGGCTCTGGGCCAGGACGATGGCCGCACCGGTGTTCGCACGCAGATGGGTATCCATCGCGGCGAAGGAGAAGGTTTGCGCGCTGTCGTGCTCAAAGGTGGATGCGCTGTTGATCACCGCATCCAGGCGCCCGAACCGCGCCACCACGGCCGGCACCAGGGCGCGGCAAGCGGCTTCGTCTCCCAGGTCGGCGGCAAAGGGCTCGCTGTCCACGCCCAGCGCCTGACAGTCCCGGACCGTTGCTTGGGCTTCGCGGACCGAGTGTCGGTAGTGCACGGCCACCTGCCAGCCAGCCTGGGCCAGGTTCAGGGCGATCTCTCGCCCCAGGCGCTTGCCGGCACCGGTGACGAGCACGGTGCGCTTCGGGTCGGGGGAGGACATGGAGGACAATCCGCGGGTGGACTCAAAAGCCGAAATTTTACCGGTCCCCCCCAGCGACGGGGGAGGCGAGCTGCGGTCAGTGATCGTCCAGGCCTGTCACGAGGCCGGGGGGTGGCTGCCGTTCGACCGCTTCATGGCCCTGGCCTTGTACACCCCGGGCCTGGGTTATTACGCCAACGGCCTGGTCAAGTTTGGTGCGCTGCCCCTCAGCGGTAGCGACTTCGTCACGGCGCCCGAGCTCTCGCCTTGGTTTGGCCGCACGTTGGGGCGGCAGGTCGGCCAGGCCCTGCAGGCCACTGGCACCGATGAGGTTTGGGAGTTTGGCGCGGGCAGTGGCGCGCTGGCCGAGCAGGTGCTCACCCAACTGCAGGCCGATGGCGTGCCGTGGCGGCGCTACACCATCGTCGATCTTTCGGGTGTCCTGCGTCAGCGCCAGCAGCAGCGTCTGGCGGCCTGGGGCGACCGGGTGCAATGGGCATCAGCCCTGCCGGGGCGACTGGAGGGCGTGGTGCTCGGCAACGAGGTGCTCGACGCCATGCCGGTGCAGCTCTTGAAGCGCTCCGGCGGCGTCTGGTACGAACGGGGCGTGGCGATTCGCCCTGCCACCCATGGTCGCCCAGAGGAACTGGTCTGGGCGGATAGGCCGACGCCGCTGCGACCACCGGCCGACGTGCCGGGGGCGCACGACTACCTGACCGAAATCCACCCGCAGGCCGAGGCGTTCATCCGTACGCTGGCCGACCACTGGAGGCGCGGGGCGGCCTTTTTCATCGATTACGGTTTTCCCGAAACGGAGTACTACCACCCACAGCGCCACATGGGCACACTCATGTGCCACCGTCTGCACCGCAGCGACGCCGATCCGCTGGCCGATGTCGGGCTGAAGGACATCACGGCCCATGTCAATTTCACGGGCGTGGCGCTGGCAGCCCAGGAAGCGGGGCTGCAGGTGATGGGCTATACCAGCCAGGGGCGCTTTCTGCTCAACGCCGGCTTGTTGGAATTGGCGGCCCAGGCGCCCATGGCCGAGCGTGCCGGGCTCGCGCGCCTGGTGCATGAGCATGAGATGGGCGAGTTGTTCAAGGTGCTGGCCCTGGCGCCCATGGCCAGCGCCGAGGGATGGCTGCCCATGGGCTTTGCCCGGGGCGACCGCACCCATACCTTGTGAGGGCCCGTGTCCATGATTCGCTGGATGATCGTCATTTTTCTGGCCCTGCTCCTGATCAGCTGGTTCACGCCGCTGCTGCAGAAGCTGGGCTTCGGCAAACTCCCGGGGGATTTTCGTTTCCGCGCCTTTGGGCGGGAATGGTTTTTGCCCGTGACCACCACCTTGTTGCTGAGCATGGTGGCGAGCGGCATCAGCAAGTTGATTTGATACGTATGGGGGTATCTTGAAATCCGATCCCCCCAACCGCATGTGGATGGCAGTTGCGTTTGAAAGATGTCTATGACTGCCCCCTTCCTGCACATCGTTTGCCCCCATTGCCACACCACGAACCGGGTCGCGCCAGATCATCTGGAGCGTGCCCCGGATTGCGGCCGCTGCCACCAACCGCTGTTCACCGGGCAGCCGCTGGCTCTGGACGAGCAAGCCTTCGATCGGCATGTGACACGCAGCGATGTGCCGTTGTTGGTGGACTTCTGGGCACCCTGGTGCGGCCCTTGCCGCATGATGGCTCCGGCCTTCGAGGCGGCCGCCCGCCAGCTCGAGCCTCGTTTTCGCTTGGCCAAGGTGAACACGGAAGAGGCGCAAGGTCTGGCCTTGCGTTACCAGATCCGCAGCATTCCCACATTGATGCTGTTCGTTGGGGGTCAGGCGGTTGCGCGGCAGGCGGGCGCGATGGGGCAGGGCGACATCGTGCGCTGGGCGCAGGCGCATGCACAGGCCCGTTGAACCGAAGTGGGCGGGCACGCTGTGGCGTGGCTCAGTCGGCCGCACCGCCCAGGGTATGGGCAATGGCACGCGCACGCGCCTGCGCCACGGCTTGGGCGATGGCCGGTCCCACTTGGGATGGGGCGTTTGCCTGACGTTGCAGCGCCGCGGCGATCGGCGCGGTGTCCACCGACAGTGCCGCTCGCAGGGCCGATGCCAGGCGTTGTGCCTGGGGGTAGGCGTCTTCGCTGTGCCCGAGCCGGCCGCGTGCATCGGCTTCGCAGGCTTGTAGCACCTCCTGAAAACGCTCGGGGCGGCGCAGCGCGTCGCACCGCTGTAGCAACCGCAACACCGCATCGGCGCCCAAGGTCAGGCTTTGGTGGATATGGCCGTGTTCTCGGGCCACCACCTCGGCCAGCTCACGGCAATCACGCGGCACACGCCAGCGTTCGCCAAGGCGGCGGGCGAGCCGAGCGCTGCGCTCTTCGTGGCCGATATGGCGCGGCAGCATATGCGCAGGCGTGGTTCCTTTGCCCAGGTCGTGGCACAGGCAGGCATAGCGCACCGTCAGTGGGGCCTGCAATCGCGCCGCCATGTCGAGCACCATGCCCAGGTGCACACCGGTATCCACTTCTGGATGGTAGTCGGCCCGCTGGGGCACGCCCCAGAGCCGGTCCACCTCGGGCAGCAGCACACGCAACGCCCCGCAGTCGCGCAGCACTTCCAGCATACGGGAGGGGCGGGTTTCCATGAGCCCGCGAGCGAGTTCCTGCCAGACCCGTTCTGGTACCAGGTGGTCCACCTCGCCGTGGCTCACCATCTCGCGCATCAGTGCCAGGGTTTCAGGGGCGACGGTGAAATCCGGCCAGCGTGCCGCAAAGCGGGCCATGCGCAGGATGCGCACCGGGTCTTCCACGAAGGCGTCCGTCACGTGGCGCAGCACCTTGGCGGCGAGGTCGCGCCGGCCACCGTAAGGGTCGATCAGTGCCGGACTCTGCGGATCGAAGCAGCCCTGCCCATCGAGTGCGTCGGCAGGCACTGCCATGGCGTTGATGGTGAGGTCGCGCCGGGCCAGGTCTTCTTCGAGGGTGACATCGGGGTGAGCGCTGAAGGCGAAACCGTGATAGCCGCGCGCCGTCTTGCGCTCGGTGCGAGCGAGCGCATATTCCTCCCGCGTTTCGGGGTGCAGGAAGACCGGAAAGTCGCGCCCCACTGGCAGAAAGCCGCTCGCCACCATGGCCTCGGGCGTGGCCCCCACGACCACCCAGTCCCGGTCGGCGTGTGGGCTGCCGTCGGGCAGACGGTAAGGGGTGTGGAAGTGGCCGAGCAGGCCGTCGCGCACGGCGCCACCGACCAGGTAAATGTCCATGACGCTTGAGCCGGGCAGGCTTGGATCAGGCGTACTTTTCCAGGATGCGGGTGGATCGTTCCACGTCGGCCTCGGCATCGGTGCCGCTGACGGCTTCGAGGACCGTGCAGGCCATCATGCGGTAAAAGGCCTTGTCCATGGCCTTGCGGGCGGCGGACATCTGCTGGGCCACGTCTTCGCAGGAGCGACCGCTTTCGACCATCTCCACCAAGGCCCGCACCTGCCCCTCGATGCGGCGCAGCCGGTTGACGATGTCGCGCTGGTGCTCGGAACGGTAGGCGTTCATGACCGGGCTTGCGGATGGGGAGGGAGCGGTTTTGGAGGTCGTCATGGCAGCGGGCTTTTGCGGTGGAACAAGAGAAACTGACAGTGTGCCAAAAAAACCGTGCCTGTGCGGCGCGGCTGGCTCAGCGGCGGGATGCCTGCTGACGCAGCCTCAGCAGCGGGTCCGCTTGGCCGGCCATGTCGAGGTAGCTGGCAGCGATGGGCTCCAACGCCTGGGCCGTGATGCCCAAGGCGTCCAGGCCCGGCAGTGTGCCACTGGCGATGTTGTCCACCTCCATGGAGCGCAGGTTGTCGGTGCTCATCAGGGGTTCGCCCGGCAGCCATTCCAGCAGCAGGGCCTGGAAGTAGCCCAGCGCGGTCGGCAAGGGCCACACCGGGCGTTCATGGCCGCACAGGCGGCCTGCGAGCCGCACCAGCTCGGCCAGGGTGAAGATTTCCGGGCCGGCGCATTCGTAGGTCTGACCGATGGTTTCGGGTCGCTGCAGACAGCGCACAATGGCTTGTGCCACATCCCCCACCCAGACGGGCTGAAAGCGGGTGCGGGCCCCGGCCAGAGGGATCACTGGACATGTTTTGTGCAGTCGGGCAAAAAGGTTGAGGAGGCGGTCTTCGGCACCGAAGATCACGCTCGGGCGCAACACCGTCAGTGCCAGATCGGCGCGCCGCAAGACCGCCTCACCCTGGGCCTTGGTCGACTGGTACAGCGATGGGCCTTCGTCGCTGGCGCCGAGCGCGCTCACATGAACGAGCCGGCGCACCCCCATCGTCTGCATGGCCTGGGCCAGCTTCTGCGGCAGCGCGACGTGCACCTGCTCGAAGCGGCGGCGATTGCCGTGCAGGATCGCCACCAGGTTGATCACCGCGTCGTGACCGGGCAGCAAACGCTGCAGGGCGGCCGGGTCGTGCACGTCGGCCTCGATCAGGTCCACCAGTGGCAGTGTTTGTACCGATCGGCCGTGGATCATGCGGCGGGTCGGGACGGTGGCCCGGATGCCGAGGCGGTTGAGCTGTTCACAGACGTGACGGCCCAGAAATCCGGTGCCGCCGAGAACCAGAACTTTTTTCATGTGCGAGCGCAATGGTGAACTTCAGGGGAGGTCGGTGTGTGGGGCCTGTGCCGTCGTGGATCGCGGGCCCACCACGCCCAACCGGCTGCTGAGCCGCTGCGGCTGGCCGGTGATGAGGGCCGCATAGTTCGTGGTGTTGGCGAGCACGCGCCTGACGTAGTCGCGGGTTTCATCGAACGGGATGTTCTCGATCCAGATGGCCGCTTCCAGCGTCGGGCCGTTGCGCCACTGGCGCGGGCGCCCCGGTCCGGCATTGTAGGCTGCGGCGGCCATGGGCATCGATCCTTCGAAATCGTCGAGCGCGAGCTTGAGATAGGCCGTGCCGATGGTGATGTTGACATCGCGGTCGGTGATCTGCTCGGGCCGGAAGTTGCGCAGGCCGATCTGGCGCGCGGTCCAGGTGGCGGTGGCTGGCATGATCTGCATGAGGCCAGCGGCACCGACGTGCGAGCGGGCGTCCATGATGAAGCGGCTTTCTTGTCGGATCAGGCCGTACACATAAGCTGGGTCGAGGCCGATGTCCTGGGCGCGGCGCAGCACGGCATCGCGAAAGGGCATGGGGAAACGCTGGGTTTGGTCGATTTCCGCACGGGTGCGCTTGCTGGTGTTGATGCAGCGGTCCCAGACCTCGCGGCTGCAGGCGAAATCGGCGGCGGCCAGGAGTTCGCGCTCACTCATGCCCCCCGGCGTGTGCAGGGCAATGGTGTAGTGCCATTCGCGCACGCCTTCGGAGCGCAGCCCGAGCTGGATGGCCAACAGGCCGCGTTGCAGGCCTGGATGGGTGCGCGCGGCCGCCACTTCGGCCAGGGTCAGCGGTGCGGGGGCGGGAGGTGTCGAGATGGTGTGCCCCAACGCCTCCAAGGCCAACTGTTCGTAGAAGCCCTGGGTGCCGGCGATCTGGTCGAACAAGGCGAGGGCCTGACTGCGTCCCGCAGGCGTGCCCAAAGCCAGATAGGAGCGTGCCAGCCAATAGACCCAGACCGGTTCTTCGCGTTGCGCCGGGCGCATGGCCTGGATGGCGTCACGGACTTCGGACCACATCCCGGCCCGCAGGGCGGCGCGGACCTTCCAGGCCAGGTGCTCGTCGTGCAAATGCTCGTTACGCGCCTTGACGAAGGCGTCCATGGCCTCGGGGCTGAGGCGTTGGGCCAGGCGGCGTCCGATCACCCCCCAGACCCAGCTTTGCTCCTCCTGGGTCAGTTGTGCCTTCCAGCGCAACTTGGAGGCTTCGGCCGCCGCGGCCTGTGGGTCCCGCACCGCGAGCCGGATCAAGGCCAGCGTCACCAGTTCCTTGGTGCGGCTGCGGATGGCCGTGACTTTTTCGTCCAGAAAGCGCTCCGGGTTGCTGTGCAAGGTTTGGACCAAGGGCACCCACGAGGGGTCCAACAGTTCGACCGCCTGGATGGCGATGGCCGGCTGGTTACGCTCCATGGCCAGGCGTGCGCGCCGCCAGACGACTTCCACCGGCAGGTCACCGGAAGCCAGCAACCTCTCTGCAGCCAGGGCGCAGCCATCGTCGGCACGGCGCTGGGCCAGCCAGAGTTCCGGCAATTCCGACGCCCGGATCGCCGCAGGCCGGCTGGTGTCGGCCACCAGGGCATAGCAGGCGACTTCCCGGTCGTCATTCATGCGGAACAGAGGGTACTCCTCCAGGAAGGTGGACCAGTCTCTGGCTTTGCCCAGTTCCAGCAGCCAGTCGTTGCGCAAGCGGTCCTCGTAGTAGGTTCCTTGCCAGCGCCGCATGAAGCCGCGAATTTCCTGGGGTGAGGCGTCCGGCAGGCGGGCGCTGAGCTCCCAGTAGCCGGCAAGCGGCTCCAGCGGGTGGCCGGCGACTTGGGACAGCCATGCGGTCAGCCGCTGGGTGTCGCGCGCCTGAAACGCCTGACGCATGTCCAGCAGCGCGCGGTCGGCGGCCGAGAGGGGCTGCTGCGCCATGGCTACCGATCCGACCAGACCTCCAGGCATTAAGATGGCGGCGACCATGCACAGCAGGTGTCGCTTGAGCGTGGAAAGACATCGCATACGAGGATTATGAACAACAAATCTCCCGCTGACCCAAAAGCGCTCAAGGCGCGGTGGCGCAAGCAGTTGTTGGAGGCGCGCTTGCGGCTTGAAGACCGGCTGGCGCGCAACGATGCCCTACAGCGGGTCATGCGGGTCTGGCTGGTGGAGCGACCCGACGAGGTGATTGGGGCCTACTGGCCGATCAAAGGCGAATTCGATCCCCTGCCGGCGCTGTTTCGCTGGCAGGAGGCGGGCATGGAAGCCGACGCCCTGGGCGCGAGCCGGCGGCGCAAGATCGGATTGCCCGTCATCAACAAGGTCACGAAGACGTTGACCTTCCATCGCTGGTATCCGGGTTGCCCGATGGAGGAGGACGCCTATGGCATTCCCAAGCCCAAAGACACCGAAATCATCGAGCCGACGCTGCTGTTCGTCCCTTGTCTGGGCTACGGTCCGGGTGGATACCGGCTGGGTTATGGCGGCGGGTTCTACGACCGCACCCTCAACGAGCTCAAACCCAAGCCGTTCACGGTGGGGCTGAGCTACACCTTGGGGTTTCTGCCCGATCTGGAGCCGGAGCCGCACGACGTGCCGCTGGATGCGATCCTCAACGACAACGGGGTCGTCTGGCCGTTGCCTTGAAACGGGGCGGGGGCACAGACGCAGGGGCATGGCCGCTGGCCGGCAGCCGTGCCCTGCATTTCAAGGGTGGTCTGCGCTGGGGTGGACTTCGGCCTGCCGGTGGATCCGTTCATGTCGCAGGAGATACAGGCCCGCCAATATGATGATGGCGGCGCCGCTGAGGGTGTAGCCATCGGGCAGCACCTGCCAGAGCAGGTAGTCCAGTCCGATGCCCCAGGCCAGGGCGGTGTATTCGAACGGCGCCACGGCCGAGGCCTGCCCGTGCCGGAACGCCTCGGTGATGGCGATCTGCCCGGCAAAGCCGGTCAGGGCCAGGGCGACCAGCAGTCCCAGGTGCTCACTGGACACCGGCGTCCAGCCGGGGGCGGCCAGCGCCCCGCCAAACAGCGACAACAGCATCATCGACCACAGCACCAGGCTTTCCGGCGGGTCGGTGCGGCACAGGAGCCGGCCGACGACCGCCGACGCCGCATAGCAGGCCGCGGCACCCAGCACCGCCAGCCCCGCCAAGCCGAGAAAGGCCCCCGGACTGGGACGCAGGGCCACCAGTACGCCGATCAGGCCGATGGCCACCGCCCACCAGTGCGCCCGGGGCACGCGTTCCCCCAGGAGCGGCACGGCCAGGATGGTGATGAGCAGCGGAGCGACAAAGAACAGCGTGTAGGCGTTGGCCAGCGGCAGGCCGCGCACGCCGTAGGTGAACATGCCCAGCATGCCAACCGCCAGGACGCCACGCAACAGGTGCAGCGGCCAGCGCAGACGCCAGACCTTGCCCCAGGCACCGCGCCAACTCAGGTAGGCGAACACCAGCGGCAAAGCCACCATGCCCCGCATGGTTGCCACTTGCAACGCCGCGTAGTGCCCCGACAACACCTTGAGCACGGTGTCCATGAGCGAAAAACAGCCCACCGCCACGACCATGGCGGTGATGCTGCGCAGGTTGCCTCCGCTCACATGTTGCGCCGGTACTGGCCGCCCACCTCGAACAATGCCGAGGTGATCTGCCCCAGCGAGCACACGCGAACCGCGTCCATCAGCACCTCGAAGACATTGCGGTTTTCGATCACCGCATTTTTGAGCCGTTGCAGCATCGCCGGCGCCTCGTGCGCATGGCGGGCGTGGAAATCCTGCAGACGCTTGAGCTGCGATTGCTTCTCTTCTTCCGTGGAGCGGGCCAACTCCAGTGAGTCTGGGATCGGGTCGCCGTGCGGGTTGCGGAAGGTGTTGACGCCGATGATGGGCAGCTCGCCGGTGTGCTTGAGCATCTCGTAGTGCATGCTCTCGTCCTGGATGCGGCCGCGCTGGTAGCCGGTCTCCATCGCGCCCAGCACGCCGCCGCGCTCGGCGATGCGCTCGAACTCGGCCAGCACGGCTTCTTCCACCAGTTCGGTCAGCTCGTCGATGATGAAGGCGCCCTGGTTCGGGTTCTCGTTCTTGGCCAGGCCCCATTCGCGGTTGATGATGAGCTGGATCGCCATCGCGCGGCGCACGCTTTCCTCGGTCGGCGTGGTGATGGCCTCGTCGTAGGCGTTGGTGTGCAGGCTGTTGCAGTTGTCGTAGATGGCAATGAGCGCCTGCAACGTGGTGCGGATGTCGTTGAAGGCGATTTCCTGCGCGTGCAGGCTGCGGCCACTGGTCTGGATGTGGTACTTGAGCTTCTGGCTGCGTTCGTTGGCGCCGTACTTCTCCTTCATCGCCACCGCCCAGATGCGCCGGGCCACCCGGCCCAGCACGGTGTACTCCGGGTCCATGCCGTTGCTGAAGAAGAAGCTCAGGTTGGGCGCGAAGTCGTCGATGTGCATGCCGCGCGCCAGGTACGCCTCCACGAAGGTGAAGCCGTTGGACAGCGTGAAGGCCAGCTGCGAGATCGGGTTGGCCCCGGCCTCGGCGATGTGGTAGCCGCTGATGGACACCGAGTAGAAGTTGCGCACATCGTGGTGCACGAAGTATTCCTGGATGTCGCCCATCACCTTGAGGCTGAACTCGGTGGAGAAGATGCAGGTGTTCTGGCCCTGGTCCTCCTTCAGGATGTCGGCCTGCACCGTGCCGCGCACGTTGGCCAACACCCATTCGCGGATTTTTTCGGCTTCGGTGTCGGTGGGGTCGCGGCCGTTGTCGGCACGGAATTTGTCGAGCTGCTGGTCGATGGCGGTGTTCATGAACATCGCCAGGATGGTCGGCGCCGGGCCATTGATGGTCATCGACACCGAGGTGCTGGGGTTGCACAGATCGAAACCGCTGTAGAGGACCTTCATGTCGTCCAGCGTGGCGATGCTCACCCCGGAGTTGCCGATCTTGCCGTAGATGTCGGGGCGTGGGTCGGGGTCGTGGCCGTACAGCGTGACCGAGTCGAACGCGGTGGACAGGCGCTTGGCCGGCATGCCTTCGCTGAGCAGTTTGAAGCGCCGGTTGGTGCGGAAGGCGTCGCCTTCGCCGGCGAACATCCGGGTCGGGTCCTCGCCCTCGCGCTTGAACGCGAACACGCCCGCGGTGTAGGGGAAGCTGCCCGGCACGTTCTCCAGCATCAGCCACTTGAGCAGTTCGCCGTGGTCCTCGTACTTGGGCAGGGCGACCTTGCGGATCTTGTTGCCACTCAGCGTGGTGTGGGTGAGCCGGGTGCGGACCTCCTTGTCGCGGATTTTGACCACGTACTCGTCGCCGGCGTAGGCCTGCTGCATGGCGGGCCATTGCTGCAACAGCTTGCGGGCGGCAGGGTCTTGCTCCAGTTCCCTTTGCTGGGCCAGATCGAGCACGGCCTCGGCGGCCTTGGACCGGCCCGGCTTGCCGATCTTCAGCATCTCGGCGCTGGCATGGAGCTGCTGGATTTCGCGTGCCAGCCGCGCCTGTTGCAGGGCCTTTTTCTTGTAGCCGCGCACGGTCTCGGCAATCTCGGCCAGGTAGCGCGTTCGCGCCGGCGGCACGATGGGCGTCTGGTTGCTGCTGTGGCGCACGCTCACCAGCGGCAGGCGGCCATCGGTGAGTTGCAGGCCCAACGCAGCCAGGCGCTGTTTCAGGGCCTGGTACAGCGCGGTGACGCCGTCATCGTTGAAGCGTGCGGCCATGGTGCCGAACACCGGCATCTGCTCGAGCGGGGTGCCCCAGGCTTCCTTGTTGCGCTGGACTTGTTTGCTCACGTCGCGCAGGGCGTCCAGAGCGCCTTTGCGGTCGAACTTGTTGATCGCCACGAACTCGGCAAAGTCGAGCATGTCGATTTTTTCGAGCTGGCTGGCGGCACCGAATTCGGGTGTCATCACGTACATGGGCACATCCACGTGCGGCACGATGGCGGCATCGCCCTGTCCGATGCCCGAGGTCTCCACGATGATGAGGTCGAAGCCGGCCACCTTGCAGGCCGCCACCACGTCGGGCAGGGCGGCGGAAATTTCGGAGCCGAAGTCGCGCGTGGCCAAGCTGCGCATGTAAACGCGCGGGCCTTGCTGCCACGGGCCGATGGCGTTCATGCGGATGCGGTCGCCCAGCAACGCGCCGCCGCTCTTGCGGCGTGACGGGTCGATGCTGATGACGGCGATGCGCAGCCGGTCGTCCTGGTCCAGCCGGAAGCGGCGAATCAGCTCGTCGGTGAGAGAGGATTTGCCGGCGCCGCCCGTGCCGGTGATGCCGAGCACCGGCACTTGCATTGCCTGTGCCGCCGAGCGAAGCCTGTCCACCAGCCCCGCGTCTGCCGTCTGGTTTTCCAGCACGGTGATCAATTGAGCCAAGGCACGCCAGGCCGCATCGCTGTGGCCTTGAATCGCGTCGATGGACTTGGGCGCGTAGGGCGATAGGTCCTTGTCGCAGCGCATCACCATCTCGCCGATCATGCCTTGCAGGCCCATGCGCTGGCCGTCTTCCGGGCTGTAGATGCGGCCCACGCCGTATGCCTGAAGCTCGCGAATCTCGCTGGGCACGATCACGCCGCCGCCGCCGCCGAACACCTGTACATGCTCGCCACCGCGCTGGCGCAGCAGGTCCACCATGTACTTGAAATACTCGACGTGCCCGCCCTGGTAGGAGCTGATGGCGATGCCCTGTGCGTCCTCTTGCAAGGCGGCCGTCACCACCTCGTCCACCGAGCGGTTATGCCCCAGGTGGATCACCTCCGCGCCCATGCTTTGCAGGATGCGCCGCATGATGTTGATGGCGGCATCGTGCCCGTCGAACAGGCTGGCGGCAGTGATGAAGCGCACCTTGTGCGTGGGGCGGTACTCGGCCAGAGCCTTGAATTCGGCGGACAGGTCGGTCATCGATGTCTCCGTGGAAGCGGTGCCCGAGGCGGGCGGTTGATTGACGTTTACGTAAACGTCAATGTTACTGCCATTTCTCGAGCTTGAAAACCATCGGGATGGTCGGGAACGGGGAAAGTCCGTAAAATACCCTGTGCAGTATCAAGATTCGCGAGGCTTTCCATGATTCCCGTCAGCGATCCGGAGCGCAAGAAATCCCTGTTGCTGCGATTGCGGCGCGTCGAGGGGCAGCTGCGCGGCATCCAACGGCTGATCGAGGCCGATACCGACTGTGAGAAGGTGGCCCAACAGCTCGCCGCCGCCCGCAAGGCGCTGGACAAGACCTTCTTTATGATGGTGGGCTGTCTGATTGCACAGGGCGATACCCCGCCCGATGACGTGGCCGACATGCTGGCCCGTTTTTCCTGATCACCCTCATGCCCAGGACACCGAAGATGCGACCGATCCAACTGTTCGACCCCGATTCCAGCACCTACACCTACGTGCTGTTCGACGTGGCCACGCGTGAGGCCCTCATCATCGATCCGGTGGACCTTCAGCTCGAGCGCGACCTGGCGGTTCTGCGGGAGTATGGACTCAAGCTGGTCTGGACCGTGGAGACCCATGCGCATGCCGACCACATCACCAGCGCGGGCAAGCTGGCCGAACACGCAGGAGCCCGTACCGCGGCCCCGGCAGCCTGCGGCATCACCACCGCTTCGCGCCAGCTGCAGGATGGCGACGAGCTGGTCTTTGGCCAACAGAAAATCCGCGCCCTGGCCACTCCCGGGCACACCGCAGGCAGCATGTGCTTCACCTGGGAGGTGGAGGGTCAGCGCCATGTGTTCACGGGTGACACCTTGCTCATCAATGGGTGTGGCCGAACCGATTTTCAGTCCGGCAGCCCCGAAGCGCTCTACCACAGCCTCACCGAGGTGTTGTTCAAGCTGCCGGAAGACACCATCGTGTGGCCCGGGCATGACTACCAGGGGCGCACCCACAGCACCATCGGCCAGGAGAAGGCCAGCAATGCCCGCGTGGCGGGCAAGACGCTGGAGGAGTTCGTGGCCATCATGAACAGCCTGCAGCTGCCCAAGCCCAGGCGGATGGACGAAGCCGTGCCCGCCAACCTCAGGTCCGGTTTGCGGCATGACGCCGATGGCGCTTGGCTTCGGCATCCCCGACCGGCTGTCGGTTACGCCGGCGATGTGTCGCCGCAACTGGCGTGGGACTGGGTTCAGTCCGGGGAAGCCCTGCTGGTGGACGTGCGTACCGACGCCGAACGGGAGTGGGTGGGTTTCGTGCCCGGCGCGATACCGTTGGCCTGGAAACAATGGCCGGGCATGGTGCCCAATCCCGGTTTCGATGCGGGCATACAGGAGCTGGGAGCACGTGGCAAAAAGCTGCTGATGCTGTGCCGCAGCGGGGCGCGTTCGATCGCAGCGGCCAAGCGGGCCACCGAGCTGGGATTCGAGGCCTACAACATCCTGGAAGGCTTCGAAGGCGACCCCGACAGCGCCGCGCAGCGCGGCCGCAAGGGGGGATGGCGCTTCCACGGTCTGCCCTGGCGGCAAAACTGAGTGGTCTCTGTGGTTGGATGCCGAGGCGGTGCAAGCTATCATCCGACCATGACACTGCTTGCACTGGATGTGGGGAACACGCGCCTGAAATGGGCGCTGTACGAGGAGCCCGGTGTGGGAGCGCGCATGTTGGCCCACGGCGTGCAGTTCCTGGAAAACATCGAGAAGCTTGCCGAGGGCGACTGGGCCCAGTTGCGCGTGCCGGTGCATGTGCTGGGCTGTATCGTCGCGGGCGATGCCGTCAAGCGCCGGGTCGAGGAGCAGCTCGAACTGTGGGACGTGTCACCCCAGTGGGTCGTCTCCAGCAACGAGGAGGCTGGCCTGATCAACGGCTATGACCATCCGGCCCGGCTCGGCTCGGACCGCTGGGTGGCCATGATCGGCGCGCGTCAGCGTTTGCTGGCCCGGCAGCAACGCAAGCCGTGCGTGCTCGTCATGGTGGGCACCGCCGTCACGGTGGAGGCCATCGACGGCGAAGGCCGCTTCCTGGGTGGCATCATCCTGCCGGGGCATGGGATCATGTTGCGGGCGTTGGAGTCTGGCACGGCCGGCCTGCACGTACCCACCGGGGAGGTGCGCAACTTCCCCACCAACACCAGCGACGCATTGACCAGCGGCGGCACCTTCGCCATTGCCGGCGCGGTGCAGCGCATGGTGGACAACCTGCGTCAGCACACCGGCGAAGAACCTGTTTGCGTGATGACGGGCGGTGCCGCCTGGAAGATGGCCCCCAGCATGACGGTGCCATTCGAGCTCGTGGAAAGCCTGATTTTCGATGGCCTGCTGGCCATCGCCGCTCAGCGCTTCGGTGTGCCCAGCCAGCGCGTGGCCAATTCGACCCAGTAGGTTCCACCCAGCGGGATGAGCTCGTCGTTGAAGTCGTAGCGCGGGTTGTGCAGGGTGCAGGGGCCGGCGTCATGTCCACCGCCCTCGTATCGGCCCCGGTGCGAGCCGTCGCCGTTGCCGATGAAGCCATAGGCTCCCGGCTTGGCCTGCAGCATGAAGGCGAAGTCTTCCGCACCCATGGTGGGTTCCTGATCCCAGACCTGCTCCTCGCCGACGATGGCGCGCATCACCTCGCGAGCGAACTCGGCTTCGGCCGGGGTGTTGACGGTGGGCGGGTAATTGCGCCGGAATTCGAATTCGCATTGGGCACCAAAGGCGGCGCAGGTGTGCTGGGCCAGCTCCCGCATCCGCTGCTCGATCAGGTCCAACACCTCCAGGGTGAAGGTCCGCACCGTGCCTTGCAGCACGCAATGGTCGGGCACCACATTGGTGGCTTCGCCGGCGTGGATCATGGTCACGGAGATCACGCCCGCGTCCACCGGCTTCTTGTTGCGGGTGATGATGGTCTGGAACGCCTGCACCATCTGACAGGCGATGGGCACCGGGTCGATGCCGTTGTGGGGCAGGGCGGCGTGGCTGCCCTTGCCGCGAATGGTGATCTTGAATTCGTTGCTGGAGGCCATGACCGGACCGGGACTGACGGCAAAGGTGCCTGTGGGGTAGCCGGGCCAGTTGTGCATGCCGAACACCGCTTCCATGGGGAAACGGTCGAACAGGCCGTCCTGGATCATTTCCCGCGCCCCGCCACCACCTTCCTCCGCCGGTTGGAAGATCAGGTACACGGTGCCGTCGAAGTTGCGGTGCTGCGCCAGGTATTGCGCGGCGGCCAGCAGCATGGCGGTGTGGCCGTCGTGGCCGCAGGCGTGCATCTTGCCGGGGTGCTGGCTGGCGTGGGAGAAGGTGTTGAGTTCGGTCATGGGCAGGGCGTCCATGTCGGCGCGCAGGCCCACGCCACGCCCGCTGGCGCCACCGTCACGCCCATGCACCACGCCCACCACGCCGGTCACGCCCAGGCCTCGATGCACCTCGATGCCCCATTCGGTCAGTTTGGCCGCCACGATGTCGGCAGTGCGCACCTCCTGGTAGCACAACTCGGGATGGGCGTGCAGATCACGCCGGAGCTGGGTCAGGCTCGGTGCCTGGGCCAGGATGGAATCGTTCAGTTTCATCGCCGTTGCCTCGTCGGTTCCTACAGGGTCATGGTAACCAAAAAGGCGGTGTCTGGCGGCGTTTGTGGGCATGCTTCACAATTTGTGCATGACGCCAACGACTCGACGCATTCTGGGTGCCTGCCCGCACGACTGTCCCGACACCTGTTCCTTCGTGACCCAGGTGGTCGATGGCGTGGCCGTGAAAGTGCAGGGCAATCCGGCCCACCCGCAAACGGGTGGGGTGCTGTGTACCAAGGTGTCGCGTTACACCGAACGCACCTATCACCCGCAGCGGGTGCTCACTCCGCTGCGGCGCATCGGCCCCAAGGGCCATGGGCGTTTCGAGCCAGTGGGCTGGGACGAGGCGTTGGACGACATCGCCGCGCGGCTGAAAGCCATCGCCACCCGCGATCCCCAGGCCATCCTGCCGTACAGCTACGCCGGCACCATGGGGCTGGTGCAGGGTGAGAGCATCGCCGCTCGGTTCTTCCACCGCCTTGGTGCTTCCCGGCTCGATCGCACCATCTGTGCCTCGGCCGGCGCGGCCGGTCTCGAATACACCCTGGGTGGCAAGCTGGGCATGCGGGTGGAGTTTTTTGCCGAATCGCGGCTGATCCTGATCTGGGGCAGCAACTCCATCGGCAGCAACCTGCACTTCTGGCGTTATGCGCAGGAGGCCAAGCGGCAGGGGGCGAAGCTGGTCTGCATCGACCCGCGCCGCACCGAAACGGCCGACAAGTGCCACGACCACCTCGCCATCCTGCCCGGCACGGACGCTGCCTTGGCCTATGCCCTCATGCATGAATGCATCGCGCACGGATGGCTGGATCATGGCTACATCGCCCGTCACACGGTCGGCTGGCCACCGTTGCGCGACCGCGCGCTGGAGTGGTCCCCTGAGCGAGCGGCTGCGTTGTGTGGCATCCCGGCCGAGCAGATCACCCGGCTCGCGCAGGACATGGGGCGCTGTTTCGAGCGGCAGGAGCCGATCGCCATCCGTCTGAACTACGGCATGCAGCGCACCCACGGGGGCGGCAATGCCGTTCGTGCAGTGGCCTGTCTGCCCGCCATCCTGGGGGCCTGGCGCCACCGTGCCGGCGGGTTGCTGCTCAGCAATTCCGGAGCGTTTCCGGTGCGGCGCGATGCGCTGCAGCGCCCCGACTTGCTCGCGCAGTCCGGCGTGCCCCACCCACGTCTCATCAACATGAGCACCATCGGTGATGATTTGTTGCGCCCCGCCTCGCCCGAGTTCGGCCCCCGCATCGAGGCGCTGGTGGTCTACAACAGCAACCCGGTGGCGGTGGCACCGGAATCGGGCAAGGTGGTGGCCGGCTTCGCGCGCGACGACCTCTTCACCGTGGTGCTGGAGCACTTTCTCACCGACACGGCCGATCACGCCGACTATGTGTTGCCCGCCACCACCCAGTTGGAGCACTGGGACATCCACGCCAGCTATGGGCATACCGACGTGCTGCTGAACCGGCCGGCCATCGAGCCCTTGGGGCAGGCGCGGCCCAATACCCAGATCTTTCGTGAGCTGGCCCGACGCCTGGGTTTTGACAATCCCTGCTTTGCCGACGACGACGAAACCCTGTGCCGCCAGGCATTTCCGGCCGAAGTGGATTTCGACGCCCTGCTGCGCGACGGCTTCGTCAGCCTGCCTGTGCCCGAAGCGCCGTTTGCCGAGGGCGGGTTCCCGACCCCGTCGGGCAAGTGCGAGCTGTTCAGCGAGCGCCTGCAGGCCATGGGGCGTGACGGCTTGCCCGAAGTGCTGCCGAACCACGAGGCCATCGGCAGCGATGTGCGCTATCCACTGGCCATGATCTCGCCGCCGGCGCGCCACTTCCTGAATTCCACCTTTGTCAACGTGCAGTCGCTGCGCGACGTGGAGGGCGAGCCGGTGCTGGAAATCCACCCCCACGATGCCGCTGCGCGGGGCATTGCCGATGGCGACCGGGTCACCGTGTTCAACGACCGGGGCTGTTACGAGTGCGTGGCCCGGGTCGGGCTGCGGGCGCGGCCGGGCGTGGTCAACGGGCTGGGCATCTGGTGGCGCAAGCTGGGGCTCAACGGCACCAACGTCAATGAGCTCACGCACCAGCGCCTGACCGATCTGGGGCGGGCCCCCACGTTTTACGACTGTCTGGTCGAGGTGCGCCGCGCATGAGGCTGAGCCTGGCTGGGTGGGTAGGGCTGGTTTGTGCCGCTGGGCTGGGCGGTTGTGCCAGCACCCCGCCGGGTGATGGCGTGGCCCGGTTCGAGGCGCCTGTGCGCCAGTGGGTGACGGATCCGGCCTATTACCTGCAATCGGTGAGCGGGCACCTGGCGCTGCTGCAGGCCTCGCGTCCGGTGGCACAGTGGCTCGACGATCCCGCCACGCCCGAGGCTTTGCGCCAGCGTCTGGTCCTGGCGCAATCGATCCGCACCTTCGCCTCGGACGTGTTGCATCTGCCGCGCAATGCCAGCTACACCCGGTATGCGGATCTGCAGCGCCGCGCCGTGGTGTGGAACGTGGTGGCCGCGCCCCCGTATGCGCTGGCGCTGCACACCTGGTGCTTTCCGGTGGCCGGCTGCCTCGGCTACAAGGGTTTTTACGACGAGGCGGCGGCGCGCGCCTTCGCGGCGAGCCTGCCGGCTTCATGGGATGTGGGCGTGTACCCGGTGCCCGCCTATTCCACCCTGGGCTGGACCAACTGGCTCGGAGGCGATCCGCTGCTCAACACCTTCATCCACGGGCCCGATGGGGAGCTTGCGCGGCTCATTTTCCACGAGTTGGCGCACCAGGCGGTGTATGTGGCGGGCGACACGACCTTCAACGAATCCTTTGCCACGGCGGTGGAGCGCCTGGGCGCAGACCTGTGGCTGGAACGGGAGGCGAGCGACGAAGCGCGGCAGGCCTATCGGGTGTTCGATGACCGGCGCCAGGCTTTTCGCCGCCTGACTCGGGAAACGCGATCCCGCCTGCAAGCGCTCTACGCCCAGGCGGCAGCCGAGGCATGGCCGACCGATCGGGTTGAGACGGAAAAGGCCCAGGCGCTGGAAACGTTTCGACAGCGCTATGCCGAGCTGCGGGCTTCGTGGGGCGGTTTTGCCGGCTACGACCCGTGGGTCGAGCAGGCCAACAACGCCCTGTTTGCGGCGCAGGCGGCCTACGACGAATGGGTGCCGGCGTTCGAGGCCTTGTTCATGGCCGAAGGGCGGGATTTCCAGGCGTTTTACCGTGCCGTGCGGGCACTGGCACGTTTGCCCCGGCCAGAGCGGGAACAGCGCCTGCAGGCCTTGGCCTCAGGCCTGTCTGCCGGTCATTCCAGCGACTCGACCAATTCGATGTAGCGCTGCATGGCCTCGTTCGCTGGCGTGCCCTTCAGCGCGGCCCAGGCATCCCACTTGGCCCGACCGACCAGGTCACTGAAACCGGGCTTGGGGTGGGGGTTGTCCCCTTCGGTGGCCTGCTTGTAGAGCGCATACAGCTTGAGCAAGGTGGCGTTGTCGGGCCGCTGGGTCAGGTCCTGGGTGGAGGCGACGGCAGCTTCGAATGCGGTTTTGAGGTCGGTGTCACTCACGGTGGATGCGATTCCTGAATGGTGTGGGAGTTGTTCGGAATCGGTGATTGTGCATGCAACGCCCCGTTTGCGTTGCGGGCTGGGGATCGGAGTTGTCAACTGGCCGATAATCGACCGTGCATTTCTTCCCCTTTTCATCACGGGCGGCAACACTCATGATTCTGGTCACCGGCGGCGCCGGCTTCATCGGCAGCAACTTCGTGCTGGACTGGCTGGCCCAGTCCGATGAGCCGGTCGTCAACCTCGACAAGCTCACCTACGCGGGCAACCTGGAGAATCTGGCCAGCTTGCAGGGCGATGCGCGTCACGTCTTTGTTCAGGCAGACTTGGCCGATCGCGCCGTGGTCGACCGCCTCCTGGCGCAGCACAAACCGCGCGCCGTGCTGCACTTCGCTGCCGAAAGCCATGTGGACCGCTCGATCCATGGCCCGGAGGATTTCATGCAGACCAACATCGTGGGCACCTTTCGCCTGCTCGAAGCCGTGCGTGCCTACTGGTCTGGTCTGCCCAACGCTGAACGATCCGCATTCCGCTTCCTGCACGTGAGCACCGACGAGGTCTATGGCACGCTGTCGAAGGATGCTCCCCCTTTTGCCGAAACCAACCCTTACGAACCCAACAGCCCGTATGCCGCCAGCAAGGCCGCCAGTGATCACCTGGTGCGTGCCTGGCACCATACCTACGGCCTGCCGACGCTGACCACCAACTGCTCGAACAACTACGGTCCCTACCAATTCCCGGAAAAACTCATTCCGCTGATGATCGTCAATGCCCTCGCTGACAAGCCTCTGCCGGTTTATGGCGATGGCCTGCAGGTGCGCGACTGGCTCTACGTGCAGGATCATTGCAGCGCCATCCGCCGTGTGCTGGAGGCCGGGCGTGTGGGTGAGACTTACAACGTGGGCGGCTGGAACGAAAAACCCAATATCGAAATCGTTCACCGGGTCTGCGAACTGCTGGATGGGCTGCGCCCCAGGGCGGACGGCCGCAGTTACAAGGCCCAGATCGTTCATGTGCAAGACCGTCCCGGTCACGATCGGCGCTATGCCATCGACGCGCGCAAGATCGAATGGGAACTGGGCTGGAAGCCGGCCGAAACCTTCGAGACCGGTATCCGCAAGACGGTGCAGTGGTACCTGGACCACCCCGATTGGGTGCAGCACGTGCAAAGCGGCAGCTACCGCGAGTGGGTGCAAAGGCACTACGGAGCCGTGGCCGCATGAGCGCTCTTCCTCGCATCCTGCTGTTAGGGAAAAACGGGCAGGTGGGCTGGGAGTTGCAGCGCAGCCTGGCTCCCCTGGGCCACCTGCTGGCGCTGGACCGACAGGGCCTTCCTCCCCAGTCAGCCGCGAAAGCCCATGCCGAGTGGCCCGGCCTGGCGTCGCTGGAGTCCCCCCTGTGCGGCGACCTCACCGATCTGCCGGGTCTGGCACGGACGGTGCATGTCCTGCGGCCCGACGTCATCGTCAATGCCGCTGCCTACACGGCCGTGGATCGGGCCGAAACCGACGTGGCCTTGGCTCGGCGCATCAACGCCGAGGCGCCTGCTGTGCTGGCCCAGGCCGCGCTCGAGGTGGGGGCCTGGCTGGTGCATTACAGCACCGATTACGTGTTCGATGGCAGCGGTCATGCGCCCTGGCAAGAAGGGGACGCCACCGGCCCGCTGAACGCTTACGGACTCACCAAGCTGGAAGGGGAGCAACGCATCCTGCAGGCGGGGCGCCGTCATCTGATCTTGCGCACCAGTTGGGTCTATGCCGCGCGCGGAGCCAACTTTGCCAAGACCATGCTGCGCCTCGCCCTGGAGCGCGAGCACTGGTCGGTGGTCGATGACCAGTTCGGCGCCCCGACCGGAGCCGAACTGATTGCCGATGTCACCGCTCAGGCGATCCGCCACGTCTGGCGTAGCGGTGAGGGGCAGGGGACCTATCACCTCGCCGCCGCTGGCGTGACCACCTGGCACGGTTATGCGCAACACGTCATCGAACAGGCGCGCCGGCTCCAGCCTCAGGCCGCATGGAAGGTGCAGACGATCGAGGCGGTGCCCTCCAGCGCATGGCCCACCTCCGCGCGCCGGCCACACAATTCGCGGCTGGACACGAGTCTGTTGCAGGCCACATTCGATCTGCACCTCCCCGCCTGGGAGCAGGGGGTGACACGCATGTTGCACGAGGTGCTGGGCGCTGCTTGCCCGGCCTGAGGTGCGGTTACTTCAAGCCGGCCAGGTCGCGCAGCACCTGTACCTTGTCGGTCCGTTCCCAGGTGAATTCGGGTTCGTCGCGGCCGAAGTGGCCGTAAGCGGCCGTCTTGCTGTAAATCGGGCGCAGCAGGTCCAGCATCTGAATGATGCCTTTGGGACGCAGGTCGAACACCTCGTTGACGAAGTGTGCGATCTTCTCATCCGGGATCACACCTGTGCCCTCGGTGTACACCGTGACATTGATGGGGCGCGCCACGCCGATGGCGTAGCTGACCTGGATCTGGCATTGCCGCGCCAAGCCGGCCGCGACGATATTTTTGGCGACGTAGCGGGCCGCGTAGGCGGCAGAGCGGTCCACCTTGGTCGGGTCCTTGCCGCTGAAGGCGCCTCCGCCGTGCGGGCAGGCGCCGCCGTAGGTGTCCACGATGATCTTGCGCCCGGTCAGGCCGCAGTCGCCCTGCGGGCCGCCGATGACGAAGCGCCCGGTCGGGTTGATGAGGTAGCGGGTGTCCTGCAGCCATTCCTTGGGCAGCACCGGTTTGATGATTTCCTCGATGCAGGCATCGATGAAGGCGGGCTTCATGTGCTTGCCGTCGCTCATGTCCGGGCTGTGCTGGCTGGACAGCACGATGGTGTCGATGCTGTGCGGCTTGCCGTCCACGTAGCGCATGGTCACCTGGCTCTTGGCGTCCGGGCGCAGGAAGGGCAGGCGGCCGTCCTTGCGCAGCTGCGCCTGGCGCTCGACGATGCGGTGCGCGTAGTAAATGGGCGCGGGCATCAGCTCGGGCGTCTCGTCGCAGGCGTAACCGAACATCAGGCCCTGGTCGCCGGCGCCGGTGTTGAGGTAGTCGTCGCTCGCGTGGTCCACGCCCTGGGCGATGTCGTTGCTCTGCTTGTCGTAGGCGACGAGCACGGCACAGCCCTTGTAGTCGATGCCGTAGTCGGTGTTGTCGTAGCCGATGCGCTTGATGGTGTCGCGTGCCACCTGGATGTAGTCCACGTGCGCGTTGGTGGTGATTTCGCCGGCGAGCACCACCAGCCCGGTGTTGCACAGCGTCTCGGCCGCCACGCGACTGCGTGGGTCTTGCTCGAAAATCGCATCGAGGATGGCGTCGGAGATCTGGTCGGCCACCTTGTCGGGATGACCTTCGGAGACCGATTCCGAGGTGAAAAGAAAGTCGCTCGCCATTTGAATACACTCCTTGGATGGTTGCCTGGCGGTCGCCGGGCATGAAGTGCTATGGCGAACGCTTTAGCTGAATTTGTGAATCGCCCGCAAGTTGTCCAGTAACTCGGCGATGCACCTATTGTAATCACGCGCACGCATGCTGTTGCTGTTCAGGGTTTTGGGGCGCCTGCCGCTGCCGGTGTTGCATGGGCTGGGCTGGGGCCTGGGCTGGTTGGTCTGGCTGTTCGTGCCCGCGTACCGCCGCCGCTGGCGTGAGCACACGGCGCTGGCGGGTCTGGCGTCGCGCGAGCGTTGGCGTTCCGTGGGCGAGGCCGGCAAGCAAGTGCTGGAGTTGCCCCGCCTCTGGTTTGGGCCTCCGGTGCGGGTCGGCTGGGAAGGGGCCGCTCACATCGAGGCGGCCTTGCGGCATGGCCGGGGCATGCTGTTTCTCACGCCGCACATGGGCTGTTTCGAGGTCACGGCGCAGGCTTACGCCGAGCGCTTCGGGCACGTCAAACCCATGACGGTCCTGTTCCGGCCGCCGCGCAAGGCCGGGCTGGCCGAGGTGCTGGCCGCTGCCCGCTCCCGTCCCGGCATGGCTTCGGCACCGGCTACGCTGCGCGGCGTGCGGCAGCTGATCGAGGCGTTGCGGCGCGGCGAGGCGGTCGGGCTGTTGCCTGACCAGGTGCCACCCGAAGGCATGGGGGTGTGGGCCCCGTTTTTCGGGCGCCCGGCTTACACCATGACCCTATCGGGCCGATTCGCCCAGGTGCCGGGCACCGAGGTGTTGTTGGCTTGGGGGGAGCGCTTGCCGCGGGGGCGGGGGTTCGTGGTCCATGTGCAGCCCTGGTCCGCGGTCATGGGTCAACCTTTGGCCGAGCGGGCCGACGAGATCGCTGCCCAGATGAACCGCGCCATGGAGATCTTGATCCGGCAGTGTCCGCAACAGTATCTGTGGGGTTATGCGCGCTACAAGGCGCCTCGCGGCAGCCTGCCCCCGAGGGCCTGAGCAGCTCGGCCTCAGACCGCGGACAGATAGGACGCGATGCGGTCGCGCACGGCGCCTGGCGCTTCGTGCAGCACCCAGTGCGAGGTGCCGGGCAGCGGCTCGATGCGCAGGTCGGCCACGTAGTCGTTCAGGCCGTCGAGCAGGCCGGGAAGCAGGGCCGGGTCGTCCATGCCCCAGAGCACCAGCGTGGGCACGCGCACGTCCAGCAGGGCGCGCGGCAGTTCTGCAACAGGATGGGTGGCGGAACCGCCCGGAGGCCGCAGGGGGGAGGCGCGGTAGTAGTTCAGGGGCCCATCCAAGCCACGGCCCCAGACCTCGCGATAGCGCTGCCGCACGTCTTCGGTGAGCCAGTCCGGTGCCGCTGAGCCGCCCGGAGTCGTGAAAAACGACCACAGCCGACGGTAGTCGTTTTCGGCCAGCAGGGCAGCGGCGTCCGGGCGGACCAGAAAGTTCATGTAGGCGCTGGCGGCCTGCTGGGCCGGGGAGTGCTGCAGGTCACGCCAGAAAGTGCCGGGATGAGGCGCATTGACTATCACCAACCGCTCCATCAGATCCGGGTGCAGGGCGGCCAGGTTCCAGGCCAGTGCACCGCCCCAGTCGTGGGCAACGAGGCCCGCGAGCCGGCCGGGGTGAGGCGCGTCCTGTGTTTCGATCGCGATCAGGGCCCGGAGGTCCTCGACCAGATGCTTGGCGCGGTAGGCCGATGTGTCGGCCGGCGCGCTGGAGCCGCCGTAGCCGCGCAGGTTGGGTGCGATGCAGCGATAGCCCCCGTGCTCTGGCTGGGAAAAATGTTCCAGCAATCCATCCCAGACGAAGGCCCCTTCGGGGAACCCATGCAGGAACATCAGCACCGGGCGCCCCGGTTCGCCGGATACACGGCAGTTGAGTTCGATCCGGTGCGGCAGGGCGATGGTGCGGGTCTGGATCATCGGCGTCAGGTGGGCAGGGGCTCGGCGGTTGGCTCGGTGGGCGGATCGGTCGGGTGTGCCCAGTTCCACAAGGTCAGGGCGACTTCGTCCACGCCCTGTTTCTTCAGGGCGGAAAACAGTGTCGCCTGCCCGCCAGCGGTCTGCAGTCGCGCAATCGACAGCGCTTTGGCCGCTTCGCTGCGGCTGAGCTTGTCGGCCTTGGTGAGCAGCACCAGAAAGTCCAGGCCCTGCTCGACCCGCGGCCGGATGATCTCCAGGAGCGCTGCGTCGAGTTCGGTCAGCCCGAGTCGGGGGTCGCAGAGCAGGACCACTGCGCGCAGGTTGGGCCGGCTGACCAGGTAGTTGGCCATGACCTGCTGCCAGCGCCGTTTGGCCTCCTGGGGTACGGCGGCGTAGCCGTAACCGGGCAGATCCGCGAGCACCGCATCGGTCTGGCCCTGACGGCCGAGCGCAAACAGGTTGATGCTCTGGGTGCGTCCAGGCGTTTTGGAGGCAAAGGCGAGGCGCTTTTGCTGGGTCAGGGTGTTGATGCAGGTGGACTTGCCGGCGTTGGACCGGCCCACGAAGGCGATCTCCGGGACGTCCAGGGCGGGCAGGTGGTGCAACTGCGGGGCTTCGGTCAGAAAACGGGCGGTATGCAGCCACGCGTGGGCCGCTTTGATGGAGTCGCTGGCTGGAGTGGCTGGGGTATTCGGGGTCATGTGTCGGTTCAGGATGGTCCGGCATTGTAAAATCCTGCACGTCGTATCTGGATCGTCCGGATCCAGGTGTCTATCCGCAGTCCCTTGTCGACCACCGCACACGAAATGAAATCCATTGCCACGCTCATCGGTGCTGCCGCACTCGCCACGCTGTCCTTGTCTGTGCATGCGCAGTCTGCCCAACCCGACTTGAGGCGTGGTGCCCAGCTCTACGGTCAGGTGTGCGTGGCTTGCCACGCCGCCGATGGCAACTCCACCATTGCAGCCAATCCCAAGCTGGCGCAACAGCATCCCGAATACCTCATCAAGCAGCTCAAGGAATACAAGTCGGGCAAGCGGCAGAATGCCATCATGGCCGGTTTTGCGGCCGGGCTGTCTGAAGACGACAAGCGTGACATTGCCTACTGGCTGGCCTCCCAGCCCGCCACCACCGGGTTTGCTCGCGACAAAGACAAGGTGATGCTGGGTGAACGCATTTACCGCGGCGGCATCGCCGACCGCAACATCGCTGCCTGTGCCGGTTGTCACTCGCCCAATGGGGTGGGGATTCCATCCCAGTACCCCCGCCTGGCCGGCCAGCATGCCGAGTACACGGTGGACCAGATGAAGCAATTCCGTTCCGGTGCCCGCCAGAACAGCATTCAAATGACCCAGATCGCCCAGTACATGACAGACCGGGAGATCGAGGCCGTGGCCGACTTCATCGCCGGTCTGCGCTGATGGACATTGAGCAGAGCCCCTCGGCAACGAGGGGCTTTGTTCTATATATCAGCATCTACTGATGTTTATGTAAAAATCTGTGGCTTCCAGGAACCTTGGCGTCGGAGTCACTTCCAAAGTCGGCAGGTCGTCTGGCCTGCCTTTTTCACGAGCGCGTTTCCTTCATGAGTGTATCCACCGCCGGTCTTGAAATCAGTCGCGGATCCCAGGCGATGCGCGCCGCGGTGGAGTTGCTCTCCTCGATGCGCTTTGCCATCGCCCTGCTGACGGTGATTTGCATCGCCTCGGTGGTGGGCACGGTGCTTTTGCAGAACGAGCCGGTCAACAACTACATCAACCAGTTCGGGCCGTTCTGGTACGAGGTATTCGCTGCCCTGAGCCTGTATTCGGTCTACAGCGCCTGGTGGTTTCTGCTGATCTTGGCCTTTCTCGTCATCAGCACCTCGCTGTGCATCGTGCGCAGCACGCCGAAAATCCTGACCGATCTGAAGCAGTTCAAGGAAAACATCCGCGAGCAAAGCCTCAAGGCCTTCCCGCACAAGGCGCAGGCGGAGCTCGACGAGGCGCCGGAGTCGGCCGCGCATCGGATCGGGCGCACACTGGTGGCGTCGGGCTGGAAGGTGCGCCTGCAGCGCCGGGATACGCCGCACGGCCCGGGCTGGATGGTGGCAGCCAAGGCCGGAGCGGCCAACAAGCTGGGCTACATCGCGGCGCACGGCGCCATCGTCATGATCTGCATAGGTGGCCTGCTCGACGGTGACCTGATGGTCAGGGGTCAGATGTGGCTCAAGGACAAGACCCCCTTCACCGGGGGCGGCCTGATCGCCGACGTGCCCGAGCAACACCGCTTGAGCGACCGCAACCCCACGTTCCGGGGCAATCTGCTGGTCACCGAGGGCACCCGGGCTGGCACCGCCATCCTGCCGCAACCGCAGGGAGTGATTCTGCAGGAGCTGCCCTTCGACGTGGAGCTCAAGAAGTTCATCGTCGAGTACTACGACACCGGCATGCCGCGCCTGTTTGCCAGCGAGATCGTGATTCACGACCGCTACACCGGCGAGGCGAAGGAGGCGCGTGTCGAGGTCAACCACCCCGTCAGTCACCGTGGCATCCAGATCTACCAGTCCAGCTTCGATGACGGGGGTTCCCTGGTGCGGCTGAAGGCCGTGCCCATGGGGTCTGCCGTCAACCCTTTCACTGTCGAAGGCCGTATTGGCGAGACGACCTCACTGTCCAATGGCGAACAACGGTTGCAGCTCGAGTTCACGGGACTGCGCGTGATCAACGTCGAGAACTTCGTCAAGCGCGACGACAGCGGTGTCGATGTGCGTCGCGTCGATCTGCGCCAAGCCATCGAGAGCCGTTTGGGCTCTGCACACAAGACCGTGACCGAACGTGAGCTGCGCAACGTCGGTCCCAGCGTTCTCTACAAACTTCGTGACGATGCGGGTCAAGCCCGTGAGTACCACAACTACATGCTGCCGATCGACCTCGATGGCTCGCGTGTTTTTGTGCTTGGCGTGCGTGACTCCCCGACCGAAGAATTCCGCTACCTGCGTGTGCCGGTGGATGAGAACGATGCGATCGACGGTTTTGTGCGCTTGCGTTCGGCTCTGGCCGATCCGGCGATGCGCCGCGAGGCGGTTCGACGCTACGTGACCCTGGCCGCCGGGGGGCAGCGCGAGGATCTGCAGCAGGCATTGACCGTGTCCACGCAGCGTGTCATCGATTTGTTCGCCGGACAGGATCCCGATATTGCAACCCTGCCGCGCCGAAACATGCCGGTGCTGGGGGGGCTGCAGGCGGTGTCGGCTTTCATGGAAGTCAATGTGCCCGAGGCCGAGCGCGAGCGCGCCGGCGAGGTGCTGCTGCGCATTCTCAACGGTGCACTGTTCGAGCTCTACCAGCTCAGCCGCGAACGGGCCGGGTTGGCACCGGTGGAGCGTGGAGAAGAGGTGGCCGCCTTCATGACGCAGGCGGTGTTGAGCCTGAGCGATGCATTCTTCTATCCGGCACCGCTCACCTTTCAGCTCACCGATTTCGAGCACGTCCAGGCCAGCGTGTTCCAGGTGGCCCGCGCCCCAGGCAAGACCATCGTCTATCTGGGCTGTCTGCTGCTCATCATCGGCGTGTTTGCCATGCTGTACGTCCGTGAACGCCGCCTCTGGGTGTGGCTGTCGCCGCGCGACGAAGGAACGGGCTTGCGCGCCACCATGGCTTTGTCGTCCAATCGAAAACTGCTCGACAACGATCGGGAGTTCGTCCGTTTGAAAGAGCGCTTGTTGCGCACATCTGCTGAGGTGAATCGATGAATGCTGGCACACACACCGTCGATCTGAAGAAGAGCGATGCCGCCGAGGCGATACACCCCGGCTACTTCGCACGCCGCAACGCCTGGGACTGGGTGTTTGCCTTGCTCGTGGTGGCGGGTGGGGCTTACGCCTACCACCTCTTTGCCGACTTCATGGACGTCTACGAGAAAGGCATCCTGATCGGCGCCGTCCCCAGCCTGATCGCCTTGGCCTGGTTCTGGCGTCCCCTGCGCCAGTTGACCGTGGTGGTGGCGGTGCTGGCGCTCACGGCGGTGTGGCTCTACCAGGTGGATGGTGTGGGTGTGCCCGAGCGCGCCGACGAGGCGTTCCTGCTGAAGTACTTCATCTCCAGCCAGTCGGCCATACTTTGGATGAGCGTGCTCTTCTTCATGAGCACCGCCTTCTACTGGTTCGGCATTTTCTCCCGCCGCAATGCCGATGCCTTCGAGTCCATCGGCTCCAGGCTGGCCTGGGTGGCGATCACGCTGGCGCTGGTCGGCTCGTTCGTGCGGTGGTATGAAAGCTATCTGCTCGGACCCGGCATGGGGTACATCCCGGTGAGCAACCTGTACGAGGTCTTCGTGTTGTTTGCCTGGCTCACGGCGGCCTACTACCTCTACTACGAAGACCGCTACCAGACGCGGCGCATGGGCGCCTTCGTGATGCTGATCGTCAGTGCGGCGGTGGGCTTTCTGCTCTGGTACACGGTGGTGCGCGAGGCCCATCAGATCCAGCCTCTGGTGCCCGCCCTGCAGAGCTGGTGGATGAAGGTCCATGTGCCCGCCAACTTCGTGGGCTACGGCACCTTCGCCATCGCCGCCATGATCGCCTTTGCCTACCTGATCAAGCAGAGCGCCAGCGAAACCCGTTGGTGGAAGCTGGCTCCCCTGTGGCTGCTGGGGGTGATCCTGTGTTTTGAGCCGCTGGTCTTCCGGCGCGGTGTGGCCGATGCGGGGGCGTCTTACTGGTTCATGTATTTCGGCATTTCGGCGTTGATCGTCGGCGGCATCATGACGGCGCGGCGCCGCATCGCCGAGCGTCTGCCGTCTCTGGAGGTCATGGACGACGTGATGTACAAGGCCATCGCCGTGGGCTTCGCCTTCTTTACCATCGCCACGGTGCTCGGGGCACTGTGGGCAGCCGAGGCCTGGGGCGGCTACTGGAGCTGGGATCCGAAGGAAACCTGGGCCCTGATCGTCTGGCTGAACTATGCCGCCTGGCTGCACATGCGCCTCATGAAAGGCCTGCGGGGCACGGTGGCGGCGTGGTGGGCGCTGGTGGGCCTGGTGATCACCACCTTCGCCTTCCTGGGGGTCAACATCTTTCTGAGCGGCTTGCACAGCTACGGCGAGCTCTGATCGCGGCGGGTTGATGTGCCCCACCCGGAGGTTCCTGTGCGAGCCTCCGGGTTTTCCGTTTTCTGAGACACTGCCCGCACCTCCAGTCATGCAGGAAGGCAGGCGGTCATGTGGATCCGGTCCAGAAACCAGGGCTTTGAACACCCCTATCCCAGTGAAATCACCCCTCGGTCGGTTTATCTGGCGCGCAGGCAGTGGCTGTTGCGCATGGCCCAGGGCGCAGCGGGCGCAACGCTCTCTGTCTGGGCTTCCCGTCGGGCCTGGGCTGCGACGCCCTCCGGGGTGGAGCGTCCCGGTGTGTTACCACCGCTGGACGCGGTGCGATCGGCCGTCCCGGGTGCCTGGACTGCGGAGACCGTCACCCCCTACCGGCACGCCAGCACCTACAACAATTTCTATGAATTCGGGCTGGACAAGAGCGATCCGCACCGGCTGGCCGGGCGCATGAAAACCCGGCCCTGGACCGTGGTGGTGGAAGGTCTGGTCAACAAGCCCCGGACCTTCGACCTGGATGACTTGCTCAAGCTCGCCCCGATGGAAGAGCGCATCTACCGCTTGCGTTGCGTGGAGGGGTGGTCCATGGTCATCCCCTGGATCGGCTATTCGATGAGCCACCTGATCGACCGGGTGGAGCCGCAGGGCAGTGCGCGTTATGTGGAGTTCCACACCCTGGAAGACCGTGAGTCCATGCCGGGCTTGCGCTCCAGAGTGTTGCTGTGGCCCTATGTGGAAGGGTTGCGGTTGGACGAAGCGCGCCACCCCCTGACCTTGCTTGCCTTTGGCATGTATGGCGAGGTGTTGCCGAACCAGAACGGGGCGCCGGTGCGCATGGTCGTGCCCTGGAAGTACGGCTTCAAGAGCGGCAAGTCGGTGGTGCGCATCCGTTTCGTGGAGCGCGAACCCGCCACGGCGTGGAAGGTGGCGGCGCCACAGGAGTACGGGTTTTATGCCAATGTGAACCCCGAGGTGGCCCATCCGCGCTGGAGCCAGGCCACGGAGCGGCGCATCGGCGAAGGTGGGCTGGGTGCTCGTCGCCTGCCGACCCAGCTCTTCAACGGCTATGAGCCTCAGGTGGGGCAACTGTATGCAGGCATGGACCTGCGCCGTCACTACTGATGCAGCCGCCATCCCGTCGAGGGGTGCCGGCGACCTGGTGGGTGTGGGCCCTCGCCGCCACGCCCGGCGTCTGGTTGTGGTACGCGGGCTTCACCGACCAACTGGGCGCCAACCCGGCCGAGGCGCTGATTCGCGGACTGGGCGAATGGGCGCTGCGCTTTCTGTGCCTGACGCTGGCCGTGACCCCGCTCAGGCAAGGGTTGGGCTGGTCCTGGCTGGCGCGTTACCGCCGGGGCCTGGGACTCTGGACCTGGGGCTATGCCGCCCAGCATTTCATCGCCTATCTGTGGCTGGACATGGAGGGTTCCTGGCTCCAGGTCTGGGCAGACACCCTGCAGCGCCCCTTCATTCTCATGGGCATGGTGGGGTTGCTGCTGCTCTCGGTGCTTGGGGCCACCTCGTTTGCACGGGTCGTGCGTTGGCTGGGGGCGGTGCGTTGGCGGCGCCTGCATCTGGCCGTTCACCTGGTGGCCGCAGCGGCCTTGCTGCACTTTTACTGGATGCGGTCGGGCAAGAACGATTTCGCGGACGTGTGGCTCTACGGCACGGTCATCGTCCTGCTGTGGGCGTGGCGTGTCGGCCACGCCTGGTGGCGGCGCTGATCCTCTGAGCCGCCCGACCCCCAGTGGCCGCTCAGGGTTTGAGGTCCAGCGGTCGCTCCAGGCGCCACTGGTCGTCCACGGTTTCCCGCTCGCGAATCAACTGCACACGTTCGCCAGCCACCAGAACCTCGGCAGCCCGCCCACGGGTGTTGTAATTGCTGGACATGCTCATGCAATAGGCTCCGGCCGAGCACACGGCCAGCCAGTCACCGGTGGCCACGGCGAGCGTCCGGTCCCGGCCCAGCCAGTCACCGCTTTCGCAGACGGGTCCTACCACGTCGAACACCCCCGTAGGCCGCTCCTGCAGCGTCACCGGGACGATCGCATGGTAGGCCTCGTACATGGCCGGTCGTGGGAGGTCGTTCATGGCCGCGTCCACGATCAGAAAATGCTTTTGGTCGCCATGCTTGAGGTACAGCGCTTCGGTGATGCAAAGGCCGGCATTGCCCACGAGCGAGCGTCCGGGCTCGATCATCAGCGCCTTGTCGCCGAACCCGCGTTCATCCAGGCGGCGGAGCAACTGGGCCCAGAGGTCGTCGGCCGAAGGTGGCGTTTCGCCCTGGTAGTCGATGCCAAGTCCGCCCCCGAAATCGATGTGTTTCAAAGGGATGCCAGCGGCTTCGACCGCTGTGGCCAAGTCCAGGATACGGTCCATCGCATCCAGGTAAGGAGCGGCTTCGGTGATTTGGGAGCCGATATGGCAGTCTATTCCCACCACTTCCAGGCCAGACAGGCCGGCCGCATACCGGTAGGCAGCCAGCGCCTGGTCGTGCGCGATGCCAAACTTGTTGCCCTTGAGCCCGGTGGAAATGTAGGGGTGCGTGCGAGCGTCCACATCGGGGTTGACGCGCAGGCTCACCGGTGCCCGCTTGCCCAGAGTCGAGGCCACCTCGTGCAGCACATCCAACTCCTGCCGGCTCTCCACGTTGAAGCAGCCAATGCCCACTTCGAGGGCGAACCGCATGTCCTGTCGGGTCTTGCCCACCCCGGAAAAGACGATGCGCCGCGGATCGGCTCCGGCGCGCAAAGCCCTGCTCAGTTCCCCGCCCGAGACGATGTCCAGCCCGCATCCGGCCTGCACGAAAGTCTGCAACACCGCGAGGGATGAATTGGCCTTCACCGCATAACAAATCAGCGCACGGCGGCCGGCCAGTCCCCGTTGATAGGCACGCAGCGCCGCGAGCATGGCGCCTTGCGAATAAATGAACAGCGGGGTACCGTGCGCGCGAGCCAGGGTCGAGACAGGCACATCCTCCACCCACAGCTCCTGGTTGCGGTAGTGGAAGAAGGGCTGACCGGGGAGGCGGGGCAGGTCGGTGTTGGCGGCGGCTGGTTGTGGAGTCATGGAAAGGGGCGCGTCAGCGCCGTGGGGCATCGGGGGGCTGGGCGGGCTGATCCGGGGCCGGGAGATACAGTGGCCCCTTTTGTCCGCAGGCGGTCAGACCCAAGCCGACGAACAGCAGGGCCATGCCCACGAAACCGGCGCGGGCAAGCCGTCGCCATGGGGTCGCTCGCGAGGGCGTGCCTACAATCTGGAACCGATGAAACATGGTGGAATTGTAATGACCGATCAGGAATACATGGACCGGGCCGAGGCGCTGCTGAAAGCGGTGGAACTGGCCTGTGACCGCATCAACGAATCGACCGACGCCGATATCGACAACCAGCGTGTGGGCGGGATGGTGACGCTGGCTTTTCCCAACGGCAGCCAGATCGTCATCAATCTGCAAAAACCGCTACACGAGGTCTGGATGGCGTCGCGCTCCGGCGGCTATCACTACCGTTTTGACGGGCAGCAGTGGATGGACACCAAAGGCGCTGGCGAGTTTTTTGCCCACCTCTCGCGAGAGGCTTCTGCCCAAGCGGGCCAGACGCTGGATTTCAGTTCATGAAGAGATTGAGGATGCTGCGCCGCTCGCGAGGCTCCATGGGTTGACCCACTTCGGCGTCGTAGTGGCTCGCTCCCTCATCCGCCATGCCGAGTGATGCCACCCCTTCGCCAGGGCCGTATTCCTCGTAATACCATTCGCCGTTGACCTGTATCACGCCTGCAGGCGGGATCAACTGCTGCTCGGGTACCTGCGCCAGGGCTTGGCCCATGAAGTTGATCCAGATCGGCAATGCGAGCGCGCCGCCGGTGGCCTGGCGTCCCAGGTTGCGCGGCGTGTCGTAGCCCATCCACACCGCGGCCGACAGGGTGGGGTGATACCCCACGAACCAGGCATCCACCGAGTCATTGGTGGTGCCGGTCTTGCCGTAAAGATCGGCGCGCCGCAGGGTGGCCTGGGCCCGTGCAGCCGTGCCCGTGCGGGTGATCTCCCCCAGCAGTTGACTCATCACGAAAGCGTTGCGTGCCGAGATGACCCGTTGGCTTTCGTCTGGCAGACGCGGGCGCTGTTCCATGAGTACCTTGCCGCGGTGATCGGTGATCTTGGTGATCAGTATGGGTGGCACGTAGTAGCCGCCATTGGCGAACACGCCATAGCCGCTGGCCATCTGCAGTGGGGTGACGGCTCCGGCCCCGAGCGCCATCGTGAGGTAAGGCGGGTGCTTTTCGGCTTCGAAGCCGAAGCGGGTCACCCACTCCTGGGCGCTGCTCGGCCCGACCGCCTTGAGGATGTTGATCGACACCATGTTCTTCGACTTGGCCAAGGCCGTGCGCACCGTCATCGGGCCCTCGAACTTGCCGTCGTAGTTTTTGGGCTCCCACGGTTTGCCGCCGGTCACGGTGGCGCTGAAGAAGAGCGGAGCGTCATTGACCAGCGTGGACGGGGTGATGCCCTTCTCCAGGGCCGCTGAGTAAATGAAGGGCTTGAAACTGGAGCCCGGCTGGCGCTGTGACTGGGTGACGCGGTTGAATTTGTTGCGGTTGAAGTCGAAACCACCGACCAGCGCCTTGATTTCGCCTGTGCGTGGGTCGAGCGCCACAAATGCGGCTTCCACCACCGGCATTTGCGTGAGGTACCAGCGGTTGGGGCCATCGCTGGCGATACGCACCACCGCGCCCGGGCGCAGGCGCAGGTGCGGGGGCGCGTTGTCGGCCAGGCCCGATCGGACCGGATCGAGGCCGGTACCCGTGATCTCGATGGTGCTTCCATCACCCCGGGTGACGACCACCCGGCGGTTGGTGGCTTCCAGCACCACCGCACTGAGCAGGCCGTTGTTGTCAGGGGCAGCCGCCAGCGCTTCGTCGATGGCCTGCTCCCGATCCGCCGGATCCGCTGGCAGGTCGATGAAGCGCTCGGGCCCCCGGTAGAACTGGCGGCGTTCGAAATCCATCACGCCTTGGCGAACGGCGCGGAAAGCCAGTCGTTGCGCCTGGGCATCCACCGTGGTGTGGACCTGCAGGCCTCGTGTGTAGGCCTCCTCACCGTACTGCTCGAAGACGGCCTGGCGTACCATTTCCGTCACGTAATCCGCATGGATGAGCTGGTCGGGATGCGGCCGACGCAGGCGCAGGGGTTCTTCCTTGGCGGCCTGGGCTTCTTCCGCGGTGATGAAGCCGTTTTCCAGCATCCGGTCGATGATGTGGAGTTGCCGCGCCCGGGCACGGCGCGGGTTGCTGATCGGGTTATAGGCGGAAGGGGCCTTGGGTAGGCCGGCGAGCATGGCCGCCTCAGCGATGGTGAGGTCTTTCAGCGGCTTGCCGAAATAGGTCTGGGCGGCGGCCGCGAACCCGTAGGCCCGATGACCCAGGAAAATCTGGTTCATGTAGATTTCCAGAATCTGTTCCTTGGTCAGCATGTGCTCCAGCTTGAAAGTCAGAAGCACCTCGTAAATCTTGCGCAGATAACTTTTCTCACTCGACAGATAGACGTTGCGCGCCACCTGCATGGTGATCGTGGAGGCTCCCTGGCTTTTCGCTTCGCCCAGGTTGGCCAGGGCGGCTCGGGCCAAGCCCCGATAGTCCACGCCGTTGTGCTCGAAGAACCGGGCATCCTCGATCGCCAGGACCGCGTTCACCATCACGGGGGGGATGTCTTCGAATGGCGTGAGGTTGCGACGCTCCTCACCGAACTCACCCAGCAATTCGCCACCGGCGGCGTACACCCTCAAGGGCAGCTTGGGCCGATAGTCGGCCAGGTTCGTGACATCGGGCAGGTTCGGATAGGCCATGGCCAAGCCGATCGCCAGCAGCATGGCGCCAGCCGCCACCGAAGTGCCCAGGGTGGCAGCTCCCCACAGCAGTATCTGCTGCCAAAGGGCACGCTGCGGGCGTGGCGCGCCCTCCGAGTCGTGCTTGCGAGAACCGTTCGTCATGGAGGGGCGGGGAGAAGGGGGCGACATGTCAGCCTTTGCAATGACCCGAAATTATAAAAAATGGCCTCTTGGGGGGAGGGGTGGTCGCAAAGGATTGGTTAAATTTTGTAAATTCCCTCAAAAATCGCGGATACTGCGGGCGTTGCCAAAAAAGCTGTTTTTGACATCGGATCGATGGAGGGCACCCCGGCGCAGGGAAAGTGGTCAAGGTTGGCTCATGGCTGATAGCTGATAGGATTGATAGCGACATCGCTCCGGCAACGGTGCATCAAACACATTGTGGGGGTGAATTTGATCTCACTCGGATCTCTATTCAGTCGGGAGCCTGCGCCGCTGCTCGGCATCGATATCAGTTCCACGACGCTCAAACTGGTGGAACTCGGGCGTAACCGGACGGGCGACTGGGTGCTGGAGCGCTGCGCCATGGAGCCGTTGGAGCGTGGGTGGGTCACCGAAGGCAACGTCGAGCAATTCGATGAAGTCGCCGAGGCCCTGCGCCGTCTGGTCAAAAAGGCGGGCAGCCGCACCAAAAATGTGGCCATGGCGCTTCCGGGGTCGGCGGTGATTACCAAGAAGATCAATCTGCCCGCCGGCATGTCGGACGACGAACTGGAAGTTCAGGTGGAATCCGAGGCGGCGCAGTATATCCCTTTTCCGCTGGCGGAAGTCAGCCTGGATTTCTGCGTGATCGGCCCGTCTCCCAATCTGCCGGATTACGTCGAGGTGCTGCTGGCGGCCTCCCGCAAGGAGAAGGTGTCGGACCGTCAGGGGCTGGCTGAGGCCGCTGGACTCCATCTGGTCGTGCTGGATGTCGAATCTTTTGCTTCACGCCTGGCTGCCTCGCGCGTGATCGACACGCTACCCAACCGCGGGCACAACATGCTGATCGCGCTGTTCGAAATCGGCTCCCAGAACTCCAGTCTCCAGGTCATCCGCAACGACGAAATGATCTACGAGCGGGACCAGAACTTTGGCGGGGCGCAACTGACCCAGCAGATCGCTCGCTATTACGGCATTCCTTTCGATGAGGCGGAGACCAAGAAACGCCAAGGGAATTTGCCCCCAGACTACCGCGAGGCGGTGCTGTCGCCCTTCATGGAAGACATGGGGCAGGACATTGGGCGGGCGCTGCAATTCTTCTTTACCAGCACGCCCCACAACAAGGTCGATCATGTCTTGATTTCCGGAGGGTCTGCGGCGCTGCCCGGGCTGGATGTGGCCGTGATGAACCAGACCTCCTTCCCCTGCAAGATCGTCAACCCGTTTGACGGCATGGTGCTGTCGGCGGCCGCCCAGGCGAGCCAGGCCATGGCGGTCGGAACGGCCTATCTGGTGGCGACCGGGCTGGCCATGCGGAGGTTCGCCCCATGATCACCATCAACCTGCTGCCCCACCGTGAAGCGGCCCGCAAGAAGCGCCGCGAGCAGTTTTTCCTGCATCTGGGCCTGGCGGTGGCGGCTGGCCTGGCCGTTTCTGCGGCCATTTATGGCTTCTACGAGGTGCAACTGGATGCCCAGCAACGGCGCAACCAGTTCGTGCGGGCAGAAATCGCCAAGCTCGATGCCCAAATCAAAGACATCAATACCCTCGAGCAAGAGCTCACCGCATTGAAAGCCCGGCAGGAAGCGGTGGAAAGCCTGCAGGCCGATCGGAATCTGCCGGTGCATCTTCTGGACGAAATGGTGGCGCAATTGCCTGAGGGGGTTTACCTCAGGAGTCTGCGCCAGGAAAACATGGCCATCACGATCACGGGGGTGGCGCAATCGCAGGAGCGCGTCTCGGAGTTGCTGCGCAATCTCGCAAGCCGCAGCGAGTGGTTGAAGCAGCCCCAGTTGGTCGAAATCACCGCCGGCACGATCGCCTTGAACCAGCGCGATCAGCGCCGCATCTTCAACTTCTCGGTCCGCGTGATGCTGACCAAGGGACCGACCGCTCCGGCGTCCGACGGTAAGGTTTGAGGAGGCGAACGCCTAGACTGCTATGCCTACAAACGCCCCAAAATCCTCCTTCGACTTCGCTCAGTGGCTGTCTCTGGTCCAGTCCCAGTTCCGTGGGTTGGACCCGAACGATCCTTCCCGTTGGCCCAGCATTCCGCGCAACCTGCTGCTGGTGGGGGTCGGTCTGGCGGTGGTCGTTGCCCTCTGGTTCGTGTGGCTCGGGGATCTCGGCTCCCGCCTGGAGTCCGAGCGCCAGCGTGAATCACAGCTGCGTACCGAATACACCCGCAAGCTGGGCCAGGCCGTCAATCTCGAGACTCTGCGCTCTCAACTGGAGCAAGTCAGGCAGTACGTGGCCCAGCTCGAGAAGCAATTGCCCAGCAAGGCCGAAATGGACGCGTTGCTTTCCGATATCAACCAGGCCGGTCTCGGGCGCAGCCTACAGTTCGAACTGTTTCGGCCCGGTCAGGAGGTGGTACGTGACTATTACGCGGAACTGCCCATCACGGTGCGGGTGACCGGCACCTACCACGACATCGGTCTGTTCGTCTCCGATGTCTCGCACCTGTCCCGCATCGTCACCCTCAGCAACATCTCCCTGGCACCGGCACAGGGGCGGCCAGACACGCTGACCATGGACGCGATCGCGAAGACCTTCCGCTATCTCGATCCGGACGAAGTGCTCCAGCAGCAGCGGACGCAGCAGGCGCAGCGCGCGGGAGGGCGTCGGCCATGAAGAACGTGCGTTTGCTGGGCATGACGTTCCTGGCTGCCGGTATGCTGATGCTGGGAGGATGCTTCGGGGCGGGGCAGGATGACTTGGCGGAGTGGATGGCGCAGCAGCGCGCCACGGTCAGGCCCCGGGTCGAGCCGGTGGCCGAACCCAAGGCCTATGTTCCGCAGGATTACCGAGGTGCCGCAGCCCTCTCGCCGTTCAGTGAAGAGAAGCTCACGGTGTTGCTGCGAGCGGAGTCGGGGTCTCCACGGGCCTCGAGTCTGATCGCCGCCGAAATGCAGCGGCGCAAGGAGCCGCTCGAGGCGGTTCCGCTGGATGCGATCACCATGGTCGGTCTGCTCAATCGCGACCGGGAAGTCGTGGCCTTGGTAAAGGCTGAAAACCTGCTCTACCAAGTCCGTGTGGGCAATTACCTGGGGACCAACTATGGACGCATCACCGGCATCACCGAAACCCAGATTACCTTGAGAGAAATCGTGCAGGATGCCGCCGGGGAATGGATCGAGCGGACATCGGTCCTGCAATTGCAAGAGGCCACCGGCAAATGACATTCAAAGATACCACCGGACATCATCAGGGGCGTACCATGTCTCGTATCGGAAAACTCTCTCTCCTGGCCTCGACATGGCTTCTGGCCGGTCTGGCACAAGCCCAGTTGGCCATTGAGTCGGTCACCGCCGCGATGCAAGGGGGATCGGAGGTCATACGCATCCAGACCAGCGAGCCGCTGCAACAATTGCCGGCCGGCTTCTCGATCCAGTCACCCGCACGGATCGCATTGGACTTTGCAGGCGCCCAAAACGCGACCGGGCGCAATCTGGTGGAGATCAACCAGGGCAATCTTCGCTCCGTGAACGTGGTGGAGGCCGGGGGCCGCACCCGGGTGGTGCTCAACCTCAACCAGTCGGTCAACTACGAAACCCGTCTCGAGGGCAACGCCCTGCTGGTGCTGCTCAAGCCGCCCACCGTGGCGGCGCCCACGGGCGGCGGCACCGCTTTCGCCGAGGCCGTGGCCACACGCGTGCAGCCTCTGGCCGATATCGATTTTCGCCGTGGCACCGACAATGCTGGCCGTGTGATCGTGGATCTCCCCAGCAGCCAGACCGGGGTCGACATTCGTCAGCAAGGCCGCAATCTGGTGGTTGAGTTCACACAGACCTCCCTGCCAGAGGGGCTGCGGCGCCGTATGGACGTCACCGATTTCGGGACACCGGTGCGCACCATCACCGCAACCCAAGTCGGAGACCGTGTTCGCCTCGTGGTCGAGCCCACAGGCAATTGGGAGCACAGTGCGTACCAAAGCGACAACCAGTTCGTGCTGGAGTTGCGCGAGATCAAGGCCGATCCCGACAAGCTGGCGCAGGGGCCCCGTTACACTGGGGAAAAGCTGTCCCTGAATTTCCAGAACATCGAAATCCGTTCCCTGCTGCAGGTGATTGCAGATTTCACCAACTTCAACATCATCACATCCGACAGTGTCACGGGCAGTGTCACGCTGCGCCTCAAGGATGTCCCTTGGGACCAGGCGCTCGACATCATCCTGCAGTCCAAGGGCTTGGGCATGCGGACCGCCGGCAATGTGATATGGGTGGCACCGCAGGCCGAAATTCTCGCCAGGGAGCGAGAGGAACTGGAGGCCAAGCAAGTCATCAGGGGGCTGGAGCCCGTGCGCACGCAAAGTTTTCGGCTGAATTTTTCCAGGGCTGAAGAGGTGGCCAAACAGTTGACAACGGCTGTGGGTACCGGTGACAACGAGGTTCGGCTTCTCAGTCGCCAAGGCTCCGTGTTTGCCGAGCCAAGAACCAATCAACTGTTTGTGACCGATATTGCTGCCAAACTGGAGGAAATTCAGGAACTCATCAAAAAGCTGGACATTCCGGTCCGTCAGGTGCTCATCGAGGCCCGAATCGTGGAGGCCGAGGACACCTTCGGCAAAAGCCTGGGTGTCCGTTTCGGTGGCAGATGGGTTGGCTCGAATGCCTCCGTCGTTTCGGGGACCAACAATGCGTCGACCCGCGATGCCGACGGGGAGGTCACTGGGACCAATTTCATCAACCTGGACCCTACTGGCAGGTTTGTCAACATTCCAGTTTCAACCACGGGTGTGGGAGAGTTCGCAGTCTCTCTATTCAATGCCAGCGCCACTCGGTTATTGAACCTGGAAATTGCTGCCAACGAATCTGATCGGAAGTTGAAAACGGTTTCCAGTCCGCGCGTGGTAACAGCCGATCAAAAGCAGGCCGTCATCGAAGATGGACGAAAATTCCCGTTCTTGCGCCGTGATGCCGACGGCAACACCACCATCGAGTTCATCGATGCCTCACTCAAGCTGATCGTCCTGCCCCAAATCACGCCGGACGGTGATGTGATCATGGAGCTGGAGGTGAAAAACGATTCGCCCATCATCTTCAACGGTGAAACGGCGATTCAGACCAAGAGCGTCCAGACCCAGGTTCTGGTCACCAATGGTGGTACGGTGGTCATTGGCGGGATCTACGTTCAGGAAGATCTTTCCAATGTCGATAAGGTGCCTCTGCTGGGTGATGTGCCTGTGATCGGCAATTTGTTCCGATCGCGTCAAAACGCTTCTCGCAAGTCCGAATTGCTGGTGTTCATCACGCCAAGGGTGCTGTCGGATTCAACGACCTTGTCTTCCCTCAGGTGATCGTTTGATAGTTCTGGTTGGCCTGCCTGGTTCAGGCAAGACCACGGTGGGCAGGCAGTTGGCGCGCCGGTTGCAGCTGCCGTTCGTGGACTCGGATCATGAGATCGAGCAGCGTTTGGGCTGTTCGATTCGGGCGTTTTTCGAGCGTGAAGGCGAGGAGCGCTTCCGCGATGTCGAGGCGGCTGTGATCGATGAGTTGACGGCTGCGGGGCCCATGGTTCTGTCCACCGGGGGCGGGGCTGTGCTGCGAGCGGAGAACCGTCGTTGCTTAAAGGCGCGCGGCAAGGTGTTTTACCTCCGCTCGACGCCGGAAGACGTCTTCCGGCGTCTCCGTCATGACCGCAACCGCCCGCTGCTGCAAGTGGCCGATCCTTTGCAGAGGCTGCGTGAGCTCTATGCGGTGCGGGATCCCCTGTACCGAGAAGTGGCGCATTTCGTGATCGAAACCGGTCGTCCGTCCGTGGCGACGCTGGTCAATATGATCGTGATGCAGCTCGAGCTCAATGGCGAGGATGGCGAGGCTTCAGGAGGGTGAGCCGGCGCGCTGATGGCTGCTGCGGCTACACTGCGGGGCTTATGGCAGACACTTCCATCACCCAGGGAGGTTCCGCCCAGGTCACGATCGATCTGGGCGAGCGCAGCTATCCCATCCTCATTGGCAGCGGCTTGCTGGATGTGACCAGCACGTGGCAGGACTTGCCTCGGGCAGCACAGGCCATGATCGTGACCAACGACACGGTGGCCCCTTTGTACGGCGACCGACTCGCTCGCGTGCTCGCTGGCATCTATGGGCGCGTGCATACCGTGGTGTTGCCGGACGGCGAGCAGTACAAGACGTGGCAGTCCCTGAACCGGATTTTTGACGCCTTGCTGCAACAGGGCTGTGACCGCAAGACGGTGCTGTTTGCTTTGGGTGGCGGCGTGGTGGGGGACATGACCGGGTTTGCCGCAGCATGCTACATGCGCGGTGTGCCTTTTGTTCAGGTGCCGACCACCTTGCTGGCGCAAGTGGACTCGTCGGTGGGCGGGAAAACCGCGATCAACCATCCCTTGGGCAAGAACATGATCGGGGCGTTCTATCAGCCCCGAAAGGTGGTGTGTGACTTGGATGTGCTCCGGTCATTGCCGGTGCGTGAGCTCAGCGCCGGACTCGCCGAAGTCATCAAGTACGGGCCGATTCACGACCTGGCTTTTCTCGACTGGCTGGAAGCCCACATGGAAGACTTGCGGCGCTGTGATCCCACCGCTCTGGCCCATGCGGTCCAGCGGAGTTGCGAAATCAAGGCCAGGGTGGTGGGGCTGGATGAACGCGAGTCCGGCCTGCGGGCCATTCTGAATTTTGGCCACACATTCGGGCATGCCATCGAGGCGGGTCTGGGCTATGGAGAGTGGCTGCATGGGGAGGCCGTTGGCTGCGGCATGGTCATGGCGGCCACGCTGTCGCACCGCATGGGCCTGTTGTCGGCTGCAGGGGTGGAGCGGCTGCGCACGCTGATCCAGCGGGCGGGCCTGCCCGTGTCGGGCCCCAGATTGGGAGTGAACAACGCCGCGCGTTATCTGGAATTGATGCGCGTGGACAAAAAGGCCGAAGCGGGGGAGATCCGCTTCGTGCTGGTCGACGACGCCGGCCAGGCCCATGTGCGCCCGGCTCCCGACGCATGGGTCGCCGAGGTGGTCGATGCTTGTTGTGTTTGAGGCTGGCGCGTGATGGCTTGTGCAGCGTATGCGTGCGATCCTCGGTTCAGCCGGGGGCGCCGCTATCCAGAGCCTCCTGCGCCGACGCGCAATGATTTTCAGCGCGATCGCGACCGTGTCATCCACTCCACCGCTTTCCGCCGGCTGGTGTACAAGACTCAGGTGTTCCTCAATCACGAAGGCGACCTGTTCCGCACCCGTCTGACCCATTCGCTGGAAGTGGCGCAGCTGGCACGCAGCATCGCGCGCAGCCTGAGGCTGAATGAAGACCTGGTGGAGGCGATTTCCCTGGCGCATGATCTGGGGCATACCCCCTTCGGGCATGCCGGCCAGGATGCCCTCAATGCCTGCATGCATGCCGAGGGTGACGCCGCGCATGTGCCTTCGCCACACGACCCCGTGGGGGGGTTTGAGCACAACATGCAGAGTCTGCGGGTGGTGGATGAGCTGGAAGAGCGCTATCCTGCATTCAGCGGTTTGAACCTGTGTTTCGAAACCCGCGAAGGCATTCTCAAACACTGTTCGCGGGCCAATGCCCAATGGTTGGAGAGCCGCGAGCCTGGGGGGGTTGGCCAGCGCTTTCTGATCGGTCAATCGCCCTCGCTGGAAGCCCAGCTCGCCAATCTGGCCGATGAAATCGCCTACAACGCGCACGATATCGACGACGGGGTGCGCTCTGGCCTGTTGACCCTGGAGCAATTGGAGGTGGTGTCCTTGTTCGATCGGCACAGGCGCGAGGTGTTGCGCGAGTACCCCTCGCTCAAAGGCAGGCGCGTGTTGTACGAGTCGATTCGGCGCATGCTCAGCGAACAGGTCTATGACGTGATCGAGGCCACTGGCGCGGCCATCCGTGAGTCGGGTGTCCAGCATGTGGACGATGTCCGCCGCATGGCGCCGCTGGTCCGCTTCTCTGAGCCCATGCGGGAGGCGTCCGCCGCGTTGAAGCGGTTTCTGATGCTCAACCTTTACCGGCACCCGCAGGTGGTGGAGACGACGCAACGGGCCCGGACCGTCGTGACGGATTTGTACCGGGCCTATCACCAGGCGCCCGAGGAGATGCCGCCACCGGGGCCTGCGGATCCCGGATACAGCCTGCGTCGCCGGGTGGCGGACTACATTGCCGGGATGACGGACCGCTTTGCCATCCGGGAGCATGCCCGCTTGACCGGGACCAGGCTGTTCGACTGATGGCTCGGCCTACGCACATGGCACCCGTTCCCATGTCCTCTGTCCCTGCAACGCCCCCGCATGCCGGATCGGGGGGGGCTGCATGGATCATCGGGGTGGGGGTGGCCAGCGCCATGCACATCGGCAAGCTGCCCCCTGCCATTCCTGTGCTGGGCGACAGTCTGGGCCTGACTCTGGTTCAGGCCGGATTCATGCTGGCCATCATCCAACTGGCAGGGATGTCGTTGGGGGCGATCGCTGGCATGCTGGCGGACAAACTCGGCCCGCGGCGGGTGATGCTGACCGGGCTGTGTCTGCTGGCCGTGGGCAGCCTGTTGGGGGCACTCGCGCCCACGTCTCCTTGGCTGTTGACCAGCCGAGCGGTGGAGGGCATGGGCTTTTTGCTGGCGGTCTTGCCAGCCCCCGTGTTGTTGCGGCGGCAGGTGCATGCGCCCGCCAAACTGCATCAAGCGCTGGGGTTTTGGGGAGCGTACATGCCGACGGGGACCGCGCTGGCGCTGTTGATCGGTCCGTGGGCGTATGCGTGGCTGGGTTGGCGGGCGGCGTGGATGATCCTGGCGTTGCTGGTGCTGGTCTTTGCTTACGGCGTCTGGCGTCTCGTGCCTGCCGACCCCCCCAGGGATGGCGCCTCGCAAGGGTGGATCGCCGCCATGGCCCATCGGTTGGTGCACACTTTGTCGTCGAGCGGGCCGTGGTGGGTGGCTCTGGCTTTTCTCATGTACTCCGGGCAATGGCTGGCGGTGGTGGGGTTTCTGCCGACCATCTACACCCAAGCTGGCTGGCCTGTTGCATGGATCGGTCCGCTCACCGCGTTGGCCGCCGGCGTGAATGTGTTGGGCAACATCGGGGCCGGGCGTCTGCTCTCGCGAGGCGTGCGCCCCATGGTTTTGTTGGTTGTCGGTTTTGTGGCCATGGGGGTTGGCGCTTTTCTCATGTTCAACGGCAGGGCCGGGCCACCGATCCAATACCTGGCGGTGCTGGCCTTTTCCGCGTTTGGTGGGTTGATCCCGGGCACCTTGTTCGCCCTGGCGGTGCAGTTCGCGCCCAGCGCCCAAACCGTTTCCACCACCGTAGGCTGGGTGCAGCAGTTGTCGTCGCTCGGGCAGTTTGCCTCGCCGCCGCTGGTGGCATGGTTGGCGGCGCGGGCGGGCGGCTGGCACTGGACTTGGTTGTTTAACCTGGCCTGCTGCGTGCTCGGCTTGGTGTTGGCCGTGTTGCTGCAGCGGCAATGGCGGCGCATGCATCCGGCTTAGATCTGGCACATGGCCCGCCTGCCTCGCCTGACGGTTCCCGGTTTGCCCCACCATGTGATCTGGCGGGGTAACAACGGCGAAGTCGTGTGCCGAGACGCGCAGGACAGATCCGATTTGTTGGCGTTGCTGGCCGAACAGGCCAGAAGCAACGGGGTTCGGGTGCATGCTTATGTGCTGCTGGATGCGCAGATTCACCTGCTGCTGACGCCGACCAGCGAGGGGGCGTTGTCGCGAATGATGCAGGGTGTCGGGCGGGCCTACGTCCGACGCTTCAATCTCCGCCATGGGCGTACCGGTACGCTGTGGGAGGGGCGTTTTCGCTGTACGGTTGTCGAGCCGGGAGACGCGCTGCTGGCCTGCATGGTGTTGCTGGACACCGAACCCGTACACCAAGGGCTGGCGTTGACGCCGCAGGCGTTTGCCTGGTCAAGCCTGGGGCATTACATCGGGCAGCGATCCGAAGGCTGGCTGGTGGCTCCAGCGCCTTACTGGGAGCTGGGCAATACCCCGTTTGCCCGAGAAATGGCCTATGCGGAGCTGGTGGCCAAGGGACTGGATGCGGCCGAGCGCCAGCGATTGACCGATGCGGCCCTCAAGGGCTGGGCTCTGGGCAGTGAAGGCTTCGTTCGCTCTCTGCACCAGCAAACGTCGCGCAGGGTCACCAAAGGCCGGCCCGGGCGGCCAGCACGTCGATCGGCCTGATTGATATGTCCCCAATAAATTGAACGCAATGTCTTTACGAAAATTTAATATGTTCTGACCCCAATTAATTTGCTTGGCTTTTGTGCCGCGTTGCACTATGCTCGGCACTCTTGTTCTCAGTCTCAGGAGTTCCGCGTGACCCAGTCGAATGAAATCGAGCAGTTGCAACAGTATGGCCTGTATGACGCTGCGCAGGAACACGACGCGTGTGGTGTCGGCTTTGTGGCGCACATCAAAGGCCACAAAAGCCATGCCATCGTGACCCAAGCGCTCAAGATCCTGGAAAACCTCGATCACCGGGGCGCGGTCGGAGCCGATGCGCTCATGGGCGACGGGGCAGGCATCCTGATTCAGATTCCCGATCAGCTCTACCGCGAAGAGATGGCCAAGCAGGGCGTCAACCTGCCGCCGCCGGGCGAGTACGGTGTGGGCATGATCTTTTTGCCGAAGGAGCATGCCTCACGGCTGGCCTGCGAGCAGGAAATGGAGCGCGCCATCAAGGCCGAAGGGCAGGTATTGCTGGGTTGGCGTGACGTGCCGGTCAACCGGGAGATGCCCATGTCTGCGACCGTGCGCAAAACCGAGCCCATCATGCGTCAGGTGTTCATCGGGCGGGGTGCCGACGTGATCGTCCAAGACGCGCTGGAGCGCAAGCTGTACGTGATCCGCAAGACGGCGAGCGCCGCCATCCAGCGCCTGAAGCTGACCCACAGCAAAGAGTACTACGTGCCCAGCATGAGCAGTCGCACGGTGGTCTACAAGGGTTTGCTGCTGGCCAACCAGGTGGGCGAGTACTTTCTGGACCTCCGCGATCCGCGTTGCACCTCGGCCCTCGGCCTGGTGCACCAGCGCTTCTCCACCAACACCTTCCCCGAGTGGCCCCTGGCCCACCCATACCGCTATGTGGCGCACAACGGTGAGATCAACACCGTCAAAGGCAACTACAACTGGATGAAGGCCCGCGAAGGCGTGATGTCCTCCCCGGTGCTCGGGGACGACCTCAAGAAGCTTTACCCGATCAGCTTTCCGGGTCAGTCCGACACCGCCACCTTCGACAACTGCCTCGAACTGCTGACCATGGCCGGCTATCCCATCAGCCAGGCGGTGATGATGATGATCCCCGAGCCGTGGGAGCAGCACACGCTGATGGATGAACGCCGCAAGGCCTTCTATGAGTACCATGCGGCCATGCTGGAGCCTTGGGACGGGCCAGCCTCCATCGTGTTCACCGACGGCCGCCAGATCGGTGCCACGCTGGACCGCAATGGCCTGCGCCCTTCGCGCTACTGCGTGACGGACGACGACTTCGTCATCATGGGCTCCGAATCCGGCGTGCTGCCCGTGCCCGAAAGCAAGATCGTGCGCAAATGGCGCCTGCAGCCCGGCAAGATGTTCCTGATCGACCTGGAACAGGGTCGCATGATCGATGACGAGGAACTGAAGGCCAACATCGCCAACAGCAAGCCGTACAAGCAGTGGATCGAGGGTCTGCGCATCCGCCTGGACGATGTGACCCAGCCGGTGGCCGGCGAGGCCGAAGCCGGGCAGGTGCTGACGGAGGAATCCGCCCATGCCGCGATGGAGCATGTGGATGCTTCCTTGTTGGACCTGCAACAGGCGTTCGGCATGACGCAGGAAGACATCAAATTCCTGATGGCGCCGATGGCCCAGAACGGCGAAGAGGGCATTGGCTCCATGGGCAACGACAGCCCGCTGGCCGTGCTGTCGGATAAGAACAAGCCGCTCTACAACTACTTCAAGCAACTGTTCGCCCAGGTGACCAACCCGCCGATCGACCCGATCCGCGAGGCCATCGTGATGTCGCTGGTGTCTTTCATTGGCCCCAAGCCGAACCTGCTGGACATCAACCAGGTGAACCCGCCCATGCGCCTGGAGGTGAGCCAGCCGGTGTTGAACCATGCCGACATGGCCAAGCTGCGCGAAATCGAAAAACATACGCACGGCAAGTTCAAAAGCACGACGTTGGACATCACCTACCCCGTGTCCTGGGGCAAGGAAGGCGTGGAGGCTCAACTCGCCTCGCTGTGCGCCGAAGCGGTGGACGCGATCAAGAGCGGCAGCAACATCCTGATCATCAGTGACCGCGCGGTGTGCGCCGAGCGTGTGGCGATTCCCGCCTTGTTGGCGCTGTCGGCGCTGCACCAGTATCTGGTCCGCGAGGGCCTGCGTACCACGGCGGGCTTGGTGGTGGAGACCGGTTCCGCCCGCGAGGTGCACCATTTCGCGGTGCTGGCCGGCTACGGCGCCGAGGCCGTGCATCCCTGGCTGGCCATGGACACGCTCAAGGCCATCCACAAAGATCTGCCTGGCGAGCTGTCGGCCGACAAGGCGATCTACAACTACGTCAAGGCGATCGGCAAGGGGCTGTCCAAGATCATGTCCAAGATGGGCGTGAGCACCTACATGTCTTATTGCGGGGCCCAACTGTTCGAAGCCATCGGTCTGAACAGCCAGTTGGTGGATAAATACTTCACCGGTACCCCCAGCCGCGTGGAGGGCATCGGCGTGTTCGAGATCGCCGAAGAAGCCATCCGCATGCACAAGGCCGCCTTTGGTGACGATCCGGTGCTGGCCAACATGCTGGACGCAGGCGGTGAATACGCCTGGCGCGTGCGTGGCGAAGAGCACATGTGGACGCCGGACGCGATCGCCAAGCTGCAGCACTCGACCCGTTCCAACAACTTCAACACCTACAAAGAGTACGCCCAGATCATCAACGACCAGACACGCCGGCACATGACGCTGCGTGGTCTGTTCGAGTTCAAGGTGGATCCGGCCAAGGCGATTCCGGTCGAAGAGGTGGAGCCCGCTCAGGAGATCGTCAAGCGTTTCGCCACCGGTGCCATGTCGCTCGGGTCCATTTCCACCGAAGCGCACGCCACGCTCGCGGTGGCCATGAACCGCATCGGGGGCAAGAGCAACACCGGCGAAGGCGGCGAGGACCCGGCGCGCTACCGCAACGAACTCAAAGGCATCCCGATCCAGCAGGGCGAGACGCTCGCATCCATCATCGGAGCCGACAAGGTGGAAAGCGACATCCCGCTGCTGGCCGGTGACAGCCTGCGCTCCAAGATCAAGCAGGTAGCGTCGGGCCGTTTCGGCGTGACCGCCGAGTACCTGGTCAGCGCCGACCAGATCCAGATCAAGATGGCCCAGGGCGCCAAGCCGGGCGAAGGCGGCCAGTTGCCCGGCGGCAAGGTGTCCGAGTACATTGGTTTCCTGCGCTATTCGGTGCCGGGCGTGGGTCTGATCAGCCCGCCGCCGCATCACGACATCTACTCGATCGAGGACCTGGCCCAGCTGATCCACGACCTGAAGAACGTCAATCCGCGTGCCGACATCTCGGTCAAGCTGGTGTCGGAAGTGGGTGTGGGCACCATTGCCGCCGGTGTGGCCAAAGCCAAGGCCGACCACCTGGTAATCGCCGGCCATGACGGTGGAACGGGCGCCTCGCCCTGGTCATCCATCAAGCATGCCGGCTCGCCGTGGGAAATCGGCCTGGCCGAGACCCAGCAGACCCTGGTGCTCAACCGCCTGCGTGGCCGCATCCGCGTGCAGGCCGACGGTCAGATGAAGACCGGCCGCGATGTGGTGATCGGTGCGTTGCTGGGTGCCGACGAGTTCGGCTTCGCCACGGCGCCGCTGGTGGTCGAGGGCTGCATCATGATGCGCAAATGCCATCTCAACACCTGCCCCGTGGGTGTGGCCACCCAGGACCCGGTGCTGCGCCGCAAGTTTGCGGGCAAGCCCGAGCACGTGGTGAATTACTTCTTCTTCGTTGCCGAGGAAGTGCGCCAGATCATGGCCCAACTGGGCATTCGCAAGTTCGAAGATCTGGTGGGGCGCAGCGACCTGCTCGACACCCGCGCCGGCATCGCCCACTGGAAGGCCAAGGGCCTGGATTTCAGCCGCTTGTTCTATCAGCCCGATGTGCCTGCCGACGTTGCACGCCGGCACACCGAGTCGCAAGATCACGGTCTGGACAAGGCGCTCGACGTGAAACTGATCGAGAAGTCGCGTGCGGCCATCGACAAAGGCGAAAAGGTCAGCTTCATGGAGGCGGCCCGCAACGTGAACCGCACCGTGGGTGCCATGTTGTCGGGGGAGGTGACGCGCCACCACCCCGAAGGCTTGCCGGACGACACCATCCGCATTCAGCTCGAAGGCACGGGCGGCCAGTCTTTCGGCGCCTTCCTGACCCGCGGCATCACGCTCTACCTGATCGGTGATGCCAACGACTACACCGGCAAGGGTTTGTCTGGTGGTCGGGTCGTGGTACGCCCGAGCATCGAGTTCCGGGGTGACGCGGCCAAGAACATCATCGTGGGCAACACCGTGCTCTACGGCGCAACGGGTGGTGAGGCCTTTTTCCGGGGCGTGGCCGGCGAGCGTTTTGCCGTGCGTCTGTCCGGTGCCACCGCCGTGGTGGAAGGCACGGGAGATCACGGCTGCGAATACATGACCGGCGGCACCGTGGTGGTGCTGGGTCTGACTGGCCGCAACTTTGCCGCCGGCATGAGCGGCGGTGTGGCCTATGTGTATGACGAGGATGGCCAGTTCGCCAAGCGTTGCAACACCGCGATGGTGACGCTGGAGAAGGTGGTGACGGCCGCCGAGCAGGAGGCCACGGTGGACCGTGCCACCTGGCACCGCGGCCAGACCGACGAGGCTCAACTGCGCAAACTGCTGGAAGACCACAACCGCTGGACCGGCTCCGCCAAGGCGCGCGACATTCTGGACAACTGGGCACAGACGCGCGGCAAGTTCGTGAAGGTATTCCCCACCGAATACAAGCGCGCGCTGGCCGAACTGGCCGCCAAGGCTGCTGCTCCTCAGGCCGCCGTGGCTGCCTGAACCCGCTGAACCATACCGAGGATACGAATCATGGGAAAGATCACCGGCTTCATGGAGTACGAGCGCCTGGAAGAGGGCTACAAGCCCGTGCCTGAGCGGCTGAAGCATTACAAGGAATTCGTCATTGGGCTGACCGACGAGCAGGCCCAGATCCAAGGCGCGCGCTGCATGGACTGCGGCACGCCGTTTTGCAACAACGGCTGCCCGGTCAACAACATCATTCCGGACTTCAACGACCTGGTCTATCGCCAAGACTGGGAAAACGCCCTCGCGGTCCTGCACAGCACCAACAATTTCCCGGAGTTCACCGGTCGTATCTGCCCGGCACCCTGCGAGGCAGCCTGCACCCTCAACGTGAACGACGATCCGGTGGGCATCAAGTCCATCGAGCGTGCCATCATCGACAAGGCCTGGGCCGAAGGATGGGTCAAACCCCGTCCGGCCCAGATCAAGACGGGCAAGAAAGTCGCGGTGGTCGGCTCCGGTCCCGCCGGCCTGGCGGCGGCGCAGCAGCTGGCCCGCGCCGGCCACGACGTGACCGTGTTCGAAAAAAACGACCGCATCGGGGGGCTGCTGCGCTACGGCATCCCCGACTTCAAAATGGAAAAGTGGCTGATCGACCGCCGCATCGAGCAGATGCAGGCCGAAGGCGTGACCTTCCGCACCGGCGTGCTGGTGGGGACATTGCCGACCGAAGGACCGGCGGCCAAAGTGACCAACGACGCCAAGGAAACGGTGTCGGCCGAACAGCTCAAGGCCGAGTTCGATGCCGTGCTTCTGGCCGGAGGCGCCGAGCAAAGCCGTGACCTGCCAGTGCCGGGCCGGGAGCTGGATGGCATCCACTTCGCGATGGAGTTCCTGCCGCAGCAAAACAAGGTCAATGCCGGCGACAAAATCAAGAAGCAGATCCGCGCTGATGGCAAGCATGTCATCGTGATCGGCGGCGGCGACACGGGCTCCGACTGTGTGGGGACCAGCAATCGCCACGGTGCGGCCAGCGTGACCCAGTTCGAGGTCATGCCCATGCCACCCGAGCAGGAGAACAAAGCGTTGACCTGGCCTTACTGGCCGTTCAAGCTGCGCACATCCTCCAGCCACGAGGAGGGCTGCACCCGCGAGTTCGCCATCTCCACCCAAGCCTTTGTCGGCTCCAAGGGCAAGGTCACTGGTCTCAAGACAGTCCAGGTCGAGCTCAAGGATGGCAAACTGGTCGAGATTCCCGGCACCGAAAAGGAATACCGGGCCGACCTGGTGCTGTTGGCCATGGGTTTCACAAATCCGGTGGCCACCGTACTGGATGCCTTTGGCGTGGAGAAAGACGCACGCGGCAACGCCAAGGCCAGCACCGATTTCACCGGTGGCTACGCCACCAATGTGCCCAAGGTGTTTGCGGCTGGCGACATGCGCCGTGGTCAGTCGTTGGTGGTGTGGGCCATCCGCGAAGGCCGTCAGGCCGCGCGTGCGGTGGATGAGTTCCTGATGGGCTTTTCCGACCTGCCGCGCTGATTCAGGGGTTATCCCTTATGATTCAAAAGCTGGTGTCCCCAGCTTTTGTCATTTTTACCCACCATGTCTTCTGCGCCCCTGGTCGAGTTCAAGAATGTCAGCTTCGGCTACGGTGATGGCCCGGTCGTGCTCGACCGGGTCAGCCTGCGCTTGCCCAAGGGCCGCATCACGGTGCTGCTCGGCGCATCGGGCGGTGGCAAGACGACGACCCTTCGTCTCATCGGCGGGCAAATCCGTGCGCTTTCGGGCCAGGTGCTGTTCGATGGGCAGGACGTGGGCTTGCTCGATCGCAAAGGGTTGTACGCCATCCGCCGGCGCATGGGCATGCTGTTTCAGTTCGGTGCGCTGTTCACCGACCAGTCGGTGTTCGACAACGTAGCCTTTCCACTGCGCGAGAACACCCAACTGTCGGAAGCGCTGATTCGGGACGTGGTGTTGATGAAGCTGCATGCCGTCGGACTGCGCGGCGCGCGCGATCTCATGCCGAGCGAGTTGTCGGGCGGTATGAGCCGCCGGGTCGCGCTGGCACGGGCGATCGCCCTGGACCCCGAGCTGGTCATGTACGACGAACCGTTTTCCGGCCTGGATCCGATTTCGCTGGGCACCGCGGCCCGGCTGATTCGCCAGCTCAACGACACACTGGGGCTGACCAGCATCATCGTGTCGCACGAGCTGGAGGCCACGTTCGCTGTGGCCGATCACATCATCGTGTTGGCCAACGGCCGAGTCGCGCAGGAAGGCTCGCCAGAAGAGATCCGACACAGCGACAACCCATTGATTCGCCAGTACGTGACGGCTTCTCCCGAAGGGCCGGTTCGTTTTCACTATCCGGGTCCGTCGGTGGCCGACGATTTTGGATGTCAACCGCCTGGAGGGAAGCCATGAATCGCTGGCATCCAGCCGAAGTGGGCCGCGCGACGCGCGCCAAACTCGCCGACATGGGTCTGGGAGCCCGCCTGTTCTTTCGCCTGGCCTTCGGGGCCTGGGGCAGTTTCAGGCGGTTTGGCCTGATCCGAGACCAGATCCATTTTCTGGGCAACTACTCGTTGATCATCATTGCGGTGTCCGGGCTTTTCGTCGGCTTCGTGTTCGGCTTGCAGGGCTATTACACGCTGCAGCGCTACGGTTCGTCCGAGGCGCTGGGCCTGCTGGTCACGCTCAGCCTGGTGCGCGAACTGGGCCCGGTGGTCACGGCCTTGCTGTTCGCCGGCCGGGCGGGCACCTCGCTCACCGCCGAGATTGGCCTCATGAAGTCGGGCGAGCAAATCAGCGCGATGCAGATGATGGCGGTCGATCCCATCGACCGGGTGCTTGCGCCGCGCTTCTGGGCCGGCGTCATCGTCATGCCCCTGCTCGCATCGGTGTTCAGTGTCATGGGCATCATCGGCAGCTGGGTGGTGGGCGTGCTGATGATCGGTGTCGATGGAGGGGCTTTCTGGAGCCAAATCCAGAGCGGCGTGGACGTGTGGGCGGATGTCGGCAACGGCCTCATCAAGAGCGTGGTGTTCGGTTTCACGGTCACCTTCATCGCCTTGTTGCAGGGGTTCGAATCCCGCCCGACGCCGGAAGGCGTGTCGCGGGCCACCACGCGCACCGTGGTGATGTCGTCACTGACGGTGCTGGGCTTCGATTTCATCCTGACCGCGATGATGTTCACGATCTGACGATCACAAGGAGAAGGGCGTGCAGCGTTCGAAAATTGATGTGTGGGTAGGCCTGTTCGTGCTAATCGGCGGGGCGGCCATCCTGTTCCTGGCCCTGCAGGCGGCCAACCTGTTGAGCCTGAGCTTTCAGCCCACCTACCGCGTGACCGCCATGTTCGACAACGCTGGCGGCCTCAAACCCAAGGCGGCCGTGCGCAGCGCGGGCGTGGTGGTGGGCCGGGTCGAATCGATTGATTTCGACGACCAGACCTTTCAGGCGCGGGTGGTGATCGCTCTGGAATCTCGTTATGCTTTCCCCAAGGACAGCTCGTTCAAGATTCTGACCAGCGGTTTGCTGGGTGACCAGTATGTCGGCATCGAGCCGGGGTTCATGGACGACAATCTGGCGCCGGGTGACGTCATCACCCAGACGCAATCGGCTCTGGTGCTGGAAAACCTGATCGGACAGTTCCTGTTCAATCGGGCCGCCGACGCCGCCGATGCAGGTGCGCCGCCACAATCCACGTCAAAGGAGTAAAAAAACAATGGCTATGGTACGAGTCCACCTGGGAGCTGGGCTGCTGGCGATGCTGCTGTTGACCGGCTGCGCCACAGGGCCGAACGCGCATCCGCAAGATCCTCTGGAGCCTTTCAACCGGGGAGTCATGCGCTTCAACGATGGTCTGGACGAGGCGGTGCTCAGGCCCGTGGCGGTGGCTTACCGCGACACCGTGCCTTCGCCCATCCGCACAGGGGTGAGCAACTTTTTCGGTAATTTGCGCGATCTCTGGTCGTCCGTGAACGCGTTGCTTCAGGCCCGACCCAAGGAGGCTGCCGAGAATTTCATGCGCTTCAATGTCAACACCTTTTTCGGTTTGGCGGGGGTGCTGGACATCGCCACTGAAATGGGCCTGGAGCGCACCCGGCTCGACATAGGGCAGACCCTGGGCCGCTGGGGCGTGCCGACCGGGCCGTATTTGGTGCTGCCGTTCTTCGGCCCGTCGTCCGTTCGCGATGGCCTGGGTCTGGTGGTGGACCGTCAGGGTGATTGGGTGACGCAGGGGGTGGACCACATCCCGACCCGAAACTCCCTCTACGCGCTGCGCATCACAGATACCCGCGCGACCCTGTTGCCTGCGACAGACATGCTGGAGAACATCGCTCTCGATAAATACACCTTTACCCGGGATACCTATCTCCAGCGCCGTGCTGCGCAGACCCGAGGTCCGGTGGAGGAGGAGCGCTTCGATCTGGACGACTGAGGATCTCACCATCGTGACCAAAAGTAACGTGTTGAACCGTTGATGAGGCTTTCGATCAGAATGCATACAAACCACACCTTGCCACCATACCCCATGAACACCACACACGTATGCTCCCGCCGTCAGGGTCTTGCCCGGATGGGCCTGGGTGTCCTGGCCTGGGTCTCCATGCCTGCCTGGTTGCAAGCCCAGACCTTCGAAGCCCCCGAAGCCTTGATCGAACGGGTGGCTGGGGAGGTGATCGAGCTGGTCAAGGCCGATGCCGCGCTGCGCGGAGGCGACATGGGGCGCATCATGGAGCTGGTCGATACCAAGATCATGCCCCATGTGAACTTCACCCGCATGACTGCCTCCACCGTCGGGCGCTTCTGGCGCCAGGCGTCGCCGGAGCAGCGCCAGCGGCTCCAGGAGGAATTCAAGCTCCTCCTCATACGCACCTATTCCGGGGCGCTGGGGCAGCTCACCGATCAAACCCTGGTGTTGCGCCCCATGCGTTCGCGCCCGGAGGACACCGAGGTGGTGGTCCGCTCCGAACTGCGCGGACGGGGTGAGCCGATCCAGATCGACTACCGCATGGAGAAGACCGCCGACGGCTGGAAGGTGTTCGACATCAACGTGCTGGGCATCTGGCTGGTGGAGACCTACCGAGGGCAGTTTGCCCAAGAGATCAATGCCCGAGGGATCGACGGCTTGATCGCGGCGTTGGCGGAACGCAATCGCGGGACGGGGCGTTCCTGACGGGTATCCATGGCCGCCCCAAACCTCCCCCCCTTGCCTGCCCGCCTCACCCATCTGGAGGCGGATGCCTTCGTGCGCCGATGCCAGGATGTGGTTGCGGCTGCGGCCGAGGACTCCGCAGGGACGGTGTGGTGTATCGACGCCCGCGCGCTGCAGGTGTTCGATTCTTCCGTTCTGGCGGCTCTGCTCGCCGTCGCCCGGCTGGCCCAGCGCCGTGGCGCCCGGTTGAAGGTGCAGTCCATGCCGGACCGGCTGCGTGCGCTGGCCACCCTCTACGGCGTGAGTGAATTGCTGCCCGCTTAAAATGTCGGGCCCATGCCAGCCGTTTCCTTCCAAAACGTTTCCAAAACCTACATCACGCCCCGCGGTGAATTTCAGGCCCTCAAAGGCGTGACGTTCGACATCGAGCCGGGTGAGTTTTTTGGTTTGCTCGGCCCCAACGGGGCGGGCAAGACCACACTCATCAGCATTCTGGCCGGACTCACCCGCGCCAGCGGCGGACATGTGTCGGTGTATGGTGCGGATGTGCAGACGGATTACGCTCAAGCCCGCCGCCGGCTGGGTGTGGTGCCGCAGGAACTGGTCTTCGACCCCTTTTTCACCGTGCGTGAGGCCTTGCGTTTCCAGTCAGGCTATTTCGGCATCCGGGACAACGGGCCCTGGATCGATGAGCTGCTCGATGGTTTGGGACTGGCCGACAAGGCCAATGCCAATATGCGCCAGCTATCGGGTGGCATGAAGCGCCGGGTGCTGGTGGCCCAGGCGCTGGTGCACCAGCCGCCGGTCATCGTGCTCGACGAGCCCACTGCCGGGGTGGACGTGGAGTTGCGCCAAACCTTGTGGCAGTTCGTGTCCAAGCTCAACAAGCAGGGCAGCACGGTGTTGCTGACCACCCATTACCTGGAAGAGGCCGAAGCCTTGTGCGGCCGCATCGCCATGCTCAAGCAGGGGCAGGTGATCGCACTGGAAAAAACGTCGGAACTGCTCAAACGCGCCTCGGCCAAAGTGTTGCGCTTCAAAACCGATCAACCCTTGCCTGAGCCGCTGGCCAGCCAGGCCCGGGTGACGGGGCGTTTCGTGCAGTTGCCCGTGCACGACGCCGCCGAGGTCGAGCGCATCCTGGCCGTCGTGCGGGAGGCCGGCCTGACCGTGGAGGACATCGAGATCAGCAAGGCCGATCTGGAGGATGTCTTTCTCGACCTGATGACGGCAACAGCAGCACCCATGCGCTCGCAAACCGTGGAGGCGAATGCATGAACGGCTGGCAAACCCTGTTCTACAAGGAAGTCCTGCGCTTCTGGAAGGTCGGTTTCCAAACCGTGGCCGCTCCGGTGATGACGGCCATTCTCTACCTGCTCATCTTTGGGCATGTGCTGGAAGACCACGTGAAGGTCTACGACACGGTCAGCTATACCGCCTTCTTGCTGCCCGGGCTCATCATGATGAGCGTGCTCCAGAACGCCTTTGCGAACAGCTCGTCCAGCCTGATCCAGAGCAAGGTCATGGGCAATCTGGTGTTCATCCTGCTCACCCCGCTGTCGCACTGGGCCTGGTTTGTGGCCTATGTGGGCTCGTCCATCGTGCGCGGACTGGTGGTGGGCCTGGGGGTGTTGCTGGTCACGGTCTGGTTCACCGACCTGACGTTCGTGGCGCCCGGGTGGATCGCGGTGTTCGCGTTTCTTGGAGCGGGACTGCTGGGTTCACTGGGCGTGATCGCCGGTCTCTGGGCCGAAAAATTCGACCAGATGGCGGCTTTCCAGAATTTCATCATCATGCCGGCCACATTCCTGAGCGGTGTGTTCTACTCCATCCACTCGCTGCCGGGCTTCTGGCAGCAGGTGAGTCATCTGAATCCTTTTTTCTACATGATCGATGGTTTCCGCTATGGCTTCTTCGGGCAGGGAGATGTCTCGCCCTGGTTCAGCCTGGCGATCGTCGCCACGGCCTTCCTGGCGGTGGGGGGCTTGGCCCTGCACCTGCTCAAGACGGGTTACAAGATCAGACACTGAACGTTGATCGATATGACGGCAGATGAACTGCAATCCCTCATTGCCCAAGGGCTGCCCTGTGATCACATCGAGGTGTCGGGTGACGGTCGGCACTGGTCGGCGGTGATCGTTTCTCCGGCTTTCGAGGGCAAGCGGCTGATCCAGCGCCACCAGCAGGTCTATGCCACCTTGGGCCAGCGCATCCAGACCGATGAGGTCCATGCCTTGTCCATGAAAACCTACACCCCGGCCGAATGGGCCGCCCAACGCTGATTCACCCATGGACCAATTGCGCATTCGCGGCGGACGCCGCCTCCATGGAGACATCACGATCTCGGGCGCCAAGAACGCCGCCTTGCCCGAACTCTGTGCGGCCTTGCTGACCGACCAGCCGGTGATGCTGCGCAACGTGCCGCGCCTGCGCGACGTGGCCACCATGCGCAAGCTGTTGGAAAACATGGGTGTACAGACCCAGGTGCATGGCGAGCGCGGCGGCTTGACGCTGCACGCGGCCGACCCCATCGACCCGCTGGCTCCCTACGATCTGGTCAAGACCATGCGCGCCTCGGTGCTGGTATTGGGGCCCTTGCTGGCGCGTTGGGGGCGTGCCAAAGTTTCGCTGCCCGGGGGCTGTGCCATCGGCTCGCGCCCAGTGGACCAGCACATCAAGGGCCTGCAGGCCATGGGGGCCGAAATCGTGGTGGAGCACGGCTACATGGTGGCCCAGTTGCCGGCTGGCCAGACGCGGCTCAAGGGCGCGCGCATCACCACCGACATGATCACGGTCACCGGGACCGAGAACCTCCTGATGGCTGCCGTGTTGGCCGAAGGCGAAACGGTGCTCGAGAATGCCGCCCAGGAGCCCGAGGTCACGGATTTGGCCGAAATGCTCATCAAGATGGGGGCCAAGATCGAGGGCCACGGCACCAGCCGCATTCGCATCCAGGGGGTGGAGCGCCTGGACGGCTGCGACCATACGGTGGTGGCCGACCGCATCGAGGCGGGCACCTTCTTGTGTGCGGTGGCGGCCACGGGAGGCGAGGCCCAGCTGCGCCGTGCGCGTGGCGATCATCTGGATGCCGTGATCGACAAGTTGCGCGATGCCGGGGTGCAGGTGCAAGAGATGCCCGATGGTCTGGAGGTGGTCTCGCCTGGTGCTGCATCGCTCAAGGCCCAGACCTTTCGCACCACCGAATACCCCGGTTTTCCGACCGATATGCAGGCCCAGTTCATGGCGCTCAATTGCGTGGCCCAGGGCGCCAGCAGCGTGACCGAGACCATCTTCGAAAATCGCTTCATGCACGTGCAGGAGTTGCAGCGCCTGGGCGCCAAGATCCACATCGATGGGCGCGTGGCCCTGGTCGAAGGTGTCGAGCGCCTGTCGGGGGCCACCGTCATGGCGACCGACCTGCGGGCTTCGGCCAGTTTGGTGATTGCCGGGTTGGTGGCCGAGGGTGAAACGGTGGTGGACCGCATCTATCACCTGGACCGCGGCTACGACCAGATGGAAGTGAAACTGCGCGCCCTGGGCGCAGACATCGAAAGGCTCTCATGAGCGCCAGCCCTTTGACCCTGGCCCTGTCCAAGGGCCGCATTTTTGAAGAAACCTTGCCGCTGCTGGCGGCCGCCGGCATACAGGTGCTCGAAGATCCGGAGCAGTCACGCAAGCTGATTCTGCCCACCAACCGTCCCGACGTGAAAGTGGTGCTGGTGCGCGCCTCCGATGTGCCCACTTACGTACAGTACGGCGGAGCCGACCTGGGCGTGTGCGGCAAGGACACCCTGCTGGAACACGAAGCCGAGTGGGGTGGAGCCGGCAATGTGGGGCTGTACCAGCCGCTCGATTTGGGCATTGCCAAGTGCCGCATGAGCGTGGCCGTGCGCGCCGACTTCGACTATGCCCGCGCGGTGCGTCAGGGCGCGCGTCTCAAGGTGGCGACCAAGTACGTGGCCATCGCACGCGAATTCTTTGCCAGCAAAGGCGTGCATGTGGACTTGATCAAACTCTACGGCAGCATGGAGCTGGCGCCGCTGACCGGCCTGGCCGACGCCATCGTCGATCTGGTGTCCACCGGCAACACCCTCAAGGCCAACCAACTGGTGGAGGTGGAGCGCATCATGGACATTTCCTCGCGCCTGGTGGTGAACCAGGGAGCGCTCAAGGTCAAGCGCGAAGCCCTGCGCCCCATCCTGGATGCCTTTGCCCGGGCCAGCCAACCGCAAGGGACGACCCCATGACCGATGCCATGCTGCAAGCCATTCCCCTGCGGCTCAACACCGCCGACCCCGATTTCGAGGCCCGCTTCCAGCAACGCCTGCACTGGTCGGCCGAGACCGACGCCGCCATCGAACAGCGGGTGGCCGACATCCTGGCCGACGTGAAGGCCCGTGGCGACGCCGCCGTGCTCGATTACACCCAACGCTTCGATGGCCTGAGCGCCGCTGCCTTGACCGAGCTGGAGCTGACCCAGACCGAACTGAAAGCCGCGTTCGACAGCCTACCAGCGACCCAGCGCGAGGCGCTACAACAAGCCGCCGATCGGGTGCGCCGCTACCACGAGGCGCAGAAGAAGGCCTGCGGCGAAAGCTGGGCCTACCGCGACGAGGACGGCACCCTGCTGGGCCAGAAGGTCACGCCGCTGGACAGCGTCGGCATCTACGTGCCCGGCGGCAAGGCGGCCTACCCGTCATCGGTGCTGATGAACGCCATCCCGGCGCATGTGGCGGGTGTGGGCGAGATCGTCATGGTGGTGCCCACGCCGCGAGGTGAAAAGAACGCGCTGGTGCTGGCCGCCGCCTATGTGGCAGGCGTGAGCCGCGCCTTCACCATCGGTGGGGCGCAGGCCGTGGCCGCGCTGGCCTACGGCACCCAGACGGTACCCAAGGTGGACAAGATCACCGGCCCCGGCAATGCCTATGTGGCCAGCGCCAAGAAGCGGGTGTTCGGCACCGTGGGCATCGACATGATCGCCGGCCCGAGCGAAATCCTGGTGCTGGCCGACGGCACCACCCCCGCCGACTGGGTGGCGATGGACCTGTTCTCCCAGGCCGAACACGACGAGCTCGCGCAGTCCATCCTGCTGTGTCCGGACGCGGCCTACCTCGACGCGGTGCAGGCCGCCATCGACCGTCTGCTGCCCACCATGCCGCGTGCCGACATCATCGCCAAAAGCCTCAACGGCCGCGGTGCGCTCATCCTCACCCGCAGCATGGACGAGGCTTGTGCCATCAGCAACCGCATCGCGCCCGAACACCTCGAAGTGTCGAGCCGCGAGCCGCAGCGCTGGGAGCCGCTGCTCAAGCACGCCGGAGCCATTTTTCTGGGCGCTTACACCAGCGAAAGCCTGGGCGACTACTGCGCCGGCCCCAACCACGTGCTGCCCACCAGCGGCACCGCGCGCTTTTCCAGCCCACTGGGGGTCTACGACTTCCAGAAACGCAGCAGCCTGATCGAGGTCAGTGAGACCGGCGCGCGCCAGCTGGGGCAGATCGCATCGGTGCTGGCCCATGGCGAGGGCCTGCAGGCACATGCCCGCGCAGCGGAGATGAGGTTCAAGCCATGACGACCGTCGGCCGTTCCTCTCTCATAGAAAGCGTGCTCAGTGCCCGCATCCGCCGCGATATTCAGGGCATCCACGCCTATGCGGTACAGGACGCTACCGGCATGGTCAAGCTCGACGCCATGGAAAACCCCTATGGTCTGCCGCCGGCGCTGCAGGTGGCGCTGGGCGAACGGCTGGGGCAGGTGGCCATCAACCGCTACCCCGGTGCCCGTATCGATGACCTGCGTCAGGCCCTGGCCCGTCATGTGCGGGTGCCAGCGGGGTGCGCGCTGATGCTGGGCAACGGTTCCGACGAGCTGATTTCGCTGCTGGCCATGGCCTGTGATGTGCCCGGCGCCTCGATCCTGGCGCCCGTGCCCGGTTTTGTGATGTACGGGATGAGTGCCCAGTTGCAAGGGTTGGGGTTCCACGGTGTGCCGCTCACGACCGATTTCGAGCTGGACGAAGCAGCCATGCTGGCTGCCATGCGCCAGCATCGGCCCGCGATCACCTACCTCGCCTATCCAAACAACCCCACTGCCAATCTGTGGGACGCCGCCGTGATGCGCCGCCTCATTGCCGCCGCCGCCGAATTCAGCGGGCTGGTGGTCATCGACGAGGCCTACCAGCCCTTTGCCAGCCGCACGTGGCTGGATGAGATGCATGCCGAGCCTGCGGCCAACGCCCACGTGCTGCTCATGCGCACGCTCTCCAAATTCGGTTTGGCTGGGGTGCGCTTGGGCTACCTGATCGGTGCCGAGGCGCTGGTACGCGAGATCGACAAGGTTCGGCCGCCCTACAACGTCAGTGTGCTCAATGCCGAGTGCGCCCTGTTCGCGCTCGAACATGCCGAGGTGTTCGCAGCCCAGGCGGCCGCCATCCGGGCCGAACGCGAGAAACTCCTCGTGGCTCTGTCCGACTTGCCGGGTGTGCACCCCTTCCCGAGCGAGGCCAACATGGTGCTGGTGCGGGTGCCCGATGCCGACCGTGTCTTTGCCGGCATGAAGGCCGCTGGCGTCCTGGTGAAGAATGTTTCTACAATGCATCCATTGGTGGCGCGCTGCCTGCGCCTGACCGTGGGCACACCCGCCGAAAACGCGCAGATGCTCCAAGCCCTGCGCCTAGCCCTGTAACACCGTGACCCAACAACTGCCTGCCACCCTTGCGTCCGTCGCCGCTCGCCGTGCCGACGTGCAACGCCGAACTGCCGAAACCCAGATTCGTGTCGCCATCAATCTCGACGGCACGGGACAGTCACGTCTGCACACCGGCATCGGCTTTCTGGACCACATGCTCGACCAGATCGCCCGCCACGGCCTGATCGACCTGGACGTGCAGTGCGACGGCGACTTGCACATCGACGGCCACCATACCGTGGAAGACATCGGCATCACCCTGGGGCAGGCGTTTGCGAAAGCCGTGGGCGACAAAAAAGGCATCCGCCGTTACGGCCATGCCTACGTGCCGCTGGACGAGGCGCTGAGCCGCGTGGTGGTGGATTTCTCGGGTCGTCCCGGTCTGCACATGGACGTGAGGTTCACCGCCGCCATGATCGGCCAGCTCGACACCCAGCTCGTCTTCGAGTTCTTTCAAGGCTTTGTCAACCACGCCGGTGTCACGCTGCACATCGACAACCTCAAGGGTGTGAACGCGCACCACCAGTGCGAGACGATTTTCAAGGCCTTCGCCCGCGCCCTTCGTGCCGCCCTGGAGCACGACCCGCGACTGGGTGATGTGATTCCTTCCACCAAAGGCTCCCTGTAATTCCTGACACCGTGTTCGCTCGCCTGAACCGTTTCCTACGATGAACCGACAGATCGTGGCCGTGGTCGATTACGGCATGGGCAACCTGCGCTCTGTGGCACAGGCCGTCATGCACGCCGCCACCGCGGTGGATCATGTGGACGTGGTGGTCACGTCCGACCCGAAAGTGGTGCGCGATGCGCATCGGGTGGTCTTGCCCGGCCAGGGGGCCATGCCCGACTGCATGGCCGAGCTGGCTCGCAGTGGCTTGCGCGACGCCGTGCTGGAAGCGGCCGCCCTCAAGCCGCTGTTTGGCGTGTGCGTGGGCATGCAGATGCTGTTCGATCACAGCGAGGAGGGGGATACAGCCGGTCTGGGTCTGATTCCGGGTGAGGTGGTGCGCTTTCGACTCGAAGGCCAGACCCAGCCCGACGGCAGCCGCTACAAAGTGCCCCAGATGGGGTGGAACCAGGTGTTCCACGACTTGGGCCGCGGCCCGGCGCACACCATGTGGGCGGGCATACCGGACGGCAGCTATTACTACTTCGTGCACAGTTTCTACGCCCGACCGGCCAACCCGATGCACAGCGTGGGCGAGACCGACTACGGCATCCGTTTCACCAGCGCCGTGGCGCGCGACAACCTGTTCGCCACCCAGTTTCACCCCGAAAAGAGCGCCGACCAAGGCTTGGCGCTGTACCGCAACTTCCTGCACTGGAACCCCTGACCGCCATGCTGCTGATCCCTGCCATCGACTTGAAAGACGGCCAATGCGTGCGCCTCAAACAAGGCGACATGGACCAATCCACTGTGTTCAGCGACGACCCCGCCGCCATGGCCCGCAACTGGGTCAGCAAGGGCGCGCGCCGGGTGCATCTGGTGGATCTCAACGGCGCCTTTGCCGGCAAGCCCAAGAACGAAGCCGCGATCCGCCGCGTCCTCCAGGAGGTGGGCGACGAGGTGGACGTACAGCTCGGCGGGGGGATTCGCGATCTCGACACCATCGAGCGCTACCTCGACGCCGGGCTGCGCTACGTCATCATCGGTACCGCCGCGGTGAAGAACCCCGGCTTCCTGCAGGACGCCTGCACCGCCTTTCCCGGTCACATCATCGTCGGCCTGGACGCCAAGGACGGCAAAGTGGCCACCGACGGTTGGAGCAAGCTCACCGGCCACGAGGTGGTGGACCTGGGCAGGAAGTTCGAGGACTACGGTGTCGAGTCCATCATCTACACCGACATCGGCCGCGATGGCATGCTCAGCGGCATCAACATCGAGGCCACCGTCAAGCTGGCGCAGGCGTTGACCATTCCCGTGATCGCCTCCGGTGGCCTGTCCAACCTGGAAGACATTCGCCAGCTCTGCGCGGTGGAGGACGAAGGTGTCGAAGGGGTGATCTGTGGTCGTTCCATCTACAGCGGCGACCTCGATTTCGAGGCCGCCCAGCGCCTGGCCGATGAACTCAACGGCTGAAGCCTGATGCTGGCCAAACGCATCATCCCCTGCCTCGACGTGACCGGCGGCCGCGTGGTCAAGGGTGTCAATTTCGTGGAGCTGCGCGACGCCGGTGACCCGGTGGAAATCGCCGCGCGCTACAACGAACAAGGTGCCGACGAACTCACCTTCCTCGACATCACCGCCACCAGCGATGGCCGCGACCTGATCCTGCCCATCATCGAGGCGGTGGCTTCCCAGGTGTTCATTCCGCTCACCGTGGGCGGTGGCGTGCGCACCGTCGATGACGTGCGCCGCCTGCTCAACGCGGGAGCCGACAAAACCAGCTTCAACTCGGCGGCGATTGCCAATCCGCAGGTGATTCGGGAGGCGTCCGCCAAATACGGTTCGCAGTGCATCGTCGTGGCCATCGACGCCAAGCGCCGAAGCCCTGCCGACGAACAGCGGCTGGACGCCCACGGGCGGCCCGTGGGACCTGGCTGGGACGTCTACAGCCACGGGGGCCGCAAGAATGTGGGGCTGGATGCCGTGGCCTGGGCGCGGCAGATGGCCGATCACGGCGCCGGCGAGATCCTGCTCACCAGCATGGATCGCGACGGCACCAAGGCCGGCTTCGACCTGGCGCTGACCCGTGCCGTCAGCGATGCCATCGACATCCCCGTCATCGCCTCGGGCGGCGCGGGCAACCTCGACCATCTGGCCGACGGCGTGCAGCAAGGCGGTGCCGATGCGGTGCTGGCCGCCAGCATCTTCCACTACGGCGAATACACCATTGCCCAGGCCAAGCAGCGCATGGCCGAGCGTGGCATTGCGGTGCGCCTGTGAAGGGCAAGCACATGAACTGGCTCGATGCAGTCCAATGGGATGCGCAAGGCTTGGTGCCCGTGATCGCGCAGGAACAGGCCACGGGTGACGTGCTGATGTTCGCCTGGATGAACCGCGAGGCGTTACAGAAAACGGCCGAACTGGGGCGTGCGGTGTATTACAGCCGCTCGCGTGGCAAACTCTGGTTCAAGGGTGAAGAGTCCGGCCATGTGCAGACGGTACACGAGATTCGCCTGGATTGCGACAACGACGTGGTCCTGCTCAAGGTGACCCAGTTGGGCCATGAGCCTGGCATCGCCTGCCACACCGGCCGCCATAGCTGCTTCTTCCAGCGCTACGAAGCCGATGCACAGGGCGGCCACTGGCAGGCGGTCGAACCCGTGCTCAAAGACCCCGAATCCATTTACAAATGACCGTCATGAGTGCCTCCAGTGAATCGCTCACCGCCACCGATACGCTGCAGCGCCTCGCTGCCGTTATCGACAGCCGCAAGCCTGCCAACGGCGGCGACCCCGAGACCAGCTATGTGGCCCGTCTGCTGCACAAGGGGCCAGACGCTTTTCTGAAGAAAATCGGCGAGGAAGCGGGCGAAGCCATGATGGCTGCCAAGGATCTGCAGCATGGGCAGGGCACGCCTCAGGCGCTGGTGGGTGAAGTGGCCGACCTGTGGTTCCACAGCATGATCGCGCTGGCCCATTTCGGCCTGAGCCCTGCCGACGTGGTGGCCGAGCTGGCTCGTCGGGAGGGTCTAAGCGGCCTGGAGGAAAAGGCCTTGCGCAAGGCCAAAGCGCGCGAAAGCCAGGAGTCTGGCCCATCCTTTTTGATCGGAAAGGCAACGCATGACCGATGACCGTACCTTCGACGTGATCGCCAAGACCCCGGAGCAACTGGCCAGCCTGCGCCAGATCACGCTGGTGATCTACATCCTCTATGCGCTGTCGTGGTTGATCGGGATCAGCGCCATCGTGGCCATCGTCATCAACTACGTCAAGCGCGAGGACGCCGCTGGCACCCTCTACGAAAGCCATTTCACCTGGCAGATACGCACCTTCTGGTGGGCATTGCTCTGGAGCGTCATCGGGGTGTTGTCCATGGTCATTCTGATCGGTTTCGTGATCCTGTTTGCCACCGCCGTCTGGTCGATCTACCGCATCGTCAAGGGCTGGCTCTATTGGAGCGACCGCAAGCCCATGCCCGTCTAACCCCCTGTTTTTGGACAGTTTTGACAGCTTTCGCCATGAACCACGATCCGAACTGCATTTTTTGCAAGATCATTGCCGGTCAGATCCCGAGCCGCAAGGTCTATGAGGACGACGACATCTTTGCCTTCCACGACATTCACCCCTGGGCGCCGGTTCATTTCCTCATGGTGCCCAAGCTGCACCTGCCCTCCATGGCGCAGTTGACGCCGGAGCACGAACGGCTCATGGGCAGGATCATGGTGCTGGCGCCGAAACTGGCCTTGGAACAGGGCTGCAACCCCTATCCGGAGGGCGGGTTCCGCATCGTCTGCAACACCGGGGCCGAGGGAGGGCAGGAAGTGCATCACCTGCATGTGCATGTCATGGGCGGGCCGCGGCCCTGGTTCAAGGGCTGAAGCCGCGGTTCAGGGTCTGCCCGGGTTTGAATTTCCATCAGCCGTCACGCATATCTGGGACAATAGTCGGATGCGATCGGGTTGAACCCTGCGCCCGACATAGAATCCCTTCAATCATGGGGTTTGCACCCCGACTCTGGAGTTAGACATGGGTACGTTTTCCATTTGGCATTGGCTGGTCGTTTTGCTGATCGTGGTGTTGGTGTTCGGCACCAAGAAGCTGAAGAACATCGGCTCCGACCTGGGCAGTGCCGTCAAGGGCTTCAAGGACGGCATGAAAGATGGTGGCTCGGCCGAGGCCGAGCAGACCACGACCACCGCTCAGGTGGGGCAGGACAAGCCGGCGGTCGACAAGACCACCATCGACGTCGAGGCCAAGACCAAGAGCTGAGGCCCTTGCCTTGCTCGACCGTCACCGGAGGCGGTGGCGCGAACCGCTTGATCTGAAGGCGTGGCATGATTGACTTGGGTATTTCCAAGCTGGCCCTGATCGGGGTCGTTGCACTGGTGGTGATCGGACCGGAGAAGCTGCCGAAGGTGGCCCGTACGGTCGGCACCCTGTTGGGCAAGGCACAGCGGTACGTGGCCGAGGTGAAAGCCGAAGTCAACCGCACGATGGAGCTCGAAGAGCTCAAGAAGATGAAAGAGTCGGTGGAGAGCGCAGCCCGCGACGTCGAAACCTCGATCCACCAGACCACCAGTGATTTCGAGAAAGAGTGGTCGGAAGTGACCGCCGGGCTGGAGAACGCCGCCTCCAGCACCTTCAATCCCGCCGACGCTTACGCCATCGGCTCTCCGGTGTATCCCGAATACCGGCATCCGAAAAAGAACTTCCGGCTCAAACAGAAGGCGGTTCCCCAGTGGTTCAAGGCCCGCAATGGCATCCGGACCCGCGCCCTTTCCGGAGCCGCCCGCGTGGCGCGTTTCCGGCCCAAGTCCCGATCGCTCTGACCGATACTCACTCCTTCCCTCATGGCCGACCCCAACGACAAGGCTGACGAACTCGCTGGCACCGAGCAACCCTTTGTGCAGCATCTGATCGAGCTGCGTGACCGCATCCTCTACGCGATGGCGGGAGTCGTCGTCTGCATGGTCCTGCTCGCGATCTGGCCAGGCCCCAGCGGCCTGATCGACTTCATTGCGGTGCCGATCCGCAACCACATGCCCCCGGACATGAAACTGATCGCGGTGGGCGTGTTCACGCCGTTTTTCGTGCCCCTGAAGGTGCTCATGATGGCCGGCTTGCTCATGGCATTGCCCTGGGTCATGTACCAGCTCTGGGCTTTTGTGGCGCCGGGTCTGTACAGCCATGAGAAGCGTTTTGCGATTCCGCTGATCGTCATCGGCAGCATCCTGGCCTACCTGGGGATTGCGTTCGTGCAGTTTTTCGTGTTGGACAAGATGTTCGGCTTCATCCAGAGCTTCACGCCGGAGAGCGTGAATGCCACGCCGGACATCGCTTCTTATGTCGAAGCCATCCTGTCGCTGTATCTGGCCTTCGGGCTCGCTTTCCAGGTGCCCATCGTGGTGATGCTGTTGGTGCGCTTCGAGATGGTCACCGTCGAGAAGCTCAAGGGTTTCCGTGGTTACTTCATCGTCGTGGCTTTCGTGATCGCGGCCATCGTGACGCCGCCCGATGTCATCTCTCAAATCGCCCTGGCCGTGCCGATGTGCCTGCTCTATGAGCTCGGCATCATCGGTTCCAAATGGTTTGCCAAGGCCACCCGGGCCCCGGAAGAGGCGGCAGACAAGGGCTGATCAACGCGAGCGGCCATTGGGGTTGCGCCGGCCCGGGATCACGCGCAGCGTCTGGCTCCCATCACGGCGCTCCACCGTCACTTCTGCCGGTTCGCCGGGCTTGAGCGCCGCCACGGCGGCCAGCAGGCCGGCGACGTCGCGGACGGCTTGACCGTTGACGTGGGTGATCACGTCGCCGGGCCGCATGCCCGCTGCCGCTGCAGGGCCGTTTTGCAGCACCCCGGTGATGATCACGCCTGAGGTGCGTCGGCTGCCGAAGTGCTGGGCCAGTTCCGGATTGAGTTGTCGGGGTTCCACGCCCAGCCAGCCGCGGGTCACGGAGCCGTCACGCACGATCGCCTCCAGCACGTAGCGGGCGGTGGAGGTGGGAATCGCAAAGCCGATGCCCATCGATCCACCGGAGCGTGAATAGATCGCGGTGTTGATGCCCATGAGGTGGCCGTTGACGTCCACGAGTGCGCCGCCCGAGTTGCCGGGGTTGATCGCGGCGTCGGTCTGGATGAAGTTTTCGAAGGTGTTGATGCCCAGCTGCGTGCGACCCAGCGCGCTCACGATGCCGCTGGTGACGGTTTGCCCAACCCCGAAGGGGTTGCCGATGGCGAGCACCACATCGCCAACTTCCAGGCTGTCCGAATCGCCGAGCAGAATCACGGGAAGGTCGGTCAGCTCGATCTTGAGCACCGCCAGATCGGTTTCCGGGTCGGTGCCAATGATCCGGGCCAGAGCCTGGCGGCCGTCGCTGAGCTGGACCTCGATCTCGTCCGCTTCTTCCACGACGTGGTTGTTGGTGAGGATGTAACCCATAGGGCTGACGATCACGCCCGAACCCAGGCCAGTCTGGGGCTGGCGGTCGAAGGAGTCGCCGAAGAAAAAGCGGAACCAGGGGTCGTCGGCATGCGGGGGGCGCCGCGGCGCTTTGCTGGTGCTGATGCTGACCACCGCCGGGGATGCCACCTTGGCGGCATGACTGAAACTGGTGGTCTGGACCGCTTCGGTGCGGCCGATGCCGCTGACCTCGAAGACCGGCACGATGCTCGCCAGCGTGGGGCGGCGGTGCAGCCACTGGGGTTTGAGGGTGGCAACAACGAACCAAACCGCCAGCAAAACCGTGACGGCCTGGGAAAACAACAGCCAGTAGCGTTTCATCTTGATCAAAGCCCTCATGCGCGCCGGCTTGACCTGTATCAATACATGTGCCGGTCTGCTCGTTTCAAAATGGCGTTCGCTTGAAAAAAATCAAACGGAGAAGCCATGAAAGCGATTGTCGATCTTTTTTCGACCGATTACGGGCTGTTCAGCATCACGGTGATCACGTGCGTGATCGTCATGGGGATTTGGTTCTACCGTTTCTTTGCAAAGAAGATCGAGGAGTCCGAACGGGAGGCCAAGCGTATCGAGCGCTGAGCCCTGCCTGCGGCAGGGGCTGCCCGGCGATGCGACAATCGGGAGTTACTCTTTCTTGACTTGTGGAGCCCCGATGTCGTCAGACCAGCCTGTGCAGGTGGTGGACCGCGAGACGTTGCGGTCCCGATTGGACGAGCTGTTGCAGCCCGAGCGTTTTCGTGACTATGGACCGAACGGGCTGCAGGTCGAGGGGCGTGCGCAGATTCGGCGTCTGGTCTCCGGTGTCACGGCCAGCCGGTCGCTGATCGAGCAGGCCATCGAGACCGGTGCCGATGCCCTGCTGGTCCACCATGGCCTGTTCTGGCGTGGGCAGAGTGGTTGCGTGGTCGGCTGGATGAAGCAACGGCTCGCCTTGCTGCTGCGGCACGACATCAATCTGTTTGCCTACCACCTGCCGCTGGATGCACACCCCACGCTCGGCAACAACGCCCAGCTCGGGGAGCGCCTGGGGTTCATTCCTGGGCCGCAGGGCTGGTCGTCTTTTGGCGAGCAGGGGCTGGGGTTCATCGGGCAGACCGAACTCCCCAGTGCCCAGGCATTGGCCGACCGGGTTCAGGCGGTGCTGGGCCGCCGCGTGACGCTGATCGATGCGCCGAGGCGGCCGATACGGCGCGTCGGCTGGTGCAGCGGCGCAGCACAGGGCTATTTCGAAGCGGCCATCGATGCCGGGGTGGATGCCTTCATCACCGGAGAGCTTTCGGAGCCGCAGACCCACTACGCCCGCGAGTGCGGCGTCGCTTTCCTGGCTTGCGGGCACCATGCCACCGAGCGCTATGGCGCGTCGGCGGTGGGGCATTGGCTGGCACAGCAATTCGGCATCGAGCACCGCTTCATCGACGTGGACAACCCGGCATGAGTGCCATGCGGCCTGTGGCCATCACCATGGGCGATCCTGCCGGGGTGGGCCCAGAGATCATTGCGCAGGTGTTTCGCCGTCAGCCGGCGTGGTCGTCGCGCTGCGTGGTGGTGGGCGATGTGGGTGTGCTGCGCCGCGCGGTGGCAGTCACCGGCGGCGCCCTGCCCGTGGCCGTGCTCGAGAGCTGGGACGACGTGGCTGCCGTGCCTGCGCAGACCCTGCCGGTGTTGCCTGCCGTTGCCTTGAAGGCGCTGCCGACCTGGGGTCAGGTGAGCGCAGCGGCCGGGCGCGCAGCGGTGGCGGCCATCGAGTCGGCCACCGCTGCGGCGCTGCGAGGCGACGTGGCAGCGCTGGTCACGGCGCCGGTGCACAAGGAGGCGCTGCAGCTCGCCGGTCTGCCCCATCCGGGGCACACCGAGTTCTTGCAGGTGCTCACCGCCCGTCACCTCGGGGTGGCGGTGGAGCAGGTGCCGGTGCGGATGATGCTGTCGAACGACGTGCTGCGCACCGTGTTGGTGAGTATCCACGTGTCGTTGCGCGAAGCCATCGAATCGGTCACCTTTGAGCGGGTCTTGCAGACGGTGCGCATCACCGATCGGCATTTTCGCCGGGTGCTGGGGATGGACGCGCCGCGCATCGCGGTGGCGGGGCTCAATCCGCATGCGGGGGAAAATGGGCTCTTTGGCCGTGAGGAGATCGACGTGATCGCCCCTGCCGTGGCGGCGGCCCGGGCTGAGGGCATCGATGCGCAAGGGCCTTTGGCGCCGGACACGGTGTTCATGCGCGCGCGGCAAGGCGCGTTCGACGTGGTGGTGGCCCAGTATCACGATCAAGGACTGATCCCCGTGAAGTATCTGGGACTGGAGCATGGGGTCAATACCACGCTGGGCCTGCCGTTCTTGCGCACCAGCCCCGACCATGGCACGGCATTTGACCTTGCGGGCACGGGGCGAGCGGATCCGTCGAGTCTGCAAGCAGCGATCCAGGCCGCGATGGTGTACGGAGACGTCGGAGTGGCTCAAGACACGGTGCATCCGTCAACATTCTGAAACAGCTGTTGGCGATCCTTTACAATGCGGGTTGACCCGAGTAGCGGTCCGTCCGTCTGTACTCGCCAGGTCCCGCATCTGAGTAGCCAAGTCACAGAAAGATCCCCATGAGCGAAGCAACCGTAGACAACGGCCGCCGAATCTGGCTGATCACCTCATGCGCCATGGGTGGCGTGGGGGCAGCCGCCGTCGCCGTACCATTCGTCAGTTCGTTCCAGCCTTCCGAGCGGGCCCGTGCCGCAGGCGCCTCCGTCGAAGTCGATGTGTCGGGGTTGCAGCCTGGCGAAAAAATCGTCGTGGAATGGCGCGGCAAGCCGGTCTGGATCATGCGGCGTACCGAAGAGCAGCTCGCCACCCTGGAAAAAGTGGAAGATCAGCTGGCCGACCCGAATTCGCTGCGTACCGCCTATCCCACCCCGCCTTATGCGCGGAACCGTCATCGGTCGATCAAGCCCGAGTTTTTGATCGTCGTGGGTATCTGCTCACACCTGGGCTGCTCCCCGGTCGACAAACTTCAGCCTGGCCCTCAGCCCTCGCTGCCCAGCGACTGGCTCGGTGGCTTCCTCTGCCCTTGCCACGGCTCCACCTTCGACATGGCCGGCCGCGTGTTCCGCAACAAGCCTGCCCCTGACAACCTGGAAGTCCCGCCGCACCACTACATCTCTGATACGGTGGTGCTCATCGGCGAAGAAAAGCAGGCCTGACCAGCGTTTAGAGGACCATCATGGCTGAATTCAAGGAAGTCTCTCCCAACGCCCCGGCGGGCGAAAAGCTGTTGAACTGGATCGACAACCGGTTCCCGCTCTCCAAGATGTACAAGGAGCATCTCTCCGAGTATTACGCTCCCAAGAACTTCAACTTCTGGTATTTCTTCGGCTCGCTGGCGCTGCTGGTGCTGGTCATCCAGATCGTGACCGGCATTTTCCTGGTCATGCACTACAAGCCCGATGCCTCGCTCAACGAGGCCGGCGTGCCCGTGGCCTTCGCCTCGATCGAATACATCATGCGCGATGTGCCCTGGGGCTGGCTGATCCGCTACATGCATTCCACCGGCGCTTCCATGTTCTTCGTGGTGGTGTACCTGCACATGTACCGGGGTCTGATCTACGGCTCCTACCGCAAGCCGCGTGAACTGGTGTGGATCTTCGGCTGCGCCATCTTCCTGGTGCTCATGGCCGAGGCTTTCATGGGCTACCTGCTGCCCTGGGGCCAGATGTCCTACTGGGGCGCTCAGGTGATCGTGAACCTGTTCTCGGCCGTGCCTGTCATCGGCCCCGATCTGGCCTTGTTGATCCGTGGCGACTTCGTGGTCGGTGATGCCACCCTGAACCGCTTCTTCAGCTTCCACGTGATCGCCGTGCCGCTGGTGCTGCTGGGCCTCGTGGTGGCGCACATCATTGCGCTGCACGAAGTGGGTTCCAACAACCCCGATGGCATCGAGATCAAGGCCAACAAGGACGAGAACGGCAAGCCGGTGGACGGCATCCCCTTCCATCCTTACTACACGGTGCACGACATCCTGGGCGTGGCGGTGTTTCTCATGGTGTTCTCGGCCATCGTGTTTTTCGCGCCGGAGTTCGGGGGTTTCTTCCTGGAGTACAACAACTTCATCCCGGCCGATCCGCTGAAGACCCCGCCGCACATCGCGCCGGTCTGGTATTTCACGCCGTTCTACTCCATGCTGCGCGCCGTGACGACCGAGATGATGTATGTGCTCGTGGCCTGCGTGGTGCTCGGGGCCGTGCTGGGCGTGCTCAAGTCCTCCTTCGGCACGATCGGCAAGGGGGTCATCGTCGGTGCCGCCGTCGTCGCCTCTGTGCTCATGCTGTCCATTGACGCCAAGTTCTGGGGTGTGGTGGTGATGGGCGGTGCCGTCATCATCCTGTTCTTCCTGCCCTGGCTGGATCATTCGCCGGTGAAGTCCATCCGCTATCGCCCCACTTGGAACAAGTACCTCTATGCGGCGTTCGTGGTGAACTTCCTGGTGTTGGGTTACCTGGGCGTGCTGCCGCCGTTCCCGTTGGGTGAGCGGGTGTCCCAGATCGGTACGCTGTTCTATTTCGGTTTCTTCCTGCTGATGCCTTGGTGGAGCCGTCTGGGGGAGTTCAAGCCCGTGCCTTCCCGCGTGACCTTCACCCCCCACTGAACACCACCCTTTGCAGGAGTCGATACAAATGAAAAAATGGATCGTGGGTTGTCTGATTGCATTCGGGATGGCTTCCGGGGCCATGGCGGCCAAAAGCGAATTCCCGCTGGACAAGGCGCCCAACTTGACCAATGACCTGGCCGCGTTGCAGAGCGGTGCCAAACTGTTCGTGAACTATTGTCTGAACTGTCACTCGGCCTCGTTCTTCCGTTTCAACCGGCTGACCGAGCTTGGGTTGACCGAGCGTCAGATCCGCGACAACCTGATGTTTTTCTCGGACCGCGTGGGCGACCAGATGCGCGCCAACATCGATCCCCATCAGGCCAAGGCATGGTTTGGTGCCCAGCCGCCCGATCTGACCTTGGTGGCGCGTTCGCGTTCTGGTCACACCTACCCCGGCCGTGACTACCTCTACACCCTGCTGCGTTCCTACTACCGGGACGACACCAAGATCACCGGCTGGAACAACCTGACGTTCGACTCCATCGGCATGCCCAATCCGCTATGGGAGTTGCAGGGCGAGCGCCGCCCGATCATCGAGACCGTTGCTCACGGAGGGGGAGAGGCTCGTGTGCTGCGCGGCTGGGAGCAGGTCAAGCCCGGCACGATGTCGCCCGCCGAATATGACCGCGCCGTGGCGGAGCTGGTGGCGTTCCTGGACTGGATGAGCGAGCCCAACCAGAACCAGCGCGTGCGCTTGGGCGTGTGGGTGCTGATTTTCCTGGGCGTATTCACCGTCGTGGCTTGGCGATTGAACGCGGCCTACTGGAAAGACGTCAAGTAAGTCATCGTCCGCCCGCCACGGCGGGCGGTCCGACACAGTGGTGTGCCAAGCCTTCAGGGCTGCCATGGCAAACCACTGTTTTTGTTTTGGTTGAGGAGTCATCCCCATGATGGTCTTGTACTCGGGCACCACCTGCCCCTATTCCCACCGCTGCCGTTTCGTGCTGTTCGAGAAGGGCATGGATTTCGAGATCCGCGATGTCGATCTCTACAACAAGCCAGAAGATATCGCGGTGATGAACCCTTACGGTCAGGTACCCATTCTGGTGGAGCGCGACCTGATCTTGTACGAGTCGAACATCATCAACGAGTACATCGACGAGCGCTTTCCGCACCCGCAGCTGATGCCGGGCGACCCGGTGGACCGTGCCCGCGTGCGGCTGTTCCTGCTCAACTTCGAGAAGGAACTCTTCACCCACGTGTCGGTGCTGGAATCCCGAACCCTCAAGAGCAACGACAAGTCGATCGAGAAGGCCAAGAGCCACATCCGCGACCGGCTCACGCAGTTGGCCCCCGTGTTTCTGAAGAACAAGTACATGCTGGGGGAGAATTTCTCGATGCTGGACGTGGCCATCGCCCCGTTGCTGTGGCGCCTGGACCACTATGGCATCGAGCTGAGCAAGAATGCCGCGCCTCTGTTGAAATATGCGGAGCGTATCTTCTCGCGTCCGGCCTACATCGAGGCGTTGACGCCGTCCGAGAAGGTGATGCGCAAGTGAGTTGACCGACCCATGGCCCGCGACGACACCCCATCCACGCGCCCGTACCTGATTCGTGCGCTGCACGAATGGTGTACCGATCACGGCTTTACGCCGTATGTGGCCGTGGCCGTGGACGCCACGGTGCAGGTCCCGCGCGAGTTCGTGAAGGACAACGAGATCGTCCTCAACATCAGCTACGACGCCACCAGCAACCTGCAACTGGGCAACGAATACATCGAGTTCAAAGCCCGGTTCGGAGGTGTCGCGCGCGAAGTCATCGTGCCCATCGATCATGTGGTGGCCATCTACGCCCGGGAGAACGGGCAGGGCATGGCCTTTCCTGCACCGGTGCTGCAAAGCGACGTCCCCGCATCGCCTGCGTCCGGGCCGGGCCTGCAGGTGGTGTCATCCGATCCGGGGGCAGAGCCCGACGCTCCGGACGCCCCGCCTCCCGCGAGCCCGGGAGGTGGCCGGCCAGCACTCAAGCGGGTGAAGTAGAATTCCACGATGCGCCGGTTTAGCTCAGTTGGTAGAGCAACCGCCTTGTAAGCGGTAGGTCGTCAGTTCGAATCCGACAACCGGCACCACACACCTTGCGATGGCCGCCTGGATTTGCATCCGGCGGCTATTTTCTTGGGGTTCCCTGGTTCGAAGCGGCTGGTGGGAGGCCGAGGCGTGTGTGCCCAGGCGCTGGCGCTTCAGCGAAGTGGCCGGTGCGTAGCATCGGCTTGCCTGCGATGTTCGATGTCACGCAGCCATTTCCGGGACGGCACACCCGTGCTCAGCTGCGCACCTTGAGTCGGATCTGTTCGACCCCGAGGCCGGCTTGTTGCAGGGTCTGAAGCAACGTGGGGGTGAGTTGCCGCAGCTTGCTGCCTACGGCTGGATTGCGGACGAGCAGGCACCAGGAGGTCTCGTCGACCGGGCCGGCGCTGACCTGGCTGCGCAGGTGGGCTGGCAGCAACGGGAGGATGGTCGCCAGCATTTGCTGGGACCGCTCGACGCGTTGTGCCACGGCAGCCAATACCGGATTCGCCTGGACGGCCTGGTTCAGAGGGATCATGTCGGGATTATCGGGTGTGAAGCAGCGTGCGGTCCTGCTGGCAGCAGGCGGCTAAAATGCTTGGTCATGGCGACGAGCGCCCACAACGGCCTGGCGTGTCTCCAGGCAGGCCCCGAATACCCACTCCCCCTGCGGTGAACGCGCGGGTTGAATCTTTTTATGCCCATCCAGTTCCTGACCAAGCTCTTCGGCAGCCGCAACGACCGCCTGCTCAAGACCTACCGCAAAACCGTCACGCGCATCAATGCGCTCGAATCTCAGTTCGAGAAACTCAGCGACGAGCAACTTCAGGCCAAGACCGCGGAATTCAAGCAGCGCCTGGCCCATGGCGAGACGCTCGATGCCTTGCTGCCCGAGGCGTTTGCCACCGTGCGCGAGGCGAGCAAGCGCGTGATGAAGATGCGTCACTTTGACGTCCAACTGATGGGCGGCATCGCCCTGCACAGCGGCAAGATCGCCGAGATGCGTACCGGCGAGGGCAAGACCCTGACCGCCACGCTGCCGGTGTACCTCAATGCCCTCACCGGCAAAGGCGTGCATGTGGTGACGGTGAACGACTACCTGGCCTCGCGTGACGCCCAATGGATGGGCAAGCTCTACAACTGGCTGGGCCTGACGGTCGGCATCAACCTGCCGCAGATGGGGCGGGAAGAAAAGCAGTCGGCCTATGCGGCCGATATCACCTACGGCACCAACAACGAATTCGGCTTCGACTACCTGCGCGACAACATGGTGTACGAGGCGCGCGACCGGGTGCAGCGGGGTCTGAACTACGCCATCGTGGACGAGGTGGATTCGATCCTGATCGATGAGGCACGCACGCCGCTGATCATCAGCGGTCAGGCCGAGGACCACACCGCGGTGTATGTGGCGGTGAACAAGCTGGTGCCCCAGCTCGAGCGCCAAGAAGGCGAGGAAGATCCGCGTACCGGCGAGGGCGTGATCAAGCCGGGTGATTTCACCGTGGACGAAAAGGCGCACACCATTCACATGACCGAGCGGGGCCATGAGAAGGCAGAGGCCTTGCTCACCCAGGCCGGACTGCTGGACGAAGGGGCGTCGCTGTACGACCCTGCGAACATCGCGCTGATGCATCACCTGGTCACGGCACTGAAGGCCCACCATTTGTTCCACCGAGACCAACATTACGTGGTGCAGAACGGTGAAATCGTGATCGTGGATGAGTTCACCGGCCGCCTGATGCAAGGCCGACGCTGGAGCGATGGTCTGCACCAGGCGGTGGAGGCGAAAGAGGGCGTGCGCATCCAGCCGGAGAACCAGACGCTGGCCTCCATCACCTTCCAGAATTATTTCCGTCTCTACAGCAAGCTGGCCGGCATGACCGGCACCGCCGACACCGAGGCCTACGAGTTCCAGGAGATCTACGGCTTGGAGACCGTGGTGATTCCGCCGAACCGCCCGAGTCAGCGCAAAGACGAGCTAGACCGGGTGTACAAGACCACGTCCGAGAAGTACAAGGCCGCGATCCAGGACATCCGCGAATGCCACGAGCGTGGTCAGCCGGTTCTGGTGGGCACCTCGTCGATCGAAAACTCGGAAATCATTTCCGAGCTGCTCAAGAAGGAAGGGCTGCCTCACGAGGTGCTGAACGCCAAACAGCACGCTCGCGAAGCGGACATCATCGTGCAGGCTGGGCGGCCAGGGGCCATCACCATCGCCACCAACATGGCCGGTCGCGGGACCGACATCGTGCTGGGCGGCAACCTGGAGAAGATGATCGCCGCCATCGAGGCTGACCCGGCGCTGGACGAGGCAGCCAAAGCGAAGCAGATCGAGGCGGCACGGGCCCAGTGGCAGGCTGACCACGAGAAGGTCAAGGCGTTGGGGGGCTTGCGCATCATCGCCACCGAACGGCACGAAAGCCGCCGCATCGACAACCAGCTCCGGGGCCGTGCCGGTCGCCAAGGCGACCCGGGTTCCAGCCGTTTCTACCTGAGCCTGGATGATTCCCTGATGCGCATCTTCGCGGGAGACCGCGTGCGCGCGATCATGGACCGCCTCAATATGCCTGAAGGAGAGGCGATCGAGGCTGGGATCGTGACCCGCAGCATCGAGAGCGCGCAGCGCAAGGTGGAGGCGCGCAACTTCGATATTCGCAAGCAGTTGCTCGAATACGACGACGTGTCGAACGACCAGCGTAAGGTGATCTACCAGCAGCGCAACGACATCATCGATGCCACCGACTTGTCGGCCCAGATTGCCGCCTTGCGTGAGGGCTGCATGACCGAGGTGGTGCGCCAGTTCGTGCCGGCGGACAGTGTGGAGGAACAGTGGGATCTGCCCGGGTTGGAGAAGGTGCTGGCCGAAGAGTGGAGCCTGCCGATGACGTTGGTCAAGGACGTGGAAGGCGCCAGCGAGATGTCGGATCAGGACATCGTGGACAAAGTGGTCGCCGCCGCCCATGCCGCCTACGAGGCCAAGGTGCAGCAGGTGGGCCGAGAAAACTTCAATAGCTTCGAGCGCGTGGTGTTGCTGCAGACGCTGGACAGCCACTGGCGCGACCATCTGAGCGCACTGGACTATCTGCGCCAGGGCATCCACCTGCGTGGCTACGCCCAGAAGCAGCCCAAGCAGGAATACAAACGTGAGGCGTTCCTGTTGTTCGGCATGTTGCTCGACCAGGTGCGCAACGAGGTGACGCGGGTGCTGATGAACGTGAAGGTGCAGTCGCCGGAGCAGGTGAGCACGGCCGCCCAACGACTCGAAGCTCAGGCTGAACAATTCAGCAACGTGACCTACACCGCGCCCACCGAGACCGGCGAGGCCGAGACCACCGCCGACCGCGGACTGCTGGGCGGTCCGGCCGCGGCGCAGGTGCCGCGCGTCGGTCGCAACGATCCCTGCCCTTGCGGCAGTGGCAAGAAGTACAAGCATTGCCACGGCAAACTGGTCTGAGGAGCATTGATATGGCGGTGAACTGGACGGCCCCGTCGGCCGACGCTCTGTGGCCCGTGCCGGGCGTTTCGATCGGTGTGACCGAAGCGGGGGTGCGCAAGGCCAATCGCAAGGATTTGACGGTGTTTCTGCTGGACGAGGGCGCTGCGGTGGGGGGCGTGTTCACCCAGAACCGCTATTGCGCGGCGCCGGTGCAAGTGTGTCGTGAGCACCTGGCCGGTGGCCAGCCCATTCGTGCGATGGTCGTCAACACCGGCAACGCCAACGCTGGCACCGGCCAGCCAGGGCTGGCGGCTGCTCGCGCCACTTGCGAGGCCCTGGCCCGGTACCTGAATGTGGCCCCCACACAGATCCTGCCGTTTTCCACCGGGGTGATCATGGAGCCGCTGCCGGTGGACCGGGTGGTGGCCGGGCTGCCTGCGGCGCTGGCCGATGCCTGTGCCGAGAACTGGCTCAAGGCGGCCGAAGGCATCATGACGACGGACACGGTGGCCAAGGCGGCGAGCCGTCAGGTGACCATCGGCGGGCAGACGGTGACCATCACCGGCATTGCCAAAGGCGCGGGCATGATCCGCCCCAACATGGCCACGATGCTGGGTTTTCTGGCCACCGATGCCAACGTGGTGCCGGGACTGATGCCGGCGCTGGCCAAGGCGCTGGCCGATGTCTCGTTCAACCGCGTGACGGTCGATGGAGATACATCGACCAACGACTCCTTCGTGGTGGTGGCCACCCGCCGCGCGGCCCATGCCGAGATCACCGACCTCTCCAGCCCCGAGGGCCAGGCCCTGCAGTCCGCGATGGCCGAGGTGGCGCAGACGCTGGCCCACGCCATCGTGCGCGACGGTGAGGGGGCGACCAAATTCATCACGGTGCGCGTAGAAGGTGGCCAGACCACGGAAGAATGCCTGAAAGTGGCCTATGCGATTGCGCATTCCCCGCTGGTGAAAACCGCCTTCTTCGCCAGCGATCCGAACCTGGGCCGGATTCTGGCCGCGGTGGGCTATGCCGGCATCGCCGATCTGGACCAGACGAAGATCGAATTGCACCTGGACGACGTGCATGTGGTCACCCAAGGCGGCCGACACCCCGCCTACCGCGAGGAGGACGGCGCGCGCGTGATGAAGCAGAGCGAGATCACCATCCGCGTGGGGCTGAACCGCGGAACGGTGGCCGACACCGTGTGGACCTGTGACTTCAGCCACGACTACGTGACCATCAATGCCGATTACCGCTCATGAACGAGGCTTTTGAACGGCTGCTGCAGCGGGCCGAGTCGCTGATCGCGCGCATCGAGGCGGTGCTGCCACAGCCCCTGGGCGCCCCCGATTGGAAGGCTTCGGTGGCCTTTCGTTACCGCAAGCGCGGCAGTCACGGTGTGCTGGAACCGGTGCGGCATGTGGCTTCGATCGCGCTGGACGACCTGCGCGAAATCGACGACCAGAAAGAGAAGATCCAACGCAACACGGCGCACTTCGTGCAGGGCCTGCCGGCCAACAACGTGTTGTTGACCGGTGCACGAGGCACCGGCAAGAGTTCGCTCATCAAGGCCTGTCTCAACGCTTATGCGCCGCAGGGTTTGCGCCTGATCGAGGTGGACAAGGCCGATCTGGTGGACCTGCCCGACATCGTGGACGTGGTGGCGGACCGGCCCGAGAAGTTCATCGTGTTCTGCGACGATCTGAGCTTCGAGGACGGCGAACCCGGCTACAAGGCGCTCAAGTCCATCCTGGACGGTTCGGTGGCAGCGGCCACGCCCAATGTGCTGATCTACGCGACGAGCAACCGGCGCCATCTGTTGCCCGAATACATGAAGGAAAACCTCTCCTACACCCACACCGAGGACGGCGAGGTCCACCCCGGCGAGGCGGTGGAGGAGAAGATTTCCCTGTCAGAGCGCTTTGGCCTGTGGGTGAGCTTCTACCCTTTCAGCCAGGACGAATACCTGAGCGTGGTGAACCAGTGGCTGGGGCATTACGGCGTGCCGGAGACGGAGTTCGAGCAAGCCCGGCCCCAGGCGCTGGTGTGGGCGCTGGAGCGCGGCTCGCGCAGCGGGCGGGTGGCCTACCAGTTTGCCCGGGACTACGTGGGCAACCGATGATCCCACCCATGAGCCAGGTGCTGGTGGCCGACAGGGAGCGACCGCGCGAAGGCGGTCCAGACCGCCCGATCACCGACGTGGCCGTGGGCGTGTTGATCGACCCGCAGGGTCGCTTTCTGCTCACCAGCCGACCGCCGGGCAAGGTGTACGCCGGTTACTGGGAGTTTCCCGGCGGCAAGGTCGAGGCGGGGGAATCCGTGGCCGAGGCCTTGCGCCGCGAGCTGCAGGAAGAAATCGGGGTGACCGTGGGTGCGGTGCATCCGTGGCGCGAAAAACTGGTCGATTACCCTCATGCGCTGGTGCGGTTGCACTTCTGCAAGGTGTTCGACTGGACGGGCGAGCTGCACATGCACGAAGGCCAGCAAGCCGCTTGGCAAACCCTGCCGGTGAAGCTGGAGCCGGTCCTGCCTGGCACCGTGCCGGTGCTGGAGTGGTTGGCCGAGGAACAGACACAAGACCGTGTCTGAGCGGTTTCAGTGTTTCCAGCCGTCCTCGGGGTCGGCTGGATCCTGCGGGGGTGAAGCGGGCACGCGGAACGCTTCTGCAGCCCAGGCCCCGAGGTCGATCTGTTTGCACCGTTCGCTGCAGAAGGGGCGGTAGCGGTTGCTCGGGGCGTAAAGGCTCGGGCCGCCACAACATGGGCAGGTCACGGTGGTGGGCGAAAAACCGTCGGGCTCGTTCATGCGCACAGGGTGACTTCGAACTCGGTATTCTGATCGGCCGCCAAGGCCAGGCGCCCCTCGTTGCCCCGCTGCAGCAGGCGGACCGAGAACATGAGCCGATTGCCGCTGATCTCGGGGATCAGTCCAGTTCTCGGATCCAGCCACAGGCGCAGCAACTGATACGTTTTTCCTTGGGGCAGGTTTTGCTGGAACTGCCCGTTGCAGGCCATGACTTTCTGTGGCAGGCCATTTTCCCGTAGCAGGGCCATGAGCAGATGAACGGGTTCGGCCAGGCTGGCCAGTTCGCGGGTCCAGGCGGTCAGTTCCTGCTGGCGTTGCTCGGCCGGCCGATGTTGCCAGTCGTGGTAGGCCGGCAGATCGAATTCGCAGGTGCCGCCGGGAATGGCGATGCGGCTGCGGACCGACATCAGCCACTCGTTGTCCATGAGCGCGTGGCCGACCTTGCCAGCATCTTCGTGCAGGGCGCTGAAACAGGTGTCCAAGCGGGCGATGAATTGATCCAGCGCGGCTTCGGAAATCGCCGGATTGCCGCGGTAGCTGTTGTAGAGCTGCTTGTGCTTGTCGAGGTCTTTGAGAATTTCGGTCTTGAGGTCGGAGCGGGCGCCCACGTCCATGATCTCGAACATCGTCTGGATGGCGTAGTGATGGTCGAGCGGATGGCTGCGCCCGATGAGTTCACCCAGCCGGCGAAACAGATGCTCCAGACGCAGGTAGGTCCGGATGCGTTCGTTGAACGGGTACTCGTACAAAATCACCATGGGATCATAGCCCGAATTGGTGCCGCGTCCGGGCGTAGGCGGTGCGGACCTGTGTTTCCAATTGTTCCAGCGTGGTCCGGTCGTTGTCGATCACGGTATCGGCCACCGCCAGACGCTGTTGGCGGGACGCCTGTGCCGCCAGCACGGCCTCGACCTGTTCACGCGGCCAGCCATTGCGCAGCATGACGCGACGGATCTGCGTTTCGGGCAGGCAGTCCACCACCCAGAGGGTGTGGATGCGCTCGCGCCAGGTGGCCGACTCGACCAGCAACGGGATGTCGAGCACCACGCAGTCGGAAGGCGCTGTGCGGCAACGGTGTTCGATTTCGGCGCGCACGATCGGGTGCACGATGGCCTCCAGCTTCTGGCGGGCCGAGGGGTCTTGGAACACGAGGGCCCGCATGCGGTCGCGGTCCAGCGCGCCGTCGGGGCCGATGAGGGCATCGCCAAACGCCACACGGATGGGGTCGATGGCGGCCCCGCCCGCGGCGGTGCTGGCGCGGGAGATGGCGTCGGCGTCTACCAGCGTGGCCCCCAGCCGGACCAGCGCCGCAGCGACGGTGCTTTTGCCGCTGCCGATGCCGCCGGTCAGGCCGATGCGCAGCGGTCGCGCGGGCAACTGGGGAAGTTGGGACAGGTTCACAGGCCCACCCATGCAAGCAGCTGGCTTGGCCCGACGATGAGCGCGGCCAGCCCGGCCAAGGCCAGGAAGGGGCCGAACGGGATGTAGCCGCCCTCGCGCAGGCCACTGCTGAATTTCAGGGCGATCCCGATCACCGCGCCGATGACCGACGCCATGAGGATCATGGGGACGAGGGCCTGCCAGCCGAACCAGGCGCCCAGCGCGGCGAAGAGTTTGAAGTCGCCGTATCCCATGCCTTCCTTGCCGGTGGCGAGCTTGAAGACCCAGTAGACCGACCACAGCGACAGGTAGCCCCCCACGGCGCCCCACAAGGCGTCGGACAGGGTGACGCCGCTCCAGCCCCAGGTGGCGACGATGAGGCCGGCCCAGACCAGCGGCAGGGTGATGTCGTCGGGCAGCAGGGTGGTGTCCCAGTCGATGAAGGCCAGCGCGACGATGGCCCCGACAAAACCGAACCAGGCCAGGGTGGTCCAGCCGATGCCGTGCTGAGCGAAGACCCAGGCGAACAAAGCGCCCGTGAGCAGTTCGACCAGCGGGTAGCGCAGACCGATGGCGCTGCCGCAGGCGTGGCAACGACCGCGTAGCAAGAGGTAGCTGACGACGGGGACGTTCTGGTACCACGCGATGCCGGCTCCGCACGATGGGCAGCGCGAGCGCGGATGCAGCAGGTTCAGCGGGGGGTGGTCCGGCACGGGCTGGCCGGTCATCTCGGCGCATTCGATGGCCCAGCGGCGTTCCATCATTTTGGGCAGGCGGTGGATGACCACATTCAGAAAGCTGCCCACCAGCAGCCCAAACAGGCCGGCGATGGCAATGCCCCAAGGGCTGGTGAGGAGTTCCATGCGAGGATGGGGAAATGGTCTTGCAGCCTGCAGTGTAAACAGGTCGATGGTGGTTTTGGCGTGCTGGGCGGTTACAGTGTGCGGGCGCTGGCTGCCTGGTGCGGCTATGTGCTTCTGTATGGAACGTATGGAACCCCGCCATGCCTGCATGTCCCCCACCCGCCGACCTGTTGCGTCGCCTGTTCGATGCCGCCGTGGCCTCTGCCCAGCCGGCGCTGTGTGTGCCGCCGCATCTGCCCAGCCCGCAAGAGCTGGGCGCTGGCCGGCTGGTGGTGATCGGGGCCGGCAAGGCCTCGGCGGCGATGGCGCAAGCGGTGGAGCGGCACTGGCAGGGTGACCCGATGCGCTTGAGCGGGGTGGTGGTGACGCGTGACGGATACGCGGTGCCTTGCGAGCGCATTCGGATACGAGAGGCGGCGCACCCGGTGCCCGATGAAGCGGGCCTGCAGGCCGCACAACACATCCTGCAGGCGGTTCAAGGCTTGCGGGAGGAGGACATCGTGCTGTGTCTGATCTCGGGCGGTGGCTCGGCTTTGCTGCCCTTGCCGCTGGAAGGTTTGACGCTGGCGCACAAGCAGGCGGTGAACCGCGCGCTGCTGGCCAGTGGGGCCACCATCGGCGAGATCAATACCGTGCGCCGTCACCTGTCGGCCATCAAGGGCGGGCGTCTGGCGGCGGCGTGCCATCCGGCCCGTGTGGTCACGTTGTTGATGTCGGACGTGCCAGGCGACCAGCCGAGGGACATCGCCTCGGGCCCCACCGTGGCGGACCCGACCACCTGTGCCGATGCGCTAGCGATCGTGCAGCGTTATGGCATCGAAGTGCCCGCTCCGGTGCGCGAGGTGCTGACCAGCGGCCGTGGTGAGTCGGTGAAGCCGGGGGATCCTCGCCTGGACCGGGCCGAGGTGCGGATGGTGGCCACGCCTCAACAAGCGCTGGAGGCGGCCGCGCGGGTGGCGCGTGAGGCCGGTTATGCCGTGCACATTTTGGGCGATGCGCTGGAAGGCGAGGCGCGCGAGGTGGGCAAGGTACTCGCCGGCGTGGCCTTGCAGGTGGCTGAGCGGGGGCAGCCGTTCACGGCGCCGTGTGTGCTGCTGTCAGGGGGCGAGACCACGGTGACGGTGCGTGGTCAGGGGCGTGGCGGCCGCAATGTGGAGTGTCTGCTCGCGTTTGCGAGTGCCACGGGCGGGCATGCGCGCATTCATGCGCTGATGGCCGACACCGATGGGGTGGACGGGCTGGAGGAGATCGCGGGGGCCGTGATGGGCCCAGGCACACTGGCCCAGGCCTGGGCGCGGGGGCTGCGCCCGCTGGACGAATTGGCGAACAACAATGGCCACGGCTTCTTTGAGGCCTTGGGGGCTTCGGTGGTGACGGGGCCGACGCTGACCAACGTCAACGATTTTCGAGCCATCCTGATCGAAGGCTGACCCCGCCGCGTGTCTGGGGGGTCAGGCGGTGGTGAGCATGCCCCGTTGCTCGATGAAGCGGATGACCTCTGGCAACCCTTGCTGGGTTTTCAGGTTGGTCATGACCCAGGGGCGCCGTTGCGGGTCTGGGCGCATGCGGGCGGTGTCGGCGGCCATCACATCCAGGTTCGCGCCCACGTAAGGGGCGAGGTCGATCTTGTTGATGACGAACTGGTCGCTTTTGGTGATGCCGGGGCCGCCCTTGCGGGGGATTTTCTCGCCGGCGGCCACGTCGATCACGTAGATGGTGAGGTCGCTCAGTTCGGGGCTGAAGGTGGCGGCCAGGTTGTCGCCGCCGCTTTCCACGAACACCACGTCGGCGTTGGGGAAGGCGGCCAGCATGCGGTCGATCGCTTCCAGATTGATGGAGCAGTCTTCGCGGATGGCGGTGTGCGGGCAGCCACCGGTTTCCACACCCATGATGCGCTCGGGCGGCAGCGCGCCGCTGACCGTGAGCAGGCGCTGGTCTTCCTTGGTGTAGATGTCGTTGGTGATGGCGACCAGGTCGTAGCGCTCGCGCATGGCTTTGCAGAGCATTTCGAGCAGGGTGGTTTTGCCGGAACCGACCGGGCCGCCGATGCCGACGCGCAGCGGGGGCAGGGTCTTGGTGCGGCCGGGGATGTGGTGCAGGGCGGGGGCATTCATGAGCGGAACAGGCGGGAGTACTGGGTTTCGTGGCGGGCCGAGAGGATGGCCAACATAGGGGTGAAGGCTTGGCGGTTATCGCTGCTGGTGGCCAGCGCGGTGTCCACGGCGGCGGGAATCTCGTGGCACAGCCGAGCGAGGATGCGCTGGCCCGCGCTCTGGCCCAGTGGCACGGCCTTGATGGCGGCCTGCACCATGTTTTCGACCCAGGCGAACGCCGTGGCGAGCACGGCGTCGCGCACGGGGACCTCGTCGGGCAGACGGGTGCTCAGCGCGAGGGCGTAGGCCACGGGATAGGAGGGGGTGCGCAAGGCGTCGGGCCATGCGTGCACCAGGGCATCGGGTTCTTGGAGGGATTTCAGCCATTCGATGAGGGAGCGCCCCATCTGTTCGGTCTGGAGCCGCAGCTCGGCGCTTTCGCGGGTCTGGCGGACCCAGGCATCGAGCGCTTGCAGGCACGGCCAGTCGCGTTCGCGCCAGGCGGGCAGGGCGGTGGCGACGATGGACAGGTCGGAGCGGGCCTGGGCCAGCTGCAACTGGTCGCCCAACCACCGCGCGGTGGAGGCTTCATCGTGCACCCAGCCTGCGTGGACGGCGGCCTCCAGCCCTTCCGAATAGGAGAACCCGCCAATCGGCAGGGTGGGCGAGGCCAGCCAGAGCAGGGCGAGCAACGGAGTGTCAGTGCGCATGGCCTTGAGCGTGCCCGTGGCTGCCGTGTCCTCCGTAGGCGCCGGCTTCGGGCTCGAACGGTTCGCGCACCTCGTGCACGGTCAGGTGCATCTGGCGCAGCATGTCGGCCAGCACGTGGTCGGGTTCGATCTTGAGGTGGTCGGGTTGCAGTTCGATGGGCACGTGCCGGTTGCCCAGGTGGTAGGCGGCGCGGATGAGGTCGAACGGGGTGCCATGGGCGTTGCAGTGGGTGATGCGCAGCACCGGCTGGGGCGCCGCCACGACCTTGAGCAGCGTACCGTCCTGCGTGACCAGCACGTCCCCCCCGCGCACGACGGTGCCGCGTGGCAGGAATACGCCGATGCGGCGGCCCTGGGAGTCTTCGCAGTCGAAGCGGCTTTTCTGGCGCTGGTCCCATTCCAGGGTGACGGTGGCCGACCGGTTCAGCAGCACCGAGGCCAGGCCCTGGCCTTGGGGGATGCAGCGGGTGGCGTGGAGCATGTCGGTCATGGGTCAGAACAGGCAGTAGCGCTGGGCCAGCGGCAGCACGGCAGCGGGTTCGCACACCAGCAATTGGCCATCGGCGCGCACGTGGTAGTTCTGCGGGTCGATATCCATTTGGGGTGCATAGTCGTTGAGCACCATGTCGCGCTTGCCGATGGTGCGGCAGCCCTTGACGGCCACCAGTGGCTTCTGCAGGCCCAAGCGCTGACCGATGCCGGCGGCCAGACCTGCCTGGGACACAAAGGTGAGCGACGTTTGGTGCAGCGCCCCGCCAAAACTGCCGAACATGGGCCGGTAGTGCACCGGCTGCGGCGTGGGAATGGACGCGTTTGGATCGCCCATGGCGGCCGCGGCGATCATGCCGCCCTTGAGAATGAGTGCGGGCTTGATGCCGAAGAAGGCGGGCTTCCACAGCACCAGATCGGCCCACTTGCCCACCTCGACCGAGCCGATTTCATGGCTGACGCCGTGGGTGATGGCGGGGTTGAGCGTGTACTTGGCGATGTAGCGCTTGACGCGGAAGTTGTCATTCCGGTCGCTTTGTTCCGCTTTCCCGGTACGGCCTGGGGTGGGGGCCAGCCATCCGCGCTGCACCTTCATCTTGTGGGCCGTTTGCCAGGTGCGGCAGATGACCTCACCCACCCGGCCCATGGCCTGACTGTCGCTGCTCATGATGCTGATGGCGCCCAGGTCGTGGAGGATGTCTTCGGCCGCGATGGTTTCCTTGCGGATGCGGCTTTCGGCAAAGGCCAGGTCTTCGGGGATGGACGCATCCAGGTGGTGGCACACCATGAGCATGTCCACATGCTCTTCCAGCGTGTTGACGGTGTAGGGACGCGTGGGGTTGGTGGAGCTGGGTAGCACGTTGGCTTCGCCCACCACTTTCAGGATGTCGGGCGCGTGGCCACCACCCGCACCTTCGCAGTGGAAGGTGTGGATGGTGCGGCCCTTGAAGGCGGCGATCGAGTCTTCGACGAAGCCGGATTCGTTGAGCGTGTCGGTGTGGATGGCGACCTGCGTGTCGGTGCGTTCGGCCACGTCGAGGCAGGCGTCGATGGCGGCGGGAGTGGTGCCCCAGTCCTCATGCAGCTTCATGCCGATGGCCCCGGCCTCGATCTGCTCCATCAGCCCCTGAGGCTGACTGGCGTTGCCCTTGCCCAGGAAACCCAGGTTCATGGGGAAGGCGTCAGCCGCCTGGAGCATGCGCTCCATGTACCAGGGGCCAGGGGTGCAGGTGGTGGCGTTGGTGCCCGTGGCCGGGCCGGTGCCGCCCCCCGTCATGGTGGTGATGCCCGACATGAGGGCTTCTTCGATTTGCTGCGGGCAGATGAAGTGGATGTGGCTGTCGTAGCCGCCGGCGGTGACGATCATGCCTTCACCCGCCAAAATCTCGGTGCCCGGGCCGATGACGATGTCCACACCCGGTTGCACGTCCGGGTTGCCGGCCTTGCCGATGCTGGCGATGCGGCTGTCCTTGACGCCGATGTCGGCCTTGACGATGCCCCAGTGGTCCACGATGAGGGCGTTGGTGATGACCAGATCGACCGCGCCCTGCGCGCGGCTGCGCTGGCTCTGGCCCATGCCATCGCGGATGGTCTTGCCGCCGCCAAACTTCACTTCTTCGCCATAGCCACCGGCCCGCAGGGTGCAGTCCTGCTCGACTTCTATGACCAGGGCGGTGTCGGCTAGGCGAAGGCGGTCGCCCACGGTGGGGCCGAACATATCGGCGTAGGCGCTGCGGGAAATGCTTGCCATGGTGGGGTTTCCTTCGGGTTACAGCGCGCCTTGAACCAGGCCACGAAAGCCGTACACCTCGCGGCTGCCCGCGTAGTCCACCAGCTCCACGGTGCGTTGCTGGCCGGGTTCGAAGCGCACGGCGGTGCCGCTGGCGATGTTGAGCCGCATGCCGTGGGCCGCAGCGCGGTCGAACGACAGGGCCGCGTTGGTTTCGGCAAAGTGGTAGTGCGAGCCGACCTGGATGGGCCGCTCGGCGGTGTTGACCACCACCAGGGTGACGGTACGGCGGCCGGGATTGAGCGTGTGCTCGCCGGGGTCGATGAGGAGTTCGCCGGGAATCATGGCCGGTGCCTCACTTGCGTGTGAACCAGATGGCAGCGCCGACGGCGACCGCAAGACCGATGAAGCCCAGCACATCGGTGGCGTGCCAGTGCGCACCCAGGAGTCCGTGCCCTTCGTGGGCGTGGGCAGCGGTGGCCAGCAGGGTGGGCAGAGCGGTCAGACCAAGGCGGGAAACGTGCAAGGAGGGCATGGGGCGTTCCTGAAAGAGAGGGGGCAGACGAGTCAGACGATGGGCTGGTGCACGGTGACCAGTTTGGTGCCGTCGGGGAAGGTGGCTTCGACCTGGATCTCGGTAATCATCTCGGCCACGCCGTCCATCACGTCGTCGCGGGTGAGCACGGTGCGGCCTTCGCTCATGAGTTCGGCCACGGTTTTGCCGTCGCGCGCGCCTTCCATGACGGCGGCGCTGATCAGGGCCACGGCTTCGGGGTAGTTCAGCTTGAGCCCGCGGGCCTTGCGGCGTTCGGCCAGCAACGCGGCGGTGAAGATCAGCAGCTTGTCCTTGTCGCGGGGGGAGAGTTCCATGGGGAGGGATGTGCAATAAGCGTGCCTTGGATGGGGCAGTATGCCGTGGCGTTTGGTCTTTGACCATACGGCAAACGGCGCATGGCATGAAAGCTGCACGGACCAAGGATGTGAACCCCGAGACCGTCGAGCATGCCGTGCCTGTCCAGCGCATCGTCAAGGTGCGGCGGGACTACAACAGCTGGGTGGCCAGCGAGACGCTGGAGGACTACGCCCTGCGCTACACGCCACAGCGGTTTCGCAAGTGGTCGGAGTGGCGGGTGGCGAATACCGCATTCGGGGTGGCGTCGTTCCTCATTCTGGAGGCGGTGGGAGCCACGCTGCTGGTGCAGTACGGGTTCCTGAACGCGTTCTGGGCCATTCTGGCCACCGGCTTGCTGATTTTCGTGGCCGGTTGGCCCATCAGTGTCTATGCGGCCCGGTACGGGGTGGACATGGACCTGCTCACCCGAGGCGCGGGGTTCGGCTACATCGGGTCCACGGTCACGTCGCTCATCTACGCGTCGTTCACCTTCATCTTCTTTGCGTTGGAAGCCGCGGTGATGGCGTACGCGCTGGAGCTGGCGCTGGGCATTCCCCCGGCCTGGGGCTACCTGATCTGCGCGGTGGTGGTGATTCCGCTGGTCACGCACGGGGTGTCGGTGATCAGTCGTTTCCAGGTCTGGACGCAACCCCTGTGGCTGGTGATGATGGTCATCCCTTTTGTCGCGGTGGCCATGCTCGATCCGGGGGCGTTCGCATCGGTGGTGCACTATGGTGGGGCGGACAATGAGGGCGGGGTGTTTCAGTGGCACCTGTTTGGTGCGGCGCTCACCGTGGGCATGGCCCTGATCACGCAGATGGGCGAGCAGGCCGATTACCTGCGCTTCATGCCCCGCGAAACGTCCGAACGCCGTGGACGCTGGTGGGCCGGGGTGGTGATGGGTGGGCCGGGCTGGGTTGTCATGGGGGTGGTCAAGATGCTGGGCGGGGCGTTGCTGGCGCATCTGGTGCTGAGCCACGGGGTATCGGCTGACCGCGCGGTGGACCCGAACCAGATGTACCTCATGGCCTATGAGTACCTGCTGCCCTATGGTTGGGCGGTGGCGGCCACGGCGTTGTTCGTGGTGGTGTCGCAGCTCAAGATCAACGTGACCAACGCCTACGCCGGTTCGCTGGCGTGGAGCAATTTCTTTTCGCGGCTCACGCACCACCACCCCGGCCGGGTGGTGTGGGTGGTGTTCAACACCGCCATCGCCTTCATGCTGATGCAAATGAACGTGTTCGAGGTGCTCGGCGACGTGCTGGGGCTGTACTCCAACATCGCCATCGCCTGGATCATGGCGGTGGTGGCCGATCTGGTGATCAACAAGCCCATGGGCTGGTCGCCCAAGGGCATCGAGTTCAAGCGGGCCCATCTGTACGACATCAACCCGGTGGGGGTGGGGGCCATGTGCCTGGCGTCGGCGCTGGGCATCGCGGCGCATCTGGGCCTGATGGGGCCGATGGCGCAGGCATTTTCGGCGGTGGTGGCGATGGTGACGGCGTTTGTCACCTCCCCCTTGATCGCCTGGGCCACGCAGGGCCGCTACTACCTGGCCCGCCACCCGCAGCCCGACGAGCATCCCGCGGACAGGACAGGGGATGACGGCCCCTACGTGCGCCTCAAGCGCTGTGTGATCTGTGAGTCGGCTTACGAGGCGCCGGACATGGCGCACTGCCCGGCCTACCAGGGCAGCATCTGTTCGCTCTGCTGCACCCTGGATGCCCGCTGCGCCGACCTTTGTAAACCGCACGCCAGGCTCTCGACCCAGTGGCAGGCGACGCTGCAACGCCTCCTGCCGCGCCGCTGGTGGCCGCAGCTCGATGCCGGACTCGGGCACTTCCTGTTGCTCATGCTGGTGATCGCCCCGGTGCTGGCGGCGGTGCTGGGCCTGCTGTACCGGCACGAACTGCAGGGGGCGCTGGCCCTGGACCTGCCCTGGATGGGTGGGGGGGTCGAGGCCGCGCTGCATGCGGGCTTCGTGAAGGTGTATGCGGCGCTGCTGTTGGTGTCGGCCATCGTGGCGTGGTGGCTGGTGCTGGCCCACAAAAGCCGCGAGGTGGCGCAGGAAGAGTCGAACCGCCAGACCCGCTTGTTGATGGAGGAGATTGCCTCGCACCGGCGCACCGATGCCGCCTTGCAGCAGGCCAAGCAGGTGGCCGAGCGTGCGCGCGAGCAGGCCGACCAGGCGAACCAGGCCAAGACGCGCTATGTGAGCAACATCAGCCATGAGTTGCGCACCCCGCTCAACAGCATCCTGGGCTACGCACAACTGCTGCAGGAAGACCCCAACCTGCCGCCGCACCGTTCCCATGCCATCAAGGTGATCCTGCGCGCGGGTGAGCACCTGCTCTCGCTGATCGAGGGCACCCTGGACGTGGCCCGCATCGAAGCCGGCAAGCTCACGCTCGACGTGAAGCCGCTGGACCTCAGGGCGTTGATGGACGAGGTGGCCGGCATGTTCGAGTTGCAGGCCCAGGCCAAGGGGCTGGCGTTCCGCTTCGAGCCGCCCGAGCTGTGGCCGCAGGCGGTGCGGGCCGACGACAAGCGCTTGCGGCAGATCCTCATCAACCTGCTGGGCAATGCCGTCAAGTTCACGACCCAGGGCGGCGTGACGCTGCGCCTGCAGTACGGCCGTGAGATGGCGGTGTTCGAGGTCTGCGACACCGGGCCCGGCATGACGCCGGAAGAACTGGAGCGCGTGTTCGAGCCCTTTGCCCGGGGCGCGGCCACCAGCAGCCAGGGCTCCACGGGCGCCGGGCTGGGGCTGACGATCGCGCGCATGCTCACCAACCTCATGGGCGGCGACATGACGGCCGAAAGCACCCCGGGCCAGGGCACCACCTTCCGGCTGCGCCTGTTCCTGCCCGAGGTGCATGGCGAGACCGCAGGTCAGGCGAGCCCCCGCCCGCTGGACGCCAGGGGTTACGCGGGGGCGCGGCGCACGGTGCTGGTGGTGGACAACGAGGAAGACGACCGTCAACTGCTGCAGAGCTGGCTGGCCCCGCTGGGATTCGATGTGCGGCTCGCCACCCATGGCGAAGAGGCACTGGCCCAGTTGCGCACCGGCTTGCAGCCCGATGCGGTGTTCATGGACCTGGCCATGCCGGGCATGGACGGCTGGGAGGCGCTCACGCATCTTCAGGCCCTGGTGCAGTCGGGGCGGTTGGCCAAGGTGCCGGTGGTGGCGGTGGTCTCGGCCAACGCCTTCGACAAAGGCCTGGACAACCCGGTGGGTTTGCCGCCCGAGGATTTTTTCGTCAAACCCGTGCGGCGTGATGAATTGCTGCGCTGGCTGGGTGAGCGGCTGGCTCTGACGTGGCTGCCTTCAGAGGACGGGTCAAAGGAGGATGGCCATGCGCTGGCACCAGAGGGCGCGCCGGGCGCGGCCACCCGGTGCGACATCCCCTCGTCGTTCGGGGAATGCCTGGCCCGGTGCACTGTTTCCGATTTGCGGGACCTGCAGGAACTGGCCCGGCTGGGTTACTACCGGGGCTTCATTCGCCGGCTGGATGCGCTGTGCCCCGGTGAAGAGGCGGAGCCGCTGCGGGTGCTGGCCCGTGAATTCCGCTTCGAGACCATAGAGCAAAAATTGCAGGAAACCCTCCATGCGCTGGAACCCTACAGAACTTGAAGACGATGGCCCGGTGGTGCTGATCGTGGACGATGTGCCGGAAAACCTTTCGGTGTTGCACGACGCCCTGGACGAAACCGGCCACACCGTGCTGGTGGCGCTCAATGGCGAGGCGGCGCTGGCCCGCGCGCGGCAAGCCCGACCCGACGTGGTGCTGTTGGACGCCCTCATGCCCGGCATGGACGGGTTCGAGGTGGCGCGGCGCCTCAAGGCCGACCCCGACACCGCGCACATCCCCATCATCTTCATGACCGGGCTCACCGAAACCGAGCACCTCGTCAACGCGCTGGATGCCGGTGGCGTGGACTACGTGACCAAGCCGGTCAAGCCGCAGGAGGTGATCGCGCGCATGGGGGTGCATCTGCGCAGCGCCCGTCAGGCCCGGCGCGGTGCGGTGGAGCAGCAGCAAGCCCGCAACGCACTCGATGCTTTTGGCTACGCCACCATCACCGTGCGGGAGCGAGATGGCCGGCTGATGTGGCAGACGCCGTTGGCGCGCGAGCTGTTGCGGCGCTACTGCGGCACCGAAGCACCGGACACACCCGCCGTGGTGTTGCAATGGCTGCGCCGGCACCTGCCTGATCTGCAGCACACCGACTGCGCCCCCGTGGAGCCGCCCCGCCTGACGCTGGAAAACGGCCCGCGCCGCCTGACCTTTCGACTGCATCTGGTGGTCGGCGACCCGGCTGATGCCAGTCCGAATGGCGAGGGCGGCGACTGGCTGATCGTGATGCAGGAAACGTCGGACGCCAGCGTGCTGGAAGCCCTGGTGCAGGCCTTTGGCCTGACCGCCCGCGAGGCCGAGGTGCTGTACTGGGTGGCCAAGGGCAAGATCAACCGCGACATCGCCGACATCCTAGGCACCAGCCCCGCCACGGTGAAGAAACACCTGGAACGCATCCATGCCAAGCTGGGGGTGGAGACGCGCACCGCCGCCGCGGCCATGGCCATCAACCGGGTGCCGTTGCTCCAGCCACGGGGGGCTTGAGTCGGCATACGCCACCTGGCGTACAGACGCGATCCAGGGTAGTCCCTAGCATGAAGTTGTCCGTGTCGAATCCCTGAAAGTGAGGGTTCCCAGCGGCAAGTCCGCCCCCTGTTCATGTTTGGAGCCCTGAGATGATGAAGCGTCGTACCACCCTCAAAGCCCTGTCGGCGGCCACGGCCGTCGGTACCGTTGGCGGCCTGGCCGCCTGGCCTGCCCGCGCCCAGGCCAACACCCCCATCAAGGTGGGGGTGTTGCACAGTTTGTCGGGCACCATGGCCATTTCCGAAACCGTGTTGAAAGACACGGTGCTGATGGCGATCGACGAGATCAATGCCAAGGGCGGTGTGATGGGGCGCAAGCTCGAAGCCGTGGTGGTGGACCCGGCCTCCAACTGGCCGCTGTTTGCCGAGCGTGCCCGCCAGCTGCTGACGCAGGACAAGGTGGCCGCCGTGTTCGGCTGCTGGACCTCGGTGAGCCGCAAGTCGGTGCTGCCGGTGTTCGAAGAACTCAACGGCCTGCTGTTCTACCCGGTGCAGTACGAGGGCGAGGAAATGAGCCCCAACGTGTTCTACACCGGCGCCGCACCCAACCAGCAGGCCATTCCGGCCGTGGAATACCTGATGAGCGAAGACGGTGGTTTCGCCAAGCGCTTCGTGCTGCTGGGCACCGACTATGTGTACCCCCGCACCACCAACCGCATCTTGCGGGCCTTCCTGAAGTCCAAGGGCATTGCCGATGCCGACATCATGGAGGAGTACACCCCCTTCGGCCACAGCGACTACCAGTCGATCATTGCCCGCATCAAGCAGTTCTCGGCCCAGGGCAAGAAGACGGCGGTGGTCTCCACCATCAACGGCGACTCCAACGTGCCGTTCTACCGCGAGCTGGGCAACCAGGGCCTGAAGGCGACCGACGTGCCGGTGGTGGCGTTCAGCGTGGGCGAGGAAGAGCTGCGCGGTGTGGACACCCGTCCGCTGGTGGGTCACCTGGCCGCCTGGAACTACTTCATGAGCATCAAGAGCCCGGCCAACGACGAGTTCACCAAGAAGTGGGCGGCCTACGCCAAGGCCAAGAACATCCCCGGCCACCGTGACCGCCCGCTGACCAACGATCCGATGGAAGCCACTTACCTGGGCATCAACATGTGGAAGCAGGCCGTGGAAAAGGCCAAGTCCACCGACGTGGACAAGGTGCGCGTGGCCATGCGCGGCCAGACCATGAAAGCGCCGAGCGGTTTCGATATCCAGATGGACGAGAAGAACCACCATCTGCACAAGCCGGTGTTCATCGGCGAAGTGCGCGCGGACGGCCAGTTCAACGTGGTGTGGAAGACCAAAGGCCCGGTGCGAGCACAGCCCTGGAGCCCGTTCATCGAAGGCAACGACAAGAAACCCGACACCCCGCAGAAATCCGCCTGAGCGGGAGCGCCACGATGAGTCTGCAAGCCTTGTGGGGAGTGATGCACCGCCCTGGCAGCCTGTTCGCGGGGCTGCTCGTGGGCCTGATGCTGGCCTGGTCCGGTGCGGTGCTGGCCCTCACCCCGGAAGACGCCCTGGCCTTTGCCGAGGGCGACACCTCCGATCGCATCGAGGTCATGGGCCGGTTGGCCGCCTCGGGCGATGAGCGGGCCGAGGCGCTGATTCGCGCCATGGCGCGAGAGGCGGTGAAGGTGCGCGGCGAACAGGTGCTCATCGTGGAAGGAGATGCTGCCATCGACGCCGTGACGGGGGAGGCCGTCACGGCCGATGGGGCCTCCAGTGTGATGATCAACAACCGCTTCCGGGGTGCCGTGCAGCGCACCCTGGCGGGCATGGATTTGCTGGGTGACGATGTGCGGCGCCAGCGCGAGGCGGCCCTGCGCCTGCGGGCCAATCTGTTCAACTCCCCGGACGACTCGCAACTGGCGTTGATCGACAACGCCTTGTCGCCCCCGTACGCCAGCCAGCTGGACAGCCGTGCCCGCCGCACGCTGGAGGACGCCCGTGCCGCCCTGTGGCTGACCAGCAGCGACCCGGCGCAACGGCTGGCGGCCGCCGAAGCGCTGGCCGATGTGGGTCAGACCATTGTGCGCAGCATGCTGGCGCGCCAACTGGAAGCCGAAACCGATCCCGCCGTCAAAGCGGCGATTGCCCAATCCCTGGCCACGGTGGACCGTGCGCTGATGCGCAGCAACATCGCGGGGCAGATGTTCACCGGCATCAGTTTGGGCTCCATCCTGCTGCTCGCGGCGCTGGGGCTGGCCATCACCTATGGCCTCATGGGCGTGATCAACATGGCCCACGGCGAGCTGATCATGATCGGCGCCTACGCCACCTATGTGGTGCAAGGGTTGTTTCGCCAGTACCTGCCGGGGGCCTTCGAGTGGTATCTGCTGGCTGCCTTGCCCGTGGCGTTTCTGACGTCTGCGCTGGTGGGCGCGGTGATGGAGCGGGGCGTGATTCGCTGGCTGTATGGCCGCCCGCTGGAAACCCTGCTGGCCACCTGGGGCCTCAGCCTTATCCTGATGCAGGGGGTGCGCAGCCTGTTCGGCGCCCAGAACGTGGCGGTGGAAAACCCCAGCTGGATGAGCGGGGGCGTGGTGGTGATGGGCAACCTGACCCTGCCCTGGAACCGCATCATCATCATCGGGTTTGCCATGGTGGTGTTGCTGGCGGTGGCGCTGCTCATCAGCCGCACGCGGCTGGGCTTGTTCGTGCGCGGCGTCACACAGAATCGTCCCATTGCCTCGTGCATGGGGGTGAACACGGTCCGCATCGATACCTATGCCTTTGCACTCGGCTCCGGCATTGCCGGGCTGGCCGGCGTGGCGCTGAGTCAGGTGGGCAACGTAGGACCGGACCTGGGCCAAGGCTACATCATCGACAGCTTCATGGTGGTGGTGCTGGGGGGGGTGGGCCAGCTGGCGGGCACGGTGTATGCCGCGCTGGGCCTGGGCCTGCTGAACAAGTTCATTGAAGGCTGGGCTGGTGCGGTGCTGGCCAAGATCGCGGTACTGGTGTTCATCATCGTCTTCATCCAGAAGCGGCCGCAGGGCATCTTTGCCCTCAAGGGGCGGCAGGCCTGAACCCACGCCCATCGGAAACCGACATGACTGCAATCCCCGTTTCTTCTCCCGTGGCCCTGCCCGAAAAAGGGCCGCTGCTCACCCGCTCCGGTTGGGGTTCCATCCTGATGGCCCTCTTGGTGGTGAGTGCCGTGGCCCCGGTGCTCAACCTGTGGGTGCCCACTGGCAGCCCTTTTCACCTGAGCGACTACATGGTGGGCCTGCTGGGCAAGATCATGTGCTACGCCATCTGCGCGCTGGCCATGGACCTGATCTGGGGCTACACCGGCATCCTGAGTCTGGGCCATGGTCTCTTTTTTGCGCTGGGTGGCTATGTGATGGGCATGTACCTGATGCGTCAGATCGGCACCGATGGGGTGTACGGCAGCGAGCTGCCCGATTTCATGGTGTTCCTGGACTGGAAGGAACTGCCTTGGTACTGGGCGTTGAGCGACAGTTTCTTGGCAACGCTGCTGCTGATCGTGGCGGTGCCGGGCGGGCTGGCGTTTGTGTTCGGCTATTTTGCCTTCCGCTCGCGCATCAAGGGCGTGTACTTTTCCATCATCACCCAGGCGCTGACGTTTGCGGCCATGCTGCTGTTTTTTCGCAACGAAACCGGCTTTGGCGGCAACAACGGTTTCACCGACTTCAAGCGCATCCTGGGCATGCCCTTGGCCACCGCCGAGATGCGCATGGTGCTGTTCGTGCTCACCGGGCTTACGCTGCTGGGCTTTTACCTGTGGGCGTGCTGGCTGGTGCAGTCCAAATTCGGTCGGGTGCTGCAAGCGATTCGAGACGCCGAAAGCCGCGTCATGTTCTGCGGTTACAACCCGCTGCCGTACAAGCTCACGATCTGGGTGATTTCGGCGGTGATGTGTGGCGTGGCCGGCGCGCTCTACGTGCCGCAGGTGGGCATCATCAACCCCGGCGAAATGAGCCCGGCCAACAGCATCGAGATCGCCATCTGGGCGGCCGTTGGTGGGCGAGCCACGCTGATCGGGCCCATCATTGGCGCCTTCATCGTCAATGGGGCCAAGAGTATCCTCACCGTGAGCTTCCCGGAATACTGGCTGTACTTCCTCGGTGGGCTGTTCATCGTGGTGACGCTGTTCATGCCGCAAGGTGTGGTCGGCTTGGCCACATCGCTTAAGGCACGGGTGCGTGGCCGCCAGGGAGGCCAATCATGACCGGTGACCTGAAAGCGGCCGTGTCCAGACAGTTGAACCGCTGGGGCGGCTGGAAGCCCAGTGGCCTGACCGAAGCGGCGGGGCGCAGCGTGTCGTTTTCGCGGCCGCTGAAGGCGGGGGAAGTGGACCTCACCCACGGTCGCATCCTGTACCTGGAGGACGTGAGCGTGGGTTTTGACGGTTTCAAGGCCATCAATGGGCTCAATCTCGACATTGCCCCCGGCGAGTTGCGCTGCATCATCGGCCCCAACGGCGCCGGCAAGACGACGATGATGGACATCATCACCGGCAAGACGCGGCCCGACAGCGGCACCGTGTTCTTCGGCTCCACCATCGACCTGCTGCGCCACAACGAGCCAGAGATTGCCGCTTTGGGCATAGGCCGCAAGTTCCAGAAGCCCACGGTGTTCGAGGAGTTGAGCGTATTCGAGAACCTGGAGCTGGCGCTGGCCACGCACAAAGGCGTCTGGTCCAGCATGCGCTTTGCACTCAACGGTGAGCAGAAAGACCGTCTGGCCGAAGTGCTGACCACCATCCACCTGCAAGACGCGGTGACCCGCCGTGCCGGCGACCTGAGTCACGGCCAGAAGCAGTGGCTGGAAATCGGCATGCTGCTGATGCAGGAGCCCAAGCTGTTGTTGCTGGACGAACCCGTGGCCGGCATGACCGATGAGGAAACCGCACGCACCGCCGAGCTGTTCCTGAGCCTGAAAGGCAAGCACAGCCTGGTGGTGGTCGAGCACGACATGCACTTCATCCGCGCCATCAGCGAAAAAGTGACCGTGCTGTGCGACGGCTCGGTACTGGCCGAAGGCACGCTCGACCAGGTGCAGGCCGACGAGCGCGTGATCGAGGTCTATCTCGGCCGCTGAAAGACCACCATGCTGCACATCGACCAGATACACCAGTACTACGGCGGCTCGCATATCTTGCGCGGGGTCAGCCTCACCGCCCAAGCGGGCGAGATCACCGTGGTGTTGGGGCGCAACGGCGTGGGCAAGACCACGCTGCTGAAGAGCCTGATGGGCCTGGTGCCGATTCGCACCGGACAGATCACCTTCGACGGCGAGCCCATCACCAAGGCCACCCCCTATGAACGCGCGCGTGCTGGCATTGGTTACGTGCCCCAGGGGCGCGAGGTATTCGCTCGCCTCACCGTGCACGAGAACCTGCTCATGGGCCTGGCCACCAAGAAGGCCAGCACGCCCATACCCCCCCAACTCTATGAGCTGTTCCCGGTGCTTCAGCAGATGCTGGGCCGCAGAGGAGGCGACTTGTCAGGCGGGCAGCAGCAGCAACTGGCGATAGCCCGTGCATTGGCGTCGTCGCCCAAGTTGCTGGTGCTCGACGAACCCACCGAGGGCATCCAGCCCAACATCATCAAGGACATCGGCCGTGTGCTGAAAAAGCTCGCCCAGGAAGGCCTGAACGGCGAGCCCATGGCCATTGTGCTGGTGGAGCAGTACTACGACTTTGCCGAAGAGCTGGCCGACCAATATTTGGTGATGGAGCGTGGCGAGGTGATTGCCAGCGGACCGGGGGCTGAGATGGCCGAAAAGGGCATACGCCAGCGGGTGGCGATCTGAAAGGCGATGCTCTGACGGGGGGCAGCCACTCTCAGACCTGCCAGATCCGCGGGGGGGTGCCTTGCAGTGCCCATGCCTCTTGGCGCAAGGTGGCCCAGGCGGTCTGGATCAAGGCCATCACGGGCTCGACCAGGGGGCCCAGCACGCGCAGCACCATCACCCGATCGTTGGGGCAGGTCACGCCCGCCGCCACGGGCTGCAGCGTGTCTGGCAACAAGGCCTGCATCGCTTCCAGCAGGCGCTCGCGTCGGGCCCGCTCCAGGGCGGAGCCGGTGGCCAGCCACAGCGTGCCCAGGCAGCGGTGACCCGCCAACCCCATGGGCGAGTGCATCAGTCGCTGATCGGTCGCGTCCAGTCGGCCCTGTTCCAGCCAGCAGCCCTGCACGCTGAGGCGCTGGTGCAGACAGCCGCAATCGAACGGTTGCCCAGAGCCGGGCAAACCGAGTGCGGTCACCTCCCAGCCGATCCACTCGGCGCCTTCGGCCAGTTGGGCGTCGAGGGTGTTGATGCCGTGGCAGCCGGGGTAGGCAATGGTTTCCAGCGGCAGCCATTCCAGCCGGGCCCCAGGCTTCAGTGAGATGCGCACCTGTTGCGTCGCGGGCAACCCACCCGATCGGTAAAAGCGCGTGGCGCCAGGCGTGGAAACCAGGCCATGCGCGCCACTGGCCACGTCCACCCGAATGCTCAGGGTGTCGTCTTCCACCAGTCCGCCAGGGGGGTGGATGATCACGTTGTGGCAGATGCCCGGGCCTTCCGGGTACAGGCTGTGAAACACCCGCAAGGGTCCGTCGTGCCGGTGCGCCAGCACGGTTTTGCCATTGCTGTCCAGCCGGTAGGCCAGATCCAGTGACGCTTGCCAGGCCATGTGCGGAGGGCAAGAGGTCTCAGGCTGCCGGGCTCATAGTTTGGCGGCTTCTCTCAGGCCAATGTCGGCTCGCTGCGCTGGCCAAGGCTGGGCGGCGTTGCGCCGGTGGCCTGACCCGGCACCGCCAACGCTGGAGCAGCTGTTGACACGATGCGCTCATCGCCGGTATCAAAAAAAGCCACCGCCTGCTGTAGCCGCTGCGCTTGTTCGCGCAGGCTTTGGGCTGCTGCTGTGCTTTGCTCCACCAGCGCCGCGTTTTGCTGCGTCATCTGGTCGAGCTGTCCTATCGCTGTGTTGACTTGGCCGATGCCTTCGCTCTGTTCGGTGGCCGCCGCTGTGACTTCGCCGATCATGTCTGCCACGCGCTGGATGGACTGCACGATTTCGCGCATGGTCTGTCCCACTTCGCCCACTTGTTGGCTGCCGGCGCGGATTTGCCCCACGCTTTGCTCGATCAGGGCCTTGATCTCCTTGGCCGCCTGTGCGCTGCGCTGGGCCAATTGACGCACTTCGCCAGCGACCACCGCAAAGCCGCGGCCCGTCTCACCTGCGCGCGCCGCCTCCACCGCTGCGTTGAGCGCCAGGATGTTGGTCTGAAACGCAATCCCATCGATGACCTGGGTAATGTCGGCGATTTTTTGGCTGCTGGTTTCAATGCCTCGCATCGACGAGACCGCCTGTTGCGTGACTTGGCTGCCGGCGCGCACCTGCTCGGCTGCCTGCAGCGCCAGTTGGTTGGCGGTGCGCGCCGCTTCGGCGCTGTGGCGCACCGCTTCGGTCAGCTCCTCCATGCTGGAGGCGGTCTGCTCCAGGCTGGACGCCGCACTCTCGGTGCGCGCCGACAGGTTCTGGTTGCCTTGACTGATTTCATCGGTCGCGGCCGCCACCAAGGTGCTGTCGGTGCTGATGCGACGCACGATCTCGCGCCACGCCAGTTGGAGTTTGTGGGCATGCAGCAATACGCGGCCAATCTCATCGTGATGCCGAACGGTTGGGGCGCTGGCGGTCAATTGGCCCGATTCCAAGGCGGCCAACAGGCTTTCTGCCGATGCCAAGGGCATGTTGATCCGGTTTCGGATGAAGCGGGCCAGCAGTATCGTGGCCAAAGCGATGATGAGGGCCGTGAGGACGGCCAAGATGGCCAGATCTTCTAACGATGTACGTACGGTATCGGCATTGCGCTCGGCGCTGAAGACGACCCATTGCCATTCGGGGTCCGCATGCCAGACGAAATTGACGGGGCCCGTCAAATCGCCGACACGCTCCAGGCTCCATATGCCATGTGTCTGACCGTCCTTGACGGTCTGCCGCAGCTGCGACAACAAGGGATTGTCGCCGTCGAGGGCCGGCCAATCGACCCCTCGCCAGCGACCCTGCAGGGGCCCGGTGCCAATGTCCAAGATCCCGACGGCGCGAGTATCGCTCTTGTTGACTTGAAGCAGCTTGCCGAGAAATGCAAGTTCCTGACTCAGGTCATACCCGATGAACAATACCGCTCGCACTCGATCCTGGATTTTGATCGGGACGTAACGGGTCATGTACTCCTTGCCGAACAGCACGGCGCGGCCCGTGTACGGCTCTGCTCGCATCAACCGTGCATGGGCAGGGTGTTGCTGGCCCAGCAATGTCCCGACAGCCCGCGATCCATCTTGTGTTTTCAGGCTGGTGCTGATGCGACGAAAGTCGTCCCCTTCGAGAACGAAAACGGTGGCGACTGCACCGGTTCTTTCGGTGAACATGTCGACCAGGATGAAATTGTCCTTGAGGGGGATGCCAAAGTGCTTGAGTTCCCCTTGACCCGATTCTTCGGAATATTCCAGGCCGCTGGGCGACAAAATTTGTTCGAACCTTTCGTATTGGATTTCGGCCCCTTTTTGGCCGGATTGTCTGGCATGCTCGATCATGGCGATCAACTTCATGTTGTCGTGGGCGTACGACCGAAGCGTCATCTCCCTTTCATCGTGATACATGGAATATCCAAACCACGTCAGTCCGACGATCAGGAGGATCGCTACGCCGACCAAATTGCGGGCCAGGCCCCAGCTCAAACGGGATTTTTCGGTGGAAGGCCTCATGACGGTGAATTTCAAAGGACGTGGCTGACGGGGGAATCCTAGGGAAAACGAGCGCTCTCGATGTGCGAGCAACAGGCCGCAACTCCACCGGCCCGCGCGATGATAGTGTAGGAGGATGCGTATCGTCCAGCTGATGCCCTTGCGTTTTTACCCAGAGCGACGACCCACAAACCGGCCGCAGCGGGATGGCTTGGCCTTCGCTCACGCCGCCTGGCTGCCGCGGTGCGCCCAGCCGGTGGTGTGTTTCTCGATCCAGCTGAACAGTTCGTACATGACCATGGCCATGATGCCCACCACCAGCAGGCCGCTGAAGGCCAGGCCCATCTGCATGGAGCTACCGGCGGAGATGAGCAGATAGCCGATGCCTTCGTTGGACGCCGTCATTTCCGACACCGTGGTGCCCACGAACGCCAGCGTGATGGCCACCTTGAGCGAACCGAAGAAATAGGGCAGCGAGCGCGGCAGGCCAACCTTGGTCAGCACGTCCCAGCGCTTGGCGCCGAGCACACGCAGCACGTCTTCCAGCTCGGGCTCCAGCGTGGCCAGCCCGGTGGCGATGTTCACCATGATGGGGAAGAAGCTGATCAGGAACGCCGTGAGGATGGCGGGCCCGATGCCGATGCCGAACCACACCACCAGAATGGGCACGAAGGCCGCCTTGGGCAGCGCGTTGAAGGCCGTCATGAGCGGGTAGATGGCGGCGTAGGCCAGGCGCGAGGAACCGATCAGGAAGCCCAGCAGCACCCCCACCACGATGGCAATGCCGAAGCCCGCCATGGTCACCCAGTAGGTGCGCCAGGCATGGCCGAGGATCGTGGTCTTGTGTTCCAGCGTCTGTTCCCAGATCCGGGAGGGGCTGGGGAAGATGAATTCCGAAACGCCAAACCCTTGGGTGATGGCCTCCCAGACCACGATGATGGCCAGCAGGAGGATCAGCGGAGACCAGCGTTCGATGTGTTTTCTTTTCATGCCAGGCCCCTTCACTGGTGCATGGCTGCGCCAGCCTTGCGCATGGCGCCGATGTGGCCGCGCAGCTCGTGCACGATGTCGGTGAACTCGCGGGTGTAGGTCACTTCGAGGTCGCGGGTGCGGGGAATGGGGATTTCGCGGCGCACCACGAACCGGCCCGGGCTCTTGCTCATGCAGTACACCGTGTCGGCCAGGAACACGCTCTCGCGCAGGTCGTGTGTGACCAGGATCACGTTGAAGCGTTGTGCCTCCCACAGGTCGCGCAGGGTGCACCACAGCTCTTCACGGGTGAAGGCGTCCAGCGCACCGAAGGGTTCGTCGAGCAGCAGCATTTTGGGCTCATGGATCAGCGCCCGGCAGATGCTGGCGCGTTGCTGCATGCCGCCTGAAAGCTCCCAGGGAAACTTCTTTTCCATGCCGCCCAGCCCCACGCTGGTCAGCAGCTTGCTGGCACGCTCCTCGAACTCCTTGCGGCGGTCCTTGAACTGGCTGCGGTAGGGCTCCACGATCTCCAGCGGCAGCAACACGTTGTCCAGTGTGGTGCGCCACGGCAGCAGCGACGGCGCCTGGAAGGCCATGCCGGAAATCTTCAGCGGCCCGGTCACCGGTTGGCCGTCGATGGTGATCTGGCCCTTGCTGGGCATTTTCAGGCCCGTCGCAAGTTTCATGAAGGTGGATTTGCCGCAGCCCGAAGGCCCCACGATGGCAATGAACTCCCCTTTGTTCACCTTGAGGTTGATGTCCTCCACCGCAAAAATGTTCTGGGCCAGCAGGTCCTCGTTGTAAGCCAGCCAGACCTGGTCGAAATCCACGAAGGGCTGTGAGGTGGAGGCGGTGTTGACCGTGTCGTTCATGCGTGCTCCTGCAAAAAGGGCCAGCCACCCTGCGGAGGCTGGCCCGTATTGTCGGTCTGGTGAGCGTCAGCGCCTGGCCGGCGGCAGGATGTCCAGTTCGGCGGCGGGAGGCAGCATCGAGCCATTCCAGACGGTGGCCGGGTTCACACGGGTGCGGGTGCCAAAGGCGTCTGACACCTGGCTGGCCATCAGGCTCAGGCGTCCCGGGTTGATCTGGCCGAAGCCTTCTCGGCGCGCATCGGGGCTGGCGATCACCGAGTCGATCGCCAGTTGCAGGCGGCGGGTTTCCAGGGCCACGTTGATGATGCCGTCGCGGGCTTTCACCGATTCGATGCCCATCGCCGGATTGGCCATGACTTCCTGGGCACCCTTGACAAACGCCTTCAGGAAGGCGGTGATCGCGGCCGGATTCTCCTGAATCAGCTTGGGCGAGGCGATGATCGCATTTCCATACAGCTTCACGCCATGATCCGCGAAGGGCATGATGACCACGTCTTCGGGTTTGACGCCACGGGCTTCCAGGTTCAGCAGCGAGGTGAAAGAAAAACCCGTGATGGCGTCGATGTCCCCACGGACCAGCATGGTTTCACGCAGCGGCGGGTCCATGGAGGTCCAGGTCACGCCGCTGACGTTGTTGGCCTTCTCGAAGATGGGAAAGGCCTTGCGGCCAGCGTCGAAGACCGGGGCGCCGAGCCTCTTGCCATTGAGGTCGGCGGGCGTCCTGATGCCGCTCTTCTTGAGGGCCAGTACCGCCGCGGGGGTGTTGTTGTAGACCATCATCACGGCCACCGGCTTGTTCGGGGCGTCCGGGTTGTTGGCGTGGAATTCCATGAGAGCGGCCAGGTCTGCAAGACCCATGTCGTAGGTGCCCGAGGCCACGCGCGTCACGGTGCCACTGGAGCCATTGCCAGAGTCAATGGTCACGTTCAGGCCTACATCACGGAAATAACCCTTGGCGGCAGGGTGCAGGAACAGCGCGGCTGGGCCTTCGAAGCGCCAGTCGAGCTGGAAGCGGATCGGTGTCTGGGCATGAACCGAACCCAAGGTGACGGCAACCGCCAGAGCGGCGGTGGCTTGCAGGAAATGGCGCTTGTTCATGAGGTTTCTAGGAACGGCAAAAGGTAACGGTAAGGTCAGGATGGGCTCCAATCCGTCCAGCAAGATCGGTGCCAGCTCTTACCTCTTTTCTGAGCACAGAGGTGTATACAAAATGTCATGGAAACACTGCATTTGTGGGAGCCTCAGGCTCGAGGGGTTGAGTACGGGGCTGGTGCATCCATGCACTACAAGTGTGTATGAAAAATCTGCTGGCTTGCTACTGGGTTTTGAGGTGTTGAAGCTCATGGTTAACCCTTATCGATTGTCAGGGAGATTTTTCGTGCACAAGTTTGTATACAGATTATGATTTCTTCTGGCCCAGAAAGCGCACAGGGGAAACCCTCAAACGCCCAGGCCGGGCTCCGCAACAGCGGAGCCCGGCCTGGGGGGCTGATGCCTGAGCGGGGAGGCGATCAGTCGGCGCGGATGTTGCGTTCCCGGATGATGGCGCCAAAACGCTCGGAGTCCTGAGCGCCACGCTGCCCGAACTCGGCAGGGCTCAGCGGCAGGGCTTCACCGCCCAGAGTGGTGATGCGCTCGCGTACAGGGGCGGTGTTCAGGATCTGGTTGATTTCGCGGTTGAGCCGGGTGATCACGCCGGTCGGGGTGCCCGCGGGTGCATAGAAGCCGAAAATGGTATCGGCATCGAACCCTCGCAGACCCAGTTCATCGAGGGTGGGCACGTCGGGAAACAGCGGCGAACGCTTCAGGCTGCCCACGGCCAGCAGCTTGGTGCGGCCGGCGCGCGCGTGTTGCAGGCCGATGCCGGGATCGAAGTAGAAGTCGATCTGGCCACCCATGAGGTCGTTGAGGGCGGGGGCAGCACCACGATACGGCACGTGCACCGCGAACACGCCGGCCTGGCTTTTGAACATCTCGCCGGCGATGTGAGGCGAACTGCCGTTACCGGCCGAACCGTAGGAGAGCTTGCCTGGTTGAGCCTTCATCATGGCGATCAGCTCCTGTGCCGAAGAGACTTCCAGCGTCGGACGGGCCATCAGGTACACCAGCACGCGCGCGGCCGAGGCCACGGGCACGAGGTCCTTGACGGGGTCGAACGACATTCGGCTGTAAATGTGGGGGTTGACCGACACCATGCCACCCGAGGCCATCAGCAGGGTGTAGCCGTCGGCAGGCGATTTGGCGACCGCATCGCCCGCGATGTTGCCGTTGGCACCTGGCCGGTTTTCGACCAGCACGGGCTGCCCGATGGCTTCGGCCAGTGGGGTGGCCACCAGTCGGGCGATCTGGTCGGCCACCCCGCCTGGCGGGAACCCAACCACGATCCGGACGGGTTTGGTGGGCCAGGCCTGGGCGGCGGCGCTGCCCAGCGCGCCCAGCGTGATGGCGGTGGATATGCCCAGCATCAGCAGGGTGCGGCGCAGGTATCGGGAAGTGGTCATGGTGGTCTCCTTGTTGTGTGGGAAAAAATCAGCCGGGCTGGTGAGTCGTGCGCTGGGGGCGCTTTACCCAGTGGATGGGCTGTGCCTTGAGGGGACGGGCAGGGGCACCATGCCCCACCAATACCTGGTCCAGGGCTTTGCCGGCCTCGTCGGTGAGGGCGGCGAGTCTGGCAGCCCGCACGGCTTTGGCTCGTTCGGTGGCGCTGGACGCGGGCGTCTCTGAAGGCGATGCCAGATGGTCGATGATGTGCAGCAGGTTGTCCTTGCCCCGCTCGTTGGTGCTGCCATAGCCCTTGATCAATTGACCGCACAGGGCGACCTCGTATCCTAAAGCCCAGTGTTCCCGGGTACATGCTTCTACACAGGCCAACCAGCGCTCGATCAGGGACTGCTCCAGCGCAAAACGGCTACCCCGGCGCCGCAACCGCTTCAGCGACGCCATGAAGCGCAAGGCCAGGAACCCACTGACGCTGTGGGTCGCGATTTTCAGCGGCATGGCCCAGGGCTTGAGGTCCCGCTGGACGCGACGCTGGTCCCACGCGATCAGGCGTGCGGCCAGTCCTTGGGGCAGCAGACCGGCCAGCTCGGGTATTCCCGGTTTGAAATGGTCGTACACCTTCAGCACATCGGCTGCATCTGCCTTCACTTCCTGCTGGACACGGGCCATGCGGCTGCGGCGGCTCTTGAGGTCGGCGACCCGGACCACATCGTCGAACGCCATCCACAGCGCCAGCCAGCGGGCCATTTCCTTGACGATGGCGCCCTGGTGTTCGCCCGAAGGATCAGCTTGCCGCTCGGCGGCGTGCAGGCGTTGCAGGCGTTGCAGGTACTGCGCCGCATAGGTGGCGTCCTGGTACTCGACCAGCCGTTCATGACCCAGCCGGACCATGTCCATGGCGGCCGCTGGCAGGCCCTGAGCTTGCGCAGGCAAGGTCCCTAGGCGATCGGGTTGGGGAGAGTCCTGGGCTGGCGGGCGCCACACCGTCTCCACGTACTGCGCCTGTTGGCGTTGCCGCTCGATGGTTTCATAGGCCATGGCAAAACCGCGCAGGCTGGCCTGAGCGCTTGAGCCCGAGGCGCCGATCACCGACTCGTAGTCGCGCCGGCTCATGGGCAACAGTCCGCTGGCAGCGATGCATCCCAGCATCACCGCGCTCACCACAGTGCCGGCTTGTCGCGTCATGCGAGCCATGTCCACCACATGGTGTGCGCGGCTGTGTTGCCGAACCAGGGCGAGCAGATCGGCGTCGGCTGCGCGCCCGTCGCCCATGACCATTTTTTCGGCGGTGGTGTAAGTCCGGGCCGATGAGCTGATGAGCAGGGTGTGGTCGCGCGAGACCATGCCGTTGGCGATCTGGCGCCCGGTTTCCAGCAGTTCCGAGGAGACCAGCGCATCCAGCCGGCCGGGCAGCGGGTTGAGGCCGAATACAGGCCTGCGCCCTCCACAATCCGCCAGCGGCACGGGGTAGACCTCGACGTAGTAGGTGGTAGCGCCGGTGCGCTGGGCCACGCCGGGGACGGAGGTGGCCTGGGCTGCATAGCCGGCTTGGCGAGCGGTGTCGACGAGCCAGTCGGTCAGCACACCGCCGCCTTCGCCGCCCAGGGCGCACAGCAGCAGGGAGACCGGGCGGTCTTTCGGAGCGGGAGGGGAGGATGGGGCGTTCACGGAAACGGGGTCTCAAGCGGGTTGCATCCAGCGCAGCCACAGGCCGCGCCACCGGTTCATCAGGCGTTCGTGCCAGCGCGGGTTCTGCACCACCTCGGCACGATAGAACGAGGGGCACAGCGTGGCCGCATGGGCGTTTTCGCCGCACAGGCCACAACCCACACACCCGTCGATCACCGTGGCCACCGGGTCCACCTTCAGCGGGTCGGGGTTGTCCTTGAGCGTCAACGTGGGGCAGCCCGACAGCCGTATGCAGGCGTGATCGCCGTTGCACACATCCTCGTCCACGCCGTACTTCACCCTGACCACGCGCTCGCCTTTCTTGAGCAGGCTGGCCAGCCAGGGCTTGATGCGGCGTTGCCGCTCCAGCTGGCATTCGCCCTCCGCCACGATCACCTTCAGCCCGTTGAAGTCGGTGGTGAAGGCCTCGTGGAGGGTGTCGCGCACCTTGCTCACCTCGTAGGTGTGGACGGTGCGCAGCCATTGCACGCCCAGGCCTTTCAGGGTGTTTTCGATGGTCTGGTTGGTGTGGACCAGGCTCTGGCGCTTGTCGGCAGCCCCGTTCTTGGCCGCATCGTCGGGTGTGGAGATGATGTCCTGCGTGCCGGTGGCCGATGTGTAACCGTTCTTGAAAATCAGCAGCACCGCGTCGTCGCCGTTGAACAGGGCGGATTGCACGCCCGTGAGCAGCCCGTTGTGCCAGAAACCACCGTCGCCCATGATGGACAGCACGCGCCGCTGCATCATCGGCGAGACGCCCGCCCGGCTGGCGAGGCTCATGCCGTAGCCGAGGATGGAATGGCCAAAGGAAAACGGCTCGAACGTGCCCAGCGCATGGCAGCCGATGTCGGCCGCGATGTGCACGGGCCCCACGTCCTGCTGCGCGAGCTTGAGTGCTGCAAAGACCGGCCGTTCGGGACAGCCGATGCACATGCCTGGTGGGCGGGCAGGCAAGGGGGCGGTGCGCTGCGCAGCCACCTCGGCACGGCGCTGGGCATTGCCTTGCAGCCAAGCCGTTGCTGCCTCCAGGGCGGCGGCCTGATCGGGCAGATACCGTTGAACAAACTGGGCCAGACCATGGGCCATGACCTCGGCCGTGTACTCGCCGGCACTCGGAAGCATGTCCTTGCCGTGCAGCGGGGTCTGGATGTCGGCCCGGCGCAGCAGGGTGGCCAGCTCCTGCTCGATGTACTCGGGCTGGCCCTCCTCCAGCATGAGCACCGCCTCCTTGCCCGCGCAGAACGTCTGCAGCTCCTGCGGCACCAGCGGATAGGTCACGTTGAGCACCAGTAGCGGAATCCGGCTCTGGCCGAAGGCATCGGCCAGATCGAACTGTTGCAATGTACGGATCAGGGTGTTGTAGAGCCCGCCCTGGACGATGATGCCGACGTGGGCGTAATCCCCGTCCATCAGCTCGTTGAGCCGGTGTTCCTGGATGTAGCGTCGCGCCGCCGGCAGCCGTTCGGCGGTCTTGAGCTTTTCGTGGCTGAAGGTCACGGGGGGGTGTGCCAGCCGGGCATAGTCGAAGGCGGCGGGTTCTTCCATCAGCGCCCGCTTGGAGATCGGCGGCGCCCGGTTGTCCTTGGCCTCGAAGCTGCCCCGTACATGGCAGGCCCGGATGCGCAACTCCATGATCACGGGCATGTTCGAGGCTTCCGACAGCCGGAAACCGTGCTCCACCATGTTGACCATCTGGCCCAGCTCGGGCCGCGGATCGAGCAGGCACATGCTGGATTTCAGCGCGAACGCATGGGTGCGCTCCTGGATCACGCTGGCGCCTTCGCCGTAGTCTTCCCCCACGATGATCAGGACGCCTCCCTTCACACCTGGCGAGGAGAGGTTGGACAGCGCGTCGGCCGCCACGTTGGTGCCCACGATTGACTTCCAGGTGACGGCACCCCGCAAGGGATAGTGGATGGAGGCACCCAACATGGCGGCGGCCGAAGCCTCGTTGGAGCAGGCCTCCACATGCACGCCCAATTCGTCCATGTAGGGTTTGGCCTGGACCATCACGTCCAGCAGGTGCGAAACCGGGGCACCCTGATAACCGCCCACATAGGCCACGCCCGATTGCAGCAGGCCCTTGGTGATGGCGAGGATGCCCTCACCGTGAAATGTGTGCCCGTCACCGAGCCGCAGGGACTCTATTTCCTGCGCGAATGAAACTTCCAACGGTCTGTCTCCAGCGGTATTTCCTGCAGTATCCGTTCCGATCGACCATTGATCAATAAAATGAGTGTGATAAGCCTTATAAGCTATATGCATACCAAGAACATCGACCTCAACCTGCTGCGCCTCTTCAACGAGGTCTACCGGGCAGGCAACGTGAGCCGGGCAGCGGAGCGCCTGGGCATGACGCAGCCCGCTGCCAGCCAGGCGTTGACCCGCTTGCGCCTGCTGCTGAAAGACCCGTTGTTCATGCGTGCTGCAGGGGGCGTGGAGCCCACGCCCCGCGCCCATGCCCTGGCCGAGTCGGTGCAGCAGGCGCTGCAGACCATCGACGACGCCCTGGAGGCATCGTCGGGCTTTCAGCCGCAGACCTCGCGCCGGCTGTTCCGGCTGCACATGAGCGACATCGGCGAGGGGCGCTTTTTGCCGGAACTGATGAAGGCGCTGGTCGCCGAGGCCCCGCATGTGCGCCTGGCCACGCAACCGGTGCCGCACGACGACATCGCCGCCTGGCTGGACCGGGGCACCATCGACTTTGCCTTCGGCTTCCTGCCACGGGTCAAGTCCACCCGCAGTCAGGAGCTGCTGGACGACCGCTACATCGTATTGATGCGGCGCGAGCACCCCATGCGCGAGGCGCTGCAAGCGTGCCGGCAGCGCTCGGCCGTCATCAAGTGGTTGCGGCGCATGGAGTTTGTCGCCATTCGCAGCCATGCCGATACCTTGCGCATCCTGCAGCATGAGGGGCTGGAAGAGCGACTGCGCCTGACCACCCAGCATTTCATGGTGCTGCCCTCCATCGTGCGTTCCACCGACCTGTGTGCGGTGATGCCGCGCAACATCGCCCAAGGTTTTGCTGCGGAATGGGGGTGCGCGCTGTTCGACCCACAGTTCGAACGCAGCACCTTCACGGTGTCACTCCACTGGAGCCACCGGTTTGAAAACGACCCCGGCCACCAGTGGTTTCGCCAACTGGTGGTCAGGCTGTTTGCCGAGCGCGTCAGGCGCTGACATGGCAGGCGGCGGCCAGTGCCGTCATGTTGAGCACGCGCCGCACCGTGGCCGCCGGGGTCAGGATGTAGGCCGTGCCGTTGACGCCCATCAGCATGGGGCCGACGGTCACGCCGCCGCTGGTCGTCGTCTTGAGCACGTTGTAGAGGATGTTGGCCGCGTCCAGGTTGGGGCAGATCAGCAGGTTGGCCGCGCCGCGCAGGGTGCTGTCCGCCAGGTAGCGTTCGCGGATCTCGGGCTGCAGCGCGGCGTCGCCGTGCAGCTCGCCATCGCATTCGATCTCGGGGTGCCGGGCCACGAACAGATCGCGCGCCTCGCGCATCTTGCGCGCCGGCGCGCGTTTCGACGAGCCGAAGCTGCTGTGCGACAGGAACGCCACCTTGGGCGGGATGCCGAAGCGCTGCACCTCCTGAGCGGCCATCCAGGCGATTTCGGCGAGTTGCTCGGCGCTCGGGTCCTCGTTCACATAGGTGTCGGCCACGAACAGAGGGCCCTGCGGCGTCATGAGCGCGTTGACCGCCGCGTAGTTGCCCACGCCGGGTTTTTTGCCCAGGATGCTGTCGATGCGCTCCAGGTGTGTGGTATAGGTGCCCACGAGGCCGCAAATGAGCGCGTCCGCATCGCCCAGGCTCACCATCAGCGAACCGATGATGGTGTTGGAGCGCCGCACGGCGGCCTTGGCCACCTCGGGCGTGGCGCCTTGGCGTTTCATGAGCTGGTGATAGTGCTCCCAGTACTGGCGGAAACGCGGATCGTCTTCGGGGTTGACGTTTTCCACGTCCACACCCAGCCGCATGCGCAGCCCGGCCTTTTCGATGCGCGCAGCGATCACCGCCGGGCGGCCGATCAGGATGGGCACGGCCAGGTGATCGTCGATGGCCAATTGGGCCGCGCGCAGGGCGCGTTCGTCTTCCCCGTCCGCATAGGCTACGCGTTTTTTCGTATCCGGTACGGCCTTGGCCAGGTTGAAGATCGGCCGCATCAGGATGCCGGTCTGGTAGACGAAGCGCCCGAGCGTCTCCTTGTACGCTTCCATGTCGGCGATCGGCCGGGTGGCCACGCCGGAGTCGGCCGCCGCCTGAGCCACGGCGGGGGCGATCTTGAGGATCAGGCGCGAGTCGAACGGTTTCGGGATGATGTAGTCCGGGCCGAAGGTGAGCTCCTGCCCCATGTAGGCGCTGGCCACCTCCTCGCTGATGTCGGCCTTGGCCAGTTCGGCGATCTGGCGCACGCAGGCCAGCTTCATTTCTTCGGTGATCTTGGTGGCACCGCAGTCCAGCGCGCCGCGGAAGATGTAAGGGAAGCACAGGACGTTGTTGACCTGGTTCGGGTAGTCCGAGCGCCCGGTGGCGATGATGCAGTCAGGCCGTGCGGCCTTGGCGAGTTCGGGGCGGATTTCGGGTTCCGGATTGGCCAGCGCCAGGATGATGGGCCGCTCGGCCATCGTCTTGACCATGTCCACCGTCAACACGCCGGGGGCGGAGCAGCCCAGGAACACGTCGGCCCCGTTGACCGCGTCGGCCAGCGTGCGCGCACTCGTGGTCTGGCAGTAGCGCTGTTTGGAATCGTCCAGTTTGCCGGCCCGGGCGTCTTCGCGATCGCTGTGGATCACGCCCTTGGAGTCACACACCAGAATGTGGGCCGGGTTCACGCCCAGGCCCACCATCACGTCCAGGCAGGCGATGGCGGCGGCACCGGCACCCGAAACGGCTACTTTCACTTGGCCGATGTCCTTGCCCACCAGCTCCAGGCCATTGAGCAGCGCGGCGCTGGAGATGATGGCGGTGCCGTGCTGGTCGTCATGGAACACGGGAATGTTCATGCGTTCGCGCAGCTTGCGCTCGATGTAGAAACACTCGGGCGCCTTGATGTCTTCCAGGTTGATGCCGCCCAGGGTGGGCTCCAGCGCCGCGATGATGTCCACCAGCTTGTCCGGGTCGCGCTCTGCCAGTTCGATGTCGAACACGTCGATGCCGGCGAACTTCTTGAACAGGCAGCCTTTGCCTTCCATCACCGGCTTGCCCGCCAGCGGACCGATGTCGCCCAGGCCCAGCACGGCGGTGCCGTTGGTGATCACGCCGACCAGGTTGCCGCGGCTGGTGTATTCGGCCGCCTTGGTGGGGTCGGCCTGGATTTCCAGGCAGGGATAGGCCACGCCCGGCGAATAGGCCAGGCTCAGATCACGTTGATTGGACAGTGGCTTGGTGGGCTGGACGGCGATCTTGCCGCGATGGGGAGCGCGGTGGTATTCGCAGGCGGCGTCGCGCAGGGCTTGTTCGGCGGGAGTCATGGTCGTCTTTCGGGCGGGTCAGGAAAACGCCCTGCATACACAGGGTAGTTGCCAGTGTAGCCGCGCTGGCCTGGGCGTGGTGCCGCGCGCGGCTCGATGCCATGCGCGCACAGCGCATCCGCTGGGTTTCAGTGGCCGACGCGTATGCCCGGTGCCGGTGGTGCGCTGGCGCCCGATCCGCGCTCGAAGGTCACCACATGGTCCACGGCGGCGCGAATCCCGATCCACTCGCCGATGTCGTGGTTGTGATGCGAGGGCACGTGGACCATGACGGTCTCGCCGCTGGCCAAACGCAGGGTGTAGAGGAATTCCGAACCACGGAAGGCCTTGCGCACAATGCACGCTTTCACCGGGGAGTCGTCGTCGTGCACGATGTCATCGGCCCGCAGCAGCACGTCGCACAGGCCGGCCTCGTAGGCACTGGGCAGTGGGCACTCTTCCACGTCCTGCAGCGGACCCAAGGGCGTTTGCACCACCACTTCGGACCCGTTCATCGAGATCTGCGCCGGTGTGAACACCCCGTGGCCGATGAATTCCGCCACGAAGCGGGTGGCCGGGCGGTGGTAGAGCGCATAGGCATCTTCCCACTGGTGCAAAGTCCCTTGGTGCATGACGCCGATCACGTCGCCGATGGCAAAGGCCTCCAACTGGTCGTGCGTGACGAACAGCGCGGTGGCCCCCGCCGCCTTGAGGATGCCGCGGATTTCGTGGGCCAGGCGCTCGCGCAGGTCCACGTCCAGGTTGGAAAACGGCTCGTCCAGCAGCAGCAGACGCGGGCTTGGGGCCAGCGCGCGGGCCAGTGCCACACGTTGCTGTTGCCCCCCTGACAATTCGTGCGGGAAGCGCGCCTGCATGCCGTCCAGCCCGACCAGGGCCAGCACCTCCCGCACCCGGTCGCGACGGGCCGCCGCACCCAGCTGGCGGATGCCGAAAGCCACGTTCTGCTCCACGTTCAGGTGGGGGAAGAGGGCGTAGTCCTGGAACACCATGCCGATGCGCCGCTCCTCGGCGGGCACGTGACGGCCCGGCTGACTGACCACGTCGCCACCCAGGGTGATGCTGCCGGCACTGGTTTTTTCCAGACCGGCCACGGCCCGCAACAGGGTCGTCTTGCCGCAGCCCGAGGGCCCGATCAACACCCCGATGTCGCCCGCGTTGAGGCCCAGCGACACGTCCCGGACGGCGGGTTGGGTGGCGCCCGGATAATGGACGGACAAATGGGAGACGGTCAGGAACATGTTCCGCATTGTAGATAATGACCATTCTCATTCACGTTGACATGAATCAAATTCCCTCCCGCGTGTGGTCTCGTTCCGTCGCCTGGCTGGGCCAGTTGGCCATGCTGGTGTTTGCCGGTTTGCTCGCCTTGCCGGTGCTGGCGCTGGCCGTGTCCTGGCTGCAGTTCGACGCCGAGGCCCTGGACGTGCTGCGCCAGATGGCCGAGACGGTGCTGCCCGAGTACGTCCGCACCAGTCTGTTGCTGTGTGTGGCCGTGGCGGCGGCCGTGGCCGTGGTGGGGATGGCCACCGCATGCGCGGTGACGCTGTTCGATTTTCCCGGGCGACGCGTGTTCGAATGGGCGCTGCTGCTGCCGCTGGCCATGCCGGCCTACGTGGTGGCCTATGCCTACACCGATTTCCTGCAGTTTTCCGGCCCGTTGCAGGTGTTCATCCGGGACACGTTCGGGCTGCGCGGTCGCGTTTTTCCCGAAATCCGCAACACCTGGGGAGCGGTGTGGGTGTTCACCTTCACCCTCTACCCTTACGTCTATCTGCTGGCCCGCACCGCGCTGAGCGAGCGCGCCACCCAACTCATGGAGGCGGCACGTCTGCTGGGTGCGCCGCTGCTGCGCCGCATCCGCGAGGTGGCCCTGCCGCTGGCGCGCCCGGCCGTGGCTGCGGGGGTGGCGCTCGCGCTCATGGAGACGCTGGCCGATTTCGGTGTGGCCAGTTATTTCGGTATCCAGACCTTCACCGCCGGCATCTACAAGGCCTGGCTGGTGATGGACAACCGTCTGGCCGCAGCCCAGTTGGCTACCCTGCTGCTGCTCACCGTGGCGCTGCTGCTGTGGCTGGAACACCGCGCGCAGCGGCGCATGCGTTTCGCCTCGACGCGGGGTGGGCGGGCGAACAGTGCCGAGGCGCAGCCGGTGCGCCTGCAGGGCGTCGCGCGCTGGGGTATCTGGGCCGTCTGTGGCCTGCCGGTGCTGTTCGGCTTCGTGCTGCCGGTGCTGTTCATGCTGCGCCCGCTGATCGGCGGCTGGGAGGAACTGCCCTGGCGCTCCTTCTTGCAGTGGTCCCGCAACAGCCTGTGGCTGGCCGCCCTGGCCGCCGCCCTCGCGACGCTGGCCGCGCTCGGGCTGGCCTTCGCGCAGCGCCGGCAGCCGAGCTGGCTGACCAGCGTGGTAAACCGCGTCGTGGGCCTGGGCTATGCCGTGCCTGGCGCGGTGATTGTGGTGGGCCTGTTGCTGCCGGTGGGCTGGGTGCAGTCGGTGGCACCGCAGAGCAGCGCGGCATACTGGATCACGGCCACCGCGCTGGGCATCGTCTGGGCGTATCTGGTGCGGTTCACGGCGGTGGCGCTGCAGTCGGTGCAAAGCGGCTATGCGCGCATTCCGACCAGCTTCGACGATTCGGCCCGCATGCTGGGCACGACCGGCCTCGGCCTGATGACGCGCGTGCACTGGCCGCTGCTGCGCCGCTCCACCATGGCCGCTGCCTTGTTGGTGTTCGTGGACGTGATGAAGGAGCTGCCCGCCACCCTGGTGCTGCGCCCCTTCAACAGCGACACCCTGGCCGTGGTCACCTACCAGCTCGCTCGCGACGAGCGCCTGGGCGAGGCGGCCTTGCCGGCGCTCACCCTGGTGCTGGTGGGGCTGATTCCGGTGATCCTGCTCAGCCGCACCTTGCGCAGCGAGGCGGTCTGAGGCTCATTTCTCGGCCGAGTGGGCCGCAAACTTTTCGACCTTCTTGGTCGGCCCGGAGACGATCAGCAGGTCGCCCGGCAGGATCAGGGTGTCGGGCTTGGCATGCTGGAAGTCCTCGTGTGCCCTTTTGACGCCCACGACGGTGACGCCGAAGCGCTCGCGGACCAGGCTTTGTGCCAGCGACTTGTTCAGGGTGGGCAGGGGGGCGCGGATTTTTGCGATGGCGAAACCGTCATCGAATTCGATGTAATCCATCATCCGGCCGGTGATCAGGTGGGCCACGCGCTCACCCATGTCCGCTTCGGGGTAAACCACATGGTGCGCACCGATGCGCTCGGCAATCTTTCCGTGCTCCGGTGTCGTCGCCTTGACCCAGATGTCTTGGATGCCGAGTTCGGACAGCGCCATCACCGTCATCAGGCTGCTCGAGAGATCGGTCCCGATGCCCACGATGGCGTGAGCGAAATCGGCGACGCCCAGTTGTCGCAGCACCTGAACGTTGGCGGCATCGGCCTGTACCGCGTGGGTCAGACGGTCGGCCCAGCTTTGGACCGGATCGGCTTCTCGGTCGATGCCCATCACGTCGTGCCCCAGCTGTATCAGGGAATGGGCGACGGCCCCGCCGAATCGCCCCAGACCGATGACGACCACGCTGTCGCTTTGGCTGAAGGCGTACTGCTCGGTGAACAATTTACCCAACAATTGGACGCTCCTCTGGGTAGCGGTAGGCTGCCCGGCTGTGTCCCATGGCCAATGAGGCGGCCAGGGTGATGGTTCCGACACGGCCGACGTACATCAGCAGGGTCAGCATGAGCTGACCTGAAGGCGGTAGCTCAGCGGTGATCCCGGTGGACAGGCCGACGGTGCCGAAGGCGGAAATGACTTCGAAGATGACCTGGTCGGTGGGCAGGTCGGTGCTGCGCAGAATCACCAGCGTGCCGAGCACCACCATGCTGCTGCCTAAAAAAAGCACGGTGATCGCCTGGCGCTGCGCGGAGTCGGATATTCGGCGCCAGAACGCCTCGCTGTCGTTGCGTCCTCGAATTTCGGCGTAAACCAGCATGGCCAGGATCAGGAAGGTGCCGACCTTGACGCCGCCTGCCGTGCCGGCACTGCCGCCGCCGATGAACATCAGGAAGTAGTGCACCGCCCAGCTCTCGTGGTGCAGCGCCCCGATGTCGATCGAATTGAACCCTGCCGTGCGTGCGGACACGGAAGCAAAAACGGCAGAAAGCAGCTTGTCTGGGACGCTCATCGGGCCGAGCGTGCCCGGATTGGACCATTCGAAGAAGAGCAGGGTCAGCGCACCGCCTGCCAGCAAAACCCCCGTGCCCACCAGGGTCAGTTTGGTGTGCAGGGACCAGTGATGGGGATCTCGCAGCCGGGAACGGATGTCGTGCAGGACCGGAAAGCCGATGCCGCCGACCACGATCGCGACCGCGATCGGCCCGAGAATCCAGACGTCCCCGGCGTAGCCCATCAGGTTGTCCTCGTTCAGGGCAAAGCCAGCGTTGTTGAACGCCGACACCGAATGGAAGATGCCATGCCAGAGTGCGTCCGTCCAGGGCATGCCGTGTCCCGAGGCGAATCGCAGCGTGAGCACGGCAGCGAGCACGAGTTCGGCGACCAGGGTGACGATGAACACCACCTTGGCGATGCCGTACACATCGCCCAGCCCCACCGAATGGGTCTCGACCTGGGTGATCAGTCGCGTGCGTAGCCGCAGCGAACGGTTGACCATCAGCCCCAGGAGGGTGGCCGCGGTCATCATGCCGAAACCGCCTACCTGAAACAGGAGCATGATGACGAACTGGCCAAAGAAGGACCAGTAGGTGCCTGTGTCCACCACGACCAGACCCGTGACACACACGGCCGAGACGGCGGTGAAAAAAGCGGTCAGCAGCGGTGCATGGGCGGGCTGGGTGCTGGCAGCAGGCAGCGACAGCAAAGCGGTGCCCGCCAGGATCGCCAGCAAAAAGGCCAGCGCCACGGTTCGGGTGGGATGGAGGAGTTTGCCCATGTCACGTGTGGTCCCCCCGACAGGAATCGAACCTGTATTTGCCGCTTAGGAGGCGGCCGTTCTATCCATTGAACTACGGGGAGGCGCCTGGGATTGTACGTGGCGCACCCCGGCCGTCGAAGGTGTGGGTGAAGATGAGGTCGATCGCGTTGTCGTCTCCCGCTTGTGCGCGCAGGGTCAGGTAGCGAGAAAGGTCGAGGAACACGGCCACCGTGCCGATGGCACCGACCACGCTGCGTGAGTAGCTCACGTAGAGTTGTTCGCTCAGCCGTTTGCCCAGCGTCAGGGCCGCGGCCGTGGTGGTCCCATCGGGGTTGACGGATTCGCCCTGGAAGCTCAGGTCGTCGAGGCCGAAGCGCTTCGCCAGAGGGCCGTCGTTGTTGCCCCCGCTGAGCAGGGCCAGGGCCGCCTGCTGGAGCAATGCGGCTTCGGCGCCCGCGCCGCTGGCCGGGCGTCCGAGCACCAGCCAGGCGAGTTTTTCGTTGTCGGGCAGGTCCGGGTCGGCGTACAGCCGTACGCGGGGCGATTGTGCCGTTCCACTGATCTCCACGCCCACCTTCTGGGTCGGGTGTGGGCGCAGGGCGAGGATGTCGAGGCTCGGGTTGTCGTAGGGGCCGTTGAAACGGATCAGTCCTTGCTCGATTTGCAGGCGTTGCCCATAGGCCCGGTAGTTGCCACGCACCGCACGCACCTCTCCGGTCAGGATGGGCGTGAGTTGACCGGGGCGAGCTTCGACGAGCAGGCGGCCTTGGAGCGCGGTTTGCAGGCCCAGGCCCCGCACCTCAAAGCGGTCCCCCAGGTACACTTCGCTGCGCAGGCGCAGCTGAAATGGCAAACGGGCACTCAGAGGAACCGGGATCGTGTTGCCCCGAATCACGACGTCACTTCCCAGGCTCGGTGTGGTTTCATCGGGCAGCAGGAATAGGGCCTGATCCACGTCGAGCCGGCCCGTGAGGTCGAGCAGTCCGTCGGCGAGCCGGCTGTCGATACGGCCGGACAGGGTGAGACGACGATCTGCTCGGGCCAGCAGACGCAGACGTTGCGCCTGCAGAGACAAGGTCATCTCGGGGCGCGGCGTGCCGTCCAGGGTGCGTTTCCAGGAAGCACGTCCCTCGCCGGTGAGCAGTCCCCCGTCCGTGCCGTCGGCCCCGCGCAGCTGCAGCCGCTCGATGGTCATCTGCTCGCCGTTCAGGCGAGCCAGCAACTGGCCGTCGCTGAACTCGATGCCGTCCAGTACCGAGCGCACGGCCAGCTGCCGCAGTTCGATCTGGCCCTGCCAGTCCGGCTGGGCACGGGTACCCAGGATACGGGCGTCGACCTGTCCTTCGCCCTCGATGCGCCAGCCCGGTGGTGCAAAGGCGGAGAACGGGGCCAGCTGGGTCAGACGGGCCTGGAGCTGCCCTTGCACCGGCGCATCCTCCGGCCAGCCCCAACCCTCACCCGAGGGTGCAGGAGGTGCCAGCCGGGTGGTGAGCTGGCCATGCACACGTCCGAAACGGCGTGTCTGCAACTGGGCTTGCACCAGCAGGTCGCTGCCTTGCAGGCTGGCGTCGGCCTGCAGCGATTCCATGCCCACGGGTGTGCGCTGGATGTCTGCTCCGCTGCCGGAGAGATAGGTCAGATCGCCGCCGATGTGCCGCCACCGCACCTGGGCACGGGCAGGCTCCAGGGTGGCGGCCGTCAGCGGCAGGGAAAGGTCCCAGTCGCCTTCGAAGAACAGCTCGCCCGTGAAGCCGGCCGATGCCAGGGGGCCTTCGGAGTGGGTGGCATCGGACAGCCAGGCATCGACCCAACTCAGAGCCATCGGGCCGGCGCGTCCCTGGGTTTCGATGCGGCCTCGTGCCCATTGCAGGCGGCTCCACTCGATACGCGCTGGCTGCTCGGCCATGGGCAGAGTGGGTCGGCTCGTTGGGGCCATCAGGGGGAGCAGGCTCAAAGCCCCTGTGGCAGCCATCACATGACCATCGGCCGTCACGTTGATGTCCAAGGGCTGCGCCAAAGTCAGTCGCGCGCCCAGTGGTGCTCCTTGGCGCCAGGTTTCCAGGCTCGCGCTTTCCCAGCGCAGTCGATGACTGGGCCCGGTGAGCCCCTCGCCCGACAGGCGCATGGAGGTCTTCAGCGTCCAGGCCTCAGGCGGTAAACCCAGGGTGGCAGAACCCTCCAGGGTGGCGGTCCAGCGTTGGGCTTGGCCTTCGAGGTCGAATCGGGTCTGATTCAGCGCCACGCTCGGTATGCCGGTCCCGTTGCCCGACGTTCCCTCCACGGTCAGGCGCGGCACGTTCGCGAGCAGGCGCCATTGAGCGGGCCAGGGGCTGTGGTCGGCCGCTCCGGTGGCGCTCAGATCGAGTCGAGCCTGGCCCTGCCACCGGCTTTGCCACAGTTCCTCGGTCCGGGCAGTGAGTTGCCATGTCGCAATCCATGCGTCCAGGGCCTGTACGGCTCGTTGGCTCCACTGCTGAAAACGCTGGGCGTCGCTCACATCGATATGGGCTTGGAGCGGTTGCCCCGCCCAGGGCCAGGCCCCAGACCCCTGGAGTTCCATGCCGGGTGCTTCCCATTGGCCCTGGCCCTGGGCAGACAGGCTGGGCCCCAGAAGAATGGTGGCGCGGGCCTGCAAACGGCTGTCTAGCCAGCGCGCCAGAAGGTGGTCGATCTGAACCCTCTGGCCTGACCAGACCCCTGCTGCCTGCACGGTGGGCAAGGGGGCGGCGTGGGCTTGGGTGCCCGGTTGAGGGGTGAGATTCAGGGACCAGCGGGTGCTGCCGCTGGCATGATGGGCCAGGGCTTGTGCGTGGATCCGCGCGGAGGGCAAGGTGGACCACAGGGCTTGGGGGTCCAGCCCTTGGATGGCGATTCGGCCTTGCGCTTCGCTGAGTCGTTCGGTCCAGGGCTGGCCGCTGCTTGCCGGGCGCCAGCGAGCCTGGCCCTGGCCTTCGAGGCGGCTCGCGCCCAGTGCCCAGCGCAGGGCGTGCACCTGGCCGCGGTCGGGCTGGAGTTCCAGGTCGGTTTCGAGGTGGTCCAGCGGCAGGCCGCCCTCGTTCCAGGGACGGGCCGAACGGTTGTGCAGCCGGCCCTGCAGCCGCCAGCGCCAGGCGCCGGAAGCGGCTGGTTCGAGGTGGGCGGCATGCCAGTCGCCGTCGAGGCGGGTGGACGGCCCTTGGGGCCAGAACTGGGCGATGTTGATGTCCTGCAGGTGAAGATCGGCGTGATCCAGCGGCATGTCGGCCCAGGGGCGGAGGCGGGCCTGTAGGCGCAGTACCGGGTTCCAGTCCTTGCCGCGGGTAGCGGAAGCGGGCCGCACATCGGCCTCGGCTTGAAGCAAAGCGTCCTCGCCGCCCAGGTGCCCATGGATCGCAGCGCGCACGGCCAGGGTCTGGCTAGGCACGTCGGCTGCCCCCGGGGTGTCGATGGTGGCTTCGAGATCGACTTGCAGCGTCAGCGGCTGCACGGCGAGCAGGCTTGCCTCGATGAGGTATCGCCCGTCTGCCCAGGCCAGTTCATCCACCTGCACCCGGTGGCTTGGGGCGGCGTTGTCCGTGTCGTAGCGGTAGTGGGCGACCAGGCGGCCGCTCTCCAGCGTGGTAGGGCCTGCATAGGCCAGTGCGTCCACCTGCACCGGCAGGGAAACCGTGCGGAACCAGGGCAGGGTCAGCCGTTCGGGTGGCTGCGGCGAGTCGTCCGGCGGCTGGGCCGGGCGTTCGTCCCGCACATGGATGCGCCGGGCAACCCATGGCCCGGTGGCCAGCTTGCGCTCCAGCAGCATGCCCAGCCACAGGCTGGGTTCCCAGGCGAAAGCCAGGGAGTCGATCTCGACGGTCAGGCCGTCTTGTTGCCATTGCAGCCGTTCGATGCGTCCGCCGTGGGTCAGGCTGCCCCGGGCGTCGTGGAAAGTCAGGGGAGAGATGCCGCTGTCGGCGTCGGTGAGCCATTCTTGTGCCCACTTCAAGGTTTGTGGGAGGGCCACGGGGGTGCTGGCCCACAGGACGAAGGCGAGCAGGCCCGCTGCGAGCAGGGCAAAACCCAGGCCCAGGATCCAGAGCAGACTGCCCACCAGTCCGGCGGACCAGCGAGCGAGACGGCAGGCCCATGCGGGCCCGCGGCGTGCTTGTGGAGGCGGTACCGTTTCCGGATCCGGGGGAGGCGTTCGGCGTTTCATGGTCAGAAGGTGAACCCCACGTTCAGGTGCAACCGCAGGCGCTTGCTGTCCACGCCATAGGCCAGGTCGGCCTGCAGGGGGCCGACGGGGCTGTTGTACCGTACCCCGGCTCCCACGCCCACCTTGGGCTTGAGGTCGGCCCTGCGGTCGGACACCGCGCCGGCATCCAGGAAGACCACGCTCTCCCAGGGGGTTTTCTGGCCGTCACGCCACAGGGGGCGCTGCCACTCCAGGCTGGCGACCGTCAGCAGCTTGCCGGCTTCCACGCCACCGGTTGGCAGGGGCACGCCGATTTCGCGCTGGGCATAGCCGCGCACACTCTGGTCGCCGCCGGCCAGAAACCGTTGCGTGACCGGCACGGGAGCATCCTGCTGGGCCCAGATCGCCCCGCCCTCCAGCCTCAGGGCGAGCCGGCTCGCGCGCTCGCCGGCCGCCTCGACCGGCCAGTATCCGAGCCAGCGCACCCGGCTGCGGAGGTAAGGCTTGCGGTCCTGTCTCAGCGTCACGCCGACGCCCAGCTCCACGGCCAGACCGTAACCGCGCTGGGGGGCGGTGAGGTCGTCAAAGGCCCGCCGCGTCCACGCATAGTTGGCACTCACCGACGTGGCAGCCGGCATGGTCATGCCCTGTTCCCGGATGCGAGAGCGGTCGAATTGCAAGTAGTAGCTGCGATCCAGCACTGTGCCGTCCTGCCCCTGCCCGACCCGGTACTGCTGGCTCCGCGTCACGCGGTCCCCATCATCTTCCTGCCGCTTCCACTCGCCAGCGGTCAGCCAGCGCCAACCTTTGTCGTCTACGGGGGTGCTCAGATCCAGGCCGAGGGTGGAGGTGTCGCGCTCGGCCTGGAATCGGGACAGGGCGCGCCAGCCCAGGCCGGGCAGGCGGTGGTGGGTGTGTTCGAGGGTGAAGCGCGCGCCACCGTCGGTGCTGGCGCCGACCCCGATCACCACCTTCTGCAGCGGCGCTTCCCGCACCCGGGCCACCACGGTGTTCTGCGCCGGTTCTCCGTCCGGGGCCAGGAGCACAAAAGCCGACGGATAGTAGCCGCTTTCCGTGAGCCGCTGTTGGGCGGCCTGGAGCAGGGCTTCGTCGTAGGGTTCTCCTGGGCGCACGCCCGCCAGTCGCACCAGCCGGCGGGCCATTTCTGCGTCGTAGCGCTCGGCGCCTTCCACGGTCACGTCGCCAAAGAAATGGGCTGGGCCCGAGTCCAGCACCAGATACAGGTTGGCTTCGTTGGCCTCGGGGACGATGTCGGCCAGGCTGTTGACCAGTTGGGCGCGTGGATAACGCACTTCGGTCAGGGTGCGCAGCGCACGCGATTTGGCATTGCTCCAGGCCGACTGGCTGAACGCCTGGCCCACCGGGAGCAACCATTCGCCTATCAGCCGCTCGCGCTGTGCGGCGGCCTCCGGTTGGTCTTTGGCGTCGCCTTCCAGCGTGATCTGGACCAGCGCCACGCGTGTGAGTGGGCCGGGTTCGATGCGGATGTGCACCTGGGGGACAGACCGGTCCAGGCCAGTCAGCCGCACCTCCACCGTAGGGGAGAAATAGCCCTGGGTGGCCAACAGGTCGCGCAGGTTCTGTGGCGCCTGCGCCACCAGCCGTTCGAGTTCGGCCCGGCTCAGGTCAGGCAGGCTCTTGAAGCGCTGCAACTCGGCATGCCGGGCCACAAAAGCGTCGAGCGGCTCAGGGGCGTCGATCGTGACCTCGAATGAAGCAGGCGCTTCCTGTGCCTGGACCCAGTGGGCGGGGATCCACCAAGCCCACCAGCACAGGACCCACCAAAGGCCCAGACGCCAAGGGTGCGGCCTGTGCGGTTCGTTCACTTCGACAGTGCCCGCATGGCCTCCTCCAGCCCCTTGAGCGTGAGCGGGTACATGCGCTGGCCCATGAGTTGCTGGATGATGGCGATGCTCTGGCGGTACTGCCACATGCCCTGTGGTTCGGGATTGATCCAGGCGAAGCGCGGAAAGGCATGCGTGAGGCGTTGCAGCCATTCGGCGCCGGCCTCTTCGTTGTTGTATTCGACACTGCCGCCGGGCTGCAGGATTTCGTAGGGGCTCATGGTCGCATCGCCCACGAAGATGAGCTTGTAATCCTTGTTGTACTTGCGGATCACGTCCCATGTCTCGAACTTTTCGGCATAGCGGCGGCGGTTGTTCTTCCACACGTAGTCGTACACGCAGTTGTGGAAATAGTAGAACTCCAGGTGTTTGAATTCATTTTTGGCGGCGCTGAAGAGTTCCTCCACCCGCTGGATGTGTTCGTCCATCGTACCGCCCACGTCCATCAGCAGCAGCACTTTGACGTTGTTGTGTCGCTCCGGCACCATCTTGATGTCGAGCCAGCCGGCATTGGCGGCCGTGGCGCGGATGGTGTCGGGCAGGTCCAGCTCCAGTTCGTTGCCCTCGCGGGCGAATTTGCGCAGGCGGCGCAGCGCCATCTTGATGTTGCGCGTGCCCAGTTCCTGCGTGTCGTCGTAGTCGCGGTAGGCGCGTTGTTCCCATACCTTCACGGCACTCTTGCCGCCGCCCTTGCCACCGATGCGGATGCCCTGCGGATTGTGGCCGCCGTGGCCGAAGGGGCTGGTGCCGCCGGTGCCGATCCACTTCGATCCGCCTTCGTGCCGTTCCTTCTGCTCTTCCAGGCGTTTCTTCAGCGTCTCCATCAGCTCGTCCCAGTCCATCTTGGGCGCGTTGGCCTTTTGCTGGTCACTGAGCAGCCGTTCGATCTCCTTGCGCAGCCAGTCGGCGGGGATGTCCTTCGTGAAGTCGGTCAGCATCTCCACGCCCTTGAAGTAGGCCGCGAAGGCGCGGTCGAACTTGTCGAAGTGCTTCTCGTCCTTCACCAGCGCGGTGCGGGCCAGGTAGTAGAAGTCGTCGAGCGTGCAGGCGTCCGGGTTGCGCGGGCCCACCACGTCCTGCTGCAGGCATTCCAGCAGCGTCAGGTATTCCTTGACCGAGACCGGCAGCTTGGCGGCGCGCAGGGTGTAGAAGAAATCGATCAGCATGGGGGGGTCCCTCTTCTTCTGGTGTAGCGCATGTCAATCCCAGCCTTCCACTTTCAACCCCTGCACCCGCGAAAACTCCCGTCCGTTTCGTGTGACCAGCGTCAGGCCTTTGGCTTGGGCCAGCGCTGCCTGCCACAGGTCGTTTGGGCCAATAGGTGTACCAAGGGTGCGCAGGTCGGCGCGGATGCGTCCATAGGCGATCGCAGCATCCTGGTCGAGCGGCAGCACGCCAAAGAAAACCATCAGCCGCTTGGCCCGCTGGTCCCGCAGGGCTGAGATGGGTGCGTGCATCACGCCGTAATGAAATTCCCCGGAGGTGATGACCGACAGCACCGCCTCACCTGCTTTCAGCCGGGTCAGCCGCTCCTGAATGGACGGGTCTCGGCCCTTGACCATCAATGAGAACACGTCGGAATCCAGCAGGTACTTCAGCTTCATGCGCGGCGGGTTTTCTTGCTTGCCTTCTCGGTGGCTCCCCAGACAGGTTCGTCCAACGGCGGCAGGTCATCCAATTGTTCCATGGCTCTGTCCAGAGCCGCGGCTTCGGCCTCGGTCAGTACGGGTAGGTCGTCTAGGGCTTCGGCGGCAGTCATGGGTTTGGGGCGCAGGACGATGGAGCGGCCCTCGCGAAAAATCTCGACCCGCTTGGTGTTTAGCTGGAACTCTTTGGGTATGCGAACCGCCTGACTGTTGCCGGATTGGAAAACCGATGTTTCCTGGCGCCGTACCGAAGGGTTCTTGGAGGAGAATTCAGTGGCCATATAGGATCCCCTTTGTGTATCCGTGATGTATATACACATTGTACGTTTGCTGGCGCCAGGACTGTCCTTGTTTCCACTCAAATCCTCGCTGCCTCAACAGGTACAGCAGTAGCGCCTTCGCTTCTGGCCATTTGCCGCTGAGCGGCTTGCACAGCTCGCCATCGGCGGCAATGGCCTGCAAGACGCTTCGTGCCAACACCCGCTCATCGGTTGCGCTGGTTCATGAACACCAGCTTCTCGAACAGCGTGATGTCCTGCTCGTTCTTCAGCAGCGCCCCCACCAAGGGGGGCACGCTCACCTTGTTGTCCTGGCTCTGCAGCGCCTCCAGCGGAATGTCCTCGGCCATCAGCAGCTTGAGCCAGTCCAGCAACTCGCTGGTGGAGGGTTTTTTCTTCAGGCCCGGCAGGTTGCGGATGTCGAAGAAGGTTTTCATCGCTGCCGTCAGGAGCTCGTCTTTCAGCCCGGGGTAATGCACGTCCACGATCTGCTTCATGGTCGTGGCGTCGGGGAACTTGATGTAGTGGAAAAAGCAGCGGCGCAGGAAGGCGTCGGGCAGTTCTTTTTCGTTGTTCGACGTGATGAACACCAGCGGCCGGTGTTTGGCCCGGATGAGTTCCCGGGTCTCGTAGCAGTAGAACTCCATGCGGTCGAGCTCGCGCAGCAGATCGTTGGGGAATTCGATGTCGGCCTTGTCGATCTCGTCGATCAGCAGGGCCACGGGCTGCTCGGCCGTGAAGGCCTGCCACAGCACGCCCTTGACGATGTAGTTCTGGATGTCCTTGACCCGGTCGTCGCCGAGCTGGCTGTCGCGCAGCCGGCTGACCGCGTCGTACTCGTACAGGCCCTGCTGCGCCTTGGTGGTGGACTTGATGTGCCACTGCAGCAGCGGCATGCCGAGCGCCTGGGCCACTTCCTCGGCGAGCATGGTCTTGCCGGTGCCGGGTTCGCCCTTGACGAGCAGGGGGCGCTTGAGCTGGATGGCCGCATTGACGGCGAGCATCAGGTCCTGGGTGGCGACGTAGTTGGAGGATCCGGTGAATTTCATGGGTCTTTGCGGGGACTGGGCCGCTGTCCCGCAGGATACGGCCAAGGGTTTTCAAGGGGTTGGCAGGTGGAGCGAGTCTATATAATCGCGCGTTGATTTTTGTCAAACGTCCTTCTGATTGTGCTTGCAAAATGAACAAACCGTTGTTTACCTTGTTGAAAACCGTTGTCGCAAGCGCGACCGTTGCCGTGTCTTTTGCTGCCCAGGCACAGGTGGCGGGTGACGTGAAGGCTGGCGAAGCCAAGGCCGCCATGTGCATCGGCTGCCACGGCATTCCGGGTTACCAAAACAGCTTCCCTGAAATCCACAAGGTGCCCAAGATTTCCGGGCAGACGGCGCAGTACATTGCCGCATCGCTGGTGGCCTACCAGCGCGGCGACCGCAAGCACCCCACCATGCGTGGCATCGCCGGCTCGCTCAGCGAGCAGGACATCGCCGACCTGTCGGCTTTCTATGCCGCCCACAACGGTGACGTGAAGGCACCGGAAACCCCCCGTGCGCCCAACGCCGTCGTCGCCGCCTTGCTGGAGCGGGGCGCATGTGCCTCCTGCCACGGCGCCAACTTCAGCAGCCCCATCGATCCCAGCTACCCCAAGATCGGCGGCCAGTACGCCGATTATCTTTACGTGGCACTGAAGTCCTACCAGGTTCAGGGCAACCCCATCATCGGCCGCAGCAACCCGATCATGGGTGGTATCGTCGCCCAGTATTCACTGCAGGAACTGCGCCAGATGGCGAACTACCTGGCGACTGTGCAGGGCGAGCTGGCCACCCGGCCCCAGCCCCGTTTCCGTTGAAACCCCGCCACAGATACAGGTCAGGCTGACAACCCCCTGATACCATGGCACCCATGCGTGCCTTGCCTTGCTGGACAACCCCGCGCTGTAGAGCCTTCGGGCTTCTCTCGTGGGGTTTTCTGTTGGCGGCAGGTTGGGCGCAGGCCTCGCCGGGTCTGCCGACCGAGGACGATTTCTTCGGCGACGTGCCGATGGTCCTGACCGTGAGCCGCCTCGCGCAGCCGCTGCAGGACACACCCGGGGCGGTCACCGTGATCGACCGCGATCTCATTCGCCAGTCCGGTGCACGTACCCTGGCCGAACTGATGCGGCTGGTCCCGGGCTACCTGGTGTCGGGCTACAACGGGGCCAATCCGGTGGCGGCCTATCACGCGCCGGTCGATGAGCTGGGGGTACGCAACCTCGTCCTCGTCGATGGCCGCTCGGTCTACTCCTCGACTTACCTGGGCGGAACCATCAGGGGGCTGTACATGATCTCCCTGGAGGACGTCGAGCGGCTTGAGGTGCTGCGGGGTTCGAACTCGGCTGCCTACGGTGCGAATGCCCTGTTCGGTGTGATCAACGTCATCACCCGGCACCCGCAGGACACCATTGGCAGCACCGTTGCCCTGGCGGTGGGGGAGGGGGGCATCCGCGATGCCTATGCACGCTACGGCTGGGGAGACGCGGATGCCAGTCACCGTCTGTCGGTGGCGCAGCGGCGCGACAACGGCTACCGTTTCGTCAACGACGATGCCCGGCTGGTGACGCTGCAATGGCGCGGCGACATCCGTCTCGATGCCCGGTCCGAACTCGTGCTGTCGGCCGGTTATGCGGACAACCGGGCCGGCGAGGGGGTCCCGAGCACCGCGTCCGGCCATTTCGACAACCCAGAGCGTGACGTTCGCTGGCGCAGCGCCTACTGGCAGGCGCGCTGGACCTATCAAGCGTCGGTGGACGAGTCGTTCCAGGGCACGCTCAGCTGGACCGAGGAACAGGCGGAGGATGACTTCATCTACCAGTTCCCGGGTTTGCAGGGAGTGGTCATCGACTTCGGCAACCGGGAGCGCCGGCTGCATGCGGAGTTCCAGCATCAATTCCGTGCCAGTGAAAGCCTGCGTTGGGTCTGGGGTGTGGGGCTGAAAGAGGACAGCGCCGTTTCCCGCCCCCTGTTCTTTCGCGACGGCCGCATCCGTCAGTGGGATGCCCGTTTGTTCGGCAACGTCGAGTGGTCCATCGCCGACGACTGGGTATTGAATGCGGGGCTGTTTGCCGGCGAGAATGGGGGCACGGGTGGTTATGTCTCGCCGCGGCTGATGGTGAATCACCATCTGCTGCCGGGGCACACGATCCGCTTCGGGGTATCCACCGCGCAGCGGGCTCCGACCCTGTTCGAGCAGTTTGCCGATGTGCGCTACTTCTTTCCGAATGGGACTTTCATCACCCGCACCCTGTTCTCGAGTGGGCAGGTGCAGCCCGAGCGTCTGGTCAGCCGCGAAATCAGCTATTACGGACGCTTCCCCGGAGACGGTCTGACCGTGGACGCCCGCTTGTACGATGAGCGTTTTGATCGCGAGATCAGGACCATGTTCACCGGGGGGCTGGGGCGGGATTACGTGAACACCGACGGTTTTCGGACCCAGGGCCTGGAATACCAGCTGCGCTGGCAACCCCACGCGGGCACCCAGTTCCTGTGGAACCACAACCTCAACCGGTTTCGGTGGGCCAGCCCCGCCAATGCGGACCGGAGCATCCCCCCACGTCGGTTTTCCACCTTGGGATGGATGCAGGAACTGCCCGACGACTGGTCCCTGGCCCTGTGGGTCTATGCCCGGGGGCCCATGGCCTGGCGGGCGGTGACGAGCGGTTTGCCCAAGGATCGCCGGGTGGACCTGCGGCTGGCGCGCCCGTTCCGGTGGGGAGACACCCGCGCGGAACTGGCGTTCACGGTGCATTCGCTGAACGGGTCTCGCCAGGAATTCACCCTTTCCCGGCCTGTGGTCTTTCCTCGTCGGGCATTCGCTTCCCTGCATGTGGAGTTCTGACCCGACCCCGCTCAACCGGCGTCAGTTTTGGGCCTGGCCGCTGGCCGGTGCGGCTGTGCTGGGTGTTCCGGCAGGGCTGGCGGGCCAGGCAGGCCGTGTTCAGGTTTGGGTGTCCGATACGGGTGGCGCCCAGGGCGAGGTCATCGGTCACCTGAGAAACCTCTGGGGTGCGCAGGTGCAACTGGAAGTGCAGCCCGTGCCACCCTTGCCGGCACTGCCCGGCGAGGCACGGTTACACCTTACCCTGGGCGTGCGTCCACTGGCCGAACTGGCAGCCCAGGTGCAGAGGCAGCCCGGTGCATGGACGGCGCCCGTGCTCGCGGCCCTGTTGCCCGAGGCTGCCTATGTGTTGTTGGCCCGTTCCTTGCCAGCGGGTTCCTCCGGGGTGTGGCTCGATCAACCCCCCGAACGCTATCTGTCCCTGATCCAGCAGGTCATGCCGCGCCGGCGCCGGGTCGGTGTCCTGTTCGGACCTGCCACTGCAGCGCTGGAGCCGGCTCTCGACCGCGCGGCCAGTGATCGTCAGCTGGTGCTGGTCAAGTCGCGCGTGCAGGAAGATACCCCCAACCTGTTCCCACTGTTGCGCAACTTGCTGGCGGATTCGGACGTGCTGCTGGCCTTGCCCGAGCCGTCGATTTACAACGCCGCCACGCTGCAAAATATCCTGATCGCTACCTACCGACAGCGCATTCCCGTGGTCAGCTATGCCGAATCCCATGTCCGCGCTGGTGCCACGCTGAGCTTGTTCACCACACCGCAGGTGGTGGCGCGGCAGGTGGTGGCGGCGAGCCGGACCTTGTGGCTGGCAGGAGCGCTTCCCGCTCCCATGTACGCCGCCAGCGGCACCGTGGCGGTGAACGAACAGGTGGCCAGGTCTCTGGGGTTGGATGTGCCCAATCCCGAGGCGCTACAACGGATGCTGGCAGGAGAGTTCCGATGAGACGGCTGCAACAGGCCATGGGGATCCGGGTTCGGCTGTGGCTGGCAGCCGCCCTGCCGGCGGTTCTGGTCACTCTCTCGCTGCTGTGGGTGTTCATGGATCGGCAGGAGCGTGACCTCACCGCCGCCTTGGCCGACCGGGTGCGGGCCACGGCTTTGCAGGTGGCGGGCGCGGCCGAATTTGGGCTGTTCGCTGGGGATCGGCAGGGTTTGCAGCGTCAGGTGGATGGGTTGATGGCCTCCGATCCCGAACTGCTGGGGGTGGCGGTCATTCCGGCCGATGGACGCTACCAGATCGTGGCCGGGGAGCTGCCGGCGCTGTTGCCCCCGCTGAGTCCAGAGGTATCCGTTCTCTTCGGGAAGGTGTTGGTGGTGGCGGTCCCGGTGCGCTATTCGTCCATCGAGGTGGACGATTTGTTTGCTCAGACACCGGAATTTCGGCTCGATCTCGCCCCCCAGGGTTTGGCAGGACAGGTCGTGGTGGTTTTCGATCTGAAGAAGCTGCGGGCACAGCGCCGTGACTTGCTGGTGTGGGCCGTGCTGGTGACGGTGGTGGCGCTGGGGCTGGCGGCGGTGATGTCCACGGTCATCGCCTCCAGCGTCACCCGGCCCATGGCCGGTGTGTCCAAAGTGGTCGAGCAGATCGGTTTGGGGCAGTTGCATGCCCGCGCCGACGTGCTCACCTCCGGGCCGCTGGACGGCCTGGCGCGAGGTATCAATGCCATGGCGTCGCGCATCGCCATGACGCAGGACGACCTGCGACAGCAGGTGGCCGCGGCGACCCGTGAGTTGCGGCTGCAGAAAGAGGCGGCCGAGCAGGCCGCCCGCATCGACACCCTCACCGGGGTGGCGAGCCGGCGTGCGTTCACCGAGCGGGCGGAACTGGAAATTCAGCGCGCTTTGCGCTACCGGCAACCGCTGTCGGTGGTGATGGTGGACCTGGACCGCTTCAAACGCATCAACGACACCTATGGACACGCGGTAGGCGATGCGGTGCTGGTCAGTTTTGCCCAGGTGTTGCTCAGCGATGTGCGAGAAGTGGACATGGTGGGCCGCCTCGGGGGTGAGGAATTCGCGGTGTTGCTGCCCGGTATCGAGGGGGAAGAGGCCATGCGGGTCGCCGAGCGCATGCGCGTGGCGGTCGAAGCGATCGAGTTGAAGGTGGGAGGGCAGCGCCTGAGGTTCACCGCCAGTTTCGGTGTGGCCAATTTCGATGGCATGGAAGTGAATTTGCCGGGTCTGCTGGCGAGGGCCGATGCGGCCCTGTACCAGGCCAAGCACACCGGGCGCAATCGCGTGGTCTATGCTGATCAGTCCGTTCCGTCGTTCGAGGACACGCGGCCCGCAGGTTGAGCTTGGGCAGCCTGGGCTGCCGGGCGTTCAACCCAGCCGAACCCGATGGCGTTCGATCTGCGCCAGCACCTGTGCCGGGGCGGTGCCGCCCAGCGTGCGACGGGCGTTCAGTGAGCCCCGCAAGCTCAAGGCTTCGTACACATCCTTGTCGATCAGCGGGTGAAAGCCCTGCAGCACGGCCAGCGGCAGCTCCGACAGGTCGCAGGCGTGGCTGGTGGCCGCTTTCACCGCATGAGCGACTGTTTCGTGCGCGTCGCGGAAGGGCACGCCCTTCTTCACCAGGTAGTCGGCCAGGTCGGTGGCGGTGGCGTAGCCTTTCAGGGCGGCCTGCTCCATCGCCTCGCGGTTCACGGTGATGCCGCCTTCCTTCTCGCCGGTGGCGGGGTTGATCTGGCCACCGATCATCTCGGTGAAGATGCGCAGCGTGTCCTTCAGCGTGTCCACCGTGTCGAACAGCGGTTCCTTGTCTTCCTGGTTGTCCTTGTTGTAGGCCAGGGGCTGGCCTTTCATCAAGGTGATCAGGCCCATCAGGTGGCCCACCACGCGGCCGGTCTTGCCACGCGCCAGTTCGGGCACGTCGGGGTTCTTTTTTTGCGGCATGATGGAGCTGCCGGTGGTGAAGCGGTCCGCGATGCGGATGAAGCCGAAGTTCTGGCTCATCCAGATGATGAGCTCTTCGCTCAGGCGGCTGATGTGCACCATGCACAGGCTGGCGGCGGCGGTGAACTCGATGGCGAAGTCGCGGTCGCTCACCGCGTCCAGGCTGTTCTGGCACAGTTGCGGTTCGCCGGCTTCGTTGACCATGCCGAGCGTGCGGGCCACGCGGGCGCGGTCCAGCGGGTAGGTGGTGCCGGCCAGCGCGGCACTGCCCAGAGGCAGGCGGTTGGTGCGGCGGCGCACGTCGGCGAAGCGCTCGGCGTCGCGGGCGAACATTTCCACGTAGGCCAACAGGTGGTGGCCGAAGCTCACCGGCTGGGCCACCTGGAGGTGGGTGAAGCCGGGCAGAATCACGTCCACGTGGCGGGCCGCCACCTCCACCAAGGCTTTCTGCAGGTCGTTCAGCAGGCCGCTGATCAGGTCGATCTCGCCGCGCAGCCACAGGCGCACGTCGGTGGCCACCTGGTCGTTGCGGCTGCGCCCGGTGTGCAGCCGCTTGCCCGCGTCGCCCACGAGTTGCGTCAGCCGCGCCTCGATGTTCAGGTGCACGTCCTCCAGGTCGAGCTTCCACTCGAACGCACCGGATTCGATCTCCTGGGTGATCTGGGCCATGCCCTTCTGGATGGCGCTCAGGTCGTCGGCGCCGATGATGCCTTGCGCGGCCAGCATCTCGGCGTGCGCCAAGCTGCCTGCGATGTCGGCCTGCCACAGGCGCTGGTCGAAGAACACGCTGGCGGTGTAGCGTTTCACCAACTCGCTCATGGGCTCCGAGAACAGCGCGGACCAGGCCTGGGATTTGGTGTCGAGTTGGTTGGCAGACATGAGGCAGGGGCGCGACAGCGGCGCGAAAATTTGGAAGAATGTCGGGGACGCCCATTTTACGTTGCCCACTTTCGGGGAAGGCTGGCGATGCGCATGCGGATTTTGCTGGTGGATGACGAGCCCTTGGCCCGGGCCCGCCTGCGCGCTCTGCTGGGCGAATGCACCTGGCCCGATGGGGGGGCGCCCGACATCGGCGAGGCCGCAGATGCTGTGCAAGCCATGGAGCGGCTCCAGCACGCCGATTGGGATGTGCTGCTGCTGGACATCCACATGCCGGGTGTCGATGGGTTGGCCTTTGCCCGGCTGCTGCGTGAGCGGCCCGCCGCCCCCGCCGTGGTGTTTGTGACGGCGCACGCCGAGCATGCCCTGGAGGCCTTCGACGTGGAGGCCGTGGACTACCTCACCAAGCCGGTGCGCCAAGAGCGCCTGCAGCAGGCCCTAGACAAGGTGTTCCGGCGGCGACCGCCCGCTTCGTCCGTGGTTCAGCAGGAAACCGCGGCAGCCGCTTGTCTGCTCATCCACGATCGGGGGCGAACGCAGCGCGTGTCGCTGGAGGATGTGGTCTATTGCAAGGCCGAGCTGAAGTACGTGACGGTGCGCACTGGCCAGCGCGCCTACATCTATGACGGCTCCCTGCATGAACTGGAGCAGGCGCATCCGCAGCGCTGGCTGCGCATTCACCGCAACGCGCTCGTGGCCAGGCACCGCGTGCGCGGGCTCGAAAAAGGGCGTGAGCGGACCGAAGGCTCGGATGGCTGGTGGCTCAGGCTGGACGGAGTGGATGAAGTGCTGGCCGTCTCGCGCCGCCAATTGCCGGCGGTACGGGAGGCTTTGGCTGAGGGCACGTGCTAGCATCGACAGTTTTGTTGGTCGGGCGCTGGTGGAGCCGGCGTCACTGGATATGGGCATGTCTGACTCTCCCGCGTTGAACCTCACCATTGCCACCCGCGAAAGCCGTCTGGCCCTCTGGCAGGCCGAGCACGTCCAGGCGCTGCTGCAGGCCCGTGGCCACACGGTGCAATTGTTGGGCATGACCACCCAGGGCGACCAGATCCTGGACCGCGCGCTGAGCAAGGTCGGCGGCAAGGGCTTGTTCGTCAAAGAGCTCGAAGTGGCGCTGGAACAGGGCCGCGCCGATCTGGCGGTGCACTCCCTCAAGGATGTGCCGATGGAGCTGCCCCCTGGCTTCATGCTGGCTTGTGTGATGCAGCGGGAGGACCCGCGTGACGCTTGGGTCTCCCCCCATTGCGCCGATCTGCCCGATCTGCCGCCTGGGGCCGTGGTGGGCACCTCCAGCCTGCGCCGGGTGGTTCTGCTGCGTGAAGCGCTGCAGCGCATCGGACGGCACGACGTGCGCATCGAACCCCTGCGGGGCAACCTGGACACCCGGCTGCGCAAGCTCGACGAGGGGCAATACCATGCCATTGTGCTCGCTGCCGCCGGGCTCAAGCGCCTGAAGCTGGAGGCACGCATCCGCAAAATTTTCTCGCCTGCCGAGATGTTGCCTGCCGCCGGGCAGGGCGCGCTGGGCATCGAGGTGCGCCATCACCGTGCGGAGGTGGTGCAGGCCTTGGCCCCCTTGGCGGATCGGGCCACCTGGTGGGCGGTGACGGCCGAACGGGCGGTCTCGCGCACCATGGGCGGCAGTTGTTCCATGCCGCTGGCGGCATTTTCGACCTGGGTACAGCCCCCGGACGCACGCGAGGGCGTCCTCAGGCTGGACGCAGCCTGGGGCGACCCCGAGGGACAAGGCCCGCTGCTGCGCAGCAGCGGGCAGGCACGGATTGTTTCCCGGGAGGATGCCGATGCCCTGGGGGTGGAGGTGGCGCAGGCTTTGCGACGAGCGGGTGCGCCAGGGGGCCGCAGCGCCGCATGACCACCGTCCTCGTCACCCGACCCGAGCGAGAGGCGGCCCAGTGGGTCGAGGCGCTGCGTGCGGCCGGTTGGGCTGCTCAGGTCCTGCCTCTGATCGACATAGCCCCGCCTGCCGATGCCGATGCCCTGCGTCGTCTCCAAGCCAGGGCTCCCGATTTCCATGCGTGGATGTTTGTCAGTGCGCAAGCCGTGCGCCGCTTCATCACGCCCGCGCTGAGCCAGGCCCAGCCGCGCTGCTGGGCGCCAGGCCCTGGCACGGCGCAGGCCCTGCTGGCTGCGGGCGTGCCGCAGGAGCGTATCGATCAACCCGCGGCCTCGGCCGAGCAGTTCGATTCCGAAGCCCTGTGGCAGCTCGTCGGGCGGCAGGTGCATCCAGGACACCGCTTGCTCATCGTGCGTGGTCAGTCTGCCCAGGGTCACACCGGCCGTGACTGGCTCGAGCTACAGTGCCGTGCCGCCGGGGGGAGCGTGGTCGAATGTATCGCCTACCGCCGCTTGCCACCGGTGTGGGACGCGGCCATGCGCGAGCGGGTGGCCGCATGGGCCGGGGGCGACGCCATTTGGCTGTTCAGCAGTCGCGAAGGACTCCAGCATCTGGCAGACCTGTGTCCTGGGCAGTCCTGGAGCCGTGCGCGGGCGCTCGTGACGCACCCGCGCATCCAGATGACAGCCCAGCGCATGGGATTTGGCGAAATAATCACCACACGGCCAGCCCTCGACGATGTGGTGCAGGCCTTGAAAACCCATTGTTGATCATGTCCGAACCGGAAAAAGATCCCGTCACCGTTTCCTCCTCGGCACCTGCTCAGGCCGCCCCTGGTGCGCTGTCGCCTGCCGCGGCGGGGCAGACTTCCCAAAAAAGGGGGGGGTGGTCGGTATGGATAGCCTGGCTGGCGCTGGCGCTCGCCGCTGCCACGCTGGCGTGGACCGTGACCCTGACGCAACGCCTGAGCCAGACTCAGGAAACCCTGGCTCGCCGCAGCGCCGATACGATGGCCGAGGCCGCCGCCGCCCGGACCCTGGCCCAACAGGCCGAGGCACAGGCCAAGGAACTGGCTGCCCGATTGGGGGTGGCAGAGCTGCGCTTGTCAGAGGTGTCCCTGCAGCGCAGCCAGCTGGAAGAACTCATGCTGTCGGTGTCGCGTTCGCGTGACGACAGTCTGGTCCAGGATCTGGAGGCTGCGGTTCGTCTGGCTGTGCAGCAAAGCCAGTTGACGGGCAGCGCCCAGCCGCTGATCTCTGCCCTGCAGGGGGCCGAGCAGCGCATCGAACGCGCTGCCCAGCCCCGTCTGAATCCAGTGCAGCGTGCGATTGCCCGCGACATCGAAAGGCTGCGGGCGGCGGAACTGGTCGACGTGCCGGCGCTGGTCACCCGTATCGATGAACTGCTGCGCCAAATAGACGACTGGCCCTTGCGCAATGCCCCCCTGGCGGTCGCGGACAGGGGGGGCGTGTCCACGCCGCCAGAGGCGACCTCGGATGCAGCGGATGTGCAACAGGAAGCCCCCCTCCCGGAGGAGGGTGAAAACGCACTGACGCGGGGATGGGCCCGCTTCAACGCCTGGCGCAGCCAGGCCATGGCCCGCTGGTGGGCGCACGTTCGTGCCAGCAGCGCCGATCTGGTGCGCGTCAGCCGCATCGATCAGCCGGAAGCCGCGCTGCTGGCTCCCGAGCAGTCCTTTTTCTTGCGCGAGAACCTCAAGCTCATCCTGTTGAATGCCCGGCTCGGTTTGTTGGGGCGCCAGTTCGACACGGCGCGAGCCGACATTCAGAAAGCCCATGCCCTGGTGCAGCGCTATTTCGACGACCAGGCGGTTTCCACCCGGTTGGCTTTGCAGATGCTGGCCCAGCTGGAGGTGGACATGCAGCAAGACACCCTGCCCCGGCCCGACGAAACCTTGAGCGCTCTGGCCGTGGCCGCGAGTGGCCGCTGACGGCAGGAGGGTTCATTCATGAGAGCCGTTTTCTGGTTCCTGTTTCTGGCGGCCTTGGCGGTGGCCCTGGCGCTGCTGGTAGGAGACAACACCGCCACCGTCACGGTGTTCTGGCATCCGTGGCGGCTCGACATGTCGCTCAACCTGGTGCTGTTCACCCTCGTGGCTGGGTTCGTGCTGCTGCACCTCACCTTGCGTGGCCTGTCGCTGCTGCGTGGCCTGCCACAGCAGGCGCACCGCTGGCGGGCCCACCAGCTGGAGCGCGCCGTCTATGTCTCGCTGCTGGATGCGGTCACCTACCAGTTGGCCGGGCGTTTCGTGAGGGCCCAGGCTGCAGCGCGTCATGCGCTGCAGGTGCTCGAAGGCTTGCCGGCCGACGGCGGCATGGCACGCCGGTCCCAGTGGCAGGTGCTGGCGCTTTTGTTGGAGGCGGAAAGCGCACAGGCGCTGGGCAACGCCGAACGGCGCGACCAGGCCATGGAGGCGCTGGTCCGCATCACCGATGCCGATGCCAGCACTGCCCGAGAAGGGGCCATCTTGCGCGCCGCCGCCTGGGCTTTGAAAGGCCGAGACGCCACCGCCGCCCGAGACTGGCTCCGGTTGTTGCCCCAGGGGGCGGCCCGGCGTATCCAGGCGGTGCGCCTGCGCCTGAAACTGGCCCAGCTCGAGCGCGATACCCCCGTGGCATTGGACATGGTGCGCCTGCTCACCAAACACAAGGCATTTTCCCCGGCCGTGGCCGCCAGCCTGCTCAAGGGCTTGCTCAACGACAGCTTCCGACAAGCCCATGACCTGGCCCAGTTGCTCCAGGTCTGGCAGGCGCTTGAACCGCACGAACGCCGCGACCCTGCCCTGGCCTTGCAGTTTTCGCAACGCTGGCAGCAGCTCGAGCCCTTGTCCCCGCCTTGCGCCACCGAGCCAGACGCGGAGCACCCGGCCAGCCCAGAGGGGTGGTCACACTGCGCCGAAGCCTTGGAAACGGTCTGGAGGGGGTACGCCACGCTTTCCGATCGTCAGCGCCAGGCCTGCCTGCTCTTGCTGGAGGCTTATCTGCCCCGGCTGGGGGCGCATTGGGTGTCGGAGATCGAGGCGGCGCAGCAGGCGCGGCCTGCCGATGCAGGGCTGCAATACCTGGCGGGTCAGGCCTTCATGCAGCGTCAGCTCTGGGGCAAGGCAAGCCAATTGCTCACCATGGCCAGCCACGGGCTGCAGGACCCGGAATTGCTGCGTCGCACCTGGTGCTCATTGGCCCAACTCGCCGAACAGCGTGGCGACGAAGAGGCCGCACGAGAGGCCTGGAAGCGCGCCGCGCTGAGCTGATCGGCGGCTGCCTCAGCGGGGGTTGCGCATCTTTTCCAGCCGCCGTCGCCGGGCCCAGCGTACCCGCAACATCCACAGGCCGTGGACGAGGAAATACGCCATCAGGCCGGCTACGGAGGCCACGATGGCCAGGCCCACGATGAGCGGCTTGCCCACTTTCCCCAGCTGGTGCCAGGCGTACTGGATGCGGTCCACCATGCTGAATTCGCCGGCGATTTGCTTGTCTCGTGCTTTCTTCTCGATGATGCGCTCGATCTCGTCCTCGGTGGGCTCTTCCTCGAGGAGCACGAATTTGCCGAGCTTGTAGGCCCCGTAGTAAACGGGGCCGAACGTCACCGGGTTGGTTACCAGCGTGCTGGCCACCGCCACCGGCAGGTTGGCGCGCAGGATCACCGCCATAGTGGCGGAAAACGGGATCTGCGCCACCGGAATCAGCAGGCCGAAGAACACCCCCAGCGCCAGCCCCATGGCGATGCCCTTGCGACTCATGTGCCACAGACGGGGGTGGTTCAGCCAGGGGCCGAGCCAACGCAGCCAGCGGTTGTTGTGCAGGCTGTCCTTGGTGGGCAAGAGTTTCTTCAACCGTTCGAGCATGATGTCCGTCGCAGACGCTTCGCGCACGGATGTTCATGCGCAACCTTTGATTGTCGCCGATCGGTGTGGCGCAGGCACGACGCCGTCGCACGCCAGCCGTTATGCTTGCAGGCATGGAATTGCAGGACATCTTGTTCACCCAGGGCTTCGGGACGCGACGGGTCTGCCACGGCCTGGTGCAGCAAGGATGGGTGGGCGTGGGGGAGGCTGCCGAGGTCTGCCTCGACCCGCTGGCGTCGTTCGAGCCCGAAGGGTTGGTGTTTCATGTGCAGGGACAGCGTTGGGTCTATCAGCGACTGGCCTATTTGATGCTGCACAAGCCAGCAGGTTTCGAGTGTTCCCACAAGCCCAGCGCCTGGCCCAGCGTGTACACCCTGCTGCCGCTGCCGTTGCGCCAGCGGCCGGGGGGGGCGGCCAGTGGGGTGCAGGCGGTCGGCCGCCTGGATCAGGACACCACCGGCCTGTTGCTGCTGTCCGACGACGGCCGCTTCATCCACCGCCTGTCCTCGCCCAAACACCATGTGCCCAAAGTCTATGAGGTCACATGCAAGCACCCGGTGGCTGCGCAGCAGGTCGAGCGGCTGCTGGCGGGCGTGGTGCTGGACGACGATCCCCGTCCGGTGCGGGCGCAGGCCTGCGAGGTGGTGGATGGGCACATGCTGCGCCTGACCCTGACGCAGGGCAAATACCATCAGGTCAAGCGCATGGTGGCAGCCGTTGGCAACCGGGTCGAAGCGCTGCACCGCAGCCGCATCGGCGACATCGTGCTGCCGCCGGACCTGCTGCCCGGTCAGTGGCGCTGGCTCAGCCCGGCGCAGGTCGATGCGCTCATGGCCAAGGGCTGAGGAACGCGGTCAGCGCCTCGGTCAGGGCGGTCGGCTGGTCGCGGTGCGGGCTGTGACCGCAGTCGGGCAGGGTCAGGCGCTGGGCGTGGGGCACGGCGGCCTCGATCGCGTCGAGCTGCGCCAGTGTGCCGTATTCGTCCTGCAAGCCCTGCACGAGCAGCAGTGGCGCGGTGATCGTGGCGCATTCGCGGCGGATGTCAAAGTCCCGGAAGGGAGGCGACAGCCAGACATCGTTCCATTGCCAGAACGCGTTGTCCACATCGCTGTGGTGGCGCGCCAGCCGCTCGCGCAGCGAGCCATGCAGATAGGCTTCACGGGCGCCTTCGATCGATTGGATCGATACCGGCTCCACAAACACATGCGGCGCCATGGCCACGCAGGCCGTCACCGGGTGGCGCGCGGCATGCAGCAGCGCGATGGTGGCCCCGTCGGAATGGCCGATCAGCACGGGGGCCTGCACGCCGAGGGCTCGCAGCAGGGCGGGCAGGGTGTTTTCGGCCTCGCGGTGCATGTAGTCGGGCCGGTGGCGCCCGGTGCCGCGCACATCGGGGATCGGGTCCGAGCGGCCATAGCCGCGCCGCGAATAAACCCAACCCGCGCGACCGGTGGCTGCACAGAGCTCGGCCGGCCAGTAACGGCCGCGTTGGCCCCACAGGGAGACCGAGCCCAGTCCCTCATGCAGAAACACCAGAGGGGCCCGTTCTGGACGGCTGCCCGGCAGATGCAAGACCTCCAGGGCCATGCCGTCGACCCGGACGAAGGTACTGGCTGGCGTGGTGTGCATGTCGCGATGTTACGTCCTCCATCGCCCGGAGCCTGTATCCTTCGTGTCATGCGATGGTTGGTCGATGCTCTCTGGCGTGCGGTGGCCTATTGTTTCCACCCTCGGGTCGTGGCACTCTCGGTTTTGCCGCTGGTGCTCATGGTGGCGGCCTCGTTCGCCCTGGGCTACCTGTTTTGGGATGCCGCCGTGGGAGCCGTGCTCCGCTGGTTGGATGGGTGGGAGCCGTTGACGGTCGTCATGCAAGGGCTGGCCACCTTCGGTGTGGCCGACGTCAAGCCATTTCTGGCGCCGTTGTTCGTGCTCGTGCTGGTCACGCCGGTCATCGTGGTGCTGGCGCTCTTGCTGGTGGCCCTGCTGATGACGCCGACCATGGTGGATCTGGTGGCCCAGCGCCGCTTTCCCGCGCTGGAGCGCCTGCGCGGGGGCAGTTTTCTGGGCAGTGTGGGCTGGTCCCTCTGGTCCACCCTGCTGGCGCTGCTCGCCTTGCTGGTGTCGCTGCCATTTTGGTGGATACCGCCGCTCATCCTCATCCTGCCGCCGCTGATCTGGGGCTGGCTCACCTACCGGGTGTTTGCCTTCGACGCTCTGGCCGAACATGCGAGCGCAGCGGAACGGCGTGAACTGCTGGCGCGCCATCGCTGGACGTTGCTCGCCATGGGCGTGTTGTGTGGCTACCTCGGGGCTGCGCCCAGCCTGCTCTGGGCTTCCGGGGCGGTGTTCATCGCCCTGGCGCCGTTGTTGGTGCCGCTGGCGGTGTGGATTTACGCGCTGGTTTTTGCCTTTGCGTCGCTGTGGTTCACCCATTACCTGCTGGCGGCGCTGGAGGCTTTGCGCCGCGACCGCGATCGGGTAGAAGCGATGCCTGCTGCCCCACCCCCGCCCCTGGCGTCTTCCTCCGGTGAAGTGATCGACGTGACTGCCCGCGACATCTCATGACCTCTGCTGCTCCCATACCCCGTTTCGGCCTGATCATCATCGGCGATGAAATTTTGTCCGGCAAACGCCAGGACAAGCATATGCCCAAGGTCATCGAATTGCTCACGGCGCGCGGGCTTTCGCTCGCCTGGGCCCGCTACCTGGGCGACGACCGAGCCGCCATCACAGCCGCCCTGCGCGACGCCTTCGCGAGTGGCGATACCGTCTTTTCCTGTGGCGGCATCGGGGCTACGCCCGACGACCATACCCGCCAGTGTGCAGCAGCGGCGCTCGGCGTGGAGTTGGCGCTGCACCAGCAGGCCCGGGCCTTGATCGAAGAGCGTATGCGCGACATGGCCCGGGAGCAGGGGCAACCCTACGACCCCAACCGCCCCGACAACGTGCATCGCCTCAACATGGGGGTGTTCCCGGTCGGCGCCCGCATCATTCCCAATCCCTACAACAAAATTCCGGGCTTCTCCTGCGACGGCCCAGGTGGCGGTACCGTGCATTTCGTGCCCGGCTTTCCGGTCATGGCCTGGCCCATGATCGAATGGGTGCTGGAGACCTTTCACGCCCAGGATTTCCGTCGCGTGGACTGGCGTGAACGCTCGGTGATCGTCTTCGGTGCCATGGAAGCCGCGCTCACCCCGCTGATGGAGCAGATCGAGGCGGCGCATCCCGGCGTCAAGGTCTTCAGCCTGCCGAGCGTGGACCATCCCGAATACGGTCGCCACATCGAGCTGGGCGTCAAGGGCGATGATGCCCAGACCCGTCCGGCCTTTGCGGCCCTGCTCGACGGTTTGCGTGCCTGTGGCGCCTCTTTGGGCCCTGAATTGGTGCGATGACCCGCCTATCGCCAATTTGCACCGATAATGTGCAAATATGCCCCATGTTGGGGCATGCTTGCGCATGGCGGCATGTCCGCTGTGGGGCGGCAGGCTGGCACGGTTGCTGCTACTCAGAGTCCGTTCCATTTTTTACCCCCGAAACAGGAGATTGCAGATGGCCAAAACCGTCGCCGACGTGATGAGCATGGTGAAAGAGAACGACGTCAAGTTCGTCGATTTCCGTTTCACCGATACCCGTGGCAAGGAACAGCACGTAACCGTGCCGATTTCCGCTTTTGGCGAGGACAAGTTCACCTCCGGTCACGCCTTCGACGGTTCTTCGGTGGCCGGCTGGAAAGGCATCGAGGCATCGGACATGTTGCTCATGCCCGATCCGGCGACGGCCAACATCGACCCGTTCTTCGAGGAAACCACGATCTTCATCCAGTGCGACGTGGTGGAGCCGAGCGACGGCAAGGCCTACGACCGCGACCCCCGTTCGATCGCCAAGCGTGCTGAAGCCTACCTGAAGGCCTCCGGCCTGGGCGATACCGCCTACTTCGGCCCCGAACCCGAGTTCTTCCTGTTCGACGGCGTGCGCTGGAGCACCGAGCCCGGTCGTGGTTTCTACGAAATCGAGGAATACGAGGCCCCGTGGAATTCCGGCACCAAGTTCGACAACGGCAACCGCGGCCACCGTCCGCGCACCAAGGGCGGCTATTTCCCTGTGCCGCCGGTGGACAGCACCCACGACATGCGCGCCGAGATGGTGTTGATCCTCGAATCCCTGGGCATCCCGGTCGAGGTGTTCCACCACGAGGTGGCCGGTGCCGGGCAGTGCGAGATCGGCACCAAGTTCAGCACGCTGGTGGAGCGTGCCGACTGGACGCAAACCCTCAAATACGTGATCTGGAACGTGGCCAACAGCTATGGCAAGACGGCCACTTTCATGCCCAAGCCTTACCACGGCGACAACGGTTCCGGCATGCACGTGCATCAGTCCGTCTGGAAAGACGGCAAGAACCTGTTCGCCGGCGACGGCTACGCCGGCCTGAGCGATTTCGCGCTGTACTACATCGGCGGCATCATCAAGCACGCCCGTGCCTTGAACGCCATCACCAACCCGGCCACCAACAGCTACAAGCGCCTGGTGCCGCACTTTGAAGCCCCGGTGAAGCTGGCTTATTCGGCCAAGAACCGTTCCGCGTCCATTCGCATTCCCTATGTGGCCAACCCCAAGGGTCGCCGTGTCGAGGCCCGCTTCCCCGATCCCATGGCCAACCCCTACCTGTGCTTTGCCGCGCTGCTCATGGCCGGCCTGGACGGCGTGGAAAACAAGATCCATCCGGGCGAAGCCGCCACCAAAGATCTGTACCACCTGCCGCCGGAAGAGGACAAGCTGGTGCCGACCGTGTGCCACAGCCTCGACCAGGCGCTGGATTATCTGGACCAGGACCGCGCCTTCCTCACCAAGGGCGGTGTGTTCACCGACTCCATGCTCGACGCCTACATCGACCTGAAGATGCAGGAGGTGACCCGTGCCCGCATCGAGGTCACGCCGACCGAGTTCGACATGTACTACAGCCTCTGATCGATACCCGAAACGGGCGGCCAGGGACGGGGGCGACCCCGTCCCTTTTCCGTGGGCGTGCCGCTGGGCTTCGCAGCGGTGGGTGTGACGGGTATTTTTCAGCGATACTGGGAAGCCTCGATCGGTGTTCGGCCACTCTTGCACCAAGGAAGTGATGCGTTTGCTCCCGTATTCCTCGCTCGCTCCGGTATGGACGCTGCTGGCGCTCGGCGTTGTGTCCATGTCTGCCGTTGCCCAGGGCCAGATCTGGCGTTGTGGCAACGAATACACCAACAACCCCGGCCCCCAGCCCGAAGCGCGCGGTTGCCGGGTGCTGGAAGGGGGCAATCTCACCATCGTGGAAAGCGGGCGAGCACCGCTCGGCGCGTCGTCGGCGGCATCATCGCCCGGCGCCACCCCGGCTGCGCGCAGCACTGCACCCACGGGTGCACGCGACGGCAGCGAACGTGTGAGCCGCACCGAGCAGCAGGCGCGTGACCGGGATGCGCGTTTCATCCTCGAAACCGAATGGCGCCGGGCGCAGGAGCGGCTGGCGCAACTCCAGACCGAGTACAACCAAGGTCAGCCGGAACGCCTGCCAAGTGAACAGGGGGATGAGCGGCGCTACCGAGAGCGATCTGAAGAACTCAAACGCCGACTGGAGCGCGCGCAGGCAGACGTGATCGCCATCGAGCGAGAACTCGAGCGCTTGCCGGTGACGCCGCGATGAGGCAAGGGCAGCCCATGGGTCGCCAACCCGTCGCGACGGACACGAATCGCTTCCAAGCCCTGGACATGCTGGCCACGCTGGTGTCGGTGGTGGACGCTGACGGCCACCTCCTGTTTGCCAACAACGCCCTGGAAGACGCGATCGGTCTGTCTCGGCGCAGTCTGCTGGGCGTGCCCCTGACCGACTGGTTCACCATGCCGGAGTTGCTGCAGAACGCGTTACAGGGTTCGCGCGGCAACGAGTACGCGGTGATCCGCTACGACGCCTTCCTCAAGCGGCTCAACAACGAGCCGCTGCCCGTGCACGTGGTGCTGGCCAAGAGCGATGTCCACGGCGAGGTGGTGGTCGAGATGCTGCCGCTGGAGCAGCAGACCCGCCAGGAGCGCGAGGAGCGGCTGATCGACCAGGCCCAGGCCAACAAGGAACTGATCCGCAACCTGGCCCACGAGATCAAGAACCCGCTCGGCGGCATTCGGGGCGCGGCCCAGTTGCTGCAGATGGAACTCGACTCGCGCGAGCTGGTCGAGTTCGCGCAGGTGATCATTCACGAGGCGGACCGCCTGCAGTCGTTGGTGGACCGCTTGCTGGCACCGCACCGACGCGCCCAGGTGGTCGGCGACGTGAACATCCACGAGGTCTGTGAGCGGGTACGCTCACTCATCCTGGCAGAGTTTCCCCGGGGGCTGAAGGTGGTGCGGGACTACGACACCTCCATCCCCGAGTTCCGGGGCGATCGCGAGCAGCTCATCCAGGCCGTGCTCAACATCGCCCACAACGCGGCGCAGGCGCTCGAGGAGCGCATCGCCGCCGGCGATGCCGAGATCGTTTTTCGCACCCGCGTGCTGCGCCAGGTCACGTTCGGCCGGCAGCGCTACCGGCTGGCACTGGAATTGCATGTGATCGACAACGGGCCCGGCGTGCCCGAAGAGATCAAGGACCGCATCTTCTACCCGCTGGTGTCGGGGCGCGATGGCGGCTCCGGCCTGGGGCTGACGCTGGCGCAGACGTTTGTCCAGCAGCACCATGGCTTGATCGAATGCGACAGTGAGCCGGGCCGTACGGACTTCAAACTGTTGATTCCCCTGCCGTGACCGGGGCAGCTGGTGGGGGGCAGAAAACGAAAGAGGACACGCTCGCATGAAACCCATCTGGATCGTGGACGATGACCAATCCATCCGGTTCGTCCTGGAAAAGGCCCTGCAGCGCGAGAGTTTGCCGACCCGCAGCTTCACCCACCCCCGCGAAGTGCTGGACGCGCTGGCCGATGCGACCGACGAAGGCCCGCAGGTTTTGGTGAGCGACATCCGCATGCCCGGTGGTTCCGGCCTGGATTTGCTGGACAAGGTCAAGCAGCAGATGCCGGGCTTGCCGGTGATCATCATGACGGCGTTCTCCGACCTGGACAGCGCGGTGTCGGCGTTTCAGGGCGGCGCGTTCGAGTACCTGCCCAAGCCGTTCGATCTGCCCAAGGCCGTGGAGCTCATCCGCCGGGCGGTGGAAGAGAGCCAGCGCGAGGAGGTCGAGGAGGAGCGTCTGAGCGCGGTCCCCGAAATGCTGGGGCAGGCCCCGGCCATGCAGGACGTGTTTCGCGCCATCGGCCGTTTGAGCCAGAGCAATGTGACGGTGCTCATCACCGGTGAGTCGGGCTCCGGCAAGGAACTGGTGGCCCGCGCGCTGCACAAGCATTCGCCCCGGGCCAAAGGGCCGTTCGTCGCCATCAACACCGCGGCGATCCCGAAGGACCTGTTGGAAAGCGAGCTGTTCGGGCACGAGCGTGGCGCCTTCACAGGGGCCCAGACCATGCGGCGTGGGCGTTTCGAGCAGGCCGAAGGCGGCACCCTGTTCCTGGACGAGATCGGCGACATGCCGTTCGACCTGCAGACGCGCCTGCTGCGTGTGCTCAGCGACGGGCACTTCTACCGCGTCGGTGGCCACAGCGCGGTCAAGGCCCATGTGCGGGTGATCGCGGCCACCCACCAGAACCTGGAGCAGCGGGTCAAGGAAGGGGCGTTCCGCGAAGACCTGTTCCACCGGCTCAATGTGATTCGCCTGCGCCTGCCGGCGCTGCGCGAGCGCCGCGAGGATGTGCCCTTGCTTACGCGTTTCTTCTTGCAACAGAGCGCCAAGCAGCTTGGTGTGGAGCCCAAACGGATTTCGGATGCAGCGCTCAAGGTGATGTGTGCCTTCGATTTTCCGGGCAATGTGCGCCAGCTCGAAAACATCTGTCACTGGCTCACGGTGATGGCGCCTGCCCAGTCGATCGAGGTCAAGGATCTGCCGCCGGAGCTGCTCGGGGCTTCCGGGCCCGATGCCAGCGTGGTGGCGTCCGCCCAGGCGGGGCCGGACATGCCGGTGCCGGCCGCGACCGAAGCGCCGTCGCCCCCCCTGTCCGTGGCCCAACCCGTCGTCGCACCGGTACAGGGGGCGGCGCCAGGGTGGGAGCAGGGCTTGCGGGCCGAAGCCCTGGCCTTGCTGAGCGAGGGGCGCCCCGATGTCTGGGACCTGCTCACGCGCCGTTTCGAGACCAGCCTGATCCAGACCGCATTGGCCTGCACCCGGGGGCGCCGCATCGAGGCGGCGCAAAAGCTCGGCATCGGCCGCAACACCATCACCCGCAAGATCCAGGAGTTGAACCTCGAATGAGGGGCAGCCTCACGCCAGTGTGAGCACCACCGGGGCGTGATCGCTCGGTTGCGGATTCTTGCGCGGTGCGCGATCCACTTCGCAACCGGTCGCTCGGGCCTTGAGCGCGTCGGTCACGAGGATGTGGTCGATGCGCATTCCGCGGTTCTTCTGGAAGCCCAGCATGCGGTAGTCCCACCAACTGAAGGTTTTCGGCGGGTGCGGGAACAGGCGGTGGGCGTCGTGCAGACCCAGTGCGATGAGCGCCTGCAAGTGGGCGCGTTCTTCGTTGGTGCAGTGGATGGTCTCCCGCAGCCCTTCGGGGTCCCAGACGTCGGCGTCGTCGAAGGTGATGTTGAAGTCGCCCATGAGCGCCAGCCGGGGATGCTGGCCCAATTCGCTGGCCAACCACTCGCGCAGGGCTTGCAGCCAGCGCATCTTGTACGCGAACTTGTCGGAGCCTGGGGCCTGCCCGTTGGGAAAGTAGGCGCCGATCACGCGCACCGCGTCATCGCCTGCGCCGTAGGTGGCGGCGATCACGCGGGCCTGCTCATCGGGGAAGCCGGGGATGTTGCGCACCACGTCAAACGGCGGGGTGCGGGAAACCAGGGCCACGCCGTTGTAGGTTTTCTGTCCGAACCAGGCGGCGTGGTAGCCGGCTTCCTCGAAGGCCTGGGCGGGGAATTTGTCGTCGCTGAGCTTGATTTCCTGCAGGGCCAGCACGTCCACCGGTGCGGTTTGGGCCTGTTTGGCCAGCCAGTCCAGCACCTGGGGCAGGCGCACGCTCAATGAATTGATGTTCCAAGTGGCCAGTTTCATGCGCACAATGTAAGCGATATGAAGACGCCCCAAGCCGCCTTGCCCGATTTTCGCAACCTGGGGGTGTTGCTGCGGGCGCTGGTGCTGGCCGAGGGCCTGCGCCTGGTGGTGTGGTGGGTGCGGGAGCCGGGTTGGGACACTTGGTGGAGCGGCTATGTCGAGCAAGCCCTGCTCTACGAGCCCGTCCTGCTCACGGCCGTGTTGCTGTTGTATTGGTGGCAACCCTGGCTGGCGCAGACATCGTACGCCAGGGGGTGCGCGGCCGTCATGGCCGTGGCCGCCCTGTCGGCCGTGGGCTGGCACACCGCTGTGACGTGGGGCTTGAGTCTGGCGCTGCCGGTCACGGCCTGGCACAGCGCCACCGTGGCGGCGCTGGTGGCAGGGGCGGTGTTGTTCTACTTCAATTGGCGCCACCACCGCTTGTCGCCCGCGCTGGCCGAGGCCCGCGTCACGGCGCTGCAGGCGCGCATCCGGCCCCATTTTCTGTTCAACAGCCTCAACAGCGCCATGGCACTGTTGCGCACCCAGCCGCGCCAAGCCGAGGCGGTGTTGCAGGATCTGGCGGACTTGTACCGCGCGCTGCTCTCCGATGCGCGGGTGCTGGTGCCATTGGCGCAAGAACTGCAACTCGCCAAGGCCTATGTGGACATCGAGCGCGTTCGTCTGGGGGATCGGCTGCGCATGCACTGGCTGACCCACAACGCCCCGCAAGACGCGCTGGTGCCGCCGCTGCTGCTGCAACCTTTGCTGGAGAATGCGGTGCGCTATGGGGTGGAGCCCGCACCCGGCGGCGCGGACGTGACGCTCGAAATCTACGCCGAGGACGATCGTTTGCTGATCTTTGTGCGCAACGACCTACCCCCCCAGCCGCTGGGTGCGGTGGCCGGGGGCAACCACATGGCGCTGGGCAACATCCGCGAGCGGCTGGAACTGCATTTCGACGCCGAGGCGCAACTCAAGCGCCACACCACCGAACGCGAGCACGTGGTGACGGTGCGCATTCCCCGGCGCAGGCGCTGAATTGCCGCCGTGGGGTTCAGGCCAGGGCGGTTTGCGCGATCACCACTTCACCGCGCAGCGAGTGCGGCAAGGCCTGGGTGATGCGCACGTCCAGCATCTGGCCGATCAGACGGCTGGCGTTGGGGCCCGCATCGAAGTTGACGATGCGGTTGCATTCGGTGCGGCCCATGAGTTCCTGCGGGTTCTTTTTGGAAGGCCCAGTCACCAGGATGCGCTGCACGGTGCCGACCCGGCTGGCGCTGATGCGCTGCACGTTTTCCTCGATGGTGGCCTGCAGGTGTTGCAAGCGTTGCAGCTTCACCTCGTGCGGGGTGTCGTCGGGCAGGTTGGCGGCCGGGGTGCCGGGGCGCGGGCTGAAGATGAAGCTGAAGGACGTGTCGTAGCCCACGTCGGTGATGAGCTTCATCATCTTCTGGAAGTCTTCCTCGGTTTCGCCGGGGAAGCCGACGATGAAGTCGCTGCTCAGGGACAGGTCGGGCCGGATCGCGCGCAGCTTGCGGATCGTGCTCTTGTATTCCATCGCGGTGTAGCCGCGCTTCATGGCCATGAGGATCTTGTCGCTGCCATGCTGCACCGGCAGGTGCAGGTGGCTCACCAGCTTCGGGATTTTGGCGTAGGCCTCGATGAGCCGGGGCGTGAATTCGTTGGGGTGGCTGGTGGTGTAACGGATGCGCTCGATGCCGGGGATTTCGGCCACGTATTCCAGCAGCAGCGCGAAGTCGGCGATCTCGCCGCTGTCGCCCATCGTCCCACGGTAGGCGTTCACGTTCTGGCCCAGCAGCGTGACTTCCTTCACCCCCTGGTCGGCCAGACCGGCCACTTCCACCAGCACGTCCTCGAACGGGCGGCTGAATTCCTCGCCACGGGTGTAGGGCACCACGCAGTAGCTGCAGTATTTGCTGCAGCCTTCCATGATGGACACGAAGGCACTCGCCCCCTCCACCTTGGCGGGGGGCAGGTGGTCGAACTTCTCGATTTCGGGGAAGCGGATGTCCACCTGCGGGCGGGCCTGGCGCTCGCGCTCTTCCAGCAGTTGCGGCAGGCGGTGCAGGGTTTGCGGCCCGAACACCACGTCCACGAAGGGCGCGCGCTTGATGATCTCCTCGCCTTCCTGGCTGGCCACGCAGCCGCCCACGCCGATGAGCACGCCTTTCTTCTTCAAGTGCTTGACGCGGCCCAGGTCGCTGAACACCTTTTCCTGGGCCTTTTCGCGCACCGAGCAGGTATTGAACAGGATCAGGTCGGCTTCCTCCACATTCTGGGTGGGTTCGTAGCCCTGGGCGGCGCCCAGCACGTCGGCCATCTTGTCCGAGTCGTACTCGTTCATCTGGCAGCCGAAGGTTTTGATGAAGACTTTTTTGCTCATGATGGGTCAGCGTGACTGGTGTAAATCCAGGGGCTGTGGAGAAGTGGAAAGCCCTTGATTCTACCGAGCGGGGCTAATTTCGGCGCCAACCCGGGTGTGGCATGCGTTCGTCAGGACGCAGAGCGGGCGATACGAGCGGCCAGCCGAGCGCCCACCCGGGCGGTGAGGCCGTCGCGGTCCAGAGTTGGGTTGAGTTCGGCGATGTCGGCGGCGACCACCTTGCGGCTGTCCAGCACCGTGTCGATCAGCGCCTGTACCGTAGCCAAAGGCACACCGAGCGACGATGGCGCGCTGACGCCGGGGGCCTGGCCACCGGGCAACACGTCCAGGCACACCGTGAGGTACACCGCGTCACAGGCGGCCAAGTCCCGTTCCAGCTTGGCGCGCGCGGCGGCCACGCCCGATTCGGTCTGCAGGGATTCGTCCAGCGCGTAGCGCACGCCCAGGGCGTGGGCCCGGTCGAACAGGGCCTGGGTGTTGCCGTAGGGGCTGATGCCGAGCACGTGGTAGTCGAACGACCGCCCGTTGGCTTGGCAGGCCTCGGCAATCTGGCGAAACGGCGTGCCTGAATTGCCTTGAGTGGCTTGGCGCAGGTCGAAATGGGCGTCGAAGTTGACGATCAACAGTCGTTCGCTCGAGGGCCGGGCGCGGGCGATGCCCTGGAAGGTGCCCCAGGCCACTTCATGCCCGCCGCCGAGCACCAAAGGCAAGCTGTGCCGGGCCAAGGCGTCGGCCACCCGTTCGGCCAACGCCGACTGGGCGGCTTCGAGGTCGTGGTGGTCACAGCGCACGTCGCCCGCATCCCACAGGGTGGGCTCATCGATCACCGGCAGGTTGGCCAGAGCGGCGCGCAACGCAGAGGGCCCTTCGGCGGCGCCTGGGCGGCCACCGTTGCGGCTGACGCCTTCGTCCGAAGCGAAGCCCATCAGGGCGACCCCGCCTTGAGAGGAGGGCGTCCAGGGGCGGATTTGTTGGTGCCAGCGGGTGGAGGGGCCGGTTTCCTCGGGGTCGATGCGGCCTTGCCAGATGAAGGGGGTGCCGCTCATGAGCATTCCTCGCCACCCACCACCACGCAGCGGCAGGGTGTGTGACCAAACCAGTAGGTGAGTTCGTTGGGGTGTTCCAGGTCCCACAGGGCGAGGTCGGCGCGCTGGCCGGGGGCGAGGGTGCCCCGGTCGTGCAAACCCAGTGCGCGCGCGGCATGCACCGTGATGCCGCGCACGGCTTCCAGTGGGGTGAGGCGGAAGAAGCTGCAGGCCATGTGGGCCATGAGCGGCAGCGACAACGCGGGTGAGGTGCCGGGGTTGTGGTCGGTGGACACAGCCATGGGCACGCCGGCCTCGCGCAGCGCGGCCACCGGGGGCAACTTCGTTTCGCGCAGCATGTAAAACGCCCCGGGCAACAGCACCGCCACGGTGCCGGCGGCTTTCATGGCGGCAATGCCTTCCGGGCTCAGGTGCTCCAGGTGGTCGCACGAGAGCGCGCCGAAGGAGGCGGCGAGCGCCGCGCCGCCCTGGTCTGACAACTGCTCCGCATGGAGTTTGACCGGCAGCCCCAAGGACCGTGCCGCTTCAAACACCTGGCGGGTTTGTGCGGGGGTGAAGCCGATGGTCTCGCAGAAGGCGTCGACCGCGTCCACCAGTCCCTGGGCGTGCAGGGTGGGCAGCCAGGTGCACACGGCATCGATGTAGTCGTCCGGCCGGCCCTCGAATTCGGGAGGCAGGGCATGCGCCCCCAGAAAGGTGGTGCGCACCGACAGGCCCGTTTCGTTCCCCAGGCGCCGCGCCACGCGCAGGCAGCGCGCCTCGGCCTCCAGCGACAGCCCATACCCGGATTTCACCTCCAGCGTGGTCACGCCCTGCTGTCTGAGCACCTGCGTACGGCGCACGGCCTGTGCCAGCAATTCCTCCTCACTGGCCGCGCGGGTGGCCGCCACCGTGGAGCGGATGCCACCGCCCGCCCGGGCGATCTGCTCGTAACTGACGCCATTCAGGCGCAGCTCGGCCTCGTCGGCCCGGCGCCCGCCATACACCAGGTGGGTGTGGCAATCGACCAGGCCGGGCGTGAGCAGGCCGCCGCCCAGATCGTGTTCTTCGTCCACGCTCAGATCCGACGGGAGATCGGCCACGGGGCCTACCCAGGCGATGCGCTCGTCCTCGGTGAGCAATGCGCCGTGTTCCAGCAGGCCCCAATCGGTGCCGGTGAGGGTGGCCAGTCGGGCTTGACGCCACAGCCGCCGGATCGGTTTCTGGTGCATGCTCAGCCCGTCCACAGCGTACTCAGCACATCGGCATTGCCGTGCGCGGCCTGCCCGGCCAGTACCAGGGCCTTGGCGGCTTCGATGTCGGGAGCGAAGAGGCGGTCGCGTTCGTAAAACGGCACTTGCGCACGCAAGGTGGCTTGGGCCTTTTGCAGGCGAGGCGAAGTCTGCAGAGGGCGGTGGAAGTCCACCCCTTGCGCCGCAGCCAGCCACTCGATGCCCAGGATGGTGGCGGTGTTGTCGGCCATCTCGGCCAGGCGGCGACCGGCGTAGGTTGCCATGCTCACGTGGTCCTCCTGGTTGGCGCTGGTGGGCAGGCTGTCCACACTCGCCGGGTGGGCGTGGGACTTGTTTTCCGAGGCCAACGCGGCGGCGGTGACGTGGGCGATCATGAAGCCGCTGTTCAGCCCCGGGTTGTCCACCAGGAAGGGCGGCAGGCCCGAGAGCGTGCTGTCGATCAACAGCGCGATGCGCCGCTCCGAAATCGCGCCGATTTCGCTGATGGCCAGGGCCAGCGTGTCGGCTGCAAACGCCACGGGCTCGGCGTGGAAGTTGCCGCCCGAGAGCACGTCACCGGTGTCGGTGAACACCAGCGGGTTGTCGGTCACGGCGTTGGCCTCGATCAGCAGTGTGCGTGCGGCCTGGACAATGAGGTCGCGGCAGGCACCCATGACCTGGGGTTGGCAGCGCAGGCTGTAGGGGTCCTGTACGCGCTCGTCGTTGTCCAGGTGGGATAGGCGGATCTGGCTGCCCTGCAGCAGGGCTCGAGTCACGGCTGCTTGGGCGATCTGGCCTGGTTGGCCCCGCACGGCGTGGATGCGCGGGTCGAAAGGTGCATCGCTGCCCTTGGCGGCATCGACGCACAGGGCCCCGATGACGGTGCCGGCTTCCAGCAGGCGTTCGGCCATGAACAGGCCGTGTAGGGCCAGCGCGGTCGATACCTGGGTGCCGTTGATGAGCGCCAGCCCTTCCTTGGCCGCCAGCGTCAGCGGCTCGATTCCCGCGCGGCGCAGGGCTTCGGCCGCCGGTTGCCATTGGCCCTGATACCAGGCTTCGCCTTCACCCATGAGCGCCAACGTCATGTGCGACAGGGGCGCCAGGTCGCCCGAAGCACCCACCGAACCTTTGACCGGAATGCGCGGCACGATGCCGGCATTGAGCACGGCGAGCAGCGTGTCCACCACCACCGGGCGCACGCCCGAATAGCCGCGCGCCAGGCTGGCGGCTTTCATGACCATGACCAGGCGCACCGTGGCCGCGCGCATGGGCTCGCCGACCCCCACCGAGTGCGAGAGGATGAGGTTGCGTTGCAGGGCTTCCAGTTGCTCGTCCGGGATGCGCGTCTTGGCCAGTTTGCCAAAGCCGGTGTTGATGCCGTAGGCCGCATTGCCTCGATCCACGATGGCCTCAATGGCGGCGCTGGACTCTGCCATGGTCTCACCAGCCTGGGCAGGCAGGGTGGCATGCACCGGGCCGAGCCAGACGGTGCGCAGGTCGGTCAGGGTCATCTGGCCGGGCTGGAGCAGCAAGGGTGTCGTCATGTTGGTCATCATGCACGCAACATCGGCAAGTGCAAGCCCTGTTTCTTCGCGGTTTCGATCGCGAGCTCATAGCCTGCATCCGCGTGGCGCATCACGCCCGATCCGCAGTCGTTGACCAGCACCCGCGCCAGGCGCTCGGCGGCGGCGTCGGTGCCGTCGGCCACGATGACCATGCCTGCATGCTGGGAGTAGCCCATGCCCACACCACCGCCATGGTGCAGGCTGACCCAGGTGGCGCCGCTGGCGGTGTTGAGCAGGGCGTTGAGCAGTGGCCAGTCGCTGACGGCGTCGGTGCCGTCGCGCATGCCTTCGGTTTCGCGGTTGGGGCTGGCCACCGAGCCGGTGTCGAGGTGGTCGCGGCCGATCACGATGGGCGCCTTGAGCTCGCCTTTGCGCACCATCTCGTTGAAGGCCAGGCCGGCGACATGGCGCTCGCCCAGGCCCAGCCAGCAGATGCGCGCGGGCAGGCCTTGGAAGGCTATGCGCTCGCGCGCCATGTCCAGCCAGCGGTGGGTGTGGTGGTTGTCGGGGAAGAGTTCCTTGATCTTGGCGTCGGTCTTGTAGATGTCTTGCGGATCGCCAGAAAGGGCGACCCAACGGAACGGCCCCTTGCCTTCGCAGAACAGCGGGCGGATGTAGGCCGGCACGAAGCCGGGGAAGTCGAAGGCGTTCTTGACCCCCTGGTCGAACGCCACCTGGCGGATGTTGTTGCCGTAGTCCACGGTGGGCACGCCCATGGCGTGGAAATCGAGCATGGCTTGCACGTGCACGGCGCAACTCTTGGCGGCAGCCTCCTTCAGGGCAGCGTGCTGCGACGGGTCTTGCTGCGCCGCCTTCCATTGCGCCACCGTCCAGCCGGCCGGCAGGTAGCCATGGATGAGGTCGTGGGCAGAGGTCTGGTCGGTGACGATGTCCGGGCGCATGCCGCCGGCCCGGGCACGCCTGACCAGTTCCGGCAATATCTCGGCCGCGTTGCCCAGCAACGCGATCGACACCGCCTCTTTCTGTGTGGTGTGTTTTTTGATGAGCTCCAAGGCATGGTCGATGTCGCGCGCCTGCTGATCCACGTAGCGCGTGCGCAGACGGAAATCGATCCTGCTCTGCTGGCACTCGATGTTGAGCGAACAGGCGCCGGCCAGTGTGGCGGCCAGAGGCTGCGCGCCACCCATGCCACCCAGACCGGCAGTCAGGACCCACTTGCCCGACAGGTCGCCCCCGTAATGCTGGCGGCCGGCTTCCATGAAGGTTTCGAAGGTGCCCTGCACAATGCCCTGGCTGCCGATGTAGATCCAGCTGCCGGCGGTCATCTGGCCATACATGAACAGGCCTTTGCGGTCGAGTTCGTTGAAGTGCTCCCAGGTGGCCCACTTGGGCACCAGGTTGGAGTTCGCCAGCAGCACGCGCGGGGCGTTGGGGTGGGTCTTGAACACCCCCACCGGCTTGCCCGACTGGATCAGCAGCGACTCGTCGTCGTTGAGCTCCTTCAGCGTGGCCAGGATCTGGTCGAAGCAAGCCCAGTCGCGTGCCGCGCGGCCGATCCCGCCGTACACCACCAGGGATTGCGGGTTCTCGGCGACCTCGGGGTCCAGGTTGTTTTGGATCATCCGGTAGGCGGCTTCGGTCAGCCAGTTCTTGCAATGCAGTGTGGTGCCGCGCGGGGCGCGGATCACGCGGGATGGATCGGTACGGGGATCGGTTCCGGTATTCATGGGGACTCCTGGTAGGAAGAGGGGAGAAAGACTCTCAGGCCGTGGGCAGCCAGCCGATGGACAGACCCACTGCAATGACGGCCGCTCCCAGCACGATGCTCAGCACCGTGCGCAACAGCCAGACGATCAACAGGTGGGACACGCGCAGCGGAATACCGGTCGCCAGGATGCAGGGGATGCAGCCCGACAGGAACAGCACCATGCTCACCGACACGATGGCGGCCAAGGCGCGCACCGCGAACTCGGCTTCTTTCAGCAGGATGGCGGGCAGGAACATCTCGGCCAGACCGGAGGCAAAGGCGCCGCTGGCGGCGCTCGCCCCGGTGGTGCCCAGCATCACGTCGGCCAGCATCAGGGCTGGCTTGAGCAGCAAACCGATCCATTCGAACACGGGTGTGAACTTGGCGAGGCACAGGCCGGCAAAACCCACCGCCAGAATGCTGGCCACCACGGTGGCCGACATGCGCAGCCCGTCGAGCAGGTTGCTCCACAGCATGCGGTGCAGCGGTTCGCGGTGGGTGTATCGGGCGATGCCAGCGTCCAGCGCGCGACTGAGGCGGTTGCGTTCGCTGGCGATTTCGGGGGCTACATCCTGATGAGGCAGGCGCGAAATCGGGGGCAGGTAGGCCGTGATGGAGGTGACTGCGAAGGTGACCAGCAGCGTGGCCCAGAAATAGAACGTCCAGTACTCCATCAGGCCCAGGGTGCGCGCCACCACGACCATGAAGGTGGCCGAGACGGTAGAGAAACCGGTGGCGATGACCGCGGCGTCTCGCACCGAATAGCGGCCCTGCGCGTACATCTTGCTCGTGACCAACAGGCCCACGGAGTAGCTGCCCACGAACGAGGCGACCGCATCCAGGGCCGAATACCCCGGCGTGCGGAACAGCGGGCGCATCACGCGCTGCAACAGTACACCGATGATTTCCAGCAGACCGAAGCCGAGCAAGAACGTCAGCGCCAGCGCACCGATGGGAATCAGCACGCCCACCGACAAGGCCAGCCGCTCGAACAGGAAGGGCAGCATGTCGTGCTGGTTGGCCCAGTCCGGCGTCAAGTCGGCGAGGTGCACTACGGCCAGTGCCAGCCCCGCCCATTTGATGGTGGTGAACAGCAAAGCACCGGAGCTGCGCCGCCAGGAGCCATCCTGCAGGGGTCGCACCGCACCCCACACCATGAGCGCCATGATGAACACCACCGCCAACAGGCGCTGTTCACGCACGATGTAGCTGCTGATATGGTCCACTGGAATGGTGCTGCGTCCGCCGAGTTCGATCTGGGCGAAGAACAGAAATACACCCACACCGCTGAACAGCAGGAGCTTGATGAGGTCCAGGGCACGGCTACCGCGCACGGGTGTCGATTCCGGGGACTGGTCTTTCATGAGTGGTCTCCTCGAAAATCTATACAAATCAAATTGAATATTGAAAAATTGTATATACATTATCGAGCGGATCTTTTCTGGACGTCAATACAATGAAGCGTCGAAACCCTCCGTGAAAACCCGTATATGTCCGCTTCGATACCGGCCTATCAGCAGATCAAGGAGCACGTGCTGGCGCAGATCCACGCCGGTGTCTGGAAGGAGGGCGACGCCATTCCGGGCGAGGAAGCGCTGGCGCGGGCCTTCGGTGTCTCGCGCATGACGGTGAACCGGGCCATCCGTGAGCTCAGCGACGAGCAGATCGTCGAGCGGGTGCAGGGCTCAGGGACGTACGTGGCGCAGCAGAAGTACCAGTCCACGCTGGTGGAGATCCGCAACATCGCCGACGAGATCGCCGCACGCGGGCACCGACACCGCAGCGAATTGCACCGGCTGGAGCGGGTTCGGGCGAACCATGCCCTGGCACGCCGGTTCGGCCTGTCGCCGGGTGCGCCGCTGTTCCATTCCGTGGTGGTCCACTTCGAAAACGGGCAGCCCATCCAGGTGGAAGACCGCTACGTCAATCCCGAGGTGGCGCCCGACTACCTGGCGCAGGACTTTGCCACCCAAACGCCCAACGCTTATCTGATGCGGGTGGCGCCGCTGCAAGGGGTGAGCTTCGAGATCGAGGCCTGCATTCCGGCGCGGGAGATGGCCGAGTTGCTCGGCATGAACCCGGAACACCCCTGTCTGGTGCTGCACCGCCAGACGCATTCCAGGGGCCAGGTGGCGTCTTTCGCGTCGATGTGGCACCCGGCGTCGCGCTACCGCTTCACCGGGCGTTTCTAGCGAGTGTGACTCAGCGAACCAGGAGACGGCGGCCGTCGGCGCTGGCCGCTGTGATTTCTCCGATCTCGGCCGCTGCTGCAAAGCCGTGTCGTTGGAACACCGCCAGCACCGCATCCACCGCCTCGGGGGCACAGGCCACGAGCAAGCCGCCGCTGGTCTGCGGGTCGGTCAGCAGCGCCTGATCGATGGCATCCCGGCCATGTCCCAAGCCCGCTTCGTGGCCATAGGCCGCCCAATTGCGACCCGAGGCTCCCGTTACCATGCCACGGCTGGCCAGCTCGCGCACCCCATCGATCAGGGGGATGCGGTCCATCTCGAGCTGGATGCAGGCGTTGGCCCCACGCGCCATTTCCAGCGCATGGCCCGCCAGGCCAAAGCCGGTCACATCGGTCAGGGCATGCACACCGTCCAGCGCAGCCAGTTCCGGGCCCGGGGTGTTGAGTTTCGTGGTGTGGGCGATCATTTGCGTGTAGCCCTCGGGGCTCAGCGCGTCTTTTTTGAGCGCGGCCGACAGCACCCCCACCCCCAGCGGCTTGCCCAGCACCAGGCGATCGCCCACGCGGGCGTCGGCATTGCGCTTGACCCGCTTGGGGTGCACCAGCCCAAGGGCCACCAGCCCGTAGATGGGCTCCACCGAGTCGATGGTGTGGCCGCCCGCGATCGGGATGCCCGCCTCGCGGCAGATGGCCTGGCCGCCTTCCAGAATCTGGCGGATGGTTTCGACCGGCAGCACGCTCACCGGCATGCCCACCAGCGCCAGCGCCATGATCGGCGTGCCCCCCATGGCGTAGACGTCGCTAATGGCGTTGGTGGCGGCGATGCGGCCGAAATCGAAGGGGTCATCCACGATGGGCATGAAAAAGTCGGTCGTCGCGATCAGCGCCTGCTCGTCGTTGAGCTGGTAGACGGCGGCGTCATCCGCCGTCTCGATGCCCACCAGCAACTGGGGCGGAATGGGCATCGCGGATGTGCCCTTGAGGATTTCGCTCAGCACACCCGGGGCGATCTTGCAGCCACAGCCGCCCCCGTGGGACAGGCTGGTCAGGCGGGGCGCGGCGACCTGGGCAGCGGAAGTGGGTGCATTCATGGTTTTGGGGCGTTCACAGGTGCGTTCAAGAGGGCAGTGAATTTCACACCGCCACGGGTTTCCAACACAGGGCTTCAGCCAGCACGGACTGCAGGGCCCGGGCTTCTGCCGCAGGGGCAAACAGGGGCGCTCTCGAACGACATTGTGCAAGCAAATGGCGCAGCAGGGATGGCTGTGGGGGGATGTGCTCGCCGAGGCTGTCGCGGCACTGGCGCAGCAGGGTGCAGGCCGCGGTCACGTCGCCCCAGGGGAAAAAGCCGGCGTAATCGCACCCCAGCATGCCCACATTGCCCGGCACGTTCGAGGCCAGCACGGCCGTGCCGCTGGTCACGGCCTCCATGATCACATGCGCCCCGCCTTCCATGCGGCTCGGGTGCAGCAGCACATGGGCACGCTGGATGCGCTCGCGCGCCTGGGTATGGGGCACACCGCCGAGCCAGCGGTAATGCGGGCAGGCCCGGGCCGTGGCCTGGGCCTCCTCGCCCAGCGCGGGGTCCAGGGCATGGCCCAGGTGATCGATCCGGATGCCGTCCTGCGGCCGCAGGCGGCGGGCGATGTCGAACACCGTTTGCGGCGACTTTTCTTCACGCAGGTGGCCGACCACCACCACCCGCAGATGCCTGGAGGTCTTGGGCAGCGCCTGGCGCGTGGTGCTGGACTGGAACACCACGCGGCAACGGTCGCGCAGCCCTGGCGGCAGCTGGTCGGCCCCGGCTTCCTGCAGCACGACCAGGCGGTCGGCCACGGCCAGCGAGTGCTGCGCCTGGGGGTCGTGCGCGATGTCGCGGTACAGGTCGGTGCCGGTGAGCGTCAGCACCAGCGGTCGATCGGGGTGCTTTTGCGCCCATGCCGCCACCGATGCCGCCGAGCGCCGCGCGTGCAACGCCAGCATCAGGCCGTCTTGCGAGGCCAAGCGCTCGTTGTCCGGCCACTCACGCACCAGACGTACCCGGTACACTGAACCGAGCATGCGCGCCCATCGGCGTGCCGTCTGCCAGTTGCCGTTGTTCGCGTCGGCCAACGCTGGCGTGACGATGCACACGGAGGGTGGGGGCGCTTGGAAAGCCATGACGGACATTCTGACCGAACCTGATGACCACCCTGCGGTGGCTGCGCGCGTATGCCGATGCGCTGGCGGGGTCACTGCAGGTGATGGATGTTCCCAAATTGAGTGTCCCCGAATTGAGCCTGCCCTTGTGGGGCATGTGGTCGAGGTCAAGTACTGCGATCCCCAAGCCAAGGGGCCAAGTCTTGCCCCGTCGCCGCAGGGCCCATGCGTTTTGCGTTTTAATCGCACCCGGAATTCCCTTCATCAGTTCCACCGTTTCCTTTTTCGGAGTATTCATGCTTTCTTTCATCAAGCATTCCGCAAGCCGCCGCACCCTGATCGGGGCCGGTCTGGCGCTGGCCCTGGGCGTCAGCGGGTGGGCGCAGGCGCAGACCGTTCTTCGTGTCACCACCATCCCTGAAGAGGCCGCCACCGAGCAGGTGCGCAAGTTCACGCCGCTGGCCTCGTATCTGGAGCGCCAGCTCGGCATGAAGGTGGAGTTCAACCCCGTCAACGACTACCCCGCCGCAGTCGAGGCGCTGGTCAACAAGCGGGTCGATCTCGTCTGGTTCGGGGGGTTTACCCATGTGCAGGCCAATCGCCGTTCGGGCGGCAAGATCGTGCCGTTGGCGCAGCGCGAGGAGGACACGCGTTTCCAGTCGGTGTTCATTGCCAAGACCGATTCGGGCATCAAGACCCTGGCCGACCTGAAGGGTAAGCAGGTCTCATTCGGCTCGGCCAGCAGCACCTCGGGCCATCTGATGCCGCGCAGCTTTCTGTTGCAAGCCGGTATCGAGCCCGAACGCGACTTCCGGCGCGTGGCCTTCAGCGGCGCCCACGACGCCACCATCGCCTCGGTGGTCAGCGGCCGGGTCGATGCGGCCGCGCTCGACATCACGGTCTGGCGCAAGTTCGTCCAGGAAAACAAGGTGGACACGCGTGAAGTCGATGTGTTCTACACCACGCCCCCGTTCTTCAATTACAACTGGTCGGTGCATGCCGACATGCCGGTCGAACTGCAGCAACGCATCCGCAATGCCCTGCTGGCGCTCGATCCGGCGAACCCCGAGCATGCGGAAATCCTGCGCCTGAACCGCGCCACGCGCTACGTACCGACCCAGCCCGAAAACTACAAGGGGCTGGAAGCCGCTGCCCGCAGCGCTGGTCTGCTCTGATCCCAAAGGTCTGCGCGTTTGAACATCGAACTGCAAGACCTGACGGCGGTTCACCCCGCCGCTCGCGTGGGCACCGCCCCGGCCTTGCGCCGGGTTGGTCTGCGGGTGGCATCGGGCGAGCAGGTGGCCGTGATCGGCCCCTCCGGGGCCGGCAAGACCACCCTGCTGCAGGTGCTGGCTTGTGGCTTGCCGCCCCGGCAGGGGCTTTTTCGGCTGGACGGGCAGGAACCCTGGCGCCTGCCGCGTCGCGCTCTGCAGCGCCTGCGCGGTACCTTGTTCCTGGCCCCGCAGGTGCCGCCGCTGCCGCCGCGCCAGCGGGTGGTGACGTCGGTGCTCGCCGCGCGGCTGCCGGCGATGAGCCTGTGGGCCAGCATCCGCTCGCTGTTCTATCCGAGCGATATCCCGGCCGCATTCGAGGCCCTGGACCGTTTCGACCTGGGCGACAAGCTGTTCGAACGGGTCGATCGGTTGTCGGGGGGCGAGCGTCAGCGCGTCGGGTTGGCGCGGGCGCTGCTCGCACCGGCCCGCTTCTGGCTCGTGGATGAGCCCTTGTCGGCCCTGGATCCGGCCCGTGCCCGCCAGGCGATGCAGACCCTCACCGATGAAGCCCGGACCCGAGGGGTCACGCTGGTGGCTACGTTGCACCAGGTGGACATGGCGCTCGCCCACTTTCCGCGCGTCGTCGGCATGCGTGAAGGGGCCGTGGTTTTCGACTTGCCGTCGTCGCAGGTCACGCGCGAGCGTCTGGCACGCCTGTACGAACAGTACGAGCACGAACTGCGCGGCGACGTACCCCCGCCTGTGGCCGCACCGACGGTGCCCGCCCCCGTGACCATGCATTGCCGATGAGCCTGTCCTCGCGTTCCGTTGCTGCCCTGCGTCGACCTCCCTCGCGGGATCCGGCGTGGCTGGGTCGGCTGTTCTGGATGGGCGCTGCCGCCGTGCTGATGTGGCCGTTGCTGGTGGCCACCGAATTCCGGCCCTGGGTGTTTCTGGAGCCCGACAACCTGCGTGTGACGGCCCGTTTCATCGGCAGTTTCTGGCCGCTGGCCCACGACGCCGAATTCATGGCCATGGTGGTGCGTGAAACCTGGCGCACCGTGGCCATGGCCACCGCCGGGGTCACCCTGGCGTTGTTGGTGGCCATCCCGCTGACCCTGCTCAACACCCGCGTGCTGTCCATTTCTGCCCTGTCGGGCCGCATGGCGCGTGGGCCATTCTGGTTGCGGCAGGCGGTGCGCTGGCTGCTGATCGTGCTGCGCAGCATCCCCGAGCTGGTGTGGGCGCTGGTGTTCGTTCGCGTGGTGGGGCTGGGCCCCACCGCCGGTGTGCTGGCCATCGCGCTCACCTACGGGGGCATGCTGGGCAAGGTGTACGGCGAGATTTTGGAAAGCGGCGAAACCCATGCCACCGAAACGCTGCTGCGCAATGGCAGTGGCCGCCTGCAGGCTTTCTGCTATGGCCTGTTGCCCACCAACGCCGCCGAACTCACCAGCTACACCGTCTACCGCTGGGAATGCGCCATCCGCTCATCGGTGGTGCTCGGGTTTGTGGGCGCGGGTGGGCTGGGCCAGCAACTCGACAATTCCATGAAAATGTTCAACGGCGGCGAGGTGGCGACCCTGCTGATCGTCTTCATTCTGCTGGTGGCACTGGCCGACCGGGTGAGTGGTTGGTTGAGAAAGGCCCTGAGCTGAACCATGACCCTGCCGCCGAATCCTCTACCCACCCGGCCCCAGGCCGCCAATCCACCTTACCGCCTGCCGCCGCCTCTGTTGGACGCGCGTTGCAAGGCTTGCTGGTTCACCCTGGGTGTGCTGGTGCTGGTGGTGGCCAGTTTCTGGTCACTCGACCTGCAGTGGGCCGAATTCCTGTCCCTGGATGCGTTGCGCAGCATGGGCCGTTTCGTGGGCGAGTTTTTCCCGCCCGATCTGTCGGCGCCTTTCGTGCAGAAAGTGGCGGTGGGCGCGTGGGAAACGCTGGCCATGTCCTTGCTGGGCACGGTGCTCGCTGCCGTCGGCGGGCTGGCGCTGGCCTTGCCGGGCAGCCGCCTGCACGCGGGCGATGCCGCCTGGGCGCGGGGCCTCACCCGCTGGCTGCTCAATGCGCTGCGCTCCATACCCGAACTGGTGTGGGCGGCCCTGCTGCTCATCTCAGCCGGTCTGGGGCCTTTTGCCGGTACGCTGGCGCTGGCCTTGCACACCACCGGTGTGCTGGGGCGGCTCTTTGCCGAAGCGATCGAGAACGCCCCTTCCGGCCCCGGTGACGCCCTGCGGATCCAGGGCGTGGGCAACGGGCGGGTGTTTCTCTATGCCACACTGCCCCAGGTCTTGCCTCAACTCCTGAGCTACACCTTGTACCGTTGGGAGAACAACATCCGCGCCGCCGCCATTCTCGGGGTGGTGGGCGCCGGAGGGCTGGGTCAACTGTTGGCTTTCCACATGGGGCTGTTCCAGATCGATAAAACCGCCACCGTGCTGGCCGCCATGCTGCTGATGGTGGCGTTGGTCGATGCCACCAGCCACACGACCCGGCGCTGGCTGACGCGCTGAGCCGCCGTATCCAGTCTAGGACGGGGTGCGCCGCGCCAGGGCCTGGGCATGGCGGTCCATGCAGGCTCCAATGCCCCGCAGGAAGTACACCTGTTTTTCCGAGGCTCCGACCTGCTCGAGGCAAGCCCCGGCTTGCCAGGCGTCCCGGGCTTGCCCGATGCGGGTTTGCCATTCGGTGGCTTCGGCGAGCCAGCGCGCGGTTTCACGCTGGTGTTTGCGTGCCATGGCGCTGGCCAGGGCTTCGCTGCCGTAGCGCAATCGCTTGGCCAGCAAGCGGGCCTCATGCAGGCTCGCCAGGTCGATGGCGCCACCGGATTGGTCTGTCAGCAGCCGGTGCAGCTTGCGGTGCCAGCGCGCCAGCCGTTGCCGGGCTGCGCGCCGCGTGAAGTCGGCGCTGGTGGGTGTCATGTGCCACAAGGTCTCGGCCAGCTGTAGCAGCACCAGACCGGTAGCCGGTGTGGTCAGCCACCGTCGCACGGTGCAGCGCTGCTGGCAGCGGGCCTGTTCCAGCCGCGCAGCCCCATCTGCCCAGACCGCTGCATCCCCAGGCCATGCGTCGGCCCAGCCCGGCAGGGTTTCGGTGCTGGCCACATCCAGGTTGCGCTGCTGGCCCAGAGCCTGGAGCAGGGGTTGTAACGGGGTGTGGTCGATCGGTGCGCCCAGCCAAGGGCGCAGCAGTTTTTCCATGCTGCGCCAGCGCCGCCAGCCGACGCGGGCCTGGTGCACGAGTTCGGGGACGTCGTCGTACATCAGTGCTTCCAGGTTGCGGGTGAATTGCTCCAGCATGTCGGCCATGGCACGCTGGGCCAGACCTCCAATGGGTTCACCGGGGATGGCCATCAAGCGCCTCGCCTTGGTCACGGCATGGAGGCTGCCATCGGCCAGTGCTTGCCCCTGCTCGGCCTTGCTGCGGCTTGAAGGCAGGCAGGGAACGCGGGCAGCCAATTCCCGGGCCAGGGCAAACAATGCCGCTGGTTCGCCCTGAATCAATTCCAGCTCCAACTCCAGGAAGTCCTCGCAGCGGCCAGCTGCCTCGATGGTGCCGGCGTCCAGGGCCACTTCCACCACCGTGGCGTCGCGCCGCCGCACGCGCCAGGTGGTGCGTTCACAGCGTGTCTCGAAACAGGGTTGGAGTTGGGTGAACCAGGCATCGTCAGGGTCGAGTGCATCCCAGGCGGTGCCGTGCAGGGCGGCGCGTTGCAGTTGCCCCTCCGGCACGTCCGCCTCCCACTCTCCTCGTTGGCTCAGACCACCCTGGGTGTGACCGGCGGTTTTCAGGGTCTGCTTCCAGGAGCGGCTGGTGGCATCGGTCGATGACGGGCTGTCCAGCGTCTGGCGCAGCCGCAACGCGCAGCGATGCTGGCGCAGTTGCTGGTCGGGGGTGTCGTAATAGCGGTTGACCAGCCAGCGGCGCTGAGGCTGGCGGCGGGCCAGGCTCGGACTGCGCGCCAGCCGATGCAGCGCCTCCTCGGTTTCCAGGCCCAGCACCCGCAACTTGAGTTCGATTTCCTGCGGGGCGACCAGTGGGGTGGGGGGTATGCTTTTCGGAGCCATGCCGTGTTTGTACCCGGTTTGGCTTGGGTTTTCCAGCCTCATCGGTAGCGACGGGGCAGGGCGGTTTGCGGCACAATCCGCTCCAACACATCCCACCTTGTCCGCCATGACCCATACCCCACGCGACACGTCCCACATCCAGCCTCGTGACCGCGCCGAGATCCTTGCCCAGGCGTTGCCCTACATTCGCAAGTTCCATGGCAAGACGATGGTCATCAAGTACGGCGGCAATGCCATGACCGACCCCGAGCTGCAGGCCGCCTTTGCCGAGGATGTGGTGCTGCTCAAGCTGGTGGGCATCAACCCGGTGGTGGTGCATGGGGGCGGCCCGCAGATCGAAGGCTTGCTCAAACGCCTGGGCAAGCAAGGCCAGTTCATTCAGGGCATGCGCGTCACCGATGCCGAAACCATGGAGGTGGTCGAGTGGGTGCTGGCCGGCGAGGTGCAGCAGGACATCGTCGGCCTCATCAACCGCGCCGGGGGCAAGGCCGTGGGTCTGACCGGCCGCGACGGTGCCATGATCCATGCGCGCAAGCTGCGCATGGTGGACACCGCCGATCCGAGCAAGGAGCACGACGTGGGTCAGGTGGGTGACATCGTCGGCATCGACCCCAGCGTGGTCAAGGCTTTGCAGGAAGACCAGTTCATTCCCGTGGTCAGCCCGATCGGCTTTGGGGAACAGAACGAAAGCTACAACATCAACGCCGACGTGGTCGCCGCCAAGCTCGCCACCGTGTTGCAGGCGGAAAAGCTGCTCATGCTCACCAACATCCCCGGCGTGCTGGACAAGCAGGGGGCTCTGTTGCCCACCCTCACCATGCGGCAGATCGACGAACTCATGGCCGACGGCACCATCAGCGGCGGCATGATCCCCAAGTTGGCCGGCGCCATCGACGCCGCCCGCAGCGGGGTGAACGCGGTGCACATCATCGACGGGCGCGTTCCCCACGCCATGTTGCTCGAAATCCTGAGCGACCAGGCCTTTGGCACCATGATTCGCTCGCACTGAGTGCGTCATGGGCATGTCGCGGCCCCAGCCCGGTGAGCGCCGCCTGCAAATCCTGCAGGCTTTGGCCGACATGTTGCAGACCCCGGGTGGGGAGCGGGTCACCACCGCGGCACTGGCCGCCCGGTTGGGAGTCAGCGAGGCGGCCTTGTACCGCCATTTCGCCAGCAAGGCGCAGATGTTCGATGCCCTGATCGAGTTCATCGAGACCAGTGTCTTCGGCCTGATCCAGCAGGTCACCGACCGAGAACCCCTGCCCGGGGCCCAGGTCCGGCTGATCGTGACGCTGGTGTTTCAGTTCGCTGAAAAAAACCCGGGCATGGCCCGCGTCATGGCTGGCGATGCGCTGGTGCTGGAGCACCAGCGTCTCATGGACCGCATGCAGCGGCTGTGGGACAAGTTCGAATCCGCCCTCAAGCAGCGCCTGCGCGAGGGCGCGCATCCGCAGCCGGCGGCCCTCGCTGCCGTGCTTTCGGCTTTTGTGCAGGCGCGGCTGCAGCGCTATGCACGCAGCGGCTTTCAGCGGCCGCCTTCGGAATCCTGGCCAGAGGTCTGGCCCTTGATGGCCAAAGACCTAGGGTAAACCCCAGGCGCAACCTCATCCGCTTGGGTTGACGTCTCACACGAGACCTCTAAAATAGCACGATCGTTCGTTTTATTTTTTGTGCCATGTCTGTTGCCATTCCGCGTCGCTCTCCCGCCGTTGCAACTGGCCCTGGCCGGGGTGCGCACAAAGGCCAGCAGACCAAGGCGGCCATCGTCGATGCCGCGCTGGCCCTTGCTGCCCAAGTGGGTCTGGAGGGGTTGAGCATTGGGGCCATTGCCGAAGTCATGCAGATGAGCAAGTCCGGTGTGTTCGCCCATTTCGGCTCGCGCGAGGAACTGCAGATTTCGGTGGTGCGTGAATACCATGAACGGTTCGAGCGTGAGGTTTTCTTCCCCGCCCTCCAGGAGCCTCGCGGTCTGCCGCGGCTGCGCAAGTTGTTCGACAACTGGATGCGGCAGACCTCGGCTGAAATCGACTCCGGTTGCATCTACATCAGTGGCGCGGTGGAATTCGACGATCGCCCAGGCCCCGTGCGTGATGCGCTGGTGGATACCGTCAACACCTGGCAGGCGGCCATTCATCGAGCGGTTCGGATCGCCATCGAAGAAAAGCACCTCAAGGCCGATGCCGACGCCGCCCAGATCGCCTTCGAAATCCATGGGCTGATCTTGGCCCTGCATTACGAAGCCCGTTTCCTGCGCAGCCCTTTGGGGCTGCAGCATGCGCGCCAGGGGTTTGACAACATCCTGGCGCGCAACCTTCCCTGAAACCCTTTTCATCATCCTCTTCACAGGAGACTTTCATGCCCACCTACACCCCCCCGTTGCGCGACATGCATTTCGTGTTGCACGAAGTGTTCAACGTCGTTGATGAACTCAAGGTCTGCCCGCGCCACGCCGATGTGGATGCCGAGACCATCAACGCCGTGCTGGAAGAAGGGGGCAAATTCGCCGCCGAAGTGGCTTTCCCGCTGAATATCAGTGGAGATCAGGAAGGTTGCACGCTGGACAAGACCACCCACGAGGTGAAGGCGCCCACAGGTTTCAAAGAAGCCTACCAGCAGTACGTGCAAGGCGGCTGGCCAGCCTTGAGCTGCGATCCCGAATATGGTGGTCAAGGTTTGCCCTTCGTGGTGAACGGGTGTTTTTACGAGATGCTCAACAGCGCCAACCAGGCCTGGACCATGTATCCCGGCCTCAGCCACGGGGCTTACGAATGCCTGCACGCGCACGGCTCGCCCGAGCAAAAAGCCACTTATCTGCCCAAGCTCACCAGCGGCGAGTGGACCGGTACCATGTGCCTGACCGAGCCCCACTGCGGCACCGATTTGGGCCTGCTGCGCACCAAGGCCGAGCCGCAACCCGATGGCACTTACAAGCTGACGGGGCAAAAAATCTTCATCAGTGCCGGTGAGCACGATCTGGCCGAAAACATCATCCACCTGGTGTTGGCCCGCCTGCCCGATGCACCCCAGGGCAGCAAGGGCATCAGCTTGTTCCTGGTCCCCAAGTTCCATGTCAATGCCGACGGTTCATTGGGCGAGCGCAACGCCATTTACTGCGGTGGTCTGGAGCACAAAATGGGCATCCATGGCAACGCCACGGCGCAAATGATTCTGGATGGTGCCGTGGGTACGATGGTGGGCCAGCCCAACAAGGGCTTGCAAGCCATGTTCGTGATGATGAACGCCGCCCGCCTGGGCGTGGGCAACCAGTCGGTGGGCCTGACCGAAGTGGCTTTTCAGAACGCCCTGGCCTACGCCAAGGACCGCATCCAGATGCGATCCCTCTCGGGCCCCAAAGCCAAGGACAAACCCGCCGACCCCATCATCGTGCACCCCGACGTGCGCAAGATGCTGCTCACCGCCAAGGCCTATGCCGAAGGTGGCCGTGCGCTGCTGACCTTCTGCGGCCTGTTGCTCGACAAGGAGCTGCACCATCCCGATGCGCAGGTGCGCCAAGACAGTGCAGAGCTGCTCGCGCTGCTCACCCCCATTGCCAAGGCTTTCCTCACCGACAACGGCTTCGAGGCCACGGTGCTGTGTCAGCAGGTCTTCGGTGGCCACGGCTACATCAAGGAATGGGGCATGGAGCAGTACGTCCGCGATGCCCGCATCAACATGATCTATGAGGGCACCAACACCATCCAGAGCCTGGACCTGCTCGGCCGCAAGGTGCTGGCCAACAACGGCGCCACGCTCAAGAAATTCGGCAAGCTGGTCGCCGCACTGGTCGAGGAAGAGGGCGTCAACGAGAAGATGGCCGAGTTCATCAACCCGCTGGCCTACCTGGGCGAGCAGATGACCAAGTTCACCACCGAGATTGGCTTCAAAGGTTTCCAAAACCCCGACGAGGTGGGTGCCGCCGCCGTGGATTACCTGCGGGTGGCCGGGCATCTGGTGTTCGGTTACTTCTTCGCGCGTATGGTCTCGGTGGCACTCAAGCAGATCGCCGCCGGCAGCACCGATCCGTTTTACACCGCCAAGCTGCAGACCGCGCGCTTCTACTTCGCCAAGCTCTTTCCCGAGACGGCGACGCTGATGCGCACCGCCCGCGCTGGCTGCCGCGTGTTGATGGACACCGATGCCGCACTGGCCTGATGCCCCACGCCAGGAGCGACACATGAACCCATTGCACACAAGAACGGCCCTGACCCTGCTGGCCGGCTGGGCGCTTTCTGCCGCGGCCTGGGCGCAGCTCACCCCGGTCGGTACCTGGCACACCATCGACGACAAGACCCAAGAGGTCAAGTCCGAAATCGTGATCGAAGAGCGGCAAGGCCAGCTCACCGGGCGCATCACCAAGCTGCTGCGCGCCGGCGCCGACCAGAACGCCCGCTGCACCGCATGCACCGATGACCGCAAAGACCAGCCCATGATCGGCTTGGAAATCATTCGCGGGGCCAAGCAGGTCGAAGGCAAGGCGGTGTGGGAGGGTGGCCGCATCCTCGACCCGGAAAACGGCAAAACCTACAGCCTGCGCCTCACGCCCGTGGATGGAGGCCAGAAGCTGGACGTGCGTGGCTCGATCGGCCCCTTCGGCCGAACCCAGACCTGGGTGCGCGTGCAGTAAGCCGCACGGGCATCGACAACCCAAGGAACCGCTATGAAACGTTTTACCGTGAAACAAGTCGCCGTGCTGGGCGCTGGCGTGATGGGGGCGCAAATCGCCGCGCATCTCGTCAATTGCCAAGTGCCTGTCGTGTTGTTCGACCTGCCGGATACGAAATCGGCCGACAAGAACGGCATCGTCACCCGCGCCATCGCCAACCTCAAGAAGCTCAAGCCCAGCCCGCTCGGGGTGGCCAGCGATGCCGACCTGATCCAGCCCGCCAACTACGAGGAGCATCTGGAGCGGCTGCGTGAATGCGATCTCATCATCGAAGCCATCGCCGAGCGCATGGACTGGAAGCGCGACCTGTACGCCAAGATCGCCCCTTATGTGGCCGAGGGCGCGCTGCTGGCCTCCAACACCTCGGGCCTGTCCATCGGGGCGCTGTCCGAGGCCTTGCCCGAAGCGTTGCGCCCGCGCTTCTGCGGCATCCACTTCTTCAACCCGCCGCGCTACATGCCCTTGGTGGAGTTGATCGCCACGCCAGCCACCCAGCCGCAGGTGCTGGATCAGCTCGAAGCCTTTGTGACCACCGGCCTGGGCAAGAGCGTGGTGCGCGCCAAGGACACCCCCAACTTCGTGGCCAACCGCATCGGCATCGCGGGCATGCTGTCCACCATGAAAGAGGCCGAGCGCTTTGGTCTGACCTTCGACGTGGTCGATGACCTGACCGGCAAGCGCCTGGGCCGTGCCAGCAGCGGCACCTTCCGCACCGCCGACGTGGTGGGCCTGGACACCATGGCCCACGTCATCAAGACGCTGCAGGACACCCTCAGCCCCGAGACCGACCCCTTCTACGGCAGCTTTGGCACGCCGGAGGTGCTCAAGGTGCTGCTGGAGCTGGGCCACCTGGGTCAGAAGACCAAGGCCGGTTTTTTCAAGAAGGTGGGGCGCGACATCCTGCGCTTCGATCTGCAGAGCAGGGACTATGTGCCCGCCGGCCAAAAGGCCGACGAGGTCTATGGCCGCATGCTCAAGAAGCCCGCCGCCGAGCGCCTGAAGCTGCTGCGCAACGCCGAGGGGCCGCAGGGCCAGTTCCTGTGGGCCATTCTGCGCAACGGCTTCCACTATGCCGCCGTGCACTTGGCAGCCATAGCCGACACCGCGCGTGACGTGGACCAGGCCATGCGCTGGGGCTTTGGCATGAAGCAGGGCCCCTTCGAGCTGTGGCAGGAGGCCGGTTGGCTGGAAGTGGCCCAGATGATCCAGGCCGACATCGACGCTGGCAAGGCGCTGTGCAACGCGCCCCTGCCCGAGTGGGTGTTCAAGGGCCCCGTGGCCGAGCGTGGCGGGGTGCACCAGCCCGAAGGCTCCTGGAACCCCACGACCGGGCAGTTCCAGCCCAAGCGCGATCTGCCGGTGTACCAGCGCCAGCTTTTTCGCGAACAACTGCTGGGCGAAAACGCCCCGGTGTTCCAGACCGCCGGCAAGACCATCCATGAGGACGCCGACATCCGCCTCTGGACGCTCGATGACGAGGTGTTGATCGCCAGCATCAAGAGCAAGATGCATGCGATCGGCCCCGGCGTGACCGAAGGTCTGAGCCGTGCCGTCGATCTCGCAGAAGCTGAGTATCAGGGTCTGGTGGTGTGGTCCGGGGACGAACCCTTCAGCGTGGGTGCCGATCTGCAAGCCGTCATGCCCGCCTTCATCGCGGCAGGCGTTGCGGCCATCGAGGACGTGGAGGCCGAGCTGCAGCGCGTCATGCTCAAGCTGCGCTACGCCCAAGTGCCCACCGTGGCCGCGGTGCGGGGCATGGCCTTGGGAGGCGGTTGTGAACTGGCGGTGCATTGCGCCAAGCGCGTGGCCCACATGGAGAGCTACATCGGCTTGGTCGAGGTGGGCGTGGGGCTGGTGCCGGGTGCTGGCGGCCTCACCTACATCGCCCGCCGGGCTGCCGAAAACGCCCAGGCCTCCACCGGCACCGATCTGCTGCCTTTCCTGACCGAAGGCTTCAAAGCCGCCGCCATGGCCACCGTGGGCACCAGCGCGTTGGAAAGCCGCAAGCTGGGTTACCTGCTGGACAGCGACATCATCGTGCCGCACAAGGACGAGTTGCTCTACGTGGCCATCGCCGAAGCCAAGGCGATGTTCAATGCCGGCTACCGCCCGCCGCTCAAGCGCCTGTTCCCAGTGGCCGGGCGGTCGGCCAAAGCCACTATCCTGGGCTCGTTGGTGAATATGCGCGACGGCGGCTATATCAGCCAGCACGACTTTCACATCGCCAGCCTGATCGCCCATGTGCTGACGGGAGGCGATGTCGAGGCCGGCACCCCGGTGAGCGAGGACTACCTCATGAAACTGGAGCGCCAGGCTTTCTGCAGCCTGATCGTACACCCCAAGACGCAAGCGCGCATCCTGGGCATGCTCAACACCGGCAAACCCCTGCGCAACTGAAGCGGAGCACCGACATGAAACCAGTTCAAGACGCCTACATCGTCGCGGCCACCCGCACGCCCATTGGCAAGTCGCACAAAGGCTATTTCAAGCATACCCGGCCTGACGACCTGTTGGCCCACATATTGCGCTCGGCGCTGGCCCAGGTGCCCAGTCTGGACCCGGCGGCGATCGAAGACGTGATCTGCGGCTGTGCCATCCCCGAGGCCCAACAGGGTTTGAACGTGGCTCGGGTGGGCGCCGTGCTGGCGGGCTTGCCCAAGAGTGTGGGCGGCATCACCGTCAACCGCTTCTGTGCGTCCGGCCTGAGCGCGGTCCAGATGGCCGCCGACCGCATCCGCGTGGGCGAGTCCGACGTGATGATCGCCGCTGGTGTGGAAAGCATGAGCATGGTGCCCATGATGGGCAACTCGCCCAGCCTGTCGCCCACCATCTTTGCCAACACCGACAACGTGGAAGACTACGGCATCGCCTACGGCATGGGCCTGACCGCCGAGAAGGTGGCCCAGCAGTGGAAGATCAGCCGCGAAGCGCAGGATGCCTTCGCCTTGCAGTCGCACCAGCGTGCACTCAAGGCCCAGCAAGCTGGCGAGTTCAGCGACGAAATCACGCCGGTGGAAGTCATCCAGCGCGATCTGGACCTGGCCAGCGGTGAAGTGCGCCTCAGCACCCGTGTGGTGAATCTGGACGAAGGCCCTCGCCCTGACACCTCGCTCGAAGGGCTGGCCAAGCTCAAGCCGGCGTTCGCCATTCCGCGCCGGGCGGACCTGACGCCCACCGGACTGGGATCCGTGACCGCTGGCAACAGCTCGCAGACATCGGACGGTGCCGGGGCGTTGATCCTGGCCAGCGAGGCCGCCGTCAAGCGTTTTGGACTCACGCCGCTGGCCCGTTTCGTCAGCTATGCCAGCCGTGGAGTGCCTCCGCACATCATGGGCATTGGTCCCATCGAAGCCATTCCAGCGGCGCTCAAGGCCGGTGGCCTGTCGCAGGACGATCTGGATTGGATCGAGCTCAACGAGGCGTTCGCCGCCCAGTCGCTGGCGGTGATGAATCAGCTTGGGCTGGATCCCGCCAAGGTCAACCCGATCGGGGGCGCCATCGCACTGGGCCACCCGCTGGGAGCCACGGGCGCTATCCGTTCCGCGACAGTGGTGCACGCGCTGCGCCGCCACAATAAGCGCTACGGCATGGTGACCATGTGCGTGGGCATGGGCCAGGGCGCTGCCGGTATCTTCGAGCGTGTCTGAGGCCGCCCGGTCACCAGATGTCACCCATCAGCCCGGTCCATGCCGGGCTTTTTCACGATAATCGATCGCCAACCGGAGACTTTTCCCCATGTCCGACATCCTCGTTCACACCGAAGACGGCGTCACCACGCTGACCATCAACCGTCTGGCCCGCAAGAATTCCCTCACCGCCGCCATGTACGCCAGCCTGGCCGATGCGCTGGAGCAAGCGCAAGCAGATGCGTCCGTGCGCGTGGTGGTTGTGCAAGGGGATGAAACCGTGTTCAGTGCCGGCAACGACCTGGGGGACTTTCTTCACCAGCCTCCAGCGGGCGAAGACGCGCCGGTGTTCCGTTTCCTGCGTAACATCGCCAGCTTTCCGAAACCCCTGGTGGCGGCGGTGTGCGGCCCGGCCGTGGGCATCGGCACGACCATGCTGTTCCATTTCGATCTCGTCTATGCCGGGGACAACGCGGCGTTCTCCATGCCCTTCGTGAACCTGGGCCTGTGTGCCGAAGGCGCGTCCAGCCTGCTGGCACCGCAGATGTTCGGCTACCACCGTGCCGCCGAAGCACTGCTGCTCGGCGAGCCCTTCTATGCGGAAGCGGCGCTGGAAGTGGGGTTGGTCAACAAGGTGTTGCCGCCGGCCGAGGTCAACGCCTACGCCGCACAGGTGGCCCGCAAACTCGCCGCCAAGCCCTCGAGTTCGCTGCTCGAAACCAAACGCCTCATGAAAAAAGGCCAGCAGGCCCTGGTGCTCCAGGCCATGTCGGAAGAGGGCGCCATTTTCGGTCGTATGCTGCGCGAGCCTGCAGCCAAAGAAGCATTCGCCGCTTTCATGGAAAAGCGTGCTCCGCGCTTTCAGTAACCACGTGCACCACGTTTCCATTCAAAGCGCCAACCGGATTTCACCCCAATATGAGCAAGACCATCGTCCATCCCCCGGTCCAGCCGGTGGTATTCGAGCCCGAATTCATCGAGGGCGTGCGGCAGATCTTCGAGCAAAAGGTCGTGTTCAATAGCGTGATCGGGCTCAAGATCACATCGATCACCCCAGAGCTCGTGACCGCCCGCATCGACATGCGCCACGAACTGGTGGGGCACTTTGCCTACAACCGCCTTCACGGGGGCGTGATCAGCGCTGGGCTGGACGCCATGGGTGGCCTGGCCGTGATCGCCGCCATCGGTGCCCGGCACATGGACGAAGCCCCCGAGCAGCGCCTGCACCGCTTCGCAAAGCTGGGCACCATCGATCTGCGTATCGACTACCTGCGCCCGGGCATCGGGGAGTGGTTCGAATTGCGTGCCGAAGTGCTGCGGCTGGGCTCACGCGTGGCCTCCACCCGCATGGGTTTTCACGGATCCGACGGCAAGCTGCTGGCCTGCGGGGCAGGGGCCTACATCGTGTCCTGAGTAACGTCTGGATGGCTCAGGGTTGGAGCAGGGTGTTGATGGGATCGAGGTCTTCGGCGCTGAGCACCCCGCTGGCTTGCTTCAGACGCAAGCCATTGACAAGCACGCTGTAGCGCGCATTGGCCAGATCGGCCTTGGTCTGGAACAGCTGGCTTTGGGCGTTGAGCACGTCGATGTTGATGCGCACCCCCACCTGGTAGCCGAGTTGGTTCGCCTCCAGGGCGCTTTGGCTGGACAGCTCGGCGGCCTCGAGGGCCTTCACCTGGCCCATGCCGGAGACGACGCCGAAATAAGCGGCCCGAGTCGTTTGGGCAATGGTGCGTTCGGCGGCATCGAGGTCGGCGCGCGCACGGTCTTGTAGAGCGAGCGCTTCGGCGATGCGATTCTGCACCGCCCCCCCCGTGTAGAGCGGCAGATTGAAGCGCACGCCGACGGTGGCGTTGTAGTCCCGGGCATAGGTGCCCGTCGGGTTCGGGCCTCGGGCGAACTGGTACTGCGCCACGGCGTCCAGAGTGGGCCCTTTGGCGGTTTCGGCACGGCGCACTTCAAGCTGCGCAATGTCCAATGCCCTGCGGGCCTGTCGCAGTTGAGGGTGGACGTTTTCGGCGCGACTGACCCAGGCATCGGCATCATCGGGTACGACGGCAGGCAGGGCTCTGCCCTCGGCGAGCCGCCAGGGCTGGGTATTGCTGCGGCCGACCAGTTGATCCAGCGCGAGTTTTTTGACACGCAGATCGTTCTCGGCCGCGATTTCCTGGGCTCTGACCAGATCGAAGCGCGCCTCGGCTTCGCGTGTGTCGGTGATGGTGGTGGTGCCGACCTCGAAGTTGCGTTGCGCCGCCGCCAGTTGTTCGGACACAGCGGCTTTTTGGGCCTTGACGAAGGTCAGGTTGTCCTCGGCGCCGAGGACGTCGAAATAGGCTTGAGCGGTGCGCACAATCAGGTCTTGCTCTGCGCTCTCCAGCCGGGCCTGCGCGATCTCGACCGATTTCAGCGCTTGTTCCAGGGCGATGCGGTTGCCCGGCCGGTACAGCGGGTGCGAGGCAGACACGCCGATGTTCTGGCTGTTGGTGGTGCGATCCTGGCTTGGGATGTTGCTGTCGGTGTTGGTCCAGTTGGCGCCTCCGTTCAGTTCGACGCTCGGCAGCACCCCGGCCCGAGCCTGCTCGGCCCGTGCCCGGTCGGCTTCGAACTGGGCCTGCGCAGCCAGGAACGTGGCGTCAAACCCGCGCGCCGCTTCGTACAGTTCTTTGAGACTTTGAGCGTGTGCCGGCAGGGCCAACAGTGCTGCTGCCATGGCGACTGTCGACCACACCTTTCCCTTCGGCCGGCGCCCGACGAGAAAGGCACCAGTGCGAGGCACTGACTGGATGTGAACAGGCGTGTGGGCGGTCATGGTGATTCGTCTTTCGAATGCAGGCGTATAACAGGCTTCAATAGCGCGGAACCGTCGGGTCCAGCTCGGCCGACCAGACGTCGATGCCGCCACTGATGTTGACGACAGGGTCGAAGCCCTGGTTTTTCAGAAAGTAGGCCACCTGCGCGCTGCGCCCCCCATGGTGGCACAAACAGGCAATGGGCCTGTGCCGGGGGAGTTCAGCCAGCCGGGCGGGCAGGCTGGCCATGGGCATGTGGACCAGATCGAAACCATCTGCCTTGACGCTGGCCAGTTGCACTTCCCATGGCTCGCGCACATCCAGCACCACAGGGCGTTCCTCCCCTTGTTGACGGCACTGTTCCAGCCATTGGGCAAGTTGAGCGGGACGGATGTGGTCCATCACGGGCGGCCTGTTCAGAATTGAAAGCGCGAGGGTTCCGGGAAGTGGCGCATGCGCGGGGCCACGATGTCCCAGGGCTGTTCGGTGTGGTAGGCGACTTCGCTGGAGCGGCGCACCAGGGTGGCGCGCATCATGGGCTCTTGGCCGACGATGGCAAACAGCCGCCCCCCCACCTTGAGCAGTTCCAGCAGGTCGGATGGCACCTCGGCAATGGAGCCGCTGACGATGATGGCGTCGTAGGGCGCTTCACTCACGCAAGCGGCGAAGCGGCTGGCGGCGGCATCGGCGACGCGAACCTCCACGTTGGTGATGCCTGCAGCCTTCAGGTTGGCTTGCGCCTGTTGAGCGAGCACCGGGTTGATTTCCAGGCTCAGCACATGGGCTGCCAGTTTGCCCATCAGGGCGGCCATGTAACCAGAGCCGGTGCCGATTTCGAGCACGTTGTCGGTGGGTTGCAAATTCAGGTCCTGCAGGGCACGAGCCTCCACTTTGGGGGGAAGCATACACTCACCCTCGACGGCCGGGCTGCTGAGAGGGATTTCCATGTCGGCCAGTGCCAAGGCCCGAAAGGCGGCGGGCACGAATTGTTCGCGCTTGACCTGAGCCAGCAGCCCAAGCACGCGCGCGTCCAGCACTTCCCACGGTCGAATCTGCTGTTCGATCATGTTGAAGCGGGCTTGTTCGAAGTCGAAAGCGGTGGCTGCGGTGCTCATGAATACTCCGTTGGGTATATTAGCCGATTCTTGTATATTCTACCGAAGCAAGGTTTCTGGCTCGGCTGGGAGTATGTGCGCAAATACGTCATGTCTTCGATGACTGTTTCAGCAACTGATGCAGGTGGTACAGGGTATCGAGGGCTTCTCGGGGGCTGAGGGTATCGGGGTCGATGGCGGCCAGCGCCTGCTCGACCGGGTGCGGTTCAGGCGTGGCGGCGGCTGGGGGGGGCGAGAACAGGTCCACCTGCAGTCGGGTACTGGCGCTGTGCGCCTCCAGCGCTTCCAGGGTGTGGCGCGCCTGCAGCACGACGGCAGCCGGCACGCCGGCCAGACGCGCCACTTGCACCCCGTAGCTGCGACTGGCGGGGCCGGGCTCGATCTGGTGCAGGAACACGATGTCGCGGCCTTGGCCTTCGACGGCGCTGACGTGCACATTCACGGCGGCATGGTGTTCGGCCGGGAACTCGGTCAACTCGAAGTAGTGGGTGGCAAAGAGGGTGAAGGCCTTGACCTTGTCGTGCAGGTGCGTGGCAATGGCCGACGCCAGCGCGAGGCCGTCGAAGGTCGAGGTACCGCGCCCGATTTCGTCCATCAGCACCAGGCTGTGTGGCGTGGCGTGGTGGAGGATTTGCGCGGCTTCGGTCATCTCCAGCATGAAGGTGGACTGCGCATTGGCGAGATCGTCGGCTGCGCCGATGCGGGTGTGGATGGCGTCCAGCGGGCCCAGGCGGCAGTAGGCCGCCGGTACGTAGCTGCCCATGCTGGCCAGCAGGGCGATCACGGCCACCTGCCGCATGTAGGTGGATTTACCCCCCATGTTGGGGCCGGTGATGATCTGCATCCGGGCCTTGGGGCCCATGACGGTGTCATTGGGAATGAAGGTGCCCGCACCGGTTTCCTGCAGGCGTGCCTCGACCACGGGGTGGCGCCCGGCACGGATTTCGATGCAAGGTTCGATGGCGAATTCGGGGGCAGTCCAGCCCAGGGTGAGCGAGCGCTCGGCCAGCGCGCACAGTGCATCCAGGGTGGCGATGGCCTGGGCGATGCGGCTCAGCCCGGGGATGTGCGCCTGCAACTGGTCCAGCACGCCTTCGTACAGCCATTTTTCGCGCGCCAGCGCGCGTTCCTGGGCGCTCAGGGCCTTGTCCTCGAAGGCTTTGAGTTCGGCGGTGATGAAGCGTTCGGCGTTCTTGAGGGTTTGGCGGCGACGGTAGTCGTCGGGCACCTTGTCGAGTTGGCCTTGTGTGACTTCGATGTAAAAGCCGTGAACCTTGTTGTACTGCACGCGCAGGTTGGCGATGCCGGTGCGTTCCCGCTCCCGGGCTTCGAGTGCGAGCAGGAAATCATCACAGTTGTTCTGGATGGAGCGCAACTCGTCGAGCTCGGCGTCGTAACCGTGATTGATCACGCCGCCGTCACGGATCAGGGCGGCGGGTTCGGGCAGCAGCGCGGCTTGCAGCAGCTCGGCGCAGCCGGGGGGCGGCAGCAGTTGATCGGCGAGCCGGGGCAGCAACTCGCCGCATGGGTGGGCGTCTGCCAGCAAGGCCTGCTTCAGAACATGGGCCAGCTCCTGTGTGCGCATCAGCGTTTGCGCCAGTCCTACCAGTTCGCGCGGGCGTGCCTGCCGCAGCGCGATGCGGGCGGTGATGCGTTCCACATCGCTCGCGCCTCTGAGAGCTTGACGCAGGGGGGCGTGCAGGCCATCGCGCAGGCGGCCAAGCGCTTCGAGCCGCTCGCGGGCCGGTGCGCGGTCGCGTGCAAGCTCCAGCATCCAGCGCTTGAGCTGACGGCTGCCCATGCCGGTCTGGCAGGTGTCGAGCAGCGAAAACAACGTGGGTGCATTTTCTCCCCGCAGCGTCTGGGTGAGCTCCAGGTTGCGGCGGGTGGTGTCAGGCAACTCGATCAGTTCTTGCGGGCGTGCGACCCGAAGCTGGCGCACGTGACTCAACGCGCGGCCCTGGGTGTGCTCGGCGTAGTCCAGCAGGGCGGAAGCGGCCGCGTGCGCCTCCGGCAGATCCTGTGCCCCCCAGCCCGTCAGGGTGCTGACCTGCAATTGATCGCAGAGTTTACGCGCCCCGAGCGATGCATCGAACGCCCAGGCCGGGCGCAAGGACAGCGAGAGTCGGGTGCCCGAGCCGTGACCACTGAGTGCGGACCACTGGCGCTGCATGTCCTGTAGCTCTTGTTCGAAAGCGGGCGTGACCTCGGCGCTGTGCAGCAACTCGCTCGGGCCGATGCGTGCCACCCACGAGCGCAGTTCCGTGCGCGGGCACTGGGCCAGGTGGACGATGCCTTGCGTCAGGCTGAGCCAAGCCAGTCCACAGGTGTGGCGGCTGCCCATGTGCACGGCCAGCAGCACGGATTCGCTTTTGTCGCTGAGCAGCTCGGCATCGGTCAGCGTGCCGGGCGTGACCACGCGCACCACCTTGCGTTCGACGGGCCCCTTGCTGTTGGCCGGGTCGCCGATCTGTTCGCAGATGGCCACCGACTCGCCCAACTTGATGAGCCGGGCCAGATAGGTCTCGACCGAATGGAAAGGCACGCCGGCCATGACCACAGGCGCACCGGCCGACTGGCCACGGCGCGTCAAAGTGATGTCGAGCAGGCGAGCGGCCTTTTCGGCGTCATCGTAGAACAGCTCGTAGAAATCCCCCATGCGGTAGAACAGCAGGGTGTGCGGGTGATCCGCTTTCAGGCGCAGGTACTGCTGCATCATGGGGGTGTGGTTTTCCAGCTCCCCCACCCCTGCAGGTAGAAGCCTGGGTTCACCGCCATGATCATCTCGTGTCTTTGTCATTCAGCTACTTGGGGAGACTTTGCCGGCGTCGATCACCTTGACTGCCCGCCCACGACCTTCATCTGTCAGCGCGGCCTTGACGCCACGGTCTCCCGCCACAGTGTCGGCCCGCCGGTTCGGGTAGGCGTACAGCATAGCAGTTTGCGCAGGTGATCAGCCTACGTTGCGCCGGTTCAGCTCCAGCCGGGTGATGTAGCGCTGGATGAGGTTTTCCGCGCCGGCCGACAGCCGGGTGAACCTGCATCCCACCTTGCGCCGGACGGTGCCGCTGCGGGTGTGGATGTCGGCGATATGCCGAACTTCCAGATCCACGCTGACGACACCCATGTCGTCGAGTTGGAGCCGGCATTCGGGCAGACGAAGCCCTCGCTCCCAGGTGTGGGAGGTGCCGCTGGGCAGCTCGAATGCCACGCCCCCCAGGGAAATGTCGATCAGCTTGATGGGGATGCGTTGCGCCGATCGGTCAGAGGGACGCGGGCCGGCCTGGGGTGAGCTGGGGATCTCGCCATGCACAGCGTGGCCGACCGGAATCGGCATGCGGTGACAGTCCCGCCGTTGCAGGCGATGCAACCGGGTCGGCAGGGCGGAGGCAAAAGCGGGCAGGCCCTCGTGCATGACTTCACGCAGCGGCCCCAGCGCACACTTGAGTTCGACTCCATCCATCATGCTGGTGAACAGCACATTGGGGGCTGCAAGGAGGCGCTGGTTGGTGCGGGCGTCCGGGCCCACGTCGAACACCAGGTCGCCGTTGTCCCGCACCTCCAGCACCACCGAGACGATCGAGTCCGACGGACCGTACCACAACCGCACACGCTCGCCGTGTTTGCACAGGAGCCGGAACTGCTGCCGGATGTCGAGCGGGTACTGGATCCAGTAGGGGCTGTTCTCGCCGGGCAGCCGGTTGACGTCAGTCCGCGCTTCCATGTCGGGGGTCGTCCTGGGCTTCTGGGGCGATGGCCGCTGCCTGACGCACGGCGGCCTTGTCACCGGCGCTGGCGAACTTGCTGTATTTGCCCAACAGGTTGGCCATTTGGCCGTAGATGCGTGGGTTGGCCGCCATGCATTCGCGCTGTTCCAGAAAATCGGCCTCGCCCGTGAAGTTGCCGACCAGCCCCCCGGCCTCGGTGACGAGCAGGGCGCCGGCCGCCACGTCCCAAGGGCTGAGACCGGCTTCGAAGAAACCGTCGGCAAACCCCGCAGCCACGTAGGCCAGGTCGAGTGCCGCCGCGCCGGGGCGGCGCACGCCGGCCACCTTGGGCATCACGTCCTGCAGCATCTGCATGTAGGTCTGGAAATGGTCGCCCGGGCGGAACGGAAAGCCGGTGCTGATCAGGCAGTCGCGCAACTGGGTACGCTTGGCCACGCGGATGCGCCGGTCGTTGAGGTAGGCTCCACGACCACGCGTGGCACAGAACAGGTCGTTTCGGGTCGGGTCGTACACCACGGCCTGTTCGGTTCGACCGTTGACCGCCAGCGCGATGCTGACGCAGTAAACCGGAAAGCCGTGAATGAAGTTGGTGGTGCCGTCCAGCGGGTCGATGATCCACACATGGCCTTTGTCGCGGCCTTTGCCCTCCCGTCGGCCCGACTCCTCGGCCCAGATGCCGTGGTCGGGGTAGGCGCTCAGCAGTGTGTCGATGATGGTCTGCTCGGCCGCATGGTCCACCTCGGTGACGAAATCGTTCGTTTGTTTGGCCGATACCCGTACCGATTCGATATCGAGCGAGGCCCGGTTGATGACGGTGCCGGCGGCGCGCGCAGCCTTGATGGCCACGTTGAGCATGGGGTGGAGATGGGAGGACATAAATTGTGTGAGGAGCGGGCATGGGCTGTTCGATGACAGCGACAATACCGCATTTTACCGGCCGCCTTCAGGTCGGGACAACCCGAACGGCATCTGCTTGCATTCCCCATGGCTTCAGCCACCCGCTTCATCCTGATCGAGACCAGCCACGCCGGCAACGTGGGGGCGACGGCCCGCGCGATGAAGGTGATGGGCTTCGACGATCTGGTGCTGGTGCGCCCACGCTGGCCGGGTGTGCTGCACTGCGAGGAGGCGGTCGAGCGATCGAGCGGAGCCGCCGATGTGCTGAGCAAGGCCCGGATCGTGGAAACGCTGGACGAGGCCCTGGACGGCATGACCCACCTGTGCGCCACGGCCATGACGCCGCGCGATTTCGGCCCGCCGACCCGCGCCCCCCGGGCGCATCTGGAGGCGCTCAGCCAGACGCATGCCCCGGCAGGGGTGGCCTTTTTGTTCGGCTCGGAGCGCTACGGCATGCGCAACGAGGATGTGTACCGTTGCCACGTGTGCCTGAGCATTCCCACGGCGCCCGACTACGGTTCGCTGAATCTGGCGGCGGCGGTGCAGTTGATCGCCTACGAATGGCGAATGGCGTTGGGCGGCTTCCATGTCTCTGCCGTCCCTTCGGCCCACGAGTCGGCGCAGCGCCCAGCCGACGCCCAGATGCTGGCCGCGATGTTGCGGCATTGGGAGCAGGCGCTCGTGGCCGTGGATTATCTGGATCCGGCTGCTCCGAAAAAACTCATGCCTCGGTTGCAGCAATTGTTCAATCGGGCCCAGCCGACCGAGGCAGAAGTCCATATTCTGCGCGGGGTGGCGCGCGCCATGCTGGAGACCGCGGCGCGCGCAAAGCGCTAGACTGATGCCATGTTTGCCCGCCTCAAGTCCGACATCGACTGCATCCTGGAACGCGATCCGGCAGCGCGCTCGCGCTGGGAAGTGCTGACCTGCTACCCAGGCCTGCATGCCGTGGTGTTGCATCGGCTGGCGCATGCCTGCTGGAACGCCGGGTTCAAATGGTTGGGGCGCTGGATCTCTCACTGGAATCGCTGGCTCACCGGCATCGAAATCCATCCCGGCGCCCAATTGGGCGAGCGTGTCTTCATCGATCATGGCATGGGCGTGGTGATCGGAGAGACGGCCGAAATCGGGGACGGCTGCACCATTTACCACGGCGTCACGTTGGGGGGAACCTCGCTGTACAAGGGGCAAAAGCGTCATCCCACGCTCGGGCGCAACGTCGTGGTGGGTGCAGGCGCCAAGGTATTGGGCGGCTTCACCGTGGGGGATGACGCCAAGATCGGCAGCAATGCCGTGGTGACCAAGCCCGTTCCCGCGGGTGCCACGGCCGTGGGCAATCCGGCGCGCATCATCCAGGCCGAGGCCGATGCCCGGCGCGAGGAGGCCGCTTCCAAGATGGGCTTTTCCGCTTATGGCGTGACGCAGAACGATGACCCGCTGTCACAGGCTTTGCGCGGGCTCATCGACAGCGCGGCAGGCCATGAGCATCAGATCGCGCTGCTGTGGCAGGCCATCGAGAAGCTGGCATGCGCCAAAGCGCCGGGCCTGCCGCCCGATGCCGCGCGCGAAGAGCACTTCGAGGCGAAAAAGCTCAGCGATCTGGTCGGCAAGTAAGCCGGGCGGGCGGCTCAGGCGCGCGGCGCGCGCACCGCGTTCTTGGGCCGAAACGCCTTGCAGACCTCGTCGTGGGTTTCCAGGTAGGGCCCGCCGATGAGGTCGATGCAGTAGGGCACAGCCGCAAAGATGCCGTGCACCACGGGCTGGCCTTCGGCGTCTTTGAGCCCTTCGAGCGTTTCGGCGATGCTCTTGGGCTGACCCGGCAGGTTGATGATCAGCGTCTGCTCGCGGATCACCGCCACCTGGCGCGACAGGATGGCCGTGGGCACGAAGCGCAGGCTGATCTGGCGCATCTGTTCACCGAAGCCAGGCAGTTCCTTGTGCGCCACGGCCAGCGTGGCTTCGGGGGTCACGTCACGCTGGGCCGGGCCGGTTCCTCCCGTGGTGAGCACCAAGGCACAGCCGGCATCCACCAGCTCGATCAAGGTCTGGCTGATGACGGCCTGCTCGTCGGGGATGAGGCGGGCCTCGAAGCTGAGGGGGTTTTTCAGCGCTCGGGTGAGCCAGTCCTGCAGGGCGGGCAGGCCCTTGTCCTGATAGACGCCGGAGCTGGCGCGGTCGCTGATGGAAACGATGCCGATCTTGACGGGGTCGTGGGTGCTCATGGTTGGGATGCTGCCTGGGCGTCCAGGCGTTCACGGACGATTTGAAAGATTTCTCGGTAGCTTCTGCCGTGGCGTTGGGCTTCGCCCGGCCGTTCCGCTGCACGCTGGGCCTGCGCGTCTTTGCGGGCCTGGCGGATCAGTGAGCGCAGATGTTGCAGGTCGGCATCGGGGTCCAGGGTCAGCCAATCTTGCAAGGCCTGATCGTCGGCGATGAGTCGCTCGCGCCACTGCTCGGCCTGGTGCAGGCGCAGGGTGTCGGCGGCGCTGCTCTGGTGTTGCACTTGCAGCGCGGTTTCAATGGCGGCCACGGCGTCGTCATCGAGCTGGCGCATGAGCTTGCCGATGAATTGCATCTGTCGGCGCTTGCCTTCGAAGTGGGTGATGCGCTTGGCCTCGGCAATGGCCTCGATGAGCTTGTCCGGCAGATCGAGTGTGTCCATGAGCCCGGGGCGCAGCGTGAGCAACTGCTCGCCCAGCGCCTGCAGGCGGTCGCTTCGTTTTTTCAGGTCGGTCTTGCTGACCTCGACGTCGCCCTTGAGTGCGCGTTTGAGTTCGAGGTCGAGTTCGCTGCCCTCTGCAACGAAATGGCCTTTGACGAAGTAGCCTTTGGTGGGTTTGCGTGCCATCCAAGTATCATAGCCGCCAGCATGAAAAAGACGCGCTCTCCCCGTTCCCCCAAGCCTGCCGCTTCTGCCGAACCAGGTTTTCAGTATGCCCGCAGCGAGTTCGAAGCGCTCGCCGACCTGGCCCTGACCCATGCCCGCCAATTGGGCGTCGCCGATGCGGGGGTCGAGGTTTCGGAGGGTTCGGGCCTGAGCGTCTCGGTACGCAAAGGTGCCCTGGAGAACGTGGAGCGCAACCGCGACAAGTCGCTGGGCGTGACCGTGTACCTGGGGCAACGCCGTGGCAACGCCTCCACCTCGGACTTTTCTCCCGCCGCCATCCGCCAGGCGGTGCAGGCCGCCTACGACATTGCGCGCTTCACCGCCGAAGACCCGGTGGCCGGTTTGCCCGACGAGCAGGATGTGGCCAACAGCTACCCCGACCTGGAGCTGTTTCACCCCTGGAACCTGTCGCCCGAAGAGGCGGTGCAGATCGCGCTGCGTTGCGAGGCGGCGGCCTTTGCCACCAGCCGGTTGATCACCAACAGCGAAGGAGCCGGGGTGTCGGCCCAGCAATCGCACTTCTACACCGAGCACATGCGCGGCGGCGAACGGGGACGCGAAGGCATTTTCCGGGGAGGTTATGCCAGTTCCCGGCACAGCCTGTCGGTGGCTCCCATCGCTGGCAAGGGCGCGGGCATGCAGCGCGACTATTGGTTCAGCTCCATGCGTTCACCGCTCGACTTGGCGAGCCCCGAGGCCGTGGGCGAGTACGCCGCGCGGCGCGCGTTGGCCCGGCTGAAGCCCCGCAAGATCGCCACCACCGAATGCCCGGTGCTGTTCGAAGCGCCGCTGGCGGCCGGGCTGCTCGGGGCCTTCGTGCAGGCGGTCAGTGGTGGCGCGCTCTACCGCAAGACCAGCTTCCTGGTGGACAGTCTGGGGCGGCAGGTGTTTCCCAAGCACATCGATTTGTACGAGGATCCGCTCATCATCGGCGGCAAGGGCAGTGCGCCGTTCGATGACGAAGGGGTCAAGACCGTGGCGCGTCAAGTCGTCAGCGCCGGCTGCGTCAAGGGCTATTTCCTGTCCACCTACTCGGCACGCAAGCTCGGCATGCGCACCACCGGCAATGCGGGAGGCTCGCACAACCTGTACCTGCGCAGCCGCCTCACCGATCCCGCCGATGACTTGGACGCCATGCTGCGCAAACTGGGAACCGGCCTGTTCGTGACCGAACTGATGGGGCAGGGTGTGAATTACGTGACGGGTGACTACTCCCGTGGCGCGGCTGGCTTCTGGGTGGACAACGGCCAGATCGCCTATCCGGTACAGGAAATCACCATCGCGGGCAACCTCAAGGACATGTTCCTGGGCATGGAAGCCATCGGTGCTGACGAGTACGCCTACGGCGCCAAAAACGTGGGCTCCGTGCTGATCAACCGCATGAAGGTGGCGGGCAGCTGAGTCCTGAGCCTGGGGCCTCGGCCACGCAAACAGAACCGCTCAGGGCAGTGGCTGAGGCTGCACCGGCTGGCCCCATAGCCGGGCGATCAGGCAGGCGGCTTGTGAGGTGTCGGCACTGGTCCAGAAGGTCACGTCAGCGGCCGTTTCTGCCCCGGCCGGGGCGGCCAGCCCCGCTTGCGCGAGTCGCCGACCCAGTTCTCTTGCCACGGCGGCGGCAGGGTCGATGATCTGTACGCCATCCCCTGCCAGCCGCTGGATCACCGGAGCCAGAAAGGGGTAGTGGGTACAACCCAACACCAGGGTGTCGGCCCCCTGTGCCAGCAGTGGGTTGACGTATGCGGCGACCGCCGCTTCGGTGTCGGGCCCGTCCAGCAGCCCGCGCTCCACCCGCTCCACCCAACCCGGACAGGCTTGCAGCAGGACCCGCTTGCCTTGGGCATAGGTGTCCACGAGCCGGGCCAGACCAGGGCTGGCGACGGTTTGTCGGGTGGCCAGGACGCCAATGACACCGCTGCGCGTGGACTGCGCCGCCGGCTTGACGGCCGGCTCGATGGCGACAATCGGGGTTTGCGGGTAATGCTGCCGAAGGCGTTCGATCATCAGGCCGGTGACGGTGTTGCAGGCTACCACGATGGCCTTGGCCCCGCAGCCACGCAGGTGATCGATGAGGTGACGGACGCGCGCCTCGATGAAATCGGCGGATTTTTCGCCATAGGGCGCATGACCCGAGTCGGCGACATAGACCAGAGCCTCCGTCGGCCATTGGGCATGGATTTCCCGCAGCACCGACAAGCCCCCCACGCCGGAGTCGAACACGCCGACGGGTGCCGCGGGGCCTGCGGATGTCATGGTTGGGGCGTCAGGTTGCCAGCGCGGCTTTCACGGCAGCAGATACCTGGGCCATGTCGGCCTGGCCCGCCAGCCGGGTCTTGGCCAGACCCATCAGCTTGCCTAGGTCGGCAGCCGTCGGGGCGCGCCCCAGCTCGGCCGCGACGGTCGCCACGATGTCTTGCACCGCCGCCGCAATGGCGTCGGCGTCGAGGCGCGCCGGCAGGTAGCCTTGCAGGACCGCTGCCTCGGCCTGTTCGCGAGCGGCCAGGTCGTCACGGCCGGCCTGCTGGTAGGCGCTGATCGAGTCGCGGCGCTGCTTGAGCAGTTTTTCCAGCACGGCGACGACGCCTGCATCGTCCAGCTCGATGCGCTCGTCCACCTCGCGCTGCTTGATGGCCGCCAGCAGCAGCCGCAGGGTGCCGAGGCGTTCGGCGTCCTTGGCGCGCATGGCGGCCTTCATGTCTTCGGTGATCTGGTGTTTGAGGGACATGGTGGATTGCTTTTCTAACAGGCGCCGCAGTGGCCGAAACGACACAGCCCGCCGGAGCGTCCTCGAGCGGGCTGTGCAGGAGCGATGTGGCGATCAGTACAGGCGCTTGGGCAGCTGCATGGAGCGCACACGCTTGAAGTGGCGCTTGATGGCTGCGGCCTTCTTGCGCTTGCGCTCGGCGGTGGGCTTTTCGTAGAACTCGCGGGCGCGCAGGTCGTTGAGCAGGCCCAGCTTCTCGATGGTGCGCTTGAAGCGGCGCAGGGCGACGTCAAAAGGTTCGTTGTCTTTAACGCGGATGGTGGTCATTAGCTAATGGTTTCCGTTTTGCGCCGCGCCGGTGCTCGGGGAAGATCGGGCCCCGAACCCGTGTCGCGGCAAGTTTTCCCCGTCATCAGGTGATCACGGCCGACGGGGTTTTGCCAGCAAAGTCCAACATTATAGCGATTCTTCCTGGCGTGTGCAGGATGATTTCGGGCTACAGTTGCAAGGATTACACACAAAAGAGCGGAGAGTGAGCGATGTTTGAGTCGGCCGAAATCGGACAACGGGTGAGTAAAAAGCACTGGAAGGAAGAGTCTTTGCGGCTGCGGCATGCCTTGCTCGATGCTCAGTACCGCCTCCTGCAGGATGCCCGGTCCGCCGTGGTGATTCTGGTCAATGGGGTCGATGGTGCAGGGCGCGGCGAGACGGTCAACCTGCTCAACGAATGGATGGACCCGCGCCATATCCGTACCGAGGCGTTCGGCCCGATGACGGCGCTGGAGCGCCAGCATCCGGAAATGTGGCGTTTCTGGCAGGTGTTGCCGCCCAAGGGGCGCATCGGGATTTTGTTTGGGTCCTGGTACAGCGATCCCATTCGGGCCCACGTTCGCAAGGGCCAGAAGCGTGAGCGTTTCCTGCACCGCTTGGAGCGCATTCGCCAGTTCGAACGCATGCTGGTGGCTGAAGGGGTGGTGCTGGTCAAGCTGTGGTTTCACCTGTCCAAAAAAGCCGCCAAAGACCGCATGAAGCTGCTGGAGTCGGACCCCAAAACGGCCTGGCGGGTCACGCCCCAGCAACGTGAGAACATCCAGCACTACGATCGTTTCGTGCGTGTGAGTGAGGAGGCGTTGCGCAAAACGAGCATCGGGGAGGCGCCTTGGCTGGTGATCAACGGCAGCGATCCGGCTTATCGCTCGCTCAAGGCTGGGCAATACCTGCTGGATGCGCTCAACCATGCGCTGCAGCGTCCGGACCCAGTGCCGGGAGTGCCGGAAACTTTGCCTGCGACCCATGCCGTATGGGGGATGGGCGAGCGTGGGCTGCTGGCCGCGCAGGATTACGGTCGCCGCCTCAAGCGCAAGGTGTACGAGGACGAACTGGAGCGCTTGCAAGGGTGTCTGGCTCTGCTCAGTCGCGATCCGCGCATGCTCAAGCATTCGTTGGTGCTGGTGTTCGAAGGCATGGACGCGGCGGGCAAGGGCAGCACGATTCGGCGCATCACCCAGGCACTGGACGCACGCTTTTACCGCGTGGTGCCAGTGGCCGCGCCGAACGAAAACGAGCGGGCGCAACCGTATCTGTGGCGTTTCTGGCGCTACATTCCGGCGCATGGCAAGGCGGTGATCTTCGATCGCTCCTGGTATGGGCGGGTGCTGGTGGAGCGCGTGGAGGGGTTGTGCTCGAGTCAGGACTGGATGCGCGCCTATGGCGAGATCAATGAATATGAGGAGCAGCTGGCGGAGTCAGGGGCGGTGATCGTCAAGTTCTGGTTGGCGATCACGCCCGAAGAGCAGCTCAGGCGCTTCAAAGACCGCGAGGCAACGCCGCACAAGAACTACAAGATCACCGAGGAAGATTGGCGCAACCGCGAGAAGTGGCCGCTGTACGAGCGCGCCGTCGAGCAGATGGTGGATCGCACCTCGACCCGGATAGCGCCCTGGCACATCGTGGCGTCGGACGACAAGCTGTGGTCGCGCATCGAGGTGCTGCGTCTGCTCTGCGAGCGGCTGGAGCAGGGGCTGGACAAGACGCCTGTCAAGAACTGATGGGCAGCGCCTGGGCGCAGGCGTAGGCGCTGGCCCAGGCCCACTGGAAGTTGTAGCCGCCCAGCCAGCCGGTCACGTCCACCACCTCGCCGATGAAGTACAGGCCGGGCTGCTGCGATTCCATGGTTTGCGAAGAAAGTTGCCGCGTGTCCACCCCGCCAGCCATGACCTCGGCCTTGGCATAGCCTTCGGTACCGGTGGGGGTGAGCGTCCAGCGGTGCAGGCTCTCGGCCAGTTGGGACAGGGCCTTGTCGGGTGTTTCGTTGATGGGGCGTTGCCAGTCGGCCCGGTGGGCGGTCCAGGTGTCGGCCAGCCGGTGCGGCAGGTGGTGGGCCAGTTCGTTGGGCAGCCGCTTGCGTGAGCGGGCCTTGGCTTCTTGCAGCAGGGGCTCCATTGGGGCATCGGGGTGCAGGTCGATGCTCAGCGGTGTGCCCGGCTTCCAGTAGCTGGACATCTGCAGCACGGCCGGGCCGCTCAGGCCCCGGTGGGTGAACAGCAGGTCTTCGTCAAACACCTGGCGCTGTTTTTTTTCGCCGGTGGCTATGCGCACCGGCAGCGCCAGCCCCGCCAGCTCGGCAAACGGGGCCCAGGCAGCGGGGTCGAAGGTGAGGGGCACGAGCGCGGGCCGTGGCTCCACCACGTTCAGACCAAACTGGCGCGCCAGGCGCAGGCCAAAGTCGGTGGCGCCGATCTTGGGCACGGGCAGACCCCCGGTGGCCACCACCAGCGCGGGCGCACTCACAGGCCCCCGGTCGGTCTGCACGGTGTAGCGCGTCGCGGTGTGGGCGTCGGCATAGGCCACCCCGTGCACCGCACAGGGCTGCCAGCGGGTCACGCCACCAGCGTCGCATTCCTTGAGCAGCACGTCGATCAGGTCTTGCGCGGAGCGGTCGCAAAACAGCTGGCCTTTGTGTTTTTCATGGAAGGGCACGCCGTGGCGCCGCAGCAGGTCGATGAAATCGGCCGGGGTGTAGCGCGACAGGGCAGAGCGGCAGAAGTGCGGGTTGTCGCTCAGAAAGTGCTTGTGCGGCTGGCGCGGGTCGAGGTCGCGGTTGGTGAAGTTGGCCCGCCCCCCACCCGAGATGCGGATTTTCTCGGCCACCTTGGGCGAGTGGTCGATCAGCAGCACCTTCAGCCCACGCTGACCCGCCACGCCCGCGCAGAACAGGCCTGCGGCGCCCGCGCCGATGATGATCACGTCAAATGGCATGGGCGGATGATCGGGGGTGGTGGGCTTGACCTTCTGGCGGCGCCGCGCCGTGACACGCACAGGCCTCGCCCTGTGCGGCGGCGACCAGTTCCTTCAGGATGCCGCAATGCCCGGCATTGGTTGCCTGGCAACGGGATCTCAGCAGCAGCAATTGCTTTTCCAATGCGAGCATGCTCTGCAATCGGGCGCGTACCCTGGCCAGTTGCGCATCCACCAGCTCATTGACCTCGCCACAGTGGCTGTCCGGTTCGTCCAGGAAGGACAGGAGGCGGGCCACATCCGCCAGTGGCATGTCGAGCGCCCGGCAGTGGCGGATGAACGACAACCGTTCCAGATGCAGGGACGTGTAGTCGCGGTAGCCGTTGTCGCGCCTGGCCGCTGACGGCAGCAGCCCCTGCTTTTCATAAAAGCGTATCGTCTCTGCATCCACGCCCGTGGCTCGGGCCAGCTCCTTGATCTGCATCCAATCTCCCGCTTCGGGTTGGGGGAGTTGACATTGTAGTCACTACAAGGTTTCCAATCCATGGACAGATTCATTGCCAGGTGCCGATATGCCAGCTCATTGTTGCTCACACGATGCCCCACAGGCGGCATCCATCGTTCATCTGGGCCGTTACCGTCGCATCCTGTGGATCGCGCTGTGGGTCAATGCGATCATGTTTCTGGTCGAGGTCGGCGCTGGTCTGCAAGCGGGGTCGTTGTCGCTGCTGGCCGATGCCGTGGACTTTGCTGGCGATGCCATGAACTATGGGGTCTCGCTGGCCGTGCTGGCCTCCGCACTGGCTTGGCGGGCACGTGCGGCACTGCTCAAGGCCGTCAGCATGATGGGGTTTGGGCTGTACGTGCTGGGCTCGGCGCTGTGGTCGGTCTGGCATGGGGACGTTCCCCAAGCCATGACCATGGGTATCGTGGCGATCATGGCGCTGCTGGCCAACCTGGGAGTGGCTGGGTTGCTGTACGCCTTCAGGGAAGGCGATGCCAACATGCGCAGCGTCTGGCTGTGTTCACGCAACGACGCGATCGGTAACGTGGCGGTGCTGGTCGCGGCGCTGGGGGTGTTCGGCACCGGGACGGCGTGGCCCGACCTGATGGTCGCCAGCCTGATGGCAGGGCTCGCTTTGCATGGGGGGTGGACCGTGCTCAGGCAGGCGCTCATGGAGCTTCGTGAGGATGCGCTGTCTCCAGAGGACCAGGACCAGGGCCATGGCGTTTGACAGGGCTGGCATCAGACGGGCGGCAGACCATGGCGCGCGCGGGCGCGAGCACACGCGTCGCTGCCTTCGGCGAATTCCCGGCACGGCGAAGGCCGCCATTCGTAAATGGCGCAGCCCACTTTTTCACCCACCTTCCCGGTGAGGGCCGTGCAACGGATGGGCACGTGGTCGGTGCCGCGCATGCGGCAGGTGTTGCCGTTCACTTCCACCGTCAGGCCCGAGGGCACCTGCCCGCCTTCGGTGTCGAGCTCGTAGAGGGAAAAGTCCACGCGGAAGTGGGCGCAGCAGGCGCCGCAGCTTTGGCAGGCACTCATGGGGCAGCAGGGACACCAAGGCTGAAAGAAGGAGGGGGTTTACAGCCGGCCCAGCAGCAAATACTCCATCAATGCCTTCTGCACGTGCATGCGGTTCTCGGCTTCGTCCCACACCACGCTTTGTGGGCCGTCGATCACGTCGGCCGTCACTTCCTCGCCCCGGTGGGCGGGCAGGCAGTGCATGAACAGGGCATCGGGCTTGGCCACGGCCATCATCTCGGGGGTCACGCACCAGGCGGCGAAGGCCTTCATGCGGGCTTCGTTTTCGGCTTCGTAGCCCATGCTGGTCCACACGTCGGTGGTGACCAGGTCCGCACCACGGCAGGCTTCCATCGGGTCTTTGAACACCCTCCAGCAGCCGCCCCGGCTGACTCCGGCCACTTCGGGGTTGATTTCGTAGCCGCTGGGCGTGCTCACGTGTACCTGGAAGCCCAGGATGTCGGCGGCCTGCAGCCAGGTATTGGCCATGTTGTTGCCGTCACCCACCCAGGCCACGGTGATGCCCTTGAGCGCGTCCACGTCCAGCGAGCCATCGGCGCGCTTGCCCCGGTATTCCAGCCAGGTGAACAGGTCGGCCAGGATTTGGCAGGGGTGGAACTCGTTGGTCAGGCCGTTGATGACCGGCACACGCGAATGGGCCGCGAAGCGTTCGATCTTGTCCTGCCCGAAGGTGCGGATCATGACGATGTCGGTCATGCGGCTGATGACGCGCGCGCTGTCCTCGATCGGTTCGGCCCGGCCCAACTGGCTGTCGCCGGTGGTCAGGTGCACCACGCTGCCGCCCAGCTGGTACATGCCGGCTTCGAAGCTCACGCGGGTGCGGGTGCTGGCCTTCTCGAAAATCATGGCCAGGGTGCGGTCGGTCAGGGTATGGTGCTTCTGGTAGGTCTTGAACTTCTGCTTGATCAGCCAGGCGCGTGCCAGCAGATACGCGTAATCCTCGGCGCTGAAGTCCTTGAACTGCAGGTAGTGCCGGACCGGCACGGGGGGGGTGATGGAGGCGGACATGCGGGTGGCGTGACGAAGGGGGCTTCAGGTCTGGGCGGTTTCGGCCAGGAAGGCCTTGATCTCGGGCACGAGGATGGCGATGATCTCGTCGGCTTCGGCGCCGGAGAGGATCAGCGGCGGCACCATGCGGATCACGCTGTCGGCGGTGACGCTCAGGAGCAGGCCGGCTTCGGCGCAGCGCTGCACCAGGGCGCCGCAAGGGCGGTCCAGCTCGATGCCGATCATCAGGCCCTTGCCGCGTACATCCTTGACGCCGGGCACGTGCATGAGCTGAGCGGCCAGGGTGGACAGGAGGTGGAAACCCATTTTGGCGGCGTTTTCCAGCAGGCCTTCTTCTTCGATGATGCGGATGGTCTCCAGCCCGGCGCGGATGGCCAGCGGGTTGCCGCCGAAGGTGGTGCCGTGATTGCCGGGCTGGAAGATGTGGGCCGCTTTCGGGCCTGCCACCACGGCGCCGATGGGCACGCCTGAGCCCAGACCTTTGGCCAGGGGCATGACGTCGGGCTGGATGCCCGCCCACTGGTGGGCGAACCACTTGCCGGTGCGGCCCATGCCGCACTGCACCTCGTCGATCATCAGCAGCCAGTCGTTGGCGTCGCACAGGGCGCGCACCTGCTGCATGTAGTCGGTCGTCATGAGGTTGACACCGCCTTCACCCTGGATGGCTTCAAAGAACACCGCCACCACGTTGCGGTTGCCGGCGGTGGCTCGGCGGATGGCCTCGATGTCATTCAGGGGCACGCGAATGAAGCCTTCCACCAGTGGTCCGAAACCAGCCTGCACCTTGGGGTTGCCGGTGGCACTGAGCGTGGCGAGGGAGCGGCCGTGGAAGGCTTTTTCGTAGACGACGATCTGCGGGTGGGTGATGCCTTTGTCGTGTCCGTACTTGCGCGCCAGCTTCAGAGCGGCTTCGTTGGCTTCCAGCCCGGTGGAGCAGAAGAACACGTTGCTCAGGCCCGAGCGCTCGACCAGCATGCGTGCGAGCTCTTCGGTCGCCGGGTAGTAGTAGTAATTGCTGATGTGGATGAGCTTGCCGATCTGGTCCTGCAGGGCACGGACCAGCTTGGGATGCGCATGCCCGAGGGTGTTGACGGCAATGCCACCCAGCGCGTCCAGATAGACCTTGCCATCCACGTCCCACACGCGGCAGCCTTTGCCATGGGACAAGGCAATCGGCACGCGGCTGTAGGTGTTCATGACATGGGGTTCGGCCGGAACGGTATGAGGCATGGTGGCGTCCTGTGTGGCGGGGCGGGCCCGTGGGTTCTTACAAAGCGAGGCCCGGTGGAGTGGGCCGCTGGATGGACATTTTAGGTCCACCGCATGGCCTTGGATGACGGGTTGGGGTCGATCGCCGTCGGGTGGAATGATCGGGTTAACCCCTACGGAAAGTCTTATATAAGATAGAATTTTGAAACCGTTCGAGGCGGTCCCAGGCGATCCTTGGGTTTCGCCCGTTTCCATTTTCGCCACAGGCCTCCACCCGATGGTCTCCTCCAGCGCCAAAGAAGTCTTCATCCAGGGGATTACCCACAGCGGCAAGACCTTTCGCCCCAGCGATTGGGCGGAACGCCTCTGCGGGGTGATGAGCCAGTTTCACCCGGCTGGCAAGTCTCCGGGCGCGCATTTGGGGTATTCCCCATGGTGCATTCCGCAAGTGATCAATGGGGTGAAGTGCGTCGTGGTGAACCGTGCCCTGCGGGATTACGACGTGATGGCCTGGGACTTCGTGATGAATTTTGCCCGCGACAACGATTTGCAGATCGTGGAGGCCTGTTTGTTGCCCGAGGAGCCGAAGCAACCATGAAAATGCCGCCTCGAAGGCGGCATGTCGGGGTTGGGATTTTGCTGGCAGCGCACCCGGACCAAACGGCGGGCTCCTGGGGAGCCCGGGCGAGCGGCTGGTTTAAGCCGCAGCGGCCAGGGCCTTGACCTTGGCGGAGAGACGGCTCTTGTCGCGAGCGGCCTTGTTCTTGTGGAAGATGCCCTTGTCGGCGATGGTGTCCACCACGGCCTGCATCTTGGCGAACAGTTCGGTGGCCTTGGCCTTGTCGCCAGCCACCACGGCTTTTTCGACGTTCTTGACGGCGGTGCGGTACTTGGAACGCAGCGAAGAATTCGCTGCGTTCAGCTTGATGTTCTGACGGGCGCGCTTGCGGCCGGAAGCCAGGCGCGGGTTCTTTTTCTTCGGCTTGGTTGCCATGATGGTTTCCTTCTGTGTTTGTGGATGATGCCAGCAAAACCCCGTATTATAGATAGATACAAAGACGGTGCCTAGACTGACTCTGGGCCGCAGATTTGACGTGGGTCAAAACGCCGCGCCCATCGGCCCGTTACCATCCCGGCAGCCCGGCTCGGCTCAGCCGTGTTTACCCTTACTGCCTGAGTTCCCATGTATACGCCTGAAGAACAACGCAGCGGTCCCATGCCGCAGTCTTCCATGCCTGCCGAGTCCCTGCAGTCACCCGCCGTGACCGAGGGGCCGGTGTCCCTCGATGCACCCATGCCGCACCGCAAGGTGATCCGGAGCTGGCTCACCCCGCTGAGTGAGCGGCGTACCGCCATGGCGGTCGGACTGCTGGTGCTGGACTGGGTGATCTTTGCGGTGCTCATCGCTGGCACCATCGTTTTCCCTGCCTGGTGGGCCAAGCTGCTGTGCGGCCTGGCAGCCGGCTTCATGATCGGACGCCTGTTCATCATCGGGCACGACGCCTGCCACCAGAGCTACACCCCGCATCGGGGACTCAACCGCATCCTGGGGCGTATCGCCATGGTGCCCTCTCTCACCCCTTACAGTTTGTGGGAGGTGGGGCACAACGTGGTGCACCACGGCTACACCAACCTCAAGGGTGTGGATTTCGTGTGGGCGCCGCTGACCAAGGAGGAGTTCGACGCCCTGTCTCCCGGCCGCCGTGTCTTGGAGCGCATCTACCGCAGCGGTTGGGGTCCGGCCCTGTACTACCTGATCGAAATGTGGTGGTTGCGTATGTTCTTCCCGCGCAAAACCTATATGGGTACCCGTCGGCCCGAGTTCGTGTGGGACGGGGTGTTCGTGTCCGCCGTGGCCGCGCTGTGGGTGGCCGGCCTGGTGTGGGCTGCCGTGGCCACCGGCCAGTCGGTCTGGATGCTGGTGGGCATGGGCTTTGTGGTGCCCTTTCTGTTCTGGAACGCGATGATCGGCTTTGTGGTGTACGTGCACCACACCCACACCAGCGTGCAGTGGCATGACGACAAGCAGGCCTGGGCCAAGGCTGCGCCCTTCGTGTCCACCACCGTGCACCTGCAGTTTCCATGGAAGGTGGGCGGGCTGTTGCACCACATCATGGAGCACACGGCCCACCATGTGGACATGAGCGTGCCGCTGTACAAGCTCAAGGCTGCACAAAAGAAGCTGGAGGACATGCTGCCTGGGCGCATCATCATCCAGCGATTCAGTTGGCGTTGGTACTTTGAGACAGCCCGCAAGTGCAAGCTGTACGATTTCACACGCCGCTGCTGGACCGATTTCCAAGGCCGTCCAACCAGCGCACAGGCACCTTCCTACGCCTGATTGCCCCTCCTTTTGGGGGTGGGCAGGCGGGCGAGGCATGGCCTGAGAACCACGCCAAGGCACAGCGTTCAAGCGGTTTGTCACACGCTGAACATGCCTTGGTGCGACAATACAGGGTTAGATGACTCAAGCTTTTACCGAACTTTCCCTGGCCGAACCTCTGGCCCGTGCCGTTGCCGAATTGGGGTTCACGACCCTGACGCCGATTCAGGCGCAGGCCATTCCGGTCGTCTTAGAAGGCCGCGACGTGATGGGCGCTGCCCAGACCGGCACCGGCAAGACCGCCGCTTTTTCGCTGCCCTTGCTGCAGCGCATGCTCAAGTACGAGAATGCATCCACCTCGCCGGCGCGGCACCCGGTGCGTGCCCTGGTGCTGCTGCCTACCCGTGAACTGGCCGATCAGGTGGCCGAGCAGATCAAGCTCTACGCCAAATACACCCAGCTGCGTTGTGCGGTGGTGTTTGGTGGCATGGACATGAAACCCCAGACCGCCGAGCTGAAAAAGGGCGTGGAGGTGCTGGTGGCAACACCGGGTCGCCTGCTCGACCACATCGAGGCCCGTAACTGTATGCTCAACCAGGTGGAGTACGTGGTCCTGGATGAAGCCGATCGCATGCTCGACATCGGTTTTCTGCCCGATCTGCAGCGCATCCTCAGCCATCTGCCCAAGCAGCGCACCACCTTGCTGTTCAGCGCCACCTTCTCGCCTGAGATCAAGCGGCTGGCGGCCAGCTACCTCCAGAATCCCGTGACCATCGAGGTGGCGCGCTCCAATGCCACGGCCTCCACGATCGAGCAGTTGTTCTACCGCGTCGAGGAGGAGGACAAGCGCCAGGCCCTCAAGCAACTGCTGCGCGAAAAAGGGATCAAGCAGGCATTCGTGTTTCTCAACAGCAAATTGGGCTGCGCCCGCATGGCGCGCGCTCTGGAGCGCGATGGGTTGAGCGCCACCGCTCTGCACGGCGACAAGAGCCAGGACGAACGGCTCAAGGCGCTGGATGCCTTCAAGAAAGGCGAAGTCGATCTGCTCGTCTGCACCGACGTGGCGGCGCGCGGCCTCGACATCAAGGATGTGCCCGCGGTGTTCAACCTCGACATCCCGTTCAACGCCGAGGATTACGTGCACCGCATCGGTCGCACCGGCCGGGCCGGGGCTTGCGGGCTGGCCATCTCTTTTGTCAGTGGCAAGGACGCGCGCAACCTGGCCGACATCGAAAAGCTGATCGGCAAGAAGGTGGAGGTCGAGTCGCTCGAACTCGAGAGCGACCGCAAGCGTTTCGGTGGCCCGGCCGGACGTATCAACGATGGCCAGCGGCTGTGGCATGACGAGCGATCCAGCAGCGGCGAAGTGCGACGCGAGCGTAGCCAGCGGCCCGCGCGTGTGCCCGCCGACCCGCTGTTCGAACGCCCCTACGAGCCGGCTCTTGGCCCCGAGGCCAAGCCGAGCTGGGAGACTCAGCCCAAGGCTGCCGCGGGCAAGGGTCTGTCGGCCTACATCAAGCCGCGCCGCAAGGTGCCTGCCTTGTTCAAAGCCCCGGTCACTGCAGAGGCGGCGTCCGATTCCTGAGCATGCGGACCAGCCCCGGGCGGCGCCGCCACCGGTCAGCGGCCCGGTCGTTGTGCCTGAGGGCAACGCACCTGAATGATGTCTTCCAGCGTTCCGTCGTCTGAGAGGCGGGCCGCGCTGAGGCTGCCGCCCCAGATGCAGCCGGTGTCCAGCCCCAGCAGATGCGGGCGATTCAGCAAGCCCAGGGTGGACCAGTGGCCGAAGGCGATGGGTGTGTCGGACGATCGGCGGCCCGGCACCTCGAACCAGGGCATGAATCCTTCGGGGGCCTGTGCGGCGCCGTCCTTGGTGGCGAACTCCATCACCCCTTGGGCATTGCAGAACCGCAGCCGGGTCAGGGCGTTGACCACCACGCGCCAGCGGTCGGTGTCGGGCCAGTCGTCGCGCCAGTGGTCGGGTTGGTTGCCATACATCTGGCGCAGCCATTCGGCGCCGTCGGTGCTGCGCAGCATTTGGCTCACTTCCTCGGCGAGGGTCAGGGTCTGCTCGGCACTCCATTGGGGCAGCACACCCGCATGCACCAGCAGCCAACCGTTCAAGCGCAGGGCCAGCGGGCGCTGCCGTACCCAGTCCAGCAGGTGCTCGCGGTCCTTGGCCAGCAAAATGGCGTCGAGGGTGTCGGTGCGGTGGGCCTTGCGCACCCCATGCGCCACGGCCAGCAGGTGCAGGTCGTGGTTGCCGAGCAGGCAGTGGGCGCTGCCTTGCAGCGCCATCATCCGGCGCAGCACGCCCAGCGAGTCGGGGCCGCGGTTGACCAGGTCGCCGAGCAGGACGAGCGTGTCGCGGCTGGGGGAAAAAGCCAGGGTGTCGAGCAGGCGCTGCAAGGAGGCGTCGCAACCCTGCACGTCGCCAATCAGGTACAGTGACATGCGCGCATTATGGACATCCTGCTGATCTTTTTGCTGGCCCTGCTCAGTGGGCTGTTTTCGATGACCGAGATCGCGGTGGTGTCCAGCCGCCGCGTTCGTCTGGAGGCTCAGGCCAGCGCGGGGGACAAGGGGGCGCAGGCCGCCTTGAGCCTGCTGGACAATCCGACCCAGTTCTTTTCGACCATCCAGCTTGGCAACACCACGATTGCGCTGCTCAATGGCATCGTGGGCGAGGGGGCGTTCGGTGCCGACCTGGCCACCGTTTTCGAGTCGGTGGGCATACCGCATCTGTGGGCCAACGCATTGGCCACGGCCCTGGTGGTGGTGGGGGTGACGTACATCACCATCGTGTTCGGGGAACTGGTGGCCAAGCGCATCGGCCAGAGCGCGCCCGAGCCGATTGCGCGCTGGATGGCGCGCCCCTTGCTGGGTCTGGCCAAGGTGGCGCATCCATTCGTGAGCTTGCTGGCCTTGTCCACCAACCTGGTGCTCAAGCTGCTGCGCATCCCGTCGGAAGTGCCGCAGGACGTGACCGAAGCCGAGATCCAGGCCCATCTGGCCCAGGGAGTGGGTGCTGGCGTGATTGAGGCCGAAGAACACCGCATGGTGCGAAACGTGTTCCTGCTGGATGACCGACCGCTGACGAGCATCATGTTGCCGCGCCCGGACATCGAGTGGCTGGACGCGGGGCAAACGCTGGATGAGGTGGTGCGCAAGGCGCATCGCAGCGGGCACTCGTGGTACCCGGTGTGCCGGGGCAGCTTGGACGAGGTGATCGGTGTCATCCACATGGCTCGGCTGCTGGAGCTGCAGTCCGAGGGCAATGCCGACGCTTGGTATCGTGAAGCGGTGGCCCCTGTGTTCGTTCCCGAGACGCTCAGCGGCATGGAACTGCTGGAACAGTTTCGCGTCCGTGCGTTACGGATGGTGTTCGTGGTGGACGAGTACGGCGTGGTGCAGGGCTTGCTCACCCCGCTGGACCTGCTGGAGGCGATCACCGGTGAGCTGTCCCCGGTGCAGCCCGCCGATGCCTGGGCCACCTTGCAGGAGGACGGTTCGTGGCGCGTGGATGGCGCCATGCCGGCGCATGAACTCAAGGCCCGGCTGGAGATCGATGCCCTGCCTGATGAGGACAAGGACCGTTACAACACCGTGGCCGGCCTGATGCAGACGGTCAGCGGCACGCTGATGGAGGTCGGCGACGTGGTGGATATCTGTGGCTGGCGTTTCGAGGTGCTCAAGCTGGATGGCCGCCGCATCGATGAGGTGCGCATCAGCCGGCTGACTGAGTCTGCCAGCGCAGCGCAGGATCTGCCTGACCCAGCTTCGACACAAGAGGACGCGCGCTAGCGCGTTCCCATCCGCTCGAGTGTGGTGAGCGGGTTTGCCAGGGGTGCCGCTTCATGGCTTGCGGATGCCCGTGCGGCGGCAGCGCTCCGAACAATAGAGAACCTGTTCCCAGTCACGTGCCCATTTCCGTCGCCAGGTGAACGGCCTGGCGCAGACCGGGCAGGTTTTTTGCGGGAGTTGTGATTTGGAGCGCATGTTCATGAGTCAGAAATCCAAGGTGAGCTGCTGGCCAGTGGACGGGGGTGGCGCGCGGTGCGGGGCGGCGGCCTCATTGCCGGCCGCCGTGCGGGCAGCAGCCTTCTGGAGGCCACGGCGTGAACCGTGCCGTTCCACGATCGATGCGCGCGCCTGGCGCACCGCTGGCTGGGTGCGCAAGGCGTGGATGCGGCGCTTGGCATCGCGTGTGGCCACCTCCAGATCCACCAGTGGCTGCGGCCAGTCCACGCCCAGGCGACTTTTCAGATCGGGCGGCATGCGCCAGGGCTCGAACAGCCAACCGTCCGGGACGCGCTGCATGGCCGGCAGCCATTGACGGACGAACTGGCCGTGGGGGTCATGATCCCGCGCCTGCTTGATCGGGTTGTATACCCGGGTGGTGTTGATGCCGGTGGTACCGCTTTGCATCTGCATCTGCGACCAGTGGATGCCGGGTTCGTAGTCCAGGAACTGCCGGGCCAGCCAATGCCCCACTTCCCGCCAATGCAACCACAGCGGATAAGCCGCCACCGACACCAGCATGGCCCGCATGCGGAAGTTGAGCCAGCCGGTTTCGCGCAGCATGGCGACGCAAGCGTCCACCATGGGCCAACCGGTACGGCCGGCTTGCAGCGCTTCGAAGCGCTCGGCCCGCCATTCGTGCTCGCGCAGCCCGTCGTAGCCCCGATGCACATTGCGCCACTCCAGTTCAGGCTCGCTCTCCAGTTTTTGGATGAAGTGGCAGTGCCAATACAGCCGACTGTGAAACGCCTGCAGACCCTGCCGGGAACGGCGGGCCTGCGGTGGCAGCGCAGCCAGCGTGGCGCGGGTGGCCTGCACGACCTCCCGCAGGCTCAGGCAACCATAAGCCAAGTAGGCCGACAAGCGCGAGCAGGTCGAGGGAGCGGTGAGGGGAGAGGAAATGCCGCCGCGGTAATCGGCGCAGCGCAGTTCCAAAAAGTCTTGCAGGGTGTCCATGGCACGCGAGCGGCCACCGCGCTGGCGTCGAGGGGGATCCCATGGATCCAGGCCCAGTGCCTCCGGTGTCGGGAGCGGCTCGGCCGGCCAGGGTGGAGGAAAGAACCGCAGTGGGGGGCATTCGGCCTGGGGGGCCGTCATCCGTGCTTCCCAGAGCTTGTGCCAACCATCCCGCTGCCGAAGCCGCCTCACCACACCAGAGCAGGGGGTCTCGTGCCAGGCGACACCTTGTTGGCGGCACCATCGACCCACCGCCAGGTCTCGGGCGTAGGTGTGGGCGTTGCCGGTTTCCTCGTGCGAGTGCAGGGCATCGAATGGGGCTTGGCGGTGCAGCCGCTCCAGGATGTCCACCACTTCGCCCACCACGGTCCACAATTGTCCGCCGAGGCGCCGCAGCGCCCGTTGCAGGTCTGCCAGGCTTTCCCGAATGAAGTGATAGTGCTGCGTGGCGGCGTCGGGCTGGGCCCAGAGCGACGGCTCGACGACATACAGGCACAGCACCGGTCCATGCCGAGCAGCCGATGCCAGGGCCTCATGGTCGGCCAGGCGCAGATCGCGTTTGAACCAGACGACCCGGTAGCCCATGGCGATTCACTGGCGGGCCCGCCGCTTCAGCCAGCGCATGAGCGCCCCGATGCCGGGCAGCTTTTCGTACAGTTCTTCGGCCGCGTCCCAGTAGTCGCGATGCAGAACGATCTGGCCCTGGTGGTCGAACATCAGATGGGTGGCGCCCCGAATGGTCTGTACGGTCGAGGTGTCGAAGCGCTGGAAGCGGAAGTGGAAATCCCAGGTCAGAAAGGCCTGCTCGCCCTGCTGCACACGGCCGGTGACGACGAAGCGCGGCTCCTGCAATGACTGGAACATGTGCACGAAAATGGCGCGTATGGCCTGCGTACCTTCGACTTCGTTGAACGGATCTTTGAAACGGGCCTGTGGAGCGTACAGCTGGTTCAGCGAGCCGAGACTTTCCGGGCTGAGGTGTTCGAAGAACGCGATCACGCGGTCGAGAGCCGGGGCGTGTGAGGTGTTCATGAGGTTCACAGCCCCGTGATGCGGCGCACCGCCGCGAAGTACAGGGGGTAGGGCAGGCAGCGCAGCAGCTTGAGGAGTCGGGTGAAGCGCTTGGGAAAGTGGATGTCGAACTGGCCTTTGGCCCAGCCTTGCAGGATGGCCTCGGCCGCTTGTTCAGGCTGGATCAGGGCCGGCATGTGGAAATCGTTCTGGGCGGTGAGGGGGGTGGCCACGAAGCCGGGGTTGATGACGCTCACGCCCAGACCGTGTGGCGCCAGGTCCAGGTACAGCGTCTCGGCGAGGTTGATCAGGGCGGCCTTGGTGGGGCCATAGGCCAGGCTTTTCGGCAAGCCCCGGTAGCCCGCCACGCTGCTGATGAAGCTCAGGTGGCCGTGGCCCTGCATCAGCAGGGCCTGTACCATGGGAGTGAGCAGGTGCAGCGCCCCGGTGACGTTCACCGCTTGGTGTTGCAACAGGGAGTGGGTGTCGATGTGGGTGGCTCGCATGGCCTGGTAATGGCCCGCGCAGTAACACAGCAGATCGACGGCGCCACCCGCCAGGATCTCCGCGCAGGCCCGCCTGATCGCCGCGGCGTCGGTCACGTCCAGGGGCAGGGCCAGGCTGCCGGGGTGAGCCGACACGAAGGCCTGCAAGGCCGCGGCATGGCGGGCCGACACGATCACCTGGGCGCCGCGCGCATGCAAGGCCTGCGCGAGCGCCAGACCGATGCCGCTGGAGGCGCCGATCAGCCAGACTCGCTTGCCGTGCCAGTCGGTGATCCGGGGGTTGAGGCTCATGGATCGACCTTGGTGAACGCCAGCGTGACCTCGCCCAGCCGGATGCCGAACTTGCTCATGGTGGCGCGGTTGAGCATGACCTTGTCGTCCACGAGGTACATCCAGTCGTCGAACTTGACTTCGTAGACCTTGCCATCCACAGGCAGGCGCAAGACATAGCTCCAGAAAAAAGCATTGCCCACGGTCTGCCCCTGGGCTTCGCCCACCACGTCGTCGGCGGTGCCGCTGTAGCGGCCATCGGCGTGCCGGGTCAGGCGCCAGATGCGCCGCTCCCGGGTGCCGTCCGAATAGGTGAACCATTCGTCGAGCACGCCCTGGTTGCCGTTCCACTGGCCGTCCATCTCGACCACGAAGCGGCGCACCACCTGCCCACTGCGGTCCTGGAAGATGCCGTGGGCCATGATCTTGCCGTTGAAGTACTGCGCCAGATCGAGCGCGGGTTTTTCGTCGGCGTACTGCCGGATGTCCTGGCTGGCGCAACCGGCCAGGGCCAGCGTGAGGCCAAGGGTCAGCAGCGCCAGCAGGCGGCGCGAGCGGTGGAGCAGGTTCATGGGTTCTCCTTGCTTATGAGCGGGGCGCATGAGGGCTTGCCGATGGGGGTTGGTGGCGAACAAAGAGCAGATACAGCAGTCCGGCTGCGGTGAGCTTGATGACGCAAGGCACGACGGCGTAGGCCCAGGTGAGCGCGCGCAGTCCTTCTGCGGCGGTGTGGCCCGGTACATAGCCCAGTGCGCCGAGCAGCGGCAAGGACAAACCAGCCGCCAGCGCCAAATTGAGTTTCGTGGCCAGGTTCCACCAGCCGAAGTAGGCGCCTTCGCGCCGGCCTTGATCGCCCTGGTGGGCGATGAGTCCGGCCAGCAGGGCGCTGGGCAGCGCCAGATCGGTGCCCAGGGCCAAACCCGACAGAGCGCAGACCGCCCAGAAGCCCCAGACGTCGCCCGTGCCCAGCGTGGCGGCCCAGATGAAGGTGGCGCAGGCCAGCAGCATGCCCGCCAGCCAGGTGCGGGCCAGACCCCAGTGGCGTACGCGGCGCAACCACAGCGGCATGGAAGCCGCCGCCGCCACGAAGTAGGTGGCCAGGAAGACCGGCTGCCAGTCGGCGGCGGCGAGCCGGTCCTGAATGAAGAAAAGCACCAGGGTGGCTGGCATGGCGCTGGCCAGGCCGTTGAGCACGAACACGCCGAGCAGGCGCCGAAATGGCGGCTGTCTCCAAGGGTGAATCAGGCCTGTGGCCCAATGTGATGCCGCCGCAGCCAGTGCCAGGGGCTGGCTGGGGGTTGGGGCCCACCACCAGCACAGCCACGCCACCCCCAGCAGCAGTGCGAATACCGTCACCCAGGCGGGCCAGCCGAGCCAGGTTGGCAGCACCGAAGCCAGCACCACGCCGATCAAGGCTGCGCCCTCGCGCCACGCCACGATTTCGGCTCTCCAGACGGGCTGCCCTCCCAGCCGCGCAGCCCAGGACTGATGAGCGATCGCCAGCTGGCTGAACGCGGTGTAGGTGATGAGCAGACCAATCAATACCCAGGTGTCCAGATATGGCCGGACGCTGGCCGGCGGGAAAAACAGCGCCGCCATGCCAAGCACCAGCACCGCTGCCGATGCCGCACCTGTCCACAGCACCCAACGGGGTGAGCGCGCGAACAGCCCGTCGCTCAAACGGCCGAGCAACGGGTCGGTGAGGGCATCGAAGAGGCGAGCGAGCAGCAGCAGGGCACCCAGCGTGGCCAGTGGCATGCCGTAGGTGTTGGCGTAGTGGTGTGGCAGGTGCACATACAAGGGCAAGGCCACGAAAGCCAGGGGCAAACCGAGCAGACCATAAGCAAGGCCGGCGCGCATGCGCACCGTCGGCTCTGGAGGCGAAACAGGCGCAGGCGTGGGGCATGCCGTCATGGTGGAGGGGCGTCAGCGCGGTGTATCCAGCCAGCGAGCAAGCAATTGGCGCCGCAAGGCGGGCTCGGACGTGTTGGGGCCTAGCCAGATGCTGAAGAACAGGCGGGCGAATTCGGCGTCGTCGATACGGCCGGCTGGGCGGTCGTTGTAGAAGAATTCCGCACCCTTGCCGGGGTGGAGGAGGCCGGTGATCCGGTCTCCGGGGCGCACGTCCGGGAACAGGTTCTGCATCGCCGCTTGCCATGTGGTGGCTTGTTCATCGGTGAACCGGCCGGCACGCCGCATTTCGACGATGGAGCGCTCGGCGATCGCGGCTCCTTTGAAGGCGCGCAGGTACTCCAGCTCCAGCGCCAGGGCCTGCTCGCCCAGCCGGCTCGGGTCGAAGGTGGGTGGTGTCCAGAGGCGGGCACGGTAGACCTGCAGCCCCAGGAAGCGCAGGGTGGCTTCGCCGGAGAGCGCCCCCTCGGGTAGGGGCGTATTCGATGCGTGCCCGCTCGTGGGTGGCAGGACCAGCGCCAAGGCCGCCATCAGGCCGAGCAGCGCCGAGCGGGCGTGATCAACGCACGAGCGTGAACTGGACCACATCGATGTCTCCTGCTTCAAAACCGGCTTCGCAATAGGCCAGATAGAACTCCCAGATGCGCAGGAAGCGCTCGTCGAAGCCCAGCGCGAGCACCTCGTCGCGGCGGGCCAGGAAGTCGCGCCGCCAGCGGCGACAGGTTTCCGCGTAGTCCTTGCCGAAGGCGAGTTCGTCCGCGACCTGCAGACCGGCGCTCTGTGCCTGCGCCCGGAAGGCGCTAGGCGAGGGCAGGCAGCCACCGGGGAAGATGTACTGCTGGATGAAATCGGTGGATTTGAGGTAGCGCTCGAAATGGGCGTCCTGGATGACGATGCTCTGGATGCAGGCACGTCCGCCGGGTTTGAGCAGCCGGGCCACGGTCTGGAAGTAAGTCGGCCAGTAAGCTTGCCCGACGGCCTCGACCATCTCGATCGAGCAGATGGCGTCGAATGGCGGGTCCTGGATGTCGCGGTAGTCCTGCAAGCGCAAATCACTGAGGCTGCTCAGGCCAGCGTCGGCCATGCGTTGCCGGGCGTAGGCGAGCTGTTCGCTGGAGAGCGTGACGCCGGTGACGTGCGCTCCGAATTCGGCGGCGGCCTTCTCGGCCAACGCTCCCCAGCCGCAGCCGATTTCCAGTACCCGATCTCCCGGGCGGACCCCGGCCATGCGCAGGGCCCGCCGCACCTTGGCGTGCTGGGCCTCTTGCATGGGTTGGTCGTGCCCCGACTCGAACAGGGCGGACGAATAGTTCATGGTCTCGTCCAGCCAGAGCCGGTAGAAGGCGTTGCCCAGATCGTAATGGGCGTGGATGTTTTTGCGGCTGTTGGCCTTGGTGTTGCGGTTGAGCAGGTGCTTGATGCGGTAAAGCAATCGTCCGGCCCAGGTGCCATGAATGACCGCATCCAGTGACTGGCGGTTGGCCACGAACAGGCGCAGCAGGCCGGGCAGGTCGTTGGTGCTCCAGTCGCCAGCGATGTAGCTTTCGGCAAAGCCGATGTCGCCAGACTTCAGGGCCTGGGTACAGGCATTCCAGTTGCGCAGATGGAGCGAGACGTGATCGCCCTGGCCGTCGCCCGCCACGAGGGTGTGGCCATCGGGCAGGTGGATGGTCAAGGTCCCGTGGCGCAGGTGGCGCAGCAGCTTGAACACCGTGCGGGCGGCTGCGGGAACGTGGCGTGGCAGGGTGAGCGCGGCGGGTGAGTGGGCGGTGAGGCTGTTCATCAGCGGGACTCCTCTGTCGGAACGGTCGGTTTCAGCGGGTCACGAACCGGGCCGGTGCGGGGGGTTTGTGGTACCAGCCCACCCGTTTCAGCCACAGTTGCAGTGCCTGCCAGTGAATGCGGGCCATGACCATGGCGGTCATGGCCGGGTAGCGCCACAACGCGCGGCGCAGGGTTAGGGGGGATACGGGTTCCAGCACACCGCTCACGCTGGTCTGCAGCAGCGGGCCACTGGCGTCGTCGTAATCGACCCGCACGACCGTGCGGGGATGGCCTTCTCGCTCGGCGTGCAGGAAACGGAAGCGGTAGTGGCCTTCCAGTGAACAGAACGGCGAGACGTGGAAGCACTTGTCGGCTTGCAGCTCCTGCCCCGGGCGCGGAGCGTCCAGCAGGTAGCAGTGGCGTTCGCCGAAGGTGTTATTCACTTCGGCCACGATGGCCCGTAGCGAACCGTCTGCGCGGTGGGCATACCAGAAGCTCACCGGCTTGAAGGTGTAACCGAGCACCCGCGGATAGGTGTGGAGCCACAGCGGGCCTGTGGCGTCGTGGATGTCATGCGCCTGCAGCAGCTCGTCCATCCAGGCGCAGGCGCCGCCGTCTTTCGGTCCCCGGCCGTCGCCATGGTCATGGTCGTGGAAGGCGATGGCCGCCCCGCGGTTCACGGCCAGGCCCTGCTGCTCGCACTGTTGCAGCGCCCGCATGGGCAGCAGCAAAAACCAGGTCGGGTAACTGAAGGCGTGGTGTACCGGCCGCAGGCGGGTGTGGCGCACTTGTCCAAAGCCGATCAGCGCCAGGTCGGCGGATACGCCGGTGTTCATGCCGCCGCGACCTCGGTCGATCCGGCCAGCGCCACCAAGCGCCGGGCCACATGCAAGCCCGATTTCAGGCCGTCTTCGTGGAAACCGTATCCCGTCCAGGCTCCACAGTACCAGGTGCGTTGCCGGCCTTGTAATTGCTCCACCAGGCCCTGCGCTTCGATGGCGCGCAGATCGAACACCGGGTGGCTGTATTCGAAAGTGGCCAGCACGTGGCGCGGGTCGATCGGACGCACCGGGTTCAGCGTCTCGATCAGCGGTTGGGCAAAGGGCAGCGGCTGGAGCTTGTTGAGCAGGTAATGCAGGCATACCCGCGCCGATTCTCGGTCGTCGTCAGCGGCGCGTTCGTAGTTCCAGGCGGCCCAGGCGGCCCGGCGGCGCGGCAGCACGGACACGTCGGTGTGGAGCACGGCGAGGTTGGGCTGGTAGCCAATGCTTCCCAGGACCGCCTGCTCCAGACTGGAGGGCTGATCGAGCAGGGAGAGGGCTTGGTCGGAGTGCGTGGCCAGTACCACGTGGTCGAAGCGCTGGCTGTGGCCATGTCCGGTGTGTACCGTCACCCCGTCGTTGCGGCGGTCGATCCGCACCACGGGGGTGCGCAGCCGCGCGTCCGCCAGACCCTCGATGATCTTGCGTACATAGTTTCGCGCCCCGCCGACGACCGTGTACCACTGCGGTCGCTGGTTCACCTGCAGCAGGCCATGGTTGTGGCAGAAACGGATCATGGTGGCCACCGGAAACTGCAACATCTGATCGGTCGGGCAGCTCCAAATCGATCCCAGCATGGGCAGGAAATACCAGTCCCGAAATGGCTGGCCGAAACGGTGTTCGTCGAGAAACTGGCTCAGCGGCTGGTGGAGTGCGCTTTCACGTTGTTCGTTGGCGATCTGGGTACACAGACTGTTGAAACGCAACAGATCCGACAGCATGCCGAGAAAGCGCGGGTTGAGCAGATTGCGCTTTTGCGAGAACACCGTGGCCAGATTGCTGCCGCTCCACTCCAGTCCCGACGAACCGCTGCGCGCCGGTACCTGAACGGAAAAAGACATGTCCGAAGGGGCCGTTGGCACACCGAGCTCAGCGAACAGGGCGATCAGTTGTGGGTAGGTGCGTTCGTTGAACACCAAAAAGCCCGTGTCCACGCCATGGGTGATCGGCTCGCCTTGGTGGTCGGGCAGCGTGATGTCCACGGTGTGGGTGTGGCCGCCGAAGTAATCGGCGGCTTCGAAAAGGGTGACCTCCGCCCAGTCGCCGAGCCGGTGGGCGGCGGCCAGTCCGGCAATTCCGGAGCCGATGACGGCGACTTTCATGGAGACCTCCTTTGAATAAAAATGTCCTAGACAAAGTAATTGTATGCTACATTTCGCATGAGTGTGCAAGTTTTTTGTCGAACCTGATGCATGAACGATGGGAATTGCCGTGGATGCCAAACCTGACTCCAAGGATGTCCTCTGGTCGATAGCCGAGGTCGAGCGTGACACGGGGCTGGGCAAGGACACCCTGCGCGTGTGGGAGCGCCGCTACGGTTTTCCCACGCCGACGAGGGACGCGTTTGGCGAACGTCAGTACGACCCGGCGCAACTGTTGCGGCTGCGCCTGATCAAACGTCTGATGGATGCCGGCCACCGGCCTGGCAAGGTGGTGGGGCTGCCACTGGAGGCGCTCGAAGCCTTGTGTGATGAGGCCGCTGAAAGCCCCCGGGTGGCGCCGTCCCCGGAGGATGGGGCGGTGGCGCTCGATGCCCAGTGGGTCGATTGGTTGCGCCGCAACCAGATCGATCACCTGCGTCATGCGCTGCAACGGGAAATCATGAAGCAGGGCTTGGGGTCGGCGGTGGATAATCTGGTGGCGCCGCTGTGCGTGGCCGTGGGGGACGCTTGGCTGCGTGGTGACGTTTCCGTATTCCAGGAGCATTTGTTTTCCGAGACGGTTCGCGTGGTGTTGCGGGATGCCATCGCAGCCGTCGAATCGAGCAGCCGGGAACTGTTGAGGCGCCCCAAAGTGCTGCTCACCACCACCCCTTCCGAGGCCCATACCCTGGGCTTGCTGATGGCGGAAAGCTTTTTCGCACTGGAGTCGTGCCAACGGGTCTCGCTTGGTGCGAGCACACCCATCCCCGACATCGTGCTCGCCAGTGGCCAGTTGGAGGTCGATGTGGTGGCTCTGAGCTTCAGTGCCCATGCCTCCCGGCGCGAGGTGCTCGACGCTTTGCGCCAGCTCGTGGAGCAGCTCCCCTGGCAGGTGGAGGTGTGGGCCGGTGGTTCGGCGGCGGTTCTGCACAGCAAGGCTGTGCCGGATAGCGTGCGCGTGCTGCGGCGGGCCAGCGAGGTGAGCGCGCAGGTTTCCGCTTGGCGTGCGCGCCACCGCGTGGGCTGAGCTCCACCATCGCTGCAGCCGGGTCGTCGTGGACACCTGGCATCGGCCCCATGGCGCTGTCCATGACGAAGGTCCTGGACTCCACCGATCCAAGGTGCTCAATACACTGCAGGGGGTATGAAATCGCGGCACAATGTGCATATGATCCCGATCAAGACCGAATCCGCGTGGCGCGGGACTTCGGACTGCAAATCCTGCGGCATACGCGACATGGTGCTGTTCTCCGACCTGAACGAGCAGGATTTCAGCCTGATCCATGCGCCCATTGACGACATGACCTATCGTGCAGGTCAATCTCTGTACCTGGAAGGGGGGATTGCGACCGGCATCTTGACGTTGCGCAGCGGCTTGCTCAAGTTGGTGAGGGTCACACCCGATGGCCGCCAGCGGATCGTGCGCATCTTGCGACCTGGCGACGTGGCCGGCCTGGAGGCTTTGGCCACCAGCCGCTATGACAGCGAAGCCATTGCTTTGACCGAGGTGTCGGTGTGCCGGATCCCGTCCGATGTGATCCATCGATTGAGCCAAAATTCTCCACGGTTGCACTGGCGGCTGTTACAGAAATGGCAGCAGGCACTTAAAGAGGCGGACGATTGGCTGGCCGCCATCAACTTCGGGACCGCCCGGCAGCGGGTGGCCAATTTCGTCTTGAAGATGCGGCACGCCACCGACCCCGGCGTTACCACCCTGTTTTCCCGCGAAGACATGGGTGCCATGATGGACCTCAAGCTCGAAACCGTCAGCCGCGAGATCAGCGCGCTGGTGCGGCAGGGGGCGATCGAGCCGCTGGACAAGCAGGGGCGTCTGTATCGGATCGTCGATGAGCGGCTGCTGCAACCTGCTGCCACTTCTTGAGTGTTTGGCAGCCTTGTGTCGCCTGCCGCAGGCTCAGGCCTGCCTGAACCAACGCCAGATCCAGCTTCCCGGTAATTCCCGACCGGTCAGCACATAGTGGAGGGTGTGGTCGTTGTTGACTGTCAGTGACAGCGCCGACCGCGCTGTCCTGTGTCCGACGAACAGCAGTTCGTCGCCGGGGGCCAGCACCACCTCTGCGGCAGGCATCATCAGGCGTTCGCCTTGGCGCTGATCGATTTGCAGTACCTCGCAGCGCAGGCTCGCCTCACGGCGACCAGGGTCGCGCAGCACGTCACCCACACGCACGATCTCGCCCGCCTGGAGCCTGAGCATCAGGGCGGGCGCCTCTGCCTCGCACACCCGCAAGCTCCAAACATGGGGGGCCTGCCAGCCCAAGCGATCGGTCAGGCGTTGCAGCACCTGCTCGCACCATGGTTCACCTTCGCTCTGCAGCCGTTGCAGGAAGGGCGCCAACATCGGGGTATTGAGTATGGCCAGGCATTCCTGCGCGATGATTTCTCTCGGCACCATCGTGATGTCGGCCCGCAAGCTTTTGAACAGCGGTTGATTGGCATGATGGTTCTGCCGCACGATGACAAACGCATTCGGGTTGAGCTGGCGCGCCGTGACCGCCGCCGAGAGGTTGTTGACGTCATTGGCCGTGGCCGCGATGATACCCACCGCTTCTTCCATGCCCGCGCGGCGCAGCGCATGGGCCCCCGTTCCGTCCCCCTGCACCCATTGCACGCCGTCAGCCGCAGGCTCTTGAGGTGCGGCGTTGAGATCGATCACCGTGACTGGCAAGCCTGCCTGCGCAATGCGCTGTGCCAGGCTGCGTCCGAAGGTGCCATAGCCGAGCAACACCCAGTGCCCGCGGGGTGGATCCCGATGGCGAGAGACCGTGGTTCCCGACAAGCCGGTGAGCCAGATCAGCAAGTGGTAGGCCGCAGGTGCGTGCATGGCCAAGGCCAGGTAGCCGCTGAACTTCTCGAACGGGTTGATGATGTGCCGCGTGTCGAACGAAGCCATGTTATCTACCGTGGATGGTTTTTCGGCCCGAGCCAACACCGGCAGGCGCGGGGCCAGCAGGCGGCCGGTCATGGCGACCGCGAGGTTGCAGGCGTCGTCATTGGTCAGTGCGATCAACCCCTTGCAATGGCGCTGGGTCAGACCGGCCATGCGCAGCACCTGCGGGTTTCCTGCATCGGTGGCCAGGTGGGGCATGTCCATGCTGTAACTCTGCAGCTCGATGTCGCTCAACCGGTCGTGGCGCAACTCCAGCACCACCACCCGAAAGCCCATCCGGTCGAGCGCGGCGCACAGCAGCCGCCCGGTTTCTCCATAGCCGCAGACGATGTAGAACGGCTCATGCAGCTTGCGCACATCCAGGGCGAAGCGGCGTACCCGGATCGCATTCTGCAGGTTGGTGTCCTGCAGCAACTGCAGCAGCGAGCCGATGAACAGCGCCCAGCCGATCACCGAGAGGTAGATGCATACCAGCACCCACAATCGTTGCTGCTCGGAAAAATCGTTGGGGATTTCACCGAATCCGATCGTCGTGGCGGTGTAGCTGATGAAGTAGAACGCGTGGAAAAAGCTCAGCCGGGTGGGGTGGCCATCTTCACCTGGCAGACCCGGCGCCAGCGTCAGGCCCAGTACCGCCACCGCGTAAATCACGATCAGCGTGATGAGCGTTTTGCGAACGCGCCGCAGCACCAGGAAAAAGGTGCTGATCTCCTCATGGCGGTTCATGGCGGTGGGGCGAAGGTTTAGCGGCGTTGCATGATGGTTTCGGCAATCAGGATGATGACGGACACCACGTTGGCAAACAACGCCCCGCCCGACAGGGAGACGATGCTGGCCATGTACTTCGGGGTCACCCCGTCAGGAGCGATGTGGGCCGCATAGCCCCATACCATGGCTGCCGCCAGCAACTGCAGGTCTGCCACCAGACTGGTCGAGAGGTGGACCGCGCCAATCTGGGTCCGGTCGCCAAGCTTCAGCACGGTGGCGATCAGGCTCACCACCAGCGCGGCAAACAGTTCGTAGATGTCATGGTGGGCAGGGTTGTCTATTTCCCCGATGAAGAAACCGAAATTCAAGGTCGCGGCCAGCAAGATGAAGAAACCGAAGATCACTTTTTCGAGGTTCATTGCAGGCTCCCGAGGGGGTTCAGAGTTCTTCGACGCGCAGCGGGGGGTAGCTGTCCCAGCTCTGACAGCCTGGGCATTGCCAAAAATATTGGCGGGCTTCGAATCCGCATGCCGCGCAACGGTAGCGTTTCATCGGGTCGCAGGCCCGTTCCAGGGACTGTTTGACCAGGGTTTCCTCTTCGCCCTCACCCCAATGCTCGCCTGCGAGCCAGAGAGTGGCAGCCACCAGAGAAGGTTCGCGGCGCAGGTGTTCGATGTAGAGCCGCCGCCCGCTTGCTGGATCCGGCTCCAGGCTGGCGAGGGCCTGGGTCACATCCAATGAAGGGGCACGGCGTGCCGCCCAGCCCTGCAACAAGGCGCGGGCATCGGCGGATCGTTGCAGCAGTTTGGCCCAGACCGCCAGGTTGTGTGCGATGAGAGGCACGTGTGAGGGAACGCGATGGCACAGCTCGCGCAGCGCCTCCCAGGCCCCTTGGGTGTTGGACAAGCCGTGACGCAGCTCGGCCAGGGTGATCCAGGCCCGTGCCGAACCTGGGATTTCGTCCACCAGTGACTCCAGCAGCGTGAGGGCCTCGGTCATGCGGTTCTGCTGGCGCAGGCCCAACGCCTGTTCGCAGCGGTAGTGCGCCAGCCGCAGCTGGAAGGTGCCGCGCTCGGCATCCTCCAGTTGGGTGGCCACTTCTGCGGCCCGCTCCCAGTCGCGCGTGCGTTCGTAGATGGCCAGGCGCGCCAGGCGGGCTTCGGCTTCGAAGGGCGTGCCTTCCAGTCGCCAGAGGGCGCTTTCCGCCCGGTCCAGCAGGCCCGCTTTGAGAAAGTCCAGGGCCAGGGCATGCTGGGCTCGCTGGCGGTCTTTGAGGGAGAGATCGGCACGCGACAGCAGGTGTTCATGCACGCGCACGGCGCGGTCGTAGTCACCCCGGCGGCGGAACAGGTTGCCGAGCGCAAAGTGGAGTTCGGTGGTGTCGGGGTCGTGCTGGACGGCCTCGATGAAGGCATCGATGGCCTGATCCTGCTGCTCGTTGAGCAGATGGTTCAGCCCCCTGAAATACGCCTTGGGGGCCTGCCGGCTCTCAAAGCGCCATTGCCTCAGATCGAATCGAGAAGCCAGCCAGCCCAGGGCGAAGGCGAGGGGCAGACCCCAGAGCAGCCAGGTGAAGTCAAATTCCATGAGGGGGCGGTTCGCCTGGTGAGGTGGCTTGAGCGGAGGTGGCGGGCGTTTCGGTTCTGGGCAATCGGGCGGCCTTTCGCGCTCGCAACCAGGGCGGCACCATCACCGCAATGCCCAGAAACACACCGATGGCCAGCGCCACCAGTACCACCAGGACGAGTGGTGCATCCCAGTAGGCGCCGAAGAAAAGATGCAATCGCACATCGCCCTGGTTGTTCAGGGCAAAGGCAAACACGGTCAAAAAAATGGCTGCTTTGAGCAGCCACGAGAGGTACTTCACGCGATCCCCCAGTGGTCTGAGGGATTGTAGCGGTCTCGGCGCGCAGGGACCGTTCAGCGCACGGCCGCCGTTGCCGTGGCCCGGTCCACTTCTTGACGCAGGGCCTTGCCCGGTTTGAAGTGGGGTACGCGCTTGGCCGGAATGGCCACGCTCTCACCACTTCGGGGGTTGCGCCCGACACGGGCAGGCCGTTGATTGACGGAAAAGCTCCCGAAACCCCGAATCTCGATGCGCTGTCCGGCCACCAGCGCGTCACCGATGGCCTCCAGGATCGCCTTGACCGCCAGTTCCGCATCACGCTGGCCGAGTTGTCCAAAGCGTTCGGCCAAGGCATCCACTAGATCGCTACGGGTCATGTGTTGAACCAGGTTGGAGACGTGAAGTGAAAAAGGGCCCGACGCCGTCGGCACCGGGCCCACAGACACACCAGCGGTTTAGCCGTTGTTGTTGTCCAGCTTGGCCCGCAGCAGCGCGCCCAGGCTGGTGGTGCCGGCGTTGCCCGCGTTCTGGCTCAGGCTGGCCATGGCTTCCTGCTGTTCGGCCATGTCCTTGGCCTTGATGGAGAGCTGGATGTTGCGGGTCTTGCGGTCGATGTTGATCACCACCGCAGTGACTTCGTCCCCTTCTTTCAGCACGTTGCGCGCATCTTCCACGCGATCGCGGGAGATTTCGGAAGCACGCAGATAGCCGATCACATCGCTGCCCAGGTCGATTTCAGCGCCTTTGGCATCCACGCTCTTGACCTTGCCGGTCACTGTGGCGCCCTTGTCGTTGATCGACACGAATGTGGTGAATGGGTCGCTGTCCAGTTGCTTGATGCCCAGGCTGATGCGCTCGCGCTCGACGTCCACGCCCAACACCACGGCTTCGACTTCCTGCCCCTTCTTGAAGTTGCGCACGGCGACCTCGCCAGGCTCGTTCCAGGACAGGTCGGACAGGTGCACCAGGCCGTCGATGCCGGCGGCCAGACCCACGAACACACCGAAGTCGGTGATGGACTTGATGGGGCCCTTGACCTTGTCGCCGCGCTTGGTGGTCTCGGCGAACTCGTGCCAGGGGTTGGGCTTGCACTGTTTCATGCCGAGGCTGATGCGGCGCTTGTCCTCGTCGATCTCCAAGACCATGACTTCCACTTCGTCACCCAGGGAGACGACCTTGCTCGGAGCCACGTTCTTGTTGGTCCAGTCCATTTCGGAGACGTGCACCAGGCCTTCGATGCCGGGCTCCAGCTCGACGAAGGCGCCGTAGTCGGCGATGTTGGTGACCTTGCCGAACATGCGGGTGCCGGCCGGGTAGCGGCGAGCCACGCCCATCCAGGGATCGTCACCCATCTGCTTGAGGCCCAGGCTGACACGCTGCTTCTCGGCGTCGAACTTGAGGACCTTGGCCGTGACTTCCTGGCCGGCCTGCACCACCTCGGAGGGGTGGCGCACACGGCGCCAGGCCATGTCGGTGATGTGCAGCAGGCCATCGATGCCGCCCAGGTCCACGAAGGCGCCGTATTCGGTGATGTTCTTGACCACGCCCGTGACGATGGCGCCTTCGCGCAGGTTTTCCAGCAGCTTGGCGCGCTCCTCGCCCATGGAGGCTTCGACCACGGCGCGGCGGCTCAACACCACGTTGTTGCGCTTGCGGTCGAGCTTGATGACCTTGAACTCCATGGTCTTGTTTTCGTAGGGAGTGAGGTCTTTGGTCGGACGGCTGTCCACCAGCGATCCGGGCAAGAAGGCGCTGATGCCGTTGACCATCACCTTGAGACCGCCCTTGACCTTCATGCCGGTGGTCCCGGTCACGAACTCGCCGGACTCCAGGGCTTTTTCCAGCGCCATCCAGGAAGCCAGGCGTTTGGCCTTGTCGCGCGACAGAATCGTGTCGCCATAGCCGTTTTCCACGGCCTCGACGGCCACGGACACGAAGTCACCGACTTGGACTTCGAGTTCGCCCTGATCGTTTTTGAATTCGCTGATGGGCACATAGGCTTCGGACTTCAGGCCGGCGTTGACGACCACGTGGTTGTGCTCGATGCGAACGACTTCGGCGGTGATGACCTCGCCCGGGCGCATATCGGCGCGCTTCAGCGATTCTTCAAACAGGGCGGCAAAAGATTCAGACATGTGGTTTCCTAGACCACGCACCCGGTGAACGGGTTGAAGGTGCGTGGCGTGTACAAAAACGCATCACCTGGCGGTGAGACGGGTTGCGGGTTGAGAACCCTGGGGCCTGCGGGTGACAGAACATCCGGCGGGGCCTTCGGGGCCATGACCCCCTTGGCGAGGGGGCCGATCATCCGCCCTCGAAAGGGCGAGTCGCCTGCCACCAAGCCAACACCTGCTGCACCGATTGCTCGATGGTTTGCGCGGAGTTGTCCAGGCGGTAGGCGTCTTCGGCGGGCTTCAAGGGCGCGTCCTGGCGCGATGTGTCGCGCTCGTCCCGAGCCTTGATGTCAGCCAAAAGGTCTTCTATTCTAGCAGGTATTCCTTTGGAAATCAACTGCTTATGGCGCCGCTGCGCACGCTGTTCGGCGTCGGCGGTCAGGAATACTTTGAGCGGGGCGTCCGGGAAGATCACGGTGCCCATGTCGCGCCCGTCGGCCACCAGACCCGGCAAGGTGCGGAAGCGGCGCTGCAGATCGAGCAAGGCGCGCCGAACCTGAGGCAAGGCAGATACCCGGGACGCGGCCATGCCGGCGGACTCGGTGCGTACCGCATCGGTCACGTCTTCGCCGGCAAGCAGGACGCGCCCCGCTTCGAAGCGCACCGGCAGGGTGGCGGCCAGAGCGCCGAGCTGTGCGGCCACATCCGGGCGGCTGATGGCGTCGGTGTCGGTGGGCAGGCCGTGGCGCTCGGCAGCCAGCCCGACCAGTCGGTACAGCACACCCGAATCCAACACGTGATAGCCGAGTGCGGCAGCCACCGCCGTGGCCAGCGTGCCTTTGCCCGATGCGGTGGGGCCGTCGATACAGATCACCGGGATATCGCTTGGCCGCGCTTCACAGACGCTGAAGAGCGTTTCGAAGAAATCGGGGAAGGTCTTGGCCACGCACTTCGGGTCTTCGATGCGCAGCGGCAGTCGTGCCGGATTGAAGGCGGCAAGCGAGAAGCACATCGCCACACGGTGGTCGTCATAGGTGTGGATGCGCGCGGCTCGCCAGGTCCGTGGCGGGGTGATGCGAATGGCATCTTCCTGTTCTTCCACCGTGGCACCGAGTTTGCGCAGCTCGCAGGCCATGGCCGCGATGCGGTCCGTCTCCTTGACCCGCCAGCTCGCGATGTTGCGCAGCGTGGAGGAGCCTTCGGCGTAGAGCGCCATCACCGCGAGGGTCATGGCCGCGTCGGGGATGTGGTTGCAGTCGAGGTCGATGGCCTTCAGGGGCCAGGCGCCGCGGCGGATGTGGAGCTGGTTGGCGCTTCCGGTCACGTCGGCGCCCATGGCGCGGGCCGCTTCCACGAAGCGGATGTCGCCCTGGATGGACGACAGCCCCACCCCCTGGATGGTGATGCCGTCGTGCCCGGCCGTGGCGGGTGCGATCGCCCCGAGCGCGATGAAGTAGCTGGCCGAGGAGGCGTCGCCCTCCACATGCACATCGCCGGGTGAGCGGTAGCGGCTGCCGGCGGGAATGGTGAAGCGTTGCCAGCCTTCGCGCTGGACGTTCACCCCAAAGCGCTGCAGCAGCGAGAGCGTGATGTCGATATAGGGTTTGGATATCAGTTCGCCCACGACCTCGATCGCCACATCCCGGGTGGCGACCAGGGGCAGGGCCAACAGCAGGGCGGTCAGGAACTGGCTGGACACGTCACCCCGCACGCGGATCGGCGCCTGTAGGTGCAGCGGTACTGGGACACCCGTGCCCACCCGTAAGGGCGGGTAGCCTTCGTGGCCCAGGTAGGCGATGGGGCAACCCAGCTGACGCAGCGCATCCACCAGATCGCCGATCGGGCGCTCGTGCATGCGCGGTATGCCGCTGAGCTCGAACGTTGCACCATGGGTGGAGGCCAGCAGGGCGAGCGCGGCCGTCAGGGGACGCATGGCGGTGCCTGCGTTGCCCAGAAAGAGCCTGGCCTCCCGCACCGGCAGCGTGCCGCCGAGCCCGCGCACTTTCACGCACTGGTCGTCCAGGCGGCTCACGGTGCAGCCCAGCGTTTCCAAGGCGGTGAGCATCACGCGGGTGTCGTCGGAGTCCAGCAGGTCGTGCAGGGTGGTGTCCCCGTCGCTGAGGGCGGCCAGCAGCAACACGCGGTTGGAAATGCTCTTGGAGCCGGGCAGGTTGACGGTGCCGCCGGCACTGTGCAGGGGGGGGAGGTCCAGAAACGGGGTGGCGTACATGGGTCAGGGGGATTCGGTCGGGGCCGGTTTGTCGATGTGCCCTCCCAGCCGCCATTGGGAGCGGGCGTCACTGGCCTGTTGAATCAGGGCCTGCAGGGTCAGGGCGTCCTGTCGCCGCATCGCATCTTCCAGCGCGTCCAGTGCCGCGCGAAAGTGGGATGCCTGGGCCAGCACCTCGGCCTGGTTGGCCAGCAGAATGTCGCGCCACACGCTGGGGTCGCTGGCGGCGATGCGGGTGAAATCCCGAAAGCCCGGCCCTGCCAGTTCGAGAAATTCCTGCGCCCGATCTTGCTGGCCGATGGCGTTCATGGCCGCAAAAGCCAGCAGGTGCGGCAGGTGGCTGACCGTGGCATAGGCGGAATCGTGGGCTTCGGGGCTCATGTCCCGCACCTGGGCGCCGAGCGCGGTCCAGATCGCACGGGCCGTACTGGTGTGTCGGGGAGCGGACTCGGGCGTGGGGGTCAGGATGACCTGACAGCCCTGGTACAGGTCCGCGTCCGCGTGTTCGACACCCGCCGACTCCTTGCCGGCGATCGGGTGCGCGGGTACGAAATGGGCCAGGTGCTCCTTGAATGAGCGGTGGGCGGCGGCCACCACATCGGCTTTGGTGGAGCCCACGTCCATGACCAGCGTGTCAGGGCCGATCAGGTGCCGGATGGCTTTGAAGGTGTCCTCTGTGGCCGACACCGGCACGGCGATGAGCACCAGGTCGGCACCGGAGACGGCCAGCAGTGCCGAGGGGGCTTCCACGTCGATCACCCCCAGCGCGCGGGCCCGCTCCAGGGTGCTGGGCGACTTGCTGTAGCCGACCACCCGCTGTACCAGACCAGCCCGTTTGAGCGCGAGCGCAAAAGAGCCGCCCATGAGGCCGCAGCCGATCAGTCCGAGCTGTTCGAAGTTGACCACGGCTCAGTCCGACACCGGGTAGGCCCCCAGGACCTTGTAGTATGCGCACAGTCCCTGCAATTCCTGCAAAGCGGCCGCCACATGGGGCTGCGTCGGGTGGCCCGCGATGTCGATGTAGAAGTAATACTCCCACTGGCCGGATTTGGCGGGCCGGGACTCGAAGCGCGTCATCGACACACCGTTGTTCTTCAGCGGCACCAGCAGATCATGCACGGCGCCAGGTCGGTTGGGGACCGACACCACCAGGCTGGTGCAATCCTTGCCGCTGGCCGGTGGCATGGCCATCGTCTGTGGCAGGCAGATGATGGCAAACCGCGTGCGGTTGTAGGCCTCGTCCTGAATGGCGTGCGAGACGATGTGCAGCCCGAACTGGGCAGCGGCGCGTTCGCTGGCAATCGCTGCCCAGGCGGGGTTTTCGGTTGCCAGCCGCGCGCCTTCGGCGTTGCTGGAGACGGCGCGACGCTCGGCATTCGGCAGATGGGTGGACAGCCAACCCTGGCACTGGGCCAGCGCCTGAGGGTGAGCCAGCACCACTTCGATGCCGTCGAGCGCGTTTTCTTGTCGCAGCAGGTTGTGACGCACCAGCAGGCTGACTTCTCCCACCACATGCACCGGTGAGCGCAGGAACAGGTCCAGTGTGCGCGCCACGGCGCCTTCGGTGGAGTTCTCGATGCCGACCACGCCAAACTGGGCGGTGCCTGCCGCCGTGGCGTGGAACACCTCGTCGAAGCTGCTGCAATAAATGAGGTTGGCCGCGCTGCCAAAGTACTCGATGGCAGCCTGCTCGGTGAAGGTGCCCTCCGGTCCGAGCACCGCCACGCGTTGCGGCGCTTCCAGCGCCAGGCAGGCCGACATGATCTCGCGCCAGATGGCCGCCACATGCTGGTTCAGCAGCGGCCCCTGGTTGGCATTCTGGATTTTTTCGATGACCTGGGCCACGCGGTCCGGCCGGAAAAAAGGCGAACCTTCGGCCCGCTTGATCTCGCCGACCTGTTCGGCCACGCGGGCGCGTTGGTTCAGCAGGCGCAGCAGTTGTTGGTCGATGGTGTCGATCTGCACACGCAAGGCGGCCAGCGCTTCGCTCTGCACCGGTCCTGGAGCCGATTGGGGGGCGGTCATTTCGAGAAAGTCTCCGCTGGTGGTCAAGCCCGGGTTTGTTCGAAGTCGCGCATGAAGTCCACCAGGGCCTGCACCCCCTCGATGGGCATGGCGTTGTAGAGGCTGGCGCGCATGCCGCCGACGGATTTGTGACCTTTGAGCTGCAGGAGGCCGCGGGCCCGGGCTTCGGCGAGGAAGGCGTCGTTGCGAGAGGCATCGCGCAGGTGGAACGGGATGTTCATGCGCGAGCGGCAGGCAGGGTCCACCGGATTGACGTAGAGCTGCGAACGGTCGATGAAGTCATACAGCAGCCGGGCTTTGGCGATGTTGCGGACTTCCATGGCCGCCACACCGGTGAGCTCGCCCTCCCGCTGGGCCTTGAGCCATTGAAACGTCAAGCCCGCCATGTAGATGCCATAGGTGGGAGGGGTGTTGTACATGGAGCGGTTGTCCGCCACCGTCTGGTAATTGAATGCGCTGGGGCAGATCGGCAGGGCATGGCCCAGCAGGTCCTCACGCACCACGACCAGGGTCACACCCGCCGGCCCAATGTTCTTTTGGGCGCCGCCGAAAGCCAACCCGACCCGCGACCAGTCCACCGGGCGCGACAGCACATGCGACGAAAAGTCGATCACCAGTGGCGCGTCGCACCCCAGGGCCTGAAGGTTGGGCAGTTCATGGAATTCCACACCATGGATGGTTTCGTTGCTGCAGAGGTGGATGTAGCTGGCATCGTCGCGCAGCTGCCAACTGGAGGCAGGGGGGATGGTGGTGAAGCCGCCTTCTGCCCCAGTGGCCGCCACATGGGCATCTCCGTATTTGCGGGCTTCCTGGGCGGATTTCTGACTCCAGCCGCCGGTCACGATGAAGTCCATCATCCTGCCCGGCTTCAGGCTGGCCAGGTTCATCGGCACGATGGCGTTTTCGGCCAGGCCGCCGCCCTGCATGAACAGCACCTTGAAATGGGAGGGCACAGCCAGCAATTCACGCAGGTCGGCTTCGGCCTGCTCACAGATGGCGATGAACTCCTGGCCGCGGTGGCTCATTTCCATCACGCTCATGCCGCTGCCATGCCAGTCCAGCATTTCGGCGGCGGCTTGTCGCAACACGGCTTCGGGCATGACCGCCGGGCCGGCGGAGAAGTTGTAGGGGCGGCTCATCGGGTCATTCGGTGTCGGTTTTTTCAGAGCCGGCCTCGGTCTCGGTCTCGGCGTTGGCATCGTTTTCCACGATGCGCTGCAGGCCGCTGAGCTTGGCGCCTTCGTCGAGGCTGATCAGTGTCACACCTTGCGTGGCTCGGCCGAGTTCACGGATTTCGCTCACCCGGGTGCGCACCAGCACGCCGGTGTCAGTGATGAGCATGATCTCGTCGTCGGCGTGCACAAGCGTGGCGGCCACCACCTTGCCGTTGCGCTCGCTCTGCTGGATGGCGATCATGCCCTTGGTGCCGCGGCCGTGGCGGGTGTATTCCACGATGGGGGTGCGCTTGCCATAACCGTTCTCGGTGGCGGTGAGCACGCTTTGGGTTTCATCTTCGGCCACCAGCATAGCGATCACGCTTTGGCCTTCTTCCAGTGTCATGCCCTTGACGCCGCGTGCGTTGCGGCCCATGGGGCGCACGTCATTCTCGTCGAAGCGCACGGCCTTGCCGCCGTCGCTGAACAACATCACGTCGTGCTGGCCGTCGGTGAGTGCGGCGCCGATGAGGTAGTCACCCTCGTCCAGGTCCACGGCAATGATGCCGGCCTTGCGCGGGTTGCTGAACTGGTCCAGCGGGGTCTTCTTGACCGTGCCCATGCTGGTGGCCATGAAGACGTAATGGTCTGCGGGGAAGCTGCGGAATTGGCCAGTGAGCGGCAACACCACGTTGATCTTCTCGCCTTCTTGCAGCGGGAACATGTTGACGATGGGGCGCCCACGTGAACCGCGCGAGCCGGACGGCACCTCCCACACCTTGAGCCAGTACAGGCGGCCCCGGTTGCTGAAACACAGGATCCAGTCGTGCGTGTTGGCGATGAAAAGCTGGTCGATCCAGTCGTCTTCCTTGGTGGCGGTGGCTTGCTTGCCGCGTCCGCCGCGCTTTTGCGCACGGTATTCGCTCAAAGGCTGGCTCTTGATGTAGCCGCTGTGGCTCAGCGTCACCACCATGTCGGTGGGGGTGATCAGGTCTTCGGTGGACAGGTCCTGTGCGCTGTGCTCGATCAGGCTGCGGCGCGCGCCCAGCTTGGTCTGGCCGAATTCGGTCTTGATGGCGACCAGCTCGTCGCCAATGATGGTGGACACGCGCTCCGGTTTGGCCAGGATGTCGAGCAGATCGTCGATCTCGGCCATCACCTCTTTGTACTCGGCCACGATCTTGTCCTGCTCCAGGCCGGTCAGGCGCTGCAGGCGCATTTGCAGGATTTCCTGGGCCTGGGTGTCGCTCAGGCGGTACAGGCCATCGCCCTGCATGCCGAACTCGCGCTCCAGACCTTCGGGGCGGTAGTCGTCGGCATTCACGACGCTGCCGTCGGCCTTGGCGCGGGTCAGCATCTCACGCACCAGCTGGCTGTCCCAACTGCGCGTCATCAGTTCGGCCTTGGCCACCGGCGGGGTGGGGGATTCGCGGATGATGCGGATGAACTCGTCGATGTTGGCCAGCGCCACGGCCAGACCTTCCAGCACATGACCACGGTCGCGCGCCTTGCGCAGCTGGAACACCGTGCGGCGGGTCACCACCTCGCGGCGGTGCTGCAGGAAGATGTCGATCAGGTCCTTCAGATTGCACAGCTTGGGCTGGCCATCCACCAACGCCACCATGTTGATGCCGAAGGTGTCCTGAAGCTGCGTCTGCTTGTAGAGGTTGTTCAGCACCACCTCGGGCACTTCGCCGCGCTTGAGCTCGATCACCACGCGCATGCCGGACTTGTCGCTCTCGTCCTGGATGTGGCTGATGCCTTCGAGCTTCTTCTCGTGCACCAGCTCGGCAATGCGCTCCAGCAGGGACTTCTTGTTGACCTGGTAGGGGATCTCGTCCACGATGATGGCCTGACGCTGGCCTTTGTCGATGTCCTCGAAGTGGCACTTGGCGCGCATGACCACGCGGCCACGGCCGGTGCGATAGCCGTCCTTGACGCCGTTGATGCCGTAGATGATGCCTGCCGTGGGGAAGTCAGGCGCGGGGATGATCTCCATCAGGTCGTCGATGGAGGCATCCGGGTGCTTGAGCAGGTGCAGACAGGCATCCACCACCTCGTTGAGGTTGTGCGGCGGGATGTTGGTGGCCATGCCCACCGCAATACCGGCCGAGCCGTTGACCAGCAGGTTGGGTAGGCGCGTGGGCAGGACCAGCGGTTCCTTTTCGCTGCCGTCGTAGTTGGGCCCGAAGTCCACCGTTTCCTTGTCGATGTCGGCCAGCATCTCGTGGGCGATCTTGGACAGGCGGATTTCGGTGTAACGCATGGCCGCGGCGTTGTCACCGTCCACCGAGCCAAAATTGCCCTGGCCGTCCACCAGCATGTGGCGCAGGGAAAAGTCCTGTGCCATGCGCACGATGGTGTCGTAGACCGCCGAATCGCCGTGCGGATGGTATTTACCGATCACGTCACCGACGATACGCGCCGACTTTTTGTAAGGCCGGTTCCAGTCGTTGTTGAGCTCGTGCATCGCATACAGCACGCGGCGGTGCACAGGCTTGAGGCCGTCACGCGCGTCGGGCAGGGCCCGGCCCACGATCACGCTCATGGCGTAATCGAGGTAGCTGCGGCGCATCTCCTCTTCGAGGCTGATGGGCAGGGTTTCCTTGGCAAATGAAGTCATACGGGCGACGGCGTGATTCGGGAACAATCCGCCATTTTATGTGTCTGTGTAGCGCTGGAATGTGGGGCGCATGTATGGGGTGGAGGCCGCGCCGCCTGTTGCTACATTGCAACAAATACAGGTGCGCGTTGCTAGCCGTTACATGCCTGAAAGGTTCAGGGTGCCTTGTGTAAACAAATATGGCACAATGAAACCATTCGGGAGAGGCGACCACGCTTCGGTTGATTCTCTGTTATTTCAACCCAATCAATGAGGATTCCGATGAAAAACATGAACAAGATTGCGGCTCTGTTTGCCACGGCTGCTCTGGCCTCCGCTGCAGGTGCCCAGACCATCGATAACTGGCGTGCCGCCGACGGTACCGTGTGGAAAAACGGTACCAATGAACTGTGCTGGCGCAGTGCCAGCTGGACGCCGGCCACCGCTGCCCAAGGCTGTGACGGCGCCATCGTGCCCCAGCCGGCTCCGGCACCTGCTCCCGCACCGGCACCTGCTCCGGCCCCCGCACCTGCTCCCGCACCGGCACCGGCACCTGCTCCGGCCCCCGCACCGGAGCCCGTCGCCGCCGCTGCCAAGGTGACTTACGCCGCCGATACCTTCTTCGATTTTGACCGCGCCGTCCTCAGGCCTGATGGCCGTGCCCGCCTGGACGACCTGGTCGAGAAGATCCAGGGCATCAATTTGGAAGTGATCATTGCCGTTGGCCACACCGATTCGACCGGTCCCGAGGCCTATAACCAGCGCCTGTCCGAGCGCCGTGCTGAAGCCGTCAAGGCTTATCTGGTGAGCAAGGGCATCGACGCCAACCGCATTTACACCGAAGGCAAGGGTGAGTCTCAGCCGGTGGCTGACAACAGCACCCGTGAAGGCCGCGCCAAAAACCGTCGGGTGGAAATCGAAGTGGTCGGCACACGCCCCAACTGATTTCCTTTCTCAGGGTCAGAAAACCGCGTTTCGGCGCGGTTTTTTTGTTGTGCGCCCAGCA